>JBNKUV010000001.1:0-293199 GCA_050298815.1 Polyangiaceae bacterium
AGAGTGGGCCGCTGCCCGATGCGCAGGCGGCTCGACCAGCGCGGCAGAACGCACTCGACTCGCGATAACGCAGCAGGATGCGAGGTGGCGCTCTGCCCGTCCTGCCCTTTCAGTCTAAAACGTTAACGTAGTCCGCCGAACGACCTGCCATTCTGCTGCACAGGGGCAAGCGGAACGACAGCTCAGGTAGCGAAGCCTACCAACAATCGGTGGCGGCGACCAGCCGCCACTTTTCCGATGGCCCTACCAGCAAGGGCGAGGCTTTTCAGGCCCCTGTGTCAGTAGCAATGGCCTGTTAGCCTGCGGCAGGCGATATGGCAGGTCAGTGGTGGGTGCCGACGAAGTATGGGGCTCAAGAATCGAGTTTGGGGCGAGCGCTTCGGGCGGTGGCGGGTGCCTCGGTGCGGTACCCGTCAAAGAGTGGACCGCCGAAGGGCTCGAGTATGCGCTCGGCGAAGGAGATGAGAGGTTGCGGATCGGAGTTGATGAACACGGCGTCGAAGGCGGCGTGGAAAGCCTCGGCGAGGACAGGATCCAGCTCGTGGAGGCGTCGCGCGAGGTGTTTGCCGGTGCCGGACCATCGGTTGTTGGCGTTGAGAACGAAGGACCCCAACTGTTCGTGGAGTTTGGCAGCGGTCGCGATCAGCTCGGAGCGAGGGCGCGGATCGCGCAGGTCGTCGAGCAGGTCCGAAATGAAGTATCGGCTATCGTCGAGTTCGATCGACGACAAAGCGGGAGGGCGTTGCAGGATATCTCGAGCCCAGGCCTGAACGCGGTCGGAAAATGGTGAAGGTTTCGGAAAGACGAAGGCGTCTGCCAGCATGCTCGCGAGTGAGGGTCGGCCGCGTTGGCAGTCATCTTGGACAAAATGAGCGAGGGTCTCGAGATCGTGGACGAAGAGCTCGACGGGCCATGCCTCGACGATCACGGACTCGCGCCAGGCATTCGGAACGCTGTCGAACAGGACAACGATATCGAGGTCGGAATGTGGAGTGTGCTCGCCGCGGACGACTGAACCAGCGCAGAAGAGGGCGACAGCGTCGGGAAAGCGGCTGCGCCAGAGTCTTTCTGTGATCTGCTTTGGAGTGGGTCGAGCTGGCATTTGGCGCGCAAGGGGTCGGTGGAGAAGTCAGGCTAACGACCTGCCAATAACCCGCGGCGGCACTAGCATCAAGGGCTCGGTCCGGAAGATGCCCGAGAAAACCAGCGGCGACTAGCCGCTTCCTTAGATAGGCGCGGCAGCAAGGGACAACACTCCGGTGCCGCCGTCGGCGTTCATTGGCTTGTTAGGCAGCCAGTGCGGATTGCTCTGTTGGCCTCACCGAGCAGCGGTTGAAGTTCGGAAAGGTGGCGGACGGTGGTGACCTGTGGGGGCATCTCGGGATGCGTTCCGAATGGCTGGTATGCGAAGACTGTCATGCCGGCGGCGAGGGCGGCTCGAACGCCGAGGATGCTGTCCTCAACGACACAGCAGTTCTCGGGCTCAACGCGCATGGACCAGGCGGCGTGAAGGAACAAGTCAGGATCAGGCTTCCAGGACTGGATCTCGTAGCTGCTGAAGATGCGGCCGTGGAAGAAGTGCAGGAGGCCAGTCAAGTCCAAGCAGAGGCGGATCTTGTCGACGGGCCCGCTGGATGCGACGCAGATTGGGCCGGCGATGCCTCGGAGGAGCTCGGCAGCGCCGTCGATGGGTTGCAGACCTGTGCGAAAGGCTGCCGCCATGCGGCGTCGGAATTCTGGAACGAACGTGTCGGGTAGTCTGTGACCGAGGCGGTCTTCGACCAGAGCGATGCAGTTCGCCATCTTCATGCCGCGAAAGAGTTGTAGGGCTTGGTCGGCGGTAATGTGCAGGCCATGCTCGGCGACGAACTCCGCCAGCACGGCATTGGAAAGAGTTTCGCTGTCGACGAGGGTGCCGTCGCAGTCGAAGATGGTGGCCATACGGTGTCTCACGGGAATTGCGGTGACCGAGAGTAGCACGGGCGGGTACGACGGACGCAAAGGCAATCGCAGGATGGGATCCTCGCTGCTAGCGAGACAGTTGGGCAGCGATCACACTTGCAAGCTCCTCAGGCGACGCATCATCAGCGGTGACGACGGACCCGGCGCACTGCAAGTACGGCATGGCGGTGCAGAACGATTCATGGAGCTGGCGCAGGAACGCCGCGTTTTTGGAAGCTTCGCGAGATGGGTCGCCAGTAACTCGTCGAAGGACGACAGGATAGGTCGCGTCGAGCGTGAACAGCTGGAACGGAGGCAGCTCGGGGGAATGAGTCGTCAAGGCGTCGAGATGATCTTTGGAGAAGTACTCGCCCTCGAGAACGACGCAGCCAAAACCGTCACACAACAGCGCAGAGACTAGTGCTGCGCTGGTGCGACGTGCACAAGCCCAAGTTTCCCGCTCGTCAAAGCCTTTCCGCTGGCGAAGCATGCAGTAGATGACGTCCAAGTCGACGACGGCGACACGCGTACGATGCCGCCGTCTGATGAGGTCGGCGAGGCTTTGGGCGACGGTACTCTTGCCCGCACCGACCGGGCCGGTGATCACGACAACGTTCTGTTTCTCGAAAGGACGCGCCATTGGGGTCTGCCTAACTTCCAATTGTCCCGCACAGCGTACCATGTAACACCCGCGTCGCCGTCGGTGCAAACGCGCGCAGCGTTGCGGTACTTTCGCGGGGTGGCGGTGGGGGAACAGCTGTGCTGCGAAGTGCTCTTGGAGGCGGGAAAGTACTGCGCGGGAGCGCTGATGGGTTCAATCGGGCCGCGCAGTGCACCCGTTGTGCAGTGTTGCGTCGTGGGGAAGTGCTGCAGAGTGGGGGTGGCGCTTGAGTGGCGGTCGCCTGGCGGTGGCCATCGATGGCCAACGCGGGTGCAGTGGTTTGGCGGGAGAGAAGGCTGCGCAGCGAGTGGCCGGGAAGCTGCTCTCTCAGGCGGCATGGGCGTCGCGCGACGCGCTCGATTCGACATCGAGCTGAGTGCCGAGCTTCAACGGAGCTTGCGGCGCGCAACACCAAACGGCACTATCCGCGAATGGAGAATCTGCCAGAAGAGATGCTCGCGTCGCGGGCCGTGCTTCGCGCACACTGCTACCGCATGCTGGGGCACCCTCAGGATGCCGAAGACGCGGTTCAAGACACGTTCGTGCGCGCGGTTCGTGCCATCGAAGGGTTCGAGGGGCGTTCGTCGGCGACGACGTGGCTCATCAAGATCGCCACCCGCGTTTGTCTCGATGCCCTGGCTTCGCGCAAGCGCCGCCGCATGCCGACGGAGGTCCCACCAGGTGAACCCAATGGACCGTTTCGCCCGACACCTCACGACGAGTGGATCGGACCCTATCCCGACGTTTGGCTCGAGCGCTCCGAGCATCTCGACGAACGGCTCGCGCTTCGTCAGCGTGTCGATCTGGCTCTCATCACCGTACTCAAGAAGCTTCCGCCCAAGCAGCGAGCCGCATTACTGCTCACGGAGGTGTTCGACTGGAGCGCGGCCGAGGTGGCGGATACTCTCGACCTGAGCGTGCCCAGTATCAACAGCGCTCTACAACGAGCGAGAGAGAAGCTAGGGCGTGGCATTCCGGGCAGGTTGGAGGTCGATCCGACCGTGGTCGAACGCTACCGCGACGCCTTCTCGCGCTATGACGTCGACGCCCTCGTTCAACTCCTCACCGATGACGTCGTCTTCGACATGCCGCCGTTCCCACTCTGGTTGCGGGGCCCGGACCACGTTCGCCAGTTCTTGTTGGGTCACGGAGCGGGTTGCCGCGGCTCCCTCACGCGTCCCGTCCAGGCTTCCGGCATGTCGGGTTTCGCCCAGTACCGCAACGGGGGCGAGACTCCATGGGCATTGGTGCTCCTCGAAACACGTGGCGACCGCGTCGCGGGAGTCCACAGTTTCTTGGACACGGCAGGGCTTTTTCCCCTGTTCGAGCTCCCCCTGCGAATTTCGGCACAAACACCGATGAGTTCCGAGTCGGGGCTCGGTCCAATTCCTCGAGAGCCGACTGTTGGCTCCAAGGAGAAAGACGATGATCCAAGAAGCTACCCCTTTTCTGAACTTCAGCGGCGACTGCCATAAGGCAATCGCTCTCTACGAGAACGCACTAGGTGCCACCGTGGCGGACCGCAGACCGTGGGACGCAGCGATGTTCGATGGTGGCGTCGTTCCGGACGCCATGAAAGACGGCGTGATGTACGCTCGACTGCAAATCGGCTCGGTGCCTTTGGAAATGTCCGACATGCCACCGACCATGAAGGCAGCCCCTGGCACCAACCTATCCATCAACTTGCACATCTCCGATCCGGACGAGCTCGACAAGTGCTTCGCTGCGCTCTCGGAAGGAGGCACCGTCGTCATGCCCCCAGAGAATATGTTCTGGGGCGCGCGCTACGGGAAACTGACCGATCGCTTCGGAATCAGCTGGTCCATGCACTGCCAACTCAGCTGAGGCTTGCGAAACCGGGCGTTGGCGCGGCAGTGACCTCGAGCAGAGGCCCTGTGCACTGGCGCCCGGAGCGTGGAAGGGTCGCTCGTCGCAGCCCTGGTTGGGACCTGTACGGCGAGGGATCTGCCTCATTTGTTACGGATTGGTGACAGTAAGGACGCCTAGGCGCGTGGCGCTTTCGCCGACGACCCACGCTCCTGGGCTTCGCACTCACCGTCACGACTCGTGGCACCGGAACAAACCATGCTGAGCAGAACGACAACCATCGCCCTTGCGATCCTGGGGGCACTAGCGTGCGCCGGGGAAGACGAAGCATCCAACTCCTCGCCCACGCAACCCACAACCGGAGAGACACTCCCAGCGGGCAATACGTCACCCTCACCGCCCTCGAGCGAGGACAACGCGCCTGGACCTGGCAACCCGGCTTCGACTGCTCCTGGGGCGTCGAGCGAGGCGGACGAACCCAGCCCAAGTGAAGGCGCCAGCGGAACGGATGAAGCAAGTCCGGCCGGCGAGGGGAGCACCGGTGATCTGGGTGCCGGCGGGGCGATGACCGGCGAGGAGCCGAGCTCAGGGGGCGAGTCGGGCTCAGGAGGCGAGTCGGGCGCGGGTGACGAGCCAGGCGCGGGTGACGAGCCAGGCGCGGGGGGTGAGTCGAGCATGGATGAGCCTGTAAACTCCGGAGGCGCAAGCGGTTCGGGGGGCGCTGGCGATCCCGGGGACGAGCCGACTCCGGATCCTACCCAAGACGATTGCACATCCACAGATGCGGCCGACAACTTCAGCTTCTTCGTCAGCAGCATGTTTCACATGGTCGAGCTGTCGGGGAACGAAAACGGGTTTGGAGGCGACCTGCGGTACAACGGGGCGGCGACTGGGCTCGAAGGCGCCGATGCGCTTTGCCAAGAGATGGCGCGACGGGTCTGTCACGGTGACAAGGTCTGGCGTGCGTTTCTCAGCACCTCCGAAGTGGACGCGATTGACCGCATCGGTGCGGGGCCCTGGTACGATCACTCCGGCGCTCTCGTGGCAGAAGACGTTTCGGGCTTGGCGGGGCAAGAGCGTCCTGCCGGTGGATGCTGCGACGTGGGGACGCTCGATGAACTCGGGCTGCTCCACGATGGCGAGAACAATGGGGACGACCACGACACGCTCACGGGTTCCGATACCGAAGGTCGACTGGATACCGGTAGCTCCACGTGCGACGATTGGACGAGCACGACTGCTAGCGGCAGTCCGAGAATTGGTCACTCGTGGCCTCGGTCCGCAAACAACGGCCGCGAGTGGATCATGGAGCACAACGCCGGCGGGTGCGCCGCGGGGATAAACATCGACGACAGCATGGGTGGCGGAGGCTTCGGGGGTGGCGGCGGCAGTGTTGGTTCGCTTGGTGGGTACGGCGCCATCTACTGCTTCGCGGAGTGAGGCACGGCAGGCGCTCTACTGAAGCGACAGGCCCCACTTGCTAGCCAGGTACTCTTCCACCCCATCGCGCTCCATCGCATCGAGAGCACGGTTGTAGATGACGATCTCGGCAATATCGCCGGTGAACAGGCGGTCTGGTCCAGCGCGTCCACCTATTGCCAAGACTGCGGCGCCGACGTCGGGTGCTCTTGGTGCGCCGTCGTTGATTGTGGTGACCCCGCCGTTGGTGCGTGCCGTCAGGTCTCCTAGGGTTGACTCGTATGTCGAGTTCCACAGGTACGGCGTGTTGATCGCGGGGGCCTCGAACTTCGCAAACGCCCACTCGCCGCCGGAGCTCAGTGCTGCCGCGTGCAGAGCGATGTCGTATGGACTGCCGTAGGTGAGTTCGAAGTTTTCGGTGTCTTCGGTTCCGTGGCGAAGAATGTGCGTAAATCCGTCGGTTGGTGGGAGCACCGGGCTCTGCCACACGGCGAAGACATCGAAGTCCGTCAACCCTGCGAACCCTTCGACCAGCAGAATATCGTCGATTCCGTCGAAGCGGATCACTGGGCCCCCATTGATCCCATCCACGACGTACGTCGGCATGGCCGCGGGGTCGGATTGTTGGGCATCGCCCCAGGTATCGACCAGAGCGCCATCGGGGAACGATTCGTCCCAGGCATCGAACCATCCGACCAAGCCGTCCTCGACCCCGCCGGGAGCGTCCGCGGTCCCGTCACCGGAGCCTCCTGCCCCTACGTCGCCAGTGCCACCCGTACCAGCGTTTCCAACTCCCGCGCTGCCGGCGCCCGCGCCTGGCGTACCGCCGCCACCGCTTGCTCCTCCGACGTTGCCAACGCCCGCAGAGCCGCCCACTGCTCCGTTGCCGCCCGCTCCCGCTGCGCCGGAGCCCGTGCCTGCGCTTCCGGTTCCGACGGATGCGGTCGCACTGGTCGCAGTCATCGTGGGCTCAGGCGTGGGGGTCGGCGCACCGGGCGAGGGATTGGGTGCCGTCGCGTAAATGCTCGGTGTTGCCGTTGGGGCCACAGCAGCATTCCAGCCGCCGACGGTGAGTCCGTCCTGCGCAGCGATGTTCCCGTCCAAGGTCTCGAAGCCCATGCGGCCACACGCAACGCTGCACGCAATCGCAAGTGAGCCGAGCATCAGCTTTCGGGGGGCGCGCAACACTCTACAGCGTGGAACGCTGGCTGCCGTGCCGCAAAGCCTTGGCATTACTGCTCCATGCCTCCGCACCGGGGCGATGCAGGGGTGTTCCAAAGCTGTTCGGTACCTGGGTAGGTCGGGCGACTACCAAGCGGCGTCCTGCCGCGAAAAACGAGAAGCCTCGGCGGCCGCCGGGGAAGTGAGCCAGAGCTGGCAGTCTCTTGTTATCCAGTCACCGCTGCCGGTTAGTAGCACTCCATCGTCCACGCCGCGCCCACGACAGGCGCACACTCGCCGTCAACGACAGCGCACCCGCTCACTCCGCCCGACTCGCCGCACCAAGGCGAAGGACCTGTTTCGGTATCGCTCGAGAAGTTCGCGGCGCCGGGGCAATCCTCTGGTGGAAAGCTGCCGCATGGCTCCAGGGGGGTGCCAGGGGTCAGTACGCCGTCGCAGTTGTAGTCGAAGAACGAGTTGCCGCACCCTGGCGCGGGGGTTTCGGTGGGTCCGCCGTCGTAGTCGGGGTTGACCGTGGCGTTGGTGTCGCAGCAATCGAGGTCCTCCGTGCTCCAGTCGCTGGAGGGGGCCACCGTGCCGCACAGCTTCATCGAGTCGACATCCGCTGAGTGGTAGCCGTCGCCATCGTCGTCGAAGTAGAACTGGGTGCACGGACCGTCGACGCAGTCGCTATCTTCGTTGCAGATCTCCCCGTCGAGAAGCTTGCACGCTCCGTCTGTGCATTCCTCCGTCGAGGCGCACTCGTCGCCACGGTCTGCTCCTTCGCAGTAGTTGGACGCGCCGCAGAAATCTTCATTGTTGGTGGGATTGATACAAATGCCATCGCACGCGATCAAGGTCCCGGAGCACTGGAGCCGGCACACGCCCTGCACGCAGGCGTACCCGTTCGCCGTCGCGCAGGGAGCACCCCGGTCAGTCCCAGTGCAAGCAGCGGTGGCACCGCAGTAGGTAGCGTTAGTATTCGGATCGATGCAGGTGCCGTCACAATTCACCTGACCAATGCTGCACACGATCTCGCAGGAGCCGTTGACGCAAGTGGACGGGGACGTGCAAGTCGTCCCTGCGTTTGCTCCGGTGCAATCGCCGGAAGCGCCGCAGTTGTTTGCGTTCGTGAGTGGGTCGACACAAGAATTGCCACAGGTGACCTGATTGGCGTTGCAGCTGGCCACGCACTCCCCGTCGCTGCAGACCAGTCCGTCCCCACACACTTCGTCGCATTCTCCGCAGTTCTCGGCATCGCTGTCGGTGTCAACGCACTCATCTGTGCACCAGGTTTCGGTGCCAACGCAGTCGGCGGTACAACCGCCACTGCCATCGCAGGTGAGGTCGCTGCCGCACTCGGTACCCGACGGCTCGTAGGTCAGCTGGCAGTAGCTGTCTTCTGTCGCGCATCGCCCAACGCTGGTGCAGCGATTGGTCGTCAGTGGAGCGGGGTACGTTGCGCACGGCGTGTCATCGGGACACGTGATGACCTCGCACATTGCGTCGTCTGGTGGGGCCTCCTCGCATCGGCCTGCAGTAGAGCACGCTTCGCAGATTCCGTCGCAGGCATCCTCGCAGCAGCGCATCTGTCCATCAGCGGCCGAAACACATGCTCCCGATCCGCACTCGTCGTTGTCGCTACACGCTTCACCCAGCAGAAGCTTGTCAGGGACGATGCACTCACCATCACCATCACACATGCCGGTGCCGTCCTGGCAAAGGACGTCAGCCGCGGTCAAGACTTCCTCGCACGCCGTGTCGACTGCACAGGTGCCAATCCCCGCGCAGTTCGCCTCGTCCACCGGGTTGAGCTGTCGACATTCTGTGCCATCCTGACAAGCTATCTCGCCGCAAGCGTCATCCGACGTTGCTGCGACGCAACTCCCCTCCGAGCCTGGGGCATCACAGCGCGCGCACACTTCCGAGCAAGCCGTGAGGCAACACACACCGTCCACGCAGTAGCCGGAGTCGCACTCGGCTGGGGAGCTGCACTCAGCGCCGAGGCCACCCATTTCGCCAGAGTCCGAACCAGGGCGATCGGTGTCGGAGATGCCATCTCCGGCGTCTTCCAGATCTGGGTCTGTGGTCTCGGTCTCCTCTTCCGTCGGGACCATCGGTTCGAATTCAGGGCGATCCGAAGCGCACCCTCCGGCAAGGGTCAACGCTGCTACCGCGGTCAGGATGGTGTGGGTGTGAAGTCTAGAGTTGGTGAATCGAGTGTAAGACATCTGTAGTTCTTCGGTTTTTTGCCGTGGTCTGCGTTGGGGCACGACTGCCGTTCGGCCAACCCGGCGCACCATAGTTGGCCTCGTAATAGCACAACGACGCACCTCCAGGATCCTGCCACCGGGCTCTGCCCATTGTAGCTGCCGCAACGCCAGAGCGAATCCATTCACCTAGCGTGCGGCTTCGCAGTACGCGTCGCGTGTTGCGCTGTCCGTTCCCGGCGGGTAGCCGAGCAACTGCGCAAACTGTATCGCAAACGCCGCGGAGACCGCTTCGATCGCGGCCGCAACTTGAGAACGGGATGCCTCGTCTGGCGCGTCTCTCAAAGCGACGAAGTTCAGCCAAGCTTGCTCACGCCAGCCAGGTATCAATGTTGGATCGCCGGACGTGGGATAGGTTGGATCGAATTCGTCGATGATCTCCTGAGCAACATCGACCTGGGCGAGAAATACGTTGACCAGGTCGTGGTCGTTCTTGCTCACCCCGTAGCCGCTCTGATGCAATTCGTAGAGAGCAAATGGGAGGTCGCGCTGAATGTGAGCGTTGATGCCCAGAAACGCATTGCCTGCTGCCGTGACACTCTTGTTGCTGGAGGCGTCGAATGCGACTTGCCAAGCGGGTGGGACGCTCCCCTCCCCATCGTGATAGGCGTCGTACGCACGAAAGTACAAGTCCGCGAAGAGCGAGTCCTCTCGCGTGACGGACTCCACCTCTTCATATCCAAGACTCTGCGCAGTTTCCTCGTATTTCTCGGTCGTGCGAAGGTAGACAAGCGCGAACACCGCATCGTGGTCACAGTCTTTTGCTAGCTTCTCGTAGCGATGGTTCATCTCTTGGACCACATGGTGCACGCACTGCAAATCGCCGCGTTGACATTGGGGTCGCTCGTGGAGCTCTTGGTCCGCGCTTGCAACGCCAACACACGTGAGAAGCGCCACAGCCAGCCAGCCAGCAGTTCGTTTGTCGTTCATTGAATTCCCTCGATTTTCTGCAGGTTGCTACGGAAGTCGGCGACGCGCCAGCAACAAAGCGCGATCGACCGGGGCACGCGGCAACTCCCGCCTGATGGGTTGGGGCATCGCCCCGTGTATGCTGCCGACAGAGGGACCCACTCCTCCGGAACACGCGAGCCCGAGCTGCTCGTCGTGTCGTATTTGGTTCCGCTCATTTACAGACACCGCCGTGAAACCTTGCAGGCAGAAGGTGAAAGCGGTGGCGATCCGAATGGACGCGTGGCGAGTGGAGGCATGCGCCGAACAACTCTTCTGTTACGTTTCCACGCATGGCTTTCCCAATCGCCTCGAACCGCGATGGTTTTCGCTCCGGCACCGTTTGTGCGGCGCTGATCGTCACGCTCGCGCTCGTAGGGTGTGGACAAGAGGACACCAGCGGGGGCGGCTCTGCCGGCGAGGAGCCCTCCGGTCCCGGCGGCGTGATGACACCGATGGCGAGCGTCACGCCCGATCCCGGAGGCACGGAGCCCCAACCGCAGGGCACTCCCGGCGGCACCGGGGCCGTGGTCACACCGGCTGGGGGTGAAGGCGGAAGCGGGATGATGCCCAGCGCTGAGACGTCTCCTTCCGCCGGTGGATCGTCTGGCTCCCCGAGTCAGGACTCGAGCCAAGGCGGTTCGGGTGGAGAGGGCTCCGTCCTCGACAGTGCCGCAGGCATGGGCAACACAGGTGAACTAGTCCCCAGCGGAGGCGGCGCGGGGGGGAGTGCCCCGGTCGAAGGCGGCTCAGGCGGTGATGGCGCCGGCGGCGGCGATGCCGCAAGCGGTGGTTCGGCGGGTTCCAATGGCGCTCTGGCCGGTGAGTGCACCCGAGCGCTCTTGGATGGCCTGTTGGACGACTACTTTGCTGCACTCAGTGCTGGTGATCCTTCGAGCTTGCCCCTCGCAGTCGGTAGCAAGTTCACCGAAAACGCCGAAGTTGCGGAGATCGGCACGACGGACTTTTGGCTCAACGCGGGCGATGTCGTGTATTCCCAGCGTGCCCTGGATACCGAGACGTGCAGCGTTGCCGCTCAGGCGGTGATCCCCGAACAAGGGACGGAGCTTCCGGTTGCACTTCGGATCAAGGTGGAAGCGGGCGAGATGACCGAGATAGAAACCATCGTTGTTCGCCCGGGAGACTACACCGCGTCCTTCGCGGTTCCTTCAAATACGGGGGCGATTGTTGCGATTGCGGACGAAATCGGTTGGCACGATGAGGTGCCCGAAGGGGAGCGGGCCACGCGACAAGAGCTGACCGCATGGATTGACAAGTACTTTCGCGCGTTCCCGTCTGGCGTTTGCAACGTGACCAGTGCGTGCCGGCGCTTGGAAAACGGTGGTGGGGACTTTTCCTGTGGCGAAAACTGTAGTGCGGGGGAGCCGGCGGACAGCACTTTCGAACCCCGCGTCATCGTCGTCGACGAGGTGCGAGGTATCGCCGCCGGCTTGACCATCTTCGACTTCATGACGACCGGGCATTTGGACATGCACATGATCAAGATGTCCGGCGGCCAAGTGCACGCCGTTCAAGCGATCTTGGGCGATACCGGCGGCCAGTCGGGCTGGGAATGACGGCGGCGATTCGCAGCTGGTGCGGTCTACCCGGGACGGTTTGAGTGCTGGCCGAGTTGGCGCAGTTGGGCGGCCCAGAGCTCGAAGCTGACGAGTACGCCAAGCGCAGAGGATCGATTGAGCACACTGGCTCCTCGGCAGGCCCGCTCCAGCTCATCTCGAGAAAATAGCTCACGTGCGACACTGTGTTCGGGCAGCAAGAGGCTCCGCAACACGTCCGAGTGCTGTTCGTCCAGCCGTAATGGGGCAGCGGAAGCAGCCCGCGGACGCAGTTGATGGACGATGCGCGTCCTGAGTTTACCAAGAACGCGCGCCAGCTCGCGCACGCCGTAGCGAAGTGTGCCGGGTCCCTGGAATGCGAGTAGCTCTCTGCCGTTGACGGGAGTCCAGTACACGCTGCGGGGCGCGAATCGCTTGACGATCGCTTCGACCAGTGCGCTGTCTCCGACGGGCGCAGGCAAGACAAAGGCGTTCTGGAGCGCGGTGCTGTCGGCAAACGGCACCAAGCTCGGTTTGCTCGAGATCCGCCACGACCAAGACGCCCACCTGGAGAAGCGCTCGTAGATGAAAAAGAGATCGCTCAGGTCGAAGGCATCGGCGCTGACTCGGGCAAGGGAGGCCACGGTGTCCCGCAGCTGACTGCGAGCGGCCGTGCGGAAATGCGGCGAAGCGAATGGGAGCTGCTCGATCCCAGAGAGCTTGAAGCGGAGCTGCGCGCGATACACCGCCTCCAAGCTGTCCTGACCAGGCAAACGCCGGACGTACGGATAGTACGAGCCACGATACATCTCCGCGCCAGCGCCGCTGAAGGCGCGCGACCCGGGGGTGACTGAGGAGCCGACGGCAGCCGTTGCAGCGTAGGTTCCATCCGTCAATAGCGCTCGATAGCTGGTCACGCGTAGGAAGTCGTCCCCCGCTTGCTGCGTGTCTGGAACATGGACATGCCTGATCCCGAAGCGTTCGGCGAGTTGCTGAGCCACTTGGACGTCGCGGTCAGATGCAGCGCCGCGAGTATACACTTCCAACGCGTCTTTCGGAGCAACCGACGACAGCAGCGCCACGACCGCTCGACTGTCCATCCCCGCGGTCAACGCCGCTCGGATTGGCGGGTCGCACTGCGTGCTCACGGCGCGCCGGACGCCGTCCTGCAACAGCTCGATGACGTGGTCGCGCTGGCGGGCGATACCACCGGTGTCACGCGGGTCCAATCGCGCACCTGCAATCAGCGGCGTTTGACGAACGCGCCTCACGTTGCGCGCTGCCCAGTGGACCTGCACGAAGGGGTCGCAACACTCGACACCCTGGACTGGCAGTTTACCCCCCAGGCTCCAACCCGTGGCAACCGCCGTGGCAATGGCTTCATGGTCGAGCTCGGGAGGTGCGGGGGCGATGCAGGAGATTCCCGCGATCAGCGGAGAGACCACGAGCAACTCGTCGTGTTGAGCGAAGTTGACCGAGTGACAGCCGAGCGTGCTGCAGACGACCACTAGCTGCCCGGCGCGCCGATCGACGACGATCGCCGAAAACATGCCGCCCATGCGGCTCACGGCGTCCGCGCCGCCGGAGCGAAACACTGCCAGCAGGTCACTCGGCCGCTGACAATCGAGCTGCCCATGAATCAAGCACATCAAGTCTGGCTCGATGTGCTCCGCCAACAACGCCCGAGGTGTCGAGGGTGCCGGCGCATCTCTTGGGCGGAGCAGGACCCAACCACCAGAGATGGAATCGCACTCGGTCACGTTGGAGACCAACCGCGGTCCAACTGCCTCGAGCGCGCCGGAGAGACGGCTGCCGGCCTGCTCGAGAACCGCTGCCGTCGACCGACCCGGAGCGAGACCAGCTACGGCGATGAATGTGTACACGATTGAGCGGGGGGCAAAGGGGGACCTCAGCGACTAGCGCACGAGACCACCTGCTCGCACGTCTTTTCTTGCCCGCACTTGTACTTGTGTTTCGTTGGCTGCTTCTGACACTCGATCCCGGGATCACCTGGCGTTGCTGGGTTCTGTTGCTTCATGCACACGCCGATGCGCGCGCACATGCTCGTCGGCTCGCTCTTGAGCTTCTTCCAGGCGGTCGCCTTGAGGTCGACGGCGTTGAGCAGGCCCCGAGGGATCTTGCCCGGCTCCCACTTCTTGCCGCAGTAGAGCTCAGGCTTCGCCGTGGGCACAGTCGTTTGGTACATCGCGCCCAAACGATTGCAGGTGTCTGCATCGTGGCAATAGGCGACCAGACCCACCACCTTTGGCGTGACCTGCACCTCCTGCACTGCCACCCGGTTTTTGGCAGTGAGGCGGACCTTGTTGACGAGTACGAACTCGGGGTGCGCGAACAGTGCTTGCACGGGATAAGCCCACGCGAAGTCGTCCTTCTTGGAGACGTTGTTCGACACCGCCGCCAGCATCACGCTGGGGCTCGTGCAATCCTCCGGGAGCGCCTGCACTGAAGCTAGCGAGTAAACACCCGGCTCTGTTGCTTCGGGCGCCGGTGCCTCCCCTGCCTGATTCGCATTGGGGGACACGTCGGCGGAGGCGGCGGACGGCGCTTCGACGGCAGGCTCTGCACTCTGACCCTCGTCGTCTTTTTTGTCGTCCCGCTTGAACGCAGCGAGCTTGGCCTCGGCCTCTTGGGCTTTTTCCTGAGCCTTTTCTGCCTGCGCCTTGGCCTCTTTGGCCTCCTGCTTAGCCTGCCTGGCGGCTTCCAACGCTTCCTCGTTGCCGCCCGATTGGCAGGCTCCGCCAAACATCGCCAACGTCGCACCCACCAAGGCTCCCGCTCTTCCCAGTCGTCGCATGATGGCGGCGAGCCTGCGCCACCTGCCCTGGGACGTCAATCCTCCCCGATGTCCGGGGCCAGATTCCGCGACCGGGACCGGACGCCCAGGTAGTTTGGCTGACGCCCTGCGTTATCGGCTTCAAATCTCTTCCTCCGGCTGCAAGAAGGGGCCCGATGAGCAGCATTCACTTGGTCGGCGGAGAAAAAGGGGGCGTCGGCAAGAGCGTTCTTGCGCGCTTGCTTTGTCAGTGGTGTATCGACAACTCCGTCAAGTGGTGTGGATTGGACGCTGATCTGTCGCAGGGCGCGTTACGACGAAGCTACGACAAGCACTGCTTCGCGGTGGACTTGTCGGTGCTCGAGAGTGCCGACCAGATCATGGACAGGGCGCTCGGTGCTGAGCGGCAGGTGGTTGTGGACTTGCCTGCTCGCAGTCTCGGCCCGCTCGGGCAGTGGCTGGACACCGGAGCGGTCTTGCCCCTGGCGGCAGAGCTACAGGTTACGGTGGTTTACTGGCATGTCACTGATGGCGGCTTCGAGTCTGTCCAGGGCTTGCATCGATCGTTGGCGCTGCTGGGCCCGACACCACGCGTGGTGGTCGTGTGCAATCGTGGTCGGTCCTCGGACTTCTCGCAACTCCATGCATCGGCGAGCTTGAAGGACCTGTCGCGACGTGGTGAACGGACGATCGAACTGCCCAAGCTCGAGGCGGACATCATGTATGAGACCGAAGTGTCAGGCGTTAGCTTGGGGGTTGCTCTGCGTGAGCGCCACGGCGAACGGGGGTTGACTCCCATGCAGCAACGTCGCGGGGCGAAGTGGTTGAAAGACGCGTACTCGGGACTGGATCCGATCCTGCGGGAGCTGTCCGAACCCGACCGGATGTGTCCTGAGCCCACCGTTGTCCTGCCCGTGCCCGCCGCAGAGAGGCCAGCACCGCCGACTCGCACGGGACCGCCGGTGGGCACGATCATCCACACTGGAGCCTCCACCTGGACTGAGGTAGGGGACGGGTGTCTCATTCATCACGTGCGCTACAATGGCTGACACCCACCTGACTTGGCTTGCACTCATCATTGGTGCGCTGGTCCTGCTGGCAGCGACTCTGCGATTGCGCCGTGATCTGGATCAGGAGCGCTCACGAACTCGGCTCCGGCGGACCGTGCTGTTGGTCTTGCCATACGCGCTACTCGCCGCGCTGAGTCACTTCGGTCACCACTTCGGATCGGGCTGGTGGTTGACGACGGTTCGTATTGCTGCTGAGTTCTTGGCGATTCTGTTGGCGATCAACTTGTCCGCGGCGGCTCTGTTCGATGTTGGGTTGAAGTTACTGCGCTTGCGAGCCCCGGACATTCTTCACGATCTGACAGTGGGAGCTACGTACGTCGTAGCCTTGGTGTGGCTGATGCATCGGTCGGGCGTGAACCTTGCCAGCATCGTTGCGACGAGCGCCGTGGCCACGGCCGTGATCGGGCTTTCGCTGCAATCGACGTTGGGAAACGTGATTGGCGGCCTTGCGCTTCAAGTGGATGACTCAATCAACGAGGGGGATTGGCTCGAGTTGGAGGACAAGACTCAGGGGCAAGTGAGGCAGGTTCGGTGGCGCCATACGGTCATCGAAACGCGAGACTGGGATACGCTTGTCGTTCCGAACTCCCAGCTCCTGAATCAGACCATCAAAGTGTTGGGCAAGCGCGACGGCAAGCGCGCCCCCCATCGCATGTGGGTGCATTTCTTCGTTGACTACCGCACAGCGCCGCAAGAGGTAATTCGTGTGGTCGACGCGGCACTCAATGCAGCCCCGATCCCCGGGGCTGCGTCGGAGCCGGCGCCCAACACGGTGTGCCTGCAGCTAGCCAGCGAGCACGGTCAGAGTAGCGCTCACTATGGCTGCAGATACTGGCTGTTGGATCTTGCCAAGGACGATCCGACGAGTTCCAAGGTGCGGGAGCGAATCTACACCGCGCTTCGACGTGCGGGTATTCCATTGGCGATCCCCGCCGCCGCTGTGTTCATGTCCAGCGAGGACACGGAGCGCATGCAGAGCAAGCGTTCTCGCGAGGTATCGAGGTACCGAGATGGGTTGAGTCGCGTGGCGCTGTTCGCAGCACTGTCCGAGGAGGAGCAACAGGACTTGGCACAATCTGTCCGTTTCGCGCCCTTCGCAGCAGGCGAACTCGTTACCCGCCAGGGCGCGCGGGCCAACTGGCTCTACGTGCTTCTCGACGGTTCGGTGGAGATCCGCGTTACGGCTCCGAATGGTGAACTTTCCCGCGTGGGCCAGCTTTCAGCGCCAGATTTTTTTGGCGAGATGGCCCTGATGACGGGCTCCCCGCGTGAGGCAACGGTGATTGCCACCACGGATATCGAATGCCTCAGGGTCGATCGTCGTACCTTCAAGGCGTTACTTGAGCGGCGTCCCGAGATAGCCCAAGAAGTAGCGGCGGTGTTGGCGGAGCGTCGTGTTGCGTTGGACGCCGCCATCGATACCCTGGACGCGGAGAGTCGCGACAAGCGCGTCGAGGGTGAACGTAACCGAATTCTCCACGCCGTACGCTCGTTCTTTGGCTTGGATGGCTGAGCGTGTTCTCGAAGGAGCTATGGAGCCCAAGCCCGACCAGGAGCCCAGCGCCAGCCGCTCTCATCGCAACAGCGATGCGCGGAACGAGCGCCCCTTGAGGCGCCCCCGACTGATACTTCGCACGGCGCCGGCGGCAAGAGGCCTGGAGACGGCGACAAGCGCGATACGGTCGTGGATCTCTATTTTACCGACATCGGCAGCGTCGAGACCGCCAGCCTCTCCGGTCAGTGCCCCCAAGATATCTCCGGGGCGCAATTTGTCTTTGCGCCCGCCCGCGATGTGAATGGTCGCCATCTTTGGGGGCATGGCAAGGTGAGTGACATCGGGGCGCCGGTTGGCCAGTCCGGGTGGCGCCGCAACGCGCTCGAGCGGCAAAGCGGACTGCTCGTCCATGCTCGGCAGCTTTCTGGCATCTCCGGGCGTCACCAGCGAGATGGCCAGACCCACCTTTCCGGCGCGGCCCGTTCGGCCAATGCGATGCGTGTAGACCCCAGGTTGGCCCGGGACCTCGTAATTGACGACCAAGTCCAAGTCGGCGACGTCGATGCCGCGAGCCGCCACATCGGTGGCCACCAACAACCGCAGACTACGGTTCCTGAACTTGGCCATCACCTGATCTCGTTCGACTTGTTGCATGTCACCATGTAAACACGCGACGCTGATTCCCAGCGCGTCCAGTTCCTCAGTCAGCTCTGCCACGGTAGCTTTGAGGTTGCAGAAGATGAGCCCTGATTCCGGGCGTTGTTCGGCCAGCTGCCAACACAGCGCCGGAAAACGCTCTTGGGGCTGCACGTCGATGACTAGTTGGCGTATCTGTGGTTTCTCTTTTTCCGGTGAGTCCACGGTGACTCGAACGGCGTCGCGTTGATACTTGCGGCTGATGTCTTCTATCGAGGCCGGGAACGTCGCCGAGAAGAGCACCGTTTGCCGACTTTGGGGCACCTCGTTGAGGATCCTTTCGATATCGGGCAAAAAGCCCATATCGAGCATGCGGTCGGCTTCATCCAGCACCACCGTTCGAACTTTCCCATAGTCGATCGTGCCTCTGTGCATGTGGTCTAGCAAACGGCCGGGGGTGCCGACGACCACATGCACTCCGCGTTGTAGGGACAGTGCCTGTTGCCGACCAGACTCCCCACCAGAGACGACGAGGACGGAAAGCCCGGGCTTGTCTCTGCCGAGTTTGCGGATCTCACGCGCGACCTGGGCACACAGTTCGCGCGTGGGGCATAGAATCAAGGCTTGCAGCGCGCGGGCCTGGGCGAGCTTTTCCAACAGAGGGAGAGAAAACGCGGCCGTCTTGCCGCTGCCCGTGTCCGATTGCCCGATCACGTCTTTGCCCTCGAGCAGTAAGGGCATGCTCTGTGCTTGAATCGGCGTGAGTTTTTCGTAGCCGAGCGCCTCGACTGCGGAAAGTAAGCTAGGAGAAAGGGAAAGGGAGCTAAACTCGCTCTTCATCGACGGCATGCTAGTCGATTGCGCGTCGTGTGTCCGCACCCGCGTTCTGCGCTGTGGCCACTGTTCTAGTTCGAGTCGGAAACCTCGAAGCCCTTGACTACCTCACGTGCAAATCGGCGCTTGATGCGTTTTTCGATCACGTAGAAATGGTGATACTCATCCGGGCATATCAGGGACAGGGCGAGACCGCGTTTGCCGGCGCGACCAGTGCGACCGACTCGATGGGTGTAGTCGTTCGGAGAACGGGGAAGATCGTAGTTGACCACCACGGGAAGGTTTTCGATGTCGATACCGCGTGCGGCGAGATCTGTCGCTACGAGTACTGGTAGCTGACCGCTGCGGAAGTCTTCGAGAGCGTGGACGCGTTGTGCCTGGCTGCGTCCGCCGTGAAAGGAGGCAGCGTTGATGTTTGCTGCGCACAGCTTGCGGGCGAGACGGTCTGCCGCCAACTTGGCACCGACGAAGACGAGTACTTGTTTCAACTCGAGCTCAGTAATCAAGTGGGTGAGCAGTGCACGTTTGCGCGACTGATCGACGGTGTAAACGTGCTGCTCAATGAGTTGTGGAGGAGTTGCCGCATCCGTGCCAACAGCCTCTGGCTGATGGAGGAAGTCCTGCACCAGCGGCTCCAGCTCCGGCGAAAAGGTGGCGGAAAAAAGGAGGTTCTGGCGCTCCGCGGGTAGCAGCGAGCGGAGCTGCCGCAGCTCGTCGGCAAAGCCTAGTCCGAGCAAGCGATCTGCCTCGTCCAGAACGATGACCCGCAGGGTGGAGAGCTCGACGGCGTTTTGTCGCTCGAGATCGAGCAAACGTCCGGGAGTCGCGACCAGGATGTCAACTCCACCCCTGAGCGCCATCATTTGTGGGTTTACTTTCACCCCGCCGTGCACGGCGAGCACTTTCGGTGCTGACGCGAGCGCTCCGGCGAGGCCGTGCAGCACGGACGCTACCTGAAGCGCCAGCTCCCGGGTGGGCACCAGGACCAGCACGGCCACGGGGTTGCCGCGTGGACTCCTAGGGCGCGGGGCCAGGGCGAGTTGTTGCAGTAGCGGCAATCCGAACGCGAGAGTTTTGCCGGCTCCAGTTTGGGCCTGAGCTTTCACGTCACGCCCAGCGAGGACGGCTGGAATTGCCGCAGACTGGACGGCCGTCGCCCACTCGAAGCCGAGCTCGCCCACGGCGTGTACGAGTTCGGGCTGCAGACCCAAGGAATCGAAGGAAACGGGTGGTGTGGGATCGCTCATAGTTGGTGCTGCTTGGACACGCGGTTGGGCGTTGTAGCACGATGGGCTTCGGGATGCGCGGGCTTGGCGTTGTCCGCGCCGGGGTCGGATCGTCAACGCGCGAGCAACGGGTGAGCTTGGGCGAGTCGGCGCTCAGAGGTGGAGTTGGAGCAGTTTCGTGCGCGGACTCGAAAGTTCACAACTTGTGTCGCGGCGGGTCGCACGCGACAAGCTTCGAGAAGGATGGGGGAGTTGTTCACTTCATTCGGGTTGTTGGCGCTAAGTCGCTGAGTGGCTTGCGCCGGTGGACATTCACAGTTTCACAGAGGACATATTTGTCCCCTCGGTTCTCATCCAATTTGCTTCTGGTACTCGATGCGTGGCTCGAAGCGCGCGGCAATCACTGCGCAGGGCGCATCCTCCTGGTAGTGGATGGGTAACGGTCACTGCGATGAGGTCGTTTCAAGGAGAATTGTGATGCACACCGATAGGGCCCTTCCCCATGCCACGCTTTGGACCAAAGGCCTCACAGCCACCGTCAATGCGTTGACTCACACGCGCGTGAGTCGCGCGCTTCTAGCTTGTGCGGTTGCATGTCTGGCGTCGAGTTGCGGCAACGATTCCGATGAACAATCGCCGAGCGCGACCACTGTCGGCCCTGCAAGCGACTCGCAAATGGCGACTGGCCAAGGCACGCTGACCGGCGTCGGTGATCCGAACGGGACGGAGCCCATGGGTCCCCCTCTACCGGGCCCATCCTCTGGCACCCAGCCGTCTAATGACGAGGTTGCAGCTGGCGGAGCTAGCCCAGCGGGCACCCCCACCGGCGGCATGTCTACGAACACCGGCGGGGCGTCCAATCAAGGGACTGGAGGGAGCGGGGGGGGCACGGGTGCTGTCTCTAGTGAACCCGGCGGCGGGGGCATGTCGACTGATTCCGGCGGGGCGCCCAATGACGACGGTGGTGGGGGTGGGGGAGCCCTAGGCGGATCAGCTGGCGAGCTCGGCTCCGCAGCGGGAGCTGGCGGCACTGAGTCAAGTGCCGGTGAGCCAAGCGGTGACGTGCCGGAGGGCGCGACAATCGTGCCCGACCCGGAGTGGGCGTGCGGCATGGACGTTGGGATCCCTTCACCGACACTAGGCGAGCTCGCCTTCACGATCACGCTCAACATCCGCGCCGAGCACGAGGTGGGCAACACTCCGTACGGTTACCGGCGCCTGCTCGACGTGAGTGGTGGAACGATCACAGGCGACCGCCTCCAGGGAACGGTGTTGACCGGAGGGCTGGAATACGAGCTCAGGCTGTCCAACGGGGTCATTGAGTATCAAGGCATCAACGTTCTCGAAACCAGTGCTGGGCGCATCTTCGTACGCAGCTGCGGCGTTGCTACCGACGAGGCCTCCATGCCTCGCATCATCCCCGATTTCGAGGCCACGACGAGCGGCGCCAATGCGTTTCTCAATACAGGGACGTGGGTCGCGACACGTGAGGTAGCTGATGGGACGATGACACTTGCCGTCTACGATGTTTCGGGTGTGACGCCCGGCGAGCCGCGTGTAGAGATCACGAAACCCGAAGGCGTGCCGCCTCAGCCGTGGGAATGCAACATGACCGGAGGCACTCGAGGAGCAGAGGTGCTGACCGAGAACGTCACGCTCGGAACGTCGTACTCCATTGCCAACGCCAAGTATGGGTCCCGCAACATCATTCCCATCACGGGTGGGACGACGAGTGGCAGAGTCACCGGTACGATCCTCGACGGCGGTGCGGATTACCAACTCTCTGGTTCGCTGGACGCCTGGTACACCCTGGCTCCGGACAACGGCGAACTCATCTTGGTCCGAAACTGCGGAGGTGGAGGGGGTCTCATCCCGTGGTTCGAAGCCGCCGTCGACGGCGAGTTCGACTTTCTCAACACCCAGGCCTATTTGAGCTCCGACCCCGGTGTCGGAGCGGGCGGCGTGAGTATCACGTTCTACGAGAGGAACTGAGTCGCGCGCACATGGGGTTAGAGTTACATACACTTCGTGCCTGACTCAGCGCGCTCTTGGCGTCTACCGTAGGATTGAATTGTTCAATTCGCGGTTTGCTTGCTGGCAGTTTCGCGCTGTACTCCGCCGGGCCGTCTCAACACGGCGTCGGGAGCGCGGTCGAGCGGACCGCATTAGGAGGACAGACAATGCTGTGCATGAAGAGAGCCCTCGCGGCGCCTTTGGTCGCCTTGACTTGCTTGGCGTGCGGCTCGGATGGTGCGGACGATACCAATGAGCCTACTGATTCGACTGAGGCGAGCGACGCCGACGGCGGAGCGACGTCGCACGAAAGCGACGTCACTGCCACCGATGAGGGGACGGACGAATCGACGGACTCGTCCTCACCGGATGGCGGCCAGGACACTGACGTTGGTACGCAGAGCGATGGGACCGATTCCATGGGCGAGCCGGAGATGGATGGAGGGGCCCAGGTGGTGCCAGAAGCAGGAGTTCCAGGTGAGATGGAGCCTGTTGTCGCCGAGTGGCCCAGCGAGGGCGTTACTCTGATTGAACTCGACCGTGACGGTCACGCGGAACTCTCCAGCAGCTTCGAAGGGGCCGAACCGCTGGGTGATTTGGATTGGGCTCGGGACCCTGACATCGCGTGCTGGAATCAGAGCACGGCCGACGAATTCTTCTCGGCAAGTCATGTGGCGTTCGCTCTCGCTGACGTCGTTCCTCAGTGGAGCGAAGTGACGATCGACATCACGCCTGAGGGCAACGGCGAGGCGAACGTTTACGTGATTGAGATGCCGGCTTCTCAGGCAGATGTTCCGCCGGCCATCGATAGCGCGACCTTCTGTTCTGTGCCTATCCAGCGAGGATCCCCTGGAGCTGCCTCACAAGTCAAGTTGCGCACCTATGGCGCCGATGCCCATATCCTGTTTGGGGTGTCGAACCGCGGGCGATTCAATGGCGATGACACGGCTGCGTTCGACATCGCGGTTCAAGTGACTCAGCTGGACGATGAAGAGCGTTGCTATGATCACATCGAGCAGCCGTTGAAGTATCCCAGCAACGTAGAGCTCATCAACCTTGCCTCCGAGGGGAGTACGGTGTTGAGCGGCAACCTCGCCGAGGGGGCGCCGGTTTGTGACGACGCCTTCATCGACGACCAGTTCTGCGCCCCGGAAACCCGCGTCGAAATGTTTGGTGGCAATCATCGTTTCTATGCCATCGATCCAGGAATCGCGGACCACACCGTCGTCAACATCACGGTCACGCCGGATCCCGGCGTTGACATCAGCCTGTACAGCACACTTCAGGGGGAGACGAGTTACTACGTGCCTCCGAACCTGATCAGCGGGATCTGCGATGCTAGCTATCACGCGACGTTCCCTGGCGCGCCGACCGACAGCAATCCCGGCGAAGCCGAATCGTTGATGCTCAATGCGATCAACAACCCCTACAATGTCTTCTTTGCGGTGGCGGGAACGACCGAGCAAGGTGCCAGTGGCGGATACACCATTGGCATCGAGGCGATTGACACCAGCACCAGTGATTGCACGGAAGACGATATCAACGCCGTGCTAGGCCTCGAGGCATGGCCGAGCAATGTGACGACCATCGCCGTCGAAACGACGGATGGTGAAGGCTCTGCCAGCCTCGTAGGAGACTTGGCGGACGGCGAGTCACAGTGCACGTTGGATTGGGCAGCCAATAGCTCGGTGGCGTGCTTCCCTCTCACCCAGCGAGACTACTTCGACGGCAACCACGTCTTTTATGCGCTGCAGGAGCCGCCGCCACCGGGATCGGCAGTGA
This sequence comes from Polyangiaceae bacterium, assembly GCA_050298815.1. Classification (GTDB taxonomy): domain Bacteria; phylum Myxococcota_A; class Polyangia; order Polyangiales; family Polyangiaceae; genus SZUA-265. The sequence continues at coordinate 23,634 of JBNKUV010000001.1, forward strand.
CGTTCCGCGTGATTCCCGAGCCAGGCGTCGAGGTGAGTGCTTACGCCTACCGTATCGGCACGCAGAACTTCCTGGTGCCACCGTTCGTGCCGTCTGTCGTCCAGTGCGAGGCCTCGCACAATCTGGTTCTCGACCACTCACCCAACCCGGGCGTCGTGGAAGAAGTCTCGTTCTATGGTGGAACCAACGCCTACAACTACTTCCTTGCGGTGGCAGGTTATTCAGGTGGAGAAGCGAGCGGTGCGTACGAGGTGCAGGTCGAGATCACCGAGCCGCCCCCTCCACATTGTCCACAATCTCTACCTGGTGCGACCTACGCGTCCTGGCCGACGACTGTAGAGCTCATCGCCATCGACGAGGAGGGGACTGGATCTTCGAGTGGCGATCTGAGCCAAGGTGAATGCAAGAATCTCAGCTTTGCTGACGACAGCAGCGTCGCTTGCTTCCCGTCGATCCACTTCGATCATTTCGAAGGCAACCACGTGCAGTACGCGCTAGCGGAGCCGCTACCGCCGAACTCGGAGGTGACTGTCACCGTGACACCCGACGGCGACAACGAGATCAACGTGTACGGCTTCCAAACCGGCACGACGTCGTTCCCCGTTCCGCCCAACGTACCAAGCGTGCCCGTGTGCGAAGCGAGCTACGATCCTGGCGACCCCAACCCCGGCGAGCCGGAGTCCATCTACTTCGCCAACCCGACAGGCAACTCCTACAACATATCTTTCGTCGTTGCGGGAGACGCCACGACGGGGGACTCGGGCGGCTACGACATCTCCGTACAGATGAATGTCGCGGAGCCGCATTGCGAGGAATCGCTCCCCGGAGAAAGTGGTCTCACCGATTGGCCGAGTAGCGTGGAGCCAGTCGCGCTCGACGCAGATGGCCTAGGCTCCGTCAGCGGGGATCTCGGCGATGGCAACTGCCTGAACCTGGAATGGGCTTCGAATAGCAGCGTGGCCTGTTTTCCAGAGACTCAATTCGACAACTTCGAGGGGGGGCACGTGATGTACGCGCTCGAAGATCCGATCCCGCCCAACTCCATCCTCAGTGTGACCTTGCGACCGGCGGATGGCGTCGATGCGAACCTCTACGGTTACCAGATTGGCGAAGACAGCTACATGGTGCCTCCAGCGGTTCCGTCAGTTGTCGCCTGTGAAGCGAGCTACCCATACGCCTTCCAGAACCCGGGCGAGGCAGAGAAGATCACCTTCTACAACCCGAGCGATACTGCGTCGTACAACGTCTTCTTTGGCGTCGCGGGCGCGCGCGACATCATCGCGGGTGCGTTCGACGTGGACGTTCAGCTCATCACAGGCACGACGCATTGTGAGGAATCGTTGCCAGGCCAGTCCCATTCGACCTGGCCAGGAAAGGTGCAAGCCGTTCCCGTCGATGGTTTCGGCAATACCGCCATCAGTGGAGATCTGGCGACTGGTGCCTGCGTCAACCTGGCGTTCGCATCGGATAGCTCGGTAGCGTGCTTTCCTGCGACTCAGAACGCCAGTTTCGAAGGCAACCACGTCTTCTACTCCGTGGAATTGCCTGGCGTCTCCCAGGCCATTGTCTCGCTGACGAGCGGCAACGATATTGCGAACCTCTATGCCTACCTGCTGGGGGACGAGACCTACTTCGTGCCTCCCCACGTCCCGTCAACCATCGCCTGTGAGGCGTCGGTTCCGCCATTTGCGAATCCGGAGGACGACGTCGTGGTGCTCTCGAACCCGACGGATACGCCGAGGAACGTCTTCTTCGCGGTTGCGGGGGAAGCAGGCGAGGTGAGTGGAAGCTTCGACGTCAACGTCGAGGTGGCTGCGCCATAGAAGAACTCAGTCCTGACCTGACGACGGCTCCTGGTTCCATGTGACCAGGTGCAGGTTGAGCAGCGCGACGGACTCGGCGGGCTGTGAGGAGGCGGCGATCGCGCGGATCTCACGGAAGGCTCGCCGCAACACGTCGCGGATGCGCTCGAGGTCTTCGGTGGACGACGACAGCACGTTGAAGCCGAGCCAGTCGTCGTTTCTGGGTTCTTGCACTCGCTCCAAACTCACCGCAGTCCAGTGCGTGCGCAGGGTTCTCACGTCATCAGCTGACGCCTGTGTGTCGACGGTGAGCGGCTCGCCAACCTCGTACAGACCATCGCGTCGCTCTGCCACCCCCGCAGCTTCGAGTGCTGCGAGCACGGTGTCCTCTCGCCCGGCGTCGAGCCCGAGTCGTCCGGCGATGTACCCGGGCCGGTGGCTTCGAGCTGCACGGTAGCCGTCGGTCTCGAGCACTCGCAGCACTGCCGCCGACCACGGCTCCTCGAAAGCCACCCGTTTAGCCGCCGCTCGTTGCCGAGCGACGTCGAACAGCTCGGGCACATCGGCGATCGGTACCAACTCTTGTACCAGGTCGGAGGCCCGCCCGCTGATGGCTTCTATCAGCGCGATGAAGTCGTCGAGCTTCGGTCGAGTCACGCCGCGCAGATAACGACCAACGGCGTATCGCGACAAGCCACTGCGGGCAGCGAGCTCCGCGATTGAGAGGCTGCCAGCGAGTTCCGACAGCCACGCGGCAACATCGAAGTCGGGGCCGCTGCCAAGCGCCTCGGCGCACGCAGGTTGGAAAGCTTCGAACGCGGCGCCCACATTGACGCGCAGGCGCCCGCAGGCGCGCAGTGTGCTTTCTGCTGTCGGCATGCGGCGCCCGGACTCCCAGTCGTGGGCGACGTTCGAGCGGTACCCGAGCCGACGTGAGAAGGCGCGTTGTGAGCGACGCCCGCGCAGGGCGCGCAGGAACTGAGCAGCAGCGACGCGGGAGTCCACTGGCCGCAGTATTGCACGCCAGTCTGCAAATACGCGCCCACAAATGTGCAATTGAGCGAACAGCAGACTTGCTCGAGGAGCGGTCTCGGCGCAGCGTGTGGGCCATGCGAACGCGACGAAAGTGGCGCTGGGGACTTGGTTCACCTGCCCGCTCGGATGCGCCGGGGTTACCAAGACCTCGTGGAGCGGCATCCAGTCCAGCTGTGCTTGGCGTTGGAGGGCCTGGGTTGGCTGCGCTGAGGTCCGCTTGGCGCAGATGGGTGCTCCTGGTGGTCCCGGCAACGTTGTTGCTAGGGTGTGGCAACGAGTCAGCGCCGGGCGAGAGTGACTCCGCGTCGTCAGACGCTCCCTCTCGCGCGTCGATTCGCGTGGCCCGGCAAGGTGGGCAGACAGGCATGGAGGGATCCTGCTTGCCTGTTCCAGCGCCGGCGCCGTTCTCGGCCGCAGACGTGCGCGAGCTCATCGAGGGCATGCGCGCGACTACTCTCGCGTATCGGCCAGACCAACGGTCGATACGAGCGGCATCCGGTGACGCGGTGGGTGTGCCGATGATGGTCGCGGTCGAGTTGCAAGGCGAGCCGAAGGTCCTCGATCCGGAGCAAGGGGAAGGGTGCAACCTCCGTATCCAGCAAGATGTGGTGGTGACCCTGAGCTTCGACGAGCCGCCGCTCGACGTCGTGATCGAAACGACTGCGTACGCGTTTGGCGGCGACTTCGCCATCATTCAACCCACGCTCGGGGGTGACGTCGCCGAGGCCTTGGGAATGTCGGGAGCAGGGGTGACGCTTTCATTGTCGTTCAACAAGAACGGCATGGAGGGCACCATCGACGCACACGACGGCTGTGGGGAGGCTGTTTTTCCGGTAAGCGCCCACTGTCCAGACTGGACTCGAATCGAGGTGGAGCTCGACCGCGAGCGCGACGGCTTTCGCCCGCGTGACGCGCTCGCCGAGTTTGAGGAGCTCGGCGCGGTGCCGTTGCGTTGGAGCGATGGCGACCAGACGACCCTTTCCGTTGCTCTCACTGAACCTCCCGCGTGGGCTTGCAGCGGTGAGTGGGTCGAGACGTTTCGTCCCGAGAGGCTGGAGATGCCGATATCCGTTCGAATGGTGACTGCCGATGGACGTCTGGATGCGGAGCTACCCGCCGAGCTGACGGTGGAGGTCTCGACGCAACTCTCGGCACAAGCCGCGACGAGCGGCAGTGACGGCTCGCTCGTCCCAGGCGAAATCGAGAGCTTCGGCGTCAGCGCTTCCTACTTCGGCAACAGTTCCGACGAAGGCGACTTAGGGCTCAAAGTGAACCTCTGGAAGCGGCCCGAAGGCACCAGTGCCGAAGGTTTCGTGCATGGGCTCGAACGTCGGCAGATCGAACTACGGCCACCACTGGATGCGACGGTCGATTCCGCCAGTTGCCTCATGTTGACGGCAGGAGGAGGACCTGACTGGACGGAGCAGGCCACTGTTCCGGCGGATCCCGCGCCCGATTGACCTCGCGCGTCAACGAGGTCGGGCGCGGTCCGCGGGCGCCTTTCGGCGCTCGACGAGGCAGCCCCCCACGGTTCGCGATCTGCGAGCAACCACGCCTGTCGATTGACGAACAAGGACGTACCTTCAGTAGTCCGGCGCCGGCGGGGTGGGGCGCTATCCAGACGGGGAGCGAGTCCCCTGCGGCGGCAGCGGAGCCCGAATCAGCTTCACTCCGAGGGGTGTTCGCATGAGCGTGTCGATCCACTGCTGACCGCGGTAGGCATATCTGATTTGAGCGGCGGGGACCGTTTGAGCGGCCAGGTTCTGCCGAGCGTCCGCCAAGGTTGTGCCCGCCACGCTGTGCACTACGTCCCCGCCCTTGAGGCGAACTTCGAGGACCTCGGTTGCGAGCTCGATGTCGGTGAAGAGCTGAGCCAGTTGGTCGTCATCCAGCATGGCTTCGTTCAACGGTAAGACTTCGACCGGTGGCTCTCCAGGGGGAGCACCGGGCGCCGTTTGCGCCACGCTGGCGCTTGCGGGATCCGCGTCGTCGTGCGTCATTTCAGTCATCTTGCTCAGCCGCTGGTGCTCTTGTGAGGTTCCTAGCTTCCTCCGATGGCGGTGAGGCTTCGGAGCGATACTCTGCGACCGTGGGGTGAAAAACGAGCGGGGCCCCGGCTTGACGTCCGCGCGACGCGTAGAAGTCGTCCAGGAATGTGCGGGGAGCAGCCGTCTCACGGGCGGGGGGGGCGGGAGCGGGCTGCTGCCCAGCGCGTAAACCCAAGAATCGACGTCGAGACAGTCCGCTCATCGCGTGTTCTCCAACGCCCGGTCCAGTCGACCGAGGGTTTGCTCGACTGCTGCTTGGGGCGCGTGGCACTGGACGCAGTTCTGCCGTTCCGGATGAGTCGTGCGCAGACCTGGTTGCCCGCTCACCCCGTGGCACGAATCGCAACGCTGCCGCATCCAGAGTTGGTGGGGCATGACCGGCGGCGCTCCAGACCAAGCGCGCTGTCCGCTGCCGCCGAATTCGAGTGGCGTGAACTCGTTGGGAACAATCTGGGCGGCGGACTTGCCCTCTGAGGCGTTTTTCGCCGCCACAAGCGCTCCCGCGGTGGCGTTCTCTTCGGCGTGACACTGCTGGCAGCTGAGGAACGGCTGGTGGCTCATCATAGGCGCTATGAGTTCACCAATTTTCGCACCCTGTTCGTGACACACCGTGCAGTTTGGGATCACGCGTTGGTCCATCGGGTGAGGCACGACAGGGGGGGCGCCCTCGAAAGCGCGCCGCTTCGCGCGCCGCGCTAGAGCTGCTTGTCGATCCCCCGGCTGACGCACTACAGGATCGGTGACCTTGGGTAGTTGTGCACGTAACGTCGCGATGTCCGCCACGTACATCGCACGGTTTGCCGCCGTGTCACGGCCGCGCAACTCTGCATAGGTTCGCGCATCGTGGCTGAGACCGATGGCCGCGCTGGGCTCCGAATAACCCGCCGCCGCCGGCGGCGGCCTTCGCACTTCCACGAAGTAACCGACCAATGTCACGGCCAAGAGCCCGACACCGATCACCTGGAACGCGCGCTGGCGCTTCTGCTCGGGGTCATCCACCATCGTTTAGACCTTGCGAATACGCGCCGCGCACTTTTTGTAGTCGGGTTGCTTGGAGAACGGATCGTAAGCGTCGAGCGTCAGTTCGTTGACGAGCAGGCTTTCATCGAAGAAGGGAACGAATACGCTGCCTTCAGGCGGGGCACCTCGACCATCGATCCAAACCGGCAGCAGCATCTTGCCGCGTCGGGTTTCCAGCTGCACGACCTCGCCGTCGCTGATGCCGAAGCGGCGCGCGTCTTGGTGGTGCACTTCGACGTAGGCACCAGGCATGGCGCCCCGGAGCTGCGGGACCCGCATCGTCATCGTGCCCGTATGCCAATGCTCGATCACACGACCCGTACATAGCCACAATGGGTACTCTGCGTCGGGTTTCTCTGGAGGCTCTTCATAGGGCCGTGACCAAATCTGAGCACGGCCGTCTTTGGTGGTCGAGTGATAGAAATCGACACCCTTGCCTTTCTCCACATAGGGATCGTCGAACTCTGCAAAGCGGAACCGCGTTTCCCGCCACTTTCCGTCCTTTTGCACCACAGGCCAGCGCAGGCCACGTGCAGCGACGTACTCGTCGTACGGAGCCAGATCCTTGTGCTTGAGTCGGGTGAACCGGCGGTACTCCTCAAACAGGTGCTTGTCGACGTTGGTGTCGTAGTAGTTGCGCCACTGCCACACCGGCACCTCCTTGCCTTCCTGCTCGACGGAAAAGAGGAAGCGTCCGTCCTTGTCGCGCATGCCTTCGAAGCCCTGGTCATACAGGCGTCTGGCAACCGCAATGGTCTGCCACACGTCATCCCGTGCCTGGCCCGGTGGTTCCACCATCTTGAACCACTGCTGTGTACGGCGCTCCGAGTTGCCGAAGATGCCGTTCTTCTCCACCCACATAGCGCTCGGAAGTATCAAGTCCGCGTGGCGAGTGGTTGCCGTCGGGTACACGTCAGAGACTATGAGAAACTTGTCGTCTAGCTTTCGGCTGGGGTAAAACAGCTCGTTGAGATTCGGCAGTGTCTGGCCGGGGTTGGTCACCTGTACCCAAATCGTGCTGATATCGCCCCCCTCGCTGCTGGGCGTCGAGAATCTTCGCCACATCTCCACAGTGTGGTAGCCCGGTTTGGCGTTCAGTCTGCCCGGCGGCAGGTTCCATATCTCTTCGGCGTGCTGGCGGTGCTCGGGGTTCGCGACTACCCGACCACCAGGCAACGCGTGAGCCAGAGTTCCAACCTCGCGCACCGTGCCACAGGCTGACGGTTGGCCGGTGAGACTCGTCGGCGCATCCCCTGGCTTACCAAAGTGACCGCTGAGCAGGTGCAGGGCGTGCACGAGGTTGTTGATCGCCGTGCCCCGCGTGTGCTGGTTCATGCCCATGCACCACAAACTCGTGATACGCAGTTTTCGATCGCCGAACAGATCGGCCAGCATCGCCAGATCTCGTTGTCGCACGCCGGAGACTTCTTCGACAAACTCCGGAGTGTATCGATCCAGGCCGCGTTTGAAGGTTTCGAAGTCGATGGCCTTACCGGGCAGCGTCGCGGGGTCGCTGTCAGCGCGGAAAGCGCAGTGCTTCTCAACGAACTCTTTGGCGTAAGTATCGCGCTCGACCAACAGGCGCATCACGCCGTTGGCTATCGCGAGATCGGTGTGTGGTGTGAACTCCAGGTAGTGATCGGCGAATGCGGTCGTGCGGGTACGGCGCGTGCCGATGTCGATCAATCTCAACTTTTCGCCTCTGGACCGTCGATCGACGAGCCGCGAAAAAAGAACAGGATGCATTTCGGCGGGGTTGTTCCCCCAGGTGATGCACACGTCACACTCGTCCAAGTCGTCGTAACATCCCGCGGGTTCGTCCACGCCGTAGGTGCTGAGAAAGCCAGTCACGGCTGAGGCCATGCACAGGCGAGCATTGGGATCGATGTGGTTGTTCGCTAAGCCGCCTTTCATGAACTTTTGGGCGGCGTAGCCCTCGGGAATGGTCCACTGGCCGCTGCCATAGATAGCGAACCCCTTTGGGTTCTTTTGGACACGCTCGGCGATGACGTCCAACGCCGCGTCCCAAGAGATCCGCTTGAAACCGTTGCCGTCACGCAGCAACGGTTCTGTCAGCCGGTCTTGCCCGTAGAGCGCCAGACCCACGTGATAGCCTTTGACGCAGAGTAGGCCGCGGTTGACTTCGGCGGCCTGGTCCCCCGCAATGGCAACTACTTTGCCTTGCTTGACGCCCACTTGAACGTGACAACCCGTGCCGCAGAAACGACACGGCGCCTTGTTCCAAATGACGCCATCTTGCTTTGATTGTGCCGCCACCTGGCTGGTCCCGGTAGCGGCGGCCGTTGCCGCTGCCATCGCGCTGTTCTTGAGAAACTGTCGGCGTTCCATCGGCTAGTCTTCCGTATCCTCGAAGTTGATGCTGAGCACGTCCACGAAAGCGATGCCGCGGACATTGCCCATTTGTTCCACCAGCTCGCGCCCCTCGTCCAAACTCACGGTGTCCAGTACGACGGGAAGTCGCTGCCCATGAAGGGGCCCGGTGGTCACCGCTGGCCGTGAGTCCAGCCATTGCTGGGCCTCGGCCTTTAGGTGAGGGTCCTGGTCGAGCGTGACCAAGAGGGAACTTATCGGCATTCAACGCGTCTCCATGCGCACGAGTACGACGAGCCACGCCCGACCGTGGGAACACCCCTGCAACTGAGGCAGTATTGCCATCAGGATGCAAGCTGTATCAGAGACTGGCGCTCGGCGCACGGAGCGTCGTTGCCCTCCGCAATAGTTGCGCAAACGTGAAGACAGAACGTGCGCCTGGTCGGAGGCCGCACGATCTGGGTTCAGGCCGGGACCCATCCTGTCGTAAGGTGCGGGTATGGGTCGGGTTCGCGAACACCGCGTGCCAAGGATGCGCTTGGGCGCGTTGGTACTGGTGGGGTACTTTCAAGTTGCTTGCAGCATGGGTCAGGGCGAACCCACGCAGGAGCCCCTGCCGTATTCACCCAAGCCGCAGCACACGACGGTCATCAACGCTCCAGCGAAGCTCGAGGCCGTGGACACTGGTGAGACGAACGCGTTTGGGGAGCCCGTCCGGGTGCGCTGTGACACCTGTCACGCGATGCGGCAAGAGAACGGCGCACCGGATGCGAGCAAGCGGCTGACCCGCTTTCACCAATCGCTGGCGCACCAACATGGAAACCTGTCATGTCAGTCGTGTCATGCCGTGGGGCAACCCCCGAAGCTCAAGTTGGCGGACGGCACGCTGCTCCACACGACGGAAGCCATGCGCTTGTGCGCTCAGTGCCACGGCGTTCAGTATGACAACTACGTGCACGGGGCACATGGCGGTATGAACGGCTATTGGGATCTCAGTCGTGGACCGCGCTTGAAGAACCATTGCGTGGATTGCCATTCGCCGCATGCACCGGCGATACGGCCCGTCCAACCCAAGCCACCACCACGTGATCGCTTCTTACGTCAGGGAGCAGACCAGTGACTCAAAAATCGAGAAGACGGGCTCTGAAGGTCGTGGGCGCAACACTGGGAGCCGCCGCATTCGCGAAGGCTATGGAGCCCTTCGCAGAAATAGATGAGCACACGACGGTCGACGAGTTCTTACAGAAGCACTACACGGAGTTGACCGAAGAAGAGCTGCGGGAAGTCATCGCGAGGCTGGAGCAAGAGACTCGGGAGCGCTATGGCGCGGACGTCATCATCGACGACGTGCGACCCGTTGACGGCGTCGAGTTCGGCTATGCTCTGAACCTGAGCTTGTGTATCGGCTGTCGGCAGTGTGCGGATGCCTGCCATCACGAGAACAATCACGACCGCCGCACGAACCAGAGTTACATTCGGGTCTTCGAGATGTCGCAAGGCAGTTTGGACTTCGAGCACGGCAACGCTGACTATGACCACACCGTGCCGCAGCCAGACAAGTTCTATCTCCCGGTACAGTGCCAGCAGTGTGAAAACGCTCCGTGTGTGAAGGTGTGCCCGGTTCAGGCGACGTGGAAGGAGAAAGACGGAATCGTCGTCGTCGACTACAACTGGTGCATCGGCTGCCGCTACTGCGAAGCAGCCTGTCCATACCACGCACGACGCTTCAACTGGACGGCGCCGGAGATCCCGGCGGACGAGGTCAATCCAGATCAGGCATATCTCTCGAACCGCATTCGCCCTCAGGGTGTCGTGGAGAAGTGCACTTTCTGTCTGCACCGCACGCGCAAAGGCAAGCTTCCAGCGTGCCTCGAAGCCTGTCCGACGGGGGCACGCGTGTTCGGCAACCTACTAGATCCGGATAGCGAGATACGTTGGATACTCGAGAACAAGCGCATCTTGATTCTCAAGGAAGAGCTGGGCACCCGGCCCCGATTCTTCTACTTCTTCGACAAGTGAATCCGCATGCACATGACCGAGACACCGAGCTACCTGCGCTTTCTGCGGCACCTGTTGTCGACGAGCACCAGCGGCAGTGCGCGCTTCTATGTGTTGGCCACCGCGCTGACGGCAGTGGCGCTGGTGGGGGCGAACGCTTGGGCACATCAAGTCGTCAGCGGCATGGGTCTCACGGGGCTGAGTGACCACGTCTCCTGGGGGCTGTACATCGCGAACTTCACGTTCATCGTGGGGCTGGCCGCTGGCGCAGTGATGATGGTGATTCCGGCGTACCTCTACGACGACCGAGAGATGCACGACGTCGTGTTGGTGGGGGAGATACTCGCAATCGCTTCTATCTTGATGTGTATCCTGTTCATCGTGGTGGACATGGGTCGCCCCGACCGCTTTTGGCACATCATTCCAGGTGTCGGTCGCTTCAACTGGCCGATTTCGATGTTGACGTGGGACGTTGTGGTGCTCAATGGTTACCTGCTCATCAACTTGCACATCGCGGGTTACCTGCTGTACCAGCGCTTCTTGGGCAAGAAGCCGAACAAGCGCTGGTATGTACCCTTCGTCTTCCTGTCCATTGGTTGGGCCATATCCATTCATAGCGTCACCGCCTTCCTCTACAGCGGACTCGGAGGGCGACCTTTCTGGAATTCAGCGCTGCTGGCGCCTCGTTTCATCGTCTCGGCGTTTGTGACCGGGCCCGGCTTCGTTATTCTCCTGCTGCAAGCGTTGCGACGCTTCGGCGGGGTGCGTGTCGGCAATGGGCCGATCCATACGCTCAAGGGGGTGCTGCGAGTGACTGTGCTGGTCAACCTGTTCATGCTGCTGTCGGAGCTGTTTACGGCGTTTTATACCGGTGGGCACCACGGCGCCGCTGTGGAGTACCTGTTCTTCGGTTCCCACGGTAAGTCGGGCTTGGTGCCTTGGATCTGGACTTCACTCGCGTTGAACGTCGCCTCCGCCGGACTATTGTTCGTGCCCAAGCACGTGCCCGGCAACTTGCGTTGGCTCAACACGGCGTGTGTGTTTGCCTTCATCGGCGTCTGGATCGAGAAGGGCATGGGTTTGATCGTGCCCGGCTTCATTCCGAGCACCCTGCACGAAATCGTCGAGTACTCGCCGAGCCTAACGGAGTGGAAGATCACTGTCGGCATTTGGGCCTTCGGGCTCCTCGCCGTCGCTGTGGGGCTGAAGGTGGCTAGGCCTGTCTTGACCGAAGAGCTGACGCCAGCGTCCATGCGCCCGCCAGCGCCAGAATGAGCATCACAGGTTAGTTGCCCCTTGGTGGTCGTGTGCAGTGCGTCCGACGAACTAGACGTCGGCCAACGTCGTTTCCTCGACACGACCGGTGTGCGTCTCGCCGTCGGCGGTAACCATGAGATCTTCGCCAGTGCGTACGACGGTCCAGTCGTTGTTGCGGGTGAGACCATCCGCCAGCGCTTGGACCAACTCCGGCTGCAGCAACCACACCGCGACGCGGTCTTGCGCGTGAATGCGCCGCTTGTCGCGCTCACGTACGAGTCCATCTCTCGACTTGTGGCACACGATGCTGACCCGACGTGCTGCCTTGCTGGCGCGGTGCAGACGCTCGGACCCGGGGTGCCCAACGTCGATCCAGTGCAGTAGCACGCCGGTATCGTCGCGCACGTAGAGCGCGGGATCGTCGGCTTCGTCAAGACCGCGCCCGGCGGTCAAGTCTGCCTCGTACAACAGGCAGTGAGCGAGCGCTCGCGCCACGACTCGGTTCGAATCCTCAGAGGGATGCTGGGCCAGCCGGAGCTCAAAGCTCGCGTAGGTGCCCACATCGACGTGGGAGAGATCTACCGCAATCCGTAACAGCGTCGCTCCGAGTGCCACATCGGGTGGCGTATCATGGTCAGGCACCGTCTGACAGCGGATGCGCCAACTGTCGCGCGCTGGTGACTACGTGAAGTCCTCGCCGTCGGGCGGCCCCGGATACCGTTGTCTGAGGGTGCGCGGTGGTGTCCCCTTGCGCTTTTCTGGTCGGTGGAGCGCGTACGATACCTGCATTCATTCCGACGTGTTACGACTCGGAATATCGCAGATTCGGACGGTACCATCCGGATCGGGCGGGTGGTATGTTTGGTCCTGGCATAGACAAGCCGGTCAGCGTCGCGCATCGTAGCAGTGGCTCGCCCTGAGCGCGGGCACGTGGAGGTCGACGATGAAACGGAGCGGTTGCCAGCAACACATGAGAATAGGCGCGTGGCTCACGGTCGGTGGTGCACTTCTGCTGGGCCTGAGCGCATGCGGTAGTAGCCAAGCCGATGCCAGCTCAGCAACCGTGCCAGCGGGTCCGGGCATTGGGCAGCCTGAAGTTCCTAGTCCCGAGGGAGGCTCCACTGGATCGCTGCTCCCGAACTCCGAGCAAATCCAGACGAGTACCGTCGTCACGGTACCGGTCGACCCGCGGTTTCAAGAAGTGTCTCCGGTGAACATCGGGCCTGAAGACGCCGAAGCATCCGCAGAGATCGCGCTCAATCCGTTCACGACGACTTCGTCAGATCCGTTCTCGACGTTTGCCGCCGACGTGGACACTGCCAGCTACGACTTGTTCCGCTCGAGTGTCATGAACGCCAACACTCTCCCGAACCCCGCCAGCGTGCGCACGGAGGAGTTCGTCAATTACTTCGACTACGATTACCCGGCACCGGCCACCGAGGACGAGCATCCTTTTGCGATTCATCTGGCAGCAACCCCCGACTACTTCGATACGCCCCGCACGATCCTGCGCGTCGGTATCCAAGCCCGTCAGCCCATTGCTTTCGAGAAGAAACCGACCAACATAGCGTTCCTGGTAGACACTTCAGGTAGCATGCAGGAGCCACTCAAACTGCCCCTCGTCAAGACGCTGCTCTCTGAAACACTAAAGGTGCTGGATCCGGAGGACCAGATCGCGGTGGTTACCTACGGCGGAAACACCGGGGTGCAACTGCCCTCGACACAGGTCGCAGACGGAGCGGAGATTGAGCAGGTCATACTCGAGCTCGGCGCGGCCGGATCCACCAACGGAGCTCAGGGTATTCAGTTGGCTTACGATCAAGTGCGCTCCAATTTCATCGAGGGGGGCATCAACCACGTCATCTTGTGCACGGATGGCGACTTCAACGTCGGACCGTCCAGCACTGCGGAATTGGTGGAGCTGATAGAACAAGAGCGTAGGAGCGGCGTTACCTTCACGGCGTTGGGCTTTGGACTCAGCCCCAACGACGAAATGATGGAACAGATCAGTAACAAGGGGAACGGTATCTACGCCGTCATCGGCAGTGAAGACCAAGCGAGGGACTACGCTGAGGAACGTTTGCTGAGCACCCTGCAACTGGTTGCCAAAGACCTGAAGATCCAGGTGGAGTTCAATACGGACCAGGTTTATGCCTACCGCCTGCTGGGCTACGAGAATCGAGCCCTCGCCGATGATGAGTTCCGGGACGATGCGATCGACGCGGGGGAGGTCGGTGCGGGGCACCGCGTCACGGCTATCTACGAACTGGCTCTGGACGAACAACAGGTGCCCGAAGGCGCGGCGCTGTCCGCTGGTGAGTCCTCGGACGAACCCCGGGAGATTTCAGGCGAGGACATCGTGTTGGTGAAGGTCCGCTACAAGGACATCGATGCGACCGCCAGCGACCCTGCCTACGAGGTGCAGCGCTCACTGGCGATCGGGGAACTCAGCGACCCCGATCCCGACTTGACCTGGGCGGCTGGGATGGCGGCATTCGCAGAGGTCCTGCGTGGCAGCCCCCTCGTCGACAGGACGATCTTGGACCAGGTGCAGGCGGCGGTTGAAGCGCAGATCGACCGCGATGAGGAGCGGGAGGAGTTCCTCGAACTCCTGTTGCTCGCCCGCCCCCTCATCGACAGTCGCTCCACGCGCTAGCGCGTGCGCCCGCGCGATGGTGTACGCTGGCGCCTATGCGTCATGAAGTCGTCGCTGCCCAGTTGATCCGAAACCTACGTGGAGCCCGATCTCAGACCGCGTTCAGCCGTCACCTCGGTTACCGAGGAAACGCCTTGTACAGTTGGGAGTCCGGCAGGCGCTGGCCCACGGCGCAGATCTTCTTCACAGTAGCACTGCGCTCGCGTGTGGATGTCCGCGCGGGGCTGAAACAGTTCCTGGGTACTACCCCAGATTGGCTAGAACAGGGAGCCGTCGACCGGGCAGAGCTGATCGCTCAGTTGTTGGACGAGCTGCGTGGCGGGATGAGCATCACCGAGCTGGCAAGGCGCGTGGGCTCGAACCGCGTGAGCGTGTCGCGTTGGATCCACGCCCAGGCCGAACCTCGGCTGCCCGAGCTGCTCGCCCTCATCGAAGCTGCTTCCTCACGTCTTCTGGACTTCATCGCGATTTTCGTGGAGCCGCGATTACTGCCAGAGTGCCGGCTAGCCTGGCAAGAACTCGAAGCCCAGCGCCAGGTGGCCTACGGGTTACCGTGGAGCCACGCAGTGCTACGTGCCCTCGAGCTGACTGAATACAAGGCGCTCGGGGAGCATCGTGAGGGTTGGCTAGCCAACCGCTTGTGCATTTCAGAGGACCTGGAGCGACTGTGCATCGAGGCGCTAGCTGCGTCCAAACTCATCGTCAAACGACGTAAGCGCTGGGCAGTGCACAAGGTGTTGACGGTGGACACGCGCAAGAACCCGCGGGCGGGCACTCGCATCAAAGAACATTGGGCGGAGGTGGCCAAACAACGCTTGACTCAGCTCGAGCCGAACATGCGGGATCTGTTCTCCTACAACCTGTTCACCGTATCGGAGGCGGATTGGTTGCGACTGCGCGAGCTGCACATCGACTACTACCAACAGCTGCAGAGCTTGGTCAGTGCCTCCCAGCCTGCCGAACGTGTGGTGCTGGCGAACGTTCAACTCCTGCGCCTCGACGAACCGCTGGACCCGTAGGCTCGTCTCCCGCCGACGCCAGCCAGCTCTCGCCCGGTTCAAACCGGGCACATGGGTGACAGTCTAGACCGGGCACATAGGTGACACTTTTGGGGCCAATGCCCTGGAAAGAGACCTGTGTGATGGACGAGAGACTTCGATTTGTTGCGGCTGTTCGAGAAGGAAAGGACTCGATGGCCGAGCTGTGTAGGAGGTTCGGCATCAGCCGCAAGACCGGTTACAAGCTTCTTCGGAGGTACGAGGAGGAAGGCGCGCAAGCTCTGACTGACCGTTCACGCGCACGGCAGACGCACGCCAATGCCGTTCCGGAGGCGATGGTCAGGTTGATCCTGGCCAAGAGAGAGGCACACCCAACCTGGGGGCCTCGGAAGCTGCGTGCTGTTCTGCGTCGAGAGAGCCCGGACACATATTGGCCCGCATCGAGCACGATCGGTGCCCTCCTGAAGCGAGCTGGACTCGTGGAAGCCAGGCGACGGCGTCGGCGCGTACCGGCGTTTGATGCCCTGCTCGCACCGGCGACGCAGCCTAACGAGCGCTGGAACGTTGACTTCAAGGGCTGGTTTCGCACACGGGACGGCCAACGCTGCGACCCGCTCACTGTTACAGATGACTACAGTCGGTACCTCTTGGTGTGCAAAGCGGTTGAGAAGACGAACTTCGAGCATGTCCGTGCTTGCTTCGAGGTCGCGTTCGAGGCCAACGGCCTGCCTTCACGTATCCGTTCTGACAATGGCAGTCCGTTCGCTACCCGTGGACTCTCGGGCCTTTCCCAGCTCTCTGTGTGGTGGCTCAAGCTCGGCATTCTTCCGGAGAGAATTGCTCCGGGCCATCCCGAACAGAATGGGCGACACGAGCGGATGCATAGAACGCTCAAGCAAGAAACGGCGAGGCCTCCGAAGACCAACCGCGCCCTCCAACAAATGGCGTTCGACAGCTTCCAGGAGATATACAACAACGAGCGGCCGCACGAAGCACTCGGCGACGACACGCCGGCGGCCCACTACGTCGCGAGTCCACGTGGTGCTATCCTGACGCCCGAAGCGCAGTATCCAGCTGACTCAGAAACCAAGCGTGTACGCCACAACGGCACCATTCACGTGGGAGGAGAGGGCGTGTACCTCTCCAAGGCGCTGGCAGGTGAGACCGTCCTCCTCGAGCCGGTGGACGAGGAACGGCGCTTCTTCGACCTCTACTTCCTCGACTTTCTGATTGGCCGGGTAGACGCGCTCTACAGCACAACCAGAGACGTAACTCTGTGCTCAAAAGGTAACGTTGCCGATGAGCCCGGTCTGCCGGGTGACATGGAAACAAGCCTAAAGTAACATCAAAACAACGACTGAGACCGTTACCTATGTGGCTGGTCTGATCTGTTACCGATGTGCCGGGTCCTTCAGCCCCGATGAGCGGACACACAGAACACCGCGGACAACGCCCGAAGTACTTCGGACAGCGACGCCGGAGCTTTGGACAGCGGCTCCGGGGCGTTGGACAGCGGCTCCAGAGCTTCGGACAGCGGCTCCGGAGCTTCCACAGCGAGCCGCGACCTCCCGCAACGAGATCGGAGGCCAAAATGCCGCTGTCCGAGTCGTGTGGGCCGCTGTCGCGCGTTCGACCGCCGCTGTCGGCGCCTTGAAATGCCTTGAAACTAGCGGTTTGGGAGTTGTCCGAAGCCGTCGTTGCGGTTGGACGAGCTCCGAGCTGGCTGCGGAAGCCCGCGGGCGCTACGCAGGCGCTGCGGCGGGGGCGTAGCCCAGCGACTACCGTCCCCCGGAAACGTCGATACTTGTCGCCGTCATGTAGCCCGCGTCCTTCGAAATGGCGAAAGCGACGACGTTTGCCACCTCTTCAGCAACGCCCACTCTTTTCATTGGGACGTTTTGCTGCAGCCGGAAGGGCCGCTGGCGGTCGCCGCTGTCGCCGTGGAGATCCGTATCGATGAGTCCCGGACGAACGCCGATAACACGGATACCTTCATCGGCCACTTCCTTGCCAAGGCCCAAGGTGAACGTATCGACCGCGCCCTTGGAGGCCGCATAGTCGACGAACTCGTTGGGGCTTCCCAGACTGGCCGCAATGGAGGAAATGTTGACGATCACGCCGCCCTGCCCACCTCGTCTGGTAGACATCTGCCTCACGGCGATCTGTGACATGTACATCAGCCCCAGTACATTGACCTGAATCATCCGCTGAAGGCGCTCGACCGAGAGATCGGCGAATTTCGATTCAGGGGCGATGATGCCAGCATTGTTGACCAGCGCAAATACAGTTCCCAAACGTTCGCCGCACGTCTCGTAGAGCACTTGGCACTGCCCGGGATCTGAAATGTCCGCTCGAATGGCGCAAGCCTGACCGCCTGCTGAAAGGATTTGTTCCACCGTCGCATCCGCTGCAGCGGAGTTGTTACGATAGTTGACACAAACCGAATAGCCTCGAGCTGCCAACAATCGACAGATCGCAGCTCCAATGCCGCGTGCGCCGCCGGTCACGAGAACAGTCTTCATTTCGGTGTCTGTAGCAGCGCGGACCAAGCGTTCAAGCTGGAAAACTCAGTGTCGACGTATCGTGGGCAGACCGAACCAGGGCTGGAAGCAATGCGTAAGAAACACTCTCACCATGGGCGCACGCCCGGCTGGCGTTCAACGCGCGAAGATCAGACTAGCGCGCCGCTCTTCGATGCGCTGCCAGTGCGCGTAGCTCCTGACGACGCGCTGCCGCAGGGCTGGCCGACTGTCGTTGTTTCCCAGTCCACGTAGCACGGCATCGACAACGTAGCCCTCGGGAGCCATCAGTGCCCGAGTCATCACCATCGGCGACGCTCCCGCCGCGACCAAGGCCTTGCTGAAGTAAGACTCTGAGTAGCAGGCTAAGACGAACGAGGGCAGTCCGCGCGCTCCCGCCGCCTCCTTAGGTAACTTCAGGCCATCCATCAGGCGATTGTGCCCAGCGTAGCCAGCGACGTGCACGTCCACCTCTTTGCTCCCACTCGGCGGAGGGTTTGAGCCAAACGCCCTGGCCGGCAGCTGCACTCGCCCCCCACCAGTGCTCAGACGCCAAAAATGACGAACGGCTTCGTCGATCGAAGAACCGTGAACGGCGCGCAGCACGACCACCTGATTGACTTCGTGTGTCCGCACGTCACAGGCCGTCAGACGATCGAAGCTCTGGGCCCATACCGTGCGCGGCACGCTGCGTCGATAGACGCGCTGCTCCAAGATTTCTCCCCCAAGTGCGGGCTCGGCGCCGCCGAGATCACTTCCGGACCTGGCGCCAACGGTGGCCACGGTGCTCTGGGGAGGCTCGCTCACCAGGACGCGCTCCCATCCAGAACGTGGCCGGTCGAAGTGGCGAGCGACGCCAAAGCCGCCGCCCCAGTACAAGTTGGTTTCGCGGCGTCCCGGATCACCGACGTGGCTGGGGCCACAGCTCACCTGGTCGTTTGAGCACAGGGGTACGTAGACCACGGACACCAAGGGCTTGCCGGCGGCCAGATCGAGCACGATGCGCTCGAAGTCATCGCTCCAGGGTTTTCGCCAGGCCGCCGTATGGGGGTTCGCTGCGAGATGACAGCTTGCGGCTGATTGCGCGTTGGCGGCTGAAGACCACAGCCAGCCGCCAACGCCCAGCGCTCCTGCGCTCGCCAAGGCCCCCGTCAACAACCCACGGCGCGTTTGCCGCGTCTCACTCTGATCGCCCATCACGGGTGATACGCTCGGGAGACGTAAACCTTGGCTCTGGCAGTTCAGTGTGCCGCGATGTGGGCCGATGCCCCGACAATTCGGGATGCTGCGCTCACTTCAGGGCGGCGATGGCTTGACCGAGGCTCTCGACGCTGACAGCGTACGCCGGCTTGATCTCGGGGGCGAAGATGGCGATGCGTAATTCCTCGAACGCCCAGCGCAGCGCGCGGGCGGAGTCCTGATCTTCGAAACTCCCTCGATGCTTTAGAAAGCCGTCCCAAAGCGGGCTGAACGGCTCGAGCTTGGCTGCGTCTTTGCGTGGATTGTTGAGGGCGCGCTCCAGGCGCACGCGCACTGCGCGCAAGTAGCGCGGGAATTGAGCAAAGTGGCCGAGATCCGTCTCGGAGATCAGTTCGGGCGAGTAGAGATGTTCGAGCTGCAGGCTCATATCGCGGATCGCTGGTGCGCCCGCGGGTTGCTTCGCCGCATCGCTGAGGGCGCGCAAGGTGACGTCTAGGTCCGTGGAAGCCTGACCAATTGCTTGCAGCACGTTCGCCGCGGCCCGGTCCATGTGGGTCGTACCGGCTTCCAACAGGGCACTGAATGCACTAGCCGATCGGGGGAAGCTGTCGGCATCCCCAATCGGGTGGGCTTCCTGGACGATGCGCAGCAGGACCGCGTCGCGGAAGCGTTCGGTTTCTGCTCGGGATGCGGGCAATCCGACCTGTCGGGTAAACGGCCCAGGAATGCGCTTGCGGAGTGTGGCCAGTTGGCGTTCTCGAGCGAGCACGATCAGTCGGTAAATCCCGGCGCGTGTGGCCGTGGCGGCTTCTGCCTCCGAGTCCTTGTAGGTCAGCTCGATACTCTCTCCGTGATCGACCAGTGCGGGATAAACGTGCACGTCCGCGCCGAGCAGCCTGCGGTGGGCGAACTTGGGGAGGTCGCCGAAGTCCCAGCTCGTGACACCTTTGCGGGCTTTCGCGGCAGGGTGGTGCTCTTGCAAGACTTGGCGTGCGCGTGCGCCATGTTGCTCCAGTAGTCGGGCGATGTCGCGGCTCGCGCCGAGTAGCTTGTTGTTTTCGTCGCAGATGCGGACGGTGAGGCGCAAATAGCCGGGCAGCATGTCGGTGCACAGCGCGCTCGCGGGGACACTCACGCCCGTTTCGGTCTCGATGGCGTCCACCAACGCCGGCGCGAAGGGCCCGCTGAACGGGGCGAGCTTGGGTGCGAGAGTCGCGGCGAGCTCGGCCAAGGGCCCGAGCTGCCTGCGCTGGGATTTGGACAGGCGCTCGAGCAGCTCGCGGATCCGCAGTTCATGCCAGGCAGGGATCGTCCAATCGAGAGTGTCGGGGACCAAGCGCGGTACCAAGGCCAGCGGCACAGTGAGCGAGACGCCATCATCGTCAGCGCGCGGATCGAAGCGGTAGCTCAACTCCAGCCAGGCGCCGGCGAGGTAGAGCTCGTCCGGGTAGTCATCGGGGTTGAGCGGCCGTTCCTGGTCCATCACGTCCGCTAGCGTCAGGCACAGGTGCTGGGGATCGCTCTTGTCTGCAGCCTCGCGCCAGCTTTCGAAGGTCTTGCCATTGATCACGGACTCGGGAACCCGTCGATCGAAAAACTCGACTAGGCTGTCTTCGTCGGCGAGCATGTCGCTCTGGCGTGCCTTGTCACGCAGGCGGCCGAGTTCACTGAGAAGCTTGCGGTTCTTGTCGGCGAAGGCGCCGCGGCTCTTGTACTCGCCGCGCACGAGCGCGTGTTCGATGAACATCAGACGGGCACGCACTGGCGAAATCTTGGCGTAGTCGACACTCCGGTTCGCAAGAACGGGCAAGCCGTACAGCGTGGCGTGTTCACGGACGGAAGCGCGTGCTGATTTGAACGACCAATGGGGATCGGAGTAGCGCCGCGTGAGCAGGTGGCCGGCGACCTCGTCGAGCCACGTGGGGTCGATCTTTGCCGCGGTGCGGGCGAACAGCTGCGACGTCTCCACCAACTCGAAGGCCATCACCCACGCAGGCGGCTTCTTCGCGAGGGCTGACGACGGGTGCAAGGCGAAGCGGGTCTGACGCGCGCCGGTGTAGGAGCGCTTCTCTCTGTCGTACATCCCGATGCGTGACAACAGCCCGCTGAGCAGCGCCTTGTGCAGATTCTGGCTAGCCTCCAAGGCGACGCCCGCAGCTCTGCGCTGACCGCGACGCAGCCCGAGCTCCCGCACGCTACTTCCCAACTGACGGTGCACCTCGCGCCATTCACGGATACGGTTGTGGGACAGGAAGTTCTGTTTGCAGATCCGTCGCAGGTGGGAGCTGCCTTTGGCCTGCGCTTCGCCCACGAACGCCCACAGGCGCAGCAGTCCGGCGAAGTCCGATTCGACGTCACGGAAGCGTTGATGCAGCTGGTCGGCCTTTTGCTCCAAGTCACGGGGACGTTCTCGGGGGTCGCGGATTTCGAGGGCGGCCGCCACCACGAGCATCTCGTCGAGGCAGCCGTACTCCGAGGCCGCTAGGATCATGCGGCCGATGCGTGGGTCGACGGGGAAGCGCGCAAGCCGTTTTCCCAGAGCAGTGAGCTCGCGCTCCGGAGTCAGTGCGCCGAGTTCTTCCAGAATACGGTAGCCCTCGGCGATCGCCCGTGGCTGGGGTGCGTCCAGAAACGGGAAGTCTTCGACGTTGCCCAACCGGGACGCCTGCATGCGCAAGATCACGCCGGCAAGCCCAACACGCAAGACTTCGGGGTCTGTGAAGGCCCGCCGCGAAGCGAAGTCGTCTTCGTCGTACAAGCGCACGCAGATGCCGTCTCGCAGGCGCCCCGCGCGTCCCTTGCGTTGGTTGGCGCTGGCTCGAGAGATGTTTTCGATCTGCAGCCGCGTCGTGCCGGTGCGCGGATCGTAGCGTGAGAGCCGTGCGACGCCCGTATCGATGACGTACACGATGCCCGGCAGTGTGAGGGATGTCTCAGCCACGTTGGTTGCCAAGATGACGCGGCGTCGTGAGCCCGGAGCGAAGACTTTGCTTTGCTCCGCAGCCGACAGGCGTCCGAACAGGGGCAGCACCTCGGTGTGACGCAGCCGCCTGCCCAGCAGGACGCGCTCCGTCTCGGCGATTTCTCGCTCGCCGGGCAGAAAAACGAGAAAGTCTCCGTTTGGATCGAGCGACATGAGCGACTCGACCGCGTCGGCGACAGCCTCCCGAGGGTCTTGTTCGGGATCTGGCGGCTCGTACAGTACGTCGACCGGGAACGTCCGCCCCTCGACTTCGATCACCGGAGCGCCCCCGAAGAACTCGGAGAAGCGTTGGGTCTCGATTGTGGCTGAGCTGATGATCACCTTGAGGTCGCGTCGCTTGCGCTGGAGCTGCTTGAGCCAGCCCAGTAAGAAATCGATCGTCAAGCTGCGTTCGTGCGCCTCATCGATGATGATCGTGTGGTAGCGCCGCAGCAGCGGATCGCCCTGGATCTCGGCGAGCAAGATGCCATCGGTCATGAACTTCAGCTGCGTGTCCGCTTGGCTGCGGTTCTCGAACCGGATCTGGTAGCCGACCTCGTTACCGAGCTGACAATTCAGTTCGCTCGCGACCCGCGCTGCCACGCTGGTTGCTGCGATTCGTCGTGGCTGGGTGATGCCAACTTGTCGTTGATTACGGCTCGCGCCCGCTGCTGACTCGCGCTCGTGCAGCTGCAGCGCCACCTTGGGCAGTTGGGTTGTTTTTCCCGATCCGGTCGCGCCCGCGACGATGACCACGGGATGCGCGGCCAGCGCTTCCAAAATGTCGCCTACCCGTGCCGATATCGGCAACTCCGGCGGAAACTCCACACGCAGGGGGCCGCTGCTGACGGTCGGCGCTGCGCTGTCGGCGGCTGCGGGCTTGTGGGGACGTGCCATCACGCCGCCTCATAACATCCGATGGCGCTCGCGGGGGACGGGGAGTGTGGCTCCACGTCCGCGATTGCCCGACCGGATCGCACTGCCCCAGGCGACACAAAGCTCACGCCTTCAGATAGGTCGACGTCGGGAAATGACCCTCGCCAGCGCGAAGGCCATCCGAGTTGGGACACGGAGAGTAGTTGGGGAAGTGCGTTTGCATCGCCCCGGCTGCTGCGTGGTGCAACATGCTCATGCACACCGACAGCCGGTAGTGCTCGTTCATGGTCAAGAATGCAAGAAGGAGCGCGCTTTCATTCCAAAAGAACAGCGCGCCGTCGAGGAGATCGCAGTTGTAGTCGTACGGAAAGACGATGTCGTGGAAGTGGACCCAGACGCCACGCGGAAGCATTGGTAGTATCTCCAGCACGACACGGTTCACCTCCGAGCCGGGACCCACGGTATGAGTGGAATCAACGAACAGCAAGTCTCCCGCGGCGAGCTGCTGAAAGACGTCGAGCGGTGTTTCCTCTGCGGGTTCACGCCGGAGGTTGACGCGCCCAGCTGCCGCAAGACGCACCAGGTAGTCCGTGGGATACGGGTCCAAACAAACGATGTCCGATTCGAGCTCCGCGTCATCGCAGGCCTCGAGGATGACGGCGGTCGATACGCCACAACCGATCTGAATGATGCGACTCGGGCGGTTGCAGTGGACGAAGCCGTACAACGCCTGCGCCTCGATTTGCCCAAAGCCGATGTCCCCGTTCTGCTCACAAGCCCGACTGAAGATCCCAGCGTCTTTGCAGCCCGACTCAGCAGCCTCGCACCAGCGTGAGAGTTCGCCTAGCTGCTCTGTGATATCCGTACCCGAGACCCCTAGCATCGACCGTGGGGCGCGCCAGCTCCGTGTTGAACGCAAGCGAGCGATATCCGGGATCCCCGAGTAGAAATGGCGAGGCAGAATGTCCACCCCCGCTAGCTGGCCCACCTCGAAGGTTCGACGCAACATCCGCTTGGCCCGCTCCTTCGCCCACCGCGAAACGCTCATGTGGGTACCCTACACGGCACGGCATTTCGAGGCCACGCACATTTGACCTGCCCCTCTCGCCGTCGGATACCCACGTTGCCGCGTGAGTCGTCGAGGTTGGCACGCACGGCTCAGCGCGGTGACGGTGGTAGTGCTTCACTTCCTGTCCTGTGAAACGCGACCAGCCTTCCCTGGTTCACGCAGTGCCGTGAACACGTAGCGCAGCGAGTTCGCGACCGCTGAAGGCCTCAGTCCGATGAGGTCGCCGACCTTTGGCCCCAAGCATCGATGGATGTGGACGATGAGAAAGACGTACGCGGCGATACCCGAGAGCGCAATTGCCACCGCCAGTCCGATCAGGCCGTAGTGAATACCCGCTGGCCAACCGACGGCAGCGAGGACAACGAGGGCCAGCAATTCCGCGATGGTGCCCGGACGCGGCTGACTGAGCCCGCGAAGTGCGTTCACCATGAGATGGCGAAGCGCGACCGTCACGTACGCCAACGACAGGACTTGGGTCACCCTGACGGCCTCGTCGAATTCCTCGCCAAAGAAGAGTGGCACCAGGATCGGTGCGAGGGCGGCCAGGGTGCTTCCGGCGAGCAACGCGATCGGAGTGGCGATCTGCAGTCCGCGTTCCAAGTACCGGATGCGCAACCCCTCGTCAGCCTCGGCAGAAATGGTGGGGAGGACCACGACACTCAGACTTCCGCCGATCAGGTTGAGTCCAGAGGACGCCAGCGTTAGCGCCGCCGCGTAGATACCCACTCGCGCATTTCCGCTGGTCACAATCACCAGGATGCGATCACCGTGGCGGGCCAAAAGTGAGATGACCGCCGCAGCGTGAAACCGCATACCCCAAGCGAGCAAGCGGCGCGCGATACCACGATCGAAGGTGAGACGTAGGTCCCATCGCGACAGCCAGAGTCTGGCGACACAGACGATCGCCACGCTGAGCGCTTGCGCCCAGATCGTCGTCGCAACAGAGAGCTTACCGAGTAGCCACAGCGCGGAAAGACTGAACAAGTAGATTGCCGGGGGTAACAGGCGCAGGGTGTTGTAGCGCCTGAAACGGTGCTGGGCCTGGTCGATACTGAACAGCAGCTGGCTCACGAACAGAAACGGCGTGTGCACAGCCATGTATTGACGGGTGAGTTCCACTAGGTCCTCGCGGTCCGAACCCAGTAGGACCGGTGCCAACGCGTAGCCAGCTCCAGCCGCCAAGAGCGACAGCACCAGGACGATGACCATCCCGGTCGGGAGGAGTTGACGAATTCGGCCGGGGACCTCGCCAAGCTCACGGATGACGGCAATCTCGATGCTCAAGAACGCGACCATGCCGATGATCTGCGGTAACAGCAGTACCGCGGCCACTGCGCCGCGTCCCTCGGGGAGGAGCAGACGGGCGGTGAGGATCCCGGTGGCTACGCCGATGAGTAGTACCAGCCCGCTGCTACCAAAGGTTCCAAGCCACGCGCGGACGCTTATCATCGTCCGCCAGCGCCGTACTGGCGCAAACTAGACCGGCCCGGGCGCGGAGATCGCGGATTGGTACTCGCTGTTGCGCCAAGGAGACTGTCGAGCAGGCCGGGCACCCCCTTAGAGACGAGCGGGTGTCGTTGGCTGGCCGCACAATCCATGCGCTCGAGTACACCGATCATCTCGGGATCGTCCTACTGTTGTCTGCTGACTCCCACAATCCCAAATCGAGCGAGCCTCGACCGGATTGTTGGTGGTTTCAAGAGCTTGCACAGCCGTTGGGCGCGAATCAAAACACTTGCCCCGTGGCGCAACCTCGGGGAATACTGGCGTCCTCTTTGTGAGAGCCTCGCCCGCGCCTCGGGGCATTTTGCTTTCGGGTCGGCGATACGGAGGAGAACGACTGATGCGAGTCCTGATTCTGGGAGGGGATGGATACCTTGGTTGGCCCACTGCGATGGACATGGCCAACAAAGGGCATGAAGTGCGCGTGATAGACAACTACCTGCGCCGAAACATCGCCAGAGAGACTTCATCCGAAGCGCTCATGCCTAACCCGAACCTTCAGGAGCGCGCTTCGATCTACGAATCACTCACCGGTCAGAAGATTGGTGTCCAGATCGCTGATTGTGCGGATTTTCGTGTGCTTGCCGAGGCGGTGCAGGACTTTGAGCCAGAAGCGGTCGTTCACTATGCCGAGCAACCCTCGGCACCGTACTCGATGATCGGCTTCGAGGAAGCACGTAGGACCCTCACCAACAACTTGGGAGCGACGTTCAATCTGATTTGGGCGGTCCTGCAACACGCGCCAGACTGTCACATCGTCAAGCTGGGGACGTTGGGTGAATATGGGACGCCAAACATCGACATTGAAGAAGGTTGGCTCGACGTTGAGCACAATGGACGCAAGCAGAAGTTTCTCTACCCCAGGCAGGGCGGAAGTCTGTATCACACCACCAAGATCCAGGATACAGACCTGCTGTGGTTCTACGTTCGTACCCATGGGATCCGCGTCACGGACCTCATGCAAGGGCCTGTCTATGGGTTGTCGACGACACAATCAGACATAGACAGCAGACTGCTCCCCAACTTTCACTACGACGACATCTTCGGAACGGTGGTGAATCGCTTCTTGATTCAGGCCGTCGCGGGGGTACCGCTAACTGTCTACGGTAGAGGTGGGCAGACGCGCGGATACCTAAACTTGCGGGACACGTTGCAATGCATAGGCCTTGCGGTGGACAACCCGGCGCTCGCAGGTGAACACAGGATCATGAACCAGTTCACCGAACAGTTCACGGTGAACGAGTTGGCGAGCAAGGTGCAGAGGGTCGGCAACGAGCTCGGATTGAATGTCAGCGTCAATTCTATCCCCAACCCCCGCAAAGAAGCAGAAGAGCACTACTACAACGCGAAGCACTCGAAGTTACTGGAGCTCGGCTTGAAGCCTCATCCGATGGACGATAGCGTCATTGCTCGGATGCTGGAGTTGGTAATTCCCTACAGGGAAAGTATCGACCTCAAGAAGATCTTGCCGCGCGTTCGTTGGAGCGACGCGCCAGCGGTATGAAGATCGTCTATGTGATCGCAACGCTCGACAAGGCTGGTACGGAGGTTAAGTGCGTTGGGTTAGCGCAAGAGTTGGCGCGCAGATTCGGAGTGGAAAACTGCTTCTTCTACCGCATTCCTGGGACGCGTCAGTTCGAAGACGCTGTCCGCGAGGCCTCTCTGTCGCCACCAATAGAAATCGGGATGTCCAGACTGCCAGCAATGTGGAAGATGTTCTCGTTCTGCAAGAAGAACGAGATTGATTCCTTGCTAATTCATTTCTTTGGTATCGATGCAGCGCTGCTTGGGCTAGCGGCGCGGGCCGGCGGTGTTGCTCATGTGGTCTCGGTGGCGGGCAGTAGCGTTCCATCGAAAGACGAGGAACGCAGGACCGCGCGAGTGGTTTGTCTGTCCGCCTGGCTCGCTACAGTCAGCGGGACAACCCTCATCGCCACGAGTAACTGGATTCTCGATTCGATACGTGCGGTTTCGGGCCCACGGATACGTGCCTGCGTGATCCACAACGGGTGCGACATTGAACAGATAAGTCCGCGGGCCGCTGTCTCGCGCTCAACGCGGCCTGACGTCGAAGTGTTTACCGTTGGGATGGTCGCCAGACTCGATTCCTCGAAGGACCACGAGACGGTCATCAGAGCCTTTGCTTCGCTCGCCGGCGCACGACCGGACCACGCGCTGAAGCTGAGGCTGGTAGGTGACGGGCCATTGAGGGGGACTTTGGAAGCCCTGACAGAGTCATTGGGAATCGAGCAGAACGTGGAGTTTCTGGGGGCAAGAAGGGATGTGCCGGAGATTCTTGGGCAGCTTGACGTATCCGTGCTCTCCACCAGCAAAGTGGAAGGATTCGGTCTCGTGTTGATTGAGGCCATGGCGGCTGGCGTTCCAGTTGTCGCGAGTGACGTTCCTGCCTGTCGTGAGGTCTTGCGCGGGGGGGAACTGGGCGAGCTGTTCTCGTATGGTGACGTTCAAGGTCTCGCCGACATCTTGACGCGGCACCATGACGCGATGTTGGAGAATGCGAAGCGACAGGCTGTTCCCTTGGATGTAGTACGCCAAAGCTATGGCCTGGACAGAATGGTCTCGCAGTACGCTCGACTGTTGGGTGTGCGGGAGTAGGCCGTCAAGGCCTCGGAGCTGGGCTCTCTGCACCGTTGGCTATTCCTGGCTGGCCGGTTAGGCAGCCGTTGACCGGGGTGAGTCTGGCGTCATCCGTTCGGTTTGGCTGCCGGCGCAGAGTTGACCGGGTTCTGAGAACTGTGAGGCGACCGTGACTTGGCGCTCGTGTCGCCTCTGGGGAACGTATGAGGGTAGAAGGCCACGTGCAATCCGTGAGAGACTCCGCTGGCCTCAACGCTGATCAGCTGCGGAATTGAGGCGTGATTGGGACCGTGTTGACACGCATCATCAAGAACATTGCCCGACGGCACGGGCAGCGACATGCCTTTGGCTCAGCCACGCTCGCAAAGCTGTGTGCGGTGTACCTCCGTTGCTACAGAAACCAGGACTACGAAATGCAGCGGAATGGGGAGCGCTTCGTGCTGGAGTGCTTGCGTCAGTTTCACCCCAAGGTGGTCTTTGATGTCGGAGCCCACAACGGCGATTGGACCCAGACAGCCCTGGACGCACTGCCATTCGCGGTGATTCACTCATTTGAAATTGCACCAGCGACCGCGCAGCAGCTGAAGCGGCGCTTTGATGGTCAGGAGCGCGTACGCGTTCACGATTTCGGGCTTGACGAGCGGAGCGGGAGAACGGAATTCGCGTACCTTGGCGGCGACCATTCCGGTAGCTCACTGTTGGCACCTCGTCGGACTCGCGCTGCGGTTGAGGTTACGGAGGGGCAGCCCGCGTACACTCAGACTGGGGATGAGTTTTGCGCCAAGAACGCGATCGAGAGCATCGACTTCCTGAAGGTCGATGTGGAGGGTGGGGACCTGAGGGTTCTACGGGGTTTCGCTAGGATGTTCGAGCGTGGGGCAATCGGCCTGTGTCAGTTCGAACATAACGCCAAAGCGATCGAGTCGCACACTCTGCTGGTCGACTTCTACGAACTATTGGAGCGCCGAGGGTATACGATCGGCAAGCTTTGGGCTCGGGGAGTTAGTTTCGGCCGCTACAACCATTGGGAAGACAACTTTCGTGGTCCCAACTTCCTCGCTGTGCACGAGTCTCTGCCGGACCTGAGGGCCAAGCTACAGTACGAGCCGAAAGGGTTCCGCTGAACGAGCACCGAATGCGAAACCGAACGACAGGTTGCCAGTGTGCGGACACGTTGGCGCTGGACGTCGAGCGACGCCCGACGGTCGGGAGTTGCGACTTTGCGTCGGGAAGGAGCATCGGGCAGTGAAGCGAGTGCTTGCGTGCATTGGCGACGTTAGAGACATGAACACCCACAGCGGTCACAACTACCACCTGTGGCGCATTGGTCTCGCGTCGGGCTTTCTTCAGGATGGCTGGTCCCTTCACCCGGAACGACTGCGCAGGGAGAGGCTCTGGTGGAACGCTAAAGAGCTTACTCGCACCGGGCGTTACGGAGGGTTTCAGTACACCAGGGACTTCCTCGACGCGTTGTTCAGTCAGGCCCCCGCCAAGGGGGTTACAGAGATCGTGAGCACCTTTCAACTCTTCCCCGATCACTCGGTGACGGAGGCCAACCTGAGTTTCTACATAGATGCGACGCTAACGCAGCTATTCAACGACTACGGCGTCGGCTCCGCCGTGAGTCCGCGCGTAGTCGAGGATGCCCTTCAGCGGGAGCGCCAACAATACGAGCACGCCCACCAAATCGTCTGCTGGTCGAACTGGGCTGCGCGCTCTGTCGTCGAGCAGTATGGCGTGCAGAGGCACAAAGTGCATGTAGTTCACCCGGGGGCGAATGTGGACGCGGAGGGGCTGGAACCGCATGCCGATGAACCAGTGCCGATAGGCCGACTCGTGCGCTTGGGATTCATGGGGAAGGATTGGCGGAGGAAGAATCTACCGTTTCTGTTGGAGGTGGCGGACGAGCTGCGCCGGCGAAGTCGGGGCGTTGAGGTCGTCGCAGCGGGCTTCGAGCCAGAGACAGGCCCGCGGCATGGCTCTCTCACGGCGCAGGGCTTTCTAGACAAGAAGCTGGGCATGGCGAATTTCGTTCGCTTCATGCGCTCCTGCCACTTCACGTGCCTGTTCTCCACGGCAGAAGCCTTTGGCCTCTCCAACTTGGAGTCCCTCAGTTTGGGAGTGCCCGTCCTGGGGTGGGATGTTGGCGGGATCGCCGAAACCGTGCCCGACGGTTTGGGCATCGTATTCTCCAAGGACGCATCGCCCAGGGAGGTGGCCACGGCCGTTGAGCGCTACATTGACGAACCAGAGGCGTACGCAGCGCTTCGGCAGCGCGTGATGGCACGATCACGAGAATACACATGGTCGGCCGCGCTCGATGCATTCGGGAAGATATGGAGCGGCTCGACCGCCCATCAATACCGCGGCGCTTGAACGTCGGGTCGCAGTAGGCGCCTCTCAGAATTGTCGGAAGTAGTCGCGCATCTCCCTCTGAGAACGCGACTCGACCCAATAGCTTGGGTCGTCGGGCGCCCAGCGCCGGTGCATCGGATCCTTGCCCAGGGCACGCATCGCGAGACCGAGGGGAACGAACAGACAGAAGAACAGGATCGCCATCAACACGTGAGAGACGAGGAATCCGATAGGGTAAGTGACTAGCGAAAGTCCCACGAACGCCCATCGATGTACTTGAGGCGCGAGAATAGCGCCGGCGGAGCTGAGCACAGCGAAACCCGCCAGGCCGACCACTATTGACGTTCGTTGCGCGCCGAGTGCGTTGCCAAGGGTCGACGTTTCGCTCGACAGGCTCAAGGCGCAGATGCCTAGCACGATCGATAGCGTAAAACCAAACTGACGCAGTGTGCGTCGCGAAGGATTGAACTGGAGGGCAGTGAGAGATCCCATGCTGGCCAGATACGGATGGACTTAGTCTAGGGCGAATTGGGCTAGGTGAGACGTGGTGTCGATCGGGGCCAAGTTGTGTTGGCGATCCTTGATCAGAACGTAATTTTCGAGCACCAGGGCGTCAATATTCGTTGCCGCGAAGCATTGGTAGGCTTGTTCTGGCGCCTCGACGATGGGTTCTCCCCGCACGTTGAAGCTGGTATTGATCACTACCGGGCACCCTGTCCGTTCGAAGAATGCCTGGATGATCCCGTGGAAGCGCGGGAAGCGCTCTTTGTCCACTGTCTGAACGCGCGCCGAATAGTCAACGTGAGTGACAGCGGGAATGGTGGAACGCACCTCGTTGACTCTGGCCAAGCCTCGTGCCCGAGAAGGGCTTTCAGCGACGTGTTGGCGAGATGCGAGGGGCGCGACGTGGAGCATGTACGGACTCTCCAGGTCGGTATCCATCTCGAAGTACTCATGCGCGTATTCCCTCAGCACCGCCGGCGCAAAAGGCCGAAAAGATTCGCGAAACTTGATCTTCAAGTTCATTGTGGATTGCATGCGTGGCGAGCGCGGATCCCCGAGTATCGAGCGTGACCCCAAGGCGCGAGGGCCGAACTCCATTCTGCCAGCAAAATGCCCGACGACCTTCTCGTTTGCGAGCAAGCTGGCGATCTCCCGCACCAGCTCGGTTTCGGACTCGTAGTAGGTGTAGGACGCACCCACGTCGTCCAAGAACTTTCGAATGGTCTCGTTTTCATAGCGGGGGCCGAGCAGGCTCCCTCGTTGTGAGTCGCGGCCCACGTTCTCCCGCGGGTTACCCAGTAGCTGGTGCCAAGTGAACAATGCGGCGCCGAGGGAGCCGCCAGCATCCCCTGCCGCAGGCTGTATCCAGATGTCGTCGAATACGCCCGAGCGGGCCAACCTACCGTTGGCCACGCAGTTGAGCGCTACCCCCCCTGCCATTGCGAGGTGCCGGCACTTGGTGACCGCCTTGGCGTGCCTGGCGATGCGCATCACTATCAGCTCGGTGACTGCTTGGATTGACGCCGCCAGGTCCATTTCTCGCTCCGTGATGTCACTCTCACTTGCTCGCGGCGGCCCACCGAACAACTCTGCCATGCGCGGCGATGTCATCACACTGTCGTGACAGTAGGCGAAGTAGTCCATGTTCAGACGGAACGAGCCGTCCTCCTTCAGGTCTACCAGCTTCTCCAGGATCAACGGCTTGTATATCGGTCGGCCATAGGGCGCCAGGCCCATCAACTTGTACTCGCCGCTGTTGACACGAAAACCCGCGAAGTAGGTGAATGCTGAGTAGAGGAGCCCCAGAGAGTGCGGAAAACGGAGCTCTCGTAGCATTTCGATTTTGCTGTTACGTCCCCGTGCAATGCTACCGGTTGCCCACTCGCCAACTCCATCGAGGGTCAGGATTGCTGCTTCCTCGAACGGTGAGGGATAAAATGCGCTTGCGGCGTGAGATTCATGGTGTTCGAGGAAGACGTAGCGCCCCTTGTATCGGCTCAACAGCCCTCGGTCGAGTTCGCGCGCCGTATGGAGCTTTCTCTTCAGCCAGGTAGGCAGACTGCGCAAAAACATCTTGTACCCGCGCGGGGCATATGCCAGCTGCGTCTCCAACAGACGCTCGAACTTGAGTAGCGGCTTGTCGTAGAAAGCGACGACATCGACTTCGTCCAGGCTGATCCCGCCCTCGCGAAGGCAGTAGTCGACGGCATGAGTTGGGAAATCCGCGTCGTGCTTCTTGCGCGTGAAACGCTCCTCCTGAGCTGCTGCAGAGATCCTGCCGCGTTGCACCAAGCACGCGGCGCTGTCGTGATAGAACGCGGAAAGGCCGAGGGTATTGTGTCCGTTCATGGAGATGCAGCCTTCTTCCAGTAGGCAGGGGGACTGGGCTCGTCGAGCGGCGTGCATGCCCCTTGGCAGACGGAATCATGCGTGATAGACCCGTGAGCGTCCAGGGTGAAATCGATGGTAGAAAGAGGGGCTGAGGAGACGAGGGCGTCGGCGTTTGAAGCGGAGGTAAACAAGCCGAGACAGACGTTGGCGCGAGAGTTTGCCGGGCTATTGATCGCGCACAAGAAGTGGTGGCTCACGCCAATCGTGGTTGCGGTTCTGCTGGTTGGGGCCTTGATCATCCTTGGCGGCACTGGCGTCGGCCCGTTCATTTACACCTTGTTCTAGGTTCCAATGTCGGACTTCTGAACACGGTCCTGAAGCGATTCATGCCGAACGCGAGAGCTGAGGAAGTCGGAAGGACTATCCGACGGCGCTGGACGATGCTCAGCCTCCGCGTCGGCCTTCTACTTGTCTCGTGCTCGTTGAGTCTGGGAATCGTCGAGGTGGTATTGCGGTACCAGACGGTCGTTGAACTCCGCGGTCTTGAAAAGATGCGCGGTTTCCCATCTTCTGTATTACACCATCACGCTAAGGATAGTTCCCAGGACAGCGATGCGCGCCGCCATACCTGGGGGGATTGCGACGGGTCGCGACCACCCGTCAGATTGACCTTCTTCGGAGACTCCTGGTTCGAGCAACCTTTGGATCTGCCCATCGGAGAGAAGCTGTCGGAGAGCCTGCCAGGGGAATGTATCGTCGGCACGAACGGTGGGGTATCGTCATATTCTCCGTCCTTGTACTTGCTCAAGGCGAACGCGTTGGCTGTGACAACCCCGTCCGACTTCGTTTTCGTCAACGTAGACAGTACTGACATCGGTGATGAGTGGTTCCGATATCGGATTCCCTCCGTCCGTTCTCGTGATGATGGGAGCCTCGTTGCCGTCCCGTTCACCAACGATATCGTGCAAAATGCGTGGTTGACCGGGATTGTGGAATCCGGCGAGCACGACCTGTACCTCCTTCGACTGATGCACAAGATCTATCACACCCGAGTGTTCATGCCCCGGCTTCGTGAATTGAGCGGGGTTGGGGATTCCTATCAGCAGATCATGGGGGTGCATTGGTCGCGTCAGCCGAGAAAGGAACACCGTGATGAGGTGCGGTACTTCGAGGCATCGGTTCGTGAGATGCTGCGGGGGCTGATAAGACAGAGCGCTCCTGATCGCGTCTTCCTGTTGTACCATCCGCACCTCCCGGCGATTTCTTCGGGTTGCGTTACGGACGGAACGCCTGAGCGCTACAACTGCATTCTACGAGAGGTATTGGTCGAGGTTGCGGAATCGCTGGGCGTTTCCTTGATCGATGCGACAGACGCCGTGGAGGAGATTCACGGTGGCGATGTTGCTGCTGCGTTCCAGTGGCCGGAAGACCCGTTCTCCCACCTAAGGCTGGAGGGCGTGAAGAACTACGGCAGGTTCGTGGCTCGGAGAGCCGCGCCCAAGATTGCTGCATGGCTTTCGACTCGCCGGCTTGGGGGCGAGGTCATCGGCACGCAACCAGCGACTGAGACGGTTGACGATGTCCGTTCGAGCGACCCACATCCGTAACCTAGGGACATCCACTCCGTATCCAGAATCGGGTTCCCCCGGGTCAGCTCACCTCGCGGGGCGTTTCGATCAGATCGCAGATCTGTCCACAAAGTTGCTTCGGCTCGAATTCGCTCTCGACGGCTCGGTGCGCTTCGGTACCTTTCACCGCGATCGCGTCGTCAGTCAGCTCGGCGATTTCGCGTAGGTAGGCAACCGCCTGATCGACGTCTCCGTGACGGAGCTGCCAACCGATTTGATGTCTGTCGAGCAGGTCGGCGATGTGGCTCGGGGATGGTCCGATGAACAAGATGGGGCGAGCAACTGCCATCGCTCCGTAGACCTTGCACGGGTGGATGCACCCGACCATCTGCTGACCTAGGGTAACGACGTGTACATCCGCCGCAGAGAGCGACTGACTGAGTTCATTCAGCGGCTGATACGGAAGGCTCAAGGTGTTTGGTAGTTCGTGTTCAGCGATGTACCGCTCCACGTCGGCTTTGCCCAAACCTCCGCCGACGAAGGCGAACACTAGGCGAGGCTCATCCTTCAGTCGCCGGGCTGCTTCGAGTAGTGTCGTCAGTGGGGACGCGATGGAGTGGTTTCCACTATACATTACTACTCGCTTGCCTTGCAGGCCATGCTTGGTCCGAAAAGGGTTCTCGAGATGGGGAATCGTCGTGAGTTTTGCCAAAGGCCACATGGGTACGACCGCAAGGCGTGAACGATCAAGCGATGGTGCCTTTTTGGAGAGGCGGGAAGCCATGAAACGGTCCAACGTGACGACGCTTTCAGCGCGGCTGAGGATCGCACGATTGAGAATTTCCAGTAGGCGGTCCGGGAGCGAGCCGGCGGTGACTTTGCCGAGCAGGATGGCCTGGTCTGGGTTGATGTCCATCACCCAATAGCTAATCGGCACTCCGCGGATCTTCCCAATCGCCAGCGCAGCCAACGAAGCCATCGGTGGAGACGTACTGACGACCACCCGTGCCAGCTCGGGCATCATGACGCCACGCCAGACAACCTGAGCCAAGAACGCCGCAGCCCCCACCAAGCGTGTGGACAAGCTGCGCTTTCCGAAGGACGACAGTGGGAGTCGCTCAACGTTGACTCCATCTAGTTGTTCTTGCGCCTCATATTGACGACTGGGGTTATCGTACCCTCGGTTTGCGGTGAGTACGCGTACGCGGTTGCCACGCAGGACGAGCCGTGAGGCGACTTCAGCGAGGTACTGGCCGGCTGCCGCAGGATCCGGCAAATAGACCTGACTGATAATCAGCGTGATGCCAGGAGTGTCGTCGCGCGCGCGTAGGCTCTGCAATGGCATGTGCTTCCCTCCCCCACCCGGGGCATCCACAGTGTGCCCGACGACGCTCGGCGAGCCAAGCCCGAAACCGCGTCGATCCGGTCGCGCAGGTGGGAGAGATGCCGGCGGTTCTATCCCCGTGACGCAGCTGCGAGAGCAACCAACAGTGGGTGTAACTGTCTCACCAGCGGAGCACGATCTCATCTCGAAGATATCGAGTCCCGATGTCTTGCCCGACCGCGTCTCGCAGTCGTGAGCGACGAGCCTCCGGTTCCTAGGTTCTGGTGTTTGCCCGTTACACGCACTTGTGCAACCATTGGGCCTCGCTCGGGTAGAGCGAAGCGCGTCGCGAAGACCCACACCGCGCAAGTGGCCACGGACATGATCATGAATCGGAAGCCGAGCGCTTCAAAGGATTGCATCACCATGTACACGGATAGCGACGTAGCGATTCCGAAGAGGGTCGTGAACAATGGGCTGCCGCTTCGCATCTTCCTCCAAAGCCAGCCGTAGGCATAACCGAGTGCAAACAACTCGATGACCGAAAGCCACCAGAAGTCTACCCAGGCATCGGCGACGATACCGGGAGTCGCCCCGATGGCGCCTCGCCAGCCGAAGCGCCAAAGCAAGGCTTCGTTGGGAAGTCCAACGTTGCCGTTGTCTATTTGACCAGCCAAGCCCAGGTACTCGGCGGTCTCCTCGTACTGGTTGGGCCAAATCGCCCGCGGAATTGGCCGAACGATGAACAGCACGATCTGGCGCCGCCCCCAGAAGTACCAATCGGTGTCCCGGCTCTCCACGATGTTGGCTCCCCCGTAGAGGAACTCGTTACCCGCACCCGGCTCGAGATACGCGAAGGGAGAGCGATCAAACTCGAACCCGGAGCCCAAGTAGATCTGTCCCCGGTTGCTCACCAAGAACAGCATGAGCAACCCGAGCAGCGCCCCACCTGCCAGCAAGGTGACGATGCGGGGGCGGCGCTGACGTACCAAATACCAGCAGACGCCGAGGCTCGCCAACGCCATGAACGTGGGCCCACGTCGGGCGCCCAGCAGTCCGTGAACCATCAACGGAAGGATGAGAATGAAGATTGCCAGCCAAAGCAGTCCGCTGGGGCGGCGGCCTGTCTGCGACAGCAAAAGCAGCGCGATGGACGGTATGGCCAACAACGGCAGCTCGCGAGCGTACCCCGACGCGGAACCGCCGCCGCCATATGCTTGGCCGTACGCGACGTCGAAGCCGCCTACGTTGATGACGCCGTACACATAGCCCACGAGAGACACCAGGCCGATGGCGAGCGCGCCCGCGCGCAAACGCCTGTTCACCGCCTCTGGCAGTACCGTGAGGGGAGCCGGCCTCGTCGACGTGCGACCCGACCCCACGATCAGGCCTAGGAGCATCGACACAACGCCCACCAAGTTGACCGTCTGAATGAACTCGAGTTCGCCTTCGTTCAAGAAGACCCAGAGCTGGTCCGTGGTCCTGAGATAGGCAGGGTAGCCAACATATAGGATCCCCAACATCGCCCCTAGGTAGGCGAGCGGATGGAACGAGTCCCGGTAGCGGACCGCAGCCAGAGCGATAGCACCCAGACAAACTAGAGCGATCAAGACTGTGAGCAGATTGAAGATCACGGCGAGGCTGCTGAACTATGGTCTCGACTTGGCGAGTTTCCAAGGTGCGCGTTCGTGTGCTAGCAAAACGTCCTCCGCGACTGACGACGAGAGCGCCCCAAACGGCGAACTGTTCGGTTCAGTCGTCGTGGGCCGCGTCGTGCGCAATTGCGATTGGCGCACAACCTGTGGCAAGCTCCCTCGGTGGGCGAGCTCTACATGCAATACGGTTGCGGGCTGAGCGCCCCGCCGGGCTGGAAAAACTTCGACGCGTCCCCCTCGTTGGCGCTGCAGCGTGTTCCGTTGGTGGGCAGGGCCGTTCGGCGCGTGCGGCCGACGTTCCCGCCCGGGGTCGAGCTCGGTGATGTCGTGCGCGGCTTACCGTTGGAGGCTGCGTCTTGTCGTGGCGTGTTCGCGAGTCACGTTCTGGAACATCTAGCGCTCGAGGACGCGCGCACGGCGCTCCAGCATACCCACGACCTACTCGCGCCCGGTGGTTTGTTCAGGTTGATCGTTCCAGACTTGCGCTGCTACGCACGGCGCTACGTAGACTCGAACGATCCTGACGCTGCTCACCGCTTCATGGAACAGACGTGTACTGGCTGGCGTACTAGGCCCAGAAGCATCGCTGGTCGCGTCATCGAGATGCTTGGCAACACCCGGCACCTATGGATGTGGGACGTGGCGTCAATGGGGCAAGAGCTGACACGCATCGGCTTCGTCGACGTGCGGTCGTGTGCCTTCGGCGACTGCGAGGACTCACGCTTCGCGGAGGTGGAGGATCCAGAACGTTTTCTGGACTCGCTCGCCATGGAATGCCGACGCGCGCCAGCTTGAAGCCGGCGGCGTGCCGCTCGACCTGTTCAGGCCCATGCGGAGGCGACGTGTCGCCGGGCTGAAAGAGGGAACCCCGCCGCCACAGGGGCGGGCGGGCCTCCTTGGGGTCTTGGGGTCCTCGTCCGGATCCGTGGGGCACGGGCGCCTTCGCGAGCAGCCGGAGCGGCTCGCGAGGGGCAGGACCCGCCCGGGGACTCGCTCGATTGCCCTCCGCTCACCCTGGTTTGCGTCCGGTCATCGTACGGAAACAAACAGCCTGCGACGTTTGCGTTCATGATGCGACACGGACTCTACGACCCCGCCAACGAGCACGACGGCTGCGGCGTTGCGATGGTTGCGCGACCTGACGGCGTGGCCAGCCACCAGACAGTGATCCGAGGCTTGCGAGCTCTGTGCAACCTCGAGCACCGCGGCGCCGAGGGGGCAGACGCCGACACCGGCGACGGAGCGGGCATCCTGCTGCAGATGCCGGACCGCTTTCTGCGTGAGGTGGTTGATTTCGAGCTCCCCGAAGCGGGACGTTATGGTGTCGCCGTCGTCTTTTTGCCCCAGGATCCTGCCCAAGGGAGTGAGCTGGAGCAGTTGCTGCAGGATCGTGCCAAACGCCGAGGCCTGGAGGTTCTGGGCTGGCGCGACGTGCCCGTCGAAGCAGGCAGCATCGGCAAGGTCGCGCGTGACGCCGCGCCGCGTATCCGGCAGTTGTTCGTCGGTGGACCGTCCGGGATGGACAACGACACCCTGGAGCGAGAGCTCTACGTCATGCGGCGCAGCGCCGAATGTGCATCCAACGACGCGTTGGTCGTGCCCAGTTGCTCGACCCGCACCCTCGTCTACAAGGGCATGCTCACGGCGCCACAGTTGGGGCCCTATTTCCCGGACTTGACCGACGAACGGCTAGAGTCCGCGATGGCGCTGGTCCACTCGCGGTTTTCGACGAACACGTTTCCGAGCTGGCGTTTGGCCCACCCGTTTCGAATGATCGCGCACAACGGCGAGGTCAATACGGTGATTGGTAACTCCAATTGGATGCGCGCCCGGCAGTCTGATTTGATGAGTGAGCTCTTCGGTGACGCTCTTTCGGACATGTTGCCGATCATTCGTCGGGGCGCTTCGGACAGCGCGTCCCTCGACAACGTGCTCGAATTGCTGGTGCTGAGCGGCCGCAGTATCGCCCATGCAGCCATGATGCTCGTGCCCAAAGCCTGGCAGGGCAATGACGACATGCCGGAAGAGTTGGCGGGCTTTTATCGCTACCACTCGTGTGTGATGGAACCGTGGGATGGGCCAGCGTGTCTGACCTTCACCGACGGGCGCGTGATCGGCGCCACCCTCGACCGGAACGGACTGCGCCCTGGCCGCTGGGCGATGACAGATGATGGCTGGGTGATCCTCGCCTCCGAAGCCGGTACGCTCGCACTCGACGAAGCGACTATTGTGCGCAAAGGACGACTGCAGCCTGGGCGCCTGTTCGTCGTCGACATGCAGCGGCACGAGGTGTTTTTCAACGGGGAGGTCGAACTCGAAGTTGCGCGCCAGAAACCCTACGGGCAGTGGTATGCGAACAACACCCTGCGAGTCGACGACCTGCCACGGCCACAGGCGGCGCCGGTTTCAGACGTTTCTCTGCGCACACGCCAGCTCGCCTTCGGGTGGTCGCAAGAAGATCTGCGCTTCATGATCGCGCCGTTGGCCCACAAGAGCAAGGAGGCGAACGGCTCGATGGGCAACGACATTCCTCTGGCAGTGCTGTCGGATCAGGCGCCAAGCTTGTTCGGCTACTTCAAACAGCGCTTCGCCCAGGTGACCAACCCCGCCATCGATCCGGTGCGGGAAGCGGTCGTGATGAGCTTGGAGGTCGGCCTTGGTCCTGAGCTCAATCTGCTCGACGAGTCGCCCGAACACTGCAAGAAGATCATGCTCAAGCAGCCGGTCATTCGCGACAAAGCGATGTCACGCATTCGCCAGGCGGGCGCTGTCGGATTACCGGCGCTGACCTTGGACGCGACCTTCGATGCCCAGGCAGGGGCCGAGGGGCTCCGGGCGGCGCTCGAAGCGTTGCGTGCCGCGGCCGACAGCGCGATAGGGGATGGCGCTACGATCCTGATCGTCAGCGATCGCGCTCTATCCAGAGAGCGTGCTCCCATCCCGGCGCTGCTCGCGACAGCGGCCGTGCACCATCACCTGGTCCGACAGGGGACTCGCCTGCGCGTCGGTCTCATCGCCGAGACGGGCGAAGCACGGGAAGTTCACCACATGGCGCTACTGATTGGATTCGGCGCGTCGGCGGTAAACCCGTACATGCTGTTCGAGGTCATCCCGGCGCTGATCGAGTCTGGGGATCTGCCCGCTGACACGAACGTCGTTGCGACGCAGAAGGGTATCATTCGTGGTCTGGGACAGGGTCTATTGAAGATCATGTCCAAGATGGGGATTTCGACGATGCAGTCCTACCACGGGGCTCAGGTCTTCGAAGCGCTGGGGCTGAATCAGGACTTGGTCGACGAATACTTCGTGGGGACTCCATCGCGCATTGGCGGCGTCGGTTTGGAGACGCTGGCGAGCGAAGCACTCATCCGGCACCGGCGCGCCTTTCCGAGCAATGGCGACAAGCTACTGCCGACAGGCGGCATCTATGCCTGGCGTCGCTTCGGCGAGAAGCACATGTGGAACCCCGAAACGGTGCCCATGTTGCAAGAGGCGGCCCAAGGGGGCAAAGGCGGAGCCGACGCTTATTGGCGCTTCGCCAACTATGTCAACGACCACGTATCGCGGGGTTCGACCCTTCGTGGCTTGCTTCGCTTCGTCCAGCACCAAACCCCCGTGCCGCTTGACGAGGTGGAGCCGGCGAAGGAAATCGTCAAACGTTTTACCACCGGCGCGATGAGCCTCGGATCCATCTCTCCCGAATCGCACGAGAGCTTGGCGATTGCCATGAACCGCTTGGGCGCCAAGTCGAACACTGGCGAAGGCGGCGAGGATCCCGCGCGCTTCGCCGACGACCGCCGCTCGGCGATCAAGCAAGTCGCCTCCGGGCGCTTCGGCGTGACGATCCACTATTTGGTCAACGCAGACCAGCTGCAGATCAAAGTGGCCCAGGGTGCCAAACCGGGCGAAGGGGGCCAGCTGCCAGGACACAAGGTCAGCGAGTTAATCGCTACTTTGCGACACTCGACACCGGGCGTCGAGTTGATCTCGCCGCCTCCGCATCACGACATCTACTCGATCGAGGATCTGAAGCAGCTGATCTACGACTTGCGCTGCGCAAACCCCGAAGCGTCGATCTCCGTCAAGCTGGTCGCGGAGGTGGGCGTTGGCACCGTGGCGGCGGGTGTTGTCAAGGCAAACGCCGACCACATCGTGATCGCCGGCC
Organism: Polyangiaceae bacterium; assembly: GCA_050298815.1. GTDB lineage: Bacteria > Myxococcota_A > Polyangia > Polyangiales > Polyangiaceae > SZUA-265. The sequence continues at coordinate 64,907 of JBNKUV010000001.1, forward strand.
ACGAAGGCGGTACCGGCTCCTCACCCCTGAGCTCGATTCAACACGCCGGGATCCCATGGGAGCTCGGCCTCGCGGAGACTCAGCAGACACTGACCCAGCAAGATCTACGCTCGCGTGTGACGCTACAGACGGACGGCCAGATGAAGACCGGCAGAGACGTCGTGATCGCAGCGCTACTCGGTGCCGAAGAGATGGGATTTTCGACTGCACCGTTGATCGCGATGGGCTGCATCATGATGCGGGTCTGTCACCTCAATACCTGTCCGGTCGGGATCGCGACGCAGGATCCCGAGCTTCGTAAACGTTTCACCGGCACTCCCGAGCACGTGGTCAACTACCTGTTCATGGTCGCCGAAGAAGCGCGCACCATCATGGCGAGCCTGGGCATCCGACGTTTCGTCGAGCTGATTGGCAGGGTAGATCTGCTCGAGCAAGCCAACGACGCTGGCAACGACAAGGCGAAGCGTGTGGACTTGAGTGCCGTCATAGCTCCCCCAGACGGCCCGCCCGAGAATGCGCGCCGCAACACCCGCGGCCCGGATCCGGTACTGGATGACGCGTTGGATCACGAGTTGATCGCTGGCGCCCAGGCGGCTCTCGAAGACAAGCAACCCGTGCAGCTGACGGCCAAGGTAGTCAGCAAGAACCGCACCGTTGGTGGCATGTTGTCATCGCGCATCGCCAAGCTGCACGGCCCTCTAGGACTCCCACCTGGGACGATCCGCATTCGCCTGACAGGGTCAGCAGGTCAGAGTTTCGGGGCGTGGCTTGCACCTGGAGTCGAGCTCGAACTCGAGGGCGAGGCGAATGACTACGTGGGCAAGGGCTTGTCCGGCGGGGTCATCGCCGTCAGGCCCCCGCGCGCCGCGAGCTACGCTGCCGAAGACAACGCGGTGGTCGGAAATACGCTGCTCTATGGCGCAACGTCAGGCAAGGCGTTCTTCCGCGGATTGGCGGGTGAGCGTTTCGCGGTGCGCAACTCCGGCGCTCAGGCGGTCGTAGAAGGCGTGGGTGATCACGGCTGTGAGTACATGACCGGCGGCACTGTGGTGATCTTGGGCGACACTGGTTTCAACTTCGCTGCCGGGATGAGCGGTGGTATTGCCTACGTCTACGACCCCGGCGGGCGCTTCGCCCGCCGATGCAACTACGAACTGGTCGACTTGGAACCATTCGACGAACGTGATTGGCAGACGTTGCAGGCGCTGATCGGAGAGCACGTGGAGCGCACCGAGTCTCCCATCGGACGACGCATCCTCGAACAATGGGCGGTCAGCAGTCGCGCGTTCGTCAAGGTGATGCCGAGGGCGTACAAACAGGCACTAATTGAACTACGTGCCCAGGAATCCATCGAAACGGCATCGCCCGAGGAAGTGAGCGCGTAATGGCAGATCCCAAAGGTTTTCTGAAGGTCAAGCGTGCTGTACCGGGTGACCCACGCCGGGATCCAGCGCAGCGTATCGGTGACTACCACGAGGTGATCCGCTTACTTCCTCTCACGGAAGTACAGCAGCAAGCGCAGCGCTGCATGCAGTGTGGAGTGCCGTTCTGCCATCGCGGCTGCCCGTTGGGTAACTTGATCCCTGAGTGGAACGACTTGGCGCACCGCGGGCGCTGGGAAGACGCCATCGCTCGACTGCACGCGACCAACAATTTTCCGGAGTTCACTGGCTTTACTTGTCCAGCCCCGTGCGAGCCCGCTTGCACCCTCGAAATTAACGACGACCCGGTGATGATCAAACACACCGAAGTGTCGATCATCGAGAAGGCGTTCGCGGAAGGTTGGGTCAAACCAAAACCACCCACGGAGCGAACGACAAAGCGCGTGGCGGTTGTCGGCTCGGGTCCTGCGGGTATGGCCGCAGCGGCCCAGCTGAACAGTGCGGGACACACCGTCGTGGTGTTCGAGCGTGACGAGGCGGTGGGCGGCTTGCTGCGCTTCGGTATCCCGGACTTCAAACTCGAAAAGAAGGTCATCGACCGCCGCGTGAAGGTGCTCGAAGCCGAGGGCATCGAGTTTCGCACCAACGTCGATGTCGGCGTCGACATCAGCGCCGAGGAGCTGCAACAACAGTTCGACGCCGTGGTGATTGCCGTCGGAGCCCGCTTGCATCGCCAGCTCGGCATCAACGGCAGCAAGCTCGAGGGCGTACACCTGGCAATGGACTACCTCTACGACTGCAACCGCGCCGTCGCAGCGGGTAAACCCCTCGAACGACACCAGGGCACGATCACTGCCGCGCGGAAGAACGTCCTCGTGGTTGGTGGCGGCGATACAGCCGCCGACTGCATAGCCAACTCGCACCGCGAGGGTGCGCTGTCGGTGACTCAGCTCGACCGCTATCCGGCTCCCGAGGGCAGCCGTCCCCGTGAAACCGTGGGATGGCCCAACGCGCCACGGCGCGAGATCAGCTCGTACGCTCTGGAGGAGGGTGGGCAGCGGTACTGGCAAACCATTGCGCTCGAAATTGTCGGCGAGGCAGGGAAGGTGACCGGTGTGAAGGTCGCCGAAGCCAAAGCGCCCCACTTCGAGCCCATCGCTGGTAGCGAACGGGTGCTACCCGCGGAGCTCGTCCTGGTCGCGATCGGTTTCGAACGACCCGAGCGTGACGCCTTCATGCAGCAAATCGACGTTAGCGAAGACAAGCGCGGCAACGTGGCGGCGGACGCCTACGTCACGAGTCGGGAGGGGGTGTTCGCCTGTGGCGATGCGCGGCGCGGCGCTTCTCTCGTCGTGTGGGCCATCAACGAAGGGCGCGAATGCGCCAAGGCGGTGTGCGACTACCTCGGTGCAGGTCAGGTCGAAGGCTTCACCGGCGGACACCCGCGGCCGAGCTCGGGCTGGAGTCGGTAAGGCGTCCAGCGTCGTTGGGCTGCGTGAAAGTGGGAGAGCATCGGCGGTGAAAGATTCTCGTCAGCGTGGCGGAGCGGTAGGTGATCGCTAACAGTGGGCAAACTCTTTGCGCTCACCGCATGTAGGGCTTATCAGTCGCCCGACTTAGCCGTCGGAGCCTTAGCACCATGCGACACCTACTGCATTCAACGCTGTTGATCACGTTTGCCCTCTCTGGTTGTATCGTCGACCCAGCGTCCATCGTCGGAGACCCAGACGAGCAACGGGTGGACGATGGTGAGGAAGAAGTCGAAGCCGACGCCGATGCGGAGTCAGAGGACGTCGCCGACTCTCCCGCAGCGCCCGCGGTTCCCAGTGGCGTGGTGTTCGTCCCGGTGACTCCGGGGGAGGGCGATCCCGAACCCGATCTGCCCGCCGAGGAGATGCCGCCAATGGCGGAACCACCACCCGAGCCAGTCAATGGCGCCGGCCTCGGGCTGTCTCCCGAAACGGAAGACGAGGACGACTCCGCCGACGAAGCCGCAGACGAGGGAGACTCCACCGTCGAAGACGAGGGCGGTCCCAACGACGAAGCAGACTTCGAGGAGGAGCCACAAGCTGAGGAACCCGCCCTGGAGGCGGAGGAGGAGGACCCAGCCCCCAACGAAGAAGGCTTCGAAGGTTTGGAACCAGAGCCCGAAATCGTACCTGAGTCCGAGGGTGAAGAGGGTGCTGACGAGTCCGGCGAAAATGGCAATTCGGCGCCGTCGTGTGGTCCCGATTTTTCTCCCGCAGAAGCGCGTTGCGATCAGGCAGGGGACGAGTGCCTCTTCGAGCAAGCGCTGTGTGTCTGTGAGGACAACGGCTTTGACCTATTTTGGACTTGCCCCGAATAGCAGGGCAGGGAGTTGGCGCGCCGTCTCTGAACTCGCGGCAGTCGGTCAGCGAGGACGTTGCTCCGAGATCCAAGCCACGCGCTCGCGCAGCCAGTCGCGAAGGATCTGCACTTCCCCTTCGGGACCGCCCCTGGGTTCGAACTGGGGCCAGCGCTCGAAGTGGCGTTCGCGCGATTCTCGCAACTGGGTTTCGTAGTCGTCGACGCGAGCCACGAGTGCGCTCGCATCGAACGGTCCGCGCGTCAACTCGTTCCAGCGGTCCCAATAGGCGCTACTGAATTCGGGGTCCTCGAACAAATCCCCCCAAAACATCTGCTCGAGGGGACGGGTGCCATCGCCGCTTGCCCATTCGTCGGGCGCTTCGGCGCGATCGTCGTAAGGCGTCCCCAAAGAGCGATCGAAATCCCAGATCGGCCCGGCAACGAGCGGGCCGTTGCGCTCCTTGTGGAAGTAAGCACTGAGGCGCAGACCATCGACGTTCTTCGTCAGCGCGACCAACAGGTTGTGATCGATCCACTTAGTTCGGTCGATCAGTTCGTTGTAATGACGCCCGGTACGAGGGTTGGTGAAGTCGTCGGAGCCCAACGCCTCGAAGAACTCGTCCAGATAGCCCACGAGGTAGTCGACCTGTGGAGCGCGATTCGTCTCGCGCATCACTTCGGCATCGGGATACTCCCACTGGAAGTTGTAGCGGTGGCTGACGAAATGCGTGTCGCCGTGGTCGATGCGAAAGACGAACCCTCCAGTCACGGCGTCCCCGGCAACGTCTCCTTCTTCGAGCTTGTGCACGTCGACGCGTTGAGGGTCGCGCTTGATTTTCTCGGTGAAGGTATACACCCCTAGGTAGTCGTCCAGCGACAGCGCTGTCGAACCGCTGCGGTCGACGACGAAGACCTCGACGAAACGAGTGCGCGGGGCGTACACGCCGATGCTCCGGCTGAGGTCCATGGGCAGCATGGTTCGCATCAAGCTGCGGTCCAGTTCTGACGGTGCCAACAGCACCCAATCAGACTCCTCGGGCATGCCAAGCACGGGCACGTGGTAATCGTCGTCCGTCTCGGCGTGCCACAGTTCCACCGCCCAACTCTTCTGGGGGAACGAGCGGGACGTTTGCCCTCGGACCTTCATCCCCGCGCGCGTGCATGCCGTCGCCGGACCGCGCAGTTGCGCGCGACCGTCCTCGCTCGGCTCGAAGAACAGCGCGCTGGACGTACGTAGGTCGCGACTGTCGGGGTCGACGGGGGCGTCCCCGTGTCGCTCCAGCACCACGATGGGCAGATTCGAGGAGAAGTTCGCCGCCTCAGGATCCAGTGCCACGTACGCTTGCGCGGCGTACGTGGGCTGGCCCCCCGCGTCGTCGACGAACACGGCCCGAAGCAATGTCGTCTCATCCAATTCGATGGGTTCGCGATACACTGGTGACTGAACCGTGGGCACGCTTCCGTCGCGGGTGTAGTGGATCGTGCCGCTGCCGCCGGGGGGCGACAACGTAACGCTTTGGTGAGTCTCGAAGCCACCGCCGCGCGGAGAGAACCTCGGTCCCGGCTCTACCGGAGCGGGGGCAACCGGGACGTCGAACGGATCCTTGCCGCTCGGGGCAGTTTGCGATGATGGCTCGGAGCACCGAAGCAAGAACGCAATTGCAATGCAGGCGGTCCACCCGGTTCGTCCACGTCCGCTCAACACGATCTTCGTAAGTTAGCCTGAAGCGGCAGAGAAGCGCAGAAGAATCCCGCAGCGCTGGCAGAGTGTCAGGTTCGACGACATGTCACCCAACCGCCAGTCGAGCCCCGAGATGGCCCCACGGAGAGGTCGCGTCTTGCCCTGGCCAGCGATCCGGCGTAGCACGCGCGGCGCATGATCACGATCAGCAATCTGTCCAAGAATTTCGGTGCCCAAACGCTGTTTTCGAACGTCAATTTGCAGCTCAACCCGGGCTGTCGTTACGGCTTGGTCGGTGCCAACGGTAGCGGCAAGACGACGTTCTTGAACATCCTGACGTCCCACGAGGGAGACGAGAGCGAAAGTGTGCGCTTTCCGAAGAAGCTCACCGTCGGGGTGCTGCGGCAAGACCAGTTCTCGAGCGATGACGAACGCATCGTGGATATCTGCATGCGTGGCGACCGTGAGGTTTACGAAGCGTTGCAGGAACAGGATCGCTTGAGTCAGCAGGAGCGTCCAGATGCTGACCGGTTGATGCAGCTCAACGACATCCTCATGATGCGCGACGGCTACACCCTGGAGGCGCGTGCGCGTGAGATGCTGGTTGGCTTGGGCATCGACGAAAGCAAGGTGGATGAGCCCTTGGGCACGTTGTCTGGCGGCTACAAACTCCGTGTGCTGCTCGCGCAGGTCTTGATTGGACAGCCGCAGGCGCTGTTCCTCGACGAGCCAACGAACCACCTCGACCTTCTGTCCATTCGCTGGCTCGAGGGTTTTCTCAAGAGCTACAAGGGTTGCGCCGTCATCATCTCTCACGATCGCCACTTTTTGGATGAGGTGAGCAACCGCACTCTCGACGTCGACTACGAGACGATCACCGAGTACGCAGGCAACTACACGAAGTTTCTTGAGTTGAAGGAATCGACGCGTGTTCGCAAAGAAGCGGAGAACGCCCGTGCCGAGCGTGCGATCGCCGAAAAGAAGGCGTTTGTCGAGCGATTCAAGGCCAAAGCGACCAAGGCACGGCAAGCGCAGAGTCGAGCGAAACAGATCGAAAAAATCGAAGTGCAGACGCTTCCGAAGAGTTCACGCGTAGCGCCCAAGTTTCGCTTCCCACAGGCGCGGCCTAGCGGACGCGACGTGCTTTCAGTCAAGGGTGTGTGCAAGTCCTTTGGCGAAAAGCAAGTGCTGCGCGACGTCAGTCTCGAGATCCGACGAGGGGAGCGTGTGGGGGTGATCGGTGCCAACGGCATCGGCAAGTCGACTCTGCTCAAGATCGTCACCGGCGAACTCGAGCAAGACGCCGGCACCTATGAATGGGGGCACCAGGTTCATCTGGGTTACTTTGCGCAGGACCATCGACAACTACTCGGCAGTCCCAAAGAAACACCCCTGAACTTCGTTTGGGCTGCATGCCCGCTGGAGACGACCAACTACGTGCGTGGTCAACTGGGGCGCATGCTGTTTAGCGGCGATGACGTGGATAAGCCCGCCGAGGCGCTTTCTGGGGGTGAGGCCGCGCGTGTGATTTTCACTCGCATGGCCGTTCAGAAACCGAACGTGATGGTGCTCGATGAGCCGACGAATCACTTGGATCTGGAGACCATCGACGCGCTGACGGAAGCGCTGCTCGAACGCGAAGGCACGCTCGTGTTCGTCTCACACGATCGCCACTTCGTGAGTCGCCTAGCGACACGCATCATCGAGTTACGCCCCAACGGCTATTGTGACTTCGATGGTACCTACGACGAGTACCTGCAACAGAGCGGCGTGGACCACTTGGACGCCGAGCAGGCGCTACAGGCGGCCAAAGACGACAGGAAACGACAGAAAGCGAAGCAGAGGCGGAGCGCCACGACGAACGGCGGCGAGTAGGGCGAATTCGGGTCGCCGCCACCGGGCGCATCGTTTCGCGCTGCCGCCTGGGGACTCACCTTGGGTCAGCGCTTTCAGTTCCTCTTGGTCAGAATTTTCGGACTTGTACAGAACAGTCGGAAGCGTTCGATGGGGTATGGTACTTCAGGCGTTCGCATGTCCCCATGCGCCATGCTGGGCTACGCTAGCAGCCGAGCGCGAACGACGTCTGCGTCCTGTTCCTCGCGTTCGTATTTATCAAACCAGGAGAACAGCCATGCGGCCTGTGCTTTTACTCGCGACGGCGCTCTCACTTCTTGGGACCGCTTGCTCTACAGACGATCCATCCACGTCGGCAACGGACGGTGTTTCCGGTACCGCGGTCCCGGCGGGGACGACAGCGCCCGGCGGAACGACAGCGTCCGGCGGAGATCCGGTAACCCCCAGCGCGGACAGCATGGGGATGCCATCAGGCCAGAGCGGCTCCACCGCTGGCGGCAGTAGCGGTCCGGCACCGGGCGCGTCGATGGGCTCCACTGAAAACATCGACCCGGGCGTGGGTGGCGCGACTAGCTCTGGCGGGAGCGCCGACGGAGGCGCCGGTGGCGTGATGAGCCCCGGCGAGAGCGCCGACGGGGGGCGCGGTGGTATGGCCACCGGAGGCGACTCGGGCTCGGGGGCTACGAGTGGCGCAGCCGGCAGTCCGGGTGCGGGAGGCCTTGGCGGGGCCGCCGGCATGAGTGGCTCGGGGGGTACCGGGGGTTCTGGCGAAAGCGACGTCGAGCCAAGCGAAGGATGCGGAAGCCCGCGCACGCTCGAGAACGGAACCATCGACATCACGTTCGGCGGCGCGTCGCGCAACTACATTCTGCGGGTTCCGGACAGCTACGACAACAGCCACCCCTATCGGCTCGTCGTCGCGTACGCGGAGTCAGGCGCATCGGCCAGCTCGGTAGTGGATAGAGATTACTTCACGATGGCGAGGTTCGACGACACGAACACCATTTTCGTTGCTCCCGACGCCGCCGACGGGGCCGGGACCTGGAGCAGTTCCGACGTCGAGCTGACCGACGAAATTCTCGCACAGCTCGAGGGGGATCTGTGCATCGACAAGACTCGGATCTTCGCGACAGGCTTCAGCTTCGGCGGCGCCATGTCCCTGGCTGTCGCCTGTCAACGGGCGGACGTGTTCCGAGGGGTCGCGTTTTTCTCTGGGGCTGATCTCACCGGTTCGTGTACCGGGACCCTGACGACGCCCATCGCCTACTACGCCTCGCAGGCGAGCGGGGACAGTAGCGGGGACCCCATTCCGAGCAGCGGTCGAATAAAACAAGCGCAGTTCGCCGAGGTCAACGGCTGCACTCCGGAACCCGAGGCCACGACCTTCCCCGCGCCGGGCGAGCCGCACAAATGCACGCTCTACCAAGGCTGCTCCGCGGGCCACCCGACCGTCTATTGTGTATTCGATGGCCCCCACGGCTGGGAGCCGAGGGATCCTGGAGAGGCGATGAGTTGGAACGCTCCGCTGGCCTGGGAGTTCATCACGCAGTTCTAGCAGAGACTGGTATGCCGGCAGCGTTCGTCCGCGGCTCACAACTGACGCCCGCTATCTATCCCAGGCCCAAACCAGACAGCTCCGCCTCCGGAGAGGCCGCGGACTCAGGGTGCCTGGAGCGCGTCGATGTTTCCGTAGATCAGGCCACGGCCTGCGGTGCTCATGTACACGCGTCCAAAGATGTTCATGTCTCCCTGCACGAACGCACCTTTGCCAGGACCGCCATATTGATGCCGCGCGTCGTTCATGCGCGCCCAAGACAGGCCCTTGTCGGTCGAATAGTAGATCCCGACCGGATTGTCAGGACTGCCGGCCACTCCCCAGATGAAGAGCGTCTCGTAGTCTGCCCCTTCTTGGGCCTTGCCGACGCCGACAGCTTGCGCAGACTTCACGGATTCGAAGCGAGTCCAGGTCTCTCCAGCGTCTTGCGAGTGCGCTAGACCGTTGTCCGAGTAGCCACCGTTCTTCGCTTCCGCCAAGGGCTGATCGAGCGGTGCAAGTAAGTGACCCATGCGCCCGGGAACAGTGCGGATCAGCCCGTTGCTCGACTGGGTCAGGCCCCGCTCGTCGTCCTGCACCGTTCCGACCGCGGCGAAGGAGACTCCCCTGTCGGTCGATCGCTTGAGTACTCCCTGGTCGTCGAGTACGTAGAACACGGCTGCATCGACAGGGTCGCAGACGATGCGGGCGTGCTGCGCCTGGGCATCTAGCCCCGAGACCTCGCCCCAGGTTGCTCCTTGGTCCTCCGAACGATAGACCGTCGTGCTGTCCTCTGGGCGGTGGAGTAGGACTTCACCATCCGCAGAAAGCACCACCAAACCGTGAGTCCCTGCGGGAGTGGGAAGTTGTGTCCAAGTTCGCGCTCCGTCGCTGGAGTAGTACAGGACATCGCTCTCCACGGGGGTTCCGGTCGAATAGTCCTTCACGTGGCCGGTGCGCAAGAATGTGTTCACTAGAGGCGCGTATCCCAAAGAGTGCGTGGTGCCAATTGATGGCTGGTGGACGGGGCCAGGTCGAGTGACGTCAGAATAGACTGCACCATCGTAATCGCCGATAGCGGTCACCAGCGGGCCGCCCACGATGCTGACCAAGTCGAGCGGGACCGTCTCCTCGATTCCCTTCGATTCGAACTTCCAAACCGGCTTGTCGGTGTGCAGCGTCTCGCTGCGAAACACCCCATTGCCCGACACTACCCAAGCCTTCGTGCTCGAGAAGGGGTCGAAGGCGATGGCGCCCGCCCATTGGATCCCGTGACCCCTGATCCAAGCGGTATCCCCGGGCGAGATGTTGGCGTTGCGGGCAACGGAAGGGTCGCCCCAGGAAAACGTAGTCGTCCACGTCTCCCCCCCGTCCGTCGTCTCGTAGATCCTGTCGCCCCAAGCTTCGGTCGCGTCCGCATAGCGTGACTGACCTCCGTAGAAGTTGAGTGTCGTCAACAACAGGTGAGCGGGATCCATCGGATCGACGCTGACGCCGCCGAAGCCGTGCGCAAAGTCCGGCCCCCCGTGGCCCAACAAGCCCGCGCCGTCGTCAGTGGGTGGAGTCAGGTTCGTCCACTCCTCCGTCGAGACGGTGTAGCGATAGAAGGCGCCGCTGGTGATGCCGTAAGGACCTAGTGAGTCCGAATAGGTGAGGTACAATTCGTCGCCACTGAGCGCAGCACGTTGCGGCATCAGCCCTTGTGGGCCTCCCAGCAGGGGCTCCAGCGTTTCCCCTCCGTCCGAGCTCACGTAGAGGTTGTCTTCCGTGGTGCTGGACAAGCCGACGAAGAGGGTGCTGGTAGCGCCAGTCGCTGTGGCGGCGGACTCGGGGTCGAAGAGGACGAAACTGATACCGTTCGTTTCGGCCAACTCGGCGTTGGCCTGCAACCCAACCGGATGAACCATCGTCCAAGTGCTGCCCGAGTCCGTGCTCTTGAACAGCCCAGCCGCCCGAGTTCCGCAAAACAACACGCTCGAGTCGTTGGGGTCGACCGCGAGCTTCTCGCCGGACTGGCGCCCCATCCCATTGCCGTGGGCCCGCCACTGGTCGCTGACGTCGATCACTTCGAACGTTTCCCCATAGTCGTCCGAACGGAGGAGCGCCGTCCTGCCGTTGCTGGAGTAGCTCGTTCCCGCAACCACGTACAACTTGGCGGCGTCCGATGGGTCAAGGGCGAAGCTCTCCACTTCGAACAGCCCGACGTCGTCCTGTCCGACCCAGTCCATGAGCGGCACCCAGTGGTCGCCGCCTGCGTCCCAGCGGTAGACACCGCCTACGGCAGTGCGCGCGTAGGCGAGCCCTTCCTGCGTTGGGGAAGGCAAGATCCCCGACACAAATCCCCCACCATCGAAGCGGACGTTGCCCCAACCGCTAGCGACGGGGGCCGTCGTCCCTCCGGGTCGGCCCATGTCCGTTCTGTCGGACGGCATCTCCCTGTCCTCCCTGGGTTTTTCTTCTAGCGTCGTTGCTCGGTCTTGGCCCGTTGCGTCGGACAGCATCTCCGTGCCCACGGTGGGTATCCCTGCCGTCGCTGCTACGCCTGGTACGGGTGATCCATCCGCCGTCGTGCTGCTACCATCATCGGAGGTCTCGACGACGGGTGCGGGAACGCTGCCGGAGTTGCTCCCAGCGGAGGGGAGAGTCTCGGGCGCTTCAGGTGTCGCGTACTGAGCATCCACTTCCTCAGGGTCGGACGCAGAGAAGCGACCTGAGGAACACGCGTTCGAGCACAGGATGCCGGTGAGGAGGAACAGGGGGAGGGGGCCACGAGGACGACGAAGGGAAAGCATGTCGAGAGCAATCGCAGAATCAAACGACTCGAGCATCAAGATTTTCACGCGGCCATCCCGGGTTGGTAGCCTCCGGCGCGCACTCCCGATCGCACCCCTCGACATCACCTCGGTACTCGCTCCAAATGCGGACGCGTCCGAACAGCCACGTTCCTGACGGGTTCGCACCAAATGGGCTAGACCGCGACGTTGATGATCTCACAGCAGCGGACGAAGCAAACGGCCGTTGAAGGGATGACCTCTGGCCACTCTCGAACACCGTGTAGGTTAGTCGACGCGATGGTTCGGGAGGCGTCGTAGCGCCTGGTGACCACCTCAAAAATCAGGTCTGCGCATCGGCGGCAATAGGAAGGGTAGCTGCCCTCTGGTCGGCTCGGAATCGACGTCATCGTCATCGGAGTCGAGATTGCCGCCGTGCGTTTCAGTATTGCTTGGACACGATCATCCGTTGGTGAGCGCCCGGTCAACGAGACCTGGTGACGTTGAGAGCGGACAGTTCGAACGTCCACCCGGAGTGTCTCTGATGGCTCGGACGACGGCCTGGAATAGTGGGGGCAGGTGGGGAAGTTCGTGAGTGTGGGTGCGAGATGACTACCAGGAGCTGAGCACCAAGCATCGTGTGGAAGCCCGAGTGCTCGACGGCTCGCGCTGGATAGTGAACGCGGAGTCCTTGTCGCTCACGGAGCCAGGAACGCTTCGGTTTCCACCGTCGCCAGGAACAGCTCGGTCAGGTCGAACCCTTCGTTCATGGAGGCGCGGGCAGCCAGGTGCTCGACGATGTCGGCGTTTTCCGCCCCGTTCACTGAGGCCGCGTAGGCTCGCTCGCCACGCAGGCTCCCCAGAGCGTATCCGTAGAAGTGGGACGCGAAACAGAGCCTCACCGTCGCGCTCTCGGCAAGAGCCCGCATCGCCGCGGCGTGGCCAGTGACCTGCTGGTTCGGGAGATCGGCTATCGGCAACCGACCGGTCGCGTCGACCGGCATGCCGGCCTCCATAGTGCGATAGCGCCCCATCACGTCGAAATGTTCGAACACGAACCCAGGGCTGTCCATGAGGTCGTGACACTTGGCGCAGGTGGGATCCACGGAGTGAGTTTCTTCGTACCACTGCCGCGTGGTCGCCTCGAACTCCGGCGGTACGACGGTGCTTTCCACCGCCATCGGTGGCGCTGCGATGCAGCCCAACATCTGAGCCATGTCGTTGCCCCGCTGCGTGGGAGAACCGTGGGCCTTCGAGGTGCGTGTGATGAGAAAGTAGAGCTGGCTGAGAATCCCCGAGCGTTCGGCGCCCAAGTCGATCCAACCCGTTTCGTCCCCTGTTCCGTAGAACGGCGCTAGTTCCTCGCTCACGCTGGCGTGGCTCGATAGCAACAGCTCCGTCAAAGTGCCGCTCGACCTTCGCCAGACATTCAGTGCAAAGCGTACCGCCTCGACGTGAGCCACCTCCACGATCTCCGGAGTGAACTCCGGAACGTACTCCGGGCTCTGCTGAGGCTGATCGGCCTTGTCAATATCGAGCCAGCCCTCGAAAAAGTCGCCGATGCCTTCGTCGGCACGCGTGTCCCCGAGCATCTCGCGCGCGAAGCATGCCACCGCGCCCGTGGTCCTCAAACCATCGTCAACAGCAGCCTGGATTAGCGACTCGGGCGCCGATTGTTGCCAAAACAACCGAGCAAGGCGCTCGGCGGTCTCCGCGGGCACGAGGTCGACCCGTTCGCCCTGGTCGCAGGCAGACGCTGTTACGGGGATGATGCTTTCGCCGCCGTCGCCGCCGTCGCCCTCCGTGCCGTCGCTGTCGATCCCTGTATTCCCGGAACCCAACGTGTCTTCCATCTCAGCGGGGTCGGATGTGGTGGCACACCCAACGAATGTCGTCGCAGCCAACGTTACCCCTGCAGCCAAGTCGCTCAGTCTCATTTTCACCCTTCGTTGCACACGTCAGCACTCCATAGTGGTGACCCTTCGCGCGCAGGTTACAAGAAGTCGTAGCGGCTCGACGTGGGAGTTGATGGTGCCGTCGAGATCGCGCCGCCCAGCGTTTCACCACTCAGAACCGTTTTCCAACGCCGGCGATGCCGCGCAGCGCGAACGCTGCGCGCACCTCGGGATCCTCGCCGCGCGCACTGTCTCGAGGTGAGAAACGCCACTCTGAAGGGCCGAGTTTCTGCGCTGCAACCATCGGCTCACCCTGGTACTCTCCGTCCACCTGCGCGTCACAAGCCAACACACCCAGGCCCAGCAATCCTCCCAGCACACTCAGATTCACGATTCGCCTCATTTGTTCAACCCTTTCTGGGCCTTTTTGCCCGTCTACCTGGTTTGGTGCGCGAGAGAAGAAGTTCGCTACCAAGGCGGGCGATTTTTTGGCGGGTGAAAGTTACGGGGGCACTGCGCTCGCATACTGGTGGCGAAGTAGATATCCATTTTCCCAACTCGGTCGAGCGAGCGAGTTGACGGGCGAGAGGACTTCGCACACCCAGTCTGGCGCTAGTTCGAATGCCGCGGTATCGGGGAGTTCGGGCATTCGCTCTCTGCGCCAACCCGCAAGGTCAGGTACGAGAACGTCGCGTCCCAAGTGGAGCTCAGGCTCGTCGAGGATGATCCACCCACCAGGACCTCCCTGTCCACGATCGAAGGAGTTGCCCACTTCCATCCCCAGTCGCGACGTGATCCTCGCATGAAGGGCCCCGGGACGAGGATGCGTGATCAACTCGCCATCGACGATCTGACCTACGAGATGGCTCGGCACAGCCGCGAGATCCTCGTAGGTCGCCCGGCGTTTGGCTGCGTCTGACAGTCCGCGAGTGTAGCAGACTACCTTCCCCCGACCGCCCGCAAGCCGAAGGCTGAGGACGGGACGAGGGCGAAGCCGGCCGCAGTTGAGCAAGCTACCGTAATAACTACGCCTTCTGACTGCGGCCGGGATGGGGGCTCCTCCCCACGCTCTTCAACGACTCGCTCTGCGGTCGCTCGCGTAACGCGCTCGAGCCGGCCGCAGAGTATCGACAATCCGCACCCGAGCACGATCTCGTTCGCTGCGGCAGGCTTGCCTCAGTGTTGAGATAGGCACTCGAGACAGGGCGGGGACTGCCCCGCGGTGCAGGGTGCTGGGCTACACACGCCAAGCGGGCCGTCCGGCAGTTGGCACTGCTCGTAAGCCTTCGCGCACCGTGCTGCCTGCGCGGGGCTCTTCTTCTTCTTCCCCGGGCAGCCGACTACTGCCGCGCTCAGAGCCAAAGTGACAGCGATCATCGTCAATCGGGAGCGGGGTGGGTTGAGCATGACAGCCAGAGTATCGCACACCCGATGGTCCGCGTGTTCGGCGCGGCGACTCTATCATTCGGTCACGCGGGTGAGATACGCCGTCTCGCCGCCCCAGCGGTTCGGAATGCGAATCACCGTCGTATCCACGGGGTCGAGGGTGATGGTCCGTTCGACGGTGTACTGCGGGTTGTCGGTGCAATCCTCGCTGGTGCAGGCACAGACACTTTGGAATGGCCCACACATGAAGTAGCGCTCGCAGTTTAGGGGTGTCCCGATGGTCTCGCCGCCGTCATCGTACGTGGCGTAACACAACCTTTCCCCAGTGTCGTTGCACTCGTCGTCGGGATAAAAGAAGTTGACACTGCTGTTCCCGAAGCGGTCACACGCGTAGCATTGCGTCGTTCGTTGTGGCTCCTGTAGGGCGCACCACTCTTGCCAAGGTTCCCCCAGGCGCAGGCTCGCGACCAGTTCGCTTGCTCGACCGCCCTGGGGGAAGAGCGTGTAGGTGAAGCCCAACCTCGGCATGAATTCCGGGGGCGCTGGCCCGTCGGCACCATCCTGGAGGTACCCGTCGGAGGGGTCGTCGATCGGGGGCAGCTCCACGGGCGCGCCGTAACGGAGACTGCCGTTACCCGTGGCGTCGACGATGAGCTCGATCTCTTCGTCATCGAAGCTGCCTCGCCACGTGCCCGCCAAAGGCGCCACCTCGACCTCGACCACATCACTTCGCAGTCTCTCGATCTCCTCCTCCCTCTGCGCGCACTCCTCGTCAGAAGCACCATCCAACTGGCCCGTCGGGAATTCGCTCGGGTCGACCAGCGTGATGTTTTCGTTGAAGGCGCACAGACCGTCGTTCGCCGCTTCGCCGCCACCGTCAGCATCGGTCTCGGTCGTCTCGTCGTTGCCTGGGGAGTTCGCGCTCTCCTCCGCTTCCGATGCATCGGTCTCGGTCGCCTCCTCGTTGCCCGGAGAACTCGCGCTGTCCTCCGTTTCCGACGCATCGGTCTCCGCTCCCGGGTCATTGGCTGCCGAATCGGTGCCGCTGCTCGTTTCGTCCGAGTCGGAGACATCGCTGTCCGAACTCGTGTCGCCCGTTTCCGCGCTCTCTTCCGTCTCGCCGCTCCCGTCGGTTGTGTCGACGACACCGTCGCTGTCCGTCGCATCTGAACTGGCTTCGACGTTTTGTTCATCTTTCCCAGAACCGAGGGTGGACTTGCCGGAGCAAGCACACAATCCGACCACCAACACACTACTCAACCATCCGACTTTCGACATGTTCATTTCTCCTGTCCTTCCTTGTCTCATCACAGTTTCACCGCGAAGGCGCAGGTCGAGCGTCAGCACCCGACGATAGCGCCCATAGTGCACAAATTTCCTCTAGCCCACGCGGGGCGGCGGGTGGATACGATCAGTCTTCGCTGCCCGGTGTCTCGAGCACTGTCCGAGCTCGACCTGCATAAGGGCCGCCGCCGTTAATCTGTAGAACACGATGCGCAAGTTGTTTGGCCTGCAGCAGATTGCCCAACTTCTCCTGAGCCTCCATGCGCAGCACCAGCACTTCCACAATCAGTTGTCGCCCGACAAAGCGCGACTCGTAGTCAGACAAAGTGGCCAGCGCCGTTGCCGGCGCGCCTCGTCGCAGGGCTGCTCGACTCCGCTCCAGGAGCAGAACCTCCTGCACGAGCTGATCGTTGACTGGCTTGCGCGCCGTGAGCTTGGGCACCTGTGCCGGGTTCAGCCCTGGTGTGTCCACTGAAGGTACCCGTGCTGGCAGCTCGTCGGACGGAACGTTCGTCGTGTCGACGGGCAGATCACCTCGCGGTTTCAGGGATGGCTCCGCCTCGGCGCTCGGAGGCCGCAGCATGGGGCTCGCCGCGCGTTCTAGGTCAGGTGCCTCGCTGACTGCACCGTCCGTGGCGGAATCTCCCTGCCACGCAGCCTGCAAAGACTCGAACGTCTCGGGTGCTCGAGTCGTGATACCAATACCAATGACGCCCATCCCGGCCCATTTGACCAGCCCGAGCACGACGGCACCCGCCTGGGTCGCCGTCGCGCTTGCAGCGACACCACCGCCGGCCGCGGCGGTCGAAGCGAGCGACCCAGCCGTCGCCGCTGCGGTAGCGGAGGGTGCCGTCTGAGCCACCCCAGCCGTCGCCGCGCCCAGTGAACCACTGCCGGCCGCACCATTCGTCGCAGCTGCAGCCGCGCCCGTGGCAGTGACTGCGCCAGCCGTCGAGACCGCGACGAGCGTGCGCTGCAACGCGGACATCGATGGGCGTTCTTCAATCCCTGCCGACAGCAGATGCGCCAAGGGGTCTCGGGCGCCGCCGTCGCAAAGTCGACTCGGATCGTTCTTCATGATGCACCTCGCAACGTCTGTAATCCCCCGTCGTTCACTCGGAGTGCTGCTTCCCGCTTGGCTTCGAGACTGGGCTGTGGGCCCGCGCCGTCGTTGCCGTTGGCCCAGATCGAGTAGAGCGCCCGGATCCGCTCGCGTGCCAGCCGCAACCGCGAGGCCGCGGTTCCTCTGGGAATGCCCAACAGGCTCGCAACCTCTACCAACGTCAGCTGCTCGACTTCGAACAGCACGAAGACATCGCGCTGCTCGTCGACCAATCTGTCCAATAGACAATCCAACAGCTGTGCGGCCTTTTTGTGATCAACGAGCTCGTCAGCTGACGGACAGCTCTCTTGGAGTCGTTCACTTCCGACACTGGTCTCTTGGGCTCGGGCGCGCGAGATCCTGATGCGACGCGCTTTGTTGAGTGCGCAGCCGTACAGAAACGAGCGCTCGCGACCGGGCTCGATCTGTCGCCACTTTTGGAGGCCCACCAAGAACACCTCCTGGGCAGCGTCGTCCGCGTCGGATTCACTCAATCCCAAGCGCCTGAGCAACCGCCAAACGTAGTCGAAGTGGGCTCGCACGAGTTCCGTGCGTTGGCTGGCGTCGAGTGCCTGCGAGTCGGGTGTTGACGAGTCCACGCTTGGAGTTGTCATCCCGCGAGCGCCCGAGTGGGATCACTGACGCAGAAGAAAACCAGAGTATCGGCCCGCCCCGCGGCCGACGCCCTGCTGGCTACCGCTGAAAAAGCATCTAAACATCAGGGGCTTGCGCCCTTTCGTGGGCTAGTAACCGCCGTCGTGGAGTCGGCCGGTACCGCCTCACCATTCCCAAAGCAAGCCGGCGCGGGCTCCTCCCATCAAGGCGGTGCGCGGGTGGAACACCGTGGCCTCCGGGACGTCGAACTCGAATCGATGCTCTCGGAACGCACTCCCCGCCTCGACCTGCAGCTCCACACGGAAGTGCGCCCAAGGTGGGCTCGAAGCGCGAACCAGCGCCGCGCCATCCAACCACGCGATTTCAGCGTTCTGGGTCAGAGCCAGCTCTTCACTGGCAACGCCAAAGGCGCTCATCAGCCCGGCTGTGACTCTGCCGCAGAGCTCCAGGCGAAGCTCCTGTCGGGCTTGCAGTGCAGCGAGGCAAGCTTCCCCGGCGACCGCGTAGGTTCGAAACTCCGCAACGCGCCCCGCAGAAGTTGCCTTGGAGCGCGTGTGCTTAACACCCATGCGCAGCGACCACCAGCTCGTGTCCGGCGCCAGCCGGACCCCGAGATCAGCACCCCAGACGGGTGCTGGTCCGGACCAACCGTCGAGGGATGCCCCAGCCGCCAGGCCCCATTGTAGGCCGCCATCTTGTGCGACCGAGACGGACTGTTGTGCTCCTTGACGGTCGCTCGTATTACCACTCGCGGGTCGCGGCGCGTTGGTCTCCTCCTGTTCGCGAGTCGCCGTCCGTTCCGAAGGTGCCTGCGCGTTCGGCTCGCTGTCGCCCAGCAGCGGCGTGTCCCGTGCGGGGAAGGCTGCCGAATCAGCGTCCGATGTCGGCGCTTCGGGCTGTTCGACGGCATTGGACGGCGACGCTGAGTCGACGGGCGTCCGGGGCGCTTGATTGTCCGCGGTCGCTCCCTCGCTCGAGGCCGCGCTTTGGTCCGCCACCTCTCCGCTGGGGTTCGGGGCAGCACCGGCGGGAGGCGACGTTTCGGATCCGTTCGCCTCGAGTGCCATGGCGCTGATCAGCGCGACAGAGGTCACCAGTTCGTCGCAGTTGTCCGCAGTGAGCACGCGCTCGGTGGCGGCGGCATCTCTGCCGTACGTGACGACCGCTCGGCGGGCGTCCGCGGAGACGCGAACCGCGGTGAGGAAGTCGTTCAGCCGGCGTTCCACGGTGTGCGGCTCTTCGTGCTCCAATTTGGCCGACACGCGTTCCAAGAAACGCGCTCGCGAGGGGCATTGGGGCGGCGCGTCGTAAGAGAAAGAGCCCTCCGCCCAGCCGGCTCCGACGCACAGCAGGATGATGAGCCCGACCTGTGTTGCCCATCGAGTGGTACGGAGACACGCGACGAAGCTGCGCACCGCACCACCATACCAGAGTCCGCACCGATCGTGTCGCGTCTGCTAGGCTCGCAACGTGCTACTCCACGGCGACCGGCTGCTGACGTGAAGCGCGAGGTTCTGCGGAGCCTCGCGCTTCAAACGGCGGGCGACCGACCTGTTGCGTTCCCAGGCTGGGAAAGAACGGTGCGAGCGCATACTGGCGAAAGAAGTACCACCACAGACTCGGCTCGTTCAGGCGAGGGTCGATGGTGTCTCGCATCTTGGCATGCTCTTGTGCTGCGTCTGCCCAATGCAGGCTCGGCTTGTCGTGATGAATGGTGTGAAATCCATTCCCGAACAACAGGAAGTTGAGCAGCCTGCCCTCGAAGTTGCGCGAGTGGTTGGTTTCGGACCAGGCATCCGTGTGCACGTGCTGGGTGTAGTTGAACAACATCAGCGTCCACAACGCCACGAAGGCGGGCACGCCCATCGCCAACGCCCATAATCGAAGCCCCTGCCCGGTGCCGTACAGGGATACCGCTAGCGCTGCCATCGCCGCATGGGTTCCGTAGGTGAAGACGTATTGGCCGACGATCCTGCGGAAGACGTGAGGTTTCGTGCGCCGTGCTTCAGAGATGTACTTCTGGATCCATTCGCCTTGAAAGTACGACGAAACGAAGAAGTACGTTGCAGCGACGAAAAGGGTGTTGGCGTTCGTGTATCGCCAAGTAATGGTGGCATCGCCGGGGCGATTGACGTAGCGATGATGATTCAGGTTGTGCGTCGGCAACCACTGAAAGATCGGGTAGCCGTAGAACACCGACAAACAGTTGGCGAAGAGCGAGTTGGCGCGCTTTCCGACCAGAGTCGGACGGTGCATGTGATTGTGTGCGATGACTCCGCACGAGATTGCGAAGTAGCAGCTTGCCGGCAACAGGTACCAGCTGAGGTTTGGGTAGGTGTAGTGCAGCGCGACCAGGGCGGGGCTGAGCACCAACACCCAGAACAACGTACGGTAATCTTCGACTCTGCGGGGGAGCATGATACCAAGTCCGATCTTCACGCTGACTCGCGTGCACTCACGAGGTTGGCTGAGGCTTCAATGGCCAAGCGAGCTCGTTCCATACCGACGTCCTGGTCCGCGTTCCGGACGAGGTTGCGGCTCACCACGTGCGCTGGGGGCTTCCTCAGATCCCACACCAGACCCAACCAAGACAGCACCTGAAGCACGTAGTAGCTGAAGTCGACCTCCCACCAGAAGAAGCCCTGGTTGGCGGTGGATTGATAATGGTGGTGGTTATTGTGCCATCCCTCACCACAGGTCAGCAGCGCCAGGATGAAGGAGTTGCGGCTGGTGTCCGTCGTGACGTACCGACGATGCCCGAACACGTGTGTCAGCGAATTGATGAAGTAGGTGCAGTGGTAGGTGATCACCGTCGATAGGCAGAAACCGATGACCAGGCCGCTCATACCGCCATAGGCGGTGCAGGCGACGGCCAACGCAAGTGGCACGATCATGTGGTAGCGGTTGAGCCAGAGCAGCTCCGGAAAACGAGCGAAATCACGAATGGCGCGGTGTTCGGTGGGCTTGTACTTGTCACACAAGAACCAACCCATGTGGCTCCACCAGAAACCGCGAAGAGGTGAATGAATGTCCTCAGGTTGGTCGGAGTACTTGTGATGGTGCCGGTGATGGGCTGCCCACCAAAGGGGGCCCTTTTGTGCGGCGCTCGCTCCGCCCAAGGCGAACACGAACTGCATCGCGCGGCTTGTCTTGAACGCCCGGTGCGCAAAGTAGCGGTGATAGCCCGCGGTGATGAAGAACATCCTCAGCCCGTACAGAGAGAAACAGACAATCCAATCCATGGTGCTCACCTGCAGCCACAAGCCAACAACTGGGGCGAGGTGAATGAGTGCGAATCCGATCGTCGTTGCGCGAGGGGGCCATGAGATGTGCTCGTCGGGAGCGCGCGTATAGGCAGTCTTCATAGGGTAGTGCCTCCGTTAGGATTTGGCCGCTACCCTAGTCTGGTGGTCCGGGCACCTGATCGTCACATTCTCATCAGGTCGGTGGAGGGAGACGAGATGCGCAGGATCTGCGGTGGCGTTCGATGGATCTCGCCGTCAACCGCAAGATTCTCCGCGAACGCGTCGCCCCAGGTCGGTGAGTGCAACGCTCGGTGAGCGCATGCTGATCGCGCCTCGGGAGCAGGCCCCAGCGAGGCGCAGCGCTCGTCTGTCAGTTGATGGGTTGCAGCAGGGCTGAGTCGACGTGGAAGGTCACCTCGCCGGGGGTACCGGAGCCTGTGTCTCCCGTATTGAAGATGATTCCCCAAGAATCGATGGCCGAAGGGTCAAAGGTTGCATTCGGATCGAGCGAGGCGGCACTTTCGATCACGGCGGCGGGAGAGACATCGATGGTCACCCAATCTTCGCCGTTGAGTAGCGTCCATCCGTGAGCCCCCCACCACTCGCCTTGAACGAAATAGACCATCACGCCGCCATCAAAGTCGCCGGTTCGCTTGACCTTCACGGAAAGCTTGTTGTCGATGAGGTTCAAGGCGCCACTAGCGGGCCCCACCTGCACCTGCTGGCCTCGGTCGGTGAACGGAACGTGAACCGATAACGAACCGGGTGCTGGATCGCCTTCCGCTCCATCCCAAGTCAAGGTGCTCGCCCCATCGATTGGGGACGTCCCCGTGATGCTCCACCCCTCGGCGTCCGCGTCGAACGTCGCGCCCTCGGCTTCTCCGAGTACCACCGGGGCGGGCCACGACTGGGTGGGCAGGAAGTTGTCGCTCGTGCTCGCCACCAGAAGCGACACTGACATCGGGGGCATCTCGTACTTGAACTGATTCGACGTGACGGCTCGGACTGAAGCGCGCGCCTGGGGGCGGGCCGTGAGGTTCACTGTGTCAGCGGCGCTCGCATCGAGCACGTAAACCTGCGCGCTCTTCAGCTCTTGGTCATGGGCGATATCTAGATCAACAATCTGAGCCGCGTCCCTCTTGTTGATGAGAACCACCTTCATCATCGACGGGTCATCGGGGTCGAGGGCAGCGTATACACTGGAAGCAACGGGATCGCTCGTCGTTGCCTCGACTCCCACGCTGCCAAACTTGCCGCCCTGTCCATCGTAGTTGCGATAGACTTGGTAGGCTCCGTAGGTGAAGTATTGGTCGTCCCCGGCGAACCAGTGGCTCGACTGTCCCACTCCCTCTCGACCGAAGATGCCCAGAACGTCCGCAGCGGCAATCGCTCCGCTCACGTGGTTGTTGGCGCCGTAGTCCCACTCGGCGATGGCGAGCTTCGTGCCAGGGTAATGCTCATCGATTTGCCCCTGGATGCGCGGAAGCAGTTGGATCGCTTCGCCGCCGATGGAATCGTTGGTGATCCAACTATCTTCGACATACGTAGGGTCCCAAAGGCTTCGAGGGGCCTGCACCCGTGCTTCGACCGCGCCCGCCGTAGTCGCGCCATCGGTGATGCGTGAATCGTCACCTCGAGCCTCGGGGTACCAATGCAAGTCCACATAGTCGATGAGGCGTTGACCGTCGGTCGCCTCGGCGGCGGCGCACTGGTCCAGGTAGTAATCGAGGAACTCACCTTTTGTGGCGTAGTCATCACTGCCGGTGAGAGTCTCCCAGCCGTACCAACCAAAGCTCGCAAAACCAGCTACCTCGGCCGAGGGAACGATCATCTTCACCATGCGCGCGGCTGCCAGATTTCTCTCCACCACGTCATCGTAGGTCGGAGCCGTGGGCCAGAAGATCTCCCAAGTGCTGGACCAAAGGTCGGGTTCGTTGTCGAGCGAAACGATCAGATTGCTGTCAGGGTAGGTCTCTTTCGCCCAGTTGAGGAATTCGTCCTGGTAGACGGTGCCGTCGGTCGTGTCGGGCGTCGTGCTGAACGCGCTGCCCTTCTCCAGAACGTTGGCCAGAAAACGCGAGGTGAGGAAGTCCGCCGTCTCGCGCACGTCGGTCTCGTCTTTGTCGGCCGCCACGTAGTCGTTGAGCTGGAGGGTCAGAAGGGCGCTGATCGAACCCGCGTTCGCCGCCTGGAGTACTCCGTCAACGGCAGCCCCAGGCACGTCACTCGCGCTCAAGTATCCGTCGTTGTGAAAAAACCAATCGCTCCCTGCGTTGCTCGCGTTGGTCTCCCAGTTGTAGGCCGAGAACCGATTGCCTCCGGCGCGCCCCACGGTGAAGCCCACTTCGGCGACGAGAGCGTTCACCTCGTCGGCTTCCATCTGTCCCACGTTCATCCCGTAGATGTTCTCCGAAATGGGATGAGTCTGTGCGCTGTTGATGGACACAGTCACGGTCGCTGCCCCTGCCGGTGGGTCGACGATGCTGAGGTCGACGGCAGCGCCGCCCCCGTTGCCGGGTTCTGGTGCGGTGCCCCCGCCGCTGGGCTCGGGTGCGGTGCTCCCGCCGCCAGCCGGCGACTCACCCGTGCTGCCCCCGTTGTCGGTGGAAGGGCCCGGGCGCTCATCGCCATCGCTACTTGAGCAGGCAAGACTCGAGAACAAGAAGGAAACGCAAGAGAGAGAGGACAAAATACGAGAACGCGCGACCATCCGGGGGAGTATGCGCAAAGAGACCCCAGAGACCAGATGGCGCACACGCTACTGGAGAAGCTCTGTAATATTCCGATGCGGCTGCTCGAGCCCGCGAAGTTCAGCGACAGTTCGTCGCGTCGAACTGGTGCCTCCACAGCGCATTACCTCTGCAGCACCGGAGCGGCAGGGGGTCATCCGCCATCCAACCGCAGAATGCGACCACCACCGTAGTCGACGATGTACACCTCACCCGCGGCATCGCGTGTCATCGAGACCGGTTGCCACGTCCATTTACCTAGCGCGTGAACTGGGGCGGGTTGTCGAGTGGAAGGAGAATCGGGGAGGGCGAGTGCCCAGAGCCGACCGCTGATGAAGTCGCCGAACACGTAGAGACCTGCGAGCTCTTCGATGTCGCGGCCCGTGTACACGACACCTCCCGTGATCGAGCTGCCCTCGTCGTGCCCGTACTCGTGGATGGGCGCGACGAAGCCCGACTCGTTGCAGCGCTCGTGGTTCTGGAAGCAGTGCCGGCCTTCGAACACGTCCCAGCCCAGGTTGTCCCCGGCGTGCACGATGTGTATCTCTTCCCACTGATCTTGCCCGACGTCCGCCACGATCAGGCGCCCCCTCGAGTCGAAGCTGTAGCGCCAAGGATTTCGCAGGCCGTACGCCCAGATCTCCGGTTGGAAACCAGCACGATCGAGGAAGGGATTGTCGGATGGTATGCCGTAGGGGCGGTCTTCGCCCTTTGTGTCGACATCGATGCGCAACATGGCACCCAGAAACGTTTCGGGGTTTTGCCCGTGGCCGTGGGGGTCGTCGCGATGCCCCCCATCGCCGAAGCCGACGTAAAGGTAGCCGTCAGGACCAAAGTGCAGGTCACCGGCGTTGTGGTTCTGGTAGGGCTGCTCGACCTGGAGCAGCGTTCCCGTGCGGCTGATTGACGTTTCCGGAAACTTCGAAGGGTCGGCTGCCTGCCAGGCGCTGACCTCACTCACTTCTCGGCCTGCGGCGTCCTTCACCGTGGTGTTCAGGTAGAAACGACCATCGCGTTCGAAAGTCGGGTGAAAGGCGATGCCGAGCAAGCCTTGCTCAGAAACCGTCAGCACGTCGAGTTCCAGCCAGCGCCCGCGAGAATCGTCCTCGAGCGTCACCCAATGGGCACGACCGTCCTTCTCCAGCACGACGAGCACCGAGTCACGACCGGGAACGAAGCGAGCGTCGATTGGTCGTGTGAACCCCGAAGCCACCTCACGCAGCCTCACGGCGATCCGAGGGCGCAACTCGTCTCGCGCAGAGAACTCTGGTTCCCCGAGGCCCGTGTCTGGTGTGCCCTGCACATGATCCGGGCTGAAGACCTGGATGCTGGCTCGACGCGCGGAGCGACACAGCAGGACTGACGAACCCGCGACTGCGATGACGCCCACCACTAACACCCAGCGCCAGCGGCTGCGGCGTTGCGTGGCGCTCGAACGACGATCTCTCACCCTATTGACCCTAGTGCCATCGCGCCTCCACGCCAATGACCGAGCAGCATGGTCGTCGGAAGAACGCCGGGGGCCAGCTCCAGAGTCTGCGGCTTCTCGACTTCCCCCACGATGCCGCGGCGTGTCCGACAGGGGGTGTCGTGCAACAATCGACGGTCAGCCTCGGCCGCTAGGCTCGTCGAGCGCAGCGCCCCGCGTCGACGATGGGGTCGTGTTGTTTGAGGCGGGAGGCGTCAGAACTGCACATACACCGCCGAAGAGACCTCCCAACGGTGCCGCGGTGGCGACGGGCGCCAGCAGCGTCAGCTCCGAGAAGACGCGCTGCTGCTCGAGTGTCATGAGATAGTCCGTGTCTGCATCGATGAGGTCGTTGCTCTCCAATCCTCGTTCGAAACGAGCCAGAAGCTGGCCTCCGATTGAGGACTTGTGATGCGCCAGAACCCGCTGCCACTGTGCTGGAGTGACTCGTTGGATCTCGAGTTGCAGTGCACGTTCGGTGCTCTGCCAACGCCGCAACTGCCGGAACTGGATGATCGCCGTGAACCAGACGGCGACCCATGCCACCACGAGGGCCAGTGACAAGACCAGCATGGGAGGGCTGGAGTGCTGCAGCAGGGAAACGACATCGAATTCGAGGCCGTGATGACA
Source organism: Polyangiaceae bacterium (assembly GCA_050298815.1). Lineage (GTDB taxonomy): Bacteria > Myxococcota_A > Polyangia > Polyangiales > Polyangiaceae > SZUA-265. The sequence goes on from JBNKUV010000001.1 coordinate 90,811, forward strand.
CGCAGGTTCAGGCGGAGGTCCCCAATACCGCGCAGCGGTTGCGCATTGACTTCGCTCTTTGCGGGGGGTGAGCCATCGCTGGATTAGCGCTAGAACTCTCTATGTGCCCCAACGGCTACACGATTCCACCGCCGCGGAGATGGGAAGCCGCCAACGCAACATCGCCATCTCCGAGTTCTTTCTGAAGAACCGGCATCTGCTCGGCTTCGATTCCCTGAACAAAGCCATCGTCACCACCGTCAAGGAGGCCGTCGACAACGCGCTGGATGCATGTGAAGACGCCGGCATTCTGCCGGAAGTGGAGGTCGAGATCGAAGCCCTCGACGATGCCGTCTTTCGCGTCGTCGTGCAGGACAACGGCCCGGGCATCGTTGCCGAGCAGCTTGCGCGCATCTTCGGCAAGCTCTTGTATGGCTCCAAGTTTCACGAGCTGCGTCAGTCCCGCGGACAACAGGGCATGGGGATCTCGGCCGCCGGAATGTACGGCCAACTCACGACGGGCCGACCCATGATCATCAAGAGCCGTGTCAAGGGTGACAAGAGCGCGCTCGAGGTGGTGGTCTCGATCGACACCGCGCGTAACAAGCCTGACGTTCACAAGAAGCGACGCCTGCGTTGGAAACCCGAACACGGGACGCGTGTGGAAGTGGTGCTGGAGGGACACTACTCCCGAGGTCAGCACTCGGTGGATATGTACCTGAAGCAGACAGCCGTCGCCAACCCTCACGTCACCCTGCGTCTGAGAGACCCGCAGGGAAGCGAACACCTCTGGGAGCGCAGCACGCGCACCCTTCCACCGCGACCGTCGGCCATCAAACCACATCCGCACGGTATCGAGCTCGGGCGTCTGATCCAGATGCTGCACGAAACACGCTGTCGCACGCTGCAGCACTTCTTGCGTGAAGAGTTTTCACGCGTGGGGCCCAAGACGGCAGACGACGTAATCCGTGCTGCGCGTGGACGCATCACGCCGCGCTCGAACCCGACCCGCGTCGCCCACGCGGGGGCCAAGGCGCTGTATTCGGCCCTGCAGAAGACGCGCATCACGCCACCGCGGAGTGACTGCATCGCGCCGATCGGCGAACGTCAACTTCTAGAGGGGCTGAAGAAGGAGCTCGACGCGGACTCGTACCTGGTCTTGACCAGGCCGCCCGCGGTGTATCGAGGCAATCCCTTCGTCGTCGAAGTGGGATTGGCCTACGGGCGTCCAGGGCGGCGCGTGGAGATGGACGACGCGGGCCGCTTGTCACGCACCGGACAAACGAGTGAGGCCAATGGCGAGCTGCCGGCGCGCAAGGATGACACCGTTCTCCTCTTGCGCTACGCCAACCGGGTTCCGCTCCTGTACCAGCAATCGGCGTGCGCCATCACCAAAGCGGTCATCCACGTCAACTGGAAGGCGTACGGTCTGAGCCAGCCGCGCGGTGGTTTGCCGTTGGGCCGGATGGCGATCCTCGTTCACGTCGCGTCCGTGTGGGTGCCTTTCACGTCGGAGTCCAAGGAGGCGATCGCGGCGTATCCTGAAATCGAGCGGGAGCTGCACTTGGCGCTACAGGAGCTGGGGCGCCGCTTGGCGAAGATTGTTCAGCGCGGGCGACGGCTGGAGAAGGAGTTGGAGCGCCGCGGCCAGATCGAGGTCTATCTGCCCCACGTAGGCAGCGCCCTACAGGAAATTCTCGGTCTCGACGACGAAGACCGCGACCGAACCGTTCACCATTTAGACGAGACATTGCATCGAAAGAGGAGTCATCGATGAGGAACAACGACACCACACAGCATGTGCCCGACGCGGAGGGTATGGGGGATGAGGACGACCGAACGGTGCAGCTCATCGAGTCCGTCGCACGCCGCGTTCGCAACAGCATCGATGTCGGGGAGCTGCCCACGATCGAACTGCCCGTGCGCAGTCTCTCCAACGTCAGCTACGATTCCGAGCTCGGCCATTTCGACTTAGGAGCTCTGACCAAGGCCCGAACGCTCAACGTTCATAGCGTCAAGAGTTTTGCGCAGACACTCCGAATGATGGCGTTCTCTCGCGGCCTGGTACAGAACGACGACTTCGCCACCAAGCGCGAGGCGTACTATGTCAGCAAAGGCTGGGCGGAGTGTCGCTTCGACGAGCAATCCGAATCGGACTCTATCATGGATGACGTGGAAGCCATGGCTTCGCGGGACGGAATCAGTCGTGAGCAGCTGCGCTTCTACCCTGAGTCGCACGGCGGTTCGGTTTCGGGCAACCTGACGCTACTGGACCGAGATGCAGAGACGGGTGAGGTCATCGAGGTCGACTGTCGTCGTCTGGGAAAGGGTGCGTTCACCATCCCCCGTTCAGTCGATTCCCTGCGCCTGGAAACTGATGCAAGATTCGCATTGGTGATCGAGACGGGCGGCATGTTCCAACGCTTGAACAACCACCGCTTCTGGCGCAACGCTCAGTGCGTGCTGATAGAAATGGGCGGTGTCCCGTCGCGCGCCACGCGTCGTTTCGTGCGGCGGTTGTCGGAGGAAGCCAAGCTACCCATCTATTGCTTCACGGATTGTGACCCGTATGGGTTTGCCAACATCTACCGTACGCTGAAAGTGGGTTCGGGTAACGCTGCGCACGTGAGTCGGTTCCTGGCCGTTCCCGATGCGAGGTTCTTGGGTGTCACGCCCCAAGACATCATCGACTACGGCCTGGAGGACGCCACTCATCCGCTTTCCAAGTCCGACGTCAAGCGCGCTAGAGACGCGATGGCGAACGACCCATTCTTCCAGGCGCACCCGCGTTGGCTCGCGGCCATCGAGCAACAACTGCAAATGGGTGTGCGAGCCGAGCAACAGGCGCTCGCCAAGTGGGGCCTCAACTACGTGATCGACGAATACCTACCGCGGAAGCTCGAAGCTCCAGAGAGCTTCTTGCCGTAGTCGCATTCTTGCCATAGTCACGGGGCGTGCGTGAAAGTTGTGGGCGTTTGCATCATTGATGCGCCTGGGCGCAAGTGTTGTCGATGCCAGAAAAGTCATGCGCTGCGCGCTACCACCTGACCATCTCACGAACCGCGCGCAGGATGTCCACGCAGCTGATCAGTCCAACGAGTTTGTCACTCTCTGGGTCCTGTGTCGTGCGGTTGGGCGAGCTTCACTCTGCGTGCGGACAGAACTCGTCGAACGTGATGATGCCGTCGTCATTTGCGTCTCGTTCCCGGAACAACATGCTGGCCTCGCCCCGCGGATGAGTCACTGCGGAGAACTCCTGCTCCGTCAGCTGTCCGTCGCCGTCAATATCGAGATCCTCGAAGTTTTCCTGGCAGCGCAGTCCGCGGCCGGTGTCGCGCGAGCCCAGTCCCCGACCCGGGGTAGTCGCCCTTGATGGCTCTTCCGGCTTGCTCCCAGGGCGATACCCGCAACAGAACTCGTCTGGCGTCAGCTGGCCATCAGCGTCCTGGTCGCAGTCACCGAAGAAGCGAGCTGGTTCACGATGCGCGTGAGGGTAGGACTCGAACTCGGCCAGGGTCACGAACCCATCCCGGTCGGAATCGAAGGCTTGGAAGTTCTTGATACAGCGTCGCTCGCCGCTCTCAGGAGCAGGAGCAGGAGCCGCAGCTGGCGAGAGCACGACATCCTCGGTCTGCTGTTCCGTCTTCGGTTGGGGCTGGGGTGCGTTCCGCGTACAACCAGAGCAGCTCGTCGCTAACGCGACGATAGCCACCCGCGCGAGCACATTGGCACGTTCGGTGAACTTCCCTGCTGGACAATCATGAACGTTCATTTGGGAGAGCTCATTTGGTAGGTGCCCATCAGGGTGGCTTGACCGACGACATGGGGCGTCATCGCCTGCCGGAGTGTGCTGCTCGTGGGGTTTTCCAGCCCGTCGAGACGGGTGTTCAACGCGAACAGGCGGAAGAAGTAGCGATGACGACCAACGGGTGGGCACGGGCCACGATAGCCGGCGTGACCCCAGTCGTTGCGGCCGTCGCTTGCGCCAAAGGGCGCCATCTGTGAGCCTTCGGGTAGCGAGGTCATCTCGGGGGGGATGTTGTACACCACCCAGTGGGTCCACGTCCGCTTGGGAGCTGATGGATCTGGTGCATCCGGGTCATCGACGATGAGCGCGAGCGATTTGGCATCGGTTGTCACCCCGCTCCAACCCAGCTGAGGCGATGTGTCGGCACCTTCACAGGTGTGACGTTTCGGGATTGGTCCCTCGTCAGTGAAACTGGTCGAAGATAGCTGCATGGTGTTTGCTTCGTTTGGTGAGCAGGCAGGGGAGCCCTGTGGAAACCACCAGAACCCCCCGGCTGCAATCGCCATCAGGGCCCATGAGCTCACAAATGAGCGACCTGCGTTCCATGGGGTCGCTCTTCCAGGACGAACGTCACTTTCATGTCGACTCGGTACTGGCTGATCTTTCCGTTTTCGACTCGCAGTTGTTGGCCCTTGATCCACGCACCCCTGACGTTCTTTAGGGTCTTCGTTGCACGTTCGATCCCGTGTCGGATTGCGTCGTCGACGCTCCTGTTGGACTCGGCGGTTATCTCGGTAACTTTCGCGACAGTCATGGCTGCCTGCTTGGTTTGGTTCGACCTGTGGGGCTCGCTTCTGTTCGTGAGTCACTTGCCGTTGAGTGCATCCCGCGTGCCAGTTGTCGGCCACCGCGGAACGAGAGAATTCGTTGCGATTGCCTCGACGTTGGAGGTGGTCGCGAAACACCTGCGCGGAGAAGCGCGGGTCTTGCGATTATGCAGGCGCGCAGACCCTCGGAACGAGCGCGCTGCGATGGGTGCTGTCCGCGTGCCCTGAGCCAGCTCTGCGCGTTCCATGTCGTCCAAAAGGGCGGACCTGGGGGTGCGAGAGTGAGGTGGCTGGCACTGTGGATCGTGAGCACGTTTCGTGCCGACCACTACAGCGCGGCGTGCCAGCGTAGAAGCCCAACGCGCCGACTCGACGTCGGGCGAGAGCGGCGCGAGACTGCGCAACGTGAGTACATCCGGCGTTCGACTGACGCAGAGCGCGCGCCCTGACGGGGCACCATGACCACGTTCCTTTGGATCCTGTTGTCTGGCTTGCTGATGAGCGCGCTGGCGCTGGTCGGCAGCGTGACCCTGCTGCTGCGGCAATCGACCCTCGACAAGATCCTCCTGCCGCTCGTGTCCTTCGCCGCCGGGTCGCTGGTCGGCGGCTCTCTGTTTCACATGGTTCCCGCGTCGCTCCTCCGCATGCCGGTGATGACGACGTTTGGCTTCGTCGCTGCTGGCTTCGTCGTGTTCTTTGCTCTGGAGCAGTTCCTCCATTGGCACCACGCCCATCGCGCCTGGCCCAACGCCAAGCAACCGCTCACCTATCTGGTCCTGATCGGGGACGGGCTTCACAACTTCCTCGGTGGGCTGTCCATCGCCGGGGTCTTCATCGTGGATGTACGGATAGGGCTGGCGGCATGGCTGGCAGCGGCCGCACACGAAGTGCCGCAGAAGCTCGACCTGGTCCCGGAGGTGAACAAGGTCTGCTCGATGCAGGCCATCAATCGCGCAGCCAGGCATTCAGCTTCTTGGTGGCCTCGTCGCTCAGCTTCCCCCACCCTTCCTTGGTGGTTTCACGGAGCGCAGCGAGACGCTCCTTCAGCCGGTCACGCTCGTTCGCAACTTCACCCAGTGCATCCGCTTCCAGCACGCGAAGCCTGGATTCGAGTAGTTGTTTCTTGGCTAGGACTCGAGCTTTCAGCTCTTCTCTTCGAAGTGACATGCACCACCTCGGTGCACGTCTCGTGCCGCGCGCGCCGCCCTTCCTTTTGGGATGCGGGGGCAAAAAATATGCGGGTCTTGCGCACTGCGAGCGCACGACCTGTCACGCAAAGAGCGCCTGCCTCTGACGCATACTCTCACGGTCTCGCGGCCACCTCTGTTTGACCGGGTGGGGGGCGTTCCGAGCGCTGGGATGGGGACTCGAGCAGCCGCGTGCCGAACCTCGAAAGCAGCGCCGCCCCCGCCCCGTACAAGCCAGCCAGCAGCAACGCGATTCCGCCGACCACCGGAAGCGCGCTCAGTAGCGCCAGCAACAGGAAACCCGCGACTGCCGCACCGTACAGGTTGTGTTCGTTCCTCACGACGCGGAGCCCGCGGCCGACACTGGCACTCAGTCCCGCCAGGCCCAGCGTCACCGCGACAGCGATGACTGCAAACACGACCCAGACCAACGGGATCCCGAACAGCGTCAGACCCAACACGAGAACCAGAGGCACGAACCCTATCAACAGGCCAAGTCCAGCCAGAGTCGCATACATCGGTTGTTGCACGGTGGTCGTGCGGACAGTGCGCACCTGTTCCGGAAACAACCAGATGAACAACGTTGCAACGATGAACAAGCCGATGACTTGCGCCAGGCGCATCAGGGGTCCGAGCCAGAGTGGGGGTGGGGTTGCGCGTGCTTCGACCAACTCACCCATCACGGCACTCATGTCGCCCCCGCCAACCCGCATCTGGGCGCCCAAGACACGAGCGCCGTCGCTAACATTGACCTCGCCTCCCACCGCGACCCCAGCCCCCTCGACCAGTGCTCCTGGCTCGACGTCGAGGCTCCCTCCGATGGCGGCTGCCACGCCTCGCACCCGGCCCTCGATCTGAAGGTCACCGCCGATCACGATGGCAATGCTCACGTCGTCGTCTGGCGCGACACGACCATCCTCGCCCACTACGAACAGACCGCGCCGTTCGGCGTGGGATTCGTCCTGGGCGACAACGGAAAGGGACCAGAACAGGCAACCCCAAGCCATCAAGATCCCGAGCAGCGCGCGCAACCACCAACCGCTGGGTGGCCGTCGTGTGCACCCGACGCGGCCATGTTTTTTCGGTGTGACAGTCGCTGCGTCCATATCATGAGGTTCTTTGGACATCATAGTCATACCTCCTCGGATGTTGTAGCTAGCATGCGGCGTGCCACCATCGGTCACAGACCTTCGGAAGGGGGGCTACCACGGCGTTCCTCGAGCGCCGTGCGCACATGCGCTTTCCCGGTTGCACCCACTCCGCGTGTCGCGATGTGTCGATGAAACGCGACGTTCTTGCGGGGCGATTGTGCAACCCGTGCGTATTCTCAGCCGCGAGGCAGATCGGCAGGACAGCCTCAGCGCCGAAGCTGCTGTAGAATGTCGTACGTCTTCAAGCTCAGCTTGGGGTTCAGCATCTCCAGCATTCCGCGGATCAGATCCCGTCGCGTAATCAAGCCAACGACTCTGCCCCCATCGACCGTGACGATGATCCGGCGGTGTTTGCCCTTGATGAACTTCAGGGCGACGTCGGTGATGTCGGTTTCCGGCGAGACGCACTCCACCTCTTTGGTCATGTGTGCGGATACGTCGCCGACGGGCTGGTTTTCGCAGACCGCGGAGAACAGCGCACCCACGCTGTCGTGCTCGGTGAAGATGCCCTCCACGTGGCCTTCCTCGCCGATTACCGGGGCGCCTGAGTAGCCGTGACGGGCCAGCCAGGTCACGGCCTCTGTTGCAGGAGTGTCACCACGCAGGCCACGAACGTGACGGTTCATGATGTCTTCAGCACGTGTCGGATGGTTCATTCGGTTCGTCAGGTGCACGCCGTGTACCAATGACTTCCACAGCTGGCGCCAGTCCCAGTATGCTCATGGCTGCTTCTACAGCCCGTCGTGGGCGTGAACGACGTCAAAGCGCTCGCCGTCGTGGGTTTCTGTCCGTGCCATGAAACAAACGAAACGGTCACACATCTCGTTCGCTTCCGAAACGAAGTCGGAGATCAAGGTGATGGGGCAGCGGTGGTATTACTACGCCGTCGACGCGGGTTGGCCCTCTCCAAGCCTCGCGAAAACGTGGGCTTCGTGGCCGCGTCGCTCCAACGCGGCTGCCAACTCGGTGACGTGAACGGCAACGCCGCCCACCGGTATCGTGTGCAAGCTCTCCCAGGCGTGGGAGGCGATCTTTCGTGCGACTCGGGTGGACGCACGCCAACTAAGCAATCCGCACGCCGCTGCGCCGCAACCGGCGCGACCCGGGCGCAAATCGCGGGGTTTGCGCTTTCCCAGGGAGTCGCGACGCAACGTGTTCGCGCTCCGATGCCAAAGCAACCCGCACCGATGCGCTTGAATAGCAACATGGCGCTCAGGCTCCTGGTTGACGGCATCGTGTGGCAAACCACGCTGTTCGTGGCACGTGCGTCGGATGTCGAGGCGAGGTGCCAGATCGGCCTGTGGAGGGGCGCCTTCACTTGGGGAAGTGCACGGGCTCGACGTGACGTAACGGTACCAACGGCGGATGAATGGTCTTGCACTCTCTCTCGAAGTGCCCCGGTACCTGCCGACCACAGTTGGGGCACGAGCCCGCGCCCGTCAGCGCGTAGCGATTGATGGCATAGCCATCGCGGCCGATGAGCAAATCGTGACATCCCGGGCAGTAGGTGGATTGCCCCTCTGGGTCCGTGTCGTTGCCCGTGTACACGTACTCGATGCCGGCAGCGATTGCTTGTGCGCGCGCCCTTTGCAGCGTGGATAGCGGCGTTCGCTCCACGTCCTTCATCCGATAGGCAGGAAAGAAGGCAGTGAAATGCAGGGGTACGCTCGGCCCCAGGTGTTCGATGAACCAGTCGCACATACGCGTGATCTCCTCTTCCGAGTCGTTGTGACCGGGGATCAGCAAAGTGGTCACCTCCAACCAGACGTCGGTTTCTTGAGCCAGCCAAGTCAACGTGTCGAGCACTGGGCGCAAGCGGGCGGCGCAGTTCTGATAGTAAAAACCCTCACTGAAGGCCTTCAGGTCGATGTTTGCCGCATCGATGTGTGCGTAGAACTCCTTGCGCGCCGTTGGCTCCATGTAGCCGTTGGAGACGGCAATCGTCTTCAGGCCAGCTTCGTGGGCTTCGACAGCGCAGTCGATGGCGTACTCGGCAAAGACAATCGGGTCGTTGTAGGTGAAGGCTACGCCTTTGCAGCTCAGTTCCTCGGCGGTGGCAACAACCTCGCTCGGCGTGGCCTCGGAGCTGGCGAGCGAATCGTTTCGCGCCTTGGTGATGTTCCAATTCTGACAGAAGCGACAGCCGAGGTTGCAACCGGGTGTACCGAACGACAACACGGCGGACCCCGGATAGAAGTGGTTCAAAGGCTTCTTCTCGACGGGATCGACGCAGTAGTTCACTGCTCGCCCGTAGCTCGTGAATAGTAGCTCCCCATCCTTTGCCTGACGCACGAAGCAAAAGGCCTTCTGCCCGTCGTGTAGCTTGCAACGTCGGGGACACAGGTCGCATTGCACGCGGCCATCCTCCAGCGCGTGCCACCATTGAGCCTTGATCGTACCCGGGGCCAGATGCTGCCGGTGTTGTCTCGTTTCGGTAGGCATGCCCTTCGGAATTGCACACGGCGTACCAACGGGGCGATCTCGCCATCGGAGGCGCAATGCCCCTCTCGGCTGCCGAAGACAGGCGCCGTGTGGCGCGAAGAGCGCGCTCACACGGTGGACTCCGCGCAGGCGATGCGCGGACAATACGCTAAGTTGGCGAGTTCGTGACATGCTGCGCTACCAGTGCCGTCCGGCGAGGGTCCTGTCCACGAACTCTGCGAGTACTACCTGAACGATCGATCTTACGGACACGCCGAGCGGCGAATTGCAGACGCGTATCGTCGTGCCAGTGCCCAAGCAGTGACGGACGGTTCTCGACGTGGGCGTTTCCACGAGCTGACAGGTCAATTCGTCGACTTACTCGAGCGCCCACCGCGGGGGCGCGTCGTTTCCGTGCTCGAAGGGGGGGCGATCTCGACGCGTTGGCACAGGGCGCGGCAGCTCACGTCGAGGCGTTGTTGGAGTTGCCGTGGCTGCGGTGGCATCAGCGCCAGTGGTTGAGACAGCTCCGGCTGCGATACCAGCGGCTGCTCGTGCTACGGTGACAGCTGCTGTATCGGAAGCGGATGCTGTCGCGGCCAAGGCAGCTCCTGGTACACGCGGCGGTAGAGCAGGGGCAAGCGCTTCGACCGCGCATGGGTAGGTTCAGGCGCTCGGCGACATTGCACACCGGAGCAGGAGCCCCGAGTCCCCCTTGGGACCCGGGGGCCACACCCCCGCGATGCTGTACTTGGCGTCGCCGTCGGCTGGTGGAGCTTTCTGCATAGGTGGCCTGTCCGCAGCGTGACTCCGCTTCACGGATTGCGCTGTGTCGCCCTCTAGGTTCGCGACGCCAAGAGTGGTGCCGATTGCTCAGTCCTGGTTTGGCGTGCGAGCTTCATCTCCTCACCCAAACAGTGAAGAATGGGTACGACGAAGAGCGTGATCAGCTCAACGCCCATACCGCCCAAAAGGGGCAGCGTCATCGGCACCATCACGTCGGAGCCACGACCCGTGGACGTGACCACGGGAAGCAGCGCAAGTAGGGTCGTGGCCGTCGTCATCATGCAGGGGCGCACCCGGCGCAGTCCGGCGTCCAACGTTCTTTCGCGGATGTCTTGGACGCTGCGCGGGGCGCCGTCCTGGCGGAATCGCTGGTGCAGGTAGGTGCTCATCACCACGCCATCGTCGGTCGCGATTCCCAACAGCGCGATGAATCCAACCCAAACCGCGACACTCAGGTTGACGGTGCCAACTTGAAAGAGTGTGCGCAAGTCGGTTCCAAACACGGCCCCGTTCAGAAACCAGGGTTGGCCGTAGAGCCAGAGGAGAAGAAAGCCGCCGGACATGGCGACAGCCGCGCCCAGCATCACGTTCAGAGCGCTCGAGACGCGGCGGAACTGAAAGTAGATGAGCAGAAAAATGGTGAGGATCGCAATCGGGACCAACACGCTGAGCGTCTTGGCGCTGCGCACTTGGTTTTCGTAGCTGCCCGCAAAGGTGAAACTCACCCCTGGAGGAAGCTCCAGTTCCCCAGAGTCGAGACGCGCTTGAATGAACGCCTTGGCGTCTTCCACCACGCCGACCTCGTCGCGGTCGGCGTCCTTGTCGAAGACCACATAGGCCGTGAGGAATGTGTCCTCGCTCTTGATGACTTGCGGGCCGCGCACGTAGCGCAAACTCGCGAGTTGCTCGAGGGGGATCTGGTGCCCCAGCGGTGTCGGCACGAGTACGCGCTTGAGATCTTCGAAGCTGTCTCGATCCTCGCGCATGTAGCGAATGCGAACCGGATAGCGCTCGCGCCCTTCTACCGTGCGGGTCATCGCCATCCCGCCGACTCCCATTTGGATGACTTCTTGAACCTTCTGAATGCTGATGCCGTGGCGGGCCAGCTCGGTTCGATCGAGGACGATCTCGAGATACGGCTTGCCGACGATACGGTCCGCCACGACCGTTGCTGGACGCACGCCGGGTACTTCCTTCAGCACTGCTTCCATCTCGACGGCGACCTGTTCCAGCGTCTGTAGATCGGGTCCACGGATCTTCATACCCATCGGAGCGCGCATGCCACTCTGGAGCATGACGATGCGTGCGGCAATGGGCATTAGCTCCGGCGCGCTCGTCAGGCCCGGCATGCTTGCAGCATCCTGTATCTCCTTCCAGATGTCCTCCGGGCTGCGGATGTGCGGGCGCCACTGGCGAAATGGTCGGCCGTCTTCAGCCTCGACGAGATCGCCATGGGGGGTGCGGATGAAGTCCTCCCTGTCATCGTCGTAGGCGTACAGCAGACGTCGCCCATCCCGGTCGATGCGGTATTCGGGCTTGTAGTTGACGATCGTCTCGTACATGGAGATCGGGGCGGGATCGAGAGCGCTCTCCACGCGGCCGAGCTTGCCGACAGCTGAATCCACCTCGGGCACCGCCGCGATAGCAGCGTCCATCTTCGACAGCTGTTCCAACGCTTCGCCCATCGAGGCGTGAGGCATCGTCGTGGGCATGTACAGGTAGGAGCCTTCATCGAAGGCGGGCATGAACTCGCGGCCCAGCCCCGGCACCGCATGCGCAACTCTGACTACCGGCGCGGCAGTCCTCACGCTTTGCGGAAGGAATCCGAACACCGTGTCGAATCCCAGCCAGATTGTCGCACCCGTCAACAGCAACGCTGCCGGGAAGCTCAGAGCGATCAGCTTGTTTCGAAGCGCCCACCGAAGCACGTATGGGTAGATGAGGATGAAACCCCACAGTACGCAGAGGAGCGTTGCGAGCAGCACGACCACGAACAGTCGATTGATGAAGAAGCCACGGTCAGCCCCCAGGGGCAACCAGTCATCAGCAAGCCAGGCCGTGACACCAATGACCACCACCGCCAAGGTCACGAGGTTTGGCAAGGAGGCCCACCTGCGTGGCAACACGCGGGAAGCTAGGCCAGAAATCGCTACGACGAGCACCATCGAACCCAGTAGCTCACTTCCGGTCGTCATCACCCACAGCCCCACGCCGACCAACACAAAGTCGATGATGTGAGCCGGTCTCAGCAGCCGTGAGCGCCACTCGGCGCTTGTGCGTGGGAACCCGCTTGTGGGGATGAGGGACTTCCGCAGGATGAGGTGAGCGATCACGGGAAGTACGGTCATTGCCAAGAGCAGTGCCACGACCATCGCGAACGTCTTGGTGTACGCGAGCGGCGTGAACAATTTACCTTCTGATGCCGTCAGCGCGAAGATGGGAAAGAAGCCAACCACCGTCGTCAGGGTGGAGGTGAGCACGGCCGGGGCGACCTCGGCGGCTGCTCGGCGCACGACTGCTCTGCGGTCCTCTTCCGGTCCGGCGCGCTCGAGGTGCTCGACCATGTTTTCGGTCAGCACGATGCCCATGTCCACCATGGTGCCGATGGCGATAGCAACGCCGGAGAGGGCCATGATGTTCGCGTCGACTCCGAACAAGCGCATCAAGACGAACGCGCCCAACACTCCCAACGGCAAGATGCTGGAGATGATGAGGGAGCTCCGCAAGTTGCGCAGCAACACGAGCACGACGATGATCGTGATCAGCATCTGCTGGATCAGCGCCGTCGACAGGGTGCCTAGTGTCTCGTTGATGAGCGTGGTGCGGTCATAAAAGGGAACGATGGTGACCTTGCTCTGTGTTCCGTCGTCCAGGGTGCGGCTAGGCAGCCCGGGGGAGATTTCTTCCACCTTAGCTTTGACCCGCTCGATGACTTCCATCGGGTTGGCGCCAAAGCGTGTGACGACGACACCGCCGACCACGGGCGCGCCCGCCTTGTCGAGCGCGCCACGGCGCAGGGCTGGACCGAGTTTCACTTTGGCTACGTCTTTGATCCGGATCGGTGTGTGCTCCACATTGCGCACCACCACCTCCTCCAGATCGCCGACGCTCTGCACGAAGCCGACACCGCGAACCACGTACTCGACGCGATTGACTTCCAACGTACGCGCACCCACGTCGAGGTTTGCCTTGCGCACGGCATCGGCAACCTCGTCGATGCCGACCCCAGCGGCGCGGATTGCCTCCGAGTCGACGTCCACTTGGTACTCTTTGACGTAGCCACCCACGCTGGCGACTTCGGAGACGCCGGGCACGGATTGCAGGGCGTAGCGCACGGTCCAATCCTGGATGCTGCGGAGCTCGTGCTGGTCCCAGCCACTCGTCACTTCACCTTCAGGCGTACGCCCCTCGAGGGTGTACCAGAAGACCTGACCGAGGGCGGTTGCGTCCGGACCCAGCGAAGGGGAGACGCCATCCGGCAACGTGTTCGCGGGCAAGCTGGACAGCTTTTCGAGCACGCGGGATCGGGACCAGTAGAACTCGACGTTCTCCTCGAAGATGATGTAGATCGTCGAGAACCCGAACATGCTGAAACTGCGCACCGTGCGCACGCCAGGGATGCCGAGCAACGACGTGGTGAGGGGATAGGTGACCTGATCTTCGACGTCTCGTGGGGAGCGCCCTGGCCACTCGGTGAAGACGATCTGCTGGTTTTCGCCGATGTCCGGGATCGCATCGACGGGTACGGCGTTTCTCGGCAGGTTACCGAGCTGCCAGTTGAAGGGGGCGGTGGCGAGCCCACCAAACACCGTCAGTGCGACGAGGATTGCGACGACGAGCTTGTTGTCGAGGAAGAAGCCGATGAAGCGAGGCCAGAAGCCCGACGGTTGGCCCGACTCGGCGTGGCGATCCTCGGCTCCTTCATTGGCAGTCTGCTTGTCAGGAGCGGTCATCAGTGCTGGTGCTCCCCTGGCGCTGCCGTGGGGGGTGTGGCGTGGGTAACTGATGCTTCCGGGAGTCGTCCCAGTGGTTCTGCGCTACCCTTGATCTCACCACATGCGTACATCTCCGAGCCGAAGTACGGGTTTTGGACGTCGTCGGCCAACTGGAGCCAGACGGCCCCCTCTCCACCGGAAGCCATGGGGCAGTGGGCGAGTTTGACGGCTTGTTTTGTCGGGTTCCCGAAGCGGCGCAAGAGCTCGGTCATGGCGCCGCTGACGGCTTCGAAGGACTGCCTGGCCTGGGCAAGATCTGGTGCGTCCCGGGCCACTTCGGCGTTCTTGAACAGTTGTTCTCGCAGCTCCGTCCAACGCTTCGCGGCGTCCGTCGGAGTCTGGATCTGAATCTTCTTGGCTTCGGCGATGATGGCTGCGTAGGCGGACTTGGTGGCAACGAGATCGTCCTTGGACAGAGCCGCCGACAGGTCGAGGTAAGCCATCACCAGGGGGGATAGGCGTTGGATCACCTTGGGGGCCACGTCGAACGGGCGCGTGTCAGCGCGGGCTGCATCGTCCGGCAGAGTCATCATGCTTTGCCCGCCCCGGATCTGTAATTCGGCGTCCAACGTGAATGCACCTTGCAGGACGACTCGCTCGTTCTCTTTGATGCCGGAGACGACGGGGTAGACGTTCCCGATGCGAGTTCCCAGTTGCACTTCGCGTGCCTCGTATGAGAGGCCCTCTTCCGAGCGAGTCTCGACGAAGACGACGGAGCGTTCTCCCGTGAACAGCACGGCCGTATCCGGCACGACGAGAGGAGGTTCGGCTCGGCTTTCATCCTCCGGTGCCTGGAGTACCGCAACCGCGAACATGCCAGGGCGAAGCCGGCCCTTGGCGTTGACCACCTCGATGCGAACTCGCGCCGTCCGCGCGTTGGGATCGACGATTGGGTCGATGAAGGTGACCTTGCCCTCGAAAAGCTCACCTGGGTAAGACGTGACTTGGATCTCGACCGCGTCGCCCAACTTGATAC
This sequence comes from Polyangiaceae bacterium, assembly GCA_050298815.1. Taxonomy (GTDB): domain Bacteria; phylum Myxococcota_A; class Polyangia; order Polyangiales; family Polyangiaceae; genus SZUA-265. The sequence continues at coordinate 105,881 of JBNKUV010000001.1, forward strand.
GCGCCAAGTCGGACTCGTAAGCATCGAGCTGTACCCAGATGCGGTTCAGAGCGGCGACCCGGAACATGGGTGTGCCTGCCGTAACGTAGGCGCCTTGGTTGACCATTTGTTCGAGCACGGTGCCGCTGGCGGTGCTTCGGATGACGACTCGTTCTCGCGGTGATTTCTCCTTTGCCATCGCATCGACTTCGTGTTCCGGGATACCGAGCAGTCGGAGTCGTCGCCGAGCGCTTTCGAGCGCGGCCGCCGCCGCGCTTCTGGAGATAGGGAGCGCGTCAGCCATCGCGTCGAGCTGCTTTTTCCCGACAATGAGATCTTGCTGCGCGGCGTACACCTCAGGGCTGTAGAGTTCAGCCAGTGGCTGCCCGGACTTTACCTTGGCGCCGATCGTGGACACGTACAGACGATCGATCCGTCCGCCTATCCACGGCGTGATGGTGCGGACGGCGGTTTCGTCGTACTCGAGGCGCCCGAGAAGCCGCAACGTGTCGCTCGTCTCCGCTCGATACACTGGCGTGGTACGGATCTTCGCCAGCTGAACGGCGCTCTTCGATAGCTTGACGACGTTCTTTTCTTGGTCGGCGCCATCGCTCTTGAGAGGGATCAGGTCCATTCCGCAGATGGGGCAGGCACCAGGTTCGGGTAGCTTGATCTGTGGGTGCATCGAGCAAGTCCAGAGGGTGGCTTCGGTGCTCTCTTTGCTCGTCGCTGAGTGCTGGTGTTCGTCGGCATCACCCGGACTCGCTAGCCACCCCAAGGCAAAGAGCACGACGGCCGCTATCACGAGTCCAAGCTGACGCGCCACGCTTCTGACCCCGGCTGGGAGGCGCAACCCTCCGTGTTTGGCGTTGGAAACGGGCGGAGGCGGTTTCGTCGCTTCCGGAGTCGACGAACCGTCGTCGTTCGTCTCCGGCGCTTGGCTGAGGTTATCTGCGTTATCGGTCATGATGCCGGCTTTCCTGCGACGGGGCCGCCAACAGCGGCCTCGAGTCGTGCCCAAGCCAGCCCGTGATCGGCCTGCGCTTGGAACAATCCCACTTGGAGCTCCAACAGATCGCGCTGTGCGGAGAGGAGTGCGGAAACGGTGGACGTCCCTGCTTGGTAACCGCCGACGACGGCTTCGAAGACGGCGCCTGCTTCCACGACGAGGGTGCTCTCGTACAGTCGGACGCGTCGAATGCTGTCTCTGACGTCGGACAGCGCTTGGTCTACTTCCGCGACCAGGTCGTTGCGACGGGCCGTTTGCTCTGCGGAATAGGCCGCTCCACGAGCCCTGGCTTCGTCTTCTGCGGCGCTGTAAGCGGAGCCCCAGATCGGCAATTTCACGCCCACCGTGGCACTCACCGCATCTTTACCGCTGTCCGGGACGCCGGCCATCCGCGCTTCGCCGGTCACGATGTAGTCCATACCGACGGTGAAGCTCGGGTAGCGATCCGCGTTGACGCTCTCGGCCTGTTGCAGCTGAGCCTGAGCCATTTGGCTCATGGCAAGAACTCTGGGGTGCAGCTCCGCCGCACGAGCGAGCGCCGCGTCGGACTCCACCGGTTCGAGGATGCGCGGAGGTGAGGCGTCGATGGGGAGGGGGCGGACGATTTTGGCGCTGTCGCCGCCCAGCGTGCGGATCAACGCCGCTTCGAGCTTACGCTGGCGCTCGTCGAGGCCCGACAGAGCATCGACGCGGCGGGCGAGGGCCAAGTTGATCTGCCCCAGATCCGCGAAGCCCGCTTGGCCCACCTCGACACGCGCTCGCACCGACGCGGCGAGCTGTTCAAGCAGGCTCTGCTGCTCTCGTTCCACCCGACGCATGCGCTCCAGGAGCCACAGGCGCCAGTAGCTATCGGCGACTTGTCGCATGACGTCGAGCGCCTTCGCTTCGTACGCCTGCTGGGCACCTCGCGACATACTGCTCGCGCTGTCGGACGCGCTGGACAAGCGCGTGGGCCAAGGAAACGATTGGGAGACGCCGATACGATGCTGTTGGGGACCCACCCGCGTTTCGACAGACTGAATGAAGAAGGTGTACGAGATTTGTGGCTCTGGCAGTCGTCGAACTTGGGCCATGCGGTACGTGCTGGCGTGCCACTCCTCGAACTTGGCGCGAAGCTCGGGGCTATGCTCGAGCGCTACGCGGGTGTAGGCATTGAGTGAGCCGTCCCCCTCCGCTGCTTCGTGCGGCGCAGTACCCTTCGCCTGGCCCACCGCGCCCGGCGTGGTGTTCTTTGGTCGTGTTTGTGTTCCGGCTCGAGGGGCGCGGGAGAACTCCGCGCGCGCAGCTTGCTCCGAGCTTGTAGCGCAGCCTGCGCTCCCCAGGCTCAAACAAAGTGCGAACAGCGGAGCTCCGAGTCGACATTCGAAGGGGGGCATCGTTTGTTTCGGGTTCGGACGATGAGTCCGCCCAGGTTTGGGACGAAGTCTGCTCATCCAGCGTCTCCCTGCTCGTCAGACGACGATGATTGGCCGCGAAACGCGTTCGCTTCGACACCGTGGCGGCGCAGCAAGCGGTAGAAGCTCTCGCGTTCAACGCCAGCGTGATTGGCGGCATCACTGATCCGTCCGTCGTGGCGCCGCAAGACGGCTTCGAGATAGCGTCGCCCCGTGTCCATGCGTCCCCGCTCCAGTGCCTCCGCCCAGGTTCCTTCCGCGAGCCTCGATTCGTCGGCCGCCGCTTCGAAGCTCGCGCGGAGGAGCTCTGGGGGCAAGTCCCCAAGCTCGATCTCCTCACCGCGCGAGAGTAGACAGGCGCGTTCGACAGCCGAGCGGAGCTGACGCACGTTGCCGGGCCAATCGTAGGCCATTAGTGCGTCGAGGGCTGGTCGTGAGAAACCGGCGAAAGTTCGGTTGCTCGTGCGTTCTGCCTGCAGTCTGAGTAAGTGATTGGCCAAGAGCTCGACGTCTCCTTCGCGTTTTCTCAATGGCGGTATCGACACCAGTGCCACGTTCAGGCGGTACCACAGGTCCTCGCGGAACGTTCCGGCTGCCACCATTTGCTCCAGGTCCCGATGGGTGGCGGCGATCAAGCGCACGTCGATTTTTCGCTCTTTCGATTCGCCCACGCGTCGGACAGCGCGTTCTTCGAGCACGCGAGTCAGCTTGGCCTGGAGCGCGGGGCGCATGTCGCCGATCTCGTCGAGAAATAGGCTGCCTTGGTCCGCTTCTTCGAACAATCCACGCCGCTCGCTGCTCGCACCGGTAAACGCTCCGCGCGCATGACCGAACAGTTCACTCTCGAGCAGCTCTGCCGGAACGGCGGCACAATTGAGAGCCACGAAGCGGTGGGACGCACGCGGGCTGAGCTCGTGGATCGCGCGGGCGACGCGCTCTTTGCCGGTCCCGGTTTCACCAAGGATCAAGGCGGTGGCGTCGCTGTTGGCGATCCGTCGGACGAGTTCACCCAGCTCCGCCATCACGCGCGAACGTGCGACGACACCGGGCAGAACCTCGGCTGCGGGGGCTGGGTCTCGGGCCTCCACCCGGGCCAGGGCGCGCAGTAGGACCGACCGTGCTGCCTCTGGCTCGAACGGCTTGGTGAGGTAGTCGTAGGCGCCGAGCTTCAACGCCTCCACGGCGGTGTCGACCGTGGCGTAAGCGGTCATCAGCACGAATTGGGCGCGGGGTCGCAGGCTCGTACAAGCCCGGAGCACGTCCAGGCCGTCCATATCCGGCATCTTCAGGTCACACAGGACGACATCGATCGGTTCGTCCCGCAATATCCGGAGCGCGTCAGCCCCACTCTCCGCGGTGCGGACCTCAGCATCGCCGCCCATGACTTTCGCCATCAAGCGGACCATGTTGCGCTTGTCGTCGACTATTAGAAGCAGGGGGCGAGTCATGGCTTGCTCTCTTGTGCTGTGGTTTGCCGCAGCGGCAACGATACTCGGAACACTGCCCCACCTGAAGGTGCGTCGTCGACGACAATCGTGCCGTCATGTGCTTTGACGATGCCGGAGCACACGGCGAGGCCGAGGCCGCTACCGCCGCGGCGCTTCGAGAAGAAGGGCTCGAAAATGCGATCTCGGTCTTCTGCTGCAACACCTTGCCCGTGGTCGCGCACGTCGATGACATAGCGGGCCCCGCTACGGCGGCCTCTGACTTCGACGGACGCGTTGGGTGGCGAGACCTGGGCGGCGTTGACCACGAGGTTCAGAATCACCTGTCGCAAGCGGCGACGGTCGACTTCGGCACGTGCCGGTTCAGCGTCTACTTGAAGCCGAACGTCGGCTCCGATGGCGCTCTCCCCAAAGCGACGCGCCGTTCCCTCGAGCAACAGACTCAGCTCCACATGCTCGAGGGACAGCTCGGTCGAACTCGCGTAGGAGAGGAGATCCTCCGCGATACGCTGGCAATGCGCAGCCTCTTCATCGAGGATGGCGAGTTCTTCAGACAGCGTGTTGACATCCGAGTCGGGGCTCATGGTCTTGAGATAGCCGCGGATGATGCCAATCGGATTGTTCAGTTCGTGGGCGATGCCCGCCGCCAACTGACCGATGGCGGCCATACGCTCGTTCTGCAAAAGGCGAGCTTCGCGTCGTGCAAGCTCTTCGGCCATGCTGTCGAACGCAGTGCTCACGGCGGCGAGTTCACCCTTTCCGATCGCGCCCACCCGAAAGTCGAAGTCCCCGCGACCGAAGCGGCGGGCCGCGTCCGTCAGCGCTACCAGCGGCACGAGCACGACGGCTCGGAGTCGCCAGGTGAACCCAAACGACAAAGCCACGATCAGTGCCGCACACAAGCCTCCGCCAATCAGTCCGAGGCGGGTTGCGGCCTTCGCCACGGTGTGGGCTTGGGCCATGCTCGAGGTGGCTGAGTGTGCCAGGATATCGGCGTGCTCCGAAGCCTGGGCTCCGAGAGCTTCCAGTTGTCGATGGATGCCGCGCGCCCTTTTTGCGTCTCCCGCGCGGGTCGCGGGTAGGGCCTCGCTGTGGAGCAAGCTGTTCATTTGCTCCGCCAGCTGCAGCAGTTCGTCCACGCGCCAGCTCTCTTCGCTCCGCACGCGCCCTCGGAGCTGCTGCGCGCGATGGGCGACCTGTTGTCGCCACTGTTCGTAGTGTTCCAGGTGCGAGTCGTTGGCTTCGATGACCGTGTGGGCGATGTGCAGTGAGACCTCACGGACGGCCGTGGCCAAGTTGAGTCCATCGTGAATGGTGTGTTCGTCCTCCCGCATACCGGACACCAACCCTGAGACGTCCGAGATGATACTGAGGAGCCCAACGCACATTAGGATGGCCACCACACTCACCGAGCCGAATCCCAACGCGAGCTGGCGTGCAATGAACCTCGGGGGATGGTCAGCTGAAGCAGTCATGTGCAACCCAACAAGCCCTCATTTTCGAGCTAGATGCAAGTCGAGCGCCAACCCGTGCCCCCGGCGGCCTCAGGGCCGCCGCCGCGAAAACCCCTGGAGCACGGGCATCGCGTCCCGATTTCGTGACGGAGCGAGTTACAGGCTGTCACCGAACGAGTCACGCATGACCGATCCACAAACGACGCCGCCAACCAGCAGCTAGGCGCGGAGCGGATGGGCTCACGCATGATGGCCGTGGGCGCTCAGGCCGTTGGCAACGGTCGCAACATCGAGCCAGCGTTCGCCCAGTCCTGCCGTGTCCCCACCCACCAGCCAAGGCGTGAACTTTCCGCGTTTCGTCGTCTCAGCTGTCGTTCGGCTCTGTCTTGTCCTCGAGCTTACGTGCCAAGCTGACGTATTGGGCACGAGTCTCCATCAGTTGGGCGCGCAGTCGCAGGATCACCTCGACGCCGGGCAGATTGACCTCCAGCTCCTGCACCAACGTCCGCGCCACGAGAACCCGTTCGACCTGGTCAGGGGTCAATTCGCCGCTCGGGACGATACCAACGCGACACAGCTCATCGAGAAACGCGCCATCACCCTCGAGCAATTCGAGCATGCGTTCCCGCGAGGTCTTTTGGGTCATAGCCGAATCTCCTCCCGTACGGGCTTCGAGTACAACCCGTCAGAATTGCGCAGAACCTCGACCAAGGGTGTATGTTCCGCGTCTGGCAATCTCACGTCGAGCTCGACGTACATGTCACCCCGACTCCCCGCTCGCTCGACTCCTTTGCCCTTCAAGCGCAGCCTGCTGCCGGACTGTGATCTTGGCGGGATGGTGAGCATCACCTTACCGTCTGGTGTTGGTACCTCCACCCGTGCACCACAATAGGCCTCTTCCAGCGTCACCGGCAAGCGCAGCGTCAGATCGAGCTTCTTGCGCCCGAAGTACGGGTGAGGTCGCAGGCGTACTTCGACCCAAAGATCGCCATTGGGTCCACCTCGCGCACCAGGCGTCCCGCGACCGGCGACTCGCAGGCGATCACCATCATCCGCACCCGGCGGGATCCGCACGGTCACCTCGTGTTCACCTGACGGAGCGACCAAGCGAACCTCAGTTCCGCGGATCGCTTGCAGGAGGTCGAGCTCGACTTCGGCCACAGCGTCTCGACCGCGTCTCGGGCGTTCTGCTCCCTGACCGCGAGCGCTGAAACCGCCCCCGAACAAATCGTTCAGATCGAAGTCCTCAAAGGACTCGGCGCTGAAGGGTCGCCCCGCGCTCTCCCGTGTCCGGCGCCACTGCTGGTAAGCGCGGGCCTGCTCGGGGTCGAAGCCCCCCTGCAATCCTTCATCGCCGAACTCATCGTAGAGCTTGCGCTTGTCCGCATCAGACAACACTTCGTAGGCAGCAGATATCTCCTTGAACTGCTCCTCAGCCTGGTGGTCGCCGGGATTGACGTCCGGGTGGTATTTGCGCGCCAGCGCTCTGTAGGCCTTGCGGATCTCGTCCGTCGAGGCCGTCTTCTCCACACCCAGCAATGCGTATAGGTCTTTTGGCTTGCTCATGTCTCCGTCGTTCCGGCGAGGAATCGATATGCGCGACGATACTGCCAAACGGCCCACTCGTCCATGTCCACCTCGTAGTGCCCAGTGCCTCACGAGGAGCGGTTCGCGGGGCAGGCGCCGTCAAATCGGTCCAGGCTAGGTCAGCCGCCCTAACCCTGCACCACAACCTGGGCCCACATCACGTGGCGCCTTGGCCGATAGCCACCCTAACGCCCGCACCTCCGTGGAGCCCTGGTCGATAGCCGCCCGCGGGAAACGGACGGTGTCGACCATCGCGCAGCGCACGGACGGGATCGGATGGAATGTGCGCAATCGCGTGACAGATTCGGAGCCCGATGGCCGGGAGCGGCGGCATAGGCTAGTCTTTCATGCAACGGACGGATGCCGATGCCTCGTCTAGGTCGGGCACTTCGCTAAAACTGAAGAGTCCGACGTAGAACCTGACCGCCATGTTGGCGATGCCACTTCGGGATCGGGATGGGTCCACTTGATTGGAGCTGGAACTCCAAAACAGGGCGCTGCCGTGTGGAAGCAGACGAACACGGGTTGGACTCAGCATTGCGCCCGCCGCAAGCGCGTTGAACCCAAACGCTAGTTCCTGATTGGGAGCTGGATCCTTCCATATCTCGCCATGGATCAAATGTTCCGCAACGATCCAGCGTCGACTCAGCGAGTCATCCGTCACGCCCGCACCGCCCGCCTGTGAGTCGACATATTGGCCGAGCGCATCCCAGTCTTCGGTTCCGGGTAAACGCCAGCCGGGGGGGCAAGCGGTTTGCGCGGCTTCGAATCGATACAGTCGCCCGAAGAGGTCGCAGTGCTCTGCCTGGTCGGCCAGACACATCGAGCCGGTCTGAGTGGCGTAGTTGAGGTTTTCAGCCATCCAGTTTTGCTCACCAATCTGAACGGTGGCATAGGTTTGCCCGTCTCTTGGATCGGTCATGCTTGTTGTGACGTTTGCGGGAGCGGGAAGGGTGACCTTGGGAAACCGGGCGTCAGCCTGTCCTGCTATGCAGCGCAGCGCCATTTTCTCCTCCTTTGGATACGGCGGCAAACCGACCTGGCCGTCGAAGAAATGCACGGCGGTGCTGCGCGTGGCGTCAACTGGAGACAGAGTCCAGAACCCAGCAACCCCATTCCACATCGGGCTGACCCCGAACCGAAAGTGGTTCGTTCCTGGGAAAGGCCATTCGGGAGTCGATAGCGGGACTGCCGCGTAGGGATACAACCCGTTCTCTGATGGCGGCAAACCGGCGGTCGCGCCGACATGCTCGAGGAGCGCAGCCCAATCCTCAGCGCTGGGAACTCGCCAGCCGTCTGGACAGATCCCCTGGTAGCGGCCCGGGGGTAACTCAACCGGAAGATAGGTGGTGATGAGCGGAGCGCCGACGACAGCCGACCAGTTGTAGAGCAAGCCCTCCGTCGGGCTTGTCGGAAGATTGTCCACGCGCGTCATTCCCCAAACCTCGGGGATCTCGTAGGCAAGGCTCTCTGCCATCCAGCGAACCCCATTGATCTCCACCCAGCGGTAACACCGACCGTCACGCTCATCGGTGAATGTGCCTACCTCCGGTTGCAGGAAATCGCTGAACGCGAGTCGCTCCTGGATTTCCGGCAAGGTTTCGAACGTCGTGAGTTGCTCCTCGAGCCATTCGCAGCTGCTCGAACTGGGCTCTTCGGTGCTTGCTAGCGCCAAGCCGCCCGCGCCGTCCTGAGTCATGCTGCCTGCACCACCACTACCTCCCAACGGCGGGGCGCTGGGTTCCTCCAACGGCGGGGCGCTGGGTTCCTCCAACGGTGCCGCGCTGGGTCCGGGCGTGAGTCGGTCCTCAACTCCCGGCCCTGAGCTGCAGCCCGTCAACGAGGCGATTATCGCGAGCCCCAGAACTGCGTAGCGCGGAGTACCCACCGACGAAGAATAGCATGGAAGCTGCGGCGGCCATTGAGCGACTGCAAGTCGCAGAATCTGCTCTAGTAATCGGCCACGCTCCACTCCAGCCATTCCGCATTCTGCATTCCGCTCGCGAGTCGTGCCAGAGCGCACACCGTTGTCCTCGGCTCGACACGACCCGTGCACTTCGCGCCGGTAGTACCGCGCCCCAACGGCCCCTGGCCGGCGGTGCCCCTTCGTCAACCCATCACCGTCACCGCCCACAGGCCGGCCAGCGCCAGGCTTTCCCATCGGCGCAACGGTCGCCGCAGGAGTTCGCTCAGCGACAACCCGATCAGCCAGAACAAGAGCGCTCCGTGGGCAAGCACGTTGAGCGGACCGAGCACCGCGAAGGGCCCGCCGAACTGCTCCAGGCCATACAGGCCGACCGCAGCGCCGATGAGCACCAACAAGCCAGCGGCGGGTTTGGAGACGTGAGTAGGGCCAGGGTCGCGTAGCAGCTGCACGCCGGTGGCGACGGCCCACAGTGCCTCGAAGCAGAAGAACAAGTGCTCACCGATCGCAACGCCCACCATGCGGTGCACACTGTCGAGCACCGTCAGCGTCACCTCGGGTTGTCCGGCGTAGCTATCGGCGAGACCTCCGATCACGAACGGCCAGCGAGCGAATCCGATCGCTTGAGCGAAGCCTGCGAGCACGCCCAGGTGGGTCGCTGCGTCCAACAACGGCGCTTTCCGCCCGCCGAAGCGTCCGCGCAGCGCCAAGACGACGCAGACGAAGGCCACCTGGCTCCACATGAAGGCAGCGTAGAAACCCTGCACTAGGGCGCGTTCGCTCCGGAACTGCTCCAGGATGCGCGCTGGGGTCTGGCGCAGGATGTCCGGAAAATCGAATACTGACACCAGCCCGAAGTAACCGGTGAACATCAAGACCGCGTGTGCGGCGATGGTTGCGGGGACTGCGTAGCGGCCAAGCGTTTGAGTTTGTGACATAATGTATCTCCTTGAGCATCGAAGCTACTCGTGGAGGCACGTCCGCTCTTGTGCCGGCGCGCCGTTGTGTTGGACGAGCGCGTCAGCGCCGGCTCAGCCTGGCAGCTCGAGCCCTCTCGACACCCCCCATGACCCCGACTGACGAGCGACTCATCCCAATGCGCACGATACGGCAAATGCGAGTCTCCCTCGTCGGGCTCGCCTGTGTCGCTTGCGTTCAGGACTTGGGGCTCGGCCAACTGACGAGCAGCGTGGGCACCTCCAAAGACGCGTCCGCGGACACGGCTCTCGGCATCGATGCCAACGTTGTCGATGCGGCTGCCACCGACGCGCCTTCGACGTCCGTGCTCGACGCCCAGACCGTCAGTGAGTGTCTGCCCGTGAAGTGCAAGGGACAACCCAAGGCGTGCGCTGACTGCATCGATAACGACGGGGACGGTCTGATGGACCACGAGGACCCAGATTGCTGGGGGCCGTGCGACGACAGCGAGACGACGTTCACGGGCGGTGAGCGGAATTGTCCCGAGCTGCGCTGCTACTATGATGCTGACTGCGGCTCGGGTAACGACGCCGACTGTGCACTGCTCGCTCCCAATGGTTGCGACTGCTGGGGTTGTTGTCTTGGTCCGGGCATGGAGCGCGCCGTCACCCTCGGCTCATTGGGGGAAGATGGCGAGCCTAGTTGCACAGCGGCCAACCTCGACGACCCAGCTGCGTGCCAAAGCTGCACGCTGGATGAAAGTTGCTACAACCCGTGCGACGAGTGCGAGCTCTGCTTCGGGGAGACCACGGTCGCAGGCGAGTGTGGTGCGGACGCCTCACCCTGAGAACGGACCTTCTCCGGCGACTAGCGGGCCAGTGAGATACCGGTCTTGGAGAGCGTGATGCGGCGTTCTCTGAGCAGGTTGCCGGCGGCGCGTTTGAACGCCTTCTTGCTCATGTTGACGGCTCGCTCGATCTCTCGTGGCGAGCTGTCGTCGTGAATCGGCAACTGTCCCCCCGCCGCTTCGAGCGCAGCGAGAAGCGTGGTCACGTCTTGGTCGCGCCCCCGGCTCCCCGGAGCTCTCAGAACGATGTCGAGCTTGCCGTCGCCCCGCACCGTGCGAACGTATCCCGTCAGCGACTGACCTAGCATCAGCTCCCCGAAGATATCGCTCCGGTGCACCAAGCCCGAGTAGCGGTGCTCGACAACCACCTGAGCCCCCAGATCGGAGAAGCGATAGACCAGGACCGATACCGCCTGACCAACGACGAAGCGCCGGATATCGGCCTCGAACCAACGCGCAAGGCGGGTGCTGCCGATGATGCGCTCGCCGCGATCGTCCAGGCGCACCACAATCGGATACTTGCCGCCCTTACGCAGATGCGCTTCTTGCTCGGCGAATGGGACAAAGAGTTCTTTGTCCAATCCCCAATCGACGAACGCTCCATGAGGTGTCACATCGACCGCCGTCAAATAGGCGACCTCACCAACGCAGGCATGAGGCTTCTGAGTCGTCGCGACCAACGTTCCGTCGGTTTCCGTCCGAACGAAAACGTCTATCGAATCGCCAGCTCCCAGTGCGTTCGGGCCCGCGTGTTTGGGCAGCAGGACTTCGAGTTCGCCGTCCGTCAGCACAGCTCCAGCTCGCGTGACGCGTCGGACTTCCAAGCGCTGGTAGTGCCCAATCTCGATGGCCATCAGCACGGCATACTCGGTCCTTAGGAAGGGAGCAATCGTGCCCTCAGCAACGCCGTAGAGCGGCGGAACCATGCAGAGGCCATGGCGGCCATGCGAAGCCCGGCAAGTCGTCGGCTGACCTACGGGGCCCACACTTCGCCGGCAAAGGTTCGGGCAGTTTCAGTGCTCGGGGGATCGCCGAAGTAGCCAATGAGTTCGGTCGCTGGGTCGCTGACGTCGAACAGAACGTACCCCGACCCATTCAGCAAAAGCGCCCCCGAACGCAGGTCGGCGATCGACCACTCGATTCCAGGCAGCGGTATTCGTTCCACGATCGCTAAGAGGGTGCAGAAAACGTGTTCTATGAGAACACACCGCAGAATCAAACCCGCCTAGACGAACCCTCACGTGTGGGCGCGACGTACAGCCCATCGCCCGCCCTGGAGAAGGCCGGGAGCCCACGGGGGCCTCGGCTCTCACTCTTGCCCAGCGCTGCCGTCGTAGTAGCGGAGCGCCTTTTCTACCGCCAACCGACCGATGGCGTCGCCGTTCTTGCGACCATCATAGTCGTCGTGCCGTATGTGGATACCGCCCCACAGGCGCGACTGGCCCGCCTGATCCGCGGCGTCGAAGTATGTCGCCCATTGCAGACGCACCGTCTCCGAGGGTCCGTACTCGAAGAAGAGGTATCCAGGCTCGGCCACGAATTCGCCAAGGCCACCCGGGAAGTACTCGCTTCCGGTCAGCTCGGTCAGAGCTCGCGCTGCCGAGCGGCTGAAGGTGCTATGCCCCGACGTGTAGCCCGGAAACGCGGGAGTGACGAAGGTGCGCCGCTGATACGGGATCCAGTCGAGCGCGCGGATCCAGCCCAACCCACCAATCTCACGCTCCCGATCTCCCGGCTCACCGCGCCAGGAAAACACGGCGAGTTCACCAACATAGCGCGCGAGATGCTCGTGGCGCTCCCCCGGTTTCACCGTGTCCTCAGTGATCAGCTCGATCAGGCCAGCAACCAGCGGCAATCCATCCTCGTGGTACGACGGCAGCGACGGGTCACTGCGCTGACCGAGGCCAGCAAGGTAGCGTACCAAGCTGATGGGGCGGGCCGACACGAACTCGCGTTTCAGCTCCCACGCGACAATTGCCGCATCGTGCACGGCGCCGTTGAGGGCCAGGTAGATGTGAACGTCCCAGCTGAGTGGGTCCAACTCGTCGCCCTTGCCAAACAGCCGTCGCTCGAAGTCCGGATGATAGGAAACGTAGTTCGCCAGCGTGTTCCAGTGCCCGGGCGGCGTCTCCGAAGCGGGTCCGTCGGCCCAGAACTCGGCTAACACTCGCGTGAAGTCACCACGCAGCACACGCTGCTCAGCGTACGCTCGTCCCGTGATCGGGTTTTCTGGGTGGCCCTCACCGTCGTCCGTGCCCAACGGATTGTTGCCGTATCCGCCAGGCGAAATGTCCCAACGCTCCTCGTCACGAAGATCGAGCTCGGCGGACTTGCGAACGATCTGAACGACTGCGTCGATCAAGTCGTCATCGAACGCGACGGGAGGGTCATCGCCGGGGAAGTAAGGCCGTCCGGCTTCCGGCCGCTCGACGGCGAACGGCGTCACGTCGCGCCAATGCGCGCCGATGTAGGGCTGAATGCCGGAGTCTTGCGGAATACCGTTCTGCGTGACGGCCTCGGCCAGGATGAGCTTCTGCCACACCAAAGGATCGTTCAACCTGGTGCCTGGTTCGTCCACGACCAGCAGCGGGTTGTCGGGCGAGTACTCATCGGGATCGGCGTAGTCGTTCTCCTCGTTGCAGCCGTCGTCGGCGAACGTTTCGATCACCGCTTCTCCGATGCGGTTGCCAACCTCGTGCGGTGCGTCGCCCGTAGCGTCGGTGTCTTCGGGATCGAAGCCCAGCTCCTCCATGAACCGGCCGAGGCATTCGACGGACGCAGCACCGCCGACAGCGTTCTCGTAGCGGTACGTCAGCACGCGATACGCAGCGTAAGAGATCGCTTCCTCGCGCGCGGCTTGGATATCGTCAGCATCATCCAGGTCGATCTTGTCGGTGGAGACGTAGCCGACTGCGGTATCGTCGTAGGTAGCCCACGCGTCCCACATGGCTAGCGACGTATGAAACAAGTTGCGCGCGTGCACCGTCGGCCGCGGCACGTCGCGTCGGATGGCGTTCAGGAGCTGTTCGTTCCAACGGCGGGCGATCGAGGCTTCGGGATGAGGGTCTACTGCCTCCGGATCGCACGTGATTTCCGGCACCTCAGGCGGCTCGACCTCGTAACGCTCGATACTCGGCCCGCGGTGGATCAAGACTCCAGAGTCGAGGGCGTTGGTCAGCACACCCCCTCCGACAGCCCACACTCCCGCCTCGGGGTCAACGTAAACTGCGTGCAGCGACTCGACGGTGAGAGCCAGATCCGTGTCGACCTCCTGCCAAGTCTGCCCTTCCGTGCGATAGACCACGCCGCCCGCCCCGACGGCCCAAGCCGATCCATCATCCAGTGCGTAGACGCCTTGCAAGAGCGGGGCGCGATCGGGGGTGAGTTCATCGGTGTCACCGTCACGCGCCTCCAGCAATCGCCCATCGATGTCACCGCCGACAATCAGCGTGCGGTCCGCTGCGCCATGTACAGTGAATAGGGCCGCCTCCGTGCCCGATTCGACACGCTCGAAGCCTTCCTCCGCGTTGCCGCGGAGGACCACACCCCGACCACCAACCACCCATACCTCTTCGGACGAGGCGCCCCAAACTTTGAAGAACGATGGGATGTCGTGGAAATCGTCTTGAGGGATGTCCGCTGGCAGGGCGACGTCGCGCCACTCCTCGCCATCGAAGTGCCAGATGAAGCCGTTGCGCCCCGCGGCGGAACCCACCGCGTACACGTCGGTGGCACTCGCCGCCCAAAGGCCAAACACGATGTGTTTACCCAACCCCAGGTTGGGTAGACGCTCGAACTCGCCGTCCTGGTACCTGAGCACGTGCGCATCCGACCCCGTCATCAACACCGTATCGTCGGAAAGCACCTGCACCCACCACAGATCCCCGCTGAACCCGGTCGCATGACGCTTCCAGCGGGCGCCGTTCCAGTTCAAAACCAGGGGACCGCTGCCATCGTCAGCACCGACGGCCCACACGTTGTTCGCGCTGGTTCCGTGAACCGCCATCAGCGCCGCAGAATCACTCTCGACGGCCACCTCCCAGCTCGGTTCGGGTTCGCCCCACGGTTTGCCGGAGCCCTCACAGCCAAACGCGAGCAGCGTCGCCAACGCCAGTGCCGGTAGCTCTCGGAGGTGGGTTCCCACCGCGCAAGGTAGTCTCATGTTTCGCATTATCCGACGCTTGGCGAGACGCGCAACCTGTGTGCAGTTTTGCCGCTCATGCCGCGCTCCACATCCGAGTAGAACGGCAACGTGAACGCGTCGCGTCGGATCGCAGTCGTCAACACCGCTGAGGGTCGTCGATGCGTATCCGTCGCCGGATCGCGCACTACGCCGCCTGGCGGCGGAGCTCGAGGTGTTTGGCGCTGCGACGCGAACGGTGGGGCTGCCGTCTACTCGGAAACGAGGGTCGCGATCTGTTCTGCGAGCCGGCGTTCATCACCGGGATGGTACCCCGAGTTCGTGAAGCACAGGGAAACAACGGTCCGCCGGAGAGCACGTGAGAACCCAAAGCCGCGCCATGTTCGGCATCGGGCCCTGAGGTTCCGAGTGAGCCGATGACGTAGCTCTGCCGCGCCGACCGTCCCCGAATCCGGTTGATCTACGCATCCGGCAACGACTCGTCGCACTCCGTGAGTTGGAGCTGTGAGTAGCGTACGAGGGGTAGTTGCGCGGGGAAGGTCTGCGTCGCACACGCCCGGGACATCAGGACCCACGCCTGCTACAGTTGGCGACATGACGGATCCGGCACCGAGACGAGCATCCTACGAGGACGTGCTGAACAGCCCGCCGGAAGTCGTCGCAGAGGTGGTGGACGGCGTACTCCACCAAAGCCCCCGACCAGCGTTGCCGCACGCGGCGGCGGCTTCCGCCGTGGGAGAGGAGCTGGGACCGCCGTTCAAGCGCGGACGAGGCGGCCCCGGGGGCTGGATCATTCTAGACGAACCAGAGGTTCACCTAGGACAGGACATCTTGGTGCCCGATGTCGGAGGCTGGCGCCGGGAAACTCTCCCGATGCTGCCGGAGGACCCGTATCTGAGCGTGGCTCCAGACTGGGTGTGCGAGGTCGCATCTCCTTCCACGCGAGCGCTGGACCGTGGCGTGAAACTCGAAGTGTACCAACGAGAACGGGTGCGTCACGTCTGGTTGATCGAGCCCTTGGACAAGTTCCTGGAGGTCTTGGAGCTCGACGGCGAATACTATCGCATCATTCAGCGGGCGACCGGCAACTCTCCGGCGCGCCTGAAACCCTTCGATGCGATCGAGTTCGACCTGGCGGCGCTCTGGGCGCGCTGAAGCACCGTTCCCCAGTCGCCGCCGACACGTCAACTGATGCGGAACGCCGCGGTTTCCGCCGTGTACGTCGCGCCGCGTCGTGGGGCTCTCCGCTAGGAGGACCTCAGGGATGGGATGATGCGAAGCAGGACAGTACGAGGTCGACGCAGGTTCGGGCACGACAGCGGAGCAACCCGGACTGTTCGCCTGTTACCAGGCGGCAGCTACCGGCATCCACGTCAGTGGGGAGCGCGCCGGCAAACCGCTCATGCGCCTGATGGTCAGCGCCGGTGTTGGAACGGCTCTGCCGCTACGTGATGAGGCCTCCTCTGTCCCAAGAGCGCCTCGAGTGGCGCTTGGATGGGCGCCTTTTGCTCTCTCTCAAAAACACCTGAAAAGACGGCACCCACATGCGCGGGGCTCGAGCCCCATGACCTTCTGGTGCAGCACTGCGCGGCAATTCCACCTCCTTGGCTCAACATGGTCAGCCATTTCGGCGTTCTGTCGAGTCACTCCAAACACCGCAGTCGCGTGGTTCCACAGGACACAGACCCCGAACGCTTCGCGCATCGACCGGCCTCGGGTGACCAGCTCGAGTTGACGTTTGATGGCGGCAATGACGATCCATCACCTAGCTCCCGTCGCTCTCTCTTGGGGCCAGGGCGCTGGGCGTAGCCGGTGGATGGCGCGACGCTATCCTGGATCCACAGGCGCAGCATCGGCTCGCTCATTATCTGCGTGTCCTTGCCCGTCAACCACTGATCCCACCAGCGAAGGGCCTCTTGCACGAACCCGATCGCCGGTCCGGGCACCCCCATGTGCGGATAGCGGTGGCTCCACGGTCCGATCAATCCGAGGCGCGGCACGTCGAGGTTTTGCATGAGTCGGAATACCGCGTTGGAATAGCCGTCGGCCCAGCCACTGATGGCGAACACTGGGCACTGTATCGCCGAGTAGTCTTCGCAGACGGAGCCGTGCTTCCAGTACTCGTCGCGCCGCTGCGAACGCAGCCATTTCTCGAGCCACAGACCGCTACCGGACAACCGCTCCGCCCACATCTCTTTCCACTTGGGGCCAACCACCCGCGGGTCCGGAGGCAACGAATTGAATGCGAACATCACCGACGCCCACGAGAGGTTGTCTCCCAGCAAGCAGCCCCCCATGTAGTGCACGTCGTCGGCATAGCGGTCGTCCGTCGAGCACACGGTGATGATTGCCTTGAGGGCAGGCGGGCGCAAGGCGGCGATCTGTAGCCCGTTGAACCCGCCCCAAGAGATACCCATCATCCCGACGTTGCCGTTGCACCACGGCTGACGAAGCGAGCCACTCGATGACTTCCACCCCATCGTCGAGCTCGCGCTGTAGATACTCGTCCGTCAGCACGCCCTCGGAGTTGCCGCTGCCCCGTAGGTCGACGCGAACGGAGGCATAGCCGTGCGCCGCAAAATAGGGATGCGTCAGCGCGTCGCGTGGAGCGGTGCCGTCAGCGTGACGATACGGGATGTACTCCAAAATCGCGGGAACGGGCGTCTGCGGAGCGGTGCTCGGCAGCCAGATGCGCGCAGCAAGGCGGATTCCGTCGGACATCGGGATCTCGACGTCCTTCCACACTTGCACGTTGCTCGTCGGTTCCGGGGCTTCTTCTGGTCGTCGACTCATGCACATCAAACCTGCAACGACCGTGCCGACCATGGCGAAAAGAACGTCCTTCGCCAGCGAGCCACACGCCCGCGCCGCTCACCGGACGCTCCAACGGTGCTGAAGACGGTCGTGGGGAGACCGCCACCTGGGGAATCGATCCTACCGGTGACTGCGCAGGCGTAGTTGTCCGTGCCCGACGTTCCTGCGGCAGACGTTTGTCGAATGGACGGCTCAGACCATCCCGAAGTCCTTCTGGGCGAAGTCCTTCTACGAGCGCCACCGAGCGCGTGGTGCCTCGCACAACGCGACGATCCGCGCACTGGCATTCAAGTGGGTTCGCATCCTCTGGAGGTGCTGGGTAGACCGTGTGCCTTACAACGAGTCGCGTTATCTCGAAGCCCTGCGCAAACGACAATCACCGCTACTCAAGTACGCCGCTGATTCCTCAACTTAGTTCTTGCGGTCCGCCTCAGGGTGCGAGTTGGGTGCGAGTTAGCCTGCGTCGCGTCAGCGTCGCGTCAGCGTCGCGTCAGCGTGTAGGTGTCCGGACCTGTTGGGATCGAGACCCTGGGTCGCTCGCGAAAGGTGAATGTATGGGATGCCAGAGTCCTGGGGTCAGAAGTGCGACGGGTGTTTTACGGAAGGGAAGTGTGCGGGCAGAATGACGGAGAACATGAACTCGTGTGCGCGCGAGAAGAGGTGCACGGAGGAAGGCAACGGCGCCCGCGGTGCCGATGCCGCGGGACTGACCGAAGCGCTCGGGTGTAAAGGCGCCCTCGGCTGAGCTCGCCAGGAGGGTTCGTCGACGAGCGATAGGGCACGCTGGTGCCCGAAGTTCGCGTCACGACTTCTCCAGCGGGACTCCCGGCCCGGGGTTCCATGTTCGCAGCACGCCGTTCATGGCAGTTCGATTGCCCTTCGCACTGCACCCACCATCCAGGATGGTGAATTGGCAGACATCTACCGAAACCCAATACCGTTCAGACTTCCTTGGCGCTTGGTGCTGCAGGTCACCTGGACGCTGCGTCTAGCTCGGCACGGGCGTAGCACCAGTTTGGGGCTCGAGCGTGTAGCCTTCGCAGTTTTGCTCGTTCACGGCCACTAGTCTGTTTGATGAACTCTTCTGCACTGGCGTTCTCCAGCTCTGATCGGCCCTCGGGGTCGGTCGCTGCAGCGGCGGTCACTGACGTCGCTCAGGACCTGTTCGTGATCGTGCACCGCAAGCTCGACTCCCTTTCGAGCGCCGCTGCACTGCGCAGCTGGCAGTTTGGCATCGTGCGGCGCGTGCGCCGAGACCGCCAACCGCGTGTGATGCGCCGGCAGTTGGGCGAAGTGGCGGGGGGAGCGATTGAGGAGATAGGACGAGGAAACGATGATTGAGCTGGACACGGTGCTCGCGGCGCTACGCGAGGAGTATGGGCCAGACGCCGAGGCTAGGAGTCGGGTTCGGAGCGCCCTAGTCGCGGGTTTGGTCATGACCGGCGCGGCGACGACCGCCAAGACGGCGGCGGGGGGGACCTTCGGCTGGTTCACGCTCCTCGTCGGAACGGGCACGGTTGCGGCCATCGCTGTGGCCACGGCGCTACAGCCACCATCGACGTTTCCCGGGGCTTCCGTCACCAGCGCTAGCGCGGACACTCCAGTGGTGGCTGAATACGTTGAGGCCCCCGCTGCGAATCCGCTCGTGGAGGCGTTGCAAGCGCCAGCGAGCGACGTCGCTGTTCGGAGTGCGGAAGCGCCGTCGGTGGCGTTGGTGGTCGACGCGCCTCGAGCGGCGAGGGTGCCGGCCGCCGCAAAGCGAGCACGAAGCGCCAGCGCTCCTGAGGGAGCGGAGCAGAAGGTTGCCCCGCCCCTTCCGGAGGTGTCCCAGCCATCGACTCTGATGGCGGAATTGCGACTGATTCGCGGTGCGTCACAGTCGCTTCGCAGTGGGCATTCGGCCGACGCGGGAAGGCTCCTCGATGAACATCGTCAGCGCTTTCCAAAAGGCGTTCTAGCTCACGAACGGCGGGGATTGAGCATTCTCGTACAGTGCTCCGCAGGCAGCGCTATGGCCGTTCGCGCGCAGGCGGAAGCTTTCGTTCAGGCAAACCCCCAGTCGCCCCTCGCCCAGTCGGTCAGTGTGAGGTGCCTGAAGTGAATTCCTTCCCCTTTCGCTGCTCGTCGATCTGAGCAAGCCGTTTCCCGACATCGTTCTGCTGTGGCGTGAGGGAGTGCCGATGCCATGCAGCAGGCGCACGCTGTGCGCGCGGACGCTGTGTGTACCTAGAGCCATCTGTGGGGGCGTCGAGCGGGTGTGTTGCTCTGCGGGCGGCATCGGTCGTGCGCCTGTGGCACTGGATGGTGTTGCGTGAGCTGTCACAGCGTCGCCATTCCGAGGGCTTGGTCGCTCTGGTCTGTTGTGTGCTGACCCCTTCTGGGACCGTCCCAAAGGCGTCGAACTTCGACCGCCGCGGGACCTTCACAGATCGTCTTTTCATTGGCCACTGCCTAGACGAATCGCGGAGGAACTTGGCGAACCAGACCCTTCCACCAACGACGATGGAGACACACAGGAGAAGTATTCTTGGACTGGTATCGACGGCGATTTTGATTCTGGGCACGACGGCATGCGGCGGACAAGCAAGGGAGGTCGACGGCGACGGTGACGGTCTGGTCGACAGCTCGGAGTCCGCGCTGAAGACGGATCCGAATGACCCCGATACCGACGATGACGGGGTCAGCGACGGCGACGAGGTCGACGACGAAGCGGATGAGCACGACTCGGCTGACGAAGCCGACGACGGGATGGGGTCGGAAGACAGCGAAGCCGACGAGGTAGCCGAAGCAGCGGAAGCGGAAGAGCCTGAGGCGGACGAGGCAGAAGAGACCGAGATGGAGGACGCGGCCGAACTCTGAGAACTCGATCTCGATGTCGGCTCAGATGAGCCGGACGTTGTGTTCGGCATCATGGTCGAGCCCGAGAAGGTCCACCCGAGGGTGGGCCTTCGTCGTTTTGTACCGGGCCAGGCCGCTTCGTTGGTCGGCGGAGCAACCTGCCCGGTTGTTGTCTGGTCAAGTGCTGCAGTTGTGGGTGCTGAAGGGGCCGTTGGGTGTTCTTTGACTTGGTTTGTTTTGGGCTGGGCTGGTTCGAGATGAACGAACTGGTTCGTGCTGGTGCGTGCGGATCCAGGTAGAGAAGAACAATTGCCTGATGTTCACAGTCGACGCTGAGCCTGGCCATTCCTAGATGCGCCCAGGATCGTGTGATTAGTGCGCGTGTCGACGGGTAGCATAGATAGGAGAACTTAGTGGACTACGTTAGAATCAGATATCTAGGAGTTGCGGCAGCATGGCTGCTTGTTGCATGTGGGGGCTCTTCTGGAGAGGAATCTTCGTCGAGCAGTGCTGACGAAAGCCTGGCCGTCATGGAAACGGAAGCAGACGCCACGGAGGATGAATGTCCTGCGGGAGGGGTTGTGTTCATCGAGGGCGTGGATGCTGACGGGGACGGTGAGTTGAGTGAAGAGGAGGAGGTCAGCCGAACCGCGATCTGCAACGGCGAAGACGGCGCCGACGGGGCGGACGGCGCCAATGGTGCTGACGGGGCGGATGGCACCGACGGCGCTGATGGCGCTGACAGCACCCAGCTCGTCCTCACCGAAGTACTCGATGCAGGGGACGCCAACTGCGCATCAGGAGGTGCTGCCATCATCAAAGGGTCGGACGCTGACGGCGATGGCGCGCTTTCGAGCGACGAGGTGGAGGCGACGGAGTACGTGTGCAATGGCGCGGTTTCCGTCACTCTCGTGCAGCAAAGCACCATCGATGCTGGCGATGCTGCGTGCCCACAAGGGGGCATCATGATCTCCGTTGGCGATGACATGAACGGCGACGGCGTGCTGGACGCAGACGAGGTCAACGATAGCAACGCCGTCTGCAACGGCATCAACGGGGATGCGGCAGCTTGCACGTTCCCTGCAGTCTGGAATGACGTGCAGTCGCTCTGCGAAGCCACGCTCGCGTGGGCGGACGCGGATCTTTCTGGCCGCTCGATGGCAGGGAGCTACCTCGCTGGTATCGACATGAGCGGTGCTGACTTGACTGGTGCAGATCTGTCGTGGACGGTTTTGATCAACGCGGACATGTCAGGTGCTCAGCTAGCGGACGCGAATCTGAGCAACGCGACCGTCGATGGTGCGGACTTCTCGGACGCCGTGTTCGACGGGGCTGATCTGACCGGGATCGACTTGAGCACCACGACGTTGTCGGGTGCGAGTGGCTCGGACCTCGTTGCTTGTCCCGAAGCGCTCCCCGCAGGGTGGAGCTGCTGGGATCTGGGCGCGGCGGGCAACACTCTGCTGGCTCCAGGTGCTGACCTGAGCGGTCTCGACCTGAGCGCGGCGGATCTGTCGGACACCCCACTGGCGGGCGTTCAGGCAACGGGGCTCGCTGGCTGTCCCGCAGCGCTGCCGGACAACTGGGTTTGTCTGTCACTGCCGGTGGGCAACACTCTGGTCGGGCCCGGAGCTGACTTGAGTGGTCTCGACCTGACGGGAGCCGACTTCAGCTCCATCACGGAGCTCCGAAACGTCGACTTCTCGGGTTCGATACTGGCCGGTGCCACCTTCGCCGACAACACGGGTCTGAGCAATGCCGACTTCAGGGATGCGAACCTGACGGGCGCTACCTTCGGCGCGCAGACCGACCTTTCAGACGCCGACCTCGATGGAGCGAATCTGACCGACGTCACCTTCGGTGCCGACGTGGACTTGCGCGACGCCGATCTCGACAATGTCAACTTCACTGGCGTTGATCTCAGCAGTACGCGGCTCTCAGGCAGCCGGGCAACGGACCTCGTCGCTTGTCCTGATCTGATGCCGAGCGCGTGGGACTGTCTCAGCCTCTCGGGTACCGGCAATACGTTCGTCGGGCCAGGCGCGGATCTGAGGGGCTTGCCGCTGGCCGGTGCTGACCTCTCGGGGCAGAACCTGAGCGGTGCCGATCTCGACGGTGCCGACCTGACGAACGCCATCCTCACGGGCGCGGATCTCAACAACGTCGACCTGCAGGACACGATCATCACGTCGATCACCGCGATGGATCTCCAATCGTGCCCGGACGGCTTGCCGAGCAACTGGGATTGTGTCAACGACAACATCGTTGGTCCAACGGCAATCTTGACGGGCGCTGACCTAGCTGGGGCCGATCTGACTGACGCTCAATTGACGAGTGCCGACCTGACCGGAGCCAACTTGAGTGGCGCCGATCTCCAGGGCGTGGACATGAGCTCTGCAGATCTGACCACGGTGCGTGGCGTGAACCTGGACAGCTGTCCGGCAGATCTGCCCCCGAATTGGGAGTGTATTGGGCGAACGTTGTTAGGGCCGAGTGCCGATGCCAGCAACGCAGACTTCTCGCAACGCGACCTGAGCTCGTTGGATCTGACCGGTGCAAACCTGAGTGGCGCCGATCTGTCCCAGGCGGATCTGCAAAACGCCGACTTGTCGAACGTGGACTTCACGGGCGCTGACTTGACGGATGCGGACTTGCAGAACGCCACGATCACGGGTGCGACGTTTACTGACGTCACGTGGGACAATACGGCTTGTCCGGACGGCAGCAACAGCAACGACAACGGCAATACCTGCCTCTGAGGTACGGGCCCGCGAGCAACGCCGGCGACTCCGCCCCGGTGCTGTTCGCGGGCCCTGTCCCTTTCACGCGGTAGGTGTCAGACGCCCACATCAAGGCGACGGCCACGAACAGCCGCCGAGAACTACGTGTAGAGGCCCGTTCCGGAACTGAGAAAAACGATGGCTCCTTCACAGAACTGGGGCTCTGCGGCCACCCACTCAATGACTTCAGAACATCCCTTAGTCAGTTCTTACTTGTTCCAATGAAATCCCCGAACAGATACACGAACGTCATCGTCACGGCGCTGCTCGTTGTCGTTCCCCTCGCCTTGATCGTCTACAAGGTGGGCTTTTTGGGGTACCGCCTGGGCGAGCTGCTTCCACGCACGGAGCATCGCATCGCCGTCAAGATGAAGTTGGATGGGGACCGAGGACGAGTTTCCGCTCGCACGTTCCTACCGCTCTCCGACGAACGACAGCAACTCACCGAGCACGAGCAAGCATCGGATCCGAGTTTTCGCTTCGTTACCGAAACGGAAGGTTTGAATCGCACCGCGCGCTGGAATGGTACTTCGGTTCCTGACGACGTGTCGATGAGCTTGAGCTACGCCGTCTTGGTCCGAGCCGCGGAGTACTCGATCAGTGACACCCTTGCGGTGCCGGATACCTATCCGGAGTCCATCGCGCGTTATCTACGACCCACCGAGTACGTCCAAGTGGACGACCCCGATGTGCAAAGCCAGCTCCGCGAACTCGGAGCGACGTCCGGACCTCTCGTTTCCCGCTTGCGGAGTATCTTCGACTTCACTTCCGGGTTACGTGGACGAGCGTTCAAGGGCACGACGGATGCCGTAACCGCCCTGCGTCTCGGGGAAGCGAGCTGCAACGGCAAGAGTCGTCTCTTCGTGGCCCTCGCGCGTGGCGCCGGGATACCCAGTCGGCTCGTCGGGGGCTTGATCTTGACTGATGGGACCAAGCGAACCACGCATCAGTGGGTCGAGTCTTACGTTGGTGGCCACTGGGTGACTTTCGACCCAACCAACGATCACTTCGCGCAGTTACCCGCCAACTATCTCGTCTTGTATCGCGGCGACGAGGCCATGTTCGTGCACTCGTCTGACGTCAACTTCGACTACTCGTACACCATCTCCAGCCGATTGGTACCCGCGCCGCGCGTGGTCTCAGGGGCCAGCGCGTTCAACGTGTGGAGCCTGTTCGAGCGGCTCGGTCTGCCGTTTTCGTTGCTCCGTACGGTGCTGATGCTGCCGATAGGCGCGTTGGTGGTGGTGCTATTTCGCAACGTCGTCGGCATGCCGACTTTCGGAACTTTCTTGCCTGCGTTGATCGCGGCAGCCGCTGGCGAAACAGGCCTATTGTGGGGGGTCGTCAGCATCGTCATCGTGGTGGCGGCAGTCGTCATCGCGCGACAAGGGATCCAAGCCCTGCGCCTGCTGCATTCGCCGACGCTGGCCATCTTGCTGTCCGTCGTCGTGTTGACGATGCTGGGTATGAGCCTGGCCGCCGAACACCTCGGGCTGTCCGAGTTGGCCAGGGTCTCCTACTTCCCTATCGCTGTAATGGCGATTGCCTCGGAGCGATTCTATCTCGCTCTCGTCGAGCAGGGTTCCGTGTCGGCACTCAAACAGATGATGGGCACGTTGCTCGTCGTGCTGGGGTGCTACGCGGTGATGAACTCCCTGGCGCTACAAGCGCTGGTCGGGGGCTTCCCGGAAGTGCTGCTGCTGGTCGCTGCTGCGAACGTCTACTTGGGACGCTGGATCGGGATGCGGTTGCTGGAGCTGTGGCGCTTTCGGTCCCTTCTTGACCAACGGGTGACCGCATGAAGTGGCTGCGTGACTTCGGTAGGTTGGTGAGGAACCACGGCGAAGCGACCGACGCGGTCGTCGGCATGAACCGGCGCAACATCGAGTTCGTCTACCGGCATAACCGCCGGCGGGACTACCCCCTGGTCGACGACAAGGTCACCTGCAAGGCGTTGCTGCAGCAAGCGGGCGTTCCTGTGGCTGATACGCTAGCGGTTTGCGACGGGTTGTACGACGTCGAACGTGCTCTCGAGCTTCTCTCGAACGAACAGGACTTCGTCGTCAAGCCGGCCAACAGCAGTGGAGGCAACGGCATCGTCGTTCTCGGGAAGCGTGTCGCCCACGGTCAGACGGTTGGCTGGGAACGGCATGACGGCGGTATGTACACGCTCGAGGAGCTGCGCACACACCTAGCGAACATCGTCTTCGGTGCGTTTGGCTACCACCTTTCAGACCGCGCTCTGATCGAGCGCAAACTGGACCCGCACCCTGTCTTGCGAGAGTTCTGGCCTTCCGGTGTGTGCGACCTGAGGGTGATCGTTTGCCAAGGGGAACCGATGCTGGCGATGTTGAGGGTTCCTACCCGACGCTCCGCCGGCAAGGCGAACCTCCACCAAGGCGGGGTCGGTGTTGCCGTCAACGTCTCGACTGGACGCACGCACCGCGCCAGCATCCGCGGAGTCGCCATCGAGCATCACCCGGAGACGGGCAAGGCGCTCATCGGGGTCCAACTGCCGGAGTGGCGAGAGGTGGTGCAGGTTGCGTTGCGTTCCGCCAGCGCGGTTCCGCTCGGGTACCTCGGTGTGGACGTCGTGCTCGACGGCGAGCGTGGGCCCATCGTCTTGGAGCTCAATGCCCGGCCTGGGCTGGAGATCCAAAACGTCAATGGGATGAGCCTTGCCGAGGCTCGAACACGGGTGCCGGCATGAAGACGTCCGGGCTGTGGCCGGTGGCCTCCGCGCTCGTTCTGCTGATCGGGGGCTCCGTCGCCGTAGAGATATCGGCGCGGCACCGAGAGGTCGAAGTGCTGCGTGTGCACATCACCGACAACGCCTCCGAGTCGTCTGACGCGGAGGCAACGGAGCTCGGCGCCGATACGGATGAGGTGCTGGACGAGCGCCACCAGTTGGCGCGGCAGTTGGCCAAGCGCCGAGAATTTCCCCACGCGATCGAACTCTACGAGCGGTTGCTCGCCGAGCACGGCGAGGTCGCGATGCTGCGAGCGGAGTATGCGCATTGGCTTTTTCGTACCGGTCGCACCGAGGATGCACGTCAGCACCTGACTCGAGCACTCGAGGCGTTGCCAGGGGACCCGCGCATCCAGTTGGAACTCGGTTTCGTACTACAGGAGCTCGGCCAGATTGATGACGCCGAGGTGGAGTTCCGCCAGGCGCTGGAAGCGCGCCCGAATCATTCTCGAACTCGTGTGGCCCTCGCGGAACTCTTGCGTGAACAGGGTGAATATGCCGAAGCCGTCTCGGTGGTAGCGCCCGCAGCCGCCAGCGGCTCGAACGAAGAGCGCGCGAGGGGGCTCACGTTGCTGGGGCGTTGCCACATGGCGCTCGGCGAACACACGAAGGCGAGGCGCCTATTGAAGGAGGCTGTCGAGCGGGCACCGGCATCGGTCAACACCTGGGTGCGAGCAACCCACGCGTTTCTCGATTCGACGGATGACGAAGACGTGGAACTCGCGCTGGAACACGCCTTGCGCGCCGTGAAGCTGGCGCCTGAAGTTGCGGTGGCCTACCGCGTGCTGGCCCGCGTGCACGAGCGACGCAACGCGTTCGACGACGCTCGGAGCGCGTACAAACAATCCCTGGCGTTCGATTCTCAGTCCGGCCTGGCGCGCCGACGCGTCCTACGTCTCTCCCTGGAACTCGACGACTTCAAGACTGCCCGCGCGCAGGCGCAGGCGCTGATCGAGTCCCAGCCTACAGAGCCCGAACACCACTTCTTGCTGGGCCTGGTGGAAGCTCGTAGTGGCCGCCCTGAGCGCGCCGTTGCGCACTATCAGAAAGCCGCCCAGCTCCGAGCCGGCAAGTATCCGGAGGCGTGGTTCAACTGCGGGAAGGCGTACAGCTCCGCCGGACAGCAGGAAAAAGCGATAGCGGCGTATGAAAAGGCGGTTGCTCAGCGCAAGGACTACGCAGCCGCGTGGAACAACATCGGCCGGTTGCGGGCCGACCGTGGCGAGACGGATGCCGCAGAGCTAGCCTATGGAGAAGCGCTCGCGATTTCACCGAACTACGGCTTGGCGTGGCACAACCTCGGGCTCCTCTTCTACAAGCAGCGGCGCTACGAAGACGCCACCCGCGCCTACGAGCGTGCCGTCGAGCTGCGCCCGAACGATCGCTCGCTGATGCTCAAGCTGGCGATCACCCAGCGCAAGTCAGGGGATCCGAAGCGCGCGATCGCCACCTATGGTCGGCTGCTCAAGACGCACCCGCGCTACGCGACAGGTTGGTTCAATCTAGGCGTTGCTCAAGCCGCGGCTGGCGATCTGGAAGCTGCAAAGGCAGCGTACGAGGCGGCGCTGGCCAATGCCCCAGAGCATAGTGGGGCGCTCAAGAACCTCGGATACACCGAGGCTCGCCTGGGTCAGACGGGGGCAGCTCGTGTGCACCTGGACCAAGCCCTGGATCTGGATCCGGCGGACGAAGATACGCGGCTCAAGCTGGCCGAACTGCACCTACTGGCGGCGGATCGCCAAGCCTGCCAAGCGGAAGCTGGACGTGTGCTTGCCAAGAATCGCGACAACTCTGACGCCCGTGCCATGTTGGCACGGTGCGAAATGTAAACCCAAAAGAGATACTTAATAAAGATGAATAACGACGCATTCGGGCTGCGCTCTTGGAGCGCGTTGGGGACGCTAGGCTTGCTTTGTCTGAGTCTGGTCAATTGTGGCGGCAACGACTCGGGCGAGGTGACGACGCTCGACGAGCTTCCGTCGGCTTCCGAGGATGCAGACCCTGTCGATGCGGCTGACGCTGCCGATGAGGCGAACAGTGCACAGGATACGTCGATGGACCCGTCGGCGACCGTGGAGGGCTCCACGGAGACCACCGGCTCTTCCGACCCAACGGCGACTGATGTCACCGAGCCCGCTGTGTCGGACGTGCCGGGTACGCCTGTCGACTTGATGACGAGTCCGGCCGATACGGGGACGCCAGCCCCCGGCGACGCGCCGGCCACTCCAACCGTCATCGATCCAGAAGATCCGAGCGAAGTGCTGTTCCAGGAGGCGCTCGCGAAATACGACGCGGGGGACTTCGCCGGCGCTCGAGACGACTTCGAGACGCTCTTGAACGACTATCCCGATTCGCCCCGTCACGACAACGCCGGATACTTGGTCGGCCGTAGCCTGTACGCGTTGGACTCCTTCGATGCTGCCGTCGCGGCTTTCGACGACATGATCGCGCAACACCCGGATTCGGTATTCGTGCACTCGTCCTACTACTTCGCCGGTCGCTCGCTGTTCAGAATGGACCGCTTCAACGATGCGTTGACCGACTTCGAAAACGCCATCCAAGCGGATCCAGCGGGTCTCTACGCTGATAACTCCACGTACTTCTCTGCACGTGTGCACTATGAGCAAGGGGACCTTGCTGCAGCGCAGAGCGGCTTCGAAGCATTTCTCACGGAGCACGTGGACAGTACGTACGTCGACAACGTTCACTACTATTTGGGTCGTACGTTCTTTGCCGGAGGGGACTACGCTGGAGCCTTGTCCGAAATGGAAGTGACCCTCACCTACGACATGTCCATCTATCTCGACAACGCCCAGTATTGGAAGGGGCGCTCGCAGTATGCTTTGGACATGCTGCCAGACACCATCGCTTCGATGGAGGTGATCGGTGCGCAGTATCCAGATAGCGTCTATGTCGACAACTCGATGTACTACATCGTCAAGGCAAGTGTCGATCAGGGCTCGTGCCCCGAGGCGAACGCGGCCGTCAGCGACCTGGAGACCGAATTTCCGGGTGGCCCATACACAGTCAAGGCCGCGGACTACGCTAGTGCCGGCGGTTGCTGAAACCAGGTGGCAAAGTCCATAGGTCCAGGCTCGTCCTGGCGGCGGCCGTTGGCACTGGCCGCAGCGGTGATGGTGTTGCTGATGGCATCATCACTGCTGCCGGCGCAGGCGCACGCTCAAGATGATGTGAGTGACCACGGCTCGCGCGCCGCAAGGCGGGCCGAGCGCGACGACGAAACGAACGCCGAAGCGACATCACCCGAGAGTCAGGCGGGAGAGCAACCCAAGGCGCGAAAGTCCAAGGCCAAACGGAAGAAAAGAAAGAAGAAGCGGTCGAAGAAGGAGGCTCAGCTCTACGTCGCGTACAACATCGGCGCCTTCGTGGGCCGGCGCTTTCAAGCTCCCAAGATGGGGATCTTGACCAGCGAGACGCTCGAAGGCGGTGTCGTCGCCGACAGTGACAGTCTTTCGCTGGAGTTGTCCCACGGCTTCGACCCGTTTTCCACGAAGACGTTCAACTTTCCCGAGGAGGACGACACCACCGCCGAATCCCGTGCGCGCTTGACGCAGCCCACTCACGAACTCGCCGCGACTCTGCGCCATCGGCACGATTGGTCACCTTGGATCACGAGCAAGGTCCGCGTGCGCGCGGATCGCTGGCTTCCTGCCTTGCGGTTTGATGAACGGCGCAGTTTGCGATTGGAGCCGTCGCTCACCATTGGGAAGAAGCGAGGTTTGTATGGGAAGATTGCGAGCGATGGCTTCTACAAGGTCTTCCCTCAGTATGAAGTTGCTGACCGAAAGCTCGACCAAGTTGGTGCGGATTCTACCGTGGAGGCAGGCTACACGTTTGAGGCTTACACGCGAGTCGCGATTGGGGCCGAGCTGGACTACACCAAGTACTTGGATGCCCGCTACGATGTGCTCAATGCCGATGGCACGCTGTCGCGGGCGACACGGAGCAAAGTCTACTTCGAGCGCTCCCCATTTCTGTCTGCCGCGTGGCGTCCGTTCGACGAGCTGCGAACCAAGCTGAGATACGCCTACGAGTTGAACGACGCCACCGACTACGACCGCCGCATGACCGGGCGCATCGACGGCGAATTGATCGCGAAGTTCATCCCCGACTACTATGATTATCGCCGGCACCGGATCGAGTCGACGAGCGTCATTCAGCCGCTAGAGCGGCTGCGCCTCGATGCGATGGCAGAAGTCTGGGTTCGGAACTTCGACAACTACGAGGCCCGAGGTGTCGACAACGAGTGGCTCGGCGAGACGCGCGCGGACGTCAGTCTCGAGTTGGGACTGGAAGCGCGCTATCGTATCTGGGACTTCGAGCTGCTGGGGCTCGATCACGGGCTCATGATTTCTGCGTTTGGCTCGCACCTGCAGCGACGCTCGAACATGAAGCGGGAGGTGTCCATCGCCACGAATTTCGACCTGACGCGTGCGTTCTTGGGGCTGGAGGTCGAGACTCTGTAGGGGCTTCGTGTCAGCAGCGGTGCGAGGCGCTTCTATGACAGATTGGTGCATGCCTGCTCGATTGGGGCGGATGAAATGTCCCGCTGCGTTCTAGCTTCGGTCGTCGAACGCTGTCAGTCTGAGGACGGCCTCGGCCCGTGCTCGGGGCCCCGAGTCCCCGCACACGCAACAGTCGAGGAGAGTTCACCATGCACCAACACGAAGTGAAGATCAGCACACCTTGTGACGTCGAATTCGACACTTTGGAGCGACGAGCAACGGGGCGCTTCTGCCACCACTGCCGCAAGCTCGTCCACGACCTGTCGTCTTTGACTGAAACTCGCGCGCGCGAGCTGCTGACCCAGGCTGACGAGTCGCTGTGCGTTCGGTACTTGCACGATGTCACCGGTGAAATCCACTTCAGCGATTCGGCGCCCGTTCCGGTGTCCAACCTGACCAAGAACCGGCGCTCCGTGGCCCTGGCCTTTTCGGTGGCTCCCTTGTTGATGCAAGCCTGCGGCGGCGCCGACTTCGCTCGCGAGCCGTCGCCGAATTGCGACACCAGCAACGCCGACTCGGACGTGTCCAATGCGCGTTCACCAGCAGTGCCAGGTTCACCAACAGCGCCGAGCAGCACCGCCCGGGAACCGAGCTTCACTGCCGACGCGGGGGCGGCTGCTCGAGCCGACGCTGACGCCGAGCGCGAAGAGGAAGCCCCCATCGAGCCTCCTCCGAGCGCCCCGGCTGCGGGCGCCCTGCCGTGCGAAGACGCGGATCCGAACTCGGGTCCCGCAGGGTTCTGATGCTATCCGGCGCCGCGTCAACGCCACCGTGGGGGGCCCTACAACACGAAACTCCCGACTTGCTACGAACTTTGGATTCTGCACACTAGGATCACTCGCGTATGACACGCAGACTGCAGCCCATTGGCGCGGGGATCTGGCAGGCTTCCGGCCCCGAGCTCTCCTTTCTCGGCATCCCCTATCCGACTAGGATGGTCGTCGTCCGTCTCGCCACCGGAAAGCTGTGGGTCTGGTCTCCGGTCGCGATGGACGCTGAGCTCGAAACGCAGCTGCGAGAACTCGGCGGTGTCGCCTTCGCCGTCGAACCGAACAAGCTGCACCACCTCGCGTTGGCGGAATGGAAAGAGCGCTGGCCCGAATTGCGTTTGTGGGCTCCACCGGGCCTGGCGAAGAAGCGAAGGGACCTCGAGTTTGAACCCGAGTCGACCGGGCTGCCGCCTCCACCGTGGGCCACGGAGATCGAGTGCCAGGCGATTGAGGGAAGCTTCATCATGACCGAGGTGCTGTACTTTCACTGCGCGTCGCGCACCTGCATGGTCGGGGATCTGATTCAAAAACACGATGCCAATGCGATGAAGACCTGGCAACGATGGATGATGGAGGCGGATGGGCTCGCAGGGCGCGACGGCAGCACACCGGGCGAGTGGCGTTTGACGTTCGTTCAACGACAGCGCGCCCGCGAGTGCATGGAACGAGTGTTGGCGTGGAACCCCGATCAAGTCGTGATCGCCCACGGGCCAAGTCCGTTGCCTGACGGAGCGCGCGTACTGCGGGAGTCCATGGGATGGCTGCTCGAAGGATGACGCCGCTCGGACTCGAGCAGCGAAGCGATCACGCCGACGTGGCTGTCCTAGCTACTTCGCTCAAGAACTGCGGCGAAACCAAGGTAGCGTGGACGCCGTATTGCACCGCCTCCTGAACGCTCCCCCCCACGTCGAGCACCTCCGAGAAAACTTCCATCAGGGCCTCGACGCTGGGCGCGTCGAGTGGTCGTCGGTATGCGCGCTCCGCAAAGTCGGCGACGAAGTCTTCGGCACAATCACGGTCGGGCGACGGACCACAATGAGTCACGTCCTCGAAGTCATCGAGGACGTAACTCGCAGCCAGCGAGGCGCTTTGGTCGGACAGCGCAAAATGGCCAGCCGATACCACCTCCCCTTCCCGCAGCAAAGCTGACGGGTACACCACCACATCCTCCACCCCGAGTAGCCTGCGAACCTGGTTCGCGATGGTGGGCTCCAACAGCGCCCGGACCGCGTTCGCCTGTTGCGAGAAACTCAGACGAACGAGACGCGTCGGTGCGGACGGGCACACGACTTCTGAAGGCGTCTCCGAAGTGACGTCGTTGGGAGTGTCCCCCAACAGTTCACCACCACAGGCATCCGGGTTAGCTTGCCCCACCCCCTGCTCCAAACCCTGCCCCGCCGCTCTCCCGCCCCCTAGTACAAGACTCGTCGCGTCGTCCCGCCCAGCGTCCCCGCCGCCAAATCCGCTGCCGCCAAGACCGCCGTCTGTGTCCGGATCCGATGGCATGCCGAGACCTCCCGCGTCCCGTCCTGGACCAGTCCCGCGGGATTTCAATGTTTCGGCCCCACTCCCGCAGCTGAGTCCGAAGCCCACAAGCACCACGAGCCAAGCCGCCGTCGCTAGCTCCCTCCGACCCAATCGCGCACCTCGCTCCCGGTTCACCCTTTGAAGAGCGCTCGAGGCCGCCGCAGCCAGGCAGCTTTTGAGCGACGCGGCTTGGGGCCACCTCATCCTGAACCCGGATTTGTTCAGCGCACGGAAAACGAGCTCAGTGATGTCGGCCAGCGCCAGCTGGCGCGCCGCAACCAGGGCAATGCGACCCCGGGGTCAGCACGAACAACGTCGAACAGAAAGGGCAATGCGTCGGCCTGTCGTGTCCGAAGGGCAAGCCGAGTTCCGGGCGCAGCGCGCGCAGACGCAGCGTGGCGCTGATCAACACATCGCGAAGCGCAGCACCGTACTCGTCAATCTTCGGCACCCGTAGCCAACGCGTGGCCGACACACCAACGATGCGCAGCGCCGGTCCACGCCGCGAAACGTCGCGATCGAACCCCAGGCTGTCAGAGAAGGCGAACCCCAAGAGCTCCGAGCCGGTGAGCGCAAACTCGCTGATCCGCAACTCGCCGCGCCGCTCGCCCACGCGCACACCTTCTGCGCGCACCTCGAGATGGTACGCCTCGGGCGGCACGCCTGTGGCGTCCAACCAGCGTCGGCGCAACGCGCCTCGGGAAAACAGCGCCAGCGGCAACCAAAACAAAAGAACGACGAACCAAGCCCCCACACGGCTGCGCGCACCGCTCGGGATCTCGACTCGTAGCGATGTGTCATCGCCGCTCACCCGGAGCCCTGCAAACTCCAGCTCGGAAATGGCCCGCGTCTCTTCGATCTTTTGGGGCGGCTCGAACAGCGGCGCCCCGCCGTACCAAGCGCTCGAGAATTCTCGCCCCACCTTGCTGCTCGCAGATTCCAACTCCTCAAACAGCACCCGGCCGTGGCCCCGTGCCCACGAGAGCAGCGTGCTGAACACACGGTCCAACGTCGCTTGGTCGGGAGCGATGAACGAACCCGTAGCGACCGCTGCCCCCTGTGCATCCACCCCCACGACATCGACCTGATGGTGATAATTGAACACGCGAAACGTCGGCAACGACAGTTCACCCTCCGCGTTTCCCTCGGAAAGAACGAACACGATGGGGATCAGCACCAGAAAGCAAGACCCGAACAACGGGATCTCAATCAAGCACTGCGGCCGAAAGCGTCGGCCGCGCCGGTGGATGAGCACCACACTCGAGGCTCCAGCCAGCTGGACCGCTGCAAAGCTGCCCACTGCTTCCGCAGAGGGCGCCAACCGTGCCGTCACAGCGCTCACCCGGGCAGTATCTTCGAAAAGCAGCAGCGTCGTCTAGTCTGCCGGGGCGCGTTGAGCTGTGCTGGGGCGCGTTGAGCTCTGCCGGGGTTGGGTCTGCGTCGATGTAGGAGAGCTGCTGGGCCAATTGTTTCGCCAGCGAGGTTCAAAACCGTGGAGGCCCTGTGTTACTACCGTTCCAGTATCTCGAAAGGATCGAGGATATTGTTGAAGACACTGATATCAAGCACTGCTTGTCTAGGTATGACTGCTGTTGCACCGCCGACACAAGCCCAGTCATGGAGCGATGCGACGCAGGAGGGTAGCGCGTTTCGCTTGAGTGTCTCGGCGCCCCTGTTCTCGTATACCAGCACGAGCAGCGAGACAGACGGCGTTGAGATTAGCGATAAACGAAGCTCATTCGGGCTACCTGCTGAAACGGGTAGCATCGGTCTGGGTTCATCGCCGAACCGGAACTTCAACTTTGGCCTGGAGTTAGCCCTGGGCTCTCAGTCGAGTCAGACGGAAGTAGACGGCACGGCGGTGGTCGATCAGAAGGTGGGCTTGTTCGGGGTGAGCCCGTACATCGAAGGTGTTTTCTCGGACACGGGCTTTGCTCGCGGTTTCGTTCGTGGGCAAGTCACGTTCGCTTCAGCGACGACAACCACGACGGATCCGATGACCGACGCCGACTTCGAGTCCGAGCTCGGCTTGTTCCGCGTCGCTGTTGGGGGCGGTGCGCAGTTGTTTCCAGTCGAGCAATTCAGCGTAGACCTGAGACTCGACTTGGCCTACGCGAGCGTGACGGCTAGCAACGACGCGCTGGAGGATGATCTCGAGTCTTCCGGCGTCGGAGTGATTGGCGTGTTCGGACTCTCTGGATGGTTTGGGCGCGTGTCGCGACCGAGCAGTAGCGAAGAGATGGTGATGCCCGCGGAAGAACCCGAGGCGACCATCGGCACGCGTCAAGTCGGCAGTGTCCAGCCCTCCGCGATCGATTCCGACGACGCGCCGTCAGCAGGCTCGACCTCACGTGATGGAGTCTTGACCCTACTATTGAGCGGCAACGTTCGTGTGCGCGTCGAACCGCCCGAGCAAACCGGTGGGGATGCGTCGGTCATGTTTCTCGTCCCCCAGTCGACAAGCGTCTCTGCGCCGACATCCTCGCTGCCGTTATCGCGGAGCTCGGACGCTCGCTCAAGTGGCTAGCGAAGAAACTGCTGGGTCTGTCGAGCGTGAGCGACGCGTTGACTGGTGCTGTTGGCGCCGTGCAGCGCGTGGATTCTGCCTTGCGGCTGAATGTGCACTTCCACATTTTGTACCTCGATGGCGTCTACGTGCTCGACAACGCCAGTCGCTACGACAGTCCGCTCACCTTCCACGATTTGCCGGCGCCAACCCGTGCAGAAACGACTGAGATCGCTGATCGCGTCGAGGTGATTCTGAAGCAGCACGGCCGCAGTCTCGATCCCGACGAGGTGCAGCTCGAGCACCCATTGCTCCTACCCACGCTGGCATGCCAGCGCGGGGCCCGGTCGCAGAGGTCGCAGGGTCCCTAGGCGATGGTTTGCTACGCGCACCAACGCTGCGACTGATGTCTGGGCAAGGCCCCGAATCCGCCAAAGAAACCGCGCTGCACCCGGCGCGTTCATATCGCCGGCATCGTCCACGAGCCGTACGGAGCTTGGATGACTCAGATTGCGAGAAACCTCACGGATGCGGTCGACGGATTTCTCAGAGGCTGCTCGTATCTGATCCACGACCGCGATCCACTCTTCACCCGGCAATTCCGCAGCCTGGTGCGGGTCTCTGGCGTGGAAGCCGTGCGGCTACCCGCACGCAGCCCCAATCTGAACGCCTACGCAGAGCGTTCGGGTGTCTCGGTCCACGCCCATGCCGCAGCCGCCGGGCGGCGACTATCGCTCACGACGCGCAGCTCTGAATTCGAGATCCGGAAGCAGCAGGGGGCATCGACTTTGGTAGAAGCGAGCAGGCGCCCAGGGGATGCGAAGGAGCAAGGACACTTTGGGGCGGCTGCGGCAGAGAATCGGCGTGTGGCGACTATTGGGCTGCACGCGCGCTATCGATCTGCCTCGACCTTACCGACACCACAGCGCCTGGCTAGCGACGAATCAGGTCAATCGGGACTGAAAGGCTCGGGCTCTCCGCCTACATGAAGGCGTCCCCGGGGCGTGCCTGAGCGCAGACGGTTCGTGCCGAGAGTGTGCTATCGTGCACGCGATGAGGAGGCACTCCGTAGCCAGCCATCGCTCTCCCGCGAACGGCAGGGTGGCATGTTCAGCGCTGGTTCTTGCCACCATCGTGGGGCTCGTTGGTTGCGGGGGCAAATCGATCGCCGCCTCCGATAGGATGGCTGCTGACAGTGAAGAGTCCAAAAAGCCGAGCTCAGACCGAGCGGATGCAGCGGCTCCCGGGGGCGAGTCATCCAAAGACTCCTCATCTGAGGACGGCGCCGGAGTCGATTCCGCCGAAGACCCAGAGCGCGGCTCCTCACCTTCAGGTGACACCGAAGACCTGGCGAGCGGCTCCGGAGCGCCGAGCACCGAAGAGAGCGACGACCCTGCGAACCCCGATGAAACGTCGAACACGACGACGGAAGAATCGACGCCAGGCGGCATTCCCCCGCTCGACGAACCCTCCGACGGCACGACACGGTGCACGTCCGCGATCTCACAGAGGATCGACCTCCCCGCGGACATCGTCGACGCAGGGGGACATATGCTTATGACAGGTTACCTCCGGGATACCAACAGCGCCATAGTGGTTTGGACTGGAAGTCGGGAGTTGGAACCCGGAACGAAGGACATCCCCATCGACCTGACGGGCGTCGACTATTGCTTCACTTCGCTCTACGACAGCGACGGTCAGGTGGTTGACGGTCAGGTTCATATCAAGAATTGCGGCGAGGCGGCACCGGTGCGTGGCGGAGCTGAACTGCAAGTCCCTGAGGACTACGAAACCATCCAGGAAGCGATCGACGCAGCTGAGCCTGGAGATTCAGTGTTCGTCGCGGCAGGAACCTACAATGCGCAGCTTCGACTTCGCCCCAACGTCTCGCTGGTCGGAGCGGGACCGGACAAGACGACCCTCGAACCCGCTGGGTCCGCAGAAGAGCTTCATCTGGTAGACCTGACAGGAGCACACGGAAGTTCAGTTCGGGGGTTTCGCCTGCAAGGGGTTCCAGAAGGTGGATCCTGCGGGAATGACGAAGTCTTCGAGTGTTCGGGTCCCAGACACAACTCCGCGATGGTCAGCGACGGGCACGCCATGCGCGACCCCCTCTTGATGTCGACCTCGTTCGTGGGTGGCAACGTCTTCGCTGATAACGATATCGGCCTGATGCTCTACTTCGGCAATCACGGAGTCGTGGCCGACAACGTATTCCTGTCGAACCAGCATGCCATCGTCGGCAACAGCGGCGGCAACCAGATAGTTCAGATCGACCAGAACTTGTTCGACGACAACGGTACGGAAATCGCGACCGACGCTTCACTGCTGTTCGCGCAGAAGAACGTCTTCCTCGACGGCTTCCATTGCGTTGTCAATGCCATCCAGCGCGGAGAATTCTGGTGTAACGCGGCGGATCAATCCTTGTGCGCCGACCTGGTGAACTTCGGGGCAGGCAACGCACTGCATGATACGTCGCCGCCATTCGCCGAAGCGCTCGAGGCGGGTTGCTTGGGGGAGCCACCGCCAAACAACCCATCCTTCTTAGACTTCTTGATCCCAGGTGGCTTGGCCGCAACCACCTACGAATCGACCGCGCTGCCAGAACAGGCGCCAGGGTCTTCAAGCGACTGAGTTCAACGGGAGGCGCGGGTAGATGCGATTGGATTGGACGTGGATCGTGCTGCTGACTTTGCCTGTGCTGGCTATCCGTCACAGAATCGTTCAGGAAATCGCCGAGAGCAAGACTTGAAGTTGTCGCCTCCGTCGACGAGATCAGCCAGCGTACGCTTTTCGGGCCCGGTCCAGTCATTGGGGAGCCCACAAGCCTTCAGCACAGCCACCACGTACGTAGCCAACTGAATACAAACGACTTTTTCGGCAGCTCAAGTGGGTATTTCGCTCATCGCGATCGCTCGTCTCGGCATGACGATCGCTGGTTTCGGAGCATCGCGATCACCCGTGGGCCGGAAAGGTCGGAGCGAAGCGACGCTGGGGTGGTTTCTCAGTCCTTGGTGGCTTTTTCCTTTCGACGAGAGGGGCCTTTCAGGTGCAACTTGTGGCACCGGTGGAGCACGCGATCGCAGATCGCGTCGGCGAGCGTGGGGTCGCCGATGTACTCGTGCCATGCCTGGGGCGGGAGCTGTCCTGCAATGATGATGGAGCCCGTATCGTGGCGGTCGTCGAGCACTTCGAGCAAATCTTGGCGCTCCTGATCGGAGAGCGGTGCGATGCCGAAGTCGTCGATCACCAGCACGTTGAGGCGAGCAAGCCGGGCAAGTACGCGGGGATGGGTTCCGTCTGCCCGAGCGAGGCGCAGTTCTTGTAAAGAGTCGAGATGCTTTGCGGTAAATTGCTCGATAGCCTTTTCCCGCCGCTCCCCCGCCGCCAACGTCGCAACGCGTCGTCGGGCTCTCCGCCAGGAGGACCTCTTAGATGGGATGGGGTGGCACGTGACCTGGAAGCAGTTGTCCGACCTCGCGTAGTGCGAGCCTTCGTCGGGATGTTGATGGCGGCGTCGTTTTGGAGTCAGCCTTCAACGACCGAGCACGCCTTGGGCGCGTCCTGGGAGCAAGTGGCTGTCTCCTCGTCGACGAAGTCACCGACAATCGGGCTTCAAGCAGAAATCGCGCTCAGAGGCGCACAACAAGGAGACAGCCATGCAGCATGTTGCAGTCGATCTCGGTTCAAAGAAATCCCAAGTTTGTGTTCGCGAGCCGGATGGCACGATCATCAAGGAATCTGTCGTCCCGAACAGTACGCTCAGAGGTCTCTTCAAGCGCCAGCCGCACAGTCGCGTCATCCTCGAAACGTGCTCGGAGGCGTTCGGGGTAGCGGACTGGGCCTTGGAGGCCGGGCACGAAGTCCGAGTCGTGCCAGCCACACTGGTTCGCAGTTTGGGAGTTGGTGCTCGCAAGACGAACACAGACCGACGCGATGCGCAAGCGCTGAGCGAGGTGTCGTGTCGCATCGAGCTTCCCTCGGTCCACGTTCCGAGCGACCTGGCGAGGGAGCGACGGCGAATGTGCTCGATTCGACAAGAGCTCGTTTCGACGCGCACAGCGCTCATCAACTGCGTGCGCGGTTGGGCTCGCAGTCAGCTCTTGAAGATCCCCTCCGGCAAGTCGGAGACGTTTACCCGACGCCTGCGAGACGTGGCTCTGAAGCAGTCCGATGGGCTACCGATGTTCATCGAGCGGACTTTGCTCGTGCTCGATGCCGTGAACGAGCAAGTTTTGGACGCGGACGAGGAGCTGACGCGCCTGGCCGAGCAAGACCCCGTGTGCAAGCGCCTGATGACCGTACCTGGAGTCGGGCCTGTTACCAGTATGCGGTTCGTTGCGGCGCTGGACGACGTGAGCAGATTCCCGAGTGCACACGCGGTCCAAGCGTTCCTAGGGCTGACGCCCGGCGAGAACTCGAGCTCACAGCGCAAGCGGCGTACAGGCATTACGAAAGCCGGACCTTCCGCAGTGCGTGGAGCACTGACGCAAGCAGCATGGAACTTCCGACGCTACTTCCCCAACGACCCGGTCGTGATCTGGGCGGCAGGCATCGAGCGACGTCGAGGCAAGCAGATCGCCACCGTGGCGGTAGCTCGCAAATTGGCGGGCATCCTGTTCGCGCTGTGGCGCGACGGCTCAACGTACGAGTCGCGGCGTCGGAAGCAGGTCGTCGACTGATCAACACAGACTCTTCCGGTCACAGTGGCCGGAACGAGGGAGCCAAAGTAAGGCTGTCCAGAGGCGGTGAGTGCGTTCCCCCTTCTACTGGCGTGAGCTGCGAAGCAGCCCCGACCGAGTCTCTTAGATTGCGCCCCGCCGACGGATCCCCTCATGCGCCACCACGAGCGCGAATAGTCGAGCCCGACAGACCGACTTTGGTATTCCTCACGATTCAACACCATGACGCCTCGCACCTGACGCGAGCGGTCTGGACAAGTGTGCCCTGGACTGCAAGGCCACCCCATAGTGAAGGGGGAGGCTCCAGCAGGCGATTCGGCAGGGTCTGCAACTGGGTGTACGCGGTGCCGCCACCTGTCACGGCGGGTCCCCGCCTGCTGGAGGGGGAAACCCCAACGCCACCCGTCGTCTCGCTGCGCTCGACGTCGGGGCCCGGGCGTTGGGCCCCCGGGGGGGAATCCAGAAGTGTCCCCCAAACAAACCGGTACCCCCGAGACGATTCGCACTACGGAGGGAGGCATCGGCGCTCGCGCCGGTGCCGCGGGACTGACCGAAGCGCTCGGGTGTCATGGCGCCGGAGGCGCCAGTACCCCCGAG
Source organism: Polyangiaceae bacterium (assembly GCA_050298815.1). GTDB lineage: Bacteria > Myxococcota_A > Polyangia > Polyangiales > Polyangiaceae > SZUA-265. Next base: position 146,368 of record JBNKUV010000001.1, read on the forward strand.
ACGATTCGAACGTCCGACCTCCGCTTTAGGAAAGGGTGTGCCCCTATCCTGGCCGCCGCGCGGTTCGCACACTGCGACAAGGGTGGGTGCCAATCTGCGGCCAGCTTCGCCCCTTGCCGTCCTCGCCCTTGCGGGCTGCGGGCGCCGGGGGAAGGGCGCCGTTGGCGTCGGGTTGCGGCGCGGAATCGTCGGGGGACTCCTCCGCACTGAGCTGAGCTCGCGCTCGAGGGGTTACCGCCCTCCAGGCTTGAGCCCGCCACTGATCGCGGCGCAACCATCGCGCCGCGCCCTCCGGATGCAGCATGAAGACGATGGAGTGTGTCGGCGGCGCGTCACGCTGCTCGCGCCAAGTGGCTGTGTCGGGCTCAACCCAGGAGGTCAGAATGGTTCATCGGTCACGGTCAGTCAGTTCACATCAGCGGCGGTTGCTTCGGCAGCGGGCAAGGCGCATGAGGCACGAGCCGTCGCGGGGAGAGGATCGCCATTCATGATACAATTTTCTCCGTGGTTGGCGCCTGAGCGTCGCGGGCGCGCCGAGGCGGGGGGACAGTTCGGGGGTAACGATGTGCCGTGCGTCGCAGGTGTTCTCTGAGGTCACGCTCAGCGGCTTGGTCTATGGTCAGCCAATACACGTCGTGATGAGGTCCGTGTGATTCCAAACTTGCCTCGACTCTTCCTCCTTTGACCCAGCCTCGGACGACGCAACAACTCACGCCGAAGTGACGAGCTGCTCCGACGATTGAGAATCGTCCTCTGCTGTCTCTGTCCGGGGCGGGTTCGTGACCTGCGCGGCGTGCAATGGATGCAATGTTGGCTCGACAGCGTGCTCTGTAGACCGCCACCTTGGTCCAAGGTCGCTGCGCTCCTGTCACTAGCCCTTCTGTGTTGAGGTGCTTTGCGATCTCGGCGTCGTGCATCCCGTTTGCTGCAAGTTTGCGGATGAGCTTGGTCGCACAATCGGGGGTCACCCTTCCGTGTTCTGGCCGCTCTACGGTCAACTCGGTGACAGCCCCGCCCTTCCAAGCGACTTGGACTCGGGTAGCGCGGCGCGGGACGTCGACCGGATTGAGTGTTATGGCTTCGATGACCAAGCCCAGCATTGCCTTCCTCTCCGACTGCTCCGTGGTTTTCGAGCGCCACACCTTGGGAAGGTCTCTTGCCAGCGCCCGGATTGCTTTGCGGTCCTCGGTGGTCAGTTGCACTGCATGCTCTCGTCGGGCGCGGTCGCGTTGGCTCTCAAGTTCGTCCAGCTGCTGGAGTTGCTCTTCCCACTCACGCTCGAGGGTTCGGGCGACCACTCGGTTGTCCGGATCTACCGCCTTGTAGCGCCGTTCCGCACGTCGGGCTTCGTATCGTGCCTGCTCGATGCGCAGCTTCCAATGCTTGTCGAGAGTTGCTGCCTGCGCAGCAACCTGACTTTCAACGGCCAGACTCAGATCCAATTCTGCAGGCGCAACACTCCGTAGGAACAGGTCCTCCACAGCGCGATCGATATTGCCGGACATGACAGTCCAACACTGCTTCGCGCCATAGCCGTGCTCGCCTCGGCACCGGTAGTACGCATAGCTGTGCTTGTCACACTTGCTGTACAGGGCGGTCATTCGTAGGCCGCAGCGCCCACACACTAGCAAGCCGTTGAGCAGAGCAGGGCCACCATACGGTCTACTTCGGCCAGGTTGATGCACACGATAGCCTCGCAATTTCTCGTTGTTCTTCACGTATTGCTCCCAGGTGATGTACCCAGCATGGGCATTGTCGATTCTGACTGCCCACTTGTCTGGGTCACGCCCCGTGTCGCGAACCGTCTTGATTTCTCCTTCCAGAAGCCTTTTTCGCTTGGGGCGGCGACCATAGACGTATACTCCGGCGTAGATGGGATTCTTCAGCATTTCGAGCACTCGTTGCGCCACGAGCTGGTTCCAGACCAGGCTCGATGTGCCGTCCTTGTATTGTTTGCGTGTCGGGATCAAGATGCCGTTGGCGTTTGCCCAGCGCACTACAGCCAACACGCTAGGCTCAACGGTATAGCGCTCAAAAACGAGCTTAATCGCTCGCTGCACGCTTTCGTCCGGGTCGAAGGCGAGGCCCTCCTCCCTCCAGACATAGCCTGTTGGCACAGGTAGTCGGAGTTCGCCACGACGCGCCTTGCTTCTTACCGCGCCGACCATGCGTAAGCTCAGCCAGTGGAGCTCCGCCTCGGACATCGTCCCCTTGATGTCGAGCAGGAGCTTGTCATCATGAGCGCTGGTATCGTAAATCGCTTGTTCATCTACAACGAGTGTCTCCGCTACGGCGCACAGTGAGAGTAATCTCTGCCAATCAGGCGACGACCGCGCGAGGCGTGAAACCTCGAGCGCGAGCACGGCGCCAACTTGAGCATGTGCTACCGCTTCGACTAACCGCTGGAAACCACCACGCCTGTCACTGGTGCTCCCACTGCAGCCCTGATCCTCGTCGATGACGTCGATTGATTGCTTCGACCAGCCCAACGCAACCGCCCGCTCAACTAGCGCGTACTGACGGCGAGTGGACTCGGCATGGTGCAGCACTTGATTCGTCGTCGACTGTCGCACATACACGCATGCGCGTCGCTCCAGATGCGCCGCTGAGACCCTCGCGATCATCGTCTCCTCCGTTCCCCGCGCGATTGGCGTCGACTCTTGCCGCCACCACCATGCGATGCACCAGTTTGCTCCACCATGGGAGCAGCTGTTCGACGTTTTCGACCCTCGTCGGGACCTCGGCCACCTGCGGCTTGTCGTCCACGTTCCCCAACGGATTGTGTTCCAGGTACACCATCGGGGACGATGTTTTCACCTATTCCGCAGGCATGGCCAAGTTTTCGGTTATTCCCCTCGCCGCCATCAACCCGTGCAGCCACCCACCGCGCAAGCTCACGAACTGGTTGAAGGGCAAACTTGAGCGCCTGGTCTCCGGTGGTGCCGGACCACGCCGGGTTGAGGCTCGTCCAACGGATCGGCAGGACATGCACTCGCCCATCTTCCATCTCGACCTCCACCGAGTCCTGGCCGAAGGACTTGTTGATATTCAGCTTTTCCCCAAACCTCGGGTGAATCGGCAACGTGACGGTAACTGACGCTGATGCGCCAGACACGCGAGATTTCGCAGTTCGCTTGGTACTCTGAGTGGGTGTTGTGGCAGGCGCTGCGGCGCTCGAATCTGGGGGTTGCCTTTCGGCGGCAAGTAGTGCTTCAGGGGTACATAGCGGATTACTACGCCTGCGCAGTGCGCTTGATAGTGGAGGTCGATGGCGGCTGGCACACAGGTCGCAGCCGCGCTGATGCACGCCGCGATCGCATTCTTGCCGCCTCCGGCTATCAGGTGCTGCGGGTTGGTGAACAGGATGTGCTCTCCGGGCTTCCGCAAGTGCTGGCGCGCATTCGCGCCGCAATCAAGTAGGTTGGCTGAAGGTTATCGGAGTCCGCCACAAGTCGCAGCGCGCTGCGCAGCAGCCGCGCTCCCGAGTCAACCCCCGTCCGCTCAAGTGAGGTCTCGCGACGTTTTCCCGCCGCCGACGTCGTTTCCCGTCGTAGGGCCCTGCGGCCAGCAGGACTTCTTGAAGGGGGAGGCTCCAGCAGGCGATTCGGCAGGGTCTGCAACTGGGTGTACGCGGTGCCGCCACCTGTCACGGCGGGTCCCCGCCTGCTGGAGGGGGAAACTTCTGGGGAATCCAGAAGTGTCCCCAAAACAAACGAGTACCCCCGAGACGATTCGAACGTCCGACCTCCGCTTTAGGAAAGCGCTGCTCTATCCTGCTGAGCTACGGGGGCGCATCGCTCGCTGGCGCGAGCGCCGGGGACTCTGGCGCGGGGGGTGCGAGAGGTCAATTCAAAATCGGGACGCGCGGAGGTCAGATCGGGCCCTGACAAACCGATCACGATCTGAGACAGCCCACGGGCACGTTTCCGTTTGTGGCCAAAAACTGCGCCTGGAAACGAACACTCGTGTGGTCGACTACAGGACACGGGTGAGATGTATTTGAGAAAGAATTACGAATACTTGGCACATAGTTATCAAATTCTACTGACGCGGTGCGTTACAGAAACCGCCTCTGTGACGGCCGACTGCGGTCGGACTCTCGCCTATTCTTGAGGTCGAGAGGTCACTAACTGACCACGTGGATCACCGGGGAATTTGTCCCGACCAACTTACGAGGTCGCCTCTTGCGCGCCTTGTCAGCCTTGCCCCACACCTTCAGGAGCTCATTCATGCCGCTATCTCCAAGAGACTTCACCTTTGGCGCCCTTTTGCTCATGGCCCTCGTCGGATGCAGCGACGATGAGAAGGGCTCAGACTCCGGGGCCGCGACGGGTGCACAGCCCGTGGAGGTCTGCGGCAGCGAGGTCAGTTGTGGCGCTTCCTGTGAGCGCGATGACGACTGCCCCGGCGGGCAATTCTGCGACGGCGATGCATGCTACGCCGAATGCACCCCGGACGTGGGCTGCGACGGTACGTGCAGTAGCGATGGGCGGTGCAGTGGGATGCGTCAGTACGTCGTCGAAGGTCCCGGAGGAGTGGGGAATGATGGTCCGATCCTGGTCAACGACGAGAACACCAGCAGCGGCGGAAGCAGTGTCCTCGACGAGTGCGCGACCTCCCGCGACACGGGGGAACTGACTCCCGTGAGCATGTTCGTGATGATGGACAACTCGCTTTCGATGGACGATTCGAACAAGTGGCAGAACGCCAGCGAGGCGATGATCGCCTTCTTCGAGTCACCCGATAGCGCTGGGCTCCGCATCGCGCTGCGTTTCTTCGGCAATCAACCAGTTGCGGGCTGTGATGCCGAGGCTTGCGGAAACAACACCATTTCAGCGTGTGCTTCGCCCCAGGTCGACCTCGGCGAGGTGCTGGCATCGGCGGGCGACGCGCAGGAGAGCGCGCTCGTTCAGGCCGTCAACGCGACGCAGCCTGACTTCGCGGGCACGCCCATGTTTGCCGCTCTGTCCGGCGCCACCGAGTGGGCGATTGGGCGTCAGTCGCAGAACGTCGATGAGCAGGTCGTGGTGCTGTTCGTGACGGACGGTGTTCCCCAGTACCAGGACTGCACCGAGGACATCGGAGAGATCGCCGCCGTGGCCGCAAACGCCAACGACAATGGCGTGCTCGTGTACGCGATCGGTCTCGAAGGGTCGCAAGAGAATCAAATGGACCAAATCGCGGCGGCGGGTGGTACCGGATCCGGCATCTTCATCGGCTCGCAAAACGCCGAGCAAGAGCTGCTCGAAGCCCTCAACCAGATCCGAGGTGAAGTTGCCTCGTGTGATCTGCAAGTGCCGCAACCCACGGGCAACGCCACATTGGACATCGACCGCGTGAACGTCACCCTGACTTTGAGTGGCGAGGAAGCAACCCTCGGGCGCGTGATGACCGCCGATGAGTGCGGCGATCTTGCCGGTTGGTACTACAACGACAACACGGCACCGACGCGGATCCTGCTCTGCCCGACTTCTTGCGACGCCGTGACCGCGGACACGAGCTCACGTATCGACATCGTGCTTGGCTGCGAGGCGGAGCAGAACTTCCCGCAGCTAGCACGCTGAGACCACGCTACGGAAACAGGTGGCCGGTGGCTTCGACGAAGCCTTTGCCGGCCATCTCGCGAGTGATGTAGCGGGGCGGCAGGGAAAAGTTGCCGCGCAGGTTCTGGACGCCGATCGTCGTTTCGAAGGCGGCGAAGCAGGGGGCGTCGTTTTCGCTGTCGCCAATGAAAGCCCAACGCGACCGCGCCACGCTCGGTGCCACGCCCTTTGCCTGGTGCAGGAAGCGTAGGGCGCCGGTGGCCTTGTCATCCACGTCCAGACTGATGTGCAGATGCACGCTCGAGGCAACAGTCCTGAGGCCCAGTTGCGCAGCAGCGCGACTGGCGTGCTGTATCTCGTCGGTGGTCAGCTTCAGGTTCTCCCCGATGTCGAAGGTGTAGTCTCCGACTCGTCCCATCGAGTCGTCGGTTGGTTTCAGTGACGGAAATTGCGCCATCAGTCGATCGGCCAGCTCGTGCAAGCGGGCGCGGCGATGGCGACGCGCTTCGGGGGTACAACGGTCGCTCTGAACGACTCGGCCACCCTGTTGATGGAGCGAGATGATGCCATTTTCCGTCACCATCCCATCCAAGGGCCACTGACGGACAAGCACCTGGCCCCAACTTGCGGGGCGGCCAGTGACGCCCACCAGGCCGATCTTTCGTTCCGCCAGGCGGCAAATGGCCTCATACGTGTCCAGCGCCAAGCGTCCGTGATCCAGCACTGTATCGTCCAAATCGAACAGTAGGCCGTCGAGGCGATTACAGACGGTTCGGGGGACTTGCGCTATCGGCAGCATTGCGGGCGCTTGTACTCCAGGAAGTCGCCAGTTGGAATCTTCGGCGTTCAGGGTCCTGTTGACGAATGGGCTCCCCTCGGGCAAGGGCTGTGACTATGCTCGAGTCCATGCGAAATTCGATGCGCCAGGCGCTATCTGTCCTCGTCATCGGGTTTTCGCTCTTGCTTGCCGTTGCGCCCGACCAGGTACACGCTCAATCGGGCGCGGCCGAGAGCAACGAAGAGCAGTTGCGCCGTTCCCAGGACCTGTCCCGCACGATCATGAGTCCGTTCTGCCCCGGCAGAACCCTCGATTCCTGCCCCAGTCCGTATGCCACGGAGTGGCGTGAAGACATCCGTGACATGGTTGCGGAGGGCATGAGCAATGAGGAGATCAAAGCCGCGCTGAAGAAGCGTACGCACAAGGATCTCACCGGGGCACCAAGCACGGCGCTGGATTCGGTGCTGCCCGTCGTGGTGACGATCGCTGCATTGCTTCTCTTGATCCTGCTCCTTCGAGCGTTGGTCAGGCCGAGCAAGGTCATCGCGGCGCCCGAGAAACCCGAAACCGAAAAGAAACCTCCAGCCGACCGCAAGGAGCTCGATCAGCGCCTAGATCGGGAGCTGGACGAACTCGACGATACCTGAGGCCGGCTGCGGTCCCACCGAGTCGATGATGGAGAAAAACTCATGCCGGAACAACCCAAAGCGCTTCGCGAAGACATTCGTAGCCTAGGAGCGCTGCTCGGAGACATCCTGAAAACCCACGCAGGGAACGCGATTTTCGACCGTGTCGAAGACGTTCGCTCGTTAGCGAAACGGGCTCGGAGCGGGGACGGCATCGCCGCAGAGCGCCTTTCCAGCACCTTGGCTAGCTTGCCCGTAGGCGAGGCGTTGCCTGTTGCTCGGGCATTTTCGCTCTTTCTCACCTTGGTCAACATCGCCGAGTCGCACCATCGGCAGCGGGAGCTGCTCGCCGCCGCAAAAGGCGAAGAGACTGGCAGCGGTTGGCAGAGTGGGTTGATGAGTAGTTGTGACCAGTCCTTTGCCACCTTGATCGACAAGGGGATCAAGAAGGGGCAGCTGCATGACGCCGTTTCGCGGCTGGAAATCGAGCTCGTGCTCACAGCCCACCCGACTCAAGTCGTGCGGCGCACTTTGTTGCAAAAGTACAATGCGCTGACCGAGCTGTTGTCGCGTCGGGATTCTGCGGAGCGTCACTGGGCTTTTTCGGATTCGGACCTACCGGAGGCACTGTCGCGGGAGATCACCTCGATTTGGGATTCGGACGAGGTGAATCGCGAGAAACCCACGCCGATCGAGGAGGCTCGTGGCGGGTTGGTCATGTTGGAGCAGATTGCTTGGCACTCACTGCCAGTCTGGTTGAGGGACTTGGATCGCGTTCTGCGCAAACACACTGACCGGGGGCTACCGCTGGACGCCGCACCGATCCGCTTTGGTTCGTGGATGGGCGGCGATAGGGACGGCAACCCGAACGTGACGCCGGAGGTGACACGCCGAGCCACGTGGTTGGGACGCTGGATGGCTGCCTCGCTGTTCTCCCAAGAGATCGACTCCCTGCGCTCGGAGCTATCGTCGCGATCTTGCAATTCTGAGCTTCGGGCGAAGGTGGGCGACACGCCGGAGCCCTACCGCGAGATCTTGCGAGAGGCGAAGGACAAGCTCGCCAATACCAAGCTCCGCATGGAGGCGCTGTTGGACGGCCGCACGCCGCCCGAGGGAGAGGTGTACGTCCGCAGTGACGAGCTGCGCGACGTGCTGCTCCTGTGTTACCGATCGTTGTGCGCGGTCGGACAGGAATCCGTCGCGCACGGGCGCTTGCTGGATACCATTCGGCGTCTGTCCTGCTTCGGCTTGACGATGGCGCGCTTGGACATTCGCCAAGAGAGCGATCGCCACACCGAGGCTATCTCCGCGATCACGCGGCATCTCGAGTTGGGCGACTACGCCGAATGGCCAGAAGAGAAGCGCCAGGAGTTCCTGGTGGCTGAACTCGCCAACAAGCGCCCGCTGATTCCACCGGATCTACCCGCGTCGCCCGAGGTGCAAGACGTGCTCGACACGATGCGCGTCGCCAAAGAAATCGGCCCCGAGGCGTTGGGGGCCTACGTCATCTCGATGGCGCGCCAGCCTTCGGACGTGTTGGCGGTGGAGCTGCTGCAGAAGGCCGTTGGCAACCAGACGCCACAACGCGTCGCGCCGCTGTTCGAGACGATTGACGACTTGCGCCGAGCGGGTGACGTCATGCGTCGGCTGTTCCGCATCCCCTGGTACTTGCAGCACATCGACGGCAAGCAAGAAATCATGGTCGGTTACTCCGACTCCGCGAAGGATGGCGGGCGGCTCGCAGCGAACTGGGAGCTGTACAAGGCACAAGAAGAAGTCGTGGCCGCCTGTCAGGAGGTCAAGGTGCATCCGACACTCTTCCACGGCCGCGGGGGCACCGTGGCTCGTGGCGGCGGGCCCACCCACCTCGCCATCCAGTCGCAGCCTGCTGGGTCCATCATCGGCACCCTGCGCGTGACCGAGCAAGGCGAGATGATTCAAGCCAAGTTTGGTAACCCTCGGGTCGCCATGACCACGTTCGAGACGTACGTCTCGGCGACCATTGACGCGACCCTCGATCCACCGCGCCGACCCGAAGCGGCGTGGCGTGAGCGCGCTGAGCACCTCGCCGTCTCTTCCTGCGAAAGCTATCGTTCCGTCGTGCGGGGTGAGCCCCGCTTCGTCGAGTACTTTCGCAAGGCGACGCCCGAGCAGGAGCTCGGATTGCTCAACATCGGCAGCCGTCCGGCGCGTCGCCGCAAGGGCGGCGGCATCGAGACGTTGCGCGCCATTCCCTGGATCTTCGCGTGGACGCAAAACCGGCTTTGCTTACCTTCGTGGTTGGGCACGGGTGCGGCCGTGAGCCAAGCTATCGAGCAGGGACACGGCGATGAATTGCGTGAGATGTACCAGCACTGGCCCTTCTTCCGCTCCACCGTCGACTTGATTGAGATGGTGCTGTCCAAGGCCGATCCGGCGCCGTCGGAAGGCTATGACAAGGGGCTCGTTCCTCCAGAGTTGCATTCTCTGGGAGCAGAGCTCCGGGCTGCCTTGCAGAAGACCGAAGAGGCAGTGCTCAAGGTGAGCGGCAATGAGCACTTGCTGGCCAACAACCCGGAGATCCGTGTCGGTCTCGAACTCCGCAACCGTTACATGGATCCGATCAACGTGCTTCAGGTCGAGTTGCTACGCCGTATCCGCGCCCAGCAAGACGAAGGAAAGCTCGATGACATGCTCCTGGAAGCCTTTGTGGTGACGGTCAACGGCATCGCGGCAGGCATGCGCAACACCGGTTGAGACGGCTGCCCCGCGGTCATGTTAGATTGCGGCGCAGGCGAGCGTGATGGTCGAGCCATGGTTTGTTTTGTTGGTGGTCTTGGCCGGATTTGTGGCGGGAGTCGTCAACACCGTGGCCGGCGGTGGATCGTTTCTCACACTGCCTTCGCTGCTGTTGCTTGGTCTATCCGACCAGGTTGCTAACGGCAGCAACCGGGTCGCGATCCTCTTGCAGACCGTCTACGCGACGTGGCTGTATCACCGCGAAGTGCCCGTTGATGGCCGTGCGCTCGGGCGCTCGATCGGTTGGTTGTTGCCTGGCGCCTTGCTCGGGATCTACGTCGCGAGTCAGCTCGATCCCGAACCGTTCCGCGGCGCGGTGGGAGTCTTCTTCTTGGTGTTCACTGTGCTCTTGTGGGCGCGTCGCAAGCGCATCGTGGCCCCGCAGCAGTTGCCCAGCGGTTCTCGTTGGCCCCTCGGCGTTGCGCTGTTGTTCGTGGGCGTGTACGGCGGTTTCCTGCAAGCCGGCGTGGGCTTACTGCTGTTGATGACGCTCCCCGCCTTCCTCAGTGTCGATCTGAAGGTGGCCAACGGGCTCAAGTTGGCGTTGGTCGGGATCTGGACCCTGCCGGCCGTTGCCTGGTTTGCCTGGATGGGGCAGGTGGAGTGGACGGCGGGTATCGTCCTGGGCTTGGGGAACGTGGTGGGTGCACACTTCGGCACGCGCTGGGCGATCCAACGTGGCAGTGGCCTCATCTTCGCCGCCCTAGTGGGCGTGATGGTGCTGACGGGCCTGCGCCTGTTGTGGTCGGTGCTCTAGGTGGTGGCCGTCGCGTCGCGCCTTAGGGCGCAGGTTTACAGAGGTGGATCTCACCGTCACCAAGCCGCGCCCGAACACGACGGACGTAGCTTGGTCTAAACTTCGTCAGTGCCTCGCACTCCGTCGCTCTTGTGCAAGGAATCGGGGTGAGGCTTCGTCGTTCGGCGCAGACAGCGTTGCGCTCGGGAGACGTTTCACGTTCCTGCGGCTGAGGGGCCACGGGGCCTGGCCCTCCCGCGGATTGAGGGTGTCTCGCGTCGATGGTGGGGCCAGTCGCTTCGGGGGCCGTCTTTCCATCGGCGGCGCCTGCGCCGGGAGCGGAGCCTGGGTCCGGTGCGTGCGGATCGCCCGCTGTCGTATCGCTCCGCCCGACTTTCCGCGAGAGCTCCGCCAAGTCACTCTTCAAATCGACGTATGCGAGCGCAATGACAATCAACGCCAGCACTCCGACGGAGTGCTGGCGCAAGAACCGCTGAAACTCGACGGAGGACAAAGCCTCAGGCAGCGAGCAGTTGGCGCAGCACGTACTGCAGGATCCCGCCGTGGCGGTAGTAATCGAGCTCGCCGGCAGTGTCGATGCGGGTGAGCGCCTCGAACTCCTTCTTGGATCCGTCGGCAGCAGTCGCGGTGATCTCGAGTATCTTGCCCGGTGCCAAGTCATCGGCGATGCCGGAGACGGTGAAGATCTCCTCGCCACTCAGTCCGAGGGTGTCGGTGCTTTCGCCGTCCTTGAACTGCAGCGGCAGGACACCCATGCCGATCAGATTGCTGCGGTGAATGCGCTCAAAGGATTGCGCGATGACGGCCTTGACGCCCAACATGAACGTGCCTTTGGCGGCCCAGTCGCGGGAAGAGCCGGTGCCGTACTCTTTGCCCGCCAGCACGATCAAAGGCACGCCCTCAGCCTTGTACTTTTCCGCGGCGTCGAAGATGCTCATCTGCTCGCCATCCGGCAAATGACGCGTGATGCCGCCTTCGGTACCAGGTGCCAGCTGGTTGCGCAGTCGTACGTTGGCGAAGGTGCCGCGCATCATGACCTCGTGATTGCCGCGTCGTGAGCCGTAGGAGTTGAAGTCCTTCGGCGCGATGCCATTGTCGGCCAGGTACTTGGCGGCGGGTGAATTCTTGGCAATGGAGCCGGCCGGCGAGATGTGGTCCGTAGTTACCGAGTCACCCAGCTTGGCCAGCACGCGCGCGCCCTGGATGTTCTCGGGGGTCGTCGGTGTCTTGGGGATGCCTTCGAAGAACGTTGGCAAACGCACATACGTGCTCTTCGGATCCCAAGCGAAGCGATCCCCCTTGGGTACTTCGAGATTCTGCCATTGCAAAGGGCCTTTGAAGACATCGGCGTACTTGCTTTGGAACATCTCGCGCGACAGTGACGTCGAGAGTGCCTTCGATACGTCCGCTGCCGATGGCCAGATGTCTTTCAGCATGACGGGCTTGCCGTCTTTGCCGGTGCCGAGGGGATCGTTGTCAAAATCGAAATCCACGCGGCCCGCCAGAGCGTAGGCGACGACTAGGGGCGGGCTCGCCAAGTAGTTGGCGCGCACATGGGGATTGATTCGCCCTTCGAAGTTGCGGTTACCGCTCAGCACGGAGGCGACGACCAAGTCCCCGTCCTCTACCGACTTGGCAATGCTCGCTGGGAGCGGGCCGCTGTTTCCGATGCACGTCGTGCAGCCGTAACCCACGACGTTGAACTTGAGTGCCTCGAGGTCCGAGAGAACTCCGGCTGCCTTCAAGTACTCGGTGACGACCTGGGAGCCGGGCGCGAGGCTCGTCTTGACCCACGGCTTGGTGGATAGCCCCTTCTCATGGGCGTTCTTGGCCAACAATCCCGCGCCCATCATCACACTGGGGTTGCTCGTATTCGTGCAAGACGTGATAGCGGCGATCACCACGGCGCCGTGACCCAGGTCGAACTTGCTGCTATCCAACTCTGTTGGCACCGTGGCTGCAGGGTCCTTCTTGCCAGATTTGGAGAGCCCCAGGAGCTGCTCGAGAGCGTTCGCCCAAGCCGGCTTCATGTCGCTCAGCGCCACCTTGTCTTGGGGACGCTTGGGGCCTGCTAGGCTCGGAACGACGGTGGAAATATCGAGCTCGAGAGTGTCACTGTAGACGGGATCGGGCGTCTCGTTCGTGCGGAACAGGCCCTGTGCCTTGGCGTAGGCTTCCACCCGTTCCACGGTCTCTTCGCTGCGACCAGAGAACCGCAGGTAGCGAATGGTTTCCGCATCAATGGGGAAGATGCCGCAGGTCGAGCCGAACTCGGGAGACATGTTGGCGATGGTGGCGCGGTCAGCCAGCGGCATGTGGGCGAGGCCTTCACCGTAGAACTCGACGAACTTTCCAACCACGCCCTTGTCGCGCAGGATCTTCGTAATTGTCAGGACGAGATCCGTGGCGGTCGCTCCTTCGGGCAGCGCGCCTTTGAGTCGGAACCCCACCACGTTCGGCACCAGCAAGTTGATCGGTTGCCCGAGCATCGCGGCTTCCGCTTCGATGCCGCCAACACCCCACCCGAGCACACCGATGCCGTTAATCATCGTGGTGTGGCTATCCGTGCCTACCAGCGTATCCGGGTAGGCGACGCCATCTTGCTCGAAGATGACGCGCGCCAGGTACTCGAGGTTCACCTGGTGCACGATGCCCGTGCCCGGCGGGACGGCGGAGAAGTTGTCCAGTGCTTCTTGACCCCAGCGCAGCAGCTGATAGCGCTCGTTGTTGCGCTCGAACTCGAGGTCCGTATTTCGAACCAGTGCTCCGGCGCTGCCGTACTCGTCTACCTGTACCGAGTGGTCGATGACGAGCTCCGCGGGAAAGAGCGGGTTGATGCGGGCCGGATCGCCGCCCATGGCAGCCATCGCGTCGCGCATGGCCGCCAAGTCGACCACGGCGGGAACGCCGGTGAAGTCCTGCAACACCACGCGGGCCGGGTGAAACGCGATCTCCTCGCTTGGCTTGGCCTTGGGATCCCAGCCAGCAAGACCCAGGATGTCGTCTTTGGTGACGCTGCCGCCGTTTTCGCAGCGCAGCAGGTTCTCCAGCAAGATGCGTAGCGCGTAGGGCAAGCGAGATACGTCCTTGCCACTCGCTTCGGCGAACCTGGGCAAGCTGTAGTAGCTCAGGGTCTTGTTGGAGAGTTCTAGGGTGCTCTTCGTCTTGAACGAATCCAGGGAGCTACTCGACACGATATCCTCCGGCGCTGGCGTCTATAGTTGCTTCTGCGCGCTACCACTGTGGATCGCCCTTGTCCAGCCAGCGTTCTACTCTCGTGAAACAGGCCGCCTGCACGCTCCGGCGTTGTCAAAGCGTCCGCTCGACGAAGCGTCAACTTCCGGAAACGTCGACGTCAAATGGTCGGATGTCAACGCCGAGTGGGGTGCTCTCGATGATGGTCGCGTTCGCGACACCCGGCGTGGGCGACTCACCCACTGAACCGACGTTGACGATACGAATCTCGTCCAGCTGCCGCACGAAGGGTACGTGGCTTCCGCCGCACACGATGACGTCTGCGGGGTCGTCGCCGATCAGGGCACTGAGCTCGTCGTCGTCCATCTCGGCGCTCATCGATTCCGTCGGATCACTCGGCGAGCCATGAACGATCACCATCTCGTGTCCGGACTCGAGGGGCAGCCGGGCGGTGTCCTTGAGTCGGGCCAGGCGAGCCACGATGAGCTCGCCCAGCTCGTCGTGGAAGTTCAGCAGGAGCTCGAGGCGTTCCTCCTGTTCTTCGCTTTCCGGGTTCAGGTCTCCGGGCTCGATGGTCGCCACTGCACGGTCCGTCAGGCCTTGAACGCAGAGCGCGTTGCGCTCGACGAGCAACTTCCACGTTGCCAGTGGTTCGGCCCCGGGAAAGAGGTGGTCTCCACAAGCGATGATCTGGTCGAAGCCGCGTGCGTCCGCCTCCGCCAACACTTTGCGAAGAGCGGCGGCGTTGCCGTGAATGTCGGAGATGCAGAGGAAGCGCATTGGGGCGGCGGAGACTAGTCGCCACCCGGCGGCGTGTGCCACCCAAATGCGCCTTTGTCGCCGGGACGCTTACCTGGCCCAGCGGGGCACTGACGGCGCCACGGGATCGGCACTGGTCCCGTGGTGATGGATCACCAAGTATTTGATATTAATGAATTTTACACCACACATTTCCGTGCGGCTGATGCGCTCCTCGGCGCTTTCGGACCCGCGGGTGTTGCGCAGGTGACACGACGCAGCTCGTGCCGATGAGATACGTTGGGCGTCCTTCTGCCTTGGCGGGGCCCAAGCGAACGCTCGTCGCCAGTGGCTCATCGCCCGTCGGAACTGGGGTCGTGGGCCGGTCCCCTGCCTTTGCGGGTGGACACGGCGAGCCGACTGCGACAAACGCCGGACATGTTTTGGCTCAATGGTCCGCGAGCCCTGTCCGCCTTTCGTGCCAACAAGCTCCTGACGGAGCTTCGGGGGGTGGCACCGGAGCTGATTCTCGTGGCGGCCCGCTACATTCATTTCGTCGAACTCGCGGGAGGGTCAGAGCTCAGCGAGGGGGAAACCGAGCGTCTGGAGCAACTGCTGTCGTACGGTCCGCGGGACGAGGCTGCTGACGAACCTCGCGGCGCGACGCTGCAGGTCGTCGTTGCTCCCCGCCTGGGCACCATCTCCCCGTGGTCGTCCAAAGCAACCGACATCGCCCAGGTTTGTGGACTGTCCGCGGTGCAGCGATTGGAGCGAGGTATCTGCTACCGGCTGGTTTTCGACGCCAGCGTGGAGTCGAAGGCCCACCTCAGTGTCGAGTACCGAGCAGCCTTGGAAGCGCGCTTGCACGACCGGATGACCCAAACCGTTCTGCCGTCCTTCGACGCTGGGGCGACGCTTTTCGAGCACGCCGCGCCGCGCGCGACTCGAACCGTCGATCTGTTGGCGCGCGGCAAGTCTGCGCTCCAGGCGGCCAACACGGAGTGGGGGCTGGCCTTGGCGCCGGACGAAATCGACTACCTCGTCGAGAGTTTCGAACGCTTGGGTCGCAATCCCACCGACGCGGAATTGATGATGTTCGCGCAGGCCAATAGCGAGCACTGTCGTCACAAGATTTTTCGCGCTGAATGGGTAGTGGACGGGCGGCCCGAGCAGCTCTCCCTCTTCGATCGGATCAGGAACACGTTCGAGAAAAGCCCAAGTGGTATAATTTCAGCGTACAAGGATAACGCATCGGTGATGCGCGGGTACGCTAGCGCCCGCTTCTGGCCCAATGCGAATGGGGAGTACGAACGCCACTACGAAGACGCCCCGGTGCTGATGAAGGTGGAGACTCACAATCACCCGACGGCGATTTCGCCCCATCCGGGCGCCGCCACAGGCTCCGGCGGCGAAATCCGTGACGAGGGAGCGACCGGGCGGGGCTCGAAACCCAAAGCGGGGTTGGTGGGTTTCTCCGTTTCGAACCTCCGCATTCCAGGGCACGTTCGTCCTTGGGAGGTGGACCACGGCAAGCCGGAGCGCATCCAAAGTGCATTGTCGATCATGCTGGAAGGCCCCTTGGGTGGTGCTGCATTCAATAACGAGTTTGGCCGTCCAAATATCCTCGGCTACTTTCGTACCTTCGAACAGGAGTTCGACGGCATCGGTGGCAAAGCGGTGCGTGGTTACCACAAGCCCATCATGTTGGCGGGTGGAGTCGGCAACATCCGCCCGTCGTTGACGCACAAACGCTTGTTCGACACCGAGTGCGCCTTGGTCGTACTGGGCGGCCCGGCAATGCTCATCGGGTTGGGCGGCGGCGCAGCCTCCTCGATGGAGCAGGGAAAGAGCCACGAGGATTTGGACTTCGCGAGTGTGCAGCGAGGCAACCCGGAAATTCAACGGCGCTGTCAGGAGGTCATCGACCGTTGCTGTGCCCTCGGCGACGAGTCGCCGATCGCGTCCATTCACGACGTCGGGGCGGGAGGCCTATCGAACGCCTTTCCTGAGTTGGTACACGATGCGGGCAAGGGCGCACACTTCTCGTTGTCCGAGATCCCCAACGCCGAGCCCAGCATGAGCCCAATGGAGGTCTGGTGCAACGAAGCCCAAGAGCGCTACGTGCTCGCCATCGACCGCTCGCGACTCGACGAGTTTGCAGCGCTCTGCAAGCGCGAGCGCTGCCCCTTTGCCGTCGTTGGAGAAGTGCTAGCAGAGGACCGCTTGCGACTTTCTGATGGGGTGGACGCAGCCGATCCCATCGACTTGCCACTGTCGGTGCTGCTGGGCAAGCCGCCCAAGATGACCCGCTCCTTCGAACGTCAAGAGCTCGATCCGGAGCCTGCCACCGTGGAAGGAATCGATCTGGCGGAGGCCGTCCGTCGGGTGCTCTTGTCGCCCACGGTCGGTGACAAGACGTTCCTCATCACGATCGGGGACCGCACGGTGACGGGTCTCGTCGCGCGGGACCAGATGGTTGGTCCTTGGCAAGTCCCGGTGGCGGACTGTGGGGTCACCCTGTCCGACTACGATAACTACACCGGCGAGGTGATGGCGCTTGGAGAACGCACCCCGTGCGCTCTGTTGGACTCGAAGGCAGCGGCGCGTCTCGCCGTTGGCGAAGCGCTGACGAACATCATGGCAGCGCCTATCTTCAAGTTGAGCGAGATCAAGCTCTCCGCCAACTGGATGGCAGCTGCGGGTTATCCGGGTGAGGATCAAGCCCTATTCGACGCCGTCACAGCCGTCGGACTCGAGCTTTGCCCGGCTCTCGACATCGCCATTCCTGTCGGTAAAGACTCGATGAGCATGCAGACTCGCTGGCAAGATGAGCACGGCGAGCATGCGGTGGTTGCGCCGTTGTCCCTCATCGTTTCGGCATTCTCGCGCATGGTGGATGCACGGCGAGTGCTCACGCCCGAGCTCAGCCGTGACGAGGATACGGCGCTCGTGTTGATCGATCTCGGCGCAGGGCGCAATCGATTGGGCGGTTCGATACTGTTGTCCGTGTTCAATCAGGTGGGCGATACACCGCCCGACGTCGACGATCCGGCGCTCTTGCGCGGCATGTTCGACGCCGTGCAGCGGTTGAACCGAGATGGCTTGCTGCTCGCCTACCACGACCGCTCCGACGGCGGCCTGTTGGTTACTCTGTGCGAGATGGCGTTTGCCGGCAACTGCGGCGTTTCGGTGGAGTTGGATGGCGTGGGCGGAGATCCCGTACGTGCCCTTTTTGCCGAGGAACTCGGGGCGGTGCTCCAAGTGCGCGCCAAGGACTTGGAGCGCGTGTTGGCGACGCTCTCACAACACGGGCTGGAGTGGCGTCGTCAGGTGCACGTGGTCGGCAGCCCAATCGAGCGACCGCGTCTCGAGTTGCGGGTCTTCGGAGCGCCGGTCTACCAGGTGGAGCTCGAGGCACTACGCAGACTCTACTCCGACACCACGCTGCGCATGCAGTCGCTGCGAGACAATCCCGAGTGCGCCGCAGAGGAATATGAGAAGAACTGCGACGTAGACGACCCCGGGCTATCGCCCAAGCTCAGTTTCGAATTGGCGCGCCCGTCGCTGGAAGCGCTGGCCACCCGGGAGCGCCCGAAGGTGGCGATTCTGCGGGAGCAGGGCGTCAACGGCCAGGTGGAGATGGCCGCAGCGTTCACCCGCGCGGGCTTTCGCGCCATCGATGTGCACATGACGGATGTACTGTCGGGGCAGGTCGATCTCGCGGAGTTCAGGGGCCTCGTTCTGTGCGGCGGGTTCAGCTACGGCGATGTGTTGGGTGCTGGCGGCGGGTGGGCCAAGTCAGTTCTCTATCACGCAGGCGCGCGTGACGCGTTCAGCCAGTACTTCGCGGATGAACGACGTTTCACTCTGGGCGTGTGCAACGGGTGTCAGGCCTTGAGCGGCTTGAAGCAACTGATCCCTGGGGCTGAGCACTGGCCACGTTTCGTGCGGAATCGTTCCGAGCAGTTCGAGGCTAGGCTGTCCATGGTCCAGGTGGAGGAGAGCCCCAACATCTTCCTTCAGGGCATGGCCGGCTCCTTGTTGCCAATCGCGGTAGCCCACGGTGAAGGACGGGCAGAGTTCGAGGCGGACAGTGACGAACGAGCCAGCGTTGCCCTGCGCTACGTAGATAACCGCGGGCAGGTCACCCAGCACTATCCCGAAAACCCGAACGGCAGTCCACACGGCATCACGGGGCTGACATCGACGACGGGTCGGGCACTCATCATGATGCCGCATCCCGAGCGTGTGTTCCGCACGGTGCAGCTCTCGTGGGCGCCCAAGGGCTGGGGCGAAGACAGCCCCTGGATGCGCCTGTTCGACAACGCGCGGCAGTGGGTGGGCTAGCCCGTATCGCACGACGCAGGGCATGGCGCGCACGGCGAGCCATGCCCTGTCGACACTGTCAGTGATTCACAGTCGCGAGCTGACCACCCAGAGTGCGGCCGCCGATCTGCTCCCGTACCGTTTCGTCGGCTTCGACGAGGTCCGCGACAGGAACGTCCGCGTCGGGAATAGCGGCAGGGGGTTGGGCACCGGGTGGGGGCGGCGGCACGCTGGGCGTCGATGGCACGGTGGGCGCCGGCGAGGGCTCTCCAGGCATGTCGACACCGCCGTCTGCATCGGTCTCTTCTTGACACTGCGGCGGCAGCTCGACTCCAACAATTGAATCCAGAACATCAATTCGATGCGGTAGGAACTCATCTTGGAGACCCTGCGAGATGGCGAAACAATCCCCGCCGTCGGGACATCGGTCCGTGAACTCTCCGACATGCACGAAGTCGAGTGAGAAGGGAGCGAAGAAGTCGTTGCCGAGGAATGCGCCATTTGCCTCCACGTGACAACCGATGCAAGACCCAGCGAATTGAGCGCGAGTCGCAACGTCGCCGGCATTCAATCCGAAATTCGCGCCCAGTTCATCGAGTTGGTCAACCAGGGCACCGCTGCCGTTGAACATCTGCTCGGCATAGGCCTGACTGAAGTCATTCTGGCTCTCGGAATCCTTGCAAGCCTGCGGCACGACGAAACTCATTTGGGCAGGACGCCCCGTCAACACCCCTTCAGCGGACTCGAGGAAAACCTCACGGCATTCCTCTCCCGCAGGCAGGTCCAGCTCATCGTTCCACAGTCGCCCATGCGGCGACTCAGCGACGGGAAATGGAATAGCCTTCAGCTCACCGTCGTCCTGGCTCAACTTGAACTCGCGCAACGTCCAGATAAAGTCGTCAAAGTTGTTGGTGCGGATTTGTCCACTGCCAACCGTGTAGTTGCTGGCCGTCACGAAAGGACCGAAGCCATGCTCTGCCAGCTCGGAGGTACCCAAGAAGAAGGCCTCGAACATTCGTGCACCCCTTGCGAAAGCATCTTCGATCTGGGTCTGCTCCGCCCAGAACTCAGCCAGAGGCACACACCCCTCGATACCAGCGTCGGGATCTGGGTTAGGGATTTGGGCTTCGAGAATGAAGAACATCCTTCCTTGCTGGTTGTTGGCAAAGATCATGCGCTGCTGCCCGCAGTGGGCGCCATTGACGGGCGCCAAATCGAACCGATTGACGAACGCGGTCGGGACCCAGAAGTCTAGATTGTCGAACTGAAAGCGTTCGGCTCGGTCGCAGAAGATCGGATAGCCGTTGAGTGAGGGCTCCCCGTCCGTCAATTCGTCGTCGCAGTGAACGGCATCATCGAGTTGTCCATTTTCCGCCGAAGCATAGCTGTCGATGATCTGCTGGTAGAGCGTCTCCCCGTCCGTGCCAAAGCCTTCGTTGATTGCCATGAAATCAAAGGCGTCACGCAGGGTGTGGAAGTTCAGCGCATCCAGGTTGGTCTCGATCACGCTTGAACGGCGTGCGGCGTCCGGGTTTGAGCAGAGGTCGCCACCGCTGACACCATCTTCGATCACCTCGAAGATGACGTTCACCCCCCCGGGTCCAAAGTTGATCACGTTGTCCCCGACTCGGAAGGTGTAAAAAACGAAGCTCTCCGAGTCCGCGAAGACGGACACGTTCTGAACGGCGTCACTCTCGAGCGCTGCGTTGACTCTCTCCCCCGGAAAAGGGTCATCGTCGGGGAAGTCCTCCCCATCGGTGAAGTCACCCTCGTCCGTGATGTCACCTACATCGCTCGCCTCCTCGTCCTCTTCTTCTGCGCCACCATCTTCCACGGCCGGAGCGGGCGCGCCAGGTTGCCCCCCGCTAGCCACCGGCACCGTGCCGGACACGATGGGGGCCTCCAGTCCGCCGACTTGCGTCGGGCCGGGTGGGGGGGGGAATGGACTCGGCTGTGGCACGGGCGTCGGGCCCCCACCCAAGCCACCATCTCCTATCTCTATGAACCAGCCCGGCAACAGCGTGACTACATAATCGCCCGCATCCAACTCAGCTCGCATGATTGGACTGAAGGGTTGTTCGTCACTCTCCAACGTGGCGCGCAGTCGACCAGTTCGTACGTCCCGGATCTCGAATATCGCATTGCGCAAATGGTAGAGCGTCCCCGATTCACCTTGTGCGGCCAATGGAAAACTGAGCGTCCCCGTTTCCGAGACGCCGTCTCCAACATCGTCTGAAGAGCGCGAGCACCCGCCAGTGGCCGAGCCTAACATCAAGTAGAACAAGGCAGACATGATTTTTCGTTTGGTTTGCATATTGTCGATCTCCCTCCGTTGTCCCACCGCACCCTGCGGGGGCCATTGGTACCCCCAGCACAGCAACCCCCGTGCCGAACGAATTCATCGATGCCCACGTGACCAACCCTGATCACTCTGCCCGAAACACCTGACACACTCGCAAGATCTGGCACAACCATCGCCGTTCTTTCGATGAGGCAATCAGTGAACATGATTGTTGCGCACTGCATCATGAACAGCAGCTATCCGAGAATTTTCCCGAACACTGCAGGGTTCCTTTGTTTCACCGACAGAACACAACCCCACGGAATGCCACTGCCGTCCCGGAAGCGGGTTGTTGTCGTACTTGAGTGTGAACGTCGTGGCGATGGACAGACTATCGCCGACCTTCGAGGTGAGACCCTGCGTCGAAGTTGAGGGGCGCGTGGCAGTACGCGACAGTGCCCTCCGTGTTGCACACCGTCCCCGGCGAGCGCTCTGAGTTTTCTGCGTCGCGCGAGCAGGTACAAGCGATGTCACTCGGCTGCTCCGAACACGGAGAGCACGCTGCTTGTTGCGTTGGGCAAGTTAGGCCAAGCGGGCGCCACGCCGACGGTGCGAGCCCGCTTGGCCACGCTCACCTCACTTCGTCAGGCGAAGCTGCATCGGGCGGTCTCCCGACGTGCTCATCGCGTCGACGGGCGGCGCGAACTTGGTTAGCTCGATGCCTGCCACTGCTGCCTTGTACTCGTCGATCGTCGGGGTGCGGCCCAGGATGGTGGAGAGCACGACGACTGGAGTCGAGGCCAACAACGATTCGCCCTTCTTGTCGGGTGAGTCTGCGACTACGCGCCCTTGGAACAGACGGGTGGACGTTGCCATCACGGTATCACCCTTCTCAGCCTTCTCCTGGTTACCCATGCACAGATTGCAGCCGGGACGCTCGAGGTACATCATGTTGTCGTACTTCGTGCGCGCAGAGCCTTTGGGAGCAGAGTCGTCGAACTCGAAGCCCGCGTACTCCTGCAGTGTCTCCCAGTCACCTTCCGCTTTGAGCTCTTCGACGATGTTGTAGGTCGGTGGAGCGACGACGAGCGGCGCCTTGAACTCGACCTTACCTTGCTTCTGCTTCACGTTGCGAAGCATGTGAGCGAGGATCTTCATATCCCCCTTGTGCACCATGCAGGAGCCGACGAAACCCAAGTCGACCGTCTTCTCTCCCTTGTAGTAGGTCAAATCGCGAATCGTGTCGTGCGTGTATCGCTTGGACACGTCATCGTTGTTCACGTCCGGATCGGCGATCATGGGCTCATCGATCTGATCCAAATCCACCTCGAACTCGGCGTAGTACTTGGCGTTGTCATCCGGGGTGAGCGCGGGCTTTTCGCCGGAGCGGATCTCGGCGATGCGCTTGTTCGCCAGCTCCACCAACCCCTGCAGGACCTTCTTGTCGTTGTCCATCCCCTTGTCGATCATGATCTGGATACGGCTCTTGGCGATCTCCAGTGACTCGATCAAGGTCTCGTCTTTGGAGATGCAAATCGAGGCCTTTGCTTTCATCTCGGCTGTCCAGTCCGTGAACGCGAAGGCCTGATCAGCGGCGAGGGTGCCGATGTGGACCTCGATGATCCGTCCCTGAAAGACGTTCTCGCCTGAGAACTTGGCCAGCATCTGCGCTTGTGTCGCGTGCACGACGTCGCGGAAGTCCATGTGGTCCTTCATCTTGCCCTTGAACGTCACTTTGACCGACTCGGGAATGGGCATCGACGCTTCGCCCGTGGCCAGCGCCAAGGCCACCGTTCCTGAGTCCGCGCCGAAGGCAACCCCCTTGGACATGCGCGTGTGCGAGTCACCGCCGATGATGATGGCCCAATCGTCCACGGTGATGTCGTTGAGCACCTTGTGAATGACGTCCGTCATCGAATGGTAGGCGCCCTTCGGATCGCGTGCGGTGATGAGCCCGAAGTCGTTCATGAACTTCATCAGCCGAGGGATGTTTGCTTGGGCTTTCTTGTCCCAAACCGAGGCCGTGTGACAACCCGACTGGTATGCGGCATCTACGACGGGTGAGATGACCGTCGCCGCCATCATCTCCAATTCCTGGGAGGTCATCAGCCCGGTCGTGTCCTGTGAACCAACGATGTTCACCTGGACGCGGACATCCGAGCCAGCATGCAAGACCTTGCCCGGAGTAGTGCCCACCGCGTTCTTGTTGAAAATCTTCTCGACGGCGGTCAGCCCCTGGCCCTCGTGGGAGACCTCCTTGGAGGGTGCGTACACGGCCGGCGCTTCGATACCCAACGTCTGCGCGGCGAAGGTCTGCAGCTTCTTGCCGAACACGACAGCATAGGAGCCGCCTGCCTTCATGAATTCCACCTTCTGGGGGGTGAAAGCGCTGGAGACGTCGATGAGCTCCTTGTCCCCCTGGTAGAGCTTCTTCTTCTTGGTGTCGATGGTCAGCACGGTACCCGTATCGACGGAGTACGCTTGCTCGAGCACAGGCTCGCCGTCAGCGTCTCGAACGACGTTACCGTCAGCGTCTACTTTCTTCACCCAGTTCTTCAGATCGATACCGATGCCGCCGGTCACGCCCACGGTGGTCAAGAAGATGGGTGAGATGCCGTTGGTACCCGCCACGACGGGAGCGAAGTTGATGAATGGCACGTAGGGGCTCGCCGGTTTGCCGATCCACAGCGCAACGTTGTTCACACCGGACATGCGTGACGAACCGACCCCCATGGTGCCCTTCTCGGCGATCAGCATGACCCGCTTGTCGGGATGTTGCTTCTGCAGTTCGACTAGCTCACGTTGCGCCTTCTCGTCGATGAGGCACTTGCCGTGCAGCTCGCGGTCGGAGCGAGAGTGGGCCTCGCTCCCCGGCGACAGCAAGTCGGTGGAAATGTCGCCCACGCCAGCGACGTAGGTGACCACGTCGATGCGCTCCGGTATGTCGGGCAGCTTGGTGAAGAACTCAGCCTTGGCATAGCTCTCGATGATGTCCTTGGCGATGGCACTGCCACTCTCGAACGCCTGCTTCAAACGGTCCGTGTCTGCCTCGTAGAGAAATACCTGAGTTTTGAGAACGTTGGCCGCCTCTTTTGCGATGGACGCGTCCTGCCCCAAGGCCAAGTCGAGCAGCACCTCGATCGATGGGCCACCCTTCATGTGCGACAGCTGCTCGAACGCGAAGGCTGGGCTGATCTCAGCGATGGTGGACTGGCCCAGGATGATCTCCTTGAGGAACTTTGCCTTGACCCCTGCTGCGCTCGTCGTTCCCGGGAGCGTGTTGTAGATGAAGAACTGGAGCGCGTCCTGCCGATGCGGGTCGGCCGGGTTCTTGATGATTTCGATGACCTCAGCCAGCAGCTCTGCACCATCGATTGGCTTGGCGTGAAGACCCGCGTTCTTTCGTTCTTCGATTTCCTGAAGGTAGCTGTCGTACGCGTTCATTTCTCGTTTCCGTTTCTAATGTCGGGGCTCTCGGGGGAGAGGCGCTCTTGTACCCCTGGCAGGTGTTGGTTGGGGCAGGTGAGTGCTCTCACTCACCTGTGGCAAGTGCCGTTTCCGGGTTGGCTGAAATCAACCCATAACCGGGCGCGCTGCCCGATGGGGGCGACTTCTGTCCGGTACCATAGCCCAAAGGCATTCATGCGAATAGTTGTTCATTCGCATGGCAACAATCGATATTGTGCATGATTGATGGACTTCTTGCTTCTGCGATCTTTCCTCGCGGTTTCCGAGCGCGGCGCCATCGGCGACGCCGCCAAACAGCTCGCCCTGTCGCAACCGGCGCTCACGCGACGCATCCAGCAACTCGAAGAGGAACTCGGTGCGGAGCTACTCGAGCGCAGCGGGCGTGGGATCGCGCTGACGGAAGTGGGACGGCTGGTTGCGGCAGAGGCGCAGGTACTCATCGCGCGCTACGAACAAATGAAAGTCGAAGTGCAGCGGCGTGTCCGACTCGAGGCGGGAATGGTGCGTGTCGGGGGCGGTGCCACCGCGGTGAGCTACATGCTTCCGCGAGCGATTGGTGCGTTTCGCCGAGCTTATCCCGATGTGCGCTTCGAAGTACGCGAAGCCGGCTCGCGTGACGTGGCAGCGGCGGTCCGTCAGGAGTCGTTGGAGCTCGGAGTGGTCACGGTCGCGACACACGAAAAGCCCAGTGCCGATCTCGTCGTGCGACCCTTGTTGACGGACCGCATCGTGCTCGTCGCCGGCAAAGGACATCCCCTTGCCGAGAAGCGACGGGTCGCCGCGGCGCAACTCGAAGGGCTCAGTCTGGTCGGCTTCGAAGCGGGCACGGCGATTCGGGATTTGGTCGACTCCGCACTTCGCGACGCTGCGGTCACCATGGAGGTGGTGATGGAGCTTCGAAGCATCGCCTCTATCTTGAAGATGGTGGAGACGACGGGAAGTCTCGCGTTCGTCTCGGAGATGGGAGCGCCCCCCGAGCGCGTGATCCAGGTACGCGGCCTGAAGGTGGAGCGGCAGCTCGCGCTGATTTGGAAAAAAGGGCGACCACTCAGCCCCGCGGCTACGGCGTTCGCCGAAGCTATCGTGGCTGAGCGTTGAGGAGCCAAGCGGTGCTCGTGCTCGAATTTTTTCAACCGCGTGCCAGAGCCCCTTGGGCTGGGGCCAGCCCGGGCCACTGGGTGTTCACCTACCTGCGTCCACGCAGAGTGAAGCGGTGCATGCCCCGGCCTTGGATGTTGCCGAACACGGGGTAGACAGTACCGATGCGTTTGCTGTAGATGACGCGGCTAACGGGCGTGTCGAACTTTTTGGGGTCCGCCACCCTGAACCGGCATTGCACGGAGCGCGTGACGGAGGTCGAGCACCCGGCTATAAGGCAGGTGTAGTGTCTGACGAAATCATCGATTGGCTGATGCGGGGCGATGCTGCGATTCGGTGGCAAGTGATGCGTGACCTGTTGGACGTGCGGTCATCAGAATACGCGCAGGAACGTGCTCGCGTTGCGACCACTGGCTGGGGTAAACGCTTGCTCGCCCTCCAGTGTGATGACGGGCGCTGGACGCGCGAGCGCGGTCCAAAGGGGTTTCGTGGCTTGTATACGCCGAAATGGACGTCGACCACGTATACCCTTTTGCTGCTGCGTCGGTTGGGGTTAGAACCGCGGCACAGGCAGGCGCTGAAAGGTTGCGAGGCGTTGGTCGGTGGATCGCATTGGCTGGGAGATGGCAGCATCGCTCCGTGGGCGTCACCGAAGACCGACGTGTGCGTTTGTGCCATGGTGTTGGGCGTCCTCGAGTGGTTCGACTACGATGCCCCCCGGCGCAGAGGTGGACTACTCCGCTTTCTGCTCAGCCAACAGAAGGCCGATGGCGGCTGGAACTGCGCCCATGATTCAGAGGTCAGCTCGGTGCACTCCACGATCACCACCCTGGAGGCACTGCAGTTGCGTCGCCAAAGCACTCCGCAACGCTCAATCGACGCCGCGATGAAACGCGGGCACAACTACCTTCTCGTGCGAGGCCTGCTTCGCTCACTCGGCACGCGCCGGGTCATTCGCCCATCCTTCAAGCTCTTCTCGTTTCCGCCCCGCTGGTACTACGACGTGTTGCGTGCCCTGGACCATTTGCAGCAGGCAACCCCAAAGCCGGACGAAAGGGCGACCGAGGCGATCGAGTTGCTATTAAAGAAGCGGCGCAACGACGGCACCTGGGCCCTGCAGAACCGCCATTCCGGGGATACTCACTTCGAGCTTGAGAAGGTAGGCGAGCCCAGCCGTTGGAACACGCTGCGTGCTCTGCGCGTGTTGCGATGGTGGCAGAGCCCCCGGATACCGTGAGGCACGTCACTTCAGGCTCCTTGAGCTCGGCGTGGGCACAACGGCGAAAGCCTTCGACGACGAGCTCGATCGCCGAGGATCTAGAGGAGGACCGCGCGTGGGGGCGTCTGCGTAAGGCCGTGGATGCGGCAATCGGTGTTCGGAATCCGGCGCGCGATGCGGCGGCGCGACGGATGAAAGAAGTGCTCTTTCGTGACGGCCTCAAGTTCCTGTCGAAGCCCAATCACGAGCAATGGGCCTATACGAACAGCCCGTTGGAACTGATCGAGTCTGAAAACCTGACTCCGCTCATCACGCTTGCCACCGGTGGAAGTGATCACTTGGACGATCTATTGGCGGCACACGAGGAATACGGTGCGGCGTTGAAGATCACCCAGGCCGGTGAGGCCGAGGACGCGGTGAACCTGCTGGACGAGCTCAGGCTCGTTCGAAGCGCAATCGGCGACTACGCGTTTCAAGTCGTGGCCTGGTCGAGCCATGCCGCGCCAAACGCCAAAGTCGCGCGCAATGCTTTGCTCCCCATCGACGAAGCGCGCGCTCGCGAAGCGGAGCGCCGCAGTGGGCGGCCAGTTCCAGAGCCCGAGGCATCGCCGGAAACCCCGGTGCCCGGCACCTGAGACTATCCAGTACAGGTGCTCGTCGAAGAAGCCCCCCTGTTGTTCAGCGCGGGGTAACGAACGCCCACACTTCGCCCAGGCGAGGCGCACAACTGCGCTGTTCGTGTACTCGAGGCGTGGAGTGTCCAACGAGAGGGGGGTGGGGAGCGCTGCAGGACCGGCGCTGCGCAGCTCCGGACTGAGAAAAGCCGCACCACCGCTTAGCCCGAGCCATTGACACACGAGGCTGGGGGTGGAAGCGTGTCCAGGTGCTCAGGCAGGCTCGTCGAAGAGCAAGCCGGCGCGGTGGTATTGTCTGATGAACAGCGGCAGGCGGCGAGCATCGGCTCGCCTCTGTATCTAAGAGGTAGTCCAACGATGATCGTCCCCAATCGTCCCGTGGCAGTGCTGCTACTCATCGCGTTGCCAAGTTGCGCCGGAGAGGCCGACACCGGCACGGGCAGGTCCGGGGCGGCCGCCGGCGCCGATGAGGGACCACATCCGGCTAAAGGTGTGAATCGACCCGACGATGCGGATATGGGATCCGAGCGCTCTGTAACAGCAGAGGACTCAGGCGGCGCGGGGGACTCCGACCCAGGCATCATCCGATCCGATTCCCCGCTCGCGCCTGACGAGCGCGACGAAGCATGTTCAGAAGCACCCGGTTTTGTCTCGTGTGCGACAACAAAACGCCAAGTGTATTTCGACGAGAACTTGGGTCAGTGTGAGTTCTACGACGCAGGCGAATGCGGCACCAACTCGAATGCCTTCAATACCGCAGCCGCATGCGTAGCGGCCTGCGGTAGTCCACAGCCTTGCGGATGCCTCACTGTGGACGCAGGGTGTGACCCCGCCGAGTGCGACGCTTGTCCCGGGGACTTCACCACAGCTGACAGTGAGTCATGTCCAATGCCCGGACTGACCTGTCGTGGCGACGCAAGTCACTGCGATTGCATTGGTGGAACAGGAAGCTCGACGTGGCAATGCGAAGTGAGGTTCCGATAAAATCTCGAAGCGCTTGTTTCTCTGATTCCAGAGGCGTCGAGGCCCAAGGATCTCAGACTGTCCCAAGTAGTTCGCAGCGCGATTGGTCTGCCCGACTTGGAGGTGGTTGGCCCGCTAGACTCGAAGTGTCTTCGGGCGCGTAAGTGATTCAAGCACCCCCCTGTTGTTCGGCGCGGGGTAACGAACGCCCACACTTCGTCCAGGCGAGGCGCACAACTGCGCTGTTCGTGTACTCGAGGCGTGGAGTGTCCGACGAGAGTGGGGTGGGGGAGCGCTGCAGGACCGGCGCTGCGCAGCTCCGGACTGAGAACACCGCGTAGCCCGAGCCATCGACACACGAGGCTGGGGGTGGAAGGCGGCGCGCCCTGCGGGTCTTCGGCAGGGGGGTTGGGGATTGGGGGGCTTCCTTGATTGGCTTGTTTTCGACCCCAGATCAGTCGGAGTCCTTCGACGCGGCGGCGTTACCTACGACTCGTATCGCCGGCAGGCTCCGGGCTGCTGAGTCTGACCGCGTCGACGCAGGACGGAGACGGCAACGGCGAGCAGCAGTAGTGCATGCCATGGTTGGGGTGAACCACGTCCCACGGTTCGGCAACTGCAGTCGCCGTCGGCATCGTCTGCTAGTCCGACGTTCCCGGAGCTCGGACCAGCGTCGTCGCTGTCGGAATCATCGGCGCCGTCGTCTCCGTCGGCGTTCTGCCCTGCGGTGCCTGCGTCCGGTTCGTCGCCTTCTGACGCTGACGCGCCAGCCTCCGCCGAGTCGCCGTTGCTGACGTCGTCCTCCTCGGGTGCGGAACTGTCGCCCGTTTCGCCAACCTGCTCCGTGTCCGGTGTGACGGCGCTTGGCTCCTCCGCGGGAGTACCGCCATCCAGTGGCTGGGCTGGCGTTGCTAGATCGCTCCAATCCGTTTCGGGCTGGGAATCGCAGCGGACCCGTTCGCTGGTTTCGTTGTGCGGGATGTCTTGTCGCGTTAGGTAAACACTGTCAGAGCGGTTTCCCGCGTAGTCCACGCGTGTCAGTTCGGCGGAGATCAGCTCTGTGTCGTCGTTGAAGTCCCACATTCGCAGCATGTCTCGCTCTGCGAACACGGTCGTGATGTGCTGACTCTCCCCCTCCTCCAGAAACGTCAGCGTGGCGAGCAACCCTTCACCCGCGGTCCCACCGACGACGCAGATTTGATAGGGCGACTCACACTCCCCCCCCTCGCCGGCTTGCCTGTTGAGGTACGTAGCGAGCCAGGCTTGGTCTGGCGCCGTCGGCGGCGCGAGATCCGGTTCGTCTGATGTCTCAAACAGCGAGCGGAACGTCGCCTCGTCTTCCCTCTCGATGTAGTAGATGCCGTCCTCTTCTGTGGCAGTGCCCGCATCGGCGGATACGGGGTATCCGGTCATTCGATTGGTCTCAGGTAGGGTGAACTCCCACGGGTCGAAACGCACGACGAGTTCGTAGCTGGCGTTCGCGTTCAGCTCTTTTTCGAGCACTAGTTGGTAGACCTCGATGTCGAACACTTCGTCGTTGCGCTCGTCTTCGGCGCCCTCTCCCAGATAGGGGCTGAAAGCAGATCTGCCGAGCCGTTCGATCGCAAACGGGATGGCGTTTTGGTCCGTATCGAATAGGCCGATGGCCGCAGGTGGGGTGGTGTACAACAAAGGCGCTACGTTGGTAGGTACTCCCTGGTCCCCATCCGCTGGGTAGCCACGCTCAGGCACGATGAAAGAGCCCCCGATGCCGGGGCACGCCGAGGCGTTAGCCACAGGCAGGCAAACGCTCACACCGGTGGCACACAGCAGGTGAGCAAGGGTTCGCCAAGAGAAAGGTTGGGTAAGCATGGGCATGATGTTAGCAGAACGCGCGCGCCGCGCTCACGCAGACGCTGTGATTGTGGTGTCGCCCAGCTGGTGCAATTGGCGCAACAGGCCGTGGTGTTGTCACGGTATGTAAGCTGGTCGAGGAGGGCGGAGGCTTGCCGTTCCGCAGCAGGCCGCGACATACGGGTTAGAGACCTCTACGACTCGGACGCGGCTACTGTTCCAAGCATCCGTCACCTCTCCGATGGTCGAGACGTATAGGCAGTCGTGCTGCAGACTCACGCTCGGCGCATAGCTCCAGGGTTCCGATGGCACGGAGAGGTGTGCCGAATCAATAGGGCGGCCGTAGCCGCAGAATTAGTACAGTGAATCAAGCCGGGGGCGGATCGACGCTCACTCAGCGCCATTCTGAGCGCAGCAAGGGCCCGGGCGCCGGTAGTCCGCATCGAGATAGGGACGGAGTGCCTCCATCTCGGCGTACTTCAGAGGCACGCTCGGTTTGGATTTCCAATCGACGGCGACGGCCACGGCGCCACCGGGACGATGTTTGGACGCCTTTCCGGGAGGTGCAAACACGACGCTAGGCAGGTGGCCTTGGCTGCGAATGCGCGTCAAATCTCCGTCCAACGGCCCCTCCATCTGGGGTTCGGGTCTTGCAGATGCGCAAGACATCTGGAGCAGCGCCATCTTCCGAACGGTCCTAAGCTAACTCGATCGTGACGGCGCCGCAAAGCCTGCGTCAGTAGCACGCACCCCGTCATCGTAGAAAGCTGGTCTCTCTGAGCACTGTTTCACCGGCGAGCAACAGCTATCGTTCGGAGCGACTCGTCACGTTATCCAGGGCGTGCTCTTGCGCATCATGAAACCCGCGGGCCCTCAGTCGCGCGGATCGGTCACTCTGCCGACGAACAGTAGCGCCCCGGTTGGGTCTTCGCGCAGCAGAAACACGAAGGGGTGGTCGACTGTGAATTCGACGACGTCATCATAGAGACTCAATCCCGCATCTGCGAAGACCACGGCGGTTGCTGCCGCCGCCTCGGTCCCCTGTTCGCCGACGGCCAAACAGGCGTCCTGGTAGACGTCCTCGATGCGGATGTCGGCGTCGGTGATGTCGCTGAAGTCTGCGTTACCACCGAAGGCCGTCGGCATCCCGAGATCGGTGAGAGCCTTGCTGAGTGCCAACTCCGATAGGATCTTGAACTTCGGTAGCGTGAGCATCACGTAGGGCTTCGTGAAACCTTGCTCGACTTCGTCGATCAGCGTCCGAGATAGCGAACTTTCCAGTTCGTCGAGTCCGTCAGTTTCGGGTAGCAAGATCCACATCGACATGTGGCTGTCCTCGTAGGGCACGCGAAGCGCTTCGAAGCCGTCGCCTTGGTAGTACTGTCGCGTCTTGCTCTGGTGCATCATCTCCACCTCTACGTCAGCTCCCGAGGCCAACGTGAAGTCACCCGCCGACGTGGCGCTGGCGTCGAACTTGTCATCCCTCACGAGCGCTCGCGCCAACGACGCACGAAGACGAACAACGTCGGTTGGCGTTGCGCCGTCACCGCGCCTAGAGTCACATCCGTTGCCGCTGCGAGCGCAACAGGCGGTCCGTTGCGTAGCGGGCGAACGCAGAACGGATCGCTCTTGCAGAGGGTTGCGTGGGTGCGCAGCGCCGTGGACTAGCGCACGCGGAACGTTGGGCAGCCGTAGACCACGCGGATCGTTTCGACGCCTTCGGATTCGATGTGCTCGCAGGTTGCGCCCTTCAGGATGACGGTTGGGGGCTCGGTGGCCGTGTTCAGGTCCCAGCCGTCGTCGCCGTCTTGAGCGATCAGCTCGCCTTCCACCTCGACGTTCAACTTCTCCAGATCAGGTGGTTCCGATTCGAGCTGCAGTTCGCAGGAGGAGAAGAGGTCACGCGTGATGGACGACAGCACCTCGCTCAGCGCGTCGGTGTCGCCCACGGCGAAGTACTGGTTGTCGGTGTCGGACAGCGATTGGCCGCCAGCGACCGCGAACGCGTCCAGCGAGTCCGAGAATGACTCGCTGCCCGGGATCCCCACCACGAACGTGTCGATGCCCGCAGCTTGGAGGGCCTCTACCTGAACCAGGGTCTCGTCGTCATCCAGGCAATTGCGCTCGGCACCTGGGCCACCTTCTTCGGGATCGCAGCAGTTGGTGAAGCCTTCCGGGCAGCGGCCTTCGAGGTTGACCACGCACTGGTCCGCATCGCAACTCAGGCCCTCGTTGCAAGCCGGGCCGCCGTCGGTCGCGAGCAAGACGTACTTGCGACCTTCGAGGGAGCCGCCGGCACCGTCGGTGAAGTACTCGAGGGCCTGTCCCAGCGCGGCTGCGGTCGGTGTGCCCCCGGAAGGTTCGGTTTCGTCCAGCAGGTCGATGATGGTGGACACCGTGTCCGAGCCCGGGCCGACATCGACGCTGATGGTGCCGTCGGTCGGCACGTCACAGCCTTCGGGAGACGGAAAGAGGCTCAATCCGAAGGAAACGTCCTCCTCCACGCTCTCGAGGGCGTTGGACATCGCGGCCTTGACTGCCGTCCACTTGTCCTCGTCGAAGGCGTCGGGCACGTCCGTCATGCTGCCAGACTTGTCGAGTACGACCAGCACGTTGGCTGGCACTTGCTCGGCTCCGAAGGGTGACGCGCCACAGTTCATCTCGGCCCCGCCGTCACCTGACGTGTCCGTACCCTCGTCGACGATGGGGCCCGGATCCGTGTCCATCACGTCGGTGACGACCGCGTCGGTCGTGCCGGGATCCGTCTCGTTCGTGGAGTCACTTTCGCTGACGTCGGTGGCTTCCGAGTCGCTGGCCGCCTCCGTTTCCTCTTCGGTCTCGCTGGCCGTTTCGGTGTCTACGCCGCCGTCAGACGAGTCCTCTGTCGAGCTGTTGGAACAGGCCAGTGGCAGGAATGCCAGGGCGAGCACCCCGAGGGTCCTACTTCGAATGTAGTCTCTGTTGCTGTTCATCAGTAAGCGCTCCCTCACAGCAGCTCGATGCGGCACAGACCGTCCGAACAGATCAAGCCTTGGCAACAGTCCGCGTTGCCGCCGCATTCCGTGCCGCCGGAGCCGCAGGAACTGGTCTGCTCGCCGCACACGTTCGTCAGTTGGTTGCAGCTCCCCGAGCAGCAATCGCTGTCGGAGGTGCAGTTGAGGTCGTTGCTAACGCAGGCTGTGCCGCAGACGCCGTTGCTGCACATGCCGCTGCAACACTCGCCGTCTTGCTCGCACGCTTCACCCAGTGCGACGCACTCCTCGACGAGTCCGCAGGTGCCGGATTGTTCATCGCAGTAGTTCGTGCAGCACTGGGAGCCGCTCGTGCACTCCTCGCCGTCTGGCAAGCACGCGTCGCAGCTACCCGCGGGCGATGCAGTAGCCTCGGGATCGAGGAAGCAGTTGCCGGTGCAGCAGTCTTCGTCGCTGTCGCAACCAGTCTCCAGGGCGACACAACTTTCGGCACCGCAGACGCCCAGCTCCGTGTTGCACGCGCCATTGCAGCATTCGCCGTCGCTCTCGCAGGCGTCGCCGTCACGGGTGCAGACGCTGCCGCCGCAAACGAAGTCCCCGTCCTCGTTTTCGAGGCAGAGCCCGGTGCAGCACTGATCGGCGATGACGCAGGAACCTCCGTCGGGAACACACTCCACGACGTCACCAAAACAACGCTCGATACCGAGCACCGTGGCGCGGCAGGCATCTTCGCCGCCGCAGCAATCATGGGTGCCGCTGAAGCGTGAATCGCAGACTTCGCCTGCGGGCTTCGGTCCCAGTACGTTATCGCAGCGTCCGACGTCCTTGCCTTCGAAGAGGACGCAGGTTGCTGGTGCTCCCTGGTCGCAGCTGTCTTCGTCTGCGTGGCCGCTGCAGCAGTCGCTGTCTTGGGCGCACAGCTCGCCGTAGGGTCGACAGCCACCCAGGAACTGACAGCTCTTGAAGCCGCTGCCGTCATCGAAACACGAGTAGGAGCAGCAATCGTTGGGAGAATCGCAAGCTTCGCCCACGAGACGACAGCTGACGACTCCCGCGCCCTCTATCTTGGCGCAGTAACCGCCTTCACACTGAGCGTTGCAGCAGTCGGCATCGTCGGCGCACACCTCGCCGGAAGAGCGACACAGGCCGCCAGTGATGCAGCGCATCTCTCCGTTGAACTCGGCGCACGCCTTGGAGCAGCATTCGCTGTCCGTTGTGCAGAGCTCACCCGCATTGAAGCACGACGGTCCGGCGTCGCATTCTCCAGTCCCTTCGTTGCAGGCATTACTGCAGCAATCGCCGTCACCCTCGCAGGCTTCTCCCGTCGAAGCGCACACGGCGTCCGCCGCGCATTGTCCGTCCGCGCAGCTCAGTGAGCAGCAATCGGCAGCCGCCGTACACTCCTGACCCACCGGTTCGCAGCCGCCGCTGCCCGCCAGACAGGCTCCATCCCCAGAGCATCGGCCGGAGCAGCAGGTGGCGCCGCTCGTGCAGACGTCACCGGCGGCCCCGCAGGCGCCGAGCTCCGGCGCACACACACCGTTCGCGTTGCAGTTCCGGGAGCAGCAGTCCCCGCCGCTTTCACAAGCGTCGCTCTCTTCGAGACAGGGACCGGCGTCGGGTTCGGTGCTGTCGGTTTCATTTGTGCCGGAATCGCTTGCGTCCGTGCCTGCTCCCCCGTCGGGGCCATCCACCGGCGTGTCGGTGCCGTCGGTACCGACGGACGCATCCGGCGCCATCATGTCGGTTTCTGCCGGCACGTCTGTCTGGACAACGTCGGTTTCGGCGGGCGTGTCGGTTTGTCCGACCATCTCGGTTTCGGTGCCGCTCGGAGCCGTCCCATCGGCGGAGGTGTTGTCTGTCTGGGCGCTCGGGTCCGTCCCGTCGGCGCCGCTGTCCGGCCCCTCGTTGTTCCCGCCGTCGCTCTTGCTGCCGCCACAAGCCGTGGTGCAGAGCAACAGGACCAGTCCGATGCCGCCGAGGAGTCCGTTTGTCGAGCGCTTGCTCGCCGCCGTGAAAGTCGAAGTCTTGGTCATGTCTAGTCTGGGTAGTACAGCACAGGGGCAGGTGGTCACCACTCGGTCGCGTTGGTGTTAGCTCCTGGGGGTGCTCTGAGTACCTGTTTGTTGGTGGTTGTGTTCAGTGAACATGGTTCGTGGTGATGTTTGCCTGTAGGGAGTTCTCTTGGATCAGTGCGGGGTTGAGCACATGCTCCCACGTTGGTTTGCGACCGGCCGTTGGAGTTCATCTGACCCGCACCTCCCCACATACCGAAAGTGCTTCGCACGCCAGACTCGTCCGCGACTGCCGCCAGCATCGACCCAATTGGTGGCCTCGACGTCGCCCTCTTCTGAATCGAGGGTGCCTTTTATCGAGTCAGTTTCCGGCTGGCGGGGCGGCAGCGAAAAAAAGCGTCCACTGCCTGTCCGAAAACCGGGGGCTCGCCCGTCGAGCGGGGAAAGCCACGGAACAATGGTATCCGTGGGGCGGACCTTCGCCCGCTAGACCGAGGAGACGAATGACCAAGTATCAATTTTTGTAATGGAATCCCACAGCCCCCGACAAGCAACCCAGTCCCGAGGAAATGCAGCAGATGTATGCGCAGTGGGCGGAGCTGGCATGAAGGCAGCGAACGCAGAACAGACGGAGCCGAAGTCGAAACCGGAACCCAGCGGTGAGCGCGCCGGCAAACCGCTCATGCCCCTCATGCTCAGTCCGGTATGACGGACAAGCGTTCCAGCCCGGAAGCGCCTGAGCAGCCCGTCGCAACGGCTGTCCTGGCTGCCTCGTTCATCCGCGGCTCACGCCGCCCACCCATAGTCGTGGTGAAGCCCGTCGAGAACGGAACGCACGACGATCCTCGAAGCGGAGCCGTCGTTCGTCGTCGACGACAGCGGAATACGTTGCTCGAGTCCCTGATGCGGTCGGGAGCGATTGAAATTCCCAACGATCCTGCTGCGGAGGAGGCAACTACCCAGCACAGGGGGCGGAGCGCTGCAGGAGCGGCGCTGCGCAGCTCCGGACCGGGAAAAGCCGCACCACCGCGTAGCCCGAGCCATTGACACGCGAGGCTGGGGGTGGAAGGCGCGTCCAGGTGCTCAGGCAGGCTCGTCGAAGAGCAATACCAAAATGTTCACTTTGCGCCCAACCCACTGGGCCTCGATCTCCCGCGCTAGCTCCAGGAACACCTAATCCCGCTAGCGTACCCGGCTGAGCAGGTGGCGGCAGGCGCCCCAAAGTTCGTCCCTGGCCGAGCCGGGTCTTGCACGCGAGGCCCCACAAGACAGTTACGTTCACCGAGTGCCACGGCCCGGACTAGCGCGATATTGGCGGTGGTCCGTAGAGCGTCG
Source organism: Polyangiaceae bacterium (assembly GCA_050298815.1). Lineage (GTDB taxonomy): Bacteria > Myxococcota_A > Polyangia > Polyangiales > Polyangiaceae > SZUA-265. The sequence continues at coordinate 182,928 of JBNKUV010000001.1, forward strand.
GGCGGTGGTTGGCGTAACCGAACTGGGTGTTGATACGGATCGCGGGGGCACTCTGCATTGCGGTTGACTGGGACGCGAGCGTTGGCGCCTCGGCGCTGGCGACTTCGTCTTACTTGCTCGGGGGTCTCGCTGTATTCACCGGCCTGGTGGAAGTGGTGCGCAAGCGACGCATCAGGCCGGTGTTGAGTTTGGTCGGGACGGGCCTCGCGGCCACTCTCATGGTGCCCTTCTTCTGGTGGTTCCTTCTCATCATGGTGGCTGTGGGGCTTCTGGCTGCTGCGGTGGGTGGCGCAAGCTGAGCGCTTGGTCTATTGCCAGAGACGGTTGGGCCGCGGGGCGTCCGGGCTCGGACGGGGGCAGTTAGATTCGGTGAGTGGGCTCCGGCGGGTGAACGCGCTACTCGGTCGGGGCGTCTTTTGCTGGCCGATAGCGGCGCAGCAGCGCATCGACGACCGGCGTCAACAGCAGCGCAGCGCCGATTCGAAGGGGCTGCGTGAGCTTGGTCGCAAGGTAAGCCGCGGCCAGCGTGCTCGCCCCTTCACCCACGCCCTCTGGATTGAAACCACTGACGATGGCTGTGTAGAACCCCGCAAAAACCAACCCGAAGATACCGAAGTAGATGAACAGCGCCAGGCGCCCATAACGCGCCAACATCGTCTTCATTTTTTCGCTCACGTGCTCCATATACGGTCAGGGGCATCGCTCGGCAAGACCTTACAAATTGATCCCCTGAACCTCCGTCACAGGCAGTCTGGGTTGGGGGGCTGAGCATACGCGCGTCAATTCGCCGCGCCGGATAGCCGAGTCGCCATCTCGCCCACCGCCTTCGCCACGCGAGCATTGTTGGCGAACGTGTAGTGGTCGTCGTGAGCGAAATTCTGCTTGTCGTTGGCGTCAAACAATGCGTGATTTGACACGGTAGGTATGTCGTGCGCCTAACCGCGTGGTGCCTGCTGATTGCGAAGTGGAGCCCGGGCGCATTACGCCGGAGCCGGCTTCGGGTGACCAGCTGGAGCTGGTGTTGGACACCGACGGCGACAACACTCCACCACGCTCTCGTCGCTCACGATGGGAATGGCTCTTGCGGCACGTGTGCGCGTAAGTGATTCAAGCCCCCCCTGTTGTTCAGCGCGGGGTAACAACCCCCCACACTTCGTCCAGGCGAAGCGCACAACTGCGCTGTTCGGCTGGGCGGTGTGAGAGTCCGCGAGCGGTCGACGCAGCTGTGCCCATCGGGTCAGTTGGGTCGGTACCGGTAGGCCGCCGAAGGGCTCACCTGAACGGCAGCGGCATCTGCCCGAGGAGCACGGGCGGTGAACCCGGCGGAGGACCCGGTGCGGGCCCGTCTTTGCTCAGGAGAAGGGCGATGACTGGCGGGTCCCCGGCCGCTTGGACCCAGCGCATGGGGCCGCCGCACTGCAGATCTCGACGTCAGCGCGGAATGCATGACGGAGTAACCACCCCCAGAGAGAGCGAAGGGAGCTAGGTGATGGATCGTCGTTGCCGCCATCAAACGTTAACTCGAGCTGGTCACCCGAGGCCGGTCGATGCGCGAAGCGCTCGGGGTCTGTGTCCTGTGGAACCACGCAACAGCGGTGTTTGGAGTGACTCGACGGGACGCCGAAATGGCTCACGAGCCATGCGCTCCCGAACGATGGCGCCCAACTTCTCGAACCCCAGCCGCATATCGACCGGTTCGAGCGCCACGTAGATCGGCAAACCGCGAGCGATCACCAGTCGACCTCCGCAAGCGCAGCGACGACCGCACGAAGCAGCGATGGCTCGAAGTCGGACCCCACCACAATCCGGGCTCCTCCAACTTCGATCGTAACACCACCGGAACCGATTGGCATCGCCTCAGCTGCGGAGCGGACCACAAGCGCGAACGTCGGCCCCTCATCTTCACGAGCAGCGACCCAGCGATACGCCGTCGTCGGCGTCAGCCCGAGCCGCCGAGCAACTCCCCAAGTCGACTCTCCGCTGCGATCCAGCTCCACAAAGAACCGACGACGATCGAGTTCTGTGAACTTCCTGCGCACGCATCTGCCATGCCATCGCCCTCGTAGGCTCGCGAGATGGGGTCTGTGTAGCGGTTAGTGACTATGACAACCTCAGCGCGATGGGTCACCCCGCAAAAGATATCGGCCACGGCGGCGACTTGTTCAGTCAGCGTGGCGGCGACTTCACCAAGATCAACCTCGCTTGGCTGAACCGGTGGCTGAGGGGCGACGAGTCAGCCACCGGAAAAGGCCTTTTGGTCGGCGACGGCTGCCCTTACTGCACAGACAGTTCGTGGGATGTGAAGTCCGCAAACCTACCCTGACTCGCAATTCGACAGCCTGATGTCGTGGAGAGCCCGCGTCGTTGTCGATGCGGGCTCTCTGCATTTGACGGTAACGACCGGCGCCAAACGGCGAGGCTTGGTCGCCACTTAACCCTTAACCCAAACGTCGCCCAGAAAAAGCTGACACTGAACGCAGAATCAAGACAGCGCTCGTTGACGAAGCGTTATTCCCTAACCGGCCATCGCCAACAAGACCGCGGCAATGTCTCGCGGGGGTGAGCGGTGGGTTTTGCGGTGGCGACATGCGGCAATCGGAGGTAAGCCCCCTGGGCGGTATCGAGGCGGAGGTACTGATAAAGGGGGCAGCTCACAGAGGACCAGTTACACCTACCAAACCTGGGTGTTGGCCAGGACTCGAGATAATCGTGAGCGATAACCACCACTAGCACTGAGTCGGAGAGGCCAAACATGCACGAGCTTTTGAAGAAACGCAAACACTTAGGCTCGCTGCTCGCATTCAGCGCAGCGGGTGTATGCAGCTGCTCTCACGAAGTAGAGAGCCCTAAGGTAACAGTAGATCATCTCGAACCAGACCTGATCTGCAATGAACAACTCCCAGACGAAGGCTTATCCATACTGATCCGTGGCACTGGATTCACCCCCATGCCATTCGACACACTTCAGGACAAGCCTGACATCGAACTCCCCCAGGTCGATCTCGTGCGCAACGCAGACCTGACGGGAAAAAAGCAAGATGGGCCCACCATCACATTTCCGGGCAAGGGTGATGAGGACAACGCCTCCAACCTGGGGTGGCGCACGAAAGAGCTCATGAGCATGCTGATCGATGACGACAATGCTCCAGAGGAAGGACTGTACGGCATCAAGGTCACCAACCCGGACGGCAAATCGGCCGCGGAAAAAGACTTGGCGCTTGCAGTCGTTTCCCCACCGAGCGTCAAGCGAGTGATCCCCACATCGCTTTGCAACGGCCTACAAGATCAGCGACTCAACCTCGAAGGTGAGAACTTTCTGGGCGTCGGTGAGAAGATGCCAGTCGTCAGCTTCGAGCTTGATGGTGATGTGACGGAGATTGAAGCTGACCGACTTGACGATTGCATCGAAATCGAAGGCCTGAGTGAGCCAGTCCGGCTGTGCGAGTCGGCGTCGGTCCTTATCGGCGGTGGTGAACTCGAAGAGGGTGACTACGAGGTCAGCTTGATCAACCCCGCACCGGCTGCTTGTAGCGCCAGCGAGAGTCACACGGTGAAGGTATTGAACGAAGGCCCCATCGTCTTCTTCTCGGACCCTCCTGTCGTGTACAACGGCATCAATACACGCATCACGCTGTACATGACGTCAGTGCAGGAACCATTCACCGTCGCAATCGTGCCGGCTGGTGAGATATCCCCCGAAACGGAACTCGACGCCACCTTGGTCTCAGGTCGCGACAACCGCATTCAAGCGACCGTACCCAACGGTACTGACCCGGGAGAGTACGACATCATCGTCAATGACGACACGGGGTGCCGTACCGTGTTGGACGATGGCCTCGTTGTGACAGACGACTTGTCTATCGAGATCGCCAACGTGGTCGACCCGTTTGGCTATTCCCAATCGTCGACTGCGGTCACCATCTTTGGCGGCGGCAGTAGCGAGTTCGAAGCTACACCTCGTGTATTTCTCAACCCTCCGGGTGAAGACGAGGTCGCCATACAGCTTGGATCCGTCAGTATGGTCAACAGCGACGAGTTGAACGCCATCGTACCCCACGGCACGGCAGCGGGAAGCTACGACCTGGTCGTCGTCAACCCCTCGGGGGAAGTGGGCCTCTTGCCTGGCGGTTTCGATTCTGTCGATGATCCGCCCCCCAGGGTGGCGGACGTAGTTCCCCAGTCGATCGTCAATCAGGCGGACCAGAGCATAGAGGTGCATGGCGAGAACTTCCGGGACTCCGAGCTCAGTCTCAGCTGTCAGGCGCCGAATGGCTCGAGCGCTGGCGCCGGGTCGGTGAACACCGGAAGCGTTGAGTGCACGGATGGTGCCTGTACGGTCAGTGCGACAATCGATGGCGGCTCATTCGAGAGAGGTACTGTCTGCATTGTCCGAATCACCAACTCAGACGGCACCTATGGCGAATTCTCCGCTATCGGCATCACCAACTCGGGACTGAACCTCTCTGAGCCCATTGCCGGCGAACCGATGCTGGAGGCCAGGCGCGCGCTTGGATCGGCCGCCGTCAAAGCGACGGCTGCGTCCCGATTCGTGTACGCCATCGGTGGGGACTCCGGAGACGAGGCGGCTCCGCTGCGCAGCGTCGAGTACTCACCTGTGAACGTGTTCGGCGAGATGAACCCATTCGTTGCGGCGACAACCCGTTTGGGCGCTGCGCGCCGAGCACACGCGGTCACGCAGATCGGGCGATACATCTATGCAATGGGTGGAACTGGCACTGATGGTGCGCTGGACAGCGGTGAGAGGGCACTCGTTCTATCGCCGGAGGAAAGCCCCGTCATCTCAGATATCGACCTCTGTCTGAGCGGCGGCGACGAGCCGTGCTTTGGTGTCGACGACCTCGAGTCCGGCTTGGAACGGGGGACCTACTCCTACCGCGTCTCAGCTCTGATTGATTCGACCGATCCTCAAAACCTCGGAGGGGAAACACTGGCCTCAGATCCCATCAGCTTGAAACTGCCTGAGATTTCTGGTCGTTCGATCTTGGTGGAGCTCACCTGGGACGCACCTCTGGACTCCCCCGGCGAAGAGTTGACTGGTATCCGAGGCTGGCGCATCTACCGCACGCCAACGGATGGTGTCGCTGGGCGAGATGAGACTCTGCTCGCGGAGCTCGACGATCCGGATCTGCTGAGCTTCATTGACGACGGCTCAATGGCGCTAGAGGAGAGGGTCCCGTTGCTGCCGGGCTCCACCAGCGCCTGGCAGGAGCTCCCCGCGATGGCAACACCCCGAACGGGGCTCGGCGCCGCGACGGCGCGCGACCCCGATGATGCGAGCACGCGATACGTTTACGCGCTGCTCGGAGAGGGTGAATCCAGCTACGAGTTCTTGCCCGTCACGGTGTTGCCAAACGGGCGTCAAACCGTCGGCTCAGCCTGGGAACAGGGCGAGGAACAATCCGCCGTCGCGCGCTCCCAATTCGGCGCGTGGACAGTCGATAGCGTCGTCAGCGGGCTAGTCTCTGGAACAGCGACGTACATCTATATGGGCGCCGGCCTCGCCGACGGGAACCAAGACGACCGCGTCGAGGCGGCGCTGGTCACTAGTGGCGGTCAGCTTGATACATTCGAAGACGACCCGACGGCTGCGGACAAGGTGGGGGACTTCTCTTCTACACGGGTAGGATACGGTACAGCCGCCGCCGCGGGACGCCTGTTCGTGTTCGGCGGTTTGGCGTCCCAGGTTCGTGACAATGCGACTGCCGCGGAAATTATCTCGCCTGCTCCGTCGCTGGCCAACAACGCGTGGAACAACGAGGGCCTGGCAATGACAACGCCACGCTATTTGATGGGGAGCTCGATTCAGAGTGCGTTCATCTTCTTGCTCGGAGGCCAGACGGACAACTCCGATGCTACGACGTCAACGGAATGGGTGGTGTGGTGATGGTAAAAAAACTAACGACGGCAGCGCTAGCCTTCTCGCTGCTGATGGTTCAAACAACTTCCGCAAGCGCGCAGACCGAGGACGGTGGGCAGGCCACGTCCGAAGCAACGAGCAACGAAGGCGGATTACTCGTAGCGGCCAAGGCCGGGGGCATCATTCCTTTCAACGGCATGGACCCATTCGTACGCGGGGGCCTCGAGCTGGGTTGGGTGTTCTCCGGTCAGAACCGCACCATCGCGGCCCTGCTCGACATCTCGTACACGAGGCCTGGTGCTTCGGGTTCGGAGCAAGACGACCGCCTGGCGTACGACGACGTTCCCGGAGAGTATGACTGGGAGATTGAGCAACACGAGTTGGTGTTTCAGCCGACTTTTCTATATCGGTTCACCAGCAGTAACCCTCTGGTCCCATTTGTCGGACTGGGGCCTCGTATCTATCTTCTGGAAACGATCAGCCGAGGCAAAGCCAACGACGAGAAAATCCAGGAAACAAGTGAACGCAGCACCAAGTTTGGTGCTGGGCTTCCCTTTGGTGCCGAGTACCAGCTCGGGCCTGGTGGACTCTTCGCTGAAGGGTTGCTGGAGTGGGCGCCACTCGACCATCGAATCACGGGTGATTCGAGCTTGCTAGCCGGCACTCTTCAGCTGGGCTATCGGGCTATCTTCTAGCTCAAGGTTCCGAGCCAGGGGAGGAGCGCCGAACACAGTTCCGGGAGGAGCGTGACGCGTGGCCCAACGAACCCACGACGCCAACCACGAGCGTGACGATGGTGGCTCGAGCAACCGCTCCCATCGGCTGCGCACTCGGACCGATCAGCTACGAGAACAATTCGACGCGACTCAAGTCGCGCGATCAAGCCGCTTTGGATGCAATCGCGTCCTGCTTGGCGACTCACCCAGAAATGAAAATTTGGGTGCTTGGGAGGGCTGACGAAACCGCGGGGGAAAGCTACGACTGGGTGCAAGGCTTCGAGCGAGCCAATGCGGCGGTCGAGTATCTGGTCCAGAAGGGGGTGGATCGCGGTCGGCTCTTCGCCGTAGCTGCGGGCCCAGATCCCGCGGGTGGCGACACCAATCTCACCTTCGAAGCGGTCGAGCCTCGAAGATTGAAGCGCGCGCTCGCACCGCAGGACTGACGTTCGTCAGCGACCACCTCAATGAGGGGTTCCGCGAAGGGAGCTCCCCGAACGGTGGTCTTTCACTGCACTGCGTGCGGATCGGCAATCACGTGCGCATCGGAGCCAACAGCGTCGTGATCGACGATCTTCCTGACGGCGCAACGGTGGTGGGCGCGCCAGAGCGTATCGTCAGGTCGCGCTGCGTTCCAGAGGGTGAGACAACGTCGACGCACTTCGTGGTGCCCCTCCGCATGTCGTTGACACCCCGAGCGGGGCGGGCGATGAGGTACTACGGCTCGAGGGCCCAGTTCCACGTGAAGGACAACCACGGTAGTGGCACAACGGGGAGCTCGCTCTCCAGAGTGATGACCGGGACCAAGGCAAGATCGACGGCGAAGGTGGGACCGAACAACCGCACGCCGCCCGAAGGGACAGCGAAAAATGGACCATCCCAGGGGCCGTCGCCACCGTCGAAATAGAAGAGCCAGTTTTCGGTGATGAGGGCCGTGCCAGGGCCCAGGCGATGGCTGGCGGAAAGCGTCACGACATAGGCGCCTAGATCACCTTCTGTGAACTCCAAAGCGCCACCACCGGCAAGGGTGACGTGGCTATCGTGGGTTCCGATGGTGAGGTTGGCGAACGCGAACCCGGCGACCGTTTCCTCGACGAAGAAGGCCTGACCTCCTAGGCCGACGTTGAGTTGGTCGCCAACAGGAACACCCAGTTTGGCCCCGCCGACGGCCACGGGGGCCTCGGTGAACAAGAGCGGCAGAATCGTGCCAACTTCGAGATCGACGAAGTCCGTCACTCCGACACCAGCGCTCGTGATGACGATGGCACGCTGCGCCAAATATCCCCTACCCGCGCCCTGAGTAAACGCTGATGGCGAGTAGAGGTAACGGCTGAGGTTTGGGTCCCGTCCCCAGGCCTCACCACTCGTTCCAGCTTCTTCGACGGCTCGTATTGCGCCGAACGGTAGTGGGAGCAGCGTGCCGTCCTCCAGTTCGAGCACGATCTGCTGAGGGCTCTGCTTGACGACCCGCCCGCGCAACTCTTGCCCATCGTTCAACGTGACGACCTGATGCGTCCCAGCACTGGGCGCGGGGAGAGCGGCTTCCACGCTTGCCGCCTGCGCGTTTCCCCCAACAGCGGGCGCCGAGCTACGCTGACCCAGGGCTGGTTGATTGGCAGCTGGGGCGCTTGGAGCTGACTCCTGCGCATCGACACGGCTTGGTAGACAGCACAGAGCGAAGCTCAGTGCTCCCCAACTCCCGGCGTGGCGCATCAGAGGATTGTCCCGGATTGCTGCGATGAAATCAAGCCATCATGTACTGCCTGTGAGTCATGGGACGCGATGGAACACGGAGATGAACACAGGAGACGCGCAGTCAAACTCGCGACGGAGGCAGTTTGACTCTTCTTTGAACGGATCCACTTTCGAGCGCCGCGTGCTCCAACCTCGCGACCACCGGCAGGTGATCGGACGCGACGCGGGCGAGAGGCGAGTCGACGGCTCGGACGCGCTTTACCACCGTTGGCGGTCGCACCCATATGTGGTCCAAAGACAATAGAGGCAAGCGGGAGGGGAACGTTGCCGGCATCGACGTCTTGCCGAAGTGCCGCACTAGATGAGCGCGGCTGCGTACCCAGGGACACCATTCGTTGAAATCACCGAGCAAGACGGTAACGCGCTCAGACTTCGAGCGCGCCACCTCGAGCACCTTCCTCGTCTGATAGCGTCGTTCACGGACACCCAAGCCAAGGTGCGTCGCCAGACAACGCAACTGCGTGCCTTTGATGCACACATCGACGTCCAGGAGTCCCCGCGGCTCCCTGCCTCGAACGCTGAGATCGTGGCGTTCGACACGCTCGACCTCGCCGCGCACGAGTAACGCGTTTCCATAGTCACCGTCGGCACTGACGATGGTGGGGCCGACAACCGCGCTGCTCGCTGTTCGCTCTGCCAGGACGGCGAGTTGGTGCGGAGCCCCGTTTGGACCTTCGCCAGACTCCACTTCTTGGAGCGCTGCCACGTCAAAGCGGACACGTTGCAGCACTTGGCCCACGCGCGTGACGTCGCGACGACCATCGACACCGACACAACGGTGGATGTTGTACGTCGCGACGACGATATCGCTCTCGTGCTCAGGCACCTTCACCCAATGCGTTACGGACCACCCGGCGTAAGATGGCAACGACGGCGATGGCCGCGATGAGAACGACGATCGCCACAATGATGCTGCCCCAGGCTGGATCTCGGATCGCCGCAGCCAAATTTGCCCCAAATACGTTGATTGCCAGGATGCCTGGAAGAAGGCCGAGGGTGTTGCCAATCAAGAAGTCTCGAACCGTCACGTGGGAAGCACCGATCACCAAGTTGCCGACAGTGAACGGAGCTACCGGCATCACACGCACGGCAGCAACGGATAGGATGCCGCGTGTGGCGAGCTTCCGACTCACCTGGTTGACCCGAGATCCAGCAATGCGCCGCACGCTATGACTCCCCAACCCCCGACCCAGGAAGAATCCGGCAAGCCCCCCGAGCGAGGAGCCTAGCACGGAGTACAAGACCGCCGGCCACGTATCGAACATCAGCGCCGTCATCAACAACAACGCCGTCAATGGCAACATGACGAGGCCACCGACGGCATAGATCCCCAACACGACCACGGGGGCGAGCGGGTGGTCGCGAAATCCGGCGACCAATGACGTGAGCTGCTCTGGCCGTGCCAGTTCACTCAGCGGCGTCCAACGCCAAGTGGCACCCAAGGCGAGCAACAAGCCCAATGCGATAGCGGCTTGGACCCAAGGGTGACGCGATGCCTTTGGCACGTCTTGGCTGAAGAAGACGTGCGCGGCACGACCAGGAGCCTCAGGGCAGTTGGGGTCAGCCAACGCCGAGTCCACGATCGCTCCAGGCGCCTGCTCTTCGATCTGCAGCGGTTCGAGCCGTTTCTCGCCCGCCGGCGCCCCATCGAGCAACGCCGTCAGCGAGGGTCGTTCCCGCAGTCGCCTGGCCACGTCGTCAACCTCCAGGCCCAGGTGCTCGGCCAGCAGACGGTCGCGAAGGTCTCGAATCGCACGCCGGATGCTCGCCTCGGATCCCCCCGAAGCCTCGACGGCCAGGTCGCACTCGCTGTCGAAACCCATGGAGCGCCGGCTCAGATTCGACGAGCCAATGCGCACGAGCCGGTCGTCGATGATGAGCACCTTGGCGTGCACGTTGACGTACTTCGGCATTCCACGTCCTTCGACGACAGGAGCGACGGCCCGCAAACGACCGTGTTCATCTGCCGCGCTGAGTTTCGCCAAGCAGCGCTGCCGAAGCGCACCCATGGTGCTTTCCTCCAGCCAACCCACGTTGTGGCGAGGCAACACGAGGATCACCTCCGGCCCGCTGCTTTCCCTCAGGCGGTGTGCCAGCGCGCCCGCGATAGACGGCGACGTGAAGTATTGGTTTTCTATGTAGATTGACCGCCGCGCCGCGGCGATGGCATCGAGGTAGAGTGTTTGCACCTCGTGGATGCTCTGCTCCTCAGTCTCCGACGCGATGGTTCGGGCGATACCCACGTCCGCGTCGCGGAGCTCGACGTGTAGCGCGTCGACCCAAGGATCCGACGAGACCGCGGGTGCAGGCTCGAGCACTTGTCCAGTGGCCCGTTCCCAACGCCAACGCGCAAGCTCCGCGAGTGCACCAGCCGCATTGCCATCGACCGCCATCTGCACGTCGTGAAACGGTCCATAGGTTTCACCGTTGGGTAAGCGCCGCCGCGGTTCGCTCCACGCATGTTTACAGGTATCCCAACGGCTGATGGTCAAGTCGATACCGCCGGCGAACGCGATCTTGTCGTCGATGACGACGAGCTTCTGATGCTGGGAGGCGCCCCAAGGGTGCTTGTCATCGAAGCGAAAGTGCAATCGCTCGTTGCGCGCCCACGCTCCGCGGTTCAGCAACGGCGCCAGATCCCGTTCGAACGCGAACAGGACCGAAAAATCCCACTCCAAAAGGTACACCTGCAAGTCCGGCCGGGCCCTGAGCACGCGGTTGAGAAAGCCTCCCAGTTCCTCGGCCTGCCCATCGTCGTCGAAACGGAGCGGCGTGCGCGAGTGGATGTCCCATCCCACGATGATCACCGAATGCCGCGCGCGCTCGATGGCGCCGGCGACTGCCCGAAAGTAGTCCGCAGGATCTACCAAGAAACTGACTCTGGAGGCCTGCTCGAGCCGCCAACAGTTGCGCCCCCTTCGGAGGATCTCCGTCCTCACGCGCACGGCGTCCAGGCGGGGGTTGTACACCTCAGGCGGTCCGCGGTCGGTCGAAGCTGTTGACGCCGGCACGTCCATGAGGTTCGGTCAAATCGAACTCAGGTCCCACGGGCACGATGCCAGAAGGATTGATCGACTTGTGACTCTGATAGTAGTGCTGCTTGATGTGGTCCATGCGAATGGTCTCCATCACACCGGGATGTTGCGCGATGTCCCGAGTGAATCCCCAGAGGTTGGGTAACTCCCGCAGCTTGTTCCGATTGCATCGAAAATGGTTGTGGTAGACGGGGTCGAATCGCACCAGCGTCGTGAACAAGCGAATATCCGCCTCCGTGAGTCGTTCGCCAGTCAGGTATCGGTGGCGGGCCAACAGGGCCTCGGCTCGATCCAACGAGTCGAACAGTTTGTGGTAGGCCCGTTCGTACGCAGCCTGCTTCTTGGCGAACCCTGCGCGGTAGACGCCATTGTTGATGGCGTCGTAAACCCAGGAATTGATCTCGTCGATCTCTTCGCGCAGATCCGAAGGGTAGAGGTCGAGAGCCGCGTTTCTCGCGAACTCGTTGAACTCGGAGTTCAGCATGCGGATGATCTCCGCGCTCTCGTTGTTGACGATGACTTCGTTCTTCCGGTCCCAAAGTACCGGCACGGTGATACGCCCATCGTAGAAGGCAGAGAAGGTGGCCGAGGAAACCGACCGATCGTAGAGCTCTCGCAGCTGGCGCGCGTCGTAGAGCTCGTCTTTCGTTTCGCCCTCGGAGAAATGCCAGCCACGCGCGTCCAAGTGCGGGTGAACGACACTGACGCCGATCACGGATTGCAGGCCCTTGAGCACGCGAGTGATCAGTGTGCGATGAGCCCAAGGACAGGCGTAAGACACATACAGGTGGTACCTGCCCGGCTCGGCGGTGTACCGCGCGCCCGGGTCGGCGACCACGCTGTCGTGAAAGTCCGTCGCTGCTCGAACGAAGTCGCCGTCGCGATTGACATCATCGTCCCACGTGTTGCCAATCTGCGAACCCCGTCGACTGCTCTCGGGAGTTGGGCCGGGGTCGTAACTCGGGAGGGATACACGCGGCATGGTCGCGGACTATCGCAAGCGACGTGCCAACGGTAGCTGCGTCCGCTGGAATGCTGCTTGCTCGAAGGCTGGAGTGCAAAGCGTTGGGACCAAAGCAGCTGGCACACGTCTTCGTCAACTCGGCCCAGCTACTCGGGTGTGGCGGGGCAGGTTGCCTCACCGGTGCACAGCGTCTCACTAGGAGCCAACGTCATGTCAGCAACCCAACCCACGAACGACCGAACTCCCATCGACAGCGCGCAGCGCTTGCGCGGCCAAGTCGCGCTCGTCACCGGTGCCAACAGCGGGATCGTGGCTGCCACAGCGCGAGCCTTGGCTCCTGCCGGCGCGCGGTACCAGCGTTGAGTTCGCCACCGCCTTGCGTCACCCAGGGCACGGTCCTGCCGTTGTCGAAGCGGACGGCTAGCTCAACAGACACGGTAAGCAAGACCCAAGTCACGTCGCCCGGCATCGGTCCTGCGCACTCCGCCGACTCCTGCCCGAAGCGCCTTGCGACAGGCGGGTGGTCCGAACCCAACTTGCCTTTGGCGCCTGCGTGTCGTGCTGGAGCGCTACACCTGAGGCGCTCTGCCTCGCCAGTGAACAGCACCGTGCACGTGTCTCATGGCGCTCGCCATCAATCGCGACGGCACGTCACTTGCAATGATGCGCTGCACCGGTGGTCTGCTTCAAGAAGGAATACTCCGATGAAAACGTGGAAGAAAGTCGTTTTGGCAGCTTCGCTCGCGCTGGGTCTGATTTCAGTCGGCGTCGTGCTCGGTCGAACGCCTCTGCTCCTCGAAACGTCCGCAGAGACGTCGCCCCAACCCGCCACTCCGGACGCCGCAAAAGACGACCGAGCGCGTGCGACTCGCGCCTCGTTCACCCAACCCGGCCTGGCAAAAGCCCGTGGCAGATCGTCGATGGCAGATGGCAGCTTGGCGGACATCGCCGAGGAAGCGCGAGCCAGTGTCGTGAGCATCGCCTCGAAACACGAACCCAAGCCGAGTTCCGGCGCTTCGCCAGTATTGCCGTTTCCCTTCCCTGGTCTCGGTGGCCTGCCCATACCTCTGCCCAATCAGCAGACGCCGAACCGGCCACGCCAAGGACTGGGCTCCGGCGTCGTCGTATCGAGTGACGGCATCATCCTGACGAACAATCACGTCATCGAGGACGCTAGCGAGATCACGGTCATCGACGTGAATGACCATCGTTACGCGGCAAAGGTGGTAGGCGCCGATCCTCCGTCCGATTTGGCCGTGTTGAAGTTGGAAGGCGAAAACATTTCGCTGCCCGCGCTCAGCTTCGGCGACTCCGACGCAGTGAGACCCGGGGATGTCGTGTTGGCGATCGGCAACCCCTTCGGCGTGGGGCAAACGGTCACGATGGGCATCATCTCCGCGAAAGGGCGTTCGGCGATGGGCATCGTCGACTACGAAGACTTCATTCAGACGGATGCTGCCATCAATCCGGGCAACTCGGGCGGGGCCCTCATCTCCATGGACGGGCGCTTGATTGGCATCAACACGGCGATCCTCTCTCGCACGGGTGGCAACAATGGCATTGGCTTCGCCGTGCCGGCCAAGATGGCCCAGCCCATCATGCAGAGCCTGCTGGATCACGGTAAGGTCGAACGAGGCTTCTTGGGAGTCACGATCCAAGATGTGGATGAGGACCTAGCCGAAGCGATGGGCCTCAAGTCCCGACAGGGCGTGCTGGTAACGGACGTGGTCGCGGAAGGTCCTGCCGCCGATGGAGGGATACAGCGTGGCGATCTGCTGCTGAAGCTCGACGGCAACGCCGTGACCAATGTCACGCAGTTGAGGAACGGCATCGCCGCAATCGCACCCGGCACGAAGGTCGACATCGAATTGGAACGCAAAGGCGATACCGAGCACGTCACAGTGAAGCTAGGAGAGCTTCCGAGCCACAAGGCTGGCTCAGCCAGCGCACCAACAACCGGTCCGAGCTTCGGCATCCGGCTCGCCCCACTGAACGACGAGATGCGCCAGCAGCTCGGCGTCGAGCCGGGCGTTTCTGGCGCGGTCGTCGCGGGGGTAACCCCGGACAGCCCGGCTTCGCACGCAGGTCTGCGGCCGGGAGACATCGTGCTGGAAGTGAATGGCAAACAGGTGAGCTCACCGTCGGAGGTCGCGTCCGCGCTCTCTGACAAGACGAAGGAGGCCGTCTTGCTCCTCCGGCGCGAGTCGCGCCAACTCTACGTGGCACTCAAACCCCCACGCTGATGGACCGCCCACCCCCTCACCGGGTTTGGCTCCCGGCGAGCTCACAGCGACGTTGTCGCCCCAGCGTCCCGGGCCTATGCCGACCGAGATCCGCTACTTCGACCTGCCACCGCCAGCACGGAGCGTTCGGCGTCAGCGATCTCCGCCGCTGGCGGTCCGCCTTTCGGCTGCGAAACGTCGTCGAGAGTCAGCGTACTCTCCTCAAGGTTCCTTGGCGCCAGCGATGCGACCGGCAAACGCTGCGAGAGCCGCGAGTCACGGGTACACGACGCTGTTGATCACGATCAATCCGTCAATCTGGATGCGTTCGACGAAGCTGACAATAGTCTCGTACTGCATTGCCGGGTTGTCGTTGATGAACGCATTTCCTCCGACATGCGACAACGAAGCAAACGCTCCGCCGAGCAGACTGGCCGCGGTGCCACTGAGCACGAAATCCCCACCGACATCGCTGAGCCCTGGGATGCCAAGACCGGTGAGGGTCGGATTCGCCTCGATCTTGAACGCACCGCCGACGGTGGAGAGAGCGTCGAGGCCGTCTAGGTTCTTGAGCAGGGCGTTTTCCCGAATCGTGACGCTCGCGCCCACGACTCGCAGTGAATTGAGACCCTCCAGCGTGATCAGCCGATCGTTGTTGTGAATATTCAGCAGGCCGTCGAGCTGCGCAACGGAGAGCAGGGCATTCAGATTGGTCAACTCAGGATTGTTGAACACACTGATCGTGGGCACGCTGCTCAACCGGTTGAGCCCGGCGAGGCTGGTGAGCTGATCATTGTCATGCACGTCAAGCCTCTCGTGGATGGATGTGAGCGACTCCAGACCGCTCAGGTCCAACAGCGCGGGATTGGCCCCAATTGCCATGCCCCAGACGCGCGACTCAAAGCCGCCGCCCACGCTGACGAGTGCACTCAGCCCATCGAGGCTCACCAGGTTGGGGTTCTGCGCGATCTGCGCCCTCCCGCCGATGTCGGCGAGTTGCTCTAGCCCCTGCAGGTTGCCAAGAGCAACCTGGGAGATATCGAGGTGACCGGCGATACTCGTGAGGCGGTGGAGTCCCTCCTGGTCTTCTTGTGAGCCGAGGCGGGTCAGAGTGCTGTTGGCACCCAAGACCAATGAACCACCAATAGTGGTCAAGCCATCGAGACCTCTGAGAGAGATCAGATTGGGACCGCCGAGAACGTACACGTCCCCCTGAATCTCTCGGATCGTCTCAAGCCCTGCCAGCGTCTGAAGCTGACTATCCCAAACATAAAGACTTCCGGTGAGCACGGTGCAGTTTCGGGCTGCCAGACTGGAGAGCTGTGCCTCAGTCTCTAAGAAGAAATCACCGAAACACACGATCTCTTCGACGAAATTGGCGATCAGCGTTTTTGCTCGCGTCATCGTCACTGAGAGCGCCGGCTCGGTGGTGTCCTCGTCGCCCCGCCAGGACTCGAACACCCACCCTTCGTCGGCCACAGCCGCAACCTCCACGACCTCGTTTCGCTGAAATTCCTGTGAGAAGCTGGTGTGGGGTCCTTCGCCGTTGACGGTGAAGGACCCCTTGCCGAAGGTGTTCACCGAGAGTAGAGTAGGTTCACAATTTGCGGCCTCCTTCGGAACGTCGAGTTCGATATTGCTCGAATTCCAAACGCGACTCTCCATGTGATAGTTCCCCCCAGGAAACAAGCCGGGACGGCTTCGATATTGCATCAAGAGTGCCCAATTGTCGGGGACTTCGACCGTACCGCCGAGCTGTGGCGGAATGTTGACGGTCTGGGTTTGACCGTAGTTCCAATCGAAGAAGTCGCTCATCTGCCAGGTGATAGCCAGATCAATGGCGCGTTCGGTTTCTGAGGGATCGGTGAACAAGCCCCGATACGCTCCTCCGACGGGGACCAGCGAGACCAAGTTGAGATACCCGTAGGAGTTCTGCTGGGTGTCAACCTGGGTGTCGATGATGCCATATGCGTCAACAATGTCGGACCCATCCCACTGCCGTTCGTCCTCGGTGAAGCAGGCGTGCTCGAAGAAGGACCCTAGGTCGTTCTGCAAGCCGAGATGGTAGTTGGTGATGGCACCCTGGAGGTATTCATCACCAATGAAATCAGCGTTCGGAAGCACCACGACGCCCGCGTGTTTTCCGGTTCCATTCAGCCAGTCTCGGAGCACGTCGGCCGAACCGCTCGCTTTCTTGTACCCAAACAGGTCTAGCCCCTTCAGTACCTTCACAACTGAACTGTAGAAGGCATGGAACTCCGCGTAGACCTCATCGGGGATTGTGCCGTAGACATCGTTCAGCGCTGTGAGCAACGCAGCCGTATCGCTTGCGTGTTCTTCGCGAGTTGTGCCTTGTGGAGGACGGCTAGGGGATCTCCAATGCTCAGCGTACAGTCCGCTCAACCGACCGTCAGACTCTTGGACGAGGTTGGCGAGCACCGAGAGAGCTGCTCCTTTCAACACCCCCGAAAATAGGTCCGAGAAATGGGCGACAGGGATCTGTACGTCATTGTCTCCGGCTGCCAGCTCGGTCGAACCGAGTGGGGTGTAGGTGGTCCCGTCGCCCAGGTCGAAGAAGGCGATGGCCTGCTCCTGCGCCGCTATGGTGAATTCGACGGTGATCGGCGTTGCGAATTCGGTGCCGCTCGGCAGCATGCGAAAGCCACGCGACGTAAGGCTGTTGCCGAAGGTGGCGTCGTAGCGGGCAAGATCGCTATCGTTGCTGGCCATCTGGTAGAACGCCAGCGACGTCGGTTCTGTGACTGCTCCCTCGGGGATGGTGACCGTGAAGCTTCCATCGGGCGCTGCGAAAGTTCCTCCAGCCACTCCGTGGGAAGTTCTGACCAAGAACCCGCTTGGAGTAGAGTCAGGATCGAGCGGATCGGTACCTAGCTCTAGCTCTTCCGTATCAGGAAATGAATCTCCGTCTGCATCATCCGAGTGAGTCTCCGTCGCCTCCACCCGCAGAGTCAGCGACGAACCGGGCTTGCCCTCGAGCAGGACGGAGAGCTGGTTCGTCTCAGTTGGGACGAACTCCGTCCTCAGCTCTGCGACGTTTTTGTTGAAGTCCTGGGGGCCAAATGCTTCTGCCCCGTTGAGCTCAATTGTCGCGCTCGAGATGCCGTCGCTCTCAACGATCAGCGTGAAGGGTCCGATGGCGGTAGGAGGCAATGCAAAGCTGAATACCTCAGCGGTCGGTTTACCCCGACCTCGAGTGACGACCTCAGGACCGAAGACAGTGACGCGCGTGCCGTGCTGCAGTCGCATGTGGTTCGACGAGACCTCCGGCGGGAGTTCTGCGTCGGGTGTTTTGGAGCATGCGGCGAGCGTGACGGCAAGGCAGAGGGCGATGGCTGCTTGGCTGAACAAAGTGGTGCGCAACAAGAGAACTCCGTGGGGCGTGTTGGAACTGAGCGGGCGACAGAAGAGCGCAAGTGCTTTTGGGGGCCAGGTTTACGACCCAAACACTCACGCTGGGTACCTATCGGGAAAGAAGAGCCGCGGCTATAGCTCAGAACGATCATTCGAGGGTCATCTCCACCGAACGGCCGATGATCTTCTATGGCTACGGCTGGCTCCGCCCTGCGATGAGCGTGGCTTGTGCGCCATTGACCGTTCAACAGTGCTCGGTATTCATTGCCTGTAATGGCATTGGGTTAGTCCATCCTCGGTTCCGTAGACCGACGCCACCAACGCACCCGAGGCGTTCGCGGTTTGGGCCACGCGCACCTCGGAGGCAGAGCCAACGACGCGCGCATGATGCGCTGAACAGGCGCTGGCTGGGAAGAACCGCTGCTGATCGACGACCGCACGAGGCCCGGGCGCCTGCACTTCAGCGCCGATGCCCGATCTGCGCTGCGGGTATCCACTCGCACGGACTCGAGCACGGGCCAAGGGGGCATCTTCGCCACTCACTGGTCTGCCGCCGGTTGGACCGAACCGATCGTGCTCTCGGGGAACGACCAGCCTTACGTCGACACACTCGCAGTGAGCGAAGATGCTCGACGCGCCGTCCTCGTCTGGTACGAAGTCGTCGGATCGCTGCACGGCAACGTCAGGTCGTACGACGCCACCGGCTTGTGACCAATCGCATGTGCTCGCCCTGGACGGCGTGTACACCGAGGGCGCCGACGGCAAGCTCAGCTTTCACGCGCTGCCCACGCCGACTGCGGCGGAGGTGTCGGAGATTGCCGAGCGCACCGCCAAGCGGCTGCACGAGGCTTTCCAGAAGCAAGGGCGGGTTAGCCCCTGGGATGACGCGGCTGCCCCGGTCGATGCGGAGCTCACGGAGAGCGACTCGAGTGGCGCGCAGACGGGCGGCTGCTGCCAAACACCGTAGCCGCGTGGTGCCTGCTGATTGCGGAGTAGAGTCCGGGCGCTCACGGAGTCCAGCCGGAACCTCCACCTCTGCGCTTGGCGGGCGAGTCTGGGTCGATAGGGGCCACTCAGGCTCAGTCGCGATTCGACCGCGGCAAGCGCGTTCAGAGCCCAGAGTCTTTCCCGGTCATTCGAGGGCGGGACTCACAAGCGTGCATCGTCGATCAGCACGGTGATGTCTCCGCTGCCGGTCACCTCGACGCCGATTTCCACGATCTTTCGGTATCGTGCCGCAACCGCTTCTGAAACACGAGCATGAGTTTTGCTCAGGTGCGAGGGTGTCCCGGGAGCTCAGGCGCGCTCGGCAGGAGTCACACTGGCCCGAAGCTTGCTTTGCTGGACGTTCAGGTGGCCGTCGATCGTTCGTCCGAGGAGCTGTGTGACCAGTGCGTCAAGTGCCCGGCGTGGTGGTGGCGCTGGTTCGTCAAAGGCGGCCTGCTAGCTATCGCGTGGACACCCCCGGCTAGCGCGCAGACAGCGCAAATAGCGCGGGAGATCCCGGAGCATCAGGCAAATGCTTCGTTTGGCTGGGAGCGTACTTGGAGCACATCCATTGGGTATTCCCGCGGCTTGGACCACTGGTTGCCAGGACGACGGACTGCGTTGGACGTCAGCGTCACGATACCGTTGCTCCAGGTAGCGAGCGCTGACGCGGGTGCCGTTGAGGTCGGCACGCACACCTCGTGGGGCGAGTTCGCCGCCATCTCCACCGGAGTCAGCACGGGATTGGGCTATGCGGAGGATCCAACCGGCAGCAAGCTGGGCTGGCTGGGTTCGGTGTTTGCCCGGCCGGGGATGTATTGGCCTTCAGGCGCGTTGGCCCTGGATCTCACTTGGCGCGGCAGCTTCATCACGGCGATGAACCACTCACCGCGTGTGCGCGACCTGTTCAAGGAGCGCTATCCCGATGGTGCGGAACGAACCGGGGGCGATGGCCCCTCAGGCGGGTTGTACGTGCTGCCATCCAGCACGTTCCGCTTCGGTCTGTTGGCTGGTGTTGTCCTCGCGGGGCGATTCGGGATGGGTCTGTTGGCAGACTTCGAATACCAGCCGCAAGTCCAGGGTGTGGTGGTCAACCCCTCGATCGGCGGGATGCCCTTCGTGCTTCGCGTCAGAGGAGACTACCGATGGTGAAAGCCGTGGCGTGCCTGTCTGCGTTGCTGACGGCGTGTTCGGGCATTGGTGAGCCGGGCGCGTTGGTGCCGCCGACTGCTGACCAAGATTCGCGGCTGCCCCAAGTGACGTTGTCCGTGGCAGGTCACCGGAGAGCTATTCACGTGGAAACCTTCGGCGATCCCGCGTCGCCGCCACTGTTGTTGCTCCACGGTTCACTTTCGGACTACCGTGCTTGGCTGCCGTTTCGGGCACTTGCGTCGGACTATTTCGTCGTCATGTGGGACAGGCGAGGCAATGGCCTGTCGGAACGCATTGGGGCCGCCGAGTTTTCCTTCGACAGCGTCGTGGAAGAGATTGAGGCCATGCGGCAGGAGTTTGTGCCTGGGCGCCCGGTCACCTTGATCGGTCATTCCTTCGGTGCGATGTTCAGCGTCCTGTACAGCAGCCGCTTTCCCGAACGGGTGTCGGCCACGGTCTTGGTGGAGCCCGCAGGCCTGAACGCACAGATATTCAACGAGACCTTCGACGATATCTTTGGATTCAGCCTTTGGGATCCACAGATGAGCGCCACGTTCTGGCAGAACGAGGTGCTGTCGCCTTCAACCCACGAGAGCATGGACTACAAGTCGTTGTTGCTCCTGGAGAACGGTCACCAGACCCAGTACCATTGTGACCCAGACCACCCACCGCACTGGCCCGTCTGGCGACCCGGCGCGTACGTCGAGTACTTGCGCGGCAGGCGCCTAGGCTTTGGAGCCTTCGGAGGCGAAGCCACCCATGACTTCACCGCTGGCTTGGACCAGTTCGACGGTCCGGTACTGCTCGTGGGGACGGAATGCAGCGCTCTCGGCTACGACTTTCAACGCGAGCACCACGAGGGACTCTTCCGTGACGTTCGCGTCGCGGAAATCGACGATGCCGGGCACCGCGTCATGGCGGAGCGGCCGGAGGAGCTTTTGCGGATCGTTCGTGAATTTCTCGACGGCCGAGTTGCCCCGTGAGGGAGGTTGGATCTCCGAAACCTCATGATCGCGCTTCCCGACGCTGAGGTACGAGCTACGTGCGCTGGTACAACGGTGACGCCGAAGACTTCACGCCGTCCTTGCTTCCGGCACCTGGTACTGTCAGTGCGAACATGCCGCTTCGCGCGTCCGAAGCCATAGCGAAACTTGCGTGGCGGCGCTGAGTGAAGCGTGCATGGCAGACTGAAGTGCACCCGGCGGGCTGTGCAAATCAGCCGCTGAGCTCGCAGCAAGTTGCACACCAGGGGAGGCGGCCGTCACACGACAGGATGCCGGTACCACCGAACCTCCTTGCTGCGACGGAGGCATCTAGAGCTTCTCGCCACGCTGACGTAGGACATTCGCAACCCGTCCACGACGAGCGTCTAGATTGGCCTACCGGACGTGAGAAGCGGAGCCATCTCCAGGTAGCGTTGGCCAGTACGCCATCTGCCCGCTCCCGAGGCCACTTCGGGGCTTCACGCCCGCCCTCAACGTGCGATGCGCTGGCTGCTCGCCGATCGAGCCTGCTACCAGCCGGCGCGCGTGGGTTGCGCGCTTCGCCGGCCGTTGTGCTAGCGTCGGGTCATGCTATCGCGACCTCGTAGAAACCGTGTTTCGCCCTCGGTGCGTAGCCTGGTTCGTGAGACCACGCTGAGCACGGATGACCTCGTGCTGCCGGTCTTCGTGCAAGAAGGGCAGGGCAAACGCACGCCGATTGCGTCGATGCCGGGCCACGCGCGTTTGAGCATCGATTTGATGCTGGAAAAGTGCGCGGAGGCCCTCGACCTGGGGGTCAAAGGTGTGGCCTTGTTTCCGGCCATCGCCGACGAGCTGAAAGAGCCGCGCGGCAAGGAGAGCCAAAACCCAGATGGCCTGATGCAGCGCACCATTCGCGCCATCAAACAGGCCCATCCCGAGATGGTGGTCATCACGGATGTCGCCCTCGATCCGTATTCCTCAGACGGTCACGATGGTGTCGTCATCGATGGTCGCATCGACAACGAAGTCACGGTGCCCATTCTGGCGGCGATGGCCGTGAGTCAGGCGGAGGCAGGTGCTGACGTGGTGGCACCGTCGGACATGATGGACGGGCGCGTTGGGGCGATTCGTCGCGCGTTGGACGAGGCTGGGTTCATCGACGTGGGGATCTGCAGCTATTGCACGAAGTACGCTTCGGCATACTACGGGCCGTTCCGCGACGCGCTCGACTCCCAACCTCGCTCCGGTGACAAGAAGACGTACCAGATGGACCCCGCGAACATCCGGGAGATTTTGCGGGAGGTGCGTTCCGACGAGGCTGAGGGCGCGGATTGGCTGATGGTCAAACCCGGCATGCCGTACTTGGACGTCGTGCGCGCGGTGTACGAAGCAACGGCGCTGCCTGTGGCTGTCTATCACGTCAGCGGGGAGTTCGCGATGCTCAAGGCCGCTGCCGAGAAGGGCTGGCTCGACTACGATCGCTGTCTGCTGGAAAGTCTGACGGCGTTTCGGCGCGCGGGGGCGAAGATCATCTTCACCTACGCCGCTCTCGAGGCGGCGCGCCTGCTGCGGGCGTGAGCGCGGGTCAGGCTGGCGCGAGCGGCGTTTCGGCGGCGCGGATGCTGGGTGTGCCACCTACACGTTGGGCGTCCGATTGCTATCCGTGAGATTCAGTCCTCGGGCCGGCCTGCACTCGTGCGCCCTTGAGCGGATGCGCCATGAAACTTGGACGTGCGGTGCCTTTGCGTCCGTTCTGCCCTATGGGACACTAAGCACGGTTTGATGGTCGTTGGTGTCGATATCGTTTGTGCCCTGTGCGCCACCCGCGACGAGTTGAGTTCACTGAGCAGGGCGCGCTGAGATTTAGGCCAAACACGCATGTCGCTGAAGATCGATCGGGACCACTCGCGATTTCGCCAGATCGTCCGAGGTAGGATCCGCAAGAACCTTCGCAAGTACATCAGCCAGGGGGAGATGCTGGGTCGGAAAGGGAAGGACGTCGTTTCGATCCCCATCCCTCAGATCGACATTCCCCGCTTCATCTATGGTGACCAGCAGCGTGGCGGCGCGGGTCAGGGAGATGGCGAAGTCGGCGATGCTGTCGGCCAAGGGGATCCCCAAAAAGGGGACGGCGGCGGTCAAGCTGGACAAGACGAGGGGCAGCACGCCATCGAGGTGGACGTCACTCTCGATGAGCTCGCCGAGATCTTGGGCGAGGAGCTGGAGCTGCCCGACATCCAGAACAAGGGGCAAAGCCGCATTCGCTCGCTCAAGGAGCGCTACACGGGGATCCGCAGAGTCGGCCCCGAGTCACTACGCCACTTCAAGCGCACCTATCGCGAGGCGCTCAAACGAGCCATTTCGTCGGGAACCTATGACGCAGCCATTCCGCTGATCATTCCACAGCATGAGGACAAGCGTTTCCGATCGTGGAAGGAACACAACGAGCCGGTCGCCAACGCCGTCATCATCTACATGATGGACGTTTCCGGTTCGATGGGGGAGGACCAGAAGGAGATCGTTCGCATCGAGAGCTTCTGGATCGACACCTGGTTGAGGCGTCAATACACGGGGCTCGAGAGTCGATACATCATTCATGACGCTGTGGCGCGCGAAGTCGACCGAGAGACGTTCTTCCACACGCGCGAGTCTGGTGGCACGATGATATCGAGCGCTTATCGCCTCGCCAGCCAACTGATCGACGACCACTACCCGCCGGACCAATGGAACATCTACCCGTTCCACTTCTCGGATGGAGACAACTGGTCCATGGATGATACGCTCACCTGTATCCAGCTGATGAAGGAAAGCTTGCTTCCAAGAGTGAACATGTTCGCATACGGTCAGGTAGAGAGTCCCTACGGTTCGGGGCAGTTCATCAAGGATCTGCGGGAGCATCTCGGCGAGGACGAGCGAGTCGTGACGAGCGAGATCCCCGACAAAGAGGGCATCATCAGCAGCATCAAAGACTTTTTGGGGAAGGGCCGCTGAGATGGGTGAGTTTGCTACGAGAACACGCCTTCCGCCCTACCTGGCCAGAGAGCAGGAGAAGATCGAAAAGGTCGCACGTGACCAGGGGTTGGATTTCTTCCCCACGATCTTCGAGATGCTGCCCTACGACCAGATCAACGAGGTTGCGTCCTACGGCGGTTTTCCCACCAGGTACCCTCATTGGCGCTTTGGCATGGAGTACGAGCAGCTTGCCAAGAGCTCTGAGTACGGGCTCAGCAAGATCTACGAGCTGGTCATCAACAACAACCCCGCCATTGCGTACTTGCTCGAAGGTAACAGCCTGACAGACCAGAAGATGGTCATGTGCCACGTCTATGGTCACGTGGACTTCTTCAAGAACAATTTCAGCTTCCGCTCCACGGACTTGGATGTGAGCGGCCCCGTCGTGTCACCCGTCGGTGGCGGCGCGGCCTACGACCCCGATCGCAAATGGGTCGATAAGATGGCCAATCATGGCTCCGTCGTGCGGCGCATCATCGACCGCTACGGCATCGAGCCCGTCGAAGAGCTGATTGACCATTGTTTGTCCCTCGAGAATCTCATCGATCCGTGGTCGCCCTTCGTGGTGCGAACGGCGCCAGAGGTGGACGAAGATGAGTCGGGGCCCCCGGCAGCGATGGAAGTGCCGCGCCTCAAGGCCAAAGAGTACATGGAGTCCTTCATCAATCCCGAAGAGTACCTTCAAGAGCAGCGGGAGCGGATGGAGGCCGAGCGGGCGAGCCAAAAAGGCAAGGTGCCCAAAGAGCCCGCCCGGGACGTGTTGGCGTTTCTCATCGAGCATGCGCCGCTCGAACGCTGGGAACGAGCCATCGTGTCCATCATCCGCGATGAGGCGTACTACTTCATGCCGCAGATGCAGACGAAGATCATGAACGAAGGTTGGGCTTCGTACTGGCATTCGAAGTTGATGACCGAGCACGTGTGTGATGCCAGCGAGATCCTGGACTACGCGGACAACAACGCGGCGGTGATGGCAACCAGCGGAGGACGTCTCAATCCCTACAAGCTCGGGGTGGAACTCTATCGCAGCGTCGAAGAGCGTTGGGACAAGGGGCAGTTCGGCAAGGAGTGGGAGTCGGTGGACAACCTCGATCGCAAGGCGAGCTGGAACCAACACCTGGGTCTCGGACGCCAGAAGGTCTTCGAGGTTCGAGCGCTGTACAATGACGTCACGTTCATCGACACGTTCCTGACGCCCGAATTCGCCATCCAGCACAAGCTCTTCACGTTTGAATGGTCGCCTCGCAACGAGCGGTACGAGATCCACTCCCGCAAGTTCAAAGAGGTCAAAGAGAAGCTCCTGTTCCAGCTGACGAACATGGGCAACCCCTTCATCTGCGTCGAAGACTCGAATTTCGAAAACCGCGGGGAGCTGTTGCTCAATCACGAGCATCGCGGAATCGACCTACGAGACGACTACGGACGTGAGGCGATGCGCGCTTTGAATCGCCTGTGGAAGCGTCCGGTCGTCTTGCGCAGTCGCAAAGACGCTCAGCCCATCCTCTATCGCTACGACGGCAAGGAGCATAGCGTCGTGGAGGGTGGGGGTTGAGTCGAGGTGCACCCGCGGAGGAACGTCGCGCGGGGCACTTGGCGGAGTCGTCGCGCCCTGTGGTGGTGTGGTCTGCTCTTGTGCACACTCGGGTGTGCGGGCAGCGAACAGCCCGCCCGCGCGCCGACTCAAAGTGTCGCCTCACCCAGCGCCCCCGCGCCGAGCGTCGCCTCACCCAGCGCAGAGTCACCGAGCGCTGGCGAGAGTAGCGTGGTCGCAGAGCCCGCGGGGGCCGTGCGCTCGACGCAAGGGCCCTCGGAACCCACGTTGGGGGCGCGCCCAGTTGCCGCTGCCCCCGCGCCCCAGAGCCAACGCAGCCGTGGGCTCGTTCGCGGGGTGGGGGACGAAGCGGATGAGCAGTTGGCGTTGGGCGATGCGGCGGCTGGGCGTGGGGATTATGACAAGGCTCACGAGCACTATCGCGCCGCACGCCGCCTGATCCCGAAGCATCCTGCGCCGTTGGTCGGCATCGCTGAGGCGCGCTTCGGTGCCTCGGGGATCCCCCTCGAGTTTGCCGTTGCCCGGGGCAACGAGCAGGTTCGGCAGTTGCTACAGCTCGTCGATCGAGCCATCCAGCTCGATCCCAACTTCGCGCCTGCACACATCGCCCAGGCCCAGCTGCTCCTGGTTGCCGGCAAAGATGACCAGGCGGTCGTAGCGCTGGAACGCGCCCATCAGTTGGTGCCTGACGAAGCGGAGGTCTACTCTGCGATGGGGGTCGTTCGATTGGCGCAGGGCGACGTCGATGGGGCCCTCGCGGGGTTTCATCGGGCTTGGCAACTCGAGCCCAACGACGTCGACCGACTCACGAATCTCGGTACCGCGTGGATGATGAAGGGCGATGTCGCAACGGCCATCACCATGTACCAGCGAGCGGTGACTCTCGCGCCTCACGACGCACGCGCCGTGGGCGATCTGGGAACGGCGCTGCTGGCCCAGGGCTCGTTCAAACCCGCGTTGACCCATTTGATGAAGGCTCACGAGCTCTCGCCGGATAAGGCAACCTTCATGAGCAACATCTGCTTTGCGGAGCTGCGCCAACAGCAGCTGGAAGAAGCACTGTCTTGGTGCCAGCAGGCGACCAAGCAGGACCCGAGCCTCGGTTCGGCTTGGATCAACTTGGCGTTGGTCCAGGCGGCGAAGGGCGAGTTTTCTGCGGCGGAGCAAGCACTGCGCCGCGCGTTGCGACTCAATCCGAAGGACCCGCGCGCTCAGGAGAATCTGAAGGAGCTGAAGCAGCTCCGGATGACCTCACCATGAGCCTCCGAGGAGCCCAGTGTGAGAAGGGCTCCTCACCCCGTTGGATGCGGACTAGGCACGGTTGCACCGAGCGCACGGTGCGTCGTTCGTCCTCTGCTGGTTGTTCGCCGTCCGCCGACAGCTCCGCCTGGGTCAGCGGACGGGGCACGTTGGCGCTGACATAGTAGAAACCGGCCCGTTCGAAGATCGCGTCGGCGCAGAACTCGCTGAGTCGTACGGTTACTGACTTGTGCTGCCCGGGGCCGAGGGTGGTGAGATTCTGCGCATCCGGCGCGCCATACACTTCGTCGGGCTTGCAGCGCACTGTGCCATCTGGGCCGCGAATGACGAAGGTCATGTGGTCGGGTTTGAAGTAAACCCGTTGGGTCACCTGTGTCAGGTTCTCCAGCGTGAGCTGCACGCTGACCCCCCTGCCGCTCGTGGCGTCCGCGCCCTGGCTCATCACCAGTCGAAAGGCGTCGTCAGGATCCGTATCCCCTCTGGTTTTCCCCGGCGCTGGCTGCCACGCAGCATAGCGCTCGTCCAACTCGACCACCGGAGCGACAACCTCACGCAGTCCCTCGTCCCGCTCCGGACTGGGTTTGAACGCGAAGGGCGCTACTTGTGCCAGACGAACCTTCTCTTTCTTTCCACGGCGCCACACTGGGCGGGTCTTCTCAGGCCAGCCGTAGTGCGCCTGCAAGCGGGACTTGGGAAGGAGAGTCGCTGGGGCCTTCGAGTTGAAACAGTAGAATCGTGGATCGACGTCGAAGCGCAGGGTTTGGCCGGGCAGAAGAGTCACTCGATGGCGGTCTGGCGCGAACGTGGGTACCATGCTCGAGGGGAGGTGACATTCGACGTCTTTCGTCTTTCCCTTAGCGGCAGGAACCATCGCGGAAAACCACAGCAGCCGCGCATCCTCGAAGACACGAACGGGTTGCTGGCCCACGTTGGTGAGAGTGATGGTCCAAGGTTTACGGGGTCCACGTTCGTCCACCCGCAGCTGCAGCGCCTGGCTGAGGGCCTGCTCCACTGGCGTCAGTGGAACGGGCTTCGGCAGCGGCCTGGCTTTCGTGGGCGCAGGTTTCTGGGCGCCTTGGTTATTGTCAGCAGTGGTGTCGCGCACTCCTCCGCGGGGCGGTGGTCCCTGCGGCGCCGAGGTCTTCTTCGGGCTCCGCCGCGGAGCTTTGGCCTTCTTGATTGTCGAAGGTTTGGGTTTGGCGGGGTTGCCGTGCTTGGACACCCCATGCTGCAGCGCTTCCGCTCGGGTGACGCCGGAGCGTCGATTGACGAGTTGTTTCAGTCGGGCCCGGTCAGCAGGGGAGCTGCCGCGTTCGAGCTGATGCTGGCGCATCGTTTCTGAGGGCGGGCTCTCGGGCTCTGCGGCGACGGGCACGGCAACGCTGCACCAGATGAGCGCGACCAAGGCAGTGCTGAACCAACGCATGGCGCCGTTATACCCTCACCGCCGAGAAGGGACAGCCCACGCAACGCTGTGACGAAAGTTGTCGGTGCTTTGCTGTCCAGGCGCGACAATCGCTGGTGTAATCTCGTTCGAGTGAAAGGCTTGTACCCCATCATCGATCTGGATGCCTGTCGCTCTCGGGCCCTCGACCCTCGATTCGTCGCGGAGGCGGTGCTCGAAGTCGGTCCACCGTTGCTGCAGCTGCGAGCGAAGGGGGCCGATTGTCGTACGAACCTCGGGCTGTTGCGCGACCTGCAGGCAATGGTGGCGTCCACTGCGACGCGTCTCGTGGCCAACGACCGGCCCGATCTGGCCCTGATCGCCGGCTGCGCGGGGGTGCACGTCGGTCAATCGGACCTGCCGTGCTCGGAGGTTCGAAAACTGGATGCGCGGCTGTTGGTCGGCGTCTCCACGCACACGTTGCCAGAGTTGCGCGAGGCACTTGCAGAGCGGCCTGACTACGTGGCGTTTGGCCCCATCTACGACACTGGCAGCAAGCAGGCACCTGAGCCCACCGTTGGCGCAAGTGGGCTAGCACTTGCCCATGAGCAAAGTGCAGCCAGCGGGGTCCCCCTGGTAGCGATCGGCGGCATCCACATCGGAAACCTCGCTCCGCTGCTGGGTCACGTCGAACTCGTGGCGGTGATATCTGCGCTCTTGTCTGAGGACCGACAGACCATCCGCGAGCGCGCCAAAGTGTTGCACGAGCAAGTTGCAGGAGCGTGAGCAGCCGCCCGCGGCAGGCGCCGCCGACGCCCAGGCGAAGGACTTCGTCAGCGGTGGGGCGAGAATGTCAGGCGGCGCCCCGCTCCACGGGACCGAACCGTCTCAAGGCGACCAGCATGGCCTCCACACAGAGGGTCGGCGACGCATTTCGCTCGAGGCCAGCCATGGCGTGCTGCACGACGTCGTACTGCCGTGCGCGTGCCTCGGCGATGTCCGGTGCTGATTCGGCAGCGTTCCGCGCTTCCAGGGCAAGCACCTGGGAGAACGCTGCCAGCTTGAGTTTGAGCAGGTGGCGGTCGCTGGGGAGGCCACTGGCGGCGTCCAACGCCGGGACGATGTCGCTTGCCGCGATTGCTCGACGGAGCTCATCGGCGAACTCTTGGAGCTGCTCGCGGCGCTCGGGATCGGCCAACTCGAGGGCAGCTTTGGCACTGCCCTGGGCCAGGCCGACCCACTCTGCCGAGAGCTGTTGCCGGGTGACGATGGTTTTCAGAACGGAGTCCGGAAGCGGTGCAAAACGAATCGCGAGGGAACGCGAGCGGACGGTGTCGACGAGGCGGTGCGGGCTGCTCGTTATCAGGATGAAATGCACGTGGCGGGAGGGCTCTTCCAGCGTCTTGAGCAGGGCGTTGGCCGCGGAGGCAGTGAGCTCTTCGGCGTCCCGGACGATGAAAACCAAGCTGCGACCCTCGTGGGGCGCATACCCAGCTCGGCTGAGCACCACCTTGCGGATCTGCTCCACGCTGATGCCCGTCGTCTCTTTCGAGTTGAGGATGCCCTTGGAGTAGAGCCCGCGCGCGACGAGCACGACATCCGGGTGCAGGGGCACGTGCGGCTCCTCGTCGGCAAACGTAACGGCGCGGTGACAGGCATTGCACGCGCCGCAGCCGATGCTCTCGCTTTCGGTGCAGACGAGCGATTGCGCCAGCGCGAAGGCGGCCATCTCCTTGCCGACCCCTTCAGGCCCCTCGAACCGATAGGCGTGGTGGACTCGCGCCTGGGTCAGTGCGCGCTGGAGGATCTCGACGGCAGTGGGTTGTCCAAGTATCTGGTCAAAGACCATCGGAGCTTCCTCGGCGCAGACGCTAGCTGCGGCCACCCTCGGCGCGGCCGCAGCTCAATCTAACCGTTCTGCGTGCCGTTAGGAAGACTGGGGCATGACGCCACTGGTGGGCGACATCGTGGCCGCATGCGGGGGCTGGGGCTGGGGGGTGTCCAGGTTCGACAGGCCGGCGCGCAGCAGC
Organism: Polyangiaceae bacterium; assembly: GCA_050298815.1. Taxonomy (GTDB): domain Bacteria; phylum Myxococcota_A; class Polyangia; order Polyangiales; family Polyangiaceae; genus SZUA-265. Next base: position 213,212 of record JBNKUV010000001.1, read on the forward strand.
GATACGAAGATGTCGAACGCCTCCTGCGCCTTGGCTTGCTCGCCCTCGACGTACTCGCAGACGTTCAAGCCATTGAGCACGCTCAGCACCAACGTGCAGAGAGACTCACGGATGCGCGTTGGATCCGCGCCCAACATGTCGGCAATGCTGCGGGCCACGAGCTTGCGCTTCTCGCGCTGCAGCGCGGCGGCGCGGCGCTTGAGCTCTTCGTCGTTTCGCGAAGCGCTCCACACCTCGATGTTCAATCCCACGTTGCCGTCGCCAGCCGCCTCCCACAGGGCGTGAATGCCCTGCGCAGAGCGCTCTGCGGGCGCCGCATCTGGACGGATGGAGGCTCGAACGCGCTCCAAGTACTTGTGGTAGGTGTAGCTCTGCACCTCGTGGATCAGCGCGGCTTTGCTCGCGAAGTAGTAGTGGACGATGCTCTTGCGCAGGCCGAGCTCTTTGCCGATCTCGGCCAAGGTGGTGGCGCTGAAGCCCTTCCGCGAAAAGCACTTCGCCGCGGCTTCCAGAATTGCCGCCACGCGCGGGTTGTTCCAATCCACCGTGCGGGGGGTTGGATCCGTTTCTTCGACTGGGGGTTCTGGGTGGTGGTGCTGAGGTACAGCCAGGTCTTGCGTGTTCATATCTCGTCTCGGGTCAGTCGACCGGCGCGGGTGCCTCCCGGTTGGTCGATGTGCCGTGAAGTTTGGTAACGGCCGGCCGGTGCCGGTGTGTGCGGGCCCTAATACAACCTTTGCGTCACCAAAAGGAAGGGCCTTTGTCCTACACCTTTGCGGCCATCAGGCCAAAATGTCAACAAGCTACTGATATTACTGAGTCTTATGCGTGAAATTGCAGTGGTTTTGGCGCGCGTCCGCATTCGGTACTGGGTGGGTTTTCGGGAGGTTGACGCCTCCTCCGCGCCCACTTTGGGGTGGGTTTGAGGCGCCTGGGCAGACCTCAGTTGGCCTCGAAGACGGGCATGCCAGCCTGCTTGGTCCACCCGTCGACGCCGTACCGACCCGGTTCACGTTGCTCGACAACCGTCGGTTCAGATCTGCCTGGTTCACGGTCCATCGTCAGCACGAGCAGCTCGTCGGCGTTGTACTCGGGGTGCGGGTCGTCTTTCTTGCTGACGCTTTGCTCAGGGTTACCTGTGCCCACCAGCACGATCTGCGTGGTCGGCGGATAGTTGGTCGTCCACTCGTCGCGCTCGGCGTGAGGGCCCTTCCTGCGGATGCGGTACATCTTCACGCGGAACCCCGGCACACCTCGCTGGGCCAGCACGCGCTTGCCGCGCGGTAAGCGGTCATCGGTGCGCTCGATCTGGTCGTACGGTTTGGCGCCGAGAATGCGACGGATGAGTGTCACTGTGCCGTCAGTCTTGGGTCCGAGCACTTCGGCCCGAACCGTTCCGTCTTTGACGATCTCGTGCAGCACGACGGGGAAGGGGTGAGGGTTTTTGAAACGGAAGTTGATGGTCGGGTAGACGACCGTCGCATCGAGGCCGAGCTTGATGTAGGAGCTCGGTCGCGTGTGGGGATAGTGCTCCACCATCTCTAGGCCCGCGAAGAACGCTGCGCCATGGAGGGTCCCGGAGACTTGGCAAGTTCCGCCACCGATGCCATCCACGAGTTCACCTTGGGCGATGACTGGGGCGACACGGTAGCCGTTGGCCTCATCACGGGGGCCGACGGTCCCGTTGAAGTCGAACACCTCATCCGGCATCAGCACCGTGCCATCCAGCTTCGAGGCCGCCAAACGCAAATTGTAGGTACGCGCTTCGGAGCGCAGGGAGATGTCGTAGTTGGTTTCGAAGGCGGCAATCACGTGGTCGAAACGCACATCGGCGAGCTCCTCCGTGCGGCGCCGCGGCGCCACACGTTCGAACACGAGCTCGCTCTCGACCTCCCCTCGCTCCAGGGCGCCCTGGAGCTGTCGTACGCTCGCGTCCAAGTCTAGGACCAGACCGTCCGAACTCGGCATCACCTGCCGGCGCTCCAAGTCGAGGCGCGCGTCGATGGCAGGACGGTCGTACTCATCCTTGAGCGGCAGCAGGGTTTGCACCATGCGCTCCACGTCGATTTCGTAGGGAACCGGCAAATCGAGCGGCGCCGACATCTCCAGGCCTTGTCGCCGCCGCCAGCGGGCCAGTGGGCTCGTGCGGTCGACGGAGTCGCGCAACAAGAGGGTCAGTCGCGCCTTGTCGATGTGCACGCCGAGATCGCCGTAGCCAACTCGCACACTCTCGCCTCCCGGCAGATTGAGCCCGAACACGCCAGCGACGCGCTTGCGCAGCCGGGAAACAGCCCGTTTGGGAGCTTTGGCGTCGAGCGTCAGGGGCTTGCCCAACAGGCTGACTTGCGGCAAGCCTTGCTCCTTCGGGGTGTCCTCGGACAGCAAAACGAGGGACACGATGCCGGCTGCGATGCCAATGCACACAGAAACGACCACCCACACCCACGAGGAGCTCGACACCGCGTTACGGAGTGATGCGGGCAACCTCGCCCCGCGTGGCCAACGAAAGCCCCGGGGGGCGACGTCGGAGCGCAGCCGGCTGACCGCCGACGAAACCCCCCGCCAGGCGTCGAGCAGTCGGCGCTTCCAACTGGGTGCCGGCGGCGCCGGGGTTGGGGCCGCTTCGGAGTTGGTCTTGGGGGGCTCGAGGTCGTCGTTCACGCTGTCGCTCTTGAAGTCGTTCTTGGTGCGGGGAGTTGGGCTCATCTTCCGGCCCCACCGGTTCGGCCTCGGTCGGGAGCCGTCGCAGTGACGGATGAGACGGTGGCAGGTGATGGCGCCCCAGGGCTCGCCGACAAGCTCGCGGCGCTGCCTGCGCGTCCAGGCGTCTACGTTTTTCGCGACGCTGCCGGTCTAGTCCTCTACATCGGCAAAGCCAAGAGTTTGCGCTCGCGGGTCCGGAGCTATTTTCAGGCCGGCAACAGCGACGACCGCGCCTACTTGCCAGCTCTCATCTCCCAGATCGTCGATCTGACGACGATCATCACCAAGACGGAAAAAGAGGCGGCGATCCTCGAAAACAGCCTCATCAAGGAGCACCAACCCCGGTTCAACGTCAAGTTGCGGGACGACAAGGAGTACCTAAACTTGCGTCTCGATCCCAAGTCGCGCTGGCCTCGCCTCGACTTGGTGCGGCGTCCGAAGCACGACGGCGCGATGTACTTCGGGCCCTACCATTCCGCCACCGCAGCACGTCGGACACTGCACGTCGTGGAGAAGCACTTCAAGCTGCGCACCTGTTCCGATCGAGAGCTTTCGTCGCGCAAGCGCCCTTGCCTGAAATACCAGATCAAGCGCTGCCCCGCGCCGTGTGTCTTGTCGGTCGACGCGGGCGAGTATCAGCAGCAGGTGCACGCCGTCGGCCTGTTCTTGGCTGGGCGACACGACCGCTTGAGCCACGAGCTGCGTGCGCGGATGGCGGAGGCCAGCGAGAACTTGAGGTACGAGGCGGCAGCGACTTACAGAGACCAGATCGCCGCGGTCGAAAAGCTCCGACAGCAGCAACGAGTTGTCACCGTCGATGAACTCGATCAAGACGTGGTGGGCATGTACCGCGAGGGCGAGCTCGTGGAGGTGGCCATTCTCACCGTGCGCGAGGGGAGGGTGGTGGAGGCCGTCAGCCGTTCCCACACCGGGGCCTCGGTGGACGACGAGGAGGTCATCGCCGCCTACCTGCGCGACTCCTATGGCGTTGAAGAGGGTGGGCGTGCCATTCCCGATCGCATTTTGCTGCCGGTGCTGCCCGAAGGCGCGGCCGGCGTGGAGGAGTGGTTGTCGGAGCGTCGTGCCACAGCTGCCAGCGAGCGAGGCCTCAAACCGCCAAGGCGAGTGCGCCTGCACGCACCCGAACGTGGTAATCAGCGTCAACTACTCGATGTCGCGCTCGAAAACGCGCGTCATGCGTTCGAAGAAAAGCGCCGCGCAAAAGAGAATATCGACGAACGTTTGGCCAAGCTGCAAGCGCGTCTGCGCCTACCGACCTTGCCACGCCGCATCGAATGCACCGACATCTCTCACCTCGGCGGGCAGGACACCGTTGGCTCCGTCGTCGCGCTCCTCGATGGCGCTGTGGACAAGAAACGGTATCGAACGTACACGGTCAAGGCACCAGTGGAGGGGGACGACTACGCGGCGATGTACGAAGTGCTGAGCCGACGGTTCCGTCGCGGCAAGGAAGACCAGGAGGGCGAGTGGGACCTGCCGGATCTCTTCGTCGTCGATGGTGGACGCGGCCAGCTTGCCGTCGCGGTGGCGGCAGCACACGACCTCGGCCTGTTCGACCTACGATTGGCAGGGTTGGCGAAGGAGCGCGAAAACGTCGCCGGCGACAAGTTGGTCGACCGTGTGTACTTGCCGGACCAGAAGAACCCGATCCCGCTTCGCTCCAACAGCCCGGAGCTCTTCTTGTTGGCGATGGCGCGGGATGAAGCGCATCGCTTCGCCAATCGCGGTCGCAAGAAGCTCGGCAAGGCGCGACGCATGCAATCCGTGTTGGACACCATCCCCGGCATCGGGCCAAAAACCAAAGAGACCCTGCTCAAGCACTTCGGGAGCGTCGACAACATCCAGAGCGCCTCTGCAGAGGAGCTCCTCGCGCTGCCTGGAGTCGATCGCCGGCACGTTCGGGCGTTGCTCGCGCACTGGACTGAAGAGCCACCCGAAAAGTCGCCGGCTACCGCGACGGACCCTGGGCCTGCCGACTGAGTTGGCTCCACATTCGACGGATTGCCAACTGCGTTGGCGATCTGGGGGACTACTAGGGGGAAACACTGCGTCGAAGATCTGGCTCGATGCCTGCATAAGTACGCCAACGGATCATGGTGACGGCTACAGCCAGCGGTGGAATTTCCTGTGATGAGCGCATCTTAGCGTTTGGGCGGGACAATCCGTGTCCGCACGCTCGGGCGCCATTGACGCTGCGGACGCCTCCCTCTAGGCTCGCGCACAGTTTTTTGGGGCGCCCAGTTTTTTGGGCGCACAGCCTGGTTCCGCTGTCACTTCAGCCTGTGCTGTCAGCGGAGCCCCTCGACCGGAAGGTCGTCAGTGGGCGACCACACTCCGATTCATCAAGACTCATTCCCGAAGACATTGCCACTTCCCGAAGACATTGCCACCCATCTCCCTCAAGGCCGCAAACAACATGAAATCATTGTTTTTCCTGCCCCGGCTCGCCAAAGCATTCGTTTGGACTGCGCTGGCCGTCGCGACTGTGGTCAGCTCGACTGGCTGCCTCGACCGCCCGATTGGGCGTGAGCAGCCCCGAACCACCAACGTGATCGTCGACCAGTTGGTGCAGTCTGCGGTGAACAAGATCGACCTGCTCTTCGTCATCGACAACTCGATTTCGATGGCGGACAAGCAGGAGATCCTGGCGCTGGCGCTGCCTGACTTGGTTGGGCGGCTCGTCAACCCAATCTGCGTGGACGCCATGGGCAACGACACGAACTCCACGCCCGGTTCGTCGAGTGAGCGCTGCCCTCAAGGCGGCCGCGAGTTCAACCCCATCGACGACATTCACATCGCGGTGGTGACGAGCAGCCTGGGTGGCTACGGCGCCTTTGCCGACTGCGTGCAAAGCGGTGCTCAGGCCTCCGAGCAGACGGTCGACTTGGCTCACTTGCTGGGCTCCTTGCCTCGCGGTGGTGAGGCGGCTCCTTCTGCGGCCACCTCCGGCTTCCTGCGTTGGACGGAAAGCAGCCAGGTCGGCGACTTCGTTCCGGAGTTCGCGAGTCTCGTGCAGTCCGCCGGCGAGTTCGGCTGCGGCTGGGAGGCAACGCTAGAAGCCTGGTACCGCTTCTTGGTGGAGCCCTACCCGTACACCAAGATCGTGCGCCAGCCCTGCAGCGCGAGCGATATGAGTAACTTGTGCGCCGGACCGGAGACGGACGGCAACAACAACCTCCGTGTCGACCAGACCATCCTCAATCAGCGTGCGGACTTCCTGCGGCCCGACTCGCTGTTGGCAGTGATCATGCTGTCGGACGAGAACGACTGCTCCTTCCAGGCGAGCGGTCAGATGTGGCGCCTGTCGCAGACCGTCAACGACGATGGCCTGTTCAACCCGGCGTTCCGAGGCACGGCAGCTTGTAGCGATCCCACGATGGGTCCGAATCACGAGTGTTGCCACTCCTGCGGTCAGGGCAGCGTCCCGAGCGGCTGCCCCACGGGTACGCTGGAGAGTGGCGACACGGTGGGTGCCGGCTGTGAAGATGGGCGCCGCTACGGCAGCGATGGTCTGGAGGACCACCCGAACTTGCGCTGCTTCCAGCAGAACATCCGCTTCGGGGTCGACTACCTCTACCCGGTGGAGCGCTATTCGAACGCCCTGTCGAACCAGCAGATCTGCCCGTTCGAGGACGACCTGAGCACCAGCGACGACCCCACGGTCTGTCGCGACGGCACCGCGCCGGTGCTCAATCCGCTGTTCCGCGATCTGCCCTACGAGCAGATGAAGCAGATGAACCCCGACTACGACGGCACGCCCTCCGTGGCGCGTCCGAAGAACCTCATCTTCCTCGCGGGCATCGTGGGTGTGCCGTGGCAGGACGTCGCTGTCTCGCCCAATCCGGGAGACGAGCTCGTCTATCGCGTCAACCGTCTGGACCCGAACCTGGCGGAAGAGGAGCGTATCAACTGGAGTTGGCTGATCGGTGACCGCAATACGGATTTGACGGGTGGCGTGCCCGCTCCTTTGGATCCGCTCATGGTCGAGTCGATTGCACCGCGTACCGGCACCAACCCCGCCACAGGTGAGAACCTCGCCGGAACCGGCGCGGGTTACCTGGCCAACTCGATCAACGGTCACGAGTGGAACATCGCCGACAACAGCGACTTGCAGTACGCGTGCATCTTCCCGTTGGCTCAAAGTGAGGATTGCATCACCGAAGCCGAGTTCCGCGAGCGAGACAATGCCGGCGAAGCCGTGCCGAACTGCGACTGCACGGATTTTGGCGGCGACGAGTACCAAAACCCGCTCTGCCAGGCCATGAACGACAGTTACGACATGACGCAGCGCTACGCGAAGGCCTATCCGAGTCTGCGCCAGCTGCAGGTACTGTACGACTACGGCGGCAACTCGATTGTGGCGTCTATCTGTCCGAAGGAGACGCAGAACCAGAGCGCGCGTGACTTCGGTTACCGCCCCGCGGTGGCCGCCATCATCGATCGTCTGAAGGAGCAGTTGGCGGACAAGTGCCTCCTTCGCGAGCTGTCAGTGCGCGAGAACGTGGACAATGAGCTCGAGGCGGCGTGCATCATCGTGGAAGCCAAAGCGCTGCAATCCGGACAGATGCCGAGTTGCGCCGCCACCGCGCGTAAACCGATTGCACCGAACATCGACCCGGTGGTGCGTCAGCAGCTGGAGGACACATTCCAATGCGGAGGCAACACCGGTATCGATTGTAGCCGCTTTCAGCTGTGTGAAATCAGTCAGATCACCAACGACAGCTGCCTGACCGACGCTACTGCTCAGGGTGACGGCTGGTGCTACGTCGATCCCGCCAAGGGGCTGGGATCGGACGCCCTGGTCGAGAAGTGCCCGCCCACCGCGCGACGCAAGCTGCGCTTCATCGGTGAGGGGACGCCGGAGGCAGGCACGGTGACCTTCGTAGCGTGCGCGGGTGCCGCGTTCGCGGACGAGTAACCACGACGTTCGCCGAAAGTGACGGGGTGGCCGAGTTTCGGTCACCCCGTTTTCTTTTTGGCGTGCCGTTAGATACCGCGATCTGCTGGGTGTTCGCACGCTTCCCGCAGGCGATCGGTGCGCAGGCTCTATGGGTAGTTGTATAGTCGTCGTTTGACTGCATGCAGGCCGACAAGACCATTCTCCTGATCGAAGATGAGCCGCACATCGTGCTGGGGCTCACGGATGCCCTCGAGTTCGAGGGCTACCGCGTGGTTACCGCAGACAACGGCGAGGTAGGCGTGGCTCTGGCAAAAAGCGAACAGCCGGATGCCATCCTGTTGGACCTGATGTTGCCGGACAAGAACGGTTACCAAGTGTGCGAGGAGATCCGCCGCTGCGATCCCAACGCCATCATCGTCATGCTCACTGCGCGCAGCCAAGAGTCGGACAAGGTGCGCGGCTTCGATGTGGGGGCAGACGATTACGTGACCAAGCCCTTCGGAGTTGCAGAGCTGGTCGCCCGCCTGCGCGCCTTGTTCCGGCGGATGGAGCGCCGACCAGTGGCCGAGGTGTTCAGCGTCGGGCGCGTCACGGTCAATCTCAGCGCCCATCAGGTGGAGGTCGACGGACAACAGCATCCACTCTCCTCGTACGAAGTGGAGTTACTGCGCTTCTTGCATGAGCGTGTCGGGTATCCCGTGAGCCGTGAGGAAATCCTCAATCGCGTTTGGGGCACGGCCAATCCGACGAACCGCACCGTTGACAACTTCATCCTGAAGTTGCGCAAGAAGATCGAGCGGCGCCCGGATGTTCCCGAACACATCGTGACGGTCTACGGGCACGGCTACAAGTTGGTGGTTTGACGTCTCAAAACGCTGAGCGTGAGGTTCACGGCGCGTCAGCGAGGGGCAGGACGTTGCGCGGGTCGGTAGACACGCTGAGTTCATCGCTCCACGCGCTGGCATCGACGCTGCCCGCGTCGGCTGTCTCGTGCCGTGGCCGCAGCTGCCTGCTCGCGAACCAAAGCGCTCCGTTGATTTGCCCCAGGCTCTCGTCGCCCTCGGGAAGTGCTCCGGGGCCCAGAGCGTCCGAGATGGCGCTCAGGCCAGCCAAACCCACCAAGTAAGGTGTCCGCTGTGCGGCACTTTGCACGCGCAGCAGAAGAAAACCGTGGGGTCTATCCACCGCCAACAACTCAACTGCGCCCAACAGTTGAACACCACTCGACAACAAGGGCGCCGGGGCCAGAGGACGGATAGCTAGTGCCTGGCCATCGAGTCGCGTGGCATCGGGCAAAGGGGCGCGCTGCCAAGAGACGATCTCTGCTGCGCCCTCGATGGGCAATACGTACGCGTTGACCTGCTCCGGACGCCCTGGCAGTCGTGGCACGAAGTTCGTGGTCGTGCTGGTCGCCGGTGCCGGCACGGGCACGCAGGCGCCGTGGTCCTCGAGAGTTCCCCGAGGGCAGCGGGCGGTTCCCTCGCCGGCGCGGTTTGCTTGCACCCACAGTGTCGCTCTTGGTGGTGCGGTCAACCACAACAGCAAACCCACGGCGACCAACACCACACTCAGCCAGACTAGCCGCACTGTCACGTGGGCGAGCATACGCTAGCCGTCGGGCATTTCAGTCCCTTATTCGCGCTGTCATGGCGTCGAATCTTTGCGTCGTGGTCAGTCCCTTGATAGCTCTATGTTGATGCAGAGCGATATCCTGACTCCAGCGGAGGTCGCGGTACTCGAGACGTTCGTCGTGCCGCGCTACCTCGCGGCGTTTGGAGCGGTCGCTTTGGATATGATGCTAGTGGGTGAAGGCGCCAACGTGGTTCATCTGGGCTGTCGCACTGGCTATCCCGACGCGTTGCTGTTGGAGAAAGTGCCGAGCTGCCACGTCGTCGGGGTGGACACCTCGGCAGCTGCCATCGAGTTGGCGCGCAACAAGGCCGCCACCCTGCCACGCGAAGGATTGTCCTACGTGCTGACGGACGGCTATCCAACCCAGCTGCAACCAGGAACGTTCTCTCACGCGCTTTCGCTCCACCCCGTGGGAACAGGCCTCGAGCGGACGCAGCTATTTTCGGAGATGATGCGCTTGGTTTACAGCGAAGGGCAGGTGCTAGTCTCGATGCCGTTGCGTGGGTCGTTTCAAGAACTCGGCGACTTGTTTCGCGAGTTCGCGCTCAAGTATGACCAAGGTGAGTTCTCTCAGGCTGTCGAACTGGCCATGGCGGGGCGGCCGAGCATTGAGACCTTGTCGGAGGAGTTGGAGAGCGTCGGCCTGGAAGACGTCGATATCGAGGTCGTGTCTACGGAATTGAAGTTTGCCGGCGGTCGAGCGTTCATCGAGGACCCAACAACACGACTTCTCATCATCCCGGAGCTGCAGACCACACTCGGCAATTTCGACCTCTCGATGCCCCTGAGCTACGTTTGTGATGCGGTGGACAGCTACTTCGCTGAGGGTGACTTCGCGTTGACGGTGAAGATCGGTTGCGCTAGCGCGCGCCGTCCCTGAACCTCACTGCGACTCGAATAGCAGCGACTTCAAATCGCAGTGACTCAAATCGCAGTGACTCAAATCGCAGCGGCTCAATATCGGTACTGCCACAGCAGGTCGACGCTGCCGCCGGTGTTGCCAACCTTCGTCCGCAAGGACCAGTCCTGCTTGAAGCGATAATCCAGGGTACCTGAGACGCTCTCGGTCTGCTGCTGGTTCAAGGTGGCGTCCTGATTGCGTTGGTAGGTGGCCTCGAACCACAAGTCTTCGTCGAGCTGAATACTCGCGCCGTAGCTGGCTTCGGCGTCTTCTTCGTCAGCGGCATTGACGCGAAGCTGTACGTTGTTGCCAAGTAGCTGATTGACGCCAAGTGCCTGTACGCCACTTCCCAGCACCGTGGCTGCGCCTCCACCCAGTAGGGACTGCAGCTCTGCCGCGCTGGGCTGGGTGATCGGGTCTTTCAGCGTTCCCGTGATCGTGACGAAGACGGCCTCGTCACTGTTGTTGCGTGCGGTGAGTGTGATGTCGATATCGGGGTTCGAGGGCTCTTCAGGGTTGAGCCTCACCGAACCTTTCACGATTCGGAACACCCGCCCGAAGATCGGGATCCGCCCACCGCGCCGAAGGGTCAGCTCTCCGTGCATGCGTGATTCGTCCGTAATGTCGACGGCGACCTTCCCGTGCAGCGGTATGAGGAGATCCGCGAGAGAGAAGGTAGTACGGTCGCCGATGCGGACGACGAAGCGCAGGGGCATGGCGTCGGGGTCGTGGTCTTCTTCGGCTGGTGTCTGCACGACGACGATATCGGAGTTGTCAGACAAGTCGATCAGTTCTCGGGAGGCCGTGATGGCGCCTTCCATCTGCCAATCGATGAGCTCCACGTCGACCAGCATGTATTCCTTGCCGTGCCACTGGTCCGCCCGGTTCCAGTTCGCACGGCGTTCGAGTGTGGTCAACGCCTGTCCCCGGGCCTTGCCGAGATTCAGACCTTGCAGCGTGATGGGGACAGAGCGAAGCCGCAGTGCAACCGTCCCGGACTCGAGCTTCGTGCCATCGACGAGGAGCTCCCCCTGACCCTCGAGATTGGTGTCCTGGGAGCGTGCTTTGCCGCGCAGATCGTGCAGCTGGATCTTCGTCTTTTTTGACTCTGGTTCCGCCACGACGTTCAAGGAAATGTCGCGGACTTCGAGGCCCAAGCTGTCGATGTACGCGCTGCCTTCGGATAGTCGCGCTTCGCCAACGAGGCTGCTTTCCCAGGCGTGGGGCACACCCGGTTCGACGGAGGTCACTCGCTTGAGGAGTAGCTGGAGCTCCGCGTCGATGTTTCCACTCAGGCGAGCCAAAGCAGATTCGACGAGCGGGGCTAACGCTGCCGCATCGAAGCGGCTCGCGCGCACGGAGATGTCGGCGCTCTCGAGCTGATTGGGGAAGGGGACCTGCGCGGTGTTTGCTCCAGCGTTCAGAAGAACGTCGAGAGAACGCCGGCGATCGTCCAGGCTGAACGTTCCAAGGATTCGTCCCGGCTCCCCTTTGAGTTGCAGCGTGCCGTCACCGAGAACAGCCCTGCCCGAGCTCAGATCGTTGAATCCCAGCGTCGCGGTGAGCTCCGAATCGTCGCCTTGGGCCATGGAGATGTGGCCACTGACGGTTCCGGCCAACTCCTGCTCCACGAGTGGAGCGAACACCTGCAACGGCAAGCGGTCGATCCCTGCCCGGGCCGAAAGCGACCAATTCTTGCCCGTTGCTGCGGTTTGCCAGGGGGCGGAACCCTGAACCCGAGCCAGAAGCATACTGCGTCCGAGTGACGAGCCGACGACCTTGACGTCGATATCTCCAGTCGTCGGGGCATAGTTGCCACTGAGGTTGACGGCGACGGGTGCATCGGCAGCAATGCCGGACGCGACGACGTTGCGCGCATCCGCAAGGACCGACAACCGCGGATCGACGATTGACCCGAAGAGCGCGACTTGCGCCTCGAGTCGCCCACCGACGTCTTTCAGATCGAGCAGCGGTAGGTCGGCGATGTCGCGGCTCGGCAGGTTGGCCACGACGCTGATTGGCGAGCTACGAAACTCCCTGAGGGCAGCGTTCGGATCGCTCCACCAAGCCTGGGGGTCCAAGTCGAACGCAGTCGTCAGGTTGACGAGGCCACCCTGCATGTCGTTGATGCTGCCGGCACCGTTGACCTTCTTGCCTTGGGCGTCCAAGCCGGCGCTGAAGTAGGTGCTGATGTTGGACAGCACCAGAGGTTCTCCGTCGGTGGCAACCCGCGCGCGTTCGACACTCGCTCCAACTTCGACAAACGCATTGGGGAAGCCTTGTGGTTCGGTGCGTTGCAGCAGGGCGCGCACACCCAGCTTGCCTTCCAACTCCGGGATCACCTCGTTGTTGAGCGCCAGGGCGATCGGGCCCATTGGAACCCCGAGGATCGACAGCTCAGCCGTTCCAGTGGCGTCGGTGAACGACTCCAGCTCCAACGGGTGACCCGCCAACAGCACATTCCACTTGCCGTCGACGCTGAAGCCCAACTCATCGCGACCGATGATGGCGCCCGTCAGGTGACGGCCCTCGAGCTCGAACAAGAGGGTGGCGTCGCTATTTGCCCAGCGCTCTACCGAGAAGTCGGCGATGGATGCCTGGAGGTGACCCCTCTGCAGGTCACCGCCGATGGCGAACTCCGTTTCCAGATCGACTTTGCCCTCGATGGGTACGGCAGCGCCCGCTAGCCGGGAGGCGACTTTTGCCACGTTGAGGTTTTGTGCAGAGAGCGCGCCTTCAGCCAGACCAGGTTGTATTAGGACATGGCCTTCGAGTCGTCCTTCCCGCCCTTGAACCGACACATGGGGAATGTCGAAGATCCGTTTGTCCCAATCGAACCTGGCCACGTCTGCCTCCGCCCGGACCGCCCCGCGCTCGATTTCCAAGTGGGCATTGGTCACGGAAAGGTCGGCGTGGAGGCTCCCCTTGGCAGCGATGTGACGGTCGCCGGCGGAAGTGAAGCTGGCGTCGATATCCACCCGGTGTCTGTTGCCTCGGGCGGTCACGCGCCCGCTGTCAAACTCGAGGCGGCCTGCGCGGATCTGCGAGCCGTCAACCGATGCAACGAAGCCCGCTTCAGTCATCTCGCCGATGTTTGCCTCGACGCTGGCATCGAATTCTGCCTTGGCGATGGATAGCTCACCTGTGCCAAAGCCGGTAACGCGACCTTTTGCGGACGCCACGAGCCGCTGTCCTTGGAGTTCGACGTTGGCATTCAGGGCCGACACTCCTCTGAGATTGCGGGGCAAGCGCCGATGATTCAGTAGTTGCAGCTCGGGCACACTCGCTTTGGCGTCGAGCTTGCCGTCGTTGTACGTCGCCTTGGCGTGAATCGTTCCTCCAGGTTCGAAAAGAGAAACGTCGCCGCTCAAGGAGTCGGGGACAGCGGCCAGGGTAAACTTCGTTGCTGGAACGTCGATACCTTCTATCGTGGTCGCTTCGGTCTTGCCATCGAGTTCAACGCGATAGTCGTTGCCCTTTGCGTCGACGTTGATCGTCGTCCTGGCATGGATGCGCCCGGCTGGAGCGCCGTCGAAGAGCGTTTGAAGATCGACGTCTTGAAGGTCCGCTTCGAGTCGAGCCGAAACCCGTTCCGAAATGTCCACCGGCCCGTGGACACCGATACGCGCCTCGCCCAAGCTGAAGCGCGCGTCGGTTTGCAGTTCTGGTAGCTTGCCCTTCGCCGTCACCCGAGCGCTGACTGGTTGGCGTATGGGCCAGGCGGCGATCCACTTCTTCATGGTGGATGGCAAAAGGCGCGGGACCGTCGCTGAGGCGTCTATGGTGCCATTGTGCAGTCCCACGCGGGCCTGAACTTCCGCCTCGTCGGCGAAGCCCGAGAAGTCGAGTTGCAACGGACCGGGTGCGCGCAGAGAGAACGACCCGGAGCCTCGAACGTCGATGCCGAGGATGCCAGAGACCGACGTGCCGAACCGGTCGACATCCACTGCGATGCCCTTGGGGCTGAACAGTACCCGCCCGTGCACGTTCGCCAGTGTCGCCAGGACGTTTTCCAGGCCCTCGAGGTCGATCTCACCGCGCACCGTTCCCAGCTCGACGATGGGTAGGTAGACCCGAACGTAGCGCGGTTGTCGGCGTTCCTTCTTGCTAACGCGTTCGGTTGGTCGAGGGGTGAGTGCCTTGGAAAGCGTGGGTTCACCCGTGTCGGGTTGTGGGATCAACTTGACGTTGGCAGCTTCCACCCGTGCGTGGGAAAGGACGATATCCAGCTTCTGACCGCCGAACAGTATGTCGTAAACCAGGCGCAGTGCGTCCAGCTCGACATGGGCGTCTTGCAGTACGAGGACGCGCTCTCCCTGCTCATCATAGAGGTGCACCGTGTCCAGGGTGATGGTGTGCCTAGACAGTGCGCCGATACCATCTAGGCGGAGCTCGCCGTAGAAGACGTCCGCCAGCAGTCTGTTGGTCAAGCTGGTGAGTCCGCCGCGAACGGCGGGGGTGTTGGCGTGAAGCAAGGCGCCCCCCAAGGTCGCGACGGTGAACAAGCACGCCGCACCCAAGCCACGGAGCACGCGACCGAGCGTGCTCCTCGAGCGGGGGGCGGGGATGGTCCCGGTCAAAACGCCTCCCCGAGGGTGAGGTGCAGGGCGATGGGTAGGCCCAGCAGCGTTGGCGGGTTTCCTTCTCCTTTGGCTTGGGCGAGTTCCTGGGCATACGGAAGTCGATAGCCGACGTCGAAGCGGATTGGACCGATGGGGGTGGCGTACCGCAGGCCGCTTCCGGCAGATAAGTGGGGAGCCGAGAAGTCGAGGCCGATGGAGTGAAGGACATCGCTGCTATCCACGAAGAGCACGCCGCGCAGTGGCCCGACGATGACGAAGCGGATCTCACCGGAGACTTCCCACAACGCGACACCGCCCAGCGGACGATTGCAGTCTCGAATCGTGGGATTGGCGTCGCAGTCGATGTTGCGTGTCAGAAAGCGGACGTCGCCGTGGGGGCCCGCGCCGCGCAATGTGTAGCCGCGGTTGGAGTTGGGTCCACCAGAGAAGAAACCGCGAAAGAGTATCTTCTGCTGGTCTTGGGCGAGGTCGGAGTCGCTGAAGTTGGCCTCGGGCTCTTCGAGTGTTTGTCCGTAGTTGTTGGTGAAGAGAAAGCCCGTCGTGAAGCGGCTTGCGAATGTCACCCGCTTGGAGATCGGCACGTAGAACCGTGCTTCGGGACGCAGGCGAAAATCACTGACATCGCTGCCGAACACGGAGGATGCAACTTGGAGGCTAGCGCTGAGCAGAGCTCCCTTTTTTGGGTCGAAGCGGTCGTCGCGCAAGTCGACGCTGACCGCGACCTCCGGATAGGCGATGGTCAGGTTGCGCAACAGGTTGTCAGGAGCCGGAACTCCGGGACCTATCGTCAGGGCTTCGTAATCGACCGGCATGGCTAGTTGCCAGTTGAACGAGGGCGACACGACGACGCGGTGTGAAAAAAAAGCGCGTTCCGCACCGGCGGAGGCCTTCACCTCGGAAAACCCGAGCACGGGGTCGTGGGCATCACTGTCAGCGTACAACAGTGGGTAGACGCTGAAGCTGCTCGAAAGGATCCCCGAGGTGCGCCCCTCGAACAAGGACGGCTGCCTGAGTTCGGCGCGGATCTGCTGCTGGTAGAGTCCGCGGCCGGGAGTCACGAGGTTTCCGAAGCGTGTGGGGTAGTAGACGAGGCCAGGTTTGGCGTCGATGTCGAAACGGCGCAGCCCCCCGAGGAAGTTCTTGTCTTCCCAGCCCAAGGTCAGGTGGTTCGAGAGTTGCAGCGAGTCGAGTTGCATCCCTGCGCCCGCTCGAACGGCGCGGAGTTCGGTCTCTTCCACCTCGATTAGGATCGGAACGACGTTGCCGGTTGCCTTCTCGGTGTCTGCGACGACAGCGACGCCGGTGAACACGTTCAGGTTGGACAGCGCCTTGCGAGCGTCAACTAGATCTGCCTGCGAGAAGCGATCACCTTGCGAGATGGCGAGGTTATCGCGAACGATCTCGATGGGGACTTCGTCGAGCCCCCGGATGGAGATCTTTCCGTACTTGGCGATAACGCCGGGAGTGATGTCGTACTCCACCGCTGCAGTGTGCTGCGCGATGTCCACGACGACCTTGCCTTCCACCTTCGCGAAGGCATAACCCGCGTCCCGCAAGACCGTCTTGATGCGCTCCTTGCTGCGCCCGTAGGCATCCTCGTCGAATGGCTTGCCTGGGCGTAGGGGGGTGTCGCGCAGGGCGTCCGTCGCCACGTCGATGGGCACGGCTTCGAGACCACGCGGTGTTACGGATGATGTTCTCACGGGCGCGCCTTCGACGACCCCGATCTCGACACGGACTCGGTGCTCATCCAACTTGATGACGCGCGCCGCCACGACCTTGGCCTCGTAGTACCCCTTACGACGCAAGAAGCGCTCGACACGCAGCAGGTCCTTGCTCAGTAGTTCTGGGTCGTAGATCTCATACTCGAACGCAACACCATCCCAGATGCCCAGGAAGCGCTGGGATTCGACGGTAGCGAGACCGTCCAAAATCGAGTTCGGCTCGACGCTGCGGGTGCCTTGAAGTTCGACTTCCGCGACAACCGGTTGAGGGGGGAAGTCCTTCCGGAACCCGCAGCCAACGCTCAATAGGAGCAACGCCAAGCACGACAGGAGGCGGCCAGCTACGCGCGGTTGGCTCTGCGCAACCCCGGCTGAGTCGCTCCGATCCCGACGAATCGGATCCGTGCAAGGGTGTCGGCGGAAGGTAGGCACGATGCTCTTGCCAGCTTACACAAAAACGCCTTTACACCAGGCGCGCCGGTGACACTCGCTCGCGCTGGATCCTTTGTCACCGGAACAAAATGAAAGAACGCACCGACTATTCATCGGTGCGTTCTTTGGGTTCGGCCAGACGGCGACGACGCCGCCTGGCTTCGTCGCCGTTGGGCTCAGCCCTTCATGCCGGGAAGCGTGGCCTTCTCTTCCGGCTTCTCGATGTACTCCATGCTCTGATAGGTCATGATGCCCATGATGGGATCTGCCTCAGCACCGGTGGTGGCCTTCGTGAACGTGGTCTTGAACTCGCCCTTGACGGTCACCTTCGCTCCCTTGACAGGGAGCGGATCGGGGATTTGCACGCCCCAGAAGTTGTCCATCAGCGGCTCTTCGTCGTCCTTCTTGATCTTCTCGCGCTTCTTGTACTCCTTGATGGCGTCGTACAACTGCGCGTAGTTCGAAGCCCAGCCCATCACCTTGATGGCATTCTTCACGTCGGCGCCGGCACTATCGGCGACCCAGAACGTGGGAACGGGGGCCTTGCAATCCTCGGGATCTTCTTTGCCAGTTTCGTGAACCGCGCATTCTGGAGCGTCAGGCAGGTTCGTCTTGACGACGTAGCCCGTGAGCTTGATGTCCTTGCCGGCGATGGAGGGATTGTGCACGCGGCTACGCAGGTGATAGCTCGCACCCCACACGGTGTACGCATCGCCCGCCTTGATCGGATCCTGCGGCACGTTGGGTACTGGGGGCAGTGCTGCTTTCTCACCGGTGTAGGCCGGCTTCGGCTCGTAGGGCACCTCTTCGGCACCGCAGCCGGTGAGGGACACGCTCGTGGCCCCGACCACACCGAGGCACAGCAGATTGCGGATGAACTGGCTTTGCATGTAATTCGCTCCCTTTGCTGGGAGACAACGGCTATCACTAAAGACGTCAGCGTCGCAAGCGTTTACCGTGTCGCTGTGGGGTGGTGAACGACGGACAGAGTGGCCGACTCTCGGCGGGGCCACCAAGCACGGGCAGGGCGAAAGCGATGGCAGACATACGTCCGTTGGACCCATAAAATCACGCTTCGGAGAGAAGGGGCCGCGGGAACTCTCAGGCCGGGCAGGCACGGATCACTGCGTCTGCATCACTCGTCTCGTCAGGCGCAAGGCCCGGACCAACTCCGCTCCCAGAGCCGGGTCCACGGCACCCGGTTCGTTCGCTAGATGCAGCACGTGCTGGCCAGCTCGGGCGATGATCTGGCGGACTGACTCGTGGCGGCCCATGCCGGCCACGCCCGCCGTCGCCAATGCCTCGAGTCGGGACGCGGCCAGGGCCAGATCGGAAGGTACGGGCTTTTCAGCGCAAAGCGCAAAGGTGCGTCGGAGTTGAGGGGTCAAGTGCGCGTCACGAATTTGCGGAGCGCTGCGAAACAACGCTTGCGCAAGCCCCCACTCTTCCCGCGAGAGCGCCTCGTGGTTGCGAAGCGCGAGGTCGAGTCGGCCTTGAGCGCGAGAAAACAATCGACCCAAGCGAAGGCGCCTGCCGGGATCGGGCTGACGACGCTCGAGCAGCGCGAGCAGCTCCAGTTCTCGCGACAGCTGCTCGGCAGTTGGCTCCTCCCTGGCCTTCTGCAGGTGGGTGAGGTCACCGAGCGAATCCGGGCGGACGCCCACTTCCAACAACGCGTGGGCGAGATCGAGCCAAGTCGGCTTGGTCCCGGGGCCTGCCCCCGGCAATGCTTGCTGAAGCTCCCGACGACTGGGATCGGGGAGCTTGGGACCGAGGCCCCGCGCCAGGGCGTGGTGCTCGGCGACTGAAGTGGGTTCCGCTTGTTGGAGACGAGTCTCCAGGCGAGAGATGGCCGCTTGCAAGCCGGGCACTGCGAGTTCGTCGTTCCCTTCGGAGGGGGGCGACGAGGTGCCATTCGGTGCTGCGATCTCATCGAGGTCACGAGCGGTTTCACCGCCGTCGCGCACGACGCTGGCGGGCGGTTCGCTTCTCGACCAGTACAGGGTACCGACGACCACGACGACGAACCCGGCTGCAAGACTTGGCCCCAGTCGTCGACCCATGAGGATCAGTATTCTTCGATTTGGCGCCAGGGGCAAAATCGCTTACCCAGTTGACCGTGGTGTCGGAGCAGATCACCGTGTCGAAGCGGATCAGAGTGGTCGTGGACGACTTGGCCAGTGGTGAGCGCGTGCTACCCCCGGGTGCGGCCCACTACGTCAAGCGCGTGTTGCGGCTGCGCGTTGGGACGTCGCTCGTCGCGATCGATCCTCTTGCCGGAGTCGAGGCGGACGCCACACTGCTCCGGCTTGGTAAGGAAGTCGTTCTGGAAGTGGGGGCGGTGCGGGCTGGTACTGGGCTGGGGCTGTCCCAACTCTCCCTCGTGCAGGGTCTGGGCAAGGGCGACAAGACCGAGCGTGTCCTGCGCGATGCCGTCGCGTTGGGGGTGGGTCGCATCACGCTCGTGATTGCGGGGCGCTCCGTGCCGACGCCAAACGCGAAATCCTCGAGGCGCCAGCGCTGGCAGGAGATCGCCGTGGATGTCGCGCGACAGTGTGGGCGCTCGGACATCCCCGAGATCGAGGGGCCGCTCTCCTTCGAGGAGGCCCTGGCCCAACGCGACGCGATCGTCGAACTCGGATGCGACCGGCCCCAGGAAAATCGCCTCATTCTGCAACCCGGAGCGGGCGTCCCGCAGTTGGCCCCCCTCGTTCGCTCGATGATCGATACCGCGCCTCGGGGATCCCTTCCAGCGTTCCAACTCTGGATTGGTCCAGAAGGGGGCTTTGCCGAGTCCGAGGACGCGGAGCTCTTGGCCCGCGGCGCGCACGCCGCCAGCTTGGGTCCGTTCGTGTTGCGCACCGAGCTTGCAGCCACCGCGGCCCTGAGCATCGTTGCGAGTGCGCTTTGGGAGCGCCGGGCGACACAGCGACCGCTGGCGGTGCGTCCAGATTGAGGATCCATCCGAGCGCGATCGCGGGGTCCC
Source organism: Polyangiaceae bacterium (assembly GCA_050298815.1). Classification (GTDB taxonomy): domain Bacteria; phylum Myxococcota_A; class Polyangia; order Polyangiales; family Polyangiaceae; genus SZUA-265. Next base: position 233,094 of record JBNKUV010000001.1, read on the forward strand.
TGGTATTGTGAGTCTATCGATGATGCCTGCTGAAGAGACCCCCAAAATACGTGTCCTCGTTGCGAAGCCGGGTTTGGATGGGCACGATCGCGGCGCCAAGGTCGTCGCCCGTGCGCTTCGGGACGGTGGCTGCGAAGTCGTCTACACCGGGTTGCATCAAACGCCTGAGATGATCGCTCGGGCTGCGGTGGACGAAGGCGTCGATGCCGTTGGCTTGTCAGTCATGAGTGGCGCCCACAACACGCTGTTCGTTGCCGTGCTGGAGGCGTTGGAGGCGGCGGGCGCTGGGGACGTTCAGGTGTTCGGTGGCGGCATCGTGCCGAAGGACGATGCCGAGGCGCTGAAGGCCCGCGGGGTCGCGGAGATATTCGGTCCCGGTACGCCGCTCGCTGACATCGTCGATTGGGTCAGGACTCACGTGGTTCCGTTGAGTGAAGCAGGCTGAGGACGGGTCACCCTGCGTCCGGCGCAGCCTAAAAGGTAATCGTCGTTGGCGCCGCGTCTTGCCATGTCACGCCGTGACGGGCGCATTCATCTAGTAGCCCCATGCGGGAGAGCGGGTCTGCCAAGTCCGCCGGCAACGGAGCACGGATGTCGAAGGCTTGTTGGCTCAGGGGGTGCGTGAACGTCACGCGGTGGGCGTGCAAGACCAAGCGGTGCAGCCCGAAGCGCTCGCGGAACAGCCGATTGTGTTCACCTTTTCCGTAGCGCACGTCGCCGATGAGTGGATGACTGATGTGCTTCATGTGGCGGCGGATTTGGTGCAGTCGTCCCGTCAGCGGTTGGGCTTGGATTAATGAGTAGCGCTCGAAGGTGCCCCAGCGCTCGTACAGCGTCTTGGCTGGGCGTTTGTCGCCGTCGCGCTTCTTGGAGATGGCGTGGTCCACCTCGCCGGACTCCGGAGTCACACCGCGCACCAATGCCAAATAGTACTTGTGAGCTTGGGCGCTGGTCAGTGTCGCCTGCATCTGTCTGGTGAACTCGCTCGTCAGCGCAAAGACGAGGACGCCGCTCGTGGCCCGATCCAAACGATGCACCGGAAACACCTTCCTTCCGGCGATGGCTTTCGCGCGACTGAGCGCTGTGTGTTCCTCCCGGGCCCAGCCATTGTGGACTAGGAGCCCCGCGGGTTTGGACACGATCAGCAAGAGCTCGTCCTGGTGCAGGACCTGGAGTGGTTCGTTGGTGGGTTCGGCGACGGACACGGTGTCCGGCGAATAGCAGAGCCGAGCCGCAGCTGCTGCAAGTGCCTTCGGGCGAGTCAGTAGAGGGGCGAGTCAGTAGAGGGCCGCCGCCGCACTGAACGGACCACCATGTGCTCCTCAGTACGATCTGTGGGGCACTCTTTCCAGCATGTTTCATGCGCTTTGTCGTTTGACACGGGATCGTCGACCCCGTACCTTCGGGGCATGAAGTGGGATGAGATGGCGTAGATTGGCAAAGACTCCCTGCATGACCCATGTTCCGCGGACAATTCCTCCACAACATCGACCAAAAGGGTCGAGTGAGCTTGCCGGCCCGCTTTCGCGAAGCCGTCGAAAGCATGGGGGACCGTCGCGTGGTCTTGGCGCCGTGGCCCTTCGAGCCCTGCTTGCATCTGCACCCGCTCAAGGCGTGGGAGGAATTCGAGAGCAAGATTTCGGCGTTGCCTCGCTTGGACCGCACCATCAATCAGTTCCGGCGCCTGCACATTTCCCGGGCGTTGGACATGGACGTGGACGGTTCGGGTCGGGTGCGCGTCGCGCCCGAGCTCAGAATGCATGCCGAACTCGAAAAAGAAGTCTTGTGGGTCGGAATGGGATCCCACATCGAGTTGTGGTCGAAGCAACGCTACGACGAGCTGACAGCCATGACTCCCGAGCAGTTCACCGAGTTCCAGGACAAGGTTGAGGAGTTGATTCGAGTATGACGTTGGCAGCCCTGAGCATGAACATGGAAGAGAAGCCCCCCACGCACCTCACCGTGATGCGCGACGAAGTAGTGGCAGCTCTGCGCAGTCTCGAGAGCGGCTTGTGCATCGATGTCACTGCGGGCTACGGGGGGCATACCGAAGCGATTCTCGATGCCTATCCGGGCATGAGCGTCGTTGCGTTCGATCGTGACCCCAACGCGGTGGCGGCCTGTCGCCAGCGGCTAGCGAGATTCGGGCATCGAGCGCAGGTGGTGCACTCGGAGTTCAGCCAGCTCAAAGCCTGGCTGTACAAGAATGGAGTGTCGAAGGTCGATGCGCTGGTGGCCGATCTGGGAGTTAGTTCGCCTCAGCTAGATCAGGGGCAACGGGGTATGAGCTTCCGATTCGAGGGGCCTCTGGACATGCGCATGGACCCCACTCGCGGGGAGACAGCGCGCGACCTCATCGATCGGTCGAGCCAAGACGAGCTGGCGGATTTGATCTTCCAGCTGGGTGAGGAGCGCAGCTCACGTCGCATTGCCGCGTGCATCAAGCAAGCGGCGGACGCCGGAGAACTGGACACGACCATCGATCTTCGACGCGCTGTCGTCAAAGCGGTGGGGCTGCGACGGACGCGGGGCATCGATCCGGCGACTCGGACGTTCCAGGCACTACGCATCGCCGTCAACCGCGAACTCGACGAGATTGCGAGTTTGCTAGGTCAACTTCACGAAATAATTCGACCTTCTGGCGTGGCTGCGATCATCAGCTTTCATTCGTTGGAGGACCGACTCGTCAAGCGCTGTTTCCAGGAGCGCGCGTTGTGGAAGCGGCTGTCGTCGAAGCCGTTGCTCCCGACTGACACAGAACAGGACCACAATCCGAGAGCCCGTAGCGCAAAACTTCGTGTTGCGAGCCGTACCGGGCTAATGCAGGTACCACCCCCGATTCCGGAGTGGGCCGATCCATGGGATTCCTCGAGCTGAAAGCACGCAAGCGTCCGTTCCTCGTTCTGTGGACACTTGCGGTGATCGCCACGACCGCTGCGTTCGCCCTGCACCTCGCGATTCGAGTTCAGGCGGTCAAACTCGGCTACGAACTGGGGCGAGCCCACGCCCACGTGGGCCGATTGAGGGAAGTCCGGCGCGTGCTGGAGCTCGAGATAGCCAGTCACAAGACGCCCGAGCGAGTCGATTTCGTGGCCAGGACGCTACTCGGGATGAGCGAGCCCTCTGAAGACCGCATCTTTTCTGGGGGCCCGCTGCCGACGATTGAAGATGCCGAAGCGGACGCCGACCTGAACATTGCGCAGAGGACCCCATGAGCAGGTTGCGCGAAGACTTGGGCAAGTTCGGTGCCGAGGCGTTCAATCGCATTCGCTCGCGTGAGGGGCTGGGTATCCGGCTGCGCATGGCCCTGCTCTGTGGTGTGCTCGCGGCGGGGTTGGGAGTTGTCGTCTCCTCGGGCTACCGGCTGACGATGATCGATGGGGCGGATTGGCGCGAGCTCGCGGAAAGACAGCGCGAACGCCGCCTGCACGTCGCCCCCAAGCGCGGCACGCTCTACGACCGCAATGGGAGCGCTCTGGCCGTCAGTGTCGACGTGCCCAGTGTCAGTCTGGACGCTTACGAACTGCTTCGCGGCACCACGCTGCAGAACCAGCCTAGCGTCGCGCGACAAGCTGCCAATCGCATTGCCCAGGCCCTCAGTCTCGATCCAGCGTTGGTGGAGCGAAAGATTCTGCGCAAGCGTCGATTCACCTGGCTCAAGCGCAGCATTTCACGAGAGGAAGCGGAAGCTGTCCGCCGCCTGATGCGTGGGTACGATGACCAACCTCGTATTCGTGGTCTCATCGTCGAAGGGGAGGGGCGTCGGTACAACCCACGGCGTGAACTCGCCGCACCGCTCCTGGGATTCGTGGCTCCCGACGGCGAGGGCAAGGATGGCGTCGAATATTCGTTGAACGACGAGTTGAAGGGTAGTGTGGAGCGGTTGCATGGGTTGCGTGATCGCAACGGCCGCTTGATCTTCAGTGAAGGCATGAACGAGGATCGTGCCTTTGTTGGTCACGACGTCGAGTTGAGCATCGATCAGGGGATCCAGTTTGCCGCGGAGCGAGAGTTGGCGCTGGCGGCGCGCACCTACGAAGCTGTGGGCGGCTCCGTCGTCGTTGTCGATCCGAAGACGGGGGAGGTGCTGGCGATGGCGAGCTGGCCCGGATACAACCCTAACGACTACACGGAGAGCGTCCCAGACCAGCGCCGTAACCGAGCGGTGACGGATCGCTTCGAGCCCGGCTCGACGATGAAGATCTTCACCGTCGCTGCGGGGCTCGCCAACAAGGTGATCACACCCACCGAACGCTTGTACTGCGAAGACGGCAAGATGCCCGTCGACAATGTGGTCATCCGCGACACGCATCCCGCGGAATGGCTTACCGTGACCCAAGTGCTCGCAGTGTCTTCGAACATCTGTTCTGCCAAGATCGGTTTGGCAATGGGGGGCGATACGCTGTACGAGGCGCTTCTGCGCTTCGGCTTTGGTCATTCGTCGGACTTGCCCGTACCCGGGGAGTCCGGCGGTGTTCTGCTACCCCGTCAACGCCCCTGGGTGCAGGTCGAAACGGCGGCAGCTTCTTTCGGGCAGGGTATCAGTGTGACCAACTTGCAGATGGCGATGGCAACTGCGGCAATCGCCAACGATGGCCAGTTGATGGAGCCAATCTTGGTCAAGCGCGTGCTCGCGGCCAACGGCGAGGTGATTCGACAGGCAGAGCCGCGGGTACGGCGCAGGGCCGTGTCGGCGAAGGTCGCAAAAGTCGTTGGCGAGATGATGGTCGCGGTGACGGAGGGCGACGGTACCGGAACGAGCGCGGCCCTGTCCGGTTTCGAAGTCGCCGGCAAGACAGCCACGGCGCAAAAGACCGATCCGATGACGGGGCAGTATTCCCTCGACAAGTACATCGCGTCGTTCGTCGGCTTCGTACCTGCCAAGGACCCGGTGGTTGCGATCAGCGTCATGGTCGACGAACCCATGGTCGCTCACGCAGGTGGTGAAGTCGCTGCGCCGATCTTTCGCAAGGTGGCGGAGATGGCGCTCAAGTACAAGGGCATGACGCCGAAAGGCACCCAGACTGCGGACATGTCCGAACTCGCCAGCGCTGCCGATCCGGCCAACGCGACTTACGCGTTGCTTCGGCAGGGCCAAGGCAAGCCGCCGACCGTCCAAGAGACGGTTGCTGACGTGCGCCCCAAGTCCAATCAGGTTCGTGTTCCCGACATGACGGGGTGGCCGCTACGCCGAGTGATCAAGAAGTCGAGAGAGCTTGGGGTCGAACCTCGGGTGACTGGCAGTGGTTTGGTTGCGCGTCAGTCACCTCCACCCGGGCAGGCGTTGGACAAGGGGGGAACACTCGTCGTCGAATTTGAGCCTGCCACATGACCGTGGTGGCCGGACTCCTGTTATCCACGCTGGCGGACGAACTGTCCGCCTTCGATGCGCGGGTATTGGGGAGTGACGTTCGACTGACCGACGTCTGTCAAGATTCGAGGGCCGTCACCGAAGGCGCCCTGTTCGTGGCGCGTGTCGGTGACAAAAGTGATGGTCGAGCGTTCATCGCCGGCGCGGTCGAAGCGGGTGCCGTTGCCGTAATGCTCGAGCACGGAACCGAAGTCACGACGCCACCAGGCGTCTCCATCCTGTACGTGAGCGACATCCGACGCGCGATGGGGTTCGCTGCCGAGGCCGTGCATGGCTTTCCGAGTCGTCGCCTGGCGTTGGTTGGCATCACGGGCACCAACGGCAAGACGACGACGGCTTCCCTCGTTCGCCAGTGCTTGGGCAAGTTGGGGCATCCGACGGCGCAACTAGGAACGCTGGGTTTCGAGTTTGGCGACGACGTGAGGAGTGGGTCGTTGACGACGCCTGAATCGGATGCCGTGTCGAGATTCCTGGCACAGGCCGTCAATGGCGGTGCGACTCACGCGGTGATGGAAGTGTCCAGCCACGCTTTGGACCAGGGCCGAGTGGACGCGCTGTCGTTTTCGGTCGCCGCGTTCTCCAACTTGACGCAGGACCACCTGGATTATCACGGCACGCTAGAAGCGTACGGCGCCGCCAAGGCCCGCCTGTTTCGCGAGTTGTCCCCCAAGTGGTCCGTGCTCAACGCAGACGACAAGTTCGGACGCCAACTCGCTGATGAGTTGGGCGCTTCTGCGCTGTCGGTTGGGCGCGGTGACGATGCGCACGTTGGTCTTCGTCGGACGGAGTTGGGACCAGATAGCACTTGTTTGGAGATCTCTGTGGCGCGCGCGCGTGCCGTCGTCGCGGGGGTGACGACCGAGACGTCGGCTGGAGTGGCTTCCCCGGGCTCGTCCGCCGATCCCGGGACGATTCGGCTGGAGACGACGCTGGTAGGTGAACACAACGTCGACAATTGGCTGTTGACGGTGGGCATCGTGTGCGCCCTCGGCATCGATGTTCGACAAGTGCCACAGATCGCAAAAAGTATCAGCAGCGCGCCGGGTCGGATGGACCGCTGCGAAGGCCCAGATGACGACCTGACGGTCTTGGTCGACTACGCTCACACGCCGGACGCACTGGAACGAGCGTTGGTGGCGGCGCGGTCGGTCAGCGACCGACGCGGAGCGCGGCTGCACTGCGTTTTTGGCTGCGGCGGGGATAGGGACCGCAGCAAACGTCCGAGGATGGGCGCGGCCGTCGCTCGATTGGCCGATATTGCCCTGATAACGAACGACAATCCGAGGAGCGAGGAGCCCGGCGCCATCGCCAGCGAGATCGAGGCTGGAATGCGTGGTGGTGCCGCGGCGTACAAGATCTGTTTGGACCGCGAGCAGGCCATCTTCGTCGCAATCTCGTCAGCGGAGCCTGGTGATGTGGTCTTGATCGCCGGCAAAGGGCACGAGGACTACCAACTGATCGGTTCACAACGGCTGTCGTTTGATGACCGCATCGTCGCCCGCCACGCTCTGGCACACCGTCGCAAAGACCAGGGGTGAACGATGGCGACCGCGATTCCGACCAATCACGCGAGGTTTACGTTGGGTGAGGTGGCCCAGCTCACGGCGGGGCGCCTTGTGGGTGATCCCGAAACGGTCGTGTGCGGCGTAGGCTCCGATACGCGGGCGAAGCTCGAACAGACGCTGTTTGTTGCGTTGCGAGGTGAGCGCTTCGACGGGCACACCTTCATCGCTGCTGCCGTCCAAGCCGGAGTAGCGGGGGTGCTGGCTGAGCAGCTTCCTCCGGGGGTTGTCGGCGTGGAAGTGCCCTCGACACTGACTGCTCTCGGAGATCTCGCGAGAGCGCACCGGCAGAGGTGGGGTGGACAGGTGATCGCCGTTGCGGGGTCCGCAGGCAAGACCACGACCCGAAGTGTTACCGGCGCGCTCTTGTCACAGTTGCTGGGCGAGCGCGTGCACTTGGCGCCGGGAAACTTGAACAATCGCATCGGGGTTCCGATGGTGCTTCTCGGCCTCTCGGAGCAGCACACCTGGTCCGTCATCGAGATCGGAACCAATCAGCAGGGCGAGGTGCCCGTGTTGACAGCCATCGCAGAGCCGGACATTGCCGTTCTGACGTTGATCGACCTGGAGCACACCGAGGGCCTCGGCGGCATCGATGAGATCGAGCGCGAGGAAGCAGCGATTTACCACGAGCAGGCGAGGCTCCTCGTTGGCAATGGCGACGATCCACGCGTCCTTCGGCAGCTGCGCTCGGGCCTGGGCCGCGCACTCGCCTATGGCTTCGGTCCACAGTGCGACTATCGCGTGCTGCAGGCGGACCTATCACCGGCGTGCACGATGCTGGTTCGGGGTGAGCGCCGAGGGCAGTCTGCCGAAGTGCGCCCGTTCGAGTTCGAGACGCCGTTTCTGGGCGCACCTGGCGTCTTGGCGTCCGTCGCTGCGATGCTGGTCGTCGAGCAGGCAACTTCGCAAGAGCTCTCGCGGGAGTGGTTGGAGCCAGCATTGATGCAGCCAGCCGCACGCCAGACAGGGCGCCTGCAGCCCCGGCCGTTGGCTGACGGAACTTTGGTAATCGACGACAGCTACAATGCAAATCCCGCTTCCATGCGTGCAGCGATCGAAGTTGCCAGCCAAGTGGCGCATCTGCGAGGGGCCCGTCTGCATCTCGTTCTTGGCGAGATGAGGGAGTTGGGCCAGTGGGCTAAAACGGAACATCAGCAGCTGGCGTTGGTTGCTGCTCAGAGCAAGCCCGATTCCGTCGTGGCCATCGGTGGTGACGCGCGCCTCATCGCAAACGCCGCTCTGCGCGGACATTTCTTCGAAACCGCGGCCGAGGCCGCCGTTCACGTCGTCGACCATACAGGCCCGGGGGACGTCATATTGGTCAAAGCGTCCCGTGGAGTCCGGGCGGAGATGGTGGTAGACGCGCTCCTCGACGCGCGAGGCGCAGGATGAGCGGTTAGCGCACGAGGACGAAAACGGTGATTTACGAGCTACTATATCCCCTGAGCAAAGACTTCGGCTGGGCCGGCGCGCTCAACGTCCTGCGTTACGTGCCATTTCGCGTGATCATGGCGACCATCACGGCCATGGTGCTGTCGTTCGTCCTCTCGCCTTGGTTCATTCGAGAGCTGCAGAAGAAGCAAATAGGTCAAGTGGTGCGACGTGACGGTCCCGAGTCGCACTACGCCAAAGCCGGCACTCCGACGATGGGTGGGGCTTTGATCCTCTTGTGCGTTCTCTTGCCGACCGTCTTGTGGTCGGACGTGACGAACCACTTCGTCGTCGCGACGGCAGGCGTCACCGCGGGTTACGGCGTCATCGGATACATCGACGACCGTCGCAAGATCGTGGCCAAGAACACGAAAGGTCTCGCCGGCAAGTACAAGCTGCTGGGGCAAACTGTGATCGCCGTCATTGCGCTCTGCTACGTCTTTCTAGACTACGGGGAGCCGCCGGCAGAGTGGGTCCCGATCCGTTATCGGCTCAGCGTGCCCTTTCTCGCGTTCTCCAAGTTCCCCATCGAGCTGCCCGCCGGAGTGTACGTCGCTTTTGCCGTCTTCGTCGTGGTGGCGATGAGCAATGCCGTCAATCTGACCGATGGACTCGACGGGTTGGCGATAGGCCCGGTGATGATCAACGCGGGAACGTACATGGTTTGGGCCTACGTTGCGGGTGCCGTGCTCTTCGGCAGACAGCTCGCCGGGTACCTAGATGTGGCCGGCATCCCTCAGATGAGCGAACTGGCCGTATTCGGTGCGGCCGTGATCGGAGCGGGTATCGGCTTTCTTTGGTACAACACCTACCCAGCGCAAGTGTTCATGGGTGACGTTGGCTCTCTCGCTCTCGGTGGCGGTCTGGGCATGATGGCGGTGCTCACCAAGACGGAACTGCTCAGCATCGTGATCGGCGGGATCTTTTTCGTAGAAACCGTCAGCGTGATAACCCAAGTCGCGTCCTACAAGCTGTTCGGAAAGCGCATCTTCTTGATGGCGCCGATCCACCACCACTTCGAAAAGAAGGGCTGGCCCGAGCCAAAGATCATCGTGCGGTTCTGGATTATCAGCATACTGCTGGCCCTCGTCAGCCTCTCTTCTCTCAAGCTGCGCTAGTCAGCATCCCCCGCCCGAATGACTCATCTTTCCGAACAAATCCGAGCGCGGCTCGACGTCGACGGCAAGCGGGTCGTGGTCGTCGGGCTTGGCCACAGCGGCTTGGCCGCCGCAGAGCTGTGTGTTCGTGCTGGCGCTTCAGTTCTGGGCTTGGATGCCCGGTCGGAAACCGAGGTTCCGGTGGAAACTCGCCATCAGATCGCGGCTGTCGGGTTCGAGGTCTCATGGGGACCGCATCAGAGAGCAGCGTTCGACGGGGCAGAGCTGGTTGTCGTTTCACCTGGTGTCCCGCAGCTGCCACTGCTCGACGACGTCGAGGCGGCGGGAGTCCCGGTGATCGGCGAGATGGAGCTCGCGGCCCGTGGCGTGTCGGCTCCGATCATCGCCGTGGGTGGAACCAACGGCAAAAGTACGACGACCAAACTCGTCGCCGCCATCCTGTCGGCAACGGGACAGCGCGTCTTCGTCGGGGCCAACTACGGTACGCCGGCCGCCAAAGTACTGGACCAAGAGTACGATTGGGTCGTGTTCGAGGTTTCCAGCTTTCAACTCGAGCGGGCAAAACGCTTTGGCCCTCGGGTGAGCATCCTGCTCAACGTCAGCGAGGATCACCTGGACCGCTATTCCAGTTTCGAGGCGTACGTGGCGGCGAAGGGCAATGCCTTCGAGAACCAAACTGAGCGGGATACGGCAGTCGTCCCCTTCGGGGACGCGCGTTGCCTGGAACAAGCGCGACGCGGGCAGGGACGCATCGTCACCTTTGGCGCTGGCGGCGACTTCGACGTCCAGGGGAGAGTTTTGAGTTCGAGCTCCCAGGAGCTTCGGATTTCCCTGTCCGCGCTGCAGCTGCACGGGCGGCACAACCTCGAAAACCTGGCAGCCGCCGTCGCGGCGGTCCGAAGCGTCGGGATATCGTCGGCCGTCATCGAGGCCGGGCTCGCTGGCTTCGAGCCTCTGGCGCACCGGATGCAGAAGGTGGCCGAAGTGGGGGGAGTCACCTACTACGACGATTCCAAGGGCACGAACGTCGGGGCAGCGGTGACGGCGCTCTTGGGCCTGGCTGAGCCCAAGTGCGTGCTAGTTGCCGGCGGTAAGGACAAACACGGAAGTTACGAGCCGCTGGTATCGGCACTGAACCAACGCGGCCGAGCGCTGGTTCTGATCGGAGAGGCCGCGGAGCGGATGGCCGAAGCGGTGGGCTCGACGCTCCCCGTCGTGCGTGCTGGGACGATGCAGGAGGCAGTCCTACGGGCAAAAGAGCTTGCCCAGCCCGGCGACGCCGTCCTCTTGAGCCCAGCCTGCTCGAGTTTCGACATGTTCTCCGGCTATGCGGAGCGAGGGCGCGTGTTCGCCGAAGCCGTCAATAGCTTGTCCGCCTAGGTCGAGTCGTGACACATCGGGGGCATGAAGCAGGCACTTCTGGGCTTGTTCAGGCCGCTATCGAAATGTGGCCCCGTGGACAACGTGCTGGCGGCCCTGGTGGTGGCACTGCTCGGGTTCGGGGTCGTCATGGTGTTCAGCGCGAGCACCATCGAGGCTACGGTTGCGTTCTCGGATCCTTACCACTACCTGCGGCGGCAGGCGGTCTTCGCAACCGCAGCCCTGGTCATCATGTACCTCGTTTCGAGGGTAGATTACCGCGCCCTGCGCCCACTGACCTACCCGGTGCTTGCCTGCGTCACCCTGCTTCTGGTGGCCAGTGTGGCCGGCCTGGGCCACTCCGGCGGCGGCGCCGCGCGTTGGCTGCGTTTCGGTCCGGTGCATGTGCAGCCCTCGGAGATGGCGAAGGTGTCCCTCATCCTTTGGCTCGGGTATTCGCTTGCCAAGAAGAAGGAGCGGGTCAAGAGCTTCAGCGTCGGCTTGCTCCCGCACTTGCTGATGGCGGGGGTGTTGATGCTCCTGTGCCTCAAGCAGCCCGACTTCGGCGGCGCCGTCGTGCTCTTGTTCTTGACGTTCACGCTGTTGTTCGTTGCGGGCGCGAGACTTGGCTACTTGCTCCTCGTCGCCATGATTGGCGCAACCGCCGCCGCTTGGTTGGTCCGCACCGAGAATTATCGGTGGGAACGCATGCTGGCCTGGTTGAACATGGCCGAGCACCGGCAAGATCTCGCGTATCAGCCGTTTCAGTCGGTCATGAGCTTTGGCTCTGGCGAGCTATCGGGGCTCGGTTTGGGCAAGGGGTTGCAGGTCTTGTATCTCCCGGAGGCTCACACGGACTTCATCGCGGCCATCGTGGGCGAGGAACTCGGCTTCGTTGGAATCACCATGCTCTGTTCGGCGTATGTCGTACTCGTGGCAAGAGGCGTCAGAACAGCTTTGCGGGCGCAGGACGAATACGGTTCCTACGTGGCTTTTGGGATCAGCGTTCTGTTCGGCGTCCAGGCGCTCATCAATCTGGCGGTGGCGATGGCGATGCTGCCGACCAAGGGGCTGACCTTGCCCTTTGTCAGCTATGGCGGTTCTTCGCTCCTCGTCAACGCTGCGGCGATGGGAATTCTGCTGAATATCTCGCGATCTAGGGCAGAGGTGCGAAACGTCCGGGTGGCCACTCCCGAGGGATCCGATGCGAGCGTCGTGGTTGCGACCGGGAGTGGCTTCGGGGCACAACTGGGATCTTCATGAATGAGCACGTGATGAACGGCGACTGCGTCTTGTTGGTCGGTGGTGGCACCGGGGGCCACGTCTTCCCCATGATCGCGGTGGCTGAAGAGCTGTCCCGCCTCGCCCCAGACGCACAGCTGCGGTTCGTTGGTACCGAACGTGGCATCGAGAGTCAGGTCGTTCCGGAACGCGGGTACGACTTGTCGTTGATGCGGGTCGATCCCATTCGAGGCCGCGGTGTGATGGGTGCCCTCCGAGGCATTCAGCGAGCCGCAGCGTCGATCCCAGAAGCGCGCGAGCTGTTGCAGCGCCTGCAGCCGAAGGTCGTGTTTTCGATTGGCGGTTACGCAGCCGGTCCGATCTCTTTGGCGGCGCGAACGTTGGGGATCCCGCTCGCGTTGATGGAGCCCAACAGCGTCATAGGACTCGCCAATCGCCTGATGGCGCCGTGGGTTCAACGCGCGTACACCTGCTTTCCAGAGGTGGAGAAGCACTTTCCGAGCGGCTCGGTGTTGCGCACCGGTGTCGCCATTCGTCAGGGCTTCGCGCCACGACCGTACGATTTCGACGGTTCGGTACTGCGCGTTTTGGTTCTCGGCGGTAGCCAAGGAGCCAAGTCGCTGAACGAGACCGTCCCTCAGGCGCTCGCTCGCTGTAGCGTACCGCTTCGGGTGGTGCACCAAGCAGGCAAAGGCAACGACTTGCAAGTGCGCCAGCTCTACGCATCGGTAGGCGCTGACCCAGGCGCGGTCGAAGTCATCCCGTTCATCAGCGACATGCCCTCTGCGCTTGCCGCTGCCGACCTGGTGGTTGGGCGTTCAGGCGCCGGGGCCGTCTCCGAAATCTGCGCCGTTGGGCGCCCGTCGCTCTTGGTGCCTTATCCCTACGCATCGGGGGATCATCAGTTCAAGAACGCCCAGAGCTTGGTGGCTCGGGGTGCGGCGGTCTGCGTACGCGCAGAAGAGGCTACCGTCGACCGGCTCGCACGCAGTATCGACGAACTGGTAACCGCACCCGGTCGGTTGGAGGCGATGGCCAAAGCTGCTCTAGGACTTGGCAAGCCGGATGCCGCCGAAGTCGTGGCCAGAGATCTGCTGGCGCTAGGGAACGTTCAGGTTCGCGACGGCGCCTCAGATTCAGACGACTTCGAAGTCAATCCTGGCGACTGTTCACCCGCGCCCTCTGAGGTCCACTGATGTTCCACGGTCGCGTTCGCAAGGTGCACTTCGTTGGCGTCGGTGGCATCGGCATGAGCGGGCTGGCGGAGATCCTGCGAACGCTGGAGTTCGATGTCTCTGGCTCGGATCTGCGCCAAGGAGAGAACACGCGACGACTGCAGCGTCTTGGGGTGACGATCTGTGAGGGGCACCGGGCAGAGAACGTAGAAGGCGCGGATGTCGTCGTTTACTCGAGCGCAATTCGCCCGGACAACCCGGAAATCCAGGGCGCGCACCTGCACGGCATTCCAGTCATCGCGCGCGCGGAGATGCTGGCGGAGCTGATGCGCGTCAAGTATGGCGTTGCGCTTGCCGGATCCCACGGAAAGACGACCACCACCTCGCTGGCAGCCACGGTGTTGCGCGCGGCGGGGTTGGACCCAACGGTCGTCGTTGGCGGGCGGATGGCGGCCCTGGGGAGCAACGCTCACTTGGGCGGCGGCGATATTCTCGTCGCCGAAGCGGACGAGAGTGATGGATCGTTTCTGCGCCTGACCCCTACCATCGCCGCCATCACGAACATCGATCCCGAGCACCTCGACTTCTACGGCACGTACGAAGCGCTGAAGGATGCGTTCGTCGACTTTGCGCAGAAAGTCCCGTTTTATGGCCTCGCTGTCTTGTGCCTCGACCATCCCACGGTGCAAGAGATATTGCCCCGCGTGACGCGTCGTCACGTCACCTACGGCATCAATCCACAGGCGGATTACTCCGCGCGCAACGTGGCCCAACACGGGATGCACACCACGTTCGACGTGTTGCACAAAGGGCGCCCCTTGGGCGAGTTCATCTTGCGCATGCCCGGTCGCCACAACGTCCTCAATGCATTGGCCGTAGTCGCGATCGCCGACGAACTGGAAGTGCCACTGGACGTCATGAAGGAGGCCTTGTCCACCTTCGGCGGCGTGGCACGGCGCTTCACCATCGTCGGTACACCGAACCAGGTCACGCTGGTGGACGACTACGCACATCATCCTGCGGAGATCGTCGCGACATTGGAAGCAGCGCGGAGTGCGTACAACAAACGCATCATTGCCGCCTTCCAGCCGCATCGCTACACGCGCACTGAGAGCCTGTTCGACGACTTCACGCGCGCGTTCAACAAGGCAGATGTCCTCTATGTCACGGACATCTACGCAGCGGGCGAAGCCCCCATCGACGGCATCACCCCGGAGACGCTCGTGTCCGCAATTCGAGGACACGGGCACCAGTCCGTTCACTACATCTCAGGTCGCGCTGAGCTGGCTCGAGCTTTGGCCGCCGAAGCGCAGCCAGGAGATGTCGTCATTTCCCTCGGTGCCGGCGACATCAACAAGGTGTTGCCCCTCGTCGAAAAAGAGCTTCAGTAGTAGCGGCAACGTTCCTTCAGAACGCGCAATCGTGGTCCAGCTCGACGCCGCGTTGAGGAACGTCGCTCCTTCCGGAATTGGACCCCGGCTGCCTTCCGGGGTATACGTCTCCCATGCTAGGCGGAACTCCGTTGGCGCCCGCGTGCCTGGCGTGTGCCCTGGTGTGCCCCAGTTGCGGCGACATCGAACCGTGCCCTGGCGTGGTAGTTGGCGATCACGTGGAGTTTGAACTCTACGAGGCGTCTACCAACGCGCCGGTTTCAACTGAAGCGGAACTGGCCTGCTCCACCCAGTGGGGATTGACCGAGGGAACGCAGTTCACTGCAACGATCGTGGATGCAGTGGGGTACGAACATTGCCAGGCGGGGTTGCTCGAGCTGAGCGAGTTGGATGGTTGGACTTGGGAGCCTGGCTCCACTGACGGTTTCCATGGTGGCGGCATAGCGTTGGTAGCGTATCCAAAGGTCACCCAGGGTGATTGCTCTGGACGGATGCGGTTGTATCTGCACGCGGGGGAGGGCGGGCTCGACTGCGACGCGCGAGGGTCGGGTAATCGTCGGTGCCGGCTGCAAGTCTCCATCAGCCCCGACAATGGTAAGGAAGCCGAGTGCCCGCCGTTTTGCGGGCTTGACTTCGCCGTACGCGCTACGCGTGTACGGTGAGACGCCTCCTTCGGTCTTTCGCCCCTGCGATCAGTGCACTGGACGCGCCGCTGTTGGAGGTGCCGCACGGAGGACGGCACCCCATCTCCGCGCCCCAAGGTTAAGGTCCGGCGTCGCCAATGGTGCAGGGCGTTTGTGCGGTGATGCCGAACACTTCCGCCGGCACGCACCCCAGGCCCATTTCGACGTCTTCGAACCCGCAGAAGCCGTCGTCTCGGCAGCAGCCGAATACCTCGCCTCCGTTGTACGGTAAGCCCGGAGGAAAGATCGAGGCGCACTCGGTGGCAGGCGCGCCGTGCTGCGCCAACGGCTGGCAGCCGGCGTCGAAACCGAGCAAGAAGCGAGTGTCGAGCCCGCACTCCGGTCCTGACGGACCGCCAAAACAACACGCCGGCGCGACGGGATCGTCCGCTGTCAACACGTACGCGTCACAGTTGCTCCCGCCGCAATCGATGGACTCTTCCAGCTTCGAACGGAAGCACGGGCAGCCCGCCTCCACCCGGCACAACTGGAGCGCCTCGACGATTTGGACTGCGGGCGCGCTCAACCCGCCAACGGAGTCGATGTCGCTCTCGCAAAAGGCGGGGTCGTAGCAGTCCCGGACGTTGGTGCACTCGAAGTCGGTCATGCACGCCGTGAGCTCGCGACAGCCCGCCGTTTCGTCGCAGATGCGGTACTCGGTCGTGCACATGTCGCAAGCGCACTCTTCGCAGAACCCGAAGCTCAGCTGGTCGCAGGTCATCGCGACACAGTTGTCGAGGCAGGTTGCTGGATCGCCGCCTTCGCATTCGCATTGAGCCTGGCAACTTTGGCACGTCGAGCAGTCGGCGGGGGAGCAGCCGGCGACTTCACACGTCTGGATGCAACTGGCGAAACTCGACGGATCCGCACAGGAGCAACTCCCGGCGCAGGTGAAGCACCCGTTGCACGCGTCGTAGTCGGCGCAATCCGAGAAGGACCCCGGCGCACAGCGGGTTTCGCAGGTGAGCGCGTCGTCGCCGTAGCACTGGCAATCGGCCTCGCAGCTGCCGCAGTTGCAGCCGCCAGCGACGGAGCACGCTGGGGGATAGCAGGTGTCATTGCAGTAGTTGGCATCGTAGCCCATGCAGGTGCAGTCGTCGTAGCAGTTGCCACACGCGCAGCCGTTGTCTACCGAGCAGATACCGCAGTTGACGTTGCACTGACTGACGGTGCCTCCAGCGCAGGTGCAGTCCAGGTAGCAATCGCCGCAGTTGCACCCACCTGCTGGGCTGCATGCCTCTGGGTAGCAAGTCTCGTTGCAGTAGACGTCATCGTTTCCCTGACAGGTGCAGTCTGAAGAGCACGAGCCGCAGTTGCAGCCGCCGGCGGGGGAACAAGCGGGTGGAAAGCACGTGTCGTTGCAGTAGGTTGAGTCAAACCCGTCGCACATGCAGGTGTCGTAGCAGGTAGCGCAAGCGCAACCGTTGACAGGCGAACACGGCGGGGGATTGCACAGGTCGTTGCAGTAGCCCGTGCCGTTGCCCTGGCAGGTGCAGTCGTCGAAGCAGTTGCCGCAAGAGCACCCTCCCTCCAAAGAGCATGCTTCGACCTTGCAATCGCTATCGCAGTACACACTGTCGAATCCCATGCACAGGCAACGTGAGTAGCAGTCAGGGCAATTGCAGCCGCCGTTGACGCTGCAAGGACCGGTGCCACAGCGAGCGTCGCACGTGGTGACGTCGTTGCCTTCGCAGTAGCACTGGTTGTAGCAGTCGCCGCCGCAGTCGCAGCCTTCTTCGAGCGAGCACGGTTGGCACCAAGTGTTGCAGTCGCTGGGTTGGTCCCCCAAGCAAGTGCAGTCATCGACGCAGCTGCCGCAGAAGCAGCCGCGCTCGGATGTACAGCTATCACCCGGGCGGCAGAGTTCGGCACAGTAGTAAAGATCCCATTGACCCTTGCACAGGCAATCGTCGATACAAGTTTCGCAGCCGCCGCACGTACCGTCGTTGCCGCAGTTGGGATCCCCGCAGCGGTCGATGCACTCAAAGTCGGGCTGACCTTCGCAGAGGCAGCTTTCCCAGCAGTCACCGCACTCGCAGCCAGCCTCGGGCCAGCAGCTGCCGCTATCGTCACCGCAAGGGCACGCGCTCTGGATACTGCAGTCGAGTGCCCGTCGAAACAGATTGTGCCCTTGCCCGTCCATGCCGCCGGCGTCCGCGATGGTTGGTCCGCAGAACTCTGGCCGGTAGCACGATTCGGTTCCAACGATCGGCAGCGGATCGCACTCGAAGCGCGTGATGCAATCGAAGATGCTCTGACAGTCTTCGTTCCGCTCGCAGGCAAGGACCTCGTCACCACAGTGTTCGCAGAAGCACCCGAGGCACTCATCGCCCTGCTCCGCCTCCCCGCACATCGCGGGTGCGGCAGGACCGGGCGGGCCATCGGTGGATCCTTCATCGGGATCGGTGACCCCGGCTTCGTCGAGACCGTCTTGATAGCGTTCGAACTCTTCTTCAGCCAGGGCAATGACCTCGTCGCGTATCGAGGCGGGAGCGTGGTCTCGGGCGCACTCTAGGCGAAGTTCCGCTTCTGGAAGCGTCTGCCACCCTTTGCAGATGCACTCGTGCCACTTGCTGGTACAGGCGTCGCACACCTGCCTCGAGGGTTCGCAACCCCGGTAACCTCGCTCACTGATCTCACTGGTGTCGAGGGCGCGTTCTTCGATTCCCAGGATAGACTGGCAACCCAAGAACGATAGGATGGCGATGCACCAGGTCGCCCAACAGACTGCCCAACGCGCCGCGGCGAGGGTGCCCCGTGTATGTTCCCGACTCCTCAAGACAAAAAGCAGTCTAACCCCCTTCTGTCGCGCTGGCGTATCCGTTTGGGTGTGCACGCCCATTTCTCAGGAGGTTACGTTGAAAAAACGGGTACTAGGATGTGGGCCTGTGGGCGGTCGGGTGCCTGAGGGTGCGACCCGAAGTTCCATTCGGGCTGAACCGAATGCGTTGCTGCCCCGCCTCGCCCAGAGACGAGGGGCGCGGGCGCCAGGGCGGGGCCTCGAACAAGCCAGGGCGGGCCGATGTTCCCCCGCTCTGTGCATGGGTACCAGGGTGCACGGATGTGCCGGGTTTAGATTACCGCCCCGCATGGGCTGGTCTCGTTTCCCTGCCAGCGACATTTCCGGTGCGGGCGTAGGGTTAGGGAGAAATCCCAGCTGGCGCTCACAGACCGCCGTCGATATGCAACAAGGCGATATCGGAGCGTGGCCTCCCCATGTACATACGGCAACGGGAGGTAACCCAGATGGACAGCAGTCGAACTCGTGTCTCGTGGTTGTGTTTTTGGGTGGGCGTTCTGGCACTGGCCTGCGCTGCCGATGAGGCGGAGCCAAGCATCGCTAGTCAAGCACACGCGCTGGTGGGCAGTGTTGACGTCCGGGTCAGCAGCGGTGCGGATGATGCCGAGCAGAGCGCTAGTGGTGCTGTCAATCTGACGTCGACGGATCTGGAACTGGTTACTGACGGGTCTCGCGGGGCGCAGCTCGTTGGCATGCGGTTCTTGGGTCTTGCAATTCCGCCGGGGGCCACCATCACCAATGCGTACATCGAGTTCACCGCGGATGAAACGAACTCAGGGGCGACGTCGTTGACGTTTCGTGCGCAGGCGATTGATGACGCTCCTGGGTTTACCACCGCGTCCTCGGACATTTCGAATCGTGCTCTGACGGACGCCGCCGTGGGGTGGACCCCCGCGGCGTGGGCGGGCATTGGCCAGACACACTCGACGCCAGATCTTTCCTCGGTGATTCAGGAGGTCGTCTCGCGCTCCGGATGGAGTGCTGGAAACGACTTGGTGATTGTGGTCAACGGCAGCGGTGAGCGCACCGCGGAGTCATACAACGGCAGCGCTAGCGAGGCACCACTGCTGCACATCGAGTACGACGACAATGCCGCATCTCCCGTGTGTGGCGATGCCGCGTGCAACGGGGTTGAATCCTGTTCGACCTGTCCTCAGGACTGCGGCTCTTGCCCGAGTTGTGAAGACGGGATCCAGAACCAAGGTGAACTGGGAGTCGACTGCGGCGGGCCATGCCCCACCTGTGCCGGCTTGCCCAGCTCCGCTTGGTTGGAGGCGGAGGTAGGCATGCTCAGCGGCAGCCCTGGCTTCTCAGTGGTTACCGATGCCTCGGCGTCCGGTGGCGCTTACTTAGTACCAACGTCCAACAATACCGGCGCGCCGGGTCCCAATCGAGCGCTGTACACCGTCGACGTGGCTGATGGGGCTTACCGCTTGTGGGGGCGCGTCATCGCCCCCAGTGCTGGAGACGATTCGTTCTGGATCAAAGTGGACGATGGTCGCTTCGTCCGTTGGAACGACATCGCTCGGAGCACTACCTGGACTTGGGACCTGGTCCACGATAGCGACGCCGGCGGCTCGGCGATGGTGTATCCGCTCGCTGCGGGAACCCACACGATTGAGGTGGCCAACCGAGAAAACGGTACGCTGCTCGACGAACTTTACCTGACCGCGGACGGGGATACGCCAAGCGGTATGGGGGACGGATCTGCTGCATCTTGCGGAGACGGCAGCTGCAACGGGAGCGAAGATTGCGGAAGTTGCGCGTCGGACTGCGGCGAGTGCCCAGCGAGCTGCGGAGACGGCAGCTGTAGCGGGAGCGAAGACTGCGGAAGTTGCGCGTCGGACTGCGGCGAGTGCCCAGCGAGTTGCGGAGACGGCAGCTGCAACGGCGCCGAAGATTGCGAAACGTGCGTGGCGGATTGCGGCGAGTGTTCTTCGTTGCCTTCCAACGTTTGGCTCGAGGCGGAGTCAGGTGTTCTGAGCGGCACCCCGACGTTTTCTGTGCTGAACGACGGCGCTGCGTCGGGCGGAGTTTATCTGTCGCCAACATCGAATGATACTGGCTCCCCTGGGCCTAACCGGGTGACGTTCTCGTTCGAAGGCGCAGCGGGGACGTACCGAGTGTGGGGACGTGTCATCGCTCCGACCGCCGGGGACGATTCCTTTTGGATCAGCGTCGATGGCGGTGCCTTCATTCGTTGGAACGACATTTCTCGCAGTAGCACCTGGCTTTGGGACAGCGTGCACGATAGCGACGACGGCGGAGCTGTCGTGGACTTCGTGTTGAGTGAGGGTGTTCACACGCTACAGATCGCCAACCGCGAGAATGGCGTTTCCATCGATAAGCTCTACGTCACGGCCGATGGGGACACGCCCTCCGGAGTTGGCGGCAGCAGTGGAACCTGCACAGACGGTGCTCAGAACCAAGGCGAGACCGGTGAGGATTGTGGCGGGCCGTGCCCGGAGTGCCCAATGTTCTGCGGCGACGCGGTCTGTGACGGCGGGGAAGACTGCGACTCCTGCAGCGCCGATTGCGGAGCGTGCCCGTCTTGCTCGGACGGACAACAGAATCAGGGGGAAACGGGCATCGACTGCGGCGGTTCGTGTCCAGCCTGTCCGGATCCTTGCGCGGATGGTTGTGGCGATCCGACTGAGGAGAACCTGCTCGTCGCCTTCATCGGCGATCAAGGCAACAACGGAAATTCAGACAGCGTACTGCAACTGATCGTGAGCGAGGGCGCGGATGCGGTCGTGCACAACGGAGACTTCGACTACCAAGACAATCCGACTGCTTGGGACAACCGAATCACCACTTGGTTTGGGGACGACTACCCGTACTTTGCCGTGGTCGGCAATCACGACGCCGCGGCGTGGAGCGGGCCGAACGGCTACGCCGCGAAGATCCAGGCGCGTCACGCCAAGAATCCCGAGATGGCGTGCACGGGAGAACTCGGGGTTCGAGCCAATTGTACCTTCAGAGGCCTGCACATGATTCAATCCTGCATCGGGACGAACGAGCTCCGGTCTTCCTGCAACGCCAATTCGGCGGACCAGCTCGGGTTCCTGCAGAGCTCGTTGGCTGCCAGCAGTGCCATCTTCAAAATCTGCAACTGGCACAAGAATCAACGCGACATGCAGGTGGGTGCGAAGTCGGACGAGGTCGGATGGAGCGCTTACGAAGCATGCATGAACGCAGGGGCCATCGTCTCCACGGGACATGAGCACTCCTACGCGCGAACCCTCACACTCGCCGACGTGGGGAACGCCGGCGCTGCACACGGGGCATTGGGCGCCTTCGACGTGGTCAACCTGAGCGACGGACAGAACTTCGTTTTCGTCTCCGGGCTGGCGGGTGTCGGGATCCGGGCCTTCACCTCGTCCCATGCTAGCGACACTTGGTGGGCGTCCTACGCCACCAGCGATCGTTGGCTCTTCAATGGTGTCCAGCAAAGTGGGAGCGCTGACTACGGAGCGCTGTTCATCCGATTCTTTGTCGAAGGCACGGCGACCCGAGCGCATGGCTACTTCAAGGACGTCAGCGGGCGTATCCTGGACGACTTCATCATCGAGGTGCAGTGACGCTCACGTCCACGTTCGGGAGGTGAGCTTCGGGACGCCCCAGCTGGGCCTGCCCGAGCGCACCCGGCGTGGTCTCCGTCAAGAAACTTGTCCAACTCGCCCCCACTCCGGAAAAAGGGGCAACATGTCTGAGGCGAGTCTGCCGAAAACTGCGGGAGGCAAGCGCCGTCGGCGCAAAGTGGTTTCGGCGCCGTGTGAGGAACGGGTGGCGGAGGAGCGGCCGTCACGCCTAGCTTGGCTGGCTTCAGCCTTCAAGCTGGTAGTGTTCTTCTGCCTGCTCGTCTCGGCCGTGGGCGGTTTTGCCTATGGCGCCAAGCAGTTCTTCGTCTCGACGTCGCGGTTTGCCGTCGAGAAGGTCGAGGTGGAAGGCAGCCGTCGGTTTGGCGAACAGCAACTCCTCGCGCTGGCAGGCATCGCCCGTGGGGACAATCTGTTTGCGCTCGACTTGGAGAAAGCAGAGCGGGAACTGGCGAGCAACCCCTGGATCTCGAGCGCGCAGATCTCTCGCAGGCTGCCCGATTCATTGAAGGTGTCCGTGACCGAACACGTGGCGGCCGCCATCGCGACGATCGACGGCGTGATGTACCTCGTCACTCGCGAGGGCCTGCCGATCAAGGTCGTCGATGAAAACGATCACATCGACTACCCGGTCGTGACCGGCGTCTCTGCAGAGGCACTGAAAATCGACCGCGCGCGGGCCCTCGAGCGCATCGCGGCGGCCATCGCGATCGTCGATCGCTACGAGCGCCTCCCTCTGGCGAAGGTCTACGCGCCGCAGGAGATCCATGCGGCGGAGGACGGGGACGTCAGCATGGTCGTCGGCGATAGCGCCATCAGCCTGCAGTTGGGTAAGGGTCCATTTCGACAGAAACTGCTGATGGCGGGCCGAGTCGTCGGCAAATTGCGGGCTCGTCAGCAGACTCCCAGCATCATCTTTTTGGACAACCAAGCGCACCCAGAGCGGGTGGTCGTGCGCCTGCGTTGATGCGCGATTTTCGCGGGCAGAGAATTTGGCCGCGCCAGTGCCCCCATGGCAGCGTGCGTCAAACGAGCCCCGCCGAAGCCGCGAAGGGCTCGCCCCGAGCACCATGACTGATTTTAGCGCATCTGAGATTGTCGTTGGACTGGACGTTGGCAGCACCAAGGTTTCCGCGGTGGTCGGCGAGGTCGATGACGAAGGCATCACGATTCTAGGTGTTGGCAACGTGCCGTGCCGCGGGCTGCGCAAGGGCGTCGTCAGCAACATCGACTGGACCGTCCGTGCCATCCGCGAGTCCGTGGAGGCTGCCCAAACCATGGCCGGCGTCGAGATCGGAACG
Source organism: Polyangiaceae bacterium (assembly GCA_050298815.1). GTDB lineage: Bacteria > Myxococcota_A > Polyangia > Polyangiales > Polyangiaceae > SZUA-265. The sequence goes on from JBNKUV010000001.1 coordinate 256,129, forward strand.
GTGTTCTTGGGCATCGGAGGAAGTCACATCCGCAGTCAGAGCTCTGACGGGGTGGCTGCCATCGCTGGGCGGGAAGTGACACGTGAAGATCTCGAGCGGGTGCTCGAAGGCGCGCGAGCGATCCCGGTCGATGCCGACCGCAGCATCGTGCACGCTTTGGCTCGCGAGTACATCGTCGACAACCAAGACGGCGTGCGTGATCCGATCGGGATGAGCGGGGTGCGCCTGCAGGCGCGGGTCCACTTGGTGACCGCTGCCAAGTCTTGCATCCAGAACGCGGAGCGCTGCGTCGAGCGTTGCGACATCGAGGTGGCCGAGGTGGCACTGGCGTCTCTTGCGAGCGCCGACGCGGTCTTGAGTGACGACGAGAAAGAAATTGGCGTCGCCGTCATCGACATGGGCGGCGGTACGACCGACTTGGTACAGTTCGTCGAGGGTGGGGTGGCGCACATCAGCGTCATTCCGGCCGGCGGCAATAACGTCACCAACGACGTGGCAACAGGGCTGCGCACCCCGATGGGCGAAGCGGAACGCCTCAAGCGCAACTACGGCTGCGCTCTCGGTCGCATGGTGTCCGACGACGAGGACATCGAGGTCCCTGGGGTGGGCGGACACGCGCCGCGAAAAGTGGCTCGCCGGCTACTGAGCGACATCATCGAACCGCGGGTTGAGGAGATCTTCAGCGAAGTGCGACGCCGCATGGAGGAGACCGGTCTCGTCGACCAGGTGAGCTCGGGCGTCGTGTTGACCGGCGGGGGCGTGCTGATGGAAGGCATGGTCGAAGCTGCGGAGGACGTGCTCGGGATGCCGGTGCGTCTCGGTTTCCCCGTCGGCGTCAAAGGCTTGGTGCAATTGATCCAAGGTCCTCAACACGCCGCTGGGGTGGGTCTGGTGCGCTATGGCGCGACCCGCCTCGAAGAAGCGCATGCGCCCGAACAATACACGGCCGTGCCCGAACGATTCACGACGCCGATGCGAGACTCGGGACGCGGGTTCTGGGGCTGGTTGCGCGACGCGTTCTGAGTGCCGCGCACCTATCGGGGGATCTTGGGCTGGGGGCTGGTGCCGCCGGCCCAGCTGCGTTTGGAGCCCTGGTATTGACCAATTCGGCTAGGCGACAGCGCGCGGTTGCTCATCCACTTAAGGAAAATGCATCCACTTATTTGGCCGTGAGCCACCAAATCGGCTTCAAGAAGCATACCCCCTCCGAGGCAGAGGCAAAGGCCAAGGTGGGATTCGGACGACGTAGCGCCCCGCGCGCTGGAGGAAAAAAATGAGCTTCTCGATCGAGTTTGCAGATGACGTTCAGCAATATCAGGCCCGAATCAAGGTAATCGGGTGTGGCGGTGCCGGTGGCAACGCCGTCAACACGATGATCCAGTGCGGACTGGAGGGGGTCGAGTTCGTCACTATCAACACCGATGCACAGGCGCTCAACGATAGCCTGGCACCGGTGAAGATCGCGATCGGGCAAAACGTGACCAAGGGTCTCGGCGCTGGCGCCGATCCGGAGAAGGGGCGCAAAGCTGCGTTGGAAGACGTCAACCGCGTCAAAGACGCGATCGCCGGTGCCGACATGGTGTTCATCACTGGAGGTATGGGTGGTGGCACGGGCACCGGAGCAGCTCCTGTGGTCGCGCAGTTGGCCCGAGAAGAAGGCGCACTGACCGTCGGCGTCGTCACCAAGCCGTTCGTCTTCGAAGGGCGAACCCGGGCACGCCGCGCCGAGCAAGGTTTGATGGCCCTGTCTGAAAACGTCGAAACGCTGATCACGATCCCGAATCAGAAACTGCTCAGCCTCGACGCGGATCTCTCCCTGATGGACGCATTCCGCAAGGCGGACGAAGTACTGTTTCAGGCCGTCCAAGGCATCAGCGACTTGATCACCAAAGCTGGCTACATCAACGTCGACTTTGCTGATGCGCGACGCATCATGGAAGAGCACCACGGGCGTGCTTTGATGGGCTCGGCTTGCGCCAAGGGCGAAGGCCGTGCACGGCTCGCCGCCGAGCAAGCCGTCTCTTCTCCGCTGCTCGACAACATCTCCGTCGATGGCGCGACCGGTGTTCTGCTCAACATCGTGGGCGGTCTGGATGTGAGTTTGCGCGAGATCGAAGAAGCCGCTTCCTACGTTCGGGAACTGGCCCACGAGGATGCGGACATCATCTTTGGCGCCAGTGCTGACGAGTCCATGAACGACATGATCAAGGTGACCGTGATCGCGACGGGCTTCGACCACGAGCACGAAGACGGCACGCACGTAGCTGAGAGCAGCGCACGTCGTCAGCCGGAGCGGCACATGCAAGCGCCTCCACCGCCCATGGTCGCCCAGCACGTGGCTTCCCACAACGGCGGTCACCACGCTAGCGCTCAACGTGGCAACGTTTCGCACGGCAACATGTCCCACAACAACATGGCGCACAGCAACATGGCGCAGGGTGCAGCTCCGACGCCCCCGAGCCACCGCGGCACCCAGGCGCCCCCGCGCGAGAGCTACGCCGCGCCGGTGACCGCCCAATCGGGTCAGCCGCATTCCTCCCCGAGCCATGCGGTACCCGTCTCTCACAGTGTCAGCGTTGGTCAAACGTCTCTCCCCATCCGCGACGACATTCGCTTTCCGAAGCGGACCGAGGCGGACTGGGACGTACCGACGTTTCAGCGACGCACTCTGGGCTGATAGCTGACAGGCGGTCGGGCTCGTAGTTGGCTCGCCGCCTCGTCGCGGGGACCTCTGACACTCCCCTCAGTGTTTCACCTGCTCACTTTGCGGACTGAGCTCCTTGTCGATCTGCTTGGGGCCGAGGGCTAGGCCGCCCTCTCGGGGATCGGCGTAGCCGTAGGCGACGCCGCCCTGGATGAGCAGGTCGTTGGCGTCTCCAATGGTGAGGCGCGTGCCGTCGAATTGGTGTCCTAGGGCGGCAAGCCCCGCGCGCACCTTTTCATCGAGGGGGCGTAGGCGCTCCGTTCTGATGGCGTCGGGCACGAAGCCGTGGTGAATGCGGGGGGCATCGATGGCTTCGTCGAGGGGCATCTGAGCATCGACTAGGTTGCGCAGCACCTGCACCACCGTGTTCGGGATCGTATCACCGCCGGGTGAACCCAGGGCCAGCACCGCTTTGCCGTCCCGAGAAACGATGGTCGGGCTCATGGAACTCGTCATGCGCCTGCCGGGCTTGGGAACATCATCACCGACGGTGCCGAACGCGCCCACCGAGTTGTTCATCACGAGCCCCAAGTCGCCGATGACGTACTTGGCCCCAAAGCTGCCTGAGAGCGTCGTCGTGCAGCTGACGACATTGCCCGCGGCGTCCGCCGTCGAGAAGTGTGTGGTGTTGTCGAGTTCCTTCATGGCCGCCGCGTACAGAGGATGAAGCTCGCTCGCGGCGGTAACCCTGTCCGTGCGGATCGGAAACGGACCGAGCCAAGTTTGCGGGTCGTACCAGCGCGCGCGCCTGGCGTTTGCGTCGTAGTCGGGGACGCTATCGGGATCGACGACGTGAAAGCGACGTTCGGCGTGGGCTCGCTTGGCGACTTCCGCAAACAGGTGCAAACCTTCCACCGAGCCCGGGCGGTACTCGTAGGCTTTCAGCGCCTCGAGCATCTCGAGCATCTGCACGACAGCAACACCGCCCGCAGACGGCGGCGCCATCACGTCCACGTCGAAGCCTCGATAGGTCAGGTGGAGCGGCTCTCGTTCTTTGGCAGCGTACTGGGCCAGGTCCTCTTCAGTGATCCACCCGCCGTGCTGGGACATGTACTCGCTCATCAGCTTGGCCGTCGTCCCGCTGTAGAATCCCGCGTTGCCCTGTTCAGCGATCCGCTCCAAGGTGTTCGCCAGTTTGGGCTGCACCAGGAGCTCGCCTGCTTGCAGCGGTCTCTTGCCGCGCGCAAACACACCCAGGGCGCCCCGGTCCCGCTTGAGAAGCGGGAAGGCCCAGCCTAACACCGTCGCCTGACGCTTTCCCAGCGCGTGGCCGCCGCGCGCCAAGGAGATCGCAGGTGCCAAGACCTTCCGTCGTTCGAGACGGCCGAAGCGATCGAGTGCCAAGTTCAGGCCCGCCACGCTGCCAGGGATCCCGCTCGCACGAGGCTCCATCGCGCGATTGGTGATCATCGCGTCAAAGCCCGCTTGGGTGAGTGCTCGGGGTGCTTGCTCGCGGAAGTCGATCGCCATGGTGTCTTGGCCAGCGAACTTGATGAGCATGAATCCACCACCGCCGATGTTGCCAGCGCTGGGATGAGTGACTGCCAACGCGTACGCGACCGCGACTGCAGCATCGACGGCATTGCCTCCGGCTTCCAACATCGCGACGCCAGCGCGGGTGGCGTGCTCTTCGACGGATGTGACCATGCCGTACTTGCTCTCTCTGACGTGCTTGCCGCCCGCGCGAAGTTCGATGCGGGGCTCGGAGGGGAGCTGCGGAGTCGCTGCTTTCTCAGGCGCATCCGCGGTGGTGGCTTCGACACTCGGTGTCCTCGTCGTGGAGGTTCTCCCAGGAGCGTCAGTCAGCGCGGTTTCCGGAGTGCCCGTCGTGGACGTGGGGCGCTCGCACTGAATGACGAAAGCAGTGCTCAGGAGGAGTGCGCCGCAGAGTCGTTGCTGCCGTCGGCGCCGGGAAGTTCTGCGAGAACTCGTCGCGTTCGCGAGCGCGGCGGCGCTGCGCACGTTGACGTCGAGTGTGGCGGCGAGTCGGTCGGCAGCTTGCCGTTTGCGTTGCATTCTAGCCTGGTTATAGCCTGTTTCTAGTGAGAGCGACAGCGACGCCAAGCCCTTGGCCAATCAGCCCCGATCGTGGGTACACTGGTGCACATGACGCAACGCGAGTTCGAGCCGATCAACGTCGCTGTGCTCACCGTGAGTGACACGCGGACTTTGGAAGACGACACGAGCGGTGGAACCGTGGTGGACCTCCTCACTCGAGCGGGTCACACGGTGGTCGCGCGGGAGATCCTGGCTGACGATCGCGCGAAGTTGACCGAGCGTTTTCAGAGTTGGGTAGCCGATCCGAACGTCCAAGTGGTCATCGCGACGGGAGGGACAGGTATCACTCGGCGTGACGTCACCCCCGAAGCGTTGCAGCCGCTGGTTTCGAAGCGGATTGATGGGTTTGGCGAGTTGTTTCGACACTTGAGCTACCACGACATCGGGGCTGCCACGATCCAATCCAGAGCCATGGGCGCCATCTGTGACAAGACTCTCGTCTTCGTGCTGCCGGGTTCGACGCAGGCGACGCGCATGGCGATGGAGAAGATCGTCATCCCGCAGCTCGATAGCCGCACACTCCCGTGCAACTTCAAGATGCTCTTCGACCGTCTCTAGGTCGGCGTTGCGCGCGCCAGAGTGGCCCTAGTCTGCCGGCTTGGGTGCCGGCTTGCTTCTCGCGGATTTGGGCTCCCACAGCGTGTTGGGTCGGATGTGAATGCCCGAGCGAGTGAACATTGCCTTCTGCACGCCGAAAAATTCGTCGTCCTTCTTGCGATAGTAGCTGCCCAGCAGCTTGGGCCTGACGTAGGCGCGAGAATCACGGTCGGTGATGATCGCTTCGAATCGTTTGTTTCTGAGCGCATCGCGGGTTTGCTCGTAGAGCCTTTTCTGCGCGCCCCGGAAGTCGACGGTGGCGCGACGGATGTCGTAAAGCGCCATGTCGTGGGCCTGGGACGTCTTGCCCGAGCGCCAACCAATGTGTCCGTGGTGGGGCAGGTACACTTCGCCTTCCACCGATTGGATCTGTTCGACGAGCCATGCCACCTCTTCTCGGTCGCGTTCTTTCGGCACCCAGCGCCCTGGGCTGTAGTCGAGAAAGAAGAACTGAGCGCTGAAGACAGCCACGACGAACAGGGATGCGACGGGACGCGCATGCTTCGGGTCCCAGCGTGACGGCAGAAAGCGCGCTGCTCCCAGCCCGGCGAGCACGATGACAGCGATGTACGCCGTCACGTTGTCGTTGTGCCAGCTTCCGGTGTGAGCGCGTGCCAGGACGGCGATGCCAATCATCGTCGTCGCGATCACGGCATGAAACGTCTTGGCGCGTATGGCGTGCTCGTCGTTCGGTTTGTCGACGAAGTAGGCAAAGGCGAGGGGAAAGGTGAGCGTCAGCTGTCCCAGAAATTGGCTCTTCCACCTTCCCAGATCGTGGACGCTGGTATGAGTCGCAGGGATTTGAAACGCGTAGTACCAGTACCAACCATCCGAGCAGCTCTGCATCACCAGCATCAGCAACGCTGATGGCAACAGGCACGCCGCCACGAACTCGAGAGAGCTCCGGAACCCTCTAAACAAGAAGACGAACAGGGCCAGCGGCGGAACGAGCCCCAAGGCCACTTGTTTGACGCCGAAGGCGAGAAACAACACGAATCCAGCAAGCCACAGCGTGTGTCGTCGCTCGGCGAAGCGGGTCAAGAAGATCGCCAGCATCATGAGCGCCAGCAGCGCCGAGTCGACTCGGGCCAGATCGGGCCAGCCATCAGTGATGGCGTAGGTGGCGGCGAGTAATCCCGCGGCGCCCACCCCCGCGAACCATGAGCCCGACTCCCGACGCACGAGTTCGTGGGTCAGCCCGAGCGTCGCTACCCAGCTCGCGATGGAGACGAAACGCAGCGCGAAGTAGTCGATGCCCGTAAACCAGCTGACGACATAAGCGGCGTAATAATACAGTGGGTTGTAGATGAATGGGGCGAAGTCCAGGGACGGCTCGATGTAGGGGTGTCCGTGTTCGGAGATGATCCGAACGTGGTCCACCATCGCTCCTTCCATCCATTCGATGTCGAAGGGATAGCCAGCCCGCTCCAAGGCGATCCACAGAAACAACCCCGTGTAGTAGACGGCAAAGCCAACCACGACCCATCTGCTCCATTGGGAAGCAAGGGCCAAGGGGCGTTTCAGCCACTTTTGCAGGCGGTCCTGATAACTCGTCATCGTTGTGTCGGGGTGCTAGCTGGCCACGACTCCGATGCCAAGGCACAACCCGGCCCGCGTTCAGATTTCGCGCGAAGGTTCGTCATCGGTGTCCATCAAGGTAATGCCGGGATCGGTCCTGGCCCACGCCGCGATATCGCCCACGTTGGAGCTCAGTACGGCCGTTCCTAGTGCGCGTGCCTCGCGCACGGCGGTCGGAGCGCCCTCCGCCGCTGAGGCACTGACGAGGACGTCCGCGGCGGCGATCCAACGTAGGGTTTCACTCCTGGCGAGCTTGCCCAAGAACTCGACCTGGGGAAACTCCTGCTCGAGCTCGCCCTGTTCGGGGCCGTCGCCGATGACGTACCAGCGGAAGGGGGGCTCGAGAGGCGCTTGCCGTAGGGCGCGTGCGACGCGCTTTTCGGGGAGGAGGCGCGATACCACGATGGCCACGCGCAGGGTGGCGTCCAGCCCGAGCGCTGCACGCGCGGAAGCCCGGCTGCAGTCCGGCACTTCGATCGGACAGGGAGCCACGGAGGAACGCGACCGCAAGGCGTCCGCCACTGTGCCATCGCCTAAGCGGTCGGCAGCGCGCACCACTCGATCCCGAAGTTCGGCGGAGACGAAGCGCACCCGCCCGCCGTTGCCGAGCACGGCTCTGAGCACCGCGTGTTGTACGGCTTTCGGGAGTCGCAGCAGCAGGCGCGCGTCGCTGCCATGCACCACACACTCTCTGTCGACGTGTTGCAGACTCGAGCTGAGGGGCACTCCCGCCGGGATCAGCCAGTGGGCGACCACGCGGTCGAACGAGTGTCGAGCGAGCCAAGCTCGCGCCGCGACGACAAACCGAAGCACTCCAATGGCCGCCCAGGGACGCCGTCGGAGACGGGGTAATACGCCGGGCCAACCGAAGGCGCCGCCTCCGGGCAGCCAGACCACAGAGACCTTGTCGGGTCGCAGTGTGGTGGGAGCGCGTCGACTCGGGCTCGGTGCCAAGACCGTCACCTGGTGGCCGCGCCCTGCGAGTGCTCGTGCCTCAGCGCGAACGAAATGGCCTGCCGCGTCGTCGTCGTTGCTCGGGTAGGAGCTGGTGACGAGGACCACACGCATCAGCGTCGCGGAAGCTCCGGCATCACGTAGGGCAAGTCCGCGCCGTGTTCCTCGTAGAGATCTCCTAACAAGCGAAGGTGCTCGAACGGGTAGAGGCCTGTGTTGTGCCCGTCGGCCCAATCGAAGCGCAGGGCGTAGTTGCCAACCTGACCCAGATCAGCCAACTCGGTGTCTCTGCCCTGGACGAACCGCAATGGGCCGGAGTGGCCCTGGCATTGGGCGCAGGGGCAGTAGCCGCGTAGGATGACGTTCGGGATGCGCTGAGTCTCGCCGTCAGTCCACTCGAATTCGACCCAGGGGGCTCCCATCGGTGCTTTGATGCCTTTGGGCCGTGGCGTCGTCGCAGTCATGGCCCGTTTATAGCGGTGACTCACGGGACACAGGCGCAGAATTTGGCAGCGACCGGCACCCCTTTGTAGCCTGGGGGTCATGTCGAATCGACGTCGTCCGGACGCTGCAGATCCCCGCCCGCCCGCTGCTGACGGCGGGGGCTTTCGATTGCGGCACCTGCTGCTTCTGGCCATCGTGGGCGCCCTGGTCTGGCAACTCAGCCCGCGAGCCAAGGCGGCCTGGGAGCTGCGCGAGAAGGCGACGCAATTCGCCGACTATGCACTGTGCATGGCGGGCCCAACCGGTCCGACGCTGCTTCGCGACCAGCCGGAGTCGTTCTGGGAACTCGTGCGCCGGCGCCTCATCACCAGCGATGCCAAGGACGCGCCGTTTGAGGGCTGCGCCGGTCTGGCCGGTGGATTCTCAGCCTCGCCCGAGATCCAGGCGGCCCACCACGCGCGGGCCGAGCAGTTCGTCGAGTACGGCGGCTTGGGTACCAAAGCGGTGACTCACGGCCAGGGCGCGCTGGAGGACGGTACCGCTTTGGGGATCGAACAGCTCGAAATCTCGACCCGAATTCTCGCCGAGCTGGCAGCGCATGCTTGGCCGTTCGAACGAAAGGGGTACACGCGCCTGGTGCGCCCCTCGAGTCACGCCAAAGAAGCCGCGCACCCAGCCGAACTTCCCGCGGCGGCTGTCGGTAGCGGGTTACCCACCTGGCGCGCCATCTACCGCACGACTTGGATGGCGGCAGACCGTTGGTACCTGGCGCAAGGTCACGCCGCGAACCTGTCGCTGTACGAATCCGTGGACCACGGTTTCAATTGGCAAAGCACGAGCCTCGCGCAACCCGGAGTTGCCGAACACGCCGGCCGCTGCATGGAGCAGGGCAGCCGCAATAGTTTTTCGTTCGAAGGAGTCGAGGGAGGCCTGTTGGTGCAATCCTGGCTCGGTGATAACTTGCGTCACGTAGCCCGGCTAGAGGGCGAGTTCGCGCTCTTGTCCGCTTCCTGCGACGACGAGACCGCGCTGCTTGCGTTGAAAGGGCAAGAGAGTCGCCCCGTGGTGATGCTGTGCCGGCATTTGGGCGGGTGCGGGGCGCTGCCAGTCCCAGAGGCTTGGCTTGCAACGAGTTTCGACATTGCCCGCGTCGCCGGCGTCAGCGTCGTGGCGAGCGTCGATTACGGAATCGTCCGCGTGCGTTCATCGCGGGACAACGGCGCCCATTGGACGCCTGCCACCATCGCGTTCGATTGGCAGCAAGAACCCGCGCGCGGTTCGGACGTCAACGTGCCGGATCGCTTGTTGAAGCTGGGTAACCGCCTCGTGTTGCACGGCAGCTCCGGAAACGGCACGAGCTACCCGCTGCTCGTCTCGGACGACTTCGGCGCTAGCTGGCAAGGCCCGACGCCCACGTCGGCCGCGGGTGGCGTCGCGCAGGTCGTGCGTCAGTAGGCCCAATCGCACCTCGGCGCTACTCGCGAGCGGTGCGTAGCGCCGAGAGAAAGGCGTCGCTGTGCATGTACAGGAAGAGGTCTCGACTCTGCGGAGCGACCAGGAAGCTCTCAGGGCTGCGCCCTTCTCGGATGACCGGGGAGCCCTCCTCCAGCACCTCCAGTGCGAACAGCGCGGCTTCCAAGTCGCCGCTCGCAAGCAGCGCGCTGCGGTTGACCCAACGGCAGACCGCGTCGGAAAGGTCGGGCTCCGCTTCGCGTAGCTGCGTGAGCACTTCTAGCGCAAGCACAGGCATGTCGTCGTCGATCGTTCGAGGCAGGCGCTGCAAGACGCGCCGACGCGTCGTGGCGAACAGGTCGCGGTCGGGCGCCGGCTGGCGAATTTCCACGAAGCAACTCAAGAAGGCCAAGAGCACCGTATAAAGTCTGTTCTTGTCGAGCTGGGTGAACAGGCCGACGCGCGCTTGGTCGGACTTGAGACAGCGCCACGCGAGGAAGTCGAGTGCACCCTTGGGCGCGTCGTCTATCCAGTAGGAGCCGAGGACGATGCGGGACGGGTTTCCGGTTACCAGCGATAGCGTCGGCTCCACCGTCGTGACGAAAAGTTCCGGTACGCTCATGCCCATGGAACGTGCCTTGTGCTCGAACGCGAGGGTGACACGATCGTTTACGACTCGCTTGGGGGCGAGGGGACCCAGATTCAACTCGAGAGCTTGATCGAGCAGACCTCGGGTTTGGACGAGTAGGATGCGAAGCGCATTCGAAACACCGCTGGGGGCGAGTTGGGCGTCCAGGTGGCGCGACATGGCGGCACCACCTGCCCCGGGGAATGGCTTGGGATCACCCTCGAGAAAACTCCGGGCGGCCGCGACCACGCCTGCCATCGGCTTGTCTTCGAGCACATCTGCGAGTACCGCCAACAAGCCCATGGGCTCGGGATCGAACTTCTGTTTGCTCGCGTCATCGCGGAGCTGCTTGAGCAAGCGCGCCGCCCAGTCAGCGACAAACTGTTCGCGGTCCGTGTTGACGTAGTAGCGAGCGGCAGCGTCGATCACGTTTGGCGCCGTCGGCCAACGCTTGAGCAAATCCGCGTAGGCCTGTTCGGTCTGGGCGGTGTACGCCGGATCGAGCGCCATCAAGTCGGCGGTACGCAAGGCGAGCTCGACTTGCTCCGTGTCCGTTTCAGCACCGCTTTGACGCTTTTCCAACAGCTCCAACGCCCGCGCTGTCTGACCGGCGTCCACGTACACCGAGAGCATCGCGTCGAACGCCTCCTCATCCTCTGGACGGCGACGCAGCACTTCTTGGTAACAACGGAGGGCACGTTTCGGGTTCTGCAGTGCGCCCTGGTAGAGCGTCGCCAGGCGCGCATACACGTCCGCTTGGACTCGAGGATCGGCGTTGAGGCGAACCAGCTGTAGCAGCGCGTGCTCGGCACTGAGCGCGTCGCCGTCGCGTTCCGCCAGATCGGCCAGCGACGTCAGACCTTCGACGTTCTCGGGGCTGTTGCGAATCACCGCCAGCAGTGCTTCGCGCGCGCCCCGCGTGTCCCCCGAGGCGATGAGGACCTGAGCTTTGACCAGTTGCAGCCGTGCCAGCTCTTCGCGGTCGCGGGTGGACGATAGCCGTCGCTCCACCGCACGCTGAAGCTTGTCGAAGTCGCCGCTCTGTTCGTAGAACGTCTTGAGACGTTCGAACACACCATCGGCTGTGGGATCCAGGTTGCTGGCACGTTCGAGGCACAGCAGACCACGTTCGCGGTCATCGACCTTGTCGATCCACAGGTTCGCGGCTTCGTACCAATGGGCCACTTGATGAACCACGACGCGACTCCGACCGCCCATGCCCTCGTGAGCTTCAGCCGCTCGGGCCCACTGCTCGCCGTCCGTCAGGATTTGGGCGTAGAGCTCCAAAGCGGGCAGGTAGGTAGGGTGGATGTCGAGGGCCTTGCGCAGGATGTCGAGCGCCTCGGCTCCTTTGCCTATCTGCACCGTGATCTCGGCAGCTCGCAGCAACAAGATGGCCTGATCCAACGGCTGGGTGGCTCTCGAGGCGAGCAGCAGGGTCATGCTGAGGGCCATCGGGTAGTCAGCGATGGCTCGGGCATGGGCGAGCAGTTGCCGAGCGACGAAAGAGCTCGTGTGGGAGGCGCGCGCTGCGAGGCGAAGGTGCGGGTAGGCGGCACTCCAGCCGTTCTCGAGGCGTTCGAGCCGGGCAGATAGCAAGGCGGGGGCCAGCGCATCCTGGGCTGGCAACAGCGACGCGAGACGTGTCATTGCCGCGAGCAGATGCGTCGCGTCTGCGTTGTTCATCGCGGCGCGCTCCAGCTCGGCCAGGGCAGGAAGGTGGGTCGGCGCGTGGCCGACGGCTTCTGCGAGCCACTTCAGGCACGCGTCGGCATGGCCGTCACGCCGCTCGAGCTCCGCCAGGCGCAAACACAAGTCAGCGCGGTGATTGGGCTGGGTGGCGGTCGAAAGCTGCTCTTGTAGCTGGCGTTTGACGAGTAGCGCTTGCGGGTGGCGCGCTGCCGTGCGGTACAAGCAGTGGTGCGCCAAGGGTTGGCGGGCGGCCGCCTTTTCCGCGCAGCGTGCTGCTTGTTCCGCCCCGCCGCAGGCTTCGTACAACCAGGCCGCTTCGAGCAGTAGTTGGGCCTGGGCTGAGGAGTCCTCGTCGAGGGCCACAAGCTGTTCCCGCATGCGGGCTCTCGTGTGCGCGTCTTGCGGCGTGGCGTGCTCGAGGAGCGAGGCGAGCGCAGCGTCTCTGGGCCAGGCTTGCCAGGCGTCCGCCAAGGCGCCGGCCCGTGTGGCTGCGTCCGTCGCGTACAAGCTTTGGCGCATGTGCAGGATGGCGCGGTCCCAATCGCTGTCCACCTGTTCCAGCTGCCGCTTTACCCAGGCCGTCGCCTCGCCAGGAGTCCCGGCAAACCGTTCACCCAAAACGGTGGCCCAGGGGGCGGCTGGGTCCGTATCCAGCGCTCGCTGGCACAGCGCTGCGGCTGTACTGCCATCCTCGCTGACGAGAGCTGCTTCGAGCAGGAGCAGGGCTTTGCGTTCGGCGTCCTTGCTGGAGTCGGCGAGCGTCTCGAGCAGCTTGCTGGCGCGTTGGCGGGGGAGGCGAGCTAACAGTGCGCGTGCTGCGGCCTCTCCGAAATACGTCGAGCGCAACGCTCGACCATAGTGCTCGTCCGCCGCCTCTTCCTCTCCCGAGCGCTCACGGATCAGACCGGCGGCAAACTGCGCCTGGCTTTGCCTTTCTGCCGAATCTGCGGAAAGACCCTCCACCAGGGCCCGGGCCAGCGCCTCCCCGTCGCTACGGTGGAGGGCGCCTTCGAGACGCATCAACCTCAGAAGTGCCGGGTGCGACGACGCCGTGTCGACGGCCGCCACTCTAGCTTCGAATTCAGGGAGGCGCTCCGGTTTGCCGAGCAGGCTCCCGAGGCCGAGCAACAGTGCATCATCGCTGTCGTTGAGCGGGGCAGCTTGGCGATCCAGTTTCAGGGCCGAAACGACGCTCCACACCAACGGTTTGAGTTCGTCTTGTTTTTCTGCGGCGTCCAACCAAGACCCGAGCAATTGCTCGGGGGCGCCACACAGTGCACCAATGGCGATGTGGTCAGTCGAGGTAAACGCCAAATCCGCGTCATCGTCGACCTGATCCTGCAGCAGCGACAGTTGTGCCGCTTCGTTGTCGCCCAACTCGAGGGCGCGTCCTGCGAGCACACGGCGCAAGGCCGCATTGGCTCGTTCGTTCAGCAGTTCTGACAGGAGGTCGGCCGATTGCTGTCGCGTGCTCTGCTCCTGGGCCAACAGCGAACTGGCAAGCCAGCGCGCAGCGCGCGAAAACTCCGGGACCTCTGCCAGTTGCAACAGGGCTTCTGCAGCCGCGCCGCGTTTGCCTTCCTCCAAGGCGGCGCGGGCGACGACGAACGCTCCCAGAGGAGAGCCAGGAGGCGCGTCTTTGGCGGGGGTCTGGCCCCGCATCGCTACCAGAAGCTGAGTGGCTTCGCGAAGTGGGTCCAGCTCCTCGCCTTCGGCGATTCGTAGACTCGGCGGGCGGGAGCTGCCGCCCAATTGCTTGGCGAGCTTGAACAGCGTTGGTCTTGGGTCTGACGGAGCGTGGCGCGCGCCCTGCTCGAAGTGCCGCAACGAGGCGCTGGTGTCCTTCAGTTTGAGGCGAGCCACCTCGGCGCAGGCGAATGCAGCGTGAGCCTTGGCAGCTGGCGATGTGGAAGAGAGTCCTTCAGTCGTGAGTGCGCTGCACGTCGCGGTGTGGTCACCCAGTTGTGCGGCGAGTTGTCGTGCCTGGCGCAGGGCGATTGCGGGACTCAGCTTGGCCGCGTGCTCTGCGATCCTGCGGGCGTGCTCCAAGTTACCCGCCATGGCCCACAGCTCGCTCGCCACCACCAGGGTTCTGGCGCGACTCTTGTGGTCGACGTCCTTTTCCGCCTGCTGCTCGAACCATTCCGCGCGGGCGACCCAGTCCGCCGTCAAGTCCGTCTCTTTGAGGTGTGCGGAAGCGGGACGCTCCTCGACGCCCAGCAGAGACAAGCGCTCCGAGTCCTCGTCGCCGTCGTCGACGGCAGCAAAGTCTTGCAGGGGTTGGGTGAGCTCGATGACGTCTTCCTCTGGCGCCGCTGCTTCTTCGGTGTCTACCCTGGGTGCGGGCGCTGTGGGTTCGTCCGACCGCGGTTCGACGCGGATGCCACCTCGCGGGGTGATGGACGGTCGATCCGTCTCGTCCGTCATCTTGGTGCCATCCCGAGTTTGGCGCGCAGCCGCATGAAATCAGCCGATAGCACGAAGCGCAGTAGTTCCCAGATGCGTTCTTCCGTGGCGCCGTCGAAGTTGCGATGTTGGGTTTCGCGTTCTTTGCGAGCCAGCACCACCCACGAGACATCGCCGATGAAGACGCTCGCTGCGCGGTCGAGGCTGGCGCGTGCCGCGGCGGCCCAAGCCGTTGGCTCGATGCCGCTATTGGCGACGAGAGCAGCCAATTCGGGAAGCTCCTTGCGTATTTTGCGCGGCAGATCACGCTCCAGGTTGCGCGAGAACTCGCCGAACATGGCGAAGGTTTGGGTCTCGAGCGGATGCTTGCCAACGCTGCAGGCCGCAGCTGCTAGCGCCGCGACGTCCGTGGTGCTGCGTTGAAGAACGACGGTGGTGCCGCGGCGCAGCGCGAGACATTGCTGAGCGAGGCACCAGCGCTGGTTTTCCGAAAGAGGGGGGCGTACATCCGGACCCAGCACGAACGCTGGGGTCTTCAGGTCTGGCACGGCGGTGAGTGCTGTGGGTTCGGTTCCTCCGACGTACAGGTCGAAATCACCGAGGCCGAAGGCGCCCGTGAACGCGGCAACTTCCGAACGCACGTCGGTGCCCATCGGCGGCTTGATGCGCTGGCGCCGGCCGACGCCGAGAGTCTTGAGTGTGGGCCCCAACACTTCCGGCAAGTAGGGCCCCAAGTGCCGGAAGAGCTCCGCGTAGGGGCCATCGTCACCGGGGGCCAACACGGACTCGATGTCGGTTTGGTCGAGCACGGTTTGCGGATGGCGCTGAGCTCGTTCATCCAGCTCGGCGAGTTCCCTGCGCATGTCCTCGTTGTTGATACCGACGGTGACGAGTGCCCCCAATGCCGATTGCCGCAGGGCAAGGTCGTCGGTGGCTTCTGCGAGTCGAGCGATGCGCGCTATTTGCTCTTCGTCCAAGTCCGACAAGGGGGCATCCAGCAACGCCGCACGTATCTTCGGAGTCAGCTCGCTGGTGTCGACGGCGGACAGGCCACCGTCGAGGATGAAGTCGATGCCTTCGGGATCCGTTGGCGCCTCTTTGAGCAGTGCGTCGCAGGCTGCGCGCGCTCGGGCAGGGGACTCGAGCTTGTCGCGGGAGATGGCCATCAGCAAGCGGGCCGCATCGACTCGTCCTTCGCGAGTCTTGCGTTGTTCTAGCAAGTCCTCCAGTAACTTGGCGGCGTCCTCCCAGCGCTCGGCCGTGGCTGCTGCGCGCGCCAGGCGTTCTCGAACGGCCAGGGTCTCCAAATTGGCTGCCGATAGCGTCTGCAGCACGGACAAGGCGCGCGACAAGTCGTCTAGCTTGGTTTCGAACAGGTCGACGGCAGCGACGCCGCTCATCAGGCGCTGTTCCCGCGGCGCGTCATCCAGGGCGGCAAGAGCGGCCAAGTGTGTCGCTGCCTGCTCGAACTGCTCCTGACGGATGTAGATCTCGCCACGCAGAGCGTGGGAGCCGATGTGGTCGGGCTCGAGCAGGTTCAGGTTGTCCAGCGAAAGGAGCGCCTCATCGAGCTCTTCGAGGCTGCGTAAGGCACGCGCGCGGTCCCAGTACAAATTCGTGAGCTCCGCAGCGTCGTTGGTGACGGCGATGCGGCGCCCCAACAGCTCAACGATGGCTCGCTGGTCGCCCCGCTCCCGAATCACGCCGTACCAGCGCTTGAACGCGGAGCGATGAGTGACGTCCAACTCGACCGCACGCTCGAGCGCCTTGTGGCCTTGCTCGGGATCGTCCAGATCGTCGAGCAGCAGGCGCGCGGCCTGGCGATAGAAACGCGCGGCGACGACGGACTCGCCCGACAGCTCACCGAGACGGGTGCACGCCCGCGCTTCGAGATCCCGTTGTTCCAAGCGCTCGGCGGCTAGGCGCAAGCCTTCCCAGCCAGAGATGTCGTCCGGCAGCGCCTTGATCACGGCGCGGAAGCTGGCCAGCGCGGCTTCGGGGCGTTGCGCCAGCAGCTCGTTGTATCCGGCCAGGGTGAGATTGGTGGCTTCCGCCTCGTCGTCGATGAACTCGCCGCATGCCGTCAGCGCCAACGCCCTGCGCCTGGGGTCCGAGCCCGGGGGGGATGTCTCCAGGTTCGTCAGCGCCGATTCGGCTCCCGGTGCTTCGAGCAGTGGTCCCGGGAGGTCTTTGGCGATGAACTGGATCAGCGCGGTGCCCGCGTCCAAGGCAGAACGGGCGCTGCCGTCGAGCGTCTGGGCCAATGCTTGCCGTGCGGCGAGCTCCTCATCCAAGTCGTTGTCGTTCAGTGCGGTGGCTAACCACTCGAGACGACCCGCGACACTTCCCGTTTCAGCCCAACGACGAGCGGCTTGTCGCAGCGCATCTTTGTCGGGCTTGAGCTGGTGGCGTTCTTCGAAGAACCGGAGACCAGTCGCAATCTGGTGGCCCACCTCCGAATGCGTTTCCAAGTGACGCAGCGCTGCGTGGTGCTGAGAGCTCTGCGACCACAAGGCACGAGCGAGTTGCACCGCGTCACCGCTTTCGCCCAGCGGGACGTTGTCTGCCGCATCCAGCCCCTCCGTTGCCGCGGCTTGGGCCGCATCCCCATGTCCGAGACTCAGGGCAAACCGCTCCAAGGCGTAGACGTCGACGTCACCGTTGCTATCCCGCGCTACCTCGAGGGCCTGGCGACGTTTGTCGGGGGAGTCGGGGTCGAGGGCGCGCAGCGCCCAGTGCAGCAGGCCTGAGCTCGCCGGGGTGTTCACCTTTCCGGCAGCTTCGAAGTACTCGAGAGCGGAAGAGCGCGCACCACTGTGCCAAGCGATGATGCCGGCTTCGAGCTTCAGCGCCGCTGCGAGTTCGGTGTAGGGCGTCGCGTCGCCGGTTTCTGACAGTACGCCTGCGGCCCGGGGCCCATTGTCCGCGGCGAGTAACAGGCGGGCCAGATGCTCGGCGATGGGGACGTCCGCCGGGTGTTCGTCGTGCAGGCGATCGAGTCGTTCGATAGCGTCGGGGAGCTTACCCGCGCGCTGAAGTCGAAACGCGACGATCTGCGTCAGTGCCTGACCTTCCCGGGGCTCGCTCGAATCGGCGAGTCGTTCTAGAGCGCGGGTGGCGGCGTCGGCATCGGGTGGTTCTGGGTGATTGCCCGTGGGTTCGTAGGCGATCAGCATCGCGGAGAGCCACGCGCCCTCCGGGCTCTTGGCGAGCTCGTCCAGCGCGCTACGTGCCGCGGATGAATTGCCTCGCAGCCACGCTGTGCGGGCGAGCCCGAGCCAAGCGCTGTGGCGCTCTTCCACGTTCGCGGTGCGCAGGAGCCTCTCGGTGGCGTCCCGGAGCCACTGGGGATCACCGCCTGCGGCCGCGCAGAAACGAGCCCAGCGCAGGGAGGTTCTCGCGCCGATACCCTCGCTGGCGGCCTGCGCCAGGGCCGCTCTGGCTGGCATTGCATTGCCTCGGGTTTGGCTCCAGAAAAGACCCGCCAGACCAAAGTTGCGCGCCCGACTAGCCGCATCCGGCGCCGCCGTGGCGATGGCCTCGAACGTGTCTGCGAGCAGCGCCAAGTCGTCGTTTCGTAGCAGCAGTTGAAGGCGCTGGGCGTGGGCGCTGAGCGCGTTCGGATCCGACTCCAGGGCGCGTCGAAGCAGGCTCAGCGCCTCCTCGGCTCGCCCTAGGGAGGCCTCTGCACGCGCGGCTCGGGACAGAAGCGTCGATCGGCCGTGGCCACGCTGGTCTTGAAGTTGGAGCAGGCGTTCGACGGTATTGCTCACGCCGAGGGCGTTGCCGGCGCGAGTGTGCGCTTCCAACAAGCCAGCCAGCACGGCGGGGTTGTTACCCAGCAAGGCTTCAGCGCGCGTGAGGTGCGTGATGGCGCGCTCGTGCTCACCGAGTTCAACGCAGCTGTTGGCGGCGATCAAGCGTAGCTCCGTCGCCATCGACTTCGTCAGGTGCGGGGGGCGGAGCTCTTGCGCCGCCGCGTGGGGCGACTGCTCCGCGGTGACGAGCTGTTGCTCCAGAAGGCGGGCGCGAGTCTCGGAAAGCTCCGCCACCCGCAGAAGATCGCCGCGCTCAACCGCATCCTGCCAGAGCAGGGCGAGCGCAGTGTCTCGAACGGGCGATTGATCTGCGCTCAGTGCCCGCAGCGTGCTGACGGCTTCAGAGTGTTCACTACTGCCCAATGCGACGCGCGCCGCGCGCAGCTGTAGCAATGCACGGTAGTGGGCGTCCGTCGTCGCGCTGGCGCGCTGCTCGAGGACTCTGCGCGCCAGCGGGGCGTCGCCCAACCTGTGAGCGACGAACTCTTGGCTGAGCCAAGTCAGCGAGGACAGTACCCCCGTCTGCTCGGCGAGGGCGTAGGCCTGCCGCGCGCCTTCCTCGTCGTTGCGATGATCGGTGAGGAAGTCACCACGCGCAAGCTGCGCGCGCAGAACCTCTTCGGGTTCGCTGGCGACGCGACCCAAACGATCGAGCAGCTTGCCGAGGTTTTGAAAGGACTGGCGCCGCTCCACCAGCGCGATCAGGTGTTCGAGGGGTTCGCGCAGCGACGTGGCGCTGTTGACTGCCCCGAGTAGGTCCTTGGCGGCGGCGTGGTCGTCACGGTGAAGCTCTTCCAACACGCCGATTTCGTGGAGCAGCAGCGCGCGCTCAGCGGGATCGGCCGTGGCATCCAACTCAGCCTTCAGTCCCTTGACGGCCTCGAATATCTCCGTTGCGCTAGGGGGGATCGAGCTGGGACGAAGGGACAAACGCATGGGGGCTGGGGTCAAACCAGAGCGGAATGGTGGGCAGCCTATCCTGTTGTGAGGGCTGACCAAATAGGCAGCATCGGTTTGTGGCCATTTCCCTCCCACGGCGAGCCGCTAGCCCGTCTGGGGTGTTCATCGATCGCGACGCCAACCGAGTGCAGAGAGTGCTGTATGTGCGTCTGCCACAATGCCGCAGGTCACGGGCCGTCTCGGCTCGATGACCGATAATCGGCAGCGCGGGCGGCCGCGACAAGGCCCTCAATTGATGCCCGGCAGTGCGGCTTGGCGATAGACTCGATGGGCCTAGCGATCTACCGCTAGGCACCGAGGATCATGTTCAAAGTCGAGTGTCCAGAGTGCTCCGCACCGTACCAGGTGGATGAGCGGCGGGTACCCACTGCGGGCGTCAACATGCGCTGCCCCAAGTGTCGCGTGTCGTTCGTCGTGCACAAGCCCGGGGACGAACCCAACTTGCCAGACGCGCGTTCTGGCAGCAGTTCGACCGCCCGCGCGAGTCAGGACTCGACCACGATGCTGGGCGTCGCGGCGCCGGTGCAGCCCAAGGCCCCGCCTCCGAGGCCAACACGAGAGCGGGGGGACGCGGCGAAAGCACCACCCCGGCCCGCAATTCCGAGGCCCGCTGGCGCACCGCCGCCGCCGCGTCGGGGCGCCAAGCCCCCCCTGCGCCCGCAGTTGTCGGCCAAGCCCCACGTGGCCAACGACGTGGCGCCGGACTCCGGGCTGCCAGACTCGGAACCAGGCCTCCCCGCGTCCATGTCTTCGTCGGCATTGCAGGCGGCGCGAATTGGTGCAGCCCTGCCGTCGCTGCCCAGCATGGACATCGATGACGAACCAGGGTTGCCGGAGACGCCAGCGAGCAGCCGACCCTCGCTGCCAAGCAGGTCGGATTCGAATCGGCCGTCATTGCCGGTCAGTGCCAACGCACGCCGACCGTCCTTGCCCAGCGTCTTGGCATCGCCTTCCGAGGCGCCTTTCGGAGCGGATGGGGATACGTCGGACTTCGACCTAGCGTTCGATGAGGCGCCTGACGGGCAGTCCAGTCTCCCTCCAGCGCTCGGCGGGATGGGTGCTCCTAGTGAACGACCGCGGACGCCATCCGTCCCGCATCCCGGGATCGCCCAGCGCCCGTCGGTGCCGCGTCCGGAGCCGACGACGAGCTCCGAGGGATCGGGGGAACTGCCACCCCCCCGAGAGCCTGCCGTCGGCGATTCGGTCATCCCACTGACGGACTCGGACATCGGTTCGTTGCGCCCGGCAAGTGATCGAGCCTCGGAGCCGCCGACGGACTTTTCGCTGGACGGATCTCTCGAGCTGCCGTCGCCAGCGGCAGATTTCGAAGAGGAGCTCGCTCGGGGGCTCGAACCGGAAGACCCCGGTGACTTCGGGATCCCGTCGGCGTCTGGGTCAGGGATGCTGGCGTCCGAGTTGGGAGCGGGTTCTGGGAGGACGGGTATCGAACCGTCCGCGCCCGACGGCGTTGTGATCGAGGACGCGCTCCCGTTTGATCCCGGATCGTTGCCGGAGCTGCCCGATCTCGATGGCAGACCGTCGAGTCGCCCACGAGCGGCGGCGACGGTGTTGGATCGCTCGCACACCAGCGGCGAGTTCGAGGACGACATGTTCACTCTGGACTCGAGACCGCCGAGCAAGGCACCCCCCGCGGCGAAGGCGCCCAGTTCGGGATCCTTCGATGCGGGCGGGCTGGACGACGACGACCTGTTTGGTGGTGAACTAACGGGCAACTCGACGTCGGATGTCGGGAGCTTCGGCGACGCTGGCGCTGGGGAATTTGGCGCCGGGATCCCGTCCGCTCGAAGCTCTGATTCCGAGTACGGTGAGGTGAGCCTGCCGGAAGAAGACGACGCAGGCGATGGGGGTTTCGGCGATTCGCTCGACCTCGGCGATGACGCGGAGTTTGGGGCAATCCCCCAAGAGGAACGTGCCTCGGGTGACTTGGACGGCGACGGAGCCCCTGGGCAACCGCATCGCCCACACGCAGCGGCCCACTCGGCCGCCCACGCACACACGGCAATGCCGTCGGTTGCGCCGCCGCCTGCCATGGGCGCGAGCTCTGCTGAGAAGGCGCCCGCAAACAAGGGCAAGTGGGCCTTGGTGTTCGTACTGGTGAGCGCGATGGCTGGCGGTGCATTGGCGCTCGTGCCAGACGTGGGGCCCTTTGGGATGTACTTCATCTCTGACCTGATGAACCGTGACGCCCATGACGCCCTACTGGATGACACGGCCAAACAAGTGCTGGCTCTGAGCGAGCAAGATTCGTACACAGGGATTCCGAAGATAGTGGCTGCGTGTGAACGGGCGCGTGCCACGGCACCCCGATTCGACGCGTTGACCGCATATCAAGCGTTCGCGCAGTACGCCGCCGTGGCGCGCTTTGGTGGGCAACCGGAGTTGCAGGCGAACGCGAAGGTCTTGCTCGACGGGCTCATCGCTTCTGGGGTGGAATCGGATGTGCCGTACTTTTTGGCGGCCCAAGCTGCACAAGCGGTCGTCTTGGGTGACGCTGCCGGCGCCAAGCGGAGTCTCAGTAGTGCATACCCCAAAGGTGTGTGGCTCGAAGCGCTCCACGGCGAACTGTTGATCCGGACTGGTCCAGCGGAGGAGGCGGTCAACACGTGGACGAAGGCCGTCAGCTCTTCTCCAAGTGCGTGGACACTCGCTGGGCTCGCGCGCGCAGAGCTCGCGAGTGGCCACTACGAGGAGGCGGCAACACACGCGAAGAAGGCGCTCGAGCAAAATCCTGACCACATCGGAGCACGCTACGTGCTGGCCAGTGTCGCGAATCATCGCGGTGAGGACGCCGCCGCACTCGAAGCTATCGACGAAGTGCTGGAGCGTCGCAATCTTGCCAGCCCCGAAGAGGCGGTACTCGTCCAAACGCTGCTCGGCGAAATGCACCTGCACCGCGGCCGTTTGAGCAAGGCGGAGGCCGCCTTCACCCTCGCGCTCGAGACGGACCCGAAAGCCACGCGGGCCTCAGTCGGGCTAGGAGACACACACTACGACGCCGGGCGTTATGCCACGGCACTGTCTCGCTACGAAATCGCCGCCAGCGCCGGAGAGCCACCCCTCGCGGCGAGTCTTGGGATCGCCAAGTGCCAGCTCGCGCTCGACCGCATCGAGAAGGCGCGCGAGGTGCTGGCTTCCTTGCAAGAAAAGCACGGCAAGGAGCCTGCGGTCGCGTACTGGACGGGTAAGTTGGCGGCCGCGTCGGGAGCGAAGGAAAAGGCCGAGGCTTCGTATGGATTGGCAATGGCTGAGGGCGCCCCGGAAACCATCTTCGTCAATTCGGCGGTGTCGCTGGGCCAGCTTCTATCTCAGTCCGGCAAGGCAGATGATGCGCATGCGGTGCTCAAGGAGGCACAGAAGCGCTTTCCGAAGTCCGTCTTGCTGCGCAACAGCATGGGTGAGGTGGCCCTCGCTCAAGGGCGCTACGAGCAGGCTCTGCAAGACTTCCGCGCAGCCAAAGCGTTGGACTCAGCGGATGTCACCGCCGTCTTCAACGAGGGCTCGGCGTTGCGTCGCCTCAAGCGATTCGATGAGGCTTGGGGTGTGTTCGAAGAGGTGGCCAAGTTGGACAAGGACTTGCCCGGGTTACCGCTCGAGCGCGGTCTCTTGCTCGAACAATCGGGCAAGAGTGAGGCCGCCCTCAAGGAATACGAGCTGGCTCTGGCGAAAAATCCAGACGATCCCGATCTGAAGCTCCGCACAGGCTGTGGCCGCGTTGCCGTCGGTGAGGGCAAAGCCGCGGAAAAGATCCTACTCGAGGTGCTCAAACAGCGCTCCAGAGTCGCCGAAGCCCATCACTGCCTCGGTCGGGCCATCTTCCTTCAAGGGCGCAACGTCGAAGCGCTCAAGCGACTCCAAGAGGCGACCACGTTGGACTCCAATCGAGCGGAGTATCACATGTACGTGGGGTGGGTTGCCAACGAGGCTGGCCAAGTCGAGTTGGCCAAGCGTTCACTGAACACCGCGCTCTCCATCGATCAAGGACTTGCGGATGCGTATTGGCAACGAGGCGTGCTGAGTTTACGCCAGGGTGGGGCAGGGGACGCCATCATCGACATTCAGAAGGCTCTGTCGATGCGCCCGTCGCGCTACGAGGCTCACGCCGATTTAGCTCAGGCCTATTACCAAATGGGTCGCATGCAGGATGCGCTGCGCCATTGGCAGCAGGCCCTGGCCGCCGATGGTGACAATGCGACTTGGCAGTTTCGCTTCGGCAAGTTGCTGCACAATCAGCATCGCAATGCGGAAGCAGCAAACCACCTGGAACGAGCCATAGAGCTTTCGGCAAAGGAAGACTCGCCACCGACCTGGCTGTGGGAGGCTCATCATCTCGCCGCGTCCAGTCTAGGCGCCAATCCCAAGGCACTGACTCACTGGAAGAAGTTCCTGGAGCTCGGCCCTCGAGATTCGCCTTACCGAACGGACGCCAAACGGGCGCTCCGCAACGCCGGCCAGCCGTGGCACGGCAACTGACGCACGAATTGGGACCGCGCCGGCACGCTGCTTGTCGGCCTACTTGATTCGGGCCAAGCTCAGATCCCGCAATTGGCCCAATAGTGAGAGCTCAGTGTCGACATCGCCAGCGCTGCGGGCCTGTCGCAGCTCCTGCTCCAGTTCGGCCTTGAGCTGCTTGAAGTGGCGGTACTTCAACTTGGTCAAGTTATTGATCAATTCACCTCGTGCCGTCTCTTGATCGTCGAATTGCGGAGCAGCGAGGTGTCGGGCCACGACCTGACCGAGCTCCGCCGGAAACCGTTCGATGTGCTCGTTGAGGCTGCCGCCGTGACTGGACAACACCGAGATGCACAGTGCCAGCGGCCCCGTGATGTGATTGAGCAACTCCGCCACCGCGGGGTCTTGCATCAAGGCGGGGTATTCGGTGAGTGCGCCGAGCACTTTGGCGTCGATGGCTGAATGTCTGGCTTGGGAACGCGCTCGTTCCGGGCTCGGTGCCAGGCGTTGTTCGCCCGCGGCGCGGGGGGCTCCGGCTTGGCGCACGGCGCGCGACAGCGCGCTCATCGTGCGGACGTCACTGATGCCGAGACGGGATGCGATGGTGTCGGCGTGTGTCTGCGCCAGCGCTCGCACGGTGGGATCCTCTTCGGCTTTGATGAGCTCGAGTACCTCTTGGATCTTTCGCCCTTGGGTTTTCGGATCGGCCGCGGAAAAGCCACTGTCGAGCGCACTCTCGATCAAGTGCTCCAGCATGCCCTTGGCGCTCTTGAGCATGGCACGCAGCGCGTCGGGGCCCTTCTGACGCACGAGATCGTCCGGATCGACGCCATCGGGGAGCGTGGCGACGCGGGCGTACAATCCTTCGGCCTCGCACGGCTCGCGGGACGCGACGGTGGCGCGTCGGCCCGCACTATCCCCGTCGAACAACAGAGTGACGTTCTGGGAGTAACGCTTGATCAGCGCGGCTTGCTCCCGGGTGAAGGCCGTCCCGAGCGGCGCGACCACGTTGTCGATCCCGCGTGCGTGGAGGCTCATCACATCGAAGTTCCCTTCGACCAACACGCACTCGTCCGAGCGCCGCACGGAATCGCGCGCTTGGAATAGGCCAAAAACGGTCTCCCGCTTGCGGTAAATCGGGCTTTCTGACGAGTTGATGTACTTTGCGGGTTCCTCTGCCGCGCTGCCCATCGACGACAGCTCGGCCCGCGCCAAGTCTGCGTCCGAAGGCTCCGGCAAGCTGCGACCGGAGAAGGCCACGACCTTGCCTCGCAGATCGACCACGCCGAACATCAGCCGATGACGGAAGCGGTCGTAGTGCCCAGGGCCGTTACGTCGGGGCGCTAACAGCCCCACCGTCTCGGCGGCGACGTGCGAGAGACCGGACTTGCGCAAGTACTGTGCGAGGCTGTCCCAGCCGTAGGGCGCGTACCCCATGCGGAACCCTTTGAGGGTCTCGCGGATCTGCTCGTCCTCGGCGTGCAGTCCACGCCGCTGCAATTCCGCCCACGCCAAATGACGCAGCGGGTGCTCTTCGAGGCAACGCTCGAAATAGCGTGCGGCGGCCTCGCTGACGGAGATGAGCTCCTCCCGCTGGCGGCGGACGGCCTGATCTTGTCGTCGTTCGTTGTCTGAACGTGTCTCGGTGATTTCGATGCCGAGGCGACCCGCCAGTTCGCGGACGGCTTCGATGAAGCTGAGCCCTTCGGTTTCCTGAACGAAACGGATGCTGTCGCCGTGAGCCTGGCAGCCGAAGCAGTGGTAGAAATTCCGCTCCTCGTTGACGTGGAAACTCGGAGTCTTCTCTTTGTGAAACGGGCACAGGCCTTTGAGGCTGCGTCCAGCGCGTTGCAGTTTGACGCGCTCGCCCACGACTTGAGCGATGTTGGAGCGGTCGCGGACCTGCTGGATGGTATCGTCCGACAGCACGACGCGAAGATTGGCGATACGGGGGTCCAAAGTCGAGCCTGAGCGCGATGGCGGGCCCGACTGGGTGACAATGGCCCGGATTTTCGGGGGGCGCGGTTCGTTCTCGGAACGGATTCGGTCGACGGGAAGGATGAGCACTACACCGCGCGCCATGACGTCGCATCCCCGATTTTTCCGCTGGTGCTCCCTGCCCAGTTCGCTATACGCGGGGCCCCAGTTACGACTACTGCGTGCGGAGCAAGACGAATCACATGTCCGACAATTCTGGCGCCAATGGCGCGAAAACCTACGGAAAGATCACCCAGGTCATCGGCCCCGTCGTCGACGTGGAGTTTCCCCCCGGCAAGCTCCCCAACATTCTCAACGCGCTGACGACGACGAACGCGTCGATCGACAACACCCCGGACAACTTGGTGTTGGAAGTGGCTCAGCATCTGGGTGAGTCCGTTGTCCGCACCATCGCGATGGACTCAACGGAAGGTCTAGTGCGCGGCGCCGAAGTGCTCGACACGGGTTCGCCCATCAGCATGCCCGTCGGCCCCGCCACGTTGGGGCGCATCCTGAACGTCATCGGCAAACCGGTGGACGACGCGGGCCCCGTGCTGTCCGCCAAGCGGCTTTCGATTCACCGACCTGCTCCGGCTTTCGTCGACCAGAGCACGAGCGTCGAGGTGTTCGAGACTGGCATCAAGGTCATCGACCTGCTCGCCCCCTACCGCAAGGGTGGCAAGATCGGTCTGTTCGGAGGTGCCGGCGTGGGCAAGACGGTGCTGATTCAAGAGCTCATCAACAACGTGGCCAAGGCCCACGGTGGTGTGAGCTGTTTTGCCGGTGTGGGTGAGCGCACCCGTGAAGGCAACGATCTGTTCCTCGAAATGAAAGAATCCAAGCTGGAGACGGGCGAGCCCGTTCTCAGCAAGACCGCACTGGTCTACGGCCAGATGAACGAGCCGCCCGGCGCGCGTGCTCGCGTGGCCTTGAGCGCGCTGACCTGCGCGGAGTACTTCCGCGACGAAGAGGGCCAGGACGTGCTCTTGTTCGTCGACAACATCTTCCGCTTCACCCAGGCAGGTTCCGAGGTGTCGGCATTGCTGGGCCGCATGCCGTCGGCCGTGGGTTACCAGCCGACGCTGGCGACGGAGATGGGCGCGCTGCAAGAGCGCATCACCTCGACGACGAAGGGTTCGATCACGTCGGTGCAAGCCATCTACGTTCCTGCGGACGACTTGACCGACCCCGCCCCCGCAACGACCTTCGCACACTTGGATGCCACCACGGTGCTTTCGCGTGCCATCTCCGAGCTCGGCATCTACCCCGCCGTGGATCCGTTGGACTCCACGAGCACGATGCTCGACCCGCAGATCGTCGGTGACGAGCACTACGCCGTGGCGCGTCAGGTTCAACAGACGCTACAGCGTTACAAGGACTTGCAGGACATCATCGCCATCCTCGGTATGGACGAGCTGTCGGAAGAGGACCGTCAGATCGTTGGGCGTGCCCGCCGGATCCAGAAGTTCCTCTCGCAACCCTTCTTCGTGGCGACGGCGTTCACGGGGACTCCCGGTGAGTACGTTTCGCTGCAAGACACCGTGGCTGGCTTCAAAGAGATCCTTTCCGGCGAGTTGGATGGCCTGCCCGAGCAGGCCTTCTACATGGTCGGCAACATCGAGGCTGCGAAGGCGAAGGCTGAGAAGCTGCGCAAGCAGGCGTCCTGAGTTACCGATCCAGACGAGCTAGCTAGACGAACACAGAAGGACACCTGAGCGACCATGGCCGACGGCATATCTCTCGAGATCGTCACCCCTGACGGAGAAAAGCTACGCGAAAGCGTCGCGGAGTTCACCGCTCCCAGTGTGGATGGCGAGTTCGGAGTTCTTCCGGGGCACCGCCCGCTGTTGGCTGCTCTGAAGACGGGCGTGGTGCGGTTCAAGACGGGGGGCAAGGAAACCCAGGTCGCCGTGGGCCCCGGCTTCGTCGAGGTATTCGATGACCGCGCGGTACTCCTGACCCAATCCTTCTGCCGCAAAGAGGACATCGATCCAGTGCGTGTCCGGTTGGAGCTGAAGGAAGCCGACGAGGCGCTGGACAAGTACTCGGGCGATCCCGAGGACGTCGAACATGTCGAGCTGGTCGCAAAAGAGCTTTGGGCTGCGGCCCGCCTCGAACTCTACGGCGATCCGCCGCCGCCCACGGTGCGTACCATCTACGAGATGGCCGGCGTCAGCGACCTGACTGACGACGACGATTGAGCAGGCAGAGCGCCGCGCGACCATCGCCTAAAAGCCGGCGTCAGGAGCTCTCGCGGCTCTGTTTACGTGGCGGCGTTTGGAAGCGTCGTAAACCAGAAACGCGCGGTCGATGAGCACTCGTTGCCCGAGGACCACGCGGACGTTCCACAGGCCCAAGGGATCTCCTGGCTTGAACCACAGCGGCTCTTCGAAGCTGGCTTGACCTTGTGTGAGCATCGTGGAGCCGAGTTCGGTGATTCTACCGTCGGGGCTGGAAGGTGTCGCCGCCGGTGATGAACGCCTCGCCGGGCGACTGATTTCCCACTCGACCTTGGCCGCGCTTCGTAGCGGCGGGTCGAACTCGATACGGAAACCTTGGCGTTGCTTGGTCCGGTCGAGCTCGAAGGGTATCTCTTTGCGCTGTTGCACCTGTCCGCCGTAGAAGATGCCGAAGCTGGCTTTCGCCCCAGCGCCCGGGGCTGACGACGACTCGCACCCCAAGAGCGCACCCCACGCGCACATCAAGCCCGGCACCAGGAAAGCGAGCGCGGCCCTCCGTCTGCGAGCCATTACTGGCTGGAGCCTCCTGCCCGCACCGCGCCTCACTCGCCAGAGCCTCCTGCTCGCAGGGCGTCGATGGCTCGGGTCATCCGCGCAAAGGCTTGCACGTCCAACGTCTCGCCGCGAGCCTCCAACGCGATCCCAGCGTTTGCGGCCGCGCGCTGGAGCTCGTCGGGCGTCAGGTTGCAGACGCCCTTCCACGCATTGCGGAGCACCTTGCGCCGCTCGCGGAATGCGCCGACGACGACCGCGCGAAAGGTGTCCGTCTCGTCGCTGTGGGGCTCGGCGAGGGGCTTTAGGGTAACGACTGCGGAATCCACGTTGGGCTGAGGGTAGAACGCTCCCCGTCGCACGATGAACGAACGCTCGACGCAAAACCCTGCCTGGCAAAACACCGAGAGCGCGCCGTAAGTCTTGCTGGAGGGTGCGGCGACCAAGCGATCGGCGACCTCCTTCTGCACGAGGAACACGGCCACGTCGATCGCCACCCGGGCGCGCACTGCCGCCTGCAGCAGTGGTCCGGTGATTTGGTACGGCAGGTTGCCCATCAAGACGCGGCGCATGTTGGGCTCGAACGCCGTGGGTAGGTCGACGGCTTTGGCGTCCATCTCGAGCACGGAGAGCTCGTGGGTGTCGATGGCCCGCCGAAACAGCTCGCGCAAGATGGGCACCAGATCGCGGTCGCGTTCGATGGCGGTGACCCGGTGTCCGTGGGCGAGCAATCTCGCTGTGAGTCCGCCTAGACCCGCTCCGATCTCGAGCACGTGGGCCCGCTCCGCGCCTGCCAACTCGACGATGCGGTCCGCCAGATGCGGATCGGTGAGGAAGTTTTGCCCGAAGCTCTTTTTGGGGCGCAGCTCGAAGCGCTCCAGGGTGGACTTCGGAACGACAAACTGCGGCAGCTCGGCATCAGGCTGCTGGGTTTCGGAAAGCTCAGCGTCGAGTGATTCGGTCAAGCCGCATCTCCCTGTCCGTCCAGCGGCTGGTCGGGGGTTATCGCATTGTCGGTGGCGGCGTGGTGGAGCCGCTTGGGCCGCCACGGCGCGCGCTCGAGGCGGATCCCATGCTGGCGCAGCGCGGCGGCACCCGCGACATCGAGATTCTTGGCGTGGAGCTCGAGGGCAAAGCGCACGTCGGGCTGAAAGCCTGCTTCCGGCGAGTCCAACCCAACGGCGAGGGATATCGGCAGCCAGCGTATTTCACAGTGGCGACGCGGCAACCGCTTGAGGCCCGCGAGGAACTCCTTTTGCTGGCTGGGTTGCGGCAGGGGCGAAACGACGGTGACCAAGCTGGGCCTCGGCTTCTGGCGAAGGATATCCGCCAGTGCCGACAGCAGCTCCGTGTCCGTGCGGGGCCGGTCGGGCTCGAGTTTCGGCGGCGAGTCGATACCAAACGCGGCCAGGTAGTGGCGCAACACCGCTTCGCGCGCGCTGTTGGCGGCTGGTGGCGACAACGAGAACGGCGCCCGCGTCAGCACGACCGCGGCGCGTCGCGACAGCTTGTCGACCTCATTGGTGCGGACTCCCTCGACCACGTTGGGCTCGAGTGGGCGCAGGTGTTCGAGCACGCGGATGGCGACATCTTGCTCATCGAACTCGCTGCGGTCCACGTCGTGGCAATTGGTGGCGAAGCTCAACGCTTCCATGATGCGCGCTGCGTGCGCCGAACCACTTGCAGGCGAAAGCCACGCGAGGCGCCTCCCCGCGGCGACACAGAGGCCCACACGATTGCCCACTTCCAGATGGCGCTCAGCCAACGCCGCAGTCTCTTCGATGGCCCGATCGAGGGGCGTCTGCCCGGATAACCCAGCCCACAACTCAACCGAAGCATCGAGCACGAACCAGACGACATCCCGCTCTTCCAGATCGAACTCCCGCACCATCAGCCGCCCCCGTCTCGCGCTCGCTTTCCAGGCCAAGCGCTTGAAGGGATCCCCGGAGTGATACTCGCGGATTTCACGCAGATCGTAGTTGCCGAGGGGCCGGATCCCGGCCCGGCCTGCCTCCGCGTGGGAGCGGCTCCGCCCACCGATCGCGGAACGAGTGCGGGTCGCGTAGGTCGACGGCATCACCTCGATGCCAAACGGATTCGAGAAGGTGAGAGGCACCTCATACAGCCCTGGGCTCCCCACGACCTCCAAGCTGAGGCCGTAGAGCCCATGGCGCCCCACACGTCGCCCCGTGACGCGGACACTGACCGCCAACCTGCCTCCTGCAGGGACCTCTCCCGAGCGCGGCTCCAGTTCCACCTGCAGGTGCGGCGAGTGCAGCGACCGGAGCTGCACATACCGCGCTGCCCGGTCATCCCGATTGCGCACTTCTGCGGCCAGCTCGACCACCTCCCCACTCCCGATCCGAGCGCTACGCCGCCGCTCTTGCCAGAGCATCTCGAACCCCGCGCTCCGCACCCGCGCGACGCCCAAGAGCGTGACGGCCCGAGCAATCATCAGCCCCAGCAGCAGGGCACCGCCCCAAGCCACCACAGCGGCGTGCTCGGTGAAGAGCCCCACCGCAATGACGAGAATCGCCGCGATTGTCAGGTCAACGGCGGTACGGGTGGGGTGCAGCTGCACCGCCCCAGCGTACTGGGGGTTGGGGGCAGGTGTCTAGGACGGGGTCCGCGTGTCTTCGCTCGTGGTTCTGAACGATGCGAGATCGAGCGCGGTTGTCCTTGCGAGAGCCCGAAGATTCCGGACCCAGCCGACGTGTTGGTCAGGGCGCAGTCAACGCAGCGCTGCGGCGATAGCGTTGCGAGTCCAGCAGATGTCCTGCTTGAGGGTGCGACCGCAGGACACCCCATCTGGTTCGGTTCCAGCGCGAAAGGCCAGGAAGCTGATCGCCCAGACAGCGTTGTAGAGCAGGGCCCTGGTCAGGTCGATGACACGCCCTGTGCGGCGCTCGTACTCGTCGGCTGCAGCCTCGACCAGGTCGAAGCGGCCGAGGTCGAAGAAGAGATAGCGAAAGTCGAGGTGTCTGTCGGCGACGGCAGCGTCCTTGAAGTCGAACACGCCTCTGATGTGGAGCGAATCGGGGTCGAGGGCGAGGTTGTGGAAGCCGAGATCGCCATGAACGAGGACGACATCATCGCTTGAAACCTGCAACTGCTCGAACGAGGAGAGCACTTCTTGGGCACGCTGGATGAGGCGTGCGTCGGGCGTGACTGTCTGGATGGCAGCGAGTGTGGGGGCGAGCGGCATGGGCCATTCGAGTCTGTGCGGCAACCAGTCCGAGCAGGTGTTAATCGGAACGGATACATGTAACTCTGCGAGGACGGCACCGACGCGAGTACCGAACTGGACAGCGAGGTCCGAATCAGCGCGGAGTCTGTCGAAGACGACGCTGTGGTCGACGAGGCCATCCACGCACGTGCGGACCTCGACCCCAGTGTCGTCGTGCGCGATCAAGGAGCGCGGAACATCGAAGGAACAATGCTCCGCAACAAGCTCGAGAACACGTCGCTCCCGACGAAGCGCGCGCATCCCGGCGTCGGAGGTGGGGAACCAGGCGACGGCCTGTTCTCTGCGGAGCCTGCCCAGCCAGCAATCGCCCCGGCGCTCCAGTTCGATATCACCAACGTGCCCAAGAAACCCGACGTGTCGGAGCTGAGCGATTGCGTCATCGGGAGTCATGGTCACCTAGCACACGGGGGCGTTGGTTGTCCGGCTGCACATGGCATCCCAGTTTGCGCGACGCGCTGCCGGTCTTGCGGCGGTGGTGGGGTGCAGCTGCACCGCCCGAGCGTACTGGGGGTTGGGGCGGGTGTCTAGGAGGGTGGGGATTGGCGCGTCGCCAGGAGCTGGACGGCGTCCGGCTGGAGCTTCTCAGAGAATTCTTTTCTTGAGACTTCCTGTTCTTGGTTCGGAGTTCAATCGCAAAAACGCGCAATCGCAGCCACCGTCCGTCGATTAGCCGCGCATGAAGTACAAGCTACTGGTTGTTCATGCCTTCGCGATGTTCATCGCTTCGGGGTGCTCGTTCACCACGCAACTTCCACCGAGACAGGCACCCACGGAGGAGCTGCCGCGACTGCGCCTGCCGCCGCCTCCTCCTGAGGCGGGGAAAGGGAGGGTGGCGCTGGACTCGATGGGCGAGGACGCTGAGGTCGTGTGGCGCGTTGACTCGGAAGTTGCGTTTGGTTTCGGAGCCTACCGCAACGCGTACGGCTACGCGAAGACGACGGTGCCGGTGTGCAGGACACCTTGCGTTGCGAACCTGCCGTATGGAACATACAAGCTCGAATTCACTGGCGAGGACGGTCGCATCCAGACGGTAGACCTCATGGTCGGAGAAGAACCTCTGGTGGTCCGAGTGAGAATGGGCAGAGATGACCCCGGTCCGGGCGCAATAACCAGTATCGGGACAACACTGATGATCACCGGCGGGGTCCTCGGGCTCGCCGCGGGCGGAGTTCTCGCCGAGGGCCAGGACGACCCGTTAGCGCCAGGAATGCTCGTCGGCGGCCTGGCCGCGTTCGGGCTTGGGTATATACTGCTGCACCACTTTCCCGACGTGAAGCAACAGGGCGCGGTCACGGTGTTCGCTCCCGCCGATGGACGCGTCTACCAGCGTCCTGGCGGCTAGCCAGCTACGGGTTGCCGGCGCGACTCGAGCGATGCAGTGTTCGGGAGAAGCTGACCCGTGACGGCGCCGTGCCTCTGTGGGTTCTCGAGGTGAGCGGACAACCCGTGGGTATGACTGGGTTCAACGCAGAAGCGCTTGGCGTGGTGCAGGTCGGCGGAGTTTGGACACCGCCATCGCTTCGAGGGCGAGGCTACGGTCGGGCGGTCGTGGCTGGCTCGCTGTTGGCTCGCTACGCTGAGGGTGCCCGACGCAGCTTGCTCTTCACGAGTCCCGACAACGTTGGCGCACAGCGGGCGTACACAGCGCTGGGGTACCGCCAGACTGGGGAGTACGGGATGTGGCTGTTTGCTTAGCGAGTGTCTCGAGCTCTCCTCGATGGTGTGGGCGACGACTAACACGGGCCAGCAACACTCCCAGTACCACGAACAAAACAGCGTCGAGCAACAAGCGTGCAACGCCGCTTCCCAGTGGCGTGGCGTCGATCAGCCCCAGGTGGGCGTCACCCTGATTGTCCACCTGCATCCACCCAAACACGACGAGGCAAACGCAGAGCGTGACGGCGAATGTCGCATACGACGAAGTCAGACGCCGCAGTCCTCGAGCGAATCGCGCCAGGCTGCCGTCGATCGCCTTCCAGTTCAACAACAGCGCGTACACGGGCAGCAGTGTCACGTAGGAGATGTTGAGCAAGAAAATGTTCATCGCGTGGAACAGGCACGCAACGGCCAACCATCGGCGGAAGCGCCTCGGTCTTGGCAAAAGCACCAGAAAGGCTAGTTCGAACACCACGCCCAGGTAGTCCAAGGACTCCCAGAGCAAGGGAGCGTCCAAGTGGGCGAAGGACGGCAGCAGCAGGGCGTCACGTTCGTTGAGATAGAGCCCACGCAGGGCCCAGCCGCGCACGCCACTCGTCGTGAGATCCAGGTCGATCCAACCAACAGCTTTGGGGACCCCGGCAGTGAAGAAGCCGAAGGCCACCAACGCGGCCATCACCGGCACCGGCCAGCGCGACACGGACTCGGGTGAAACACGGTGCGGGGACTGGGCTCTGCGTCGCTCGTCCAGGCTGTAGCGCTCCCCCCAACCTGAAAAGGCCATCACCAACGGTAGGAGCAGCAGAACGATGTCGTGATCCACTTTGCCGAAGCTGAAACGCACGTGGTTCAACGCCAGATGGGTGACCACGAAGAGTATGGAGCTCAGCTTCGTGTGGTAGCCGCACAGAATGCACACCATCAGCACGAGCGCGAGCACGTCCAAGCCGTGCAGAACGGGTGCGGGCGGAAAGCCCGACAACAGCGCCGCCAGGCTTGGCGGTGGATCGTAGAATGCGTTCGGCAAGTTCGACGCCCAGCCCACCGTCGGCAAATCGAAGACCAGGCGCCAACTGGCAAAAAACAACCGAAACAACCCGAGCCCCCCAAGCGTCAACGGACCGAAACCGTCCGCCCACTGGCTCAGGCGCGGCAGCCAGGGGCGCGCCTGAGCAACGCCCTCAGAACTCACCTGGACCATCCATCGCGCCGCTGTTCCCAGCGAAGTCCAAAGCGGTCACTGGACCTTCTGGGTACGCCGGCAGCCAGGCCATGGTCGCTTCGGCCAGTGGTTCCGGAGTCCGGTCGCGGCCGAGCAACACTCGGCGAACGACGATGCCTCGCGCGTCATCAAAGGCAAGCTGTCGTAGTCGGTCGCGAAACCACGCTTGCCCCTCGGCATCGACCATCTGAAAGTCGGTGTCCAGCAGTCTGGCGAGGATTCGGCGTCGAAAGTGTTTGGGGACTTGGGACAGTAGCTGGTGATGATCGACTAGGCGTACTTCACCAGAGTGGAGCAAAGCGTAGATGCGATAACCCTCGAGGGGCTCGTCACAGTCTCGGCGCGACGTGGAGGAGCCCCCTGGAAACAAGAGGGCTGGATAGGGTTCGCGCGGCAGCACTTTCGCGACGATGAACTGTGCGCACAACAGCAATCCCAAACCAAGCAGCGCAGAGTTGCTCTCGAGGCGTGTTCGCAAGGACGGCATCAAACGTTTCCTTTCCGTCTCCGTCGGTCGATCCGGTCGGGGCCATGCGGCGTCGATCGGTCAATGAGGTGTGAGCCTAGGTCCAAAGGCGCAAGCCGCAAGTGCACGAGGTGTTCCAGACGTCATCGGTTTCCGATGGCAGGCTACTTCGACGTCTCACCGGCAAGCGCGGGTGCACTCACGGTGCATCGCAACGATAACTCGTCCTACCCAACCCAATGCGTTCAGCGTCAGCTGATGCCTGGACGACGAATACGCGAATGTTTTGCTGGTCCGAGTGCACCGCTTGCGGAAAAGCGCCAGCGGACCTTCGCCGTCTGCATGTAACGGGGGCGTCACATTGGCTGATTCGGATCCGACGAACGATGAGCAAGTGTTTCACCGAACGGGCGTGATGCGCGCTCAGGCCAGTGAATCGCAGCGCGATGCCGGGGCGGCGCTTCGCGTCGAGTTGCGCGGCAGAATGTTGAAGGACGTCGTCCTGCCGTGTGCGGAGCGCCTGAGGCGACGCCGGGCCCACTGCGACGACGTTTGGCGGCGTGACTGATGCTACATCTCGTCGCGGTTGCACTCGTATATCAGCTTGACCCCAACGTCGAAGAGCATGGTTTCGATCACTCACTCACTCGCTCGTCGAATCACCGGCAGGACGTTTGGGCTGAACGTCAACCTGCCCCACGCCCCCCGCCCCCTAGGGCCCCCGTGCTCGATTTTCGTGGCCCCGTGCCCGAGCCCCTTCGGGTGGGGCCGCCCGGTTCACCCGGGGCTGACGCCCTCACTGACGGTGCACTCTGGCGATCCTTTCTATGTTGTGCACGATGGTGAAGAGCTGCCACTGGGCGTTGACCTTCTTCTGGCCACGAAGAGTGAAGCGGCGCATGCCCTTGTTTTGGATGTTGCCGAAGACGGGCTCAACCGTTCCCATTCTCTTGCTGTAGAGCTGTCGCCCCGCCGGCGTATCGAACTTGAAGCGCATCCGTTCGGTCGGAGCGTGCTTCTTTGGTTTGGCCTGCTGCGGCGGCCCCTCTGTGTGCTTGATAATCGTCAGCTGGCGTTGAGGGGTGAGGTCTGGCTTTCGTAAACACTTGGCGCGCAGCGGACAGTTTCTGCAGGCGGTGATAGGCGCTTTGAATCGGGCAACGCGGTAGCCGTTGAAGAGCATGTCTTTGCCTGCTTGGTAGAGCTTGTTGCCGGCGGGACAGACGCACTCCATGCGGTCCAAGTCGTAGGAGAAGTCTTCGGCCGTGAATTGTTTCTTCTCAGCTGGCGGGGCGGCTTGCCGTAGCTTGCTGCGGTGCAAGCGGCGCTCCTTGTTGTGACGTTCCCTGTGGCGCGCGGCAGCGGCGTAAGTGGGCAGTCGCCTCCGATACTCACGGTCGGCGATGTAGGCATCGGCACCAATCTGTTCGACAGCGGCGACCACCGCTTTGCTGTGGAAGCCGCTGTCTGCAGTGACCTTCACTTGCTTCAGGATGTCCCGCCCGCGAGTGAGGACAGCGAAGCACTCGCGCGTTTGCTCCAACAGTGGAGCCAGCAGATGTCCCTCGTATCCAGAGCCCTGCGCCTGGGCGTGCACGACAATCTGGGCGCGGTCATCGACGACGGCGAGGCCGTTGTAGCCCTGGATGACGCCGCGGGAGCTCTTCATCTTCGCGCTTTGCGGGTCGGTCAGATTGGTCTTTTGCTCGTTGCCGGTCGGCCCGAGCTTCTTGCCGGTTTCGCGCAACAGCGTGTCGAGCTGCTCTATCTTTCGTTGGTAGTGCTCGAGCTTCTTAGTGTGCCCTGCCGATGCATTAGCGCCATCTTCTGCGCTATCTTGGGCCTGGTGAAGCTGGATGATGCGCTCCGCAACACCTTGTAGTTTCTTTCGTTTTTCCTCGAGCTCCGCATGCGTGCCGCTCCATTGTTTGGACGCG
Source organism: Polyangiaceae bacterium (assembly GCA_050298815.1). Classification (GTDB taxonomy): domain Bacteria; phylum Myxococcota_A; class Polyangia; order Polyangiales; family Polyangiaceae; genus SZUA-265. The sequence goes on from JBNKUV010000001.1 coordinate 293,127, forward strand.
TTCGACGGCAACTTGCAGCCATCCACGGCGAAGTGCTCCGCGCCGATGAGGCCCAGCTCGGAGGCGTAGAGCA
>JBNKUV010000002.1:0-1614 GCA_050298815.1 Polyangiaceae bacterium
ACGCTTGGGTGCTTCATGGCGGGCAGGACCACCCGCCGGACGCCCTCACGATCACATGAACGTTACCCTGCTGCAGCACAATCCCACCGTTGGCGATTTCAGCGGCAACGTCGACAGAATCGTCTCTGGGTTGCGCCAAGCCGAGCAGCAAGGAGCGAACCTGGTCCTGTGCCCGGAGCTTGCGGTCGTTGGGTACCCGCCGCGGGGAAGCAACTGGAGCGGGATGCCCTGGAACGCTACGCGCAGGCGCAGGGCGTGGATATGGCTCGCTTTAAAGCCGCGCTCGATCAGCGCACGCACAAGCCCCACGTCGAAGCAGACATGGAGATCGCCAAGCAAGCAGGGGTACGCGGAACGCCCGCGTTCACCATCAACGGGTATTTTCTGAGTGGGGCGCAACCTTTCGCGCAGTTCAAGAAGCTGATCGAGTTCGCGCGTACGCATCCGTAGTGCGCAGGTCGTACGGCTCAGGCTGAATCCGAAGGCTTCTCCCGGCGCTCGCAACCACTGCGCGACGACTGGACAGTTTCAAGAGGTCGTCGCGACTTGGCGTGGTGTTTGCAACAACGGACGATGAGCATCGCGCTTGTGCCAGAGTGTGCCGAACGGCGGGTGTTTATTCGAGACGAGGAGAAGTCGGATGATAACCTTACGCTCATACTTTCTCGTGCTTGGCCTCGTGGCGAGTTGCGGCGATTACACTGCTTCGCGTGGGGATGCGGTCAATGGGACGACAGGGGCCCCTGATACTCATGCATCCGCGAACGCGCCAGGAAGCGTCGGAGCGAACGGCATGTCGACAGCGGGGGGGCCGCTGCCGTCGACTACCTCGAGCGACCATTCACCGCTAGGTCCCGCACCACAGAGGGACGGCTCCGAAACGATGCGGGAGTGCGGCGGATGCACACCTGGGCCGGGCCCCTGTTCATGCTTCGCTCCGTCAGAGACCGGTGCTCCGTTCCCAGTCGCTGACCCCCCTGTACCCGCTCTGTCGAGCGAGACGGATGCGTCGGTGTGGCAAGTCGACGCTGGGCTGGATGAGCGGGATGCCTCGGCGTCGCAAGCTGATGGCTCAACGGACGCGTTGGACGCGTCGACCGCCTCGCCGAACGAGTTGTTGGACGGAGCGTTGGTGGATGGTGGCAGCTCTGCGGACGGTGGCTCTCTGTCAGAGGAATGACGTGCGCTAAGGAGCAACGAACTGCAAAAAAAACGTTGGCTTGATGAGTAGCGGTGATGACGGTCGTGTCGTGCTGAACCCCTGATTCAGCTCGATCATCATCTGCGTTGGCAGAGGATCAGAGCGCGCGAACGCCGGTGAGACTAATTTGCCTGTTGGGGGCACTCGGTAGATGCAACCCGTGTGTCACCTCGAGCCGCGTCACCTCGAGCCCATCGAGGTCGCAAGTTGGCCAAGCGGCGTCCTGTTCAGCTCTCGAACGGCAACACCAGCTGTCCAAACGGGGCGTAGTGAGGCGCGTAAGTGATACAAGCGCCCCCCTGTTTGCCGGCGCGGAGCCAGAGGGGCGCCCGGACCCCCAGACCACGTGCAGGAAAAGCGCACAAGTCCGCTATTGGTGTCCTCGGCGCGTCTGAGTCGCCGACGAGAGGGGC
>JBNKUV010000003.1:0-4811 GCA_050298815.1 Polyangiaceae bacterium
GTAGTCTCCATCCAAGGTGGGATGATCGCCGTTGAAGCGCGCGCCTTCGCCATCGATGTGGATGAACGTCTCCCACTTTCCCACTATGCGCGCCAACACTTCGTAGGAGATCACGAACTGCAGGCGCTCACCGATGACCAGCTGCTCAACGTGTCCGGGCTACCTCGTTCATCCGTGGCTCACGCCGCCCACCGATAGTCATGATGGAGCCCGCCAAGAACGGAACGCGCGACGATGTTCGGAGCGGTGGGGCCGTCGTTCGTCGTCGATCATGTTATTTCCCACGCTCCGGTCGTCGCTCCAGCCGTCTTCTCACCGAATTGAACCAACACGGATCCGCCTGAACGCCGGCGTCAATTTGGAACCGACAGCAAGAGCTTTGACGTGAATCTGGGCCGGCTCGAGGCCGGGCGTCTACGGTCTCGAGGTGGCGCTCTCTACCGCCGTCCGGTTCGTTCGCGATGAAGCCCAGCTCAGCGAATTCCTGATCAGTCTGAAGCTCATCCGGTGTCCACACTGCAAGCGGGCGCAGACGCTCAACGCTCATGGCCCCCTGAGAGGCTACGCCGATCAGACGTCGGAGCTCGTGATTCGGGGATGGCGTGTCTACTGCACGAACCGAAGAGGAAAACTCGGCTGCGGAAGGACGTTCTCGGCCTTACTGGCTGACGTACTTCGGCGATTCATCGTCCGCGCCCACACGCTGCTGACGTTCGTGTCCAGCGTGCTCGGTGGAGCGAACAGGGAAGCGGCTTGGAATGCGGAGGCTCCCGGCTTCAGCCTTCGGAGCGGATACCGCCTCTGGAAGCGGCTCTCTGAGCAGCAACCCGTCCTCCGGTCGCTGTTGTGCCGCCACACGCCTCCTGTGCGCTCGACGAGCCCTGCACCACTGCACGCCCTGCTGCAGCACATGCAGGCTGCGCTCCCGGACTCTGCATCCGTGTTTCGCTCCTTCCAAATCCGGTTTCAACACCCGCTGATGGGATAGCGGACACGGACTCCGTGGCGAGCGCCGCCCAGAATCTCGGTGAAGGTCGCGAGCAGGCAGGAGTTATTTCAAAGCGACAACACCAGACGTCCATGGGCTGCGCCCCCGTACGCCTCTAGCCTCCACTCCACCCCAGAAAGGAGGCACGCATGAAGCGCGTCAGCCCGTACGTAAAAATGAGAGTGCTCGGGGCCATCGAGCACGCCCCAGGCAACACCAACATCGCCGGCATCAAGCACGTCAGTGGTCTCGTCTTCAGAAGCGAGGAGGATGAGCCGCTGCAATTCACTTGGCGCACGATCCAAACCTGGTACTCCCGCTACAAGAAGGACGGCATCACCCAGATGATGCCCAAGACTCGCTCCGACAAAGGGCACCCCAGGAAGGTCCGACCGGAGGAGCTCCAAGAAGCCATCGAGGCCGCGCTCCCCCACTTTCACGGCAAGCCCAAAAACATCGCTGCCGTCTATCGCGTGTGCATCGAGCAGGGCCTCCTGCAGCGGGAGCGTGTTGCTCCCAACACGTTTCGCCGGTTGGTCGATCGGAAGATACTGGTGTCTGATCCCCACCGCACGAAGGCGGACATGATGGCACGCCCGGAGACAGGCGGCGGGATCCGCCACGCAGCGGAGGGAGACGTCGCCCGGGAACCGGGCGCCATCGTAGGGGACAAATTTCCCCTGGACCTCGACACGTTTGACGAAAATGCCCAGCACAATGTCACGCAACCTTCGAAGCTACGTCACGCACCTAGTGCGACTGTGCGCGGCGACCAGGAGGTGTGGCAATGAATCTATGCAAACGTATTTCTGCGTCGGCGAAGCGAGTTTCGTCGGCGAAGTGGTTGTTGAGCACAACCCTGCTCGCAGCAGGATGTAGTGCCGAATCCGGCAGTCAGACGGCTACAACGACACAATCCCTCAGCCGCAAGCACCCAGCATTTACCACAGTCGGTTGTGGCCAGGGCGAGGACGACCATCGGCACCACGATAGCGCCGAGAGCCGTCGTCGCGCGAAGCGACCCGTGCGTTGGAAGCGCCGCGGCAAGCACGGCCGGACGGAGCGAATCCGCTTGTTGGGCTTCAACGATTTCCACGGCCAGCTCTCCCAGGGGAGAACCGTTAGCGGACGCCCCGTCGGCGGCGCAGCCGTTTTGGCCTCATACTTGGAGGCGGCGCAGCAAGGCTATGAGGGGCGTTCACTCATCATCCACGCGGGCGACCATGTCGGCGCCTCACCACCAGCGTCCGCCTTGCTGCAAGATGAACCATCCATCCAGTTCCTCAACTTGTTGACCAATCGCCACTGTAGCTACCGACGCCGTGACAATCGGCGTTGCAACGTCGTCGGCACGCTCGGCAATCACGAGTTCGACGAGGGCGCCAGCGAGATGCTGCGTCTGATCTACGGCGGTGACTCCGACTTGGGTCCATTCATCGAATCGCCCTATCGCGGCGCCAAGTTCAGCTACGTCTCCGCCAACGTGGTGCAGGAAGGAACGGGCGAAGCTCTGCTGGCCCCTTATACCGTCAAGCAACTCGGCTCCGTCAAGGTGGGCGTTATCGGCGCCGTGCTTCAGTCGACGCCCACGATCGTAACGCCGACGGGCGTCGAGGGCTTGGACTTTCTGGATGAGGCCACCGCCATCAATGGCGCAGTGGATGATCTGAAGTCGCAGGGGGTCCGCACGATCGTGGTCACCATCCATCAAGGCGGAACTCAAGCATTTGCCGCCGGTCCTACACCTGAGGACGGTTCTGTCAGCGGGGACATCATCCCGATCTTGGAGCAGCTGGATGACGAGGTTGACGTCGTCATTTCTGGTCACCGGCACTCATTCACCAATGCCCTGGTGCCGAACGGAGGCGGGACGCCCATATTGGTGACGCAAGCGTACAGCGCCAGCACGGCCTACGCTGAGATCGACCTCGAAGTGTGCCGACGAACTGGAGATGTCGTGTCGAAGACGGCCCAGGTGCTCACCACGTACTCAGATGAAGAGCCTGGCATCACGCTCGATCCTGCCGTCGCCGACTTGGTGCTGCAAGCAGAAACCTTGACAGATCCGCTCGTCAACCAGGTTGTGGGGGAGTCTGCACTGTTGATCACTCGCACTCAGGATCCGAGCGGAGAATCTGCCCTGGGCAACCTCATCGCGGATGCGCAGCGCGCAGCCACGGGCTCTGATTTTGCCTTCATGAATCCGGGGGGCATTCGAGCGGACCTAGACGCTGGTCCGATAACGTGGGGCGAGTTGTTCACGATTCAGCCCTTTGGCAACAGCCTGGTCACGATGGACCTCAGCGGAGCCCAGATCGTCGAACTGTTGGAGCAGCAGTGGGTTGGTCAGACGTCACCGCGCATGCTTCAGATATCGGGGCTCACGTATGTTTGGGACAACGGGGCGCCGGACGGCTCGAGGATCGTGAGCGTATCCACGTCAGCTGGGGAACCGCTAGATCTTTCTGGCACGTACAACATCGTGGTCAACAGCTTCATCGCTGCAGGCGGCGATAACTTCACGGTGTTAGTGGATGGCGGAAACCGCATCGGCGGTGACGTCGATCTCGACGCCTTGATCAACTACATCGACTCGCTGACGCAGCCTATCTCTGCCTCCATCGAGGGGCGGATAACCATGCTGAACTGAGCGTACCGCCGGGGTGTGTGGCGGCTTGCCTCCGCTACACGCCAGCCTCCGGCACTCGGGCGACTTCCCGGGCCGGCGTGAACAGCGCGTAGGCGATTTAAGCGCCCCCATTTTGGGCGGCAAGGCGTCAGGATCGCCCCCGAACCCTCACCTCACGTAGCGTGAGAAGCACAGCGTTCCGATGTCGGTGTAGTCAGAGCATGGCTTCGGCGAGGGCCGTGGCTACCGAACGTCGCGGAAGCGGCTAGCCGCGCCGCCGCTGGTGGAAGAGCGCGCAACTGCGCGCTGCCCGGAGCGGTCATGCGTGATGGACTGGCTTGGGAGTGGGCAGCCTCATCTCACGCCGGCTCGTCGAAGAGCACGCCTTGCGGCTGCGGCCCTGCATCGCGGCTTTGATGCCTGCGTGGCTGGCTGGTGAAATACGGTGGTGGGCGTGGCGGAGCTCTTTGTGGGGCCGTGGTGGGCTCGTCGAGTGTGCGCAATAGCCGGCGCAGGCTTTGCGGACTGACGAGGAAGGCTTTGAGCTGCATCGGCCCTCCGCACTTCGAGTACGTGATGTCCACGTCGAAGCTGCGTTTCAGTAGCTCTCTCCATGGTCTCCAGGTCGAGCGCGGTTTGCGTGCGCCACCTTCACCACCTTCTCCAGCGGCTTGGGAGCGAGCCTCTTGCTCACCGCCCTCGGGCACGACGAGCGGTCGCCATTGGGCAGCAGACGACAAGATGCCTCCGTAGCGGACGGTGTGAAAGCCGGGGCCAGGAACGGCAGCGGCTAGCCGACACAAGAAGGAAAGCGGATCCAGTTCGACGGCGACGGTGCCGTCTGAAAAGCTGAGGCAGACTGCTAACCAAGTTGCCCGAGCTATCGACGACGGATAGACCCTCGGGCGGCTGCAGAAGTCGGTAGATACACAAAGGCATGTACTGGGCGGGCTCACTCCAAGCCGCGCGATCCATGTTCGCTCCAATCCCTTTTCGACAGATCGATTGTCCTTGCCTCCCAGCTTCTCTGTTCCTGGTCGTGACTGGCGCTGAAGCCCTTGGCTGGAGCAGTTCCTTCGTGCCGCCTACAGCGCACTCAACCAATCTTTCAAGCTTCGTTCAGTCGGTGCCTGCGCACGATTCCGAAGCTCGCTTGGCGAAGACTCGAACGCTTTCTTGAAAGCGCGAAAGAAA
>JBNKUV010000004.1:0-145445 GCA_050298815.1 Polyangiaceae bacterium
ACTGCTCTTCGTGACCGGTAAGGGCGGGGTGGGCAAAACGACAGTATCCGTTGCGCTCGCGCGAGCTGCCAGCCAAGCCGGCCGTCGGGTCCTGCTGACGATCACCGACCCCGGCGGGGTTGCCGCCATGCTCGGAGTGCCCGAAGTAGACGAGCAGATCCGCGAGGTTGCACCAGGCCTGTCGTGTGTACTCCTGCGCCCCGAAGCGGCGCTCCGCGAGTACGCCGAGATGACTCTGCACAGCAAGGCGCTGGTCCGAGCACTGCTAGACAATCGCTACAGCAAGAACTTCCTAGCGGCGATTCCGGGCCTCCATCCCTGGGCTGTGCTCGGCAAGGCGTGGTTTCACGCGGTGGAGACCGTCGGGAGCCGGCCCCGGTTCGACTCGGTTGTTTTCGACGCGCCTGCTACGGGCCACGGCTTGGAGATGCTCCGGGTCCCTCTCGTGATCAGCGAAGCCACGGCTCCGGGGCTCCTCAAGCGGGATGCGGAGCGAGCGTGGCGCATGATTTCCGATCCGGCACAGACGGGCATTTTCGTGGTGTCGCTGCCCGAACAGCTGCCCCTGCAAGAGAGCATCGAACTGATTTCTGAGCTCAGGCAAATGGCTCTTTCTCCTGCGGGCGTGGTGCTGAACGCGCGCCTTCCCCAAATCTTCTCTGCCGGCGATGCTGCCCACCTTCAGCAACTTTCCGCCAGAGGGGGGACAAGCACTGCTGCCGGCCAGGTGCTCGACGTTGCGCTGGAGCGCGCGCAGGCCGAGATCGAGCAGGAGCGCGTCCAGGAACGAGTGCTGGGTATGGACTTGCCAGTCACGGTCCTGCCATTCGTCGACTCGGCGGGCACCCTGGCGGGGATCAACATTCTTGCCGCGGCATTGGACGCGAGCTGATAGGTTGCTGGCGTTTCATCAATGTCGTCCCAGCTATCGTCGCCACGGAACGATGAGCCGCTCTGGAAGCGCGCGCTGCCGTTCGTCTTTGCCGCGCTCTTGCTGACCTGGGTGCTGCTGGGCGTGGACAGGGAACGCGTTTTTGTGGCCATTGCCGATGCGCCGAAGCTGCCGCTGTTCAGTCTGGCGTTTGGCTTTGTGCTCTTGATTCTTACGACTGACTCCTGGGCGACGTCTCGTGTTTACGCCAGGACGGTGTGTCCGGTGACGTTTCGGGAGTTGCTGGTCATTCGTGGTGCTTCGTACCTGCCCAGTATCGCCAATCACCATGTCGGGCAGGGCTGGCTCACGTACTTCTTGGCGAAGGTGTACGATGCGCGACTGTGGCGCGTGGCCGGCGCAACGCTCATCGTTTACATCACCACGTTCGGGTGTTTGGTGGGGCTCGGACTCTTGGCTCTGCCCTTCAACATGGGGCGACTCACTTGGATGGCGCCCCTGTTGGCTGCTTGTGTTGCTGCCGGAATCGTTTATTTGGTGGTGTTGCGAATCAAGCCACGCTGGCTCGTCGAGCGCCCCTTGTTGCAGCCACTCTTCGAACTCGGCGTCGCTGGACACTTTCGTGTCACCTTTGAGCGCTTGGCCCACGTTTCGGTGCTCTTCATCGGCAGCTGGCTTCCGTTCCGTCTATTCGGGATCGAGTTGCCCTTCAGCGATGCGCTGGCACTGGTTCCGCCAATGATGTTCGTCGCAGCGTTACCTCTGACGCCACAGGGGGTGGGGACACGCGATGCGCTCGCGGTGTACCTGTTTTCCAGTTACGCGACGACAGAGGGCAACGATGGTGCGTCCATCGTCGTCGCGACGACGCTGTCGTGGGTTACCGCGCTGACCTTGGTGCAACTCGTGATCTCGCCTCCGCTGATGCGCAAGGCCTACCGGTTGCTCAAGAGCAAAGCGGCCTGACTACCGCGTCGCTTGCTCTGCACTCGGCCCACGGCGCGCTCAGCGACGGCCGATGCCGAGGTACTCGAACCCGGCTTCGTGGAACTCCGCAGCGCTCCACACGTTTCGACCGTCATAAACACGGCGACCGCGCATCACTTCGGTGAGGCGCCTGAGGTCCGGCGCATTGAACTGTCGCCACTCGGTGCACAGGACAAGTGCGTCGGCACCAACGCATGCCGCGTAAGGGTCGCTGGTCAACTTGACACCTTCCTTGATGCCCATGAAGTTCAGCCGCTCTTGCGCGGTCTCGAGCGCTTCAGGGTCGGTGGCGGCAATGGTGGCGCCCTTGGCGGTCAGCTCTTCAATCAACCGAAACGCCGGCGCTTCGCGTACGTCATCGGTCTTTGGCTTGAACGCCAATCCCCACAGGGCGATATGCTTGCCCTTGAGATCCCCCAAGTCTTCGACGATGTGGTTGAGCAACATCTCCGGCGGCTTGCGGTTCGCGACTACCGCCGCTTTGGCCACGTCCATGGACAGGCCATGCTCCTCACCAGTGCTCACCAGTGCGCGCAAATCCTTAGGGAAGCAGCTGCCGCCAAAACCGAGGCCTGGATAGAGAAACTCGTAACCGATGCGCTTGTCGGCCCCAACGGCGATGCGGACCTTCTCCACGTCGCCGCCGGCGGTGTCGCACAAGAGTGCGATCTCGTTCATGAACGAGATCTTCGTCGCGAGCATTGCGTTGGAGGCGTACTTGACGATTTCTGCGCTCTTCGGATCCATGCGGTGCAGCCGGTTGCGCTGGCGGTTGAATGGCGCGTACAGGCGAGCCAACAGTTCGAACGCGCGCTCTTCACGCACCCCAACGACGATACGGTCCGGCTTGAGGAAGTCGTTGACGGCGTCGCCTTCCTTGAGGAACTCGGGGTTGCTGGCCACCATGATCGGGTGCTTGGCGAACTTGCTGACGACCTCGGTCACTTTCTGGTTCGTTCCCACCGGCACCGTGCTCTTGAGCACCACCACCATCTCGTGCTGAGCTGTCTTCGAGACGTCTTCCGCTACCTTGAGCACGGCACTCAGATCGGCCGAGCCATCCTGGTTCGGTGGAGTCCCAACGGCGATGAATGTCACCTTCGCGCCGTCCAAGGCCTGGTTCAGATTGCTGGTAAAGTCCAAACGCTCCGGCCAGTTGCGCTTGATGATGTCGTCCAGGCCAGGCTCGAAGAACGGTACCTCGCCGTTGCGGAGCTGGTTCAGCTTCGCCTCGTTGACGTCCACGCATACGACGTGGTGCCCTGATTCCGCAAAGCATGCGCCAGCTACCAAACCGACGTAGCCCGTCCCGATGACTGCAACTTTCACGACCCGACCATTACTTTGGAGTTCGTCTGGCGTCCAGACGTCTAGCGTCCCGAACGAGAAGTTCGGGACCAGCGAAAAGGGACGTGTGCCGAATCAACAGGACGGCCGCAATCGCGGAAATTGCTGCGACTTCTCCAAACCTGGGGTCGCAGCAATTCTGCTCCAAACCTGGGGTCGCAGCAATTCCGCTACCCACTGCGGTTTCGGCATACCAGCCACAAAACAAGCGCTTTCAGCACGAAAGAGCTCGTCGCGGGGGCTGGCCGAGCCGCAGGCGAGCGTGAAGCCGGCGGAGTTCACATCCTGACGGCGAGGGGTTTCCTTGCCAACGACCCCCGCGGAAGGGCGTCGTTGTAGTCGCTCTGATCTGCTCGGACTGACCGCGTTTGTGCCACTCGAGCTCGGGGCGGCTCAAAAAGGGGCGCTAGTCACCTGCGAACGGCGAAGCGTCGAGACTGTGCGGTGGCTTTTGGGTATATATCGAGGGGGCGGTTCGTGGCGCGCGTACTGATAATGGAGTCTGATGCTGGGACCCGAGAGTATTTCGTCTCGGCACTTAGCGAAGAACACGAGGTAGCTGCGGCTTCCGACGCGCGGACCGGCCTGTTCCTCGTCACCGCCGAGACGTGGGACGTCGTGCTCCTGGATCCGGCGCTTCAGACATCCGGTCGAATCCACGTCGTTCGCTACGTCCAGGAGCTGGAGCATCGTCCGGAGGTGATTGTCGTCGCCGACGCCGACGAGATGGCGCAGGTCGTCGAAACGCTCAGGGCGGGGGCGTTCGAGTTCCTGGAGAAGCCCGTGGAGCCCGGTGACCTTCAAAAGGTGGTGGCCAACGCCGCCCAGTTGCGCAGTTTTCGGAGCGAGAAACGAGCCCTCGAGAAGCGAAACCGGGAGCGCCGACGGCAACTCGAAGCCTTGGTCAAAGAGCGCACTCAGCAGATGGAGCAGATCTTCGCCAACGTGCCGGGAATGCTCTTTCAGATGATCGTGCATCCAGACGGCTTTCGTCTCTTCTCCTTCGTCAGCGCCAGCTGTCAGGAACTCCTCGGTATTCCTCAAGAGCGCCTCACCGACGAAGCCGAAGCCTTTGACGCGCTGATCCATCCCGATGACGGCGCTCGCTTCGAACACGCTCGGTCGCTGGCCGAAGACACCCACACCCGATTCCGATTCGAAGGGCGCTTCCTCCTGCCCACGGGCAAGATCCGCTGGCTGCAGTGCGTCGCCAACCCGACCCCCTTGCCCGAGCGTTGTGTCGCGTGGGACGGCATTCTGGTGGACGTGACCGAGCGCGTGGAGTTGCAGTCACAACTCCTACTCGCTGATCGGCTGGCAACGGTGGGTACCATGGCTGCCGCGATGGCGCACGAGGTGAACAACCCGCTGTCCTACATCACCGCCAACCTCGAGGAGCTAGGTGATCAATTGCGTGGGCAAGGGGCGGCATCGATGGTTCAGGAGGCCCTGGACGGGGTAGGTCGTATCGAAAACGCGATGCGGGACCTCAGCACCTTCGTCCGGTCTCCGGAAGATGTGCCTCGGAGGGTCAGCGTCAACAAGGTGCTCGATGCCAGCGTTCGCCTGGCTTCCAACGAAATTCGCCATCGGGCACAGCTGGTGCGCGAGTACAAGGACGAAGCCGAGGTCCATGCAGATGAATCGAGCTTGGGTCAGCTCTTTCTGAACCTCTTGATCGTCGCTGCGCACTCGATCCCAGAGGGCAATGCTCACGGCAACAACGTAGTCGCGGCAGTCTGGGTCGAAGGGAACCAGGCGCACATCGAGATCAGCGACACCAGCCCAGGGTTGCCGCGAGAAGCGCTCGAACGCGCTTTCGACCCATTTGCGGATCCGGCGGAACGTTTGAGGTCGGGCCTGGGGCTATACGTTTGTCAACGTATCGCCAAAACGTTGGGTGGCGTGATTCATGCTACGAGTAGCCCGGCGTGCGGCAATCGCTTTCACGTCCGCTTACCATTGGCAGCTGAATCGATCCAGAAGGAGCGACCTCACCTGCGATTGGTTCCGAGTCGCAAGGTACGGGTCTTGGTGGTGGATGACGAAGAGCTGGTATTGCGGGCGTTCGTCAGAACTCTCGAGGGGCACGAAGTTCATCTGGCGCGCTCAGGGCGCGAGGCCGTGAAGCTCCTGAAGACGGAAGAAGCGTACGACCTCGTTTTATGCGACGTAATGATGCCAGACATGAACGGCGAAGATGTCTACCATGCTGCGGAACAGGTACGTCCAGGGACTCAGAAGAAGTTCGTCTTCGTGACGGGAGGTGCTTTCACCAAGGAGGCCAGCGCCTTCCTTCATCGGGTCCCCAACCGTCGCATTCAGAAGCCCTTCAGCAAGGCGAGCATCCGAGACTTGATCGAGGACCTTCGCATCTGAATCCGGGCGTGTTCAGTCTGCTTCGCAGGCAGCCAGCCCGTTGGTGGCAGCGCAATCGAGAGCTGCCAGAGCTTCCTGGTCGATGTCCGCCAACGTCGGGATCCCCAGTTCAGCCAGACCGGGCAGAAAGGGATCGTCGCACGCGCCGACTTCGGCGAGCATCTCGTCGTCGGCGCTGACACTCATGTACGTTCGATCAATGTCATCGTCCCAACACTCGACGACACTGACGTTCTGGTTCAAGTCACCGCCGGTCACGGAGGCTTCAGCGCGGCCGATGCCGCGATTGATGAACGCGGAGCGCAGATACAGTGTCTCTGCATCGCCCGCCTCGGGCATCTCGAAGCAGGTATCGGGATCGGCGCCGCAGAAGTTCGCGGTCAGCGCCCAATCGAGGAAGTCCACGGTGGTTCCGTCGTCTCCGTCGAAATGACCAAACAGGTAGTCCAGATTCGCAGGCTGTTCGTCTTCTTCGGCGTCCTTGGAAACGAAGTCGCGGAAGACGGCGACGTTGAAGGCAAAGTCGCCATCATCGTTGTCTCCCCGTCCCTTGCCGTAGAGCATGGCGAAGCGGCCCTCGTCGTGAGGGTCGCCTGAGTCGAAGTCTGGATCGTGCTTCTTCTCGAAGTCGAGATTGGCTTCAAAGTCCCAAAGCGTCACGCCGACGCCATCCTCGTCGTTGTCCGGAGCCGGCGTTGCGCCACCCCAAACGACTGGCGCCGCAGTTGCCGCGTCGGAGTCGACGAGGCGCACCAATGCGTAGCCGTACTTGAAGTCTTCTTCGGGTCCGTTTTGCCGGATGTACGCCATGACCTGGCCGTATCCGTCGTCGTTCTCCCAGGGGCCCCAGATGAACTCCTTCTTGTTGCTGTCGTAGAGTGTTGGCGGCAACTTCGTGATCGCTTTGAGCACTCGAACGATGAGCTTTGCCGGAGCGTTCACCCCGTGGGCGCTCTGGATCGCGAGCCACGCCAGTTCGGCATCGCCCAGTTCTGTCAACGCGTTCTCCGAGCCCTCGGGTCCCGGAACGACGGCTTCCACTCGCTCTTCCTCGGGCAGCGCTGCCCGGTACTCAGCTAACAGGGCGGCGTCGTAGGTTGCCGTTTCGGCGGTGTCCTGTGCTGGGTCGTCGGCGGCGCCGCAGCCCACGAGGGCGGCAGGCAGAAGGACTAGAGCGAGCTGGTTCGAGGATCGGGCAGACATGGTGTTGTTTCTTTCTCCAAAGTGAGGGTTCGCTTTCACTCATTGCAGGTGGCGTGCCGCAGCCTCAGGCTCCGCGGCGCAGCCGATTGCCGCTACTTTTCGAGCGATCCCCATTCCAGGGTGTTGAGTCTAGCCAACACGCATGGCCGCGCCGGTGTTGGCCTGGGTCAACACCGTGCATCGAGCAGCAACAGCGGACCCGCGTTCATTTTGAACCACCACCGGGCTACGTCCGTCAGCGATAATGTGGGTCGGCTGGTTACCGCGGCAGCTCGAGTTACCACAGCGCGCCCATCGCCACGGCGGCCGGGTGCGCGACGTCAGCCGTCACTCGCCCCACGGCCTCCTCGGGCATGGCCAGCAACTGCTCTTGCAGTCTATCAAAAGACTCTGCCGCCCCTTGTGCGACATGCATTCGAGCTGGACGGACCAGCGGGGGAACGGTCAGCAGCTCGTTTGGCATCGCCGCAACCTACCGTTCAGCCTACTCCCTTCGGCTCAGGATGGCACCGATCTCGGGCGTCCAGAGCGTCGGCAGATAGAGGTCGATCCGGCCCACCGTGCCGACGCCAGCGACAAACTCGAGAGTCGTGAACGCATTGTAGTAGCAGCTGTTCTCATCACACCGACAAGCGTCGATACACAGACTGGCCTCATCGCAAGAAATGTTCACCTCTTCGTCGACGAGGCATTCGTCCGACTCACGGGTTTCGTCGATGAAACCCCAGTCGACGACCTCGGCGGGCAAGCACGAATGAGCGCAACCGGGCTCAGTCCCCTCGCTGGGCGCCCTTTCGGCGCACAGTCCGCCATACACTTCGAAGGGCGCGATGGCCAACTCCAACCCCTCGTTGTACGCACTGTTGGACGACGTAGGAAACACCCCCTCGACGGCCTCCCCCGGAATGACCGTATACTCGAAACCCTCCCGAGCTTCAACCGAGGCTCCCAGGCGACCATTGAGCAATGGTCGGGGATCTTCACGGTCTTCGCCGAGGATGAGGGTTATGTGGTCCTCGGCGATGGTCAGGGTCACCCGGTGCGAGCCGCTCGGCAACCCCAGAACGTCTTTCTCGAAGTCACCTGTCCACACACCGAACAAGTCCTCTCGTGCGAAGGAGACAGTGGTTGCTTCTTCGAACGTTTCACTCTGCGGAGGCTCGCAGAAAGAAGAGCGGGCGATGCCAGACAGGTCACCATCGTCCGAAGTGACATCCGTCTCGGCGACAAGCGGTTCTTCCTCGCCGTAGAGTCCGCTGTTCCCTGACGTCAATTCCTCGCCATCCCCGCGCGCTATCCCTACTTCCGTTGCCTCATCCACAGGCACGTTGCCCTCATATGGTTCCTCCTCCCCGACGTCTACACCTCGACTGGTACCGACGGCGTCCTGTGTGTCACCGAGATCTTTGTCCGTCCCCGCGCATCCCATGAAGACAATCGCAACTGACGATGTGCAGCGAATCAACCAACCCTTGAATCTGATGTATCCCATGGTCGATTAGTTTCCGCACTACCGCCGTTTCTCACCCAGGGCTGAGTCTTTTGTTCGATTTATGAAATCTGAAGCAGCGCAGCTTTCCTGCAGGCGTCGAGCATAGAACGAGCCATCGCGCGCTAGCAAACGCTGAGCCATGCGAGTTGCCTGCAGCGTGTTACCGATTTGGCAAAGAGCAAGCACCTCGCTCACCCTACGCTCAGGCCCGAGATTACCGCCCGGCACTGCACGGTCCAACTCACGCAGTCGCTGCAGCGCTTGGGCTCCATCGCCCCTGGCCAGTGCTGCCTGAATTTCATGCAGCGAAGCAAGCTCCGCCTTGATGGCAGCCCCACTCGGAAGGCTCTTCGACACCAGCGAGCCGTTGGGCGAAGCCCCTTCCGCCAGCGAACTCCCTTTCCTGGCAGGGCTCTCTGCCTTGGCCGCGCTTGGGACTTCCGGCACGGGCACGAGATGCGACTTGGGCGCGGAAAGCGCACCGTCTGTCACCTCTTGCTCGACTGCGGGGGGCTCGTTCGGTGGCGCGACTGTCGTTTCCGTCGAACCTGCGACGGGTGAACGTTCTCTGCCTGACGCCCGACGTAACACTCGTTGGTTCACCGGGCTGGGTTTTGCGTCGGACGCAGTGAAAATGTGGTCGCCGCGGGCGGGCGTCGTCTGGACGACGGCATCGTAGGCCTCGTATGCTCCTGCTCCCCCGGCCCCGACCGCGACCGCGACGACAGCGATCTTGCCAACACCGATCGCACCGAGTGTTCCTTGTGCCGCAGAAGCCGCACCGAGTGCAGCGCCGGAGCTCACTTTCGCCGACGCGCCGCCAAGGGCCGCACCCGAAGTCAGCTTTGACGACACGCTGCCGACGGCTGCACCCGAGCTCAGTTTTGACGACGCGCCTACGGCAGAAAGCGTTGCGGCGGCCTTGGTACTCGCGGTCATTACTGCCGGAACCGCAACGCCAACCGCAATGAGACGCCGCTCGACGTCTCGGCGGGAGCCATCGTCGGGCCCCATGCCTCGACGCGCCAACGCGAGCCAATCATCGGGACCCGCATCTCGCTTCGTTCGCCTCCACCACCTCATCGAGTTTCGTCCTCTCGGGTCAGATGCCATCTCTTGAAAGCCGCCTTGAGGCGGCGAGTCTCGGCATAGACTGCAACAATGCTGCGCCCGGTGACGGTAGCGACCTCGCGTGGGGCCATTTCCAGCAGGAAACGGCTCAGAAAGACTTCTCGCTGCGCATCATCGAGGGTCGCCATGAACAGTCGGACGTCATGCCAGACGGCACGTGCCCGGAGCGCTTCGCTTTCTTCAACCGCTACGGCTGACGTCGTCGTTTCGTCGAGACGTTCGAGACCGCCCTTCCTCAACCAACGGCGGCGGTGATTTCGCACCACGTTCTTGGCTACCGCAAACAACCACGTGCGATGGGCACTCTCGCCTCGAAAATCTGCCAGGCGCCTCGCAACGGTGAGCCAGACATCCTGGACGGCATCCTCCACGGAGATGGAGCTGCCTGCCGCCAGGCCAGCCACCGTCCTCCACACGAAACCAAAATGGTTCTGATACAGGGCAAGAAACGCCGCATCGTCCTCATCGTTGCTCCGCGAACGCTCGACGCTCGTCGGCGCGTAGCGACGCAAGGCTGCGGCTGAAGAGTCGTCCACCTGGAGTTGGTGTCCGAACGTTTCGAATTTGGCGCGTGGCAACGACCCTGCCCCCACAAACTCAAAACAAAGCGAACGTCAGGCCGGCAACCGCCCGCAACGTCCAGGGCGGCGTACTGTGCAACTCTTTAAGCTGATCCACGGTGAATGTATCTCGCAGCAGGGGAAATACCCCTTCGAGGCCTGCGTCGAGGGTGAACCTCCCCCACCGTGGCGTGATCTTGAGTTCACTGGTGACGGCCGGAAAGACGCTGACCTGTGCACTTCCGTTGGCAAGGCCAGCCGCTTCTGCGCCGACGCGCCCGACCTCCGCCCCGAGACACCCAGAGGCCGGCTCCACGGACTTTGGCTGCCAGCAAGCGTAGGCCCCCCCAGCGGCGTAGTCGTAGCGCGCCTGCACTCCCGGGCCCGCGTCGCTCACGCTCTGCTCGATGGGGTTCAAGAACGAGCCGTGCACTGAAACGCTGAGCTCGCGAAGCACCAACAACGAGGCACCAACTCGAACCCCCAAAGTCGACTCCGGAAGTAGCCAAGCATCCCAGATGCCCGCTGCAGAAACGGTGAAGTTCGCCGGTGAATCCGCGTCAGAGGGCTCGTCAGTGAACCATGCCTGGTCGACATCGTCCGTCGGCCCATGGGACTGCGCGTCCGGCATCGCTGCTGACTTCTCCGTCGTCATCGCCTTGGGAGGTTGCGACTCGTCCAGTACCCCAGCCTGCTCAGCCTCGGATTCGCGCGACGGAGCCATCACGGGAATCAGCGCGGAAGTCTCCTGTGAGTCGTTCTCGGGGGTGATGGCTAGTGCGACGACCATCGCCGCCGCCTCGCTCACGTCGACGCAACTGGATGCTTGAATCACTCGTTGCTCAGCACCGTGTGTCAGGCGCACCAACCATTGCTGCCCTTCCCGAGACACCCGACCACTGTATTCGCTCAACGCGGAGGTGGGTTGACTCCCGCAAAGAGCCACGACACGAGCCAGTATGTCTGACCGTGTGGGACACCCAGCGGGAGCCGACCAACAGAATCCGGCACAACCCTCAGTTTCATCGGCATGCGTCGGCGCCGCGAACGTCAGCGCTCCGAGCGAGACCCCAATCAGGTGCAGCGATGAGCGGACCATGCAAGCCAGTAGCATAACACCTTCGTGCAACGCGCCCAACGCTCCCTTCAACTATCTCGACTCATCGGGCGCGCCCCAGCGAAGGGAGCTCGACACGCCACGGAACGACAGCAGTGTCTCGCTAACGCGATGCCGCCGCGAAGCTCTCCCCAGGCTGCTCCTGCGTGTGGGTCACCGTCACCTGACCCGTCCCACCGGCTTTGGCCAAGGCATCGAGGGTGGTCAATGCAGCACTGGTGCCAGGTAGGTCGAGCACGAGTGTTTCGATGCCCCGATGGTAACTAGCTGACGCCTCTGGAGCGATGGCCAATGCCAACGCTGTGGCGTCGAATAGCGCGGGCTTGGTTCGGCCGGAGCTGAGGGTGTCAGTCCAGCGGCCGTGCGCGCAGGGAACGTTGCGCCAAGCCGTGCTTGTGCGCTTCGTAGCGGAAGCCCAGATCTCCCACCAAGCGGTAGAGAGCATCGGGCATTGGAGACTTCATCATTGCTGCCAATGCGTCTGAAGGCACATTCTGCCCTCGAGCCAATGCCGGAGCGGCTAAGTCGATGGCTTGCTTGATGTGCTCAACCGGACCGTGTTGCTCCTCGATGGGCACCCCAGGATTGATGACGCCTCCCCCGCCAAGGGGTAGAGCTCCCGTCCAGTGGTAGTTGGCGGCATCCGCGAAGTGGCGAGCGATCCGCACCGCGGTGCGGTTCTGCTCGGGCTCAGGGAAACCGCAATTGATGACCAGTGCGAATCGACCTGGCGCATCCGAGAGCTTCCTGGCGGCCGCCACCATTTCCAGAGCATGGGTCGTCAGTGCGGGCAGTGCGTCGACGTAGAGTGGCGTCACCAGCAAGAATAGATCTGCCGCAGCAATGGCCTGCGCACTGCCATGGGCATGGCGGCCTTCGCGCACGAACTCCGTCGCGAAGTGGAGCTCCGTTGTCACTCCCTGCTGCTCCAGTATCCGTGCAAACCTGCGGGCCATCCCCTCCGATGCGCTGGTGCCCTTGTGCTTGGCACTTCCAACCAGGAGTGCCGCACGGTGAACCTGCGCAGAAGGCGGTGTTGACGACGCCGGCTGGGCCGCGTCCAACAACGCCTCTCTCAGGGTCGGTCGGCCATGGATCTCACTGCCTGGCTCATGGTGGCTATCTAGCAAGCGCTCGATAGCGCCGCGCCACAAGTCGCGACGAGAATCATCGACCACCTCCGCCGCTTCGTGAGGCGCGAGCATGTTGACGCCATTCGCGCTGGCCAGCGCCGCCCAAGTCTGGGCTTGTTGCGGATCCCCTTGGGTCATCCAGCCCAGTGCACGCAGGTCGGCGGATTTGTCGTACCGATGTCCGTGGTGCGTCAGCGAGAGCCGTTTTTCGAAGAATGGTGTCAGAAGGCAGATCAGTCGATCTTGGGCGCGCTTAACAGTGTAGCTATGACCGCCAAAGGTGACCGAATCCAGGAGCACTAGGGACTCTGCATCATGAATGGCCTCAACGATGCTCTGTTCGGCGTCGTGGGAACGACACTTCCCCGGGGTCTTTATCCAACAATCGAACTCCCCCTGGCAGTAGGCCAGTTTGGTCTCCGCAAGCTCGAAGAGGCGAACCTCTTGCTGGCGTCGTCGCAGTTCTTCTAGGAGCAGATCCGAGAGCACTCCGAGGGAAGGGAGAGCCGGAGAGGCCGCCGAGAGAACCACCGTGGACATGCCCGGTCCGTCAGCAACATCTGTGCCGGGACCTGGCTATGTCGGACCGCGCATATCCCCGCTATGCTTGCGCGAACAGCTCGGGATCGGCACACTCCGTGCGCAAAGAGCCACAGCGGCAAGCGACGTCGAACGTGTCACATCTGTCACATCTGTTCAATGCCGACGCGCCGCTGCGTCGGCAGTGTTCCAGGACAGCCGCGACGGCAGCTTGTGGATGGAGTCTGATGCGCGTTTCATCGGGTCCGCGAGCCTGGACCCATAACGTCGTCCCGCGTGTCATCAACGGGTTCGTCCGACGACACGGTGACGCCCCCGAGGCGACGCAAAGAGCGGGCAAGGATCGAAGTGTTGCCGCAACGTTACCGATGTTAGGGTCCGGTCATGACTGCCTTCACGGCGTTCTTGGCCAACAACGAGTTCTTCCTTCTGTTCTTCGTGATTGTGGCTGGTGTCGCGCTTGCGAAAATCGAGGTATTGGGGGTTCGGCTCGGGTTGGCGGGGGTGCTATTCGCCGGTCTCGGAGTCGCCGCGCTGGTGCGGCCAGAAGGCGAGCGGCTTCGAATAGCGCCGGAGCTCAAGGAGTTCGGGCTCATCTTGTTCGTGTATTGCGTCGGCTTGACGAGTGGACCAGGGTTCTTCTCCGCGTTCAGGACGCGGGGGCTCCGACTGAACCTTGCAGTCATTCTTTCGTTATTGGCCGGAGCCGGATTGGCGTTGGTGGTGGGACGCAGCTTGGGGCTCGATCGCGGGTTGATCGCTGGAGTCTTCTGCGGAGCCTTGACCAACACGCCGGCGCTGGGGGCTGCGACGGATGTCCTGCACGGTACGGCCAACGCCGTAGGCCCTGCTCTTGGCTACTCCGTGACCTACCCATTTGGTGTCTTGGGTGCGCTCATCTGCTTTCGGGGCT
Organism: Polyangiaceae bacterium; assembly: GCA_050298815.1. GTDB lineage: Bacteria > Myxococcota_A > Polyangia > Polyangiales > Polyangiaceae > SZUA-265. Next base: position 13,695 of record JBNKUV010000004.1, read on the forward strand.
TCGTGCTCTTGCGCAAGAAACGGCCGCGACTGGATGACTCCATGCTGCCAACAGCAGCGCCACAGATCGGCAATGGTGCGGTCACCGTGACAAACGCCGAAGTGATCGGTAGGAGCATCGGCGAGTTGCGGGTACAAGACGAACTAGGGGTCATCGTTTCACGCGTTTTGAGGAACGACGAGCAGATTGTGCCAACCAAGTACACGATACTGCAGCGAGGTGATGTACTCGGCATCGTCGGGACAAGAGAGGCCGTTGCTGGGGCGGTGAGCAAATTGGGAGAGGCGTCGTCGATCCATCCTGAGGTCAACCGCGCGAGCATAGAGACGCGGCGTGTGCTCGTGAGCAAGCGTGAGCTTACCGGAACGGCGATCAAAGACCTAGCACTCGATAGAAAGTTTCATGCTCAGGTAACTCGCTTGCGTCGGGCGGATGTTGACCTCGTGCCCTCCCAGGACTTCTTGATCGAGCCCGGTGACCGTCTGCGCGTTGTGGCCGCGAAAGAACAGCTTCCCGCGATCGCAAGATTCTTTGGCGACTCGGAGCGCGAACTTGCTGAGGTGGACTTCATCGGTTTGGCGCTTGGCTTGTGCGCGGGCCTGCTCCTTGCCGTCGTGCCCATCACGATTAGCGGTACGACGTTGACCCTGGGGGCTGCCGGCGGCCCATTGCTGGTGGCATTGGTTCTGGGGAGACTTGGTCGAACGGGCCGCGTCACGTGGACATTGCCCTACGAGACAAATCGGGCGCTGCGTGAACTGGGCCTACTTCTGTTCTTGGCCGGGGTTGGCGTGAGCGCAGGAGGCAGTCTGGATCAGTTGGCCTGGACAGACGCCGTTCACTTGCTGTTGGTGGGGGCTCTGGTGACCCTTGCCACTACGATTATCGCGCTCACTTTGACGCGGCGTTGGGCCAAGGAGAGCAGTATCTCCAGCCTTGGCGTCGCGAGCGGTATGCAAACTCAGCCCGCTACATTGGCCGCAGCGTTTGAACTCGCCGGCAAGTCAGAGGAGACGTACGTCGCCTACGCGATAGTCTACCCGGTCGCGATGATCGGCAAAATCCTGCTTGCCCAACTGCTAGCGCTGGGCGCGTGAGATTCAGAGGGTCCGCGCAAGGCTTGCGGTCGAAACGATGTCTCTCTAGCCAGGGCACTGCCTGTCCTCATGAGACGCGTTACCCGGGCGAAGGTGCCCCTCCAGGAGCGCCATCGACGACCACACCGACGAGCTCTCGGCGGCGGTCGTGCTGTCGAGCAGTTGCTGGGCAAGACGTGCTGGACGAAGCGCTCCTGGTCGATCAGGCAGAATTCGAAGAGCTGGTGCACGGGGCAGCCGAGGCGCAGAAAGCACAGGTACCCGCTCAACAGGCCGCGATGCGCGTTCTAGAACGATTCAAGGCCCGTTGGACGAGCGCCTGAGCAACACCATCCCGGCTCGGTAGCTAGGAGTTCGCCTACGCGTAGGTGTTGCAGACGTGCCACGCCACGAATCCGTCGCCGTCTGCGTCGAGATGGCCAACTGTATTGGGGTCACAGTCTTCGTCCTCGGTGTTGGGGACCTCGGTCTTGTTGGGCGATCTGTTGGGCTCGTCGTCGTCACAATCGTTGCCTCCGGAGCTTGGCTACTTCCGAGCGAAGCGCCAATCTCGGGTAGCCAGCTCCCCGCCGGTCGACGAGGACGCCGACGGGGTCATGAAGAGCCGCGATTAGCGCTCCAGAGCGAGGGCTCAGCACAAGCAACGACCGACGCAGAAGCGTCCGAACTCGAGCATCTCCGGCGAGGTGAAGTCGGTGGCGAATGAAATCACGATGCCACCGGCTATCCACATCAGGCGCAGCCGACTCGCGAAGAGCTGGTCCCTAGGCAAGAGGACGAGACCGACGAACCACCACTCGAGGACGCGCACCGGAACGTAGACGGCCAAGTACGTCGGAACGACTTCACTTTGGCTGCTTACGGGTACGAGGAAGAACAACAGCACCCCGAGAATGAGCCCGAGTAGCCACCTCAACATCCCCACGAAGACGCTGCGCCCCAAGCGGTCCGCGCGCGAAAGCGGTACCCCAGAGCGCCGGAGCCCGAAGTAGCACCAAGCCGAATAGGCCGCGAACTTGACCAGACCGTACAACGCGATGCCCATCCAAGCGTCGTAGCAGGGTCGAGCGCGGGATCACAGACCGGCCCGGGTGGCAGCCGCGAGTGGGTGAGTTCAGCCTGGCGCTATGTAGGGCTCGCGAATCATGCCTGAGCGGCTCAGGCGGGCTCGTCAAAGAGCGGAGCTCGGGGCAGCAGCTGTGAGTCGTTGTGACGCTGCCTGTGGGGCTGGCCCGTGACGTAGGGCGGGGCCGAGGGCACGAGTTGCTTCGGGTTGTCGGAAAGCGATCCCGGCGCCAGTCAACCGTCGCTGGATCCATCCACGGCTGATCGGGCCGGTTCGGACACCGCGATTCAGGTGGACATGAACGCTCTCGGCGGCAGCGGGAACCACAGGTGTTCCCCCGGCTGTCCTCTCATTTCTCTCACCGTTCGCCAATAGGAGGGCAAATGCTCTCAACGGTTCTGCTACTGGCACTCGCCACGAGCTCGGGTGCCCGCGTCGGCCACGAGGTCGCCACCGCCCCGACCCCCGTCAGCCCTGGCGCGACCGCGCCGCGGAGCTGGCGCTTGCCGCTGTCCGTCGCCGTCTTCAATCAGTCGTACGCTCTGCCTCTGCGTGACGTGGGGCGCACCACGCCGCTGCATCCGGGTATCGTGTTGGGCACCGAACTGCGCCTCACGCGCGGGCGCTTTGGAGAGCTCGCGTTGGCGGGCGAATTGGGCGGCTTCCGATCGCCGCCGCTGCAAAACGCCGTGTTCTTTAACTCGGACCTACTCTACCGCTACGTTGCACCCTATGGGCCCTTCGGAACGCTGCTGCTCGGCCCTGGCTACCTGCACAGCACGAGCACGCGTCCAGTCTACGAACGACATGATGGCCGCTACCGCCGAGCCACGGACTGGGGGTCTTCACACCTGCTGTTATCGGTTGGGGTTGGTGTCGGTTACGACTTCGGGGAGACCACCACGGTCCCGTTGCAGGTGTTCCTGCGGTATCGGTTCTTCCTCCAGCTGCCTGGCTTCATCGGTGCCGACGCCCTTCCCAACGCCTGCGTGCAACTCGGTGCGCGCTACGAGTTCGGAGGTGACCGATGATGCGCTACGTTGGAGCGATCGCGTGCCTGTCAGTGACACTGATCGGGTGCAGCGAAGACTTGGACTTTCCCGACAGCACGTGTCCCTGTGATCCCAGCGCCAACACGCACCCCCAGGGACAGCGGTTCCAAGCCTTGTTGGACCGCTACGTGCGGCGCGGGTTGGTCGGTCTCGCGCTATTCGTCGAGTCGGACAGCGATGGCAGATGGGTCGGAGCAGCAGGAGTCGCCAGCATCGAAGACGACATCGCCATGAATGCCTGCCACGTTCACCATGGCGCCAGTCTGGCGAAGACCTACTTGGCCGCCGCCACCCTGAAACTCGTGGAGCGCGGAGAACTGGAACTCGATGCCCCCATCGATGAGCACCTTCCCGACCACATCGCCGCCCAGATCCCCAATGGCCACACGGCGACGATTCGTCATCTGACGAACCACACCTCCGGCATCCCCGAGTACAACGAACTCGGCCCCTTCTTGGTCGACACGTTCAACGATCCCCAAAGACCGATGTCGACCGAAGAGCGGATCAGCTACGTCTACGATGAAGAGCCGCTCTTCGCGCCCGGAACTGACTTCGCCTACTCGGACACGAACTACATGCTCTTGTCGCTGATCCTCGATGACGCCCACGGCGACCACGCGGCATTGATACGGCAGGAAATCTTCGAACCCCTGGCACTCTCCAAGACGTATTACCACGGCGTCGATGGCTACCCGGAACCGCCCTGCGTGACGAATTCCTACTTCGAGAAAAAGGGTGACGGGCGAGTAGAAAACATCTCCGACGTCCAACTGCAAGCAACCGCCGATGTCCGTGGCGCCGACGGCATTCTCGCTTCGCCCGAAGACTTCGGGGCTTTCTTCGACGCTCTCCTTCAAGGAGAGCTCCTCACACCTGACTCTCTGGAACAAATGCGAGAATTCGAAAAGACCAGCGAGCCCGACGTGCAGTACGGATTGGGGTTGTCGCGACTGCAAGCCGACGGGGAGCGGTGGCTCGGCCACAGCGGGAGCACTATCGGAGCGGGAGCCTTCGTGTACCGCAACTCCACACGCGGGTTGACCGTTGCGGCGTTCACCAACGTAGGCTTGTCTTTTCCCTCGCCGCTGGGCGAAGAGTTCTATCCACGTTTCTGGGACGACCTTCGAGGGTTGCTCAGCGAGTGAGCCATTTTCACGTAGACTCGTGCGTCAGCGTCGGGCGCTTCCCACACCTCGGGACCTCCGCTCCAGTAAGGGGCAAGACCCACTGGGAGTCGCTTCGGCAGGTCCATCGACCTCGAAAGCACAGGCAAATGCTTCCACCAGTACCTCAGCGCGCCTTGGCAACGGCCGAATGGCACTCGCTACAGGTCGCCAGGAGACTAGCGTAGAGTTCTCCCCGCCGCTTGTCGTTGGCATCCGTCCCCTTGATGGCGCGAGATTCACTGGCCAGCTTCTGTGCCGTCTGCTCGAGCTCGAGCAGCTCCGGCTGCGGACTCTGATCGGTGAAAAGCTCCTCGGGTGTGAGCTCGGCCTTGGCCATAGCTTCAGCACCACGCACCCAAGCCTCATCAGAAGGAGCTATCAACCCCAACCACATCTGCTCGGCCGCCCAAGCGTGCAGGGCCATCTGGGCTTTGAGATCATCACCTGTTGGAGCCACGGCATCCTCCACTTTGGGACCGGCGACCTCCCGATGACACGAAGCACAGGACTCCCCCAGCATGCCCACTGCGCCCGCGGCAGACTCGAGGTCTTTTGCGTCGCGCGCCGCGTGCGCGGCCTTCTGCATCATCTCGACGTGAGGCTTCCAGCTTTCAGATAGCCTGGTGGTCATTTCGTGTTCGGCGAGCCATGCTGCCGCACCGCGGGTCGTATCCAACTCACCCTTCTGCACTCCCTCGCGCAGCTTGTCCGCCTGGTCGAGGTGCTCCTTCATGTGCGCCTTGGCGGTGGGCGTCGTCTTTTGCTCGTGCTTCGCGACGGATTCCACGTCTTTGGTGGCGGGTTCTCCTTCCGCGGACTCGAGCTCGGCGGTCGCCTCTGCCTTGGAGGTGGCCTTGTTGCCGTCTTCTTTCTGCTCACCCTTGCAGCCGCCCAGTGCGACGAAGCACGCGACGAGCAAGACTGCCGGACGGACGTCAACTGGTAGTTTCATATGCATGACTCATTCCTCCTGATGGAGCCGCTCACGCGCTCGTTCCCGTCGACGAGTCCGGCTCGGGCTCCTGACCTTCCCCGTCTTGCTTTTGTTTTCCTTTTCCCCACAGCTTGTTGATCTGGGTGTAGGTCAAGCCTGGCAGATCGATCAGCGCGGCTTCGAGAACGAGCATGGCGACGAACAACGAAATGGCGATCGCCCACGTCAAGTAACCTTTGAGCCACAGAATGGGGACGACGACGAGCCCGATCACCGTCATCACGATCATGAAGTTCCTCATCGACATGTTGTCGACTCGTTTCCTAGTCTCCTGCTTCATCGCTGGATCTCCTCTGACTGGGGTGTCCCGGAGCACAGAGCCAAAGCAAGACGCATACCACCGCTCGACCGATACTTGGCTCATGCCTGTTGACGACGCCTGTCCCTGCCCTCTTTGCTGAGCGGTGAGGGCGGTGATGCGCAGGTCTGTCCGCGTGCCCTGGCTACCGCGCAGCGCCTGCGCGCGTCGCGCCTCGATGGGTATCCGGTCGCGCCACGACGGCGTCGTCCGACATCTACTCGCCCAAGTCGGAGACGTCGACGTTCGGGTCCACGTCGCTGCAAACCATGCCCAATTCCACCAGCTTGTCCGGCAGCAAGTAGCCACCCTCTGGGCTCTGCGCGTCGGCTGCTCCTTCGAAGCTCACGTTCCAGCAATCCAGCCCAACGAGAGCGTACAAGGGCTCATCGTCGGCGAAGTCGAAGCGGATGACCACGCTCCAATCGAAGCACGCGTTCTCCGACATCATATGGCGCGCTTCTTGTATCGCTGCAGATAGACTGTATGGGAGCGAGGCGTGGATGTGCACGAGCAGCGACAGACTTGCCGCTTGTTCGACGCCGCGCCTCCCGGAAGTCCTTCGCCTCTGACCCGACTGAGTACGAACGCTCTGCGGATTCGGCACGCAATCAGTGCGCGAAATCGATCTCGCAGCTCGGTCGAGGCTAGTCACCACGTTGGAACAACCTCTGCCTGAGTCGTCGCACGCCGACGACTAGTTGAATGCGGCCCAGACGCAAGGAGCCTAGCAATGAAGGCCGAGGAATTGATGTCCAGAGGTGTTCACACTTGGCGCCCGCTGACTCCCTCGAGCAGGCAGCACGGATGATGTGGGAAATGGATGTTGGGTGTCTGGTCGTCGGTCGATCCCGAACAGAGACCAGTGGGAATGATCACCGACCGGGATGTGCTGATGTCGGTGTTACACGAGCGGGGCCCTGTTGCGCGACTTGCCCGTCGAGGGGGCCGTGGCCAAGGAACTGGTCACCTGTCAAATCGACACCGCCCCTCGGGGAGCTGGAGGAGAAGATGCGCAGCGCCTAGGTCCGGCGCATCTCCATCGTGGATGCCGACGGGCGACTCGCAGGCATCATCGGCTTGGGAGACGTTGCGCAGCGCCCCTGGCGGGGCACTGCATGCACGGGAACTCCCAGGCCCGGCGAAGACCAACTCCTAAAGGCTCCAGTATCCCACAATGCTGGCGCTCAACCCCAGCACGGAGAACAAGGCCATTGCTCCCTGAGGCATGAGCTGCTTCGTCCGCATGTACGCTGGCAAGAATCGCCCACCCAGCAACAGCGAGATGCCACCGCCAAGCACTAGTCCACTCGCTACCGCACCCGTCGCGATGCAATAGGCGGCACCGAGCAAGCCAACACCAGCAAGCCCTCCTGCCACCAATGACGCCTTGCTGCCGGCTTTCTTGAATCCAATTGCACCTCCCGCGATCGAGAGGGCACCAAAGACACCGAAGACACCTGTCGCAAATCCAATCACCGTGGGCCCATATCATCTTTGAGCCCCAAAACGATCACCCAATCGAACGCTGATCGCGGAGGGGGCGCGAGCGAGGCGAACCGAGAAGTTCGGTCGCGGTTCGAGCCATGCTCCACGCAAGTCTCAGGACGTGCTACGCCTTTGACCATGCGCCTGCCAAGCACTCCTCTGGTGCTGTTGTCGTCAGAAAAGGCTTTCGATAACCCCTGGGTGGGCCATGAAGGTCTCAACCGCCTTGGCCTGCATTCTGCTCGGCTACGTGCGGCAGACGTCCTGTGGCGCTTTCGGCGTTGGCAGCGCCCTGGAAGTCGTGCCCCGTGGCTCGAGGCGCTGCACCGCCAGGGAATCGTCGTAGTCGAAAACTTCCTCCCGGAAGCGGTGTTCAGAGAGGTTCGTCGCGAAGTGCAGAAACGCGTTGCTGACGCTGAACGGGAGACACCTATCCGCTATCCAGGCGACCGCGGCATTGGTCCCAGACGACCGATTCCGGGTGGCTTCGACCGCTGGAACGGGGGGACCCTCAACCGCTACCTGCGGATCGACCGGGAACTGCCGGAGACCCGCAAGCAAGCTGCCAAGCTGAGAGCCTTGGGGGCAGCCACGGCGGGTGCGTATCAGGTGGTCGAACGAGTCTCCATCTACCAAACGGCGTACACCAACGACGTGGAAGACGTGCAGATGCGAGCGCATCGGGACACCTTTCAACCGGCGACTAAGCTTTGGTACTTTCTCGAGCGGGTCAACGAGCAAGACGGGCCGTTGCAGTATGCGCCCGGATCGCATCAGCTGAACGAGCGGCGACTTCGCTGGGAAGCTGAACAGGCCCGGGCGGCAGCACGAAAGAAGCGGGGCGGGTCGTTCCGAGTCTCAGATGCCGACATCGAGCGCCTGGGATATGAGCCTCTGCGCGGCTATCCAGTCCCCGCCAACACCCTGGTACTCGCGAACGTGCGAGGCTTCCACTGTCGTGGACGCGCGCTTCAAGGCGCGGGGCGGCTTGCGCTCTATGGCAACTTTCGCCCGTCTGCGTTCTTGCCCTTCCCGCTGTGAGCGGCGTCAAGGGACGGGCTAAAGGCAATCGAAGCGCAAACAACTAGAACGTCACGGCTCGAATCGTTCGCAGCACTCTCTTCTGCAGGCGCTCCTTCGCCGCTGGCCTGGGCACCGTCTTGGGAGACGGTGCCGCTGAGCTCTCCCACCTGATCGAGGCGCAGCCGCGCCAATGCTTGGTCCAATCTTTCATCGGCTGCTCCCGTAGCTGAGTGCCACCCCGTGCGCCGCTGAAGGTCCCATGGACCCCTGGAGGGCGCCACTTGGCTCGAGTGGTGCAACCCCTTCTGAGGCGTCACCGCGTGGGGAAACGCAAGACGTGGTGTCGTGTCACTGGAGTGCGATGCACACGAGCGACGACCACCGCCACGATCGCAGCTGCATGCTCACTGTAAACAAGGTCGCCCACGACGAGCTATGCAATCGGGCGTGGACCGGTTGGCGTCGCTGAGCCATCGAACTGCTCGACGAACACGCCGTCGAGGGCGAGGACGTGGAGGTGTGGATTGAGTCGGAAGTCTGAATTGACTCCTTGTGCGGTGGTCACCGTGCCGCTCTGCAGTTTGCGGCATGGAGGTTCTCGGGCCGCTGCGTCTTGGGGGAGCTGTTGTCACTGGCTTGCTGCTGTGAACGTGGCTGGAGTTAGTCGCGCAGGCGGCTCAGAGAAATTCTAGGCTGCGTGCGCGTCAGCGCGCCGGCTTTGCAGGGCTCGGGCGTGTGGCCCGGTGTCGACCGGCGACGGTCGTCGAGACGTGCTCGCGCCGCATCGCGCTGCCGCGCGCATCAATCACCCAAGACGGTCTTTGGCTCGGCTCGGCGTGTCGGGCTGGTCCCACGTGCGCAGGAGGAATAACGAGATCCCGATGTAGGTGACGTACTCGATCGACATCGGGATGAAGCGCGTCATGCCACCTCCAAAGGCCCCGAAGTCGACCGTCTCGACGAAACAGATCGTCGCCAGCACCGCGTACATCGTTACCATGGCAAAGGACAGATGACGTGAGCGGGCCAGATACCCACCGAGAAAGACGAGACCCGTGGCGAGGACCGAGGCAAAGTGGAGGAACTGGAGCCCAGGCGGGAAGGCGGGGCTCTGCAGCCCGAGCGGCACCGCGGGTGCCACGTACTCGACCAGGCCCAGAACGCCCCAGGCGACCAAGATGGCATGGATGAGCAGCAGCAGGCGGAAGATGACCTGTGTGACGCGGCTCATGCACCCTCCGCGCCTGATTGATCGCCCTCGAGTCGAGCACGGTTCGATCGTCGCCCTCGATGGTCGTGGTGAGCACGGCATTGCCGATCTTCCTCAAGCCAGCGACGGCACGGACCCATCATACCTTCGTACAGCCGCAGCCGGACGGTGCCTAGCGGAGTTTCTCGGAAGCTGCCCAGGGTTTGCCAGCCTGCGGCAGTCCGCCGCTCTCCTGTGTCGTGCCGGCGGCGAGACGAAGATCTCGGATCTTGTCTCCGGTGGTCACGACGTGTGGATGCCTCGCTGCTCACCACGGCCTGGGCAGCGCGACGCCAGTGATGTGCGGATGCAAGAAGAACAGCGCGACGGTCGCGCCGAGACCCACGGCCAGCGGCAAGAGTTCGCGGCTCAGGGGCACCGGGGCAGGTTTCTTCCAAGGCCCTTGGCGACGGCTGATGCTGAACATCGAGGCAACGGACCAGGCTCCCAGGCCTCCGAAAAGGATGACTGAGCGTCCGTCGCCGTTGGCCAACAGATGACAGCCTGCCCAGATGGTGAACCCCAAGAGCTGCGGGTGTCGGATGAATCGCTTGACGTTGCTCGGCAGCGGTGAGCCAACACCCGCCAACAGCCAGAATCCGATCGGAACGCCCAACTCCGCTATCCAATACGACCACGGTGCTACGGCATACACGGTGAAGTACTCGGTCGACCGCCAGCCGAACACCATCAGTGCGATGGAGGCGAAGATTGTCAGCGCAAACAGACCTTGGTACGGTTTACGCCCGAAGGTTTGCTGCAGCTGCGCCCTGGTGCCTGCCGCCACGCTAGGCAACAAGTGCGCCGCCGACCACAACAACACTCCCGCAATCAACAACCACATTCTTCCCTCTCTCAGCTCTGAGCCCGTCCTGAACCCTTAAGTAGTGCGGCGGCCGGCAATCGCAATGGTTGGAGACAATGTGTCGCGGATGGGCCGGCCTTGGACCGATTCACCGGATCGCCCCGTATCGCGACTGTCGTTTCAGATCGCAGCTACCTTTTGTCCGTGTCAGGTCCCTGGGATGCTGTTGGCAGATTCTTTCGATGAGCTTTGGAGCCGCTCCCGACCCCGCGGATCGGTGCTATAGGTCGGGGTCCATGCGGGTTCCCTCGACTCTTTCGTTCGCGGTCGCCAGCTGTCTGTGCTTCGGGTGCAGCGATGGCGATTCTGTTCATCAACCCGGCGCGGCGGTAGGCGCGTCCGACATGACGCCACCGGATGGTTCGGGGGCGACCCCCAACGGCGACGCAGAGCCCTCCAGCACTACGGCGGACACGACCGGGGACGCCCCTCCGGGCGATCCGCCGCCTTCGAGCGATCCGCTGATGCCTTCGAGTGATCCGCTGATGCCTTCGGGTGATCCGCTGATGCCTTCGGGCGATCCGCTGATGCCTTCGGGTGATCCGCTGATGCCTTCAGGCGATCCGCCGATGCCTTCAGGCGATCCGCCGATGCCTTCGGCGATGGGCGCGGACGACCCTGAGGGCCCCGTTGGCCCGTCCACGGCAGACCCGGATGTGAACCCACCAGACGACATGGTCCCCAGCGAGCCCAACGAGCCGCCCGCCGCGGACACGTCCACGCCGTGCGAAGTCGGCGACGCATCGGGTAACCCGAACCGATTGTGCATCAAGGGCAAGAATTACTACCTGAATGGGATTAACGTGGCCTGGGATCAGTGGGGCCAAGACCTGACCAACTACGACGCCGCCTCGTTCGAGGCGATGTTTGCCACGCTGGAAGCGTCCGGCAGCAACGCCGTTCGCTGGTGGTGGTTCCCGACGGGGGCGGAGCAAATCACCTATTCTGGAGAGCTGGCGCAGCCCCTCGCACAGAACATCTTCGACAACCTGGACGAGGCCTTCGACACCGCGGCGCAGCACGGTGTGCTGATCATGCCCGTGCTCTTGTCTTTCGACATCGACAGTGGCGGGCGCGTCAATTTAGTCACCAACGAAGCCGCGACCGATGCCTTCGTCACCAACGTGGTGACGCCGTTGGTGCAACGCTACGACGCACACCCTGGCCTCGCGTTGTGGGAGATCATGAACGAGGGTGATTGGCTGCTCACGGAAGAGGGTGGCAGTGTCACCGTGGCCGACTATCAGCGCTTTCACGCCAAAGTGGCTGCCGGCATCCACGCCGCAGCGCCCAACGCGTTGGTCACCACTGGCTCGGCAAGTTTCAAGTACCTCGAAGGGAACAACAACATTCTTTCAGACGCAGCCTTGCAGCAAGCTGCGGGGGGAGATGTCCTGGCCTATCTGGATGTGTACCAGACGCACTACTACTCGTGGATGCATGGCGAGGGCTGGTCCTACGAGCCGTGGATCCGCACCAGTAGCGAGTGGCAGGCTGACGGCAAACCCGTCTTGATCGGCGAGTTCCCGTGCAAGGGCGAAGAGGGCCGGTGGTCGTCGATGGACATGCACGTCGAATCCGTCAACCAGGGCTACGCCGGCTCCTTTTGCTGGGCCTACCACGACAACCGCGAGGACAGCGAAGGCACCTGGAGTGACGCCCAGCCCGCCGTGGAGGCCATCGCGGCGCAGATCCCGGGCGCGATCAGCGGGCAGTAAAGCTGTGGCGGTGATGCCCATCACCGGTACTGATCACTGGCGTCGGCGCTGCCAACCATCACTGTGTCGTGCGCTCCCTGCGTCGGGAGCGCGAGATCCCGCTGCGGATCCTCAACTGCGACATGGACGAAAACAACGCGGGCCAGTCACCGCACCAGGGCGAGCTGAAGAGCGACGGCAGTTCCGCTGTACTTGCCGGCGGCGGCGCCGACTCGCCGTCGTTCCAGCACGCTGGCGGAAAAAGAACCGCCCACTACGTGACCTCAGTCTTGCTCTGGGCCAAGTAGCGAAACGCAACTGCCGCCGCAACGAGGGCGCCGACGATACCGACCCCGAAGCCCCAGCGCGCCCCGAAATGATCGACGATGAACCCAACGAGCGGCGCGCCCAAAGGTGTGCCCCCCAAGGCAACGGCGACACGCAGAGCCATGACACGCCCTCGCATTTCCGGCGCTGTCGTCAGTTGCATCAAGCTGTTGGTCGATGGTGCGAAGGTGAGCGCGGAGAATCCGCATGCGAGCAATGCGATGGCGAACGAGATTGGGTTGGGCGACACGGCTGCCGCGAACAAGCCGCCAGCGAAACACAGCGCCGCCGTGGCTAACAAGCGCATGCTTGGCGTCGCGCGGCGCGCTGCGAACAGCGCGCCGGTCACCGACCCGACCGCCAGGGAAGAGGTGAGCAGCCCGTACTGGCTCGCGTCACCGTTGAACACTTTGACGGACATCGTCGCGATGTAGATCGGGAAGTTGAAGCCGAAGGTGCCGATGAGAAACAGCATCAAGAGGATGGTCATCAGATCTTTTCGACCCAACACGTAGATGAAGCCCTGACTGAGTTTGCTCGCCTGGTGCGCGTCGGCGCGTGGCTTTCGCGATCGGGTCCTCAGTAGTGCCAGGGAGGTGAGCACCGCGAGGAAAGAGGCGCCGTTAACCAAGAACAGCCATCCCGGGCCGTGTAGGGCGAGCAACAAGCCAGCCAACGCTGGGCCTATCATGCGTGCGGCGTGAAAAGACGTGGCATTGAGTGCCACCGCGTTGGTCAACAAGGAGTCATCCACCAAGTCTGTAACGAACACTTGACGGGCTGGTGCATCGAACGCCGTCACGGTACCGAGCAAGAATGCGAACATGTACACGTGCCAAAGGGTCACCCAACCCAGCAACGTCAACGCGCCCAAGCTGAACGCCAAGGCTGCCTGCGCGGCTTGGGTCCACGCCAGCAGCATCCGTCGATCCACCCGATCGGCGACGAACCCAGACCATGGCAAGAAGAGCAACTGCGGTCCGAATTGCAGGCCCATGACGATCCCCACGGCGCTGGCACGCTGCTCCGTCAGTTCGGTGAGGACGAGCCAGTCTTGTGCCACGCGCTGCATCCATGTTCCCACGTTGGACACCAGAGCACCGATGGCCCATAGCCGATAGTTGGTGTTCGAGAGCGCACGAAACGTGCTTGTGGCGGAACCAACCATCTTGGGGTCCCCGTTGTAGAGCCCGCCCGCCCCAGACGCCAGCTCTTCGCGTTCTGTACTGGCCGTTACCGTATTGTTCTGGCGTCGGGCGCGCTCTTGTGGATAGTTCGGTAGTCTCGGAGATCCATGCCAGAACCAGGTCGACGGCGAGGATTTCAGCTTCAGCGTCGGACTCGGTGTCGACGGAGTTGCGCGGTTTGGGTGAACGGACGGTGGGTCTCGGCAGGCTTGCGCCCTTTGTTGACACGGTCGTCCGTCTTACCGGTCTTGTTGCTGTCGCCATTTCTCTCGAGCGCCTGCAATCAAGCCGCCTCACCTCAGAATCCCAACACCGCTTCCAAGGCGGACGTCACGAGCGAGCTCGTGCCTCAGCCGGGTGAGCAGCTGGGAAGCGTTGTCAGCAGTTGCGAGTCCGCGTTGCGGGAACGTGAGCTTTGCTACGACGGGGTACAGGCTTGCGACGATTCCCATGATTGTCGTGCGGGGATGTTCTGCTGTGAGGACGGTGAACCAGCGTCCGACCGGTGCGAACCGAAAAGATGTTCGCGCTTTGAGGTTTGCACACCGGGCAGCACCTGTCGCACGCCGAGAACGAGTTGCGTGGACGGTTACTGTCGGGGTCAGCGTCCTGCTGTTGCCATCCCTTGCGGAGAGGATACCTGTACAGGGGAGCGGTCCATTTGTTGCGTGAGCGAGGCGCGAGGGACCCGCCATTGCGCCAGCGAATGCCAAGCCCAGGAGTACGACATCGAGTGCATGAAGGCAGCGGATTGCCCCGTGTACGAGATCTGCCTGATTGCTCCGTCGGGACATCACGTCTGTGGACCGTTTTCACACAACTTCGGTGTTGCCTGCGCGAGTGACGCCGAATGCCCGAGTGAGAGCACTCCAGTCCCCTCGAACCCTCGCTGGTCAGTGAGCAGCAGCCGCCCGTCTGCGCGCCACTCGAGTCGCTCTTGAGACAGCAGTGGGGTGGGCGCTGCGCCTCCCGTTCGTTTTTGCTTTCACTGCAGTGATTGAGCTGTGTCGGGAGCAGGCGTTGGGTCCGCCGCCAGACTGAAGCGGCTTCGCTGAGCTTCCGTCGTCGACCTGGCCGCGAGCACTCAGTTCTCCGCTGTAACTCGGCGGGCCCAGGCACCATACTGCTAGGCATGTCGAAGATGTTTTCGCACGCGTACGAGCGGCTCTTGTCGGTTTTGCTGGTTGGCTTGCTGCTGCTGGGTTGCAGCCGCTCCGAACACCCGGGGCCGGAGGTAGTGACTGCTGAAAAGGCACAGCAGAGTGCGCCAGCCAAAGCGCCGGCGGCGCCGGTGACCCAGACAGAGACGGCGGTGCTTGCTGGGGGTTGTTTTTGGGGCATGGAAGCCCTGTTGCGTGAGCTGCCGGGCGTCATCGACACCGAGGTCGGCTACACCGGCGGCAACGTCGAGAACCCCGCGTATTCGGACGTACACACCGGGCGGAGTGGACACGCCGAAGCGGTCCGCGTCGTGTTCAATCCAGACGAGCTGAGCTACGAACGGCTGTTGCTCTACTTCTTCACAATCCACGATCCGACGACGAAGGACCGACAGGGCAACGACATCGGGAGCCAATACCGTTCGGCCATCTTCGTCTCTGGAGACGCGCAGCGCACCGTCGCAAAACGCGTGATCGAGCGCGTCAATCAGTCCGGCGACTGGAAGGCGCCCCTGACCACCGAGGTCGTCGCCCAGGGCACGTGGACGCCTGCAGAGAGCTATCACCAAGACTATCTGGAAAAGAATCCGGGTGGTTATACCTGTCACTTCGAACGCGACACGTCGTTCTATTGAATGTGGAGTTGCACCCGCGCTCGACGAGACGCACACCGTCCCTACGCACTGTCGCCCGCGCTCGACTCGAGACGCACACCGTCCCTCTCGACGTCGAGAACGGTTGCTTTTCGTCGCCAATCACGCTGACTTCGAAGTTCTGAGGCGCTCATGATTGCAATTCGTGGGGGACCGCCGGCCTAGCGGATGCCGCGCCGGAAACGCGGTCGAAGTGGGGGCCCGAGCCGCGCCGTCGACGTCGGAGTTCACGGTCGGCGCGTCGGAGTCGTCGGTGCTCGCCGGACTTCGAGCTGAGGTCGAAAATATCGAAACGATTGCAAGCCCTTGGTGGCGTGGCTTTGGCGTCGTGTGGGTCAGGACCAGCGCAGCTCGATGTCACGAATGTCCGTACCCGGGGTGTTTTTGTGTCCGCCACTAAACTGCGACGACAACCGGGTCGTCCGTATGCCTGCGGATGAGAGCCATGAAACGCTGGTCGAAGAACTGCTGTTGGATGCTCGTGGGTTGGGGGCTGCTGATGTTTGCCCCCGCGGCGCGAGCTCAGACGGATGTAGAGAAGGAACGAGCGCGGCAGTACGCTCTGCAAGCTGGCGAGCGGCTGGATCAACACGCGTACGCCGAGGCCCTCGAGCTGGTCGAACAAGCGGAGGCCCTGTACCACGCTCCCACCCATCTGTTGTTCAAAGGTGAGGCGCTGGAGGGGCTCGGGCGGCTGACGGAAGCCATCGCCACCTACGAACGATTGGCGGCCGAGCCACTGCCCGCGGCCTCGCCGGGGCCGTTTCGCGAGGCACAACGCGTCGCCAACGAGCGCATCCGAGCGTTGGTGGCCCGAGCGCCCTCCCTGCTCATCGTCGTGCGCAATGGCGTTGCCACCGAGACGACAGCCAGCGTGGATGACGAGCCGGTAGACGTCGGCAGTGGTGTCGCGCTGCGCCTCGATCCCGGTGAACACAGCGTGGTGGTGATGGCCAAGGGTTACCATCGTTACGAGCGACAGGTCTCGCTGCAAGAGCGGGGGGGCGTCGTAAAACTCGAGGTCGTACTCGAAGGCATCGCCCCCACGGGGCCGCCCAGCGACAGCCAAGCCACGAAGGAGCAGCCGCGTGAGGGGTCGCCGGCCTCGTCGTCAGTGTCCAGCAGCGGAGCCTCGGAGCAAGGGCTCGGTACTTGGGGTTGGGTGGCCCTCGGTGTCGGTGCGACGGGACTCGTCGTCGGTGGCGTGACCGGCGCCATGTCGTATCAACAGGTCAAGGACATCGAAGAACGCTGTCCCGCGGGAGCCTGTGGCCCTACCGAGCAATCGAACATCGACGATGCCAAGATGCTGGGCAACGTGGCGACAGCGGCGTTCATCGTCGGGGCAGTCGGCGTGGCCGCGGGGGTCGTGTTGTACACCCTGCCCAGAGACACTCACGAAGTGGGCACCGCCCAGGCACCGTGGCTGGTCGTAGGTCCTACGGGAGTCACTGGTACGTTTTAAGCGTGGTTGAACGTCAGGTGCTGATCGGAACACCTGGTGCTTGCTTGTTCAACGCCGGTTTTCGGTGTGCCTAACTAGCACGCCCGCCACAATCCCTTGCGTTTGCGGGGCTTGACCCGGTGTGCGGTGTCGATGCCGCTGTCGGAGGTGAACGGACACGGCCGGGAGCGCCCTACGATGTGGGAGAGGCGCTCTCCGTTTCCATCTCGAGAGGGAGTAATGTTTCTTCGGCAACTTCCGTTTTGTTGGTGAGGTTGGTTCTCATTGTGAATGGACGCGCCATAAAACGACCGGAAGTCGACAGCTCTGCGGCTTCGGGACAACGCCCCAAGGGGAGTCTGTCCGTCCCGCCGCTGGCGCCGAAGCGCCCGCCTGTTCCCCCGCGACCGGCAGCGCCGCCTCCACTTTCGCGAGTGGAACGCGATGCTCCAACAGTGCCGGGGGTCGATCCGCTTTCTCAACTCGCCTGCCGCACTTCTCTAATCGAGGTGGACTGCCCGAGTCTGCCGCTGAAGGCCGGTGTCGTCGTGGGCGGGAAGTACTGCCTGACCGGTCCCGTCGGGGTCGGTGGCATGGGTGCCGTTTGGGCTGCCACGCACATGGCGCTCGAGACGCCCGTCGCGATCAAGTTCATGACGTCGTCGGGCGTGGTTTCGTCCGGCAGTGGTGAGGCGCGCAAGGCCGAAGATGCAAGCCTCAGCCGCAAGCGCTTCGAGCGCGAGGCGAAGGCGGCGGCGCAACTGCGCATGGCCAACGTCGTGCAGGTTTTGGACTATGGCATCGAGAGCACCATCCCATACCTGGTGATGGAGCTCCTGGACGGTGAGGACTTGGGGGCTCGACTCAAGCGGGTGGGGCGCCTGACTCCAGCGCAGACTGCAAAGATCCTGGTTCCCGTCGCTCACGCGTTGCAGCGCGCTCACGAAAGCGGGCTCATTCACCGCGACCTGAAACCCGCGAACATCTTTCTTGCGCGTGAGGGCGACGTCGAGATCCCGAAGATACTGGACTTCGGCTTGGTGCGCCCGCTGCAGGGCCACGATTCCGAAGTCGGGGACGCGACGACGGAAGGTACCGTCGTTGGAACGGCTCACTTTGCCAGCCCCGAGCAGGCGCTCGGGCGTACGGACATCGATCACCGCAGTGATCTGTGGTCGCTCAGCGTCGTGGCTTTTAGATGTGTGACGGGAGTGCTGCCGTTCCACGCGGCGACGCTGCTGGAGACAGTGGTCGAGATCTGCTCGAACCCCGTGCCGCGAGTGCGCGACCTGGCGCCGGAATTGCCGTTGGAGGTGGACGCCTTTTTCGAGCGCGCGTTGCACCGCGAACCCGCCGGACGTTTCCAGTCGGCAAGAGAGTTGGCGGATGCCCTGGAGTCGTTGGCGCAGCTTCCTTCCGTGGCTGCCAGTGCCGGAGGGCGCAAGCGCCGTCCTCGGCTGTGGTTGGGAGTTGGTGGACTCGTGGTCGGTGCTGGGGTACTGTGGTCGCTCCTTCCGGCGCCCGATGCTTCCAGCGCCACTTCGGACGTGCCACCATCGGGTGCCCCCGAGCCGCGGCCCTCCACGCTTCCTGTCGTCGCCGCGGACGTCCCCGCGCCCCAGCCCGCAGTCACTGCTGCTGCCGTGCCGATGGCAGCGAGCTCCGAGGTGGTGACGTCGGGCGTTGCCCACAACGAACTCGCCGCGTCGACGGACACCAAAGGGGCGACTGACGACGAAGCTGCGCCCGAGCCCGTCGCATCGAAGAAGCCCGCCATCAAAAGGAGGCCGGTGCGCGCCAAGAAGGTCGTCGAAAAACCCGCCCCCGCGCCGAGCTCGCGGCGGCGAGAACTCGGATACTGAAGGCATTGCGTGATGAATGATCCACTGCCGGCACAAGCGGGGGGAACGAATACGGCTCCCGTCTTCGTTCAGAACGCGCGGGACTTGATGGCTCGATTGGCGCCGCACGCGGCCGATCCGGTGGCGGGTCCTATGTTGCGTGAGGCCAGCCGCTTGCTGGACGACTTCGAGAACTGGAAAACCGAGCGTCCTGCCAACGATGTGCGCATCGCCGGGATCCAGCAGCTGATGAACCTGAATCGGAGGGCGATGGATTACCTGACCAACGGCACGATCCAGCAGAGCATCAAGGCGCCGGAGCGCCCTGCGCGTCAACGCAGCACGAGCATCTTTCGACGTCTTCTGAATCGCTTCGGAAGGCATGGCACGGGGTCGGAGGCATGAGCCACTCGCGCTGGAGGCATGAGTGACGGCGATGAACCCGAGGTCGAGCGACGCCCGCACGACCGGGCTGCTCGTTGGAGGTGTCTCTGCCGGCGATTCCGGCGTCTCCGCCGAGCGGCAGAAGGTTCGTGCGTATGCGCCACTCGACCTCATCGCCAACAAGTACGAGCTGATTCGCCCGTTGGGTGAAGGCGGGATGGGCGAAGTCTGGGTCGCCCTCAACCAATTGCTTGACGTGAAGGTCGCCATCAAGTTCATTCGTACCCGTCAAGGTCAAGACGCCGAGCTGGCGAAGCGTTTGCTCAAGGAGGCACGGGCCGCCGCACGACTGATAGATCCTGCCATCGTCAGGGTCTACGACTTCGGTGTTACCGCGGTTGGTGATCCCTACATCGTGATGGAGTTGCTGCAGGGAGAGGATCTCTTCACGGCGCTCAGTCGACACGAAAAAGTCAGCGCCGTGCGGAGTGTGCGCATCTTGCTGCCTATCAGTCATGCGCTGTCCGTTGCCCATGCGAACGACGTCGTTCACCGCGACATCAAGCCCGAGAACATCTTCCTGGTCTACGGCGAGGGGAGGTCGGTGCAACCCAAGCTGTTGGACTTCGGCATCGCCAAGTACGACCCCCAGGGCGTGCGACTGACCAAGCGAGGGTTCTTGCTCGGCAGTCCGTCGTACATGTCACCGGAGCAGGCCCGGGGCGAGGAGGTCGATGCGTTGACCGACATCTGGGCCTTCTGCGTCGTGTTATACGAGATGCTGACCGGGCGCTTGCCCTTCGACGGAGAGAGCCGCGGCGAAATCATCGACAACGTGCTGTACGCCGAACCGGTACCGATCACGCACTTCGGCGTGGGCGACGACGAGTTGTGGGCATTCATCGAAGCAGGGCTGAGCAAGGAACGCAGCCAGCGCTGGGCGACGATGGCGGATCTGGGCACCGCATTGGCAGCGTGGCTCGCGGCCAACGGTGAAGCAGACGATGTTTCGGGCAGTGCGCTCAAAGGCTGGCTTCGAGTGGCGCCAGTGCACGTGGATCCTTTCTGTTCGGTGTTTCCGCCGCGGGTCACCACGGCAAGTGACGTCAGTAGTGGACCGAGCAGCGGAGCCTCAGCAACTGCGGACGTCGTGCGCGACACGACACCACCAGTGCGGCGGTCGCCGCCGAAGACGACGTTCTGGGTTGCCTTGGCCGCCGTCGTGGTCGGTGGCGGTATCGTGGGCGCGGGTTGGATGTTGATTCAACACGAAGAAGAGTTCAGGGGTCAGGCCGTCGCTCAGCCGGTCTTGGCTGTCGTGGATCTGCCTCAGCGCCACGCCCCCGAAGGGCAGCAGACCGGGTCGGTGCAGGAAGAGCCCCAGAGGGGCGCCGCGCCGCCCTCATCGGAGCTGAGCGGAGAGGAAGCGTCCCAGGCGCGCGTCGTTGGCGATGCGGAGTTGTTGCGCGCGTCCCCTGCGAAGAACGAGGACCAAGAACTGAGTCCGCAGCCCACGCCGTCCGCGAGAGAGCAAGTTCGCCCCCGCCTACATGCACCAAAGCAACGCGTGCGGGCGAAACTCAAAGATCCCTTCGACTGAGCTCGCTGCGCCCGCAGTCCGTCGTTGCGTTGGCTTCGCGGTGGTCAGGGCGCTGCAGCATGTCTCGCTCGCCTGTCTAGAGTCTTCACTGGCATGCCCAGTAGCCGCTGGGTAGGTCGGGATGCGGTGCGCAGACGTCAGTCGTGGCACACTGATCAGGCCCGTCTGGGTCGCAGATGATGAACACGTTGCCGCCGATGCATGGCAGATCGGTGCATGCCAGGTCGGTGAATCGCGACTTGACGACGTCGTAGTTCCCACAGCACAGCAGACCTGGGCAATCCTCGGGGCCATCGCACGTGACAGGAGTCTCGTTGGTACCACATGCGCCGGAGCCGCACGTCCCGTCGCCAGTGCCGAGGCAGCAGCGGTCGCTGGAGACGTTGCATACGGCGTTGCCGCAGCGAACACCGATGCCACAGCTCCCGTCGACGCAGACCTCCCCCGAACCGCAGGCGACGTCACAGGCGCCACAGTTGTCGGGGTCGACTGCGAGTTCGGCCTCGCAGCCCGTGCTCGCTATCGTATCGCAGTCGTCGAAACCCGCTTCGCAGCTGAACGAGCAAGACGCCGATGAGCAGGTCGGCGTTGCGTTGGTCACGGCGGGGCAGGGAGTCGTGCACCCACCGCAATGTTCGGGGTCGTCGTTGGTATTCACACACGACGCGCCGCACAGCTCCTCCCCACTCGGGCAGGGGTCGGGGGGAGGATCCGTGACCTGCGCGTCGCTGACGTCCGGAGGGGGATCGGTCGCCGTGACATCCGTCACGTCGGGAGGGGGATCCGTGACCTGCGCGTCGCTGACGTCTGGAGGGGGATCGGTGCTCTGGACGTCGGTCACGTCAGGCGGAGGGTCGGTGGTCCCGACGTCGGTGCCCGTGGAGCTGTCGGGTGGCGCTGGTACGGAGGCGTCGACGTCAGTGTTCGAGACGTCGGGATCGGCGCCGTCGGTCGGCTCACCCGGACCGACTTCCCCCGTTGGTTCGACGTCGTCGGTTGCTAGTGCATCCGTCGATTCGGTGGCGTCCGAGCCCGCGGTTTCTGTGCCGCCGTCCGTTGCGTCGCTCAGCGAGTCCGAGCCGTCGCTGGACGCTTCGTCGGATACCTGTTCGTTTTCGACGACTTGCAGGTCGTTGACGCCCGTCAGGGCGTTGCAGCCCAGGTTGATGCCGAGCAAGAGCACCAGGTGCGCTCGCCCAATGCCGGGGTAGTCTCGTCGTTTCATCGTCAGGCCTCGAACCCGTGCGGTGCACGGCTCCACAGTCCATCTACGGGTCTTCCGGGGTTCCCCGTAACCCCAGCCGCGCGGCGATCTGCGGTGCAGCTCACGAGCGCGCTTGGGTGCTCAGGCTGGGCATGCCGTGTACGCGTACATCCGAGCAGCGCACACCTGGTCTGCGAGCGGCGGGGGGTGTGGTCGGGAGCGCGGGTCGTGATGAAGATGGCCATGTGACTGCGCCTCCCAGTCGTTGGGGCAGCGCCGGGCAACATCCACCAGGTCCCGGCGAGCCCATCGGATGGGGTTCGAGCGTGATTTTGGAGTGGGCACAGGCGAAGGCGGTTGCTACAGGTGCTCCAGGAGGAGGTCGCAGCGGCATACCGAGGGCAGGCGCCCGAGCTGCGCAGGCGCTTGACCGACGTGCACGAGGTGACGGGAGAAGACATGGCGACACTCGACGCGAGACTTGATCGGAGCAGCACCAAGCGTTTGCTCGGAGACTGGGTACGCCGCCACGGAGGTATGTCGCGGTGGAGACCTACGGTGACCTGATTCTCGATTCGTTCGCCCGCGGACGTATTCACCAATTGGACTGTACTCTCCTCGTCTACTACCTCTACCATCTGGCAACGGCCGCGCATCCCGGAAAGGCCGTTGAAATCGTCGGGAAGGTTGCGCCCAGCGCCTCTGGCGCCTTGTTGGTGGCGTACGCGGAGCCGCGCCCTTCGATCGTAGGTGCCATCGCGGGGTTGGTCACGTTCCTCCAACAGCTCGTGGTCGGAAAACTCGGTCGCGTTCCTCCGCTGCTCGCCACAAAAACACCGCTCATATTTCCTTGGCGCCCCTCGAGAGTCCGAGTGCTGCATGGTTGATGCCAGCCGTTCACCCTGCGCCATTGTGCCTCTCGCTGGCGGAACTGCGCCAACTGTGCGATGACTTACTCGCTTGATTTCTTCGTTCGCCCCCCGCGCAGAAGCCTGCATCTGCATCTGCCAACTCGGTGCCCTCGCTTGTGACACCGCTGACACCGCGGTCTCCCAGAGCGACCATTCCCCCAACGCTCGATTGCCCAGCACCGATGCCGCCAGCACCGATGCCGCCAGCACGCCTGCGGCCGACGACCAAGACTGCGGAAGCCGCCAGCAAGCTGAGCGATTCGTTGACTTGCCCTGTGCTGCCGCACACGACCTGCCTGATTGCGAGCCAGCGTACTGGGTCCAGCTCGACGCTGCCGACGCCAGCATCCCCTGCGAATTCGATGTCGCACAATTCGGCGTCGGTCGCCGCGGAGAGGACATTACTCCCACCCAGGTCGTCGTTTGGGCCGGCGTTGACGGCTACGGTGACCCTCTGCCCGAGCTTGACGGCCCAACACAATGCACTCCCCAGCTCGAAACCACCGGTTTCTTTCTCACCACAAGCTCCACAGCCGCGGTTCTTTCACTTTGTCCGGCTGCCTGTGACAACTTCGACCAGCTGCTGATCTGCGTTCAGCTCTAGTCGGAAGCGCCGACCCATCTCTCAATGCGCGACGCCAGCTAACCCGCACCCTGATACAACGCGGGCTACTGCCGGAGACGTCACTGTGCATCGAGTGGAGCGATTCGCGTTTCACCCGCCAACGTCCGAGTAACCCGCAAGTTGAACGTGGGGCGCCGGGCACTCCATCCAAGCAGCCGCAGAACACCGCTTCGCGGGCCCCGGCGATCGCGCCTTTCAGCACACTGACTTCGTGCTCGTCGTCGAGGCATTCGAGAATGAACCGCTAGTTTCGAGGAACCCGGCAGTACATTTCGACGCTGTCGGGTTTGTCGCCTCGGTTGATGGTCAGGTAGTCACGAGTCACCTCAGCGGTATGCTCCCCATCTACGTCGAAGCGGAGTCGTTCGTCCGTCGTGACAGCCGCTGGCTTTTCGTCAAACAGTGATTGGTACATCTTCCACTCGCCCACGATGAGTTGGTCAGGCGACAGCTCAGGTGGCGCCACCGGAACAACTGGGACTGTGGTGAAGCCGCTTCCGTTTCCTGCGTTGTCGAGTTTCACGAGGAAAGCGTCGTAGTTCGTGCCCTGGCCTCCCGTGATGAGATCACCGAACGTGTACCCCGTCGCAAAGATGTCCCCGGTTGGACCGACGGCGACGCCGACCCCGATATCGTTCGCCTCAGTGCCGAACCGCGTGTTCCAGAGAGTTCGGCCGCAGAAGTCCATGACGACAAAGGCAGCGAAAGGCAGCTGAACTTCCCCACGCAGGTAGCCTTCCCCTCACGTCGCTGCTAACCTACGACGTCCGCTGAGTCCAAGCAACCGCAATTCGGCGACCGTAAGGAAGTCCAAAGAAGTCCGAAGCTCCGTTGGCCGTAAATGGCGGTCAAAGGGCTATTGACCGTGAGCAGCAGGGCTCGGTGGAGATACTGCGGCAACGAAGGACGAGCGATGCGCGCAGAGCAAGCTCATCCATATCGGTACTGGCCGTAACACTTCTTGGCGCGGTGGGATGCCCGGGGGCGCATGATGGCGAGGAGATGGGTAACGACGTCGATCCGATAGCCCGTCAGTTCATACTTGGTTCGACGAGGCACTCAACGTCTGGCTTTGTGATGACGCTGCGACCGAGAACGGCGTGCAGCAGTTCGACTGTCCTGCACTGCCGTGTGGAGGGGCGACTCTTGACGTAAATCCGCCACAGCGCTGCGAGCCGCAGCGGACATGTCAGCCTCGCCGGTCTGTTCCAATCGCTGCAACAGCTCGGTGCGGGGCGCCCTATCGCCCGCGCCTTCGGCCAGCTGCGCAAGCACAACCATTGCGACGGTTTCTTCAGAGCGGCGCCCAACCGCACGCGATACTTCGAGAGCGCTCGCGGCGGCTTGCTCGGCCACTCCCACGAGACCCGAGGCCAACGCGCTCCGAGCCCGCCGGGTCAGTACGAACGCCAGTTCGAACTTGGCGTCAGCCTGCCGCAGCTCTTCCACCGCCTCTTCGAAGTGGGCCTGGGTAGCGGTCTCAGTGAGGAGACCAGCCAGCGCTGCCAAGGCGTTCGAGATCGCCACCTCCGCACCCGGTCGAACCTTCGCCCCCAACTCCCTCAACTCGCCGGCAAGCACTACCGCGAGATCGGCATCGTTGCGATCCAAGGCGAGCATCAGGCGATGCTCGATCGCGCCGAACTCTGCCAGGCGTTCGCCGCTTCGCCGCGCCAAGTCCTGAGCTTCTCTGAACGCCATCTCCGCCTCGTCGTACTCTCCCCGATGACTGGCAATCATCGCCAACGCGAACGCCACCGCAGCACTCGAACGTCCGCTGCGCTGACTCACTCCGCTAGCCTCCAGGACGAACGCCTCTGCTTGACCCAAGTTACGCTCCAGCAGCACCAGACATCGCGCGGCGTGGGCAAGAGCCTGACTACGCTCTTCTGGCTCCGCGGACCGACTGACTCGCTCGGCCTGCATGATGTTCGTGTGTGCATCTGCCATCGAACTGCTTTCCCAACGCAGGAACGAGAGCATCTGAAACCCGATTCTCGCCGAACGTGTCAAGCCCAGGTCGAGCGCGCGTTCAGCCAACTGCCGCACGAGTTCCGAGGCATGCTTGCGGTCGGGCGTTCGTGCACTGTAAGCGACGTGGAGCAAGTCCAGCTGAGCAGGCACTCGCTCGCGCTCCGCTAGCTCCTCTGCATGATGGAGACCGCGTCGCGCCAGAGCTTCGGCATCACCGTTGGCGCAGATGCGGAGGGCGTAGCGAGCGGCAGCCGTGCACGCCGAAACACCAAGTTTGGCTTCCCCAGCGAGGCTCGCGTGCCGAGCAACTTCGTATGCCGTCTCCGCGTCGAGCTGCTTGTCCGAGTGCTGGTGCGCAAGTTTGCGGTGCATCAGGCGTTTGCGAGGGTGTGACAGCTCCGTGTAAACGGCCTCGCGCACGATATCGTGGCTGAACACGTAACGGCCGCGGTGCCGAGCGACGTCCACGCGTAGTAACGCGTGACGCTCCAGCTCCTCGAGCGCATCCACGAGATCCATGGCCGGTAGCTCGGACAACGCCTCGAGCTCGTCCGAGTCGAAAGCATAGCCGATCACGGCTGCCCAGCGCAGGACATCCAATGCAGCATCAGACAAGCGGGCCAATCGTTCACGAATCAGCATGACGAGGGGCGGCGGCGGGCCGGCTTGTCCTGGCGCGCTACCCCGGGACAGCTCGAGCGCATACAAGGGGTTGCCCGACGATGCGCGCATGATTGCCTCCAGATCGACGCCGTTGCCGACCAACGCGGCAATGTCGTCAGCTGAAAGGGGCGCGAGATCGACTTCGGTCAAGACCCTTTCCCGCTGCAACGTGCGGACAACGCCGGTGACCGCGCTGTTGTCAGCCAATTCGCCTCCCCGCGCCGCGAGCAGAACCACCAACGGCCGCGCAAAGCTCTGCATGAGAAACTGAAGGGCCTCAGCTGAATCGCTGTCGAGCCACTGAAAGTCATCCAGCACCAAGACCACCCCGCCCTTGCCGTCGGCGGCTGTGGCGATCAACGCACCCAGCCTTTCGAATAGAAGCGCCCTTCCGCCTTGCTGTGCGATTTCCGCGAGCTGCTCACTGCTGATTCCCAACGCGTCCACGAATGGCCCGAACGAGCGTCCACGCTCGAGGTCAAACGCGCGGGCTGCCAACACGACGAAACCTTCGTGTTCGGCTTCTGATCTGAGACGTTCGAGCAGCCGAGTCTTACCCGCGCCGGGTTCACCGCTGATCAGCACAGCACGACGTCCGTGGTCCTCGCGTGCAGAGCGCAAGACGGCGCCGACCTTCTCCAACACGTCCCGGCGTCCGACGAACAGGCTGGACGACGCCGCCAACTCGGGAGAAATCACTTGCGTGTCGAGCTGCTTCCTCGGCATGTCGGCGGCGCGCCTACCTGCAGCCCTATCTGGCTGACCGCTGAGCTCCTTCCACGCACGCTCAATCGCGCTCGCCTCCGGAGCAGCCAGTTCCCTGAGCTGACGGTGTGCGTGCTCATAACGCCGCTCCGCTTCCTCCTTGTAGCCCTGCTCCAGCAATAGCTGCAAAAGTTGCCGCTGGGTCTCGACTTCGAGTCCGTCCACTTGGGCCGCTCGGCGAGCCCACTTTAACGCCTCGTCAGGGCGTTCATGGTTCCGTCGCACCAGCTCACCCAGCAGGCCGCTGTGAACCCGACGGAGCTCTTCTCGCTCAGCAACGCACCACGCCGAAAACTCCAAAAAGTCCGGAAGCTCCAAACCTTCCAGAAGCTCACCACGAAACATTTGGGCGCAGCGCGCCAGCTCCTCGACGCTAACCTGCGTCAAGTCCTGGCGCGCTAGAGCCAAGAGCTCAACAGCATCGACGCTCGCCCCACCCGGCGCAAACGCGATGTTCTCGCGGTCACTCTGGATCAACTCACTGCCCTTCGGCAGGGATGCACGCAGCCGAGACAGAGTCCAGCGGAGAGCTCCACGCGGATCGTCTGCAACATCCCAAAACAAGTCGCACAAGCGTTGGCGGCGGTGCGGCCGTGCGGTGATCGCCAGATAGCCCAACAGCGCGCGGCTCTTCTTCGAGCGCGGCAGCGCCACACTCTCCCCCGCACAGCTGAGCTGCATCGGTCCGACGAGCGACAATGCGATGGGGCTAGGGCCGGCGGCGGAAACGGTCATCAAATACGAGCCTCGAAATGCAGAATGCAACGAAACCGTGTGCACCACCGTGTGCAACCGTAAGTATCCGAAATATGACCCAATTCCTCGCCAGACAGGCCCCGTCCCGCCGCCCGCCAGCTGAGCCTGACGGCACCTTCCTTCACCTGAAGGCCCGTCACGAGTTCCCTCGGCGCCAACCATCGGGGCAAATGCAATCCGCACTTGGCGCCGGGAGGTGCGTCAGGCATCGCTGCTCTAGAACGAAGTCGCAGGCCAGAGTCGGTCGTAGGTCATGCCTGCGGATTCGAGTGCGCGCCGTGCTGTCTCCAAGTCACGTGCCTCCATCACACAGATGAACCGCAAGCGATCCGCTGACGCATACGTGACCTTTCGCACCATGTCGTTGATCTCGAAGCACGCTTCTGTCGCTTGCCGCATCTTGTCCACGAGTTCGTCGGAAGCTGGCTCCGGGAACGTCTTTTCCATGATCACCAGGGACATGAAGTAGCGCGTATCATTTTTCCACGGCGCTGCACACGCTTTGTCTCACGGTCACCTCCTAGCTTCTGGGGTGTGGCGAGCGACGGTCGTCGACTCCCACGACAACCCCCCTGCAACTCGCAGAGCACAACGGAGAGACAAACATGGAAAAGAACAATGAAAAGCTGGTCATCGTAGCATCACGTGGACACGACGACGAACGAGCCACAGTTTCTTGGACAATCGCCAACGGTGGATTGAGCGCTGGCCTCGAGGTGACGATATTCCTCGTCAGCTCTGCCGTCGACCTGGTGCGCAAGGGTGGCGCGGACCACGTACGGATGAACCCATTCGACCCTCCCATGAAGGAGTTGATCGAGGGATTCCTCGCTCGCGGCGGCAAGATCCTCGTCTGCCCTCCCTGCGCGAAGGTCCGCGGCTACAGCGAAGAGCACTTGATCGCTGGCGTCACGATCGTCGGCTCGGCGGCACTGCATGCCCTGATCAAGGAAGGCGCCGCCACCCTCTCCTTCTGAGAATCGCTCGAAAACCCACCCAACAGCAGAAAGGTCAAGAAATGGAAAAGTCATTTGCAGAACGAGTCACCGAGGCCAAGGAAGCAGTTAACGGCGTTAGCCCAACGGAAGCCAACAATCTACGCCAGGGATGTGAAGAGGTGATCTTCCTCGATCCCCGACCAGCGGACGCCATCGCTCAAACCACGGGTATCATCCCGGGCGCCCTCAACATAACGCTTGCCGAGATCAAGAACGGCCAGCTTCCCAACGCACTCGGCGACAAGTGGACGCGAGTCGTCACCTCGTGTCAAGCAGGCCCCATGGGGGCAATCGCTGCCCACGAGCTGTCCAAACAAGGCTTCTCGCGGGTGAGCTACCTGGAAGGTGGAACCCAAGGGTGGCTGGACGCGGGATTGCCGACGAACCGCTGAATGAGCGCGCAAAGCCGGCCGGAATCAACCAGCCCTGAGAACCGGGGTTGGTTGATTCCGGCGCGCACCAGAGCCTCGTCGTGTGGGGTGAGGTGCCTAAACCCTCGGGTCGTGCCCGGTAGCCTCACCCGCGCGCACCCCCAGAATGGTGCACCGGCACGGCGATGCTTCCCTGGTTGAAAAGCGATCGTCACAGAAGGGCGCGGGGTAACGGAAAACCGGGTACCGCGGTCGTATCATTCAGCATGACTTTCGGGAGTAGAGGGCTTGGCCTGAGCGGACTGTTGGGTCTGCTCACGGCGGCATGTGTAGGTGGCGGCGCTTCCAGCAAGAGCGCTGCCGTGACGGGTTGCGAGGATTCTTGCCGGTACGTATTTTCGTGCGTCTTCCTCGCCGCAGAAGAAGACCAGGGTGAGGTCGATTCGACGTGCGCTCGGGCGTGTGGAGAAATCGTCCCCGAGCTCGACGACGAATGCCGAGAAGCCTACGCCGCGTTCGGTGAGTGTTCTTCGGGCCTGAGTTGCGAGGACTTCGAAGGTGGTGCATGCGCCGACGAAATGGAAGCAGCGAACGCAGCCTGCGAGGACTCTGCGGCCGGCTCGGACTTCAACCTTACAACGGGCGGGACTTCCGAGACCGACGGTCCCGACCCGTCAGAGGGCTCGGACGAATCATCTGGCGATGCTCCGGACAGCTGCGAGGCCTACGAGTTCGAGGTTTCGGGGGAAGCCTGCGACGGCACCTGTGCGACCGTACAATGCGAATGTGACCCCTTCCCCAGCTCATTCACCGCGTGCACGCCGGATGGCTGCGTCACAGCGGCGAATTGTGACGCGGTCTGCGACAGCGGACTGGCCGATCTGTTCGACTGTACCGACACCTACACTCTGCCGGATGGCACCCACGTCAGTGATGACTCGACGACAGTCATCGAGGCTGGTCCGACGGATGGTCCCAGTGATCCCGCAACCGTTCCCAACGGCCCCGTCATCATCGTCGATGGACCCGCGCCCGACCCATCGAACGCGTGCACGCCGCTCAGCTGTACATCAGAAGGAGCGAACTGCGGAACCATCGACGACGGCTGCGGCGGCGAGCTCCAGTGCGGGTTCTGCTCGCCACCCGAGACATGCGGTGGCGCCGGAGAATCGAATCAGTGCGGCTGCACGCCGATCGAATGCAGTGATGTCAGCGCCGAATGCGGCGCGATCGACGACGGCTGTGGTGGGGAGGTCGATTGCGGCGGCTGTGGGGACACGGATTGGTGCGGTGGCGGTGGCGAGGCGAACGCCTGTGGCTGTGCACCTTCAGGCATGAGTGAAGGCATCGCTCGATTGGGCTCGAGCGTCGAAGGGATCGGCACAGAACCCTGGGCAGATCTCGAAAGCATCTCGGCGATTGATGATAGTCAGGGCAGCACGAGCCGCGCCGGCAGCGCCAACGTCAACCTGACGGGCGGCCAAGAAACACATTGGTTAGTCGGCAGCGACTTCGGTCTCGACGTGCCGGACAACACGACCATCGCTGGCATCGAAGTCAGCATCTACCGCCGCGGTTACTCTCTGGGGAACATTGCTGACAATGCAGTGCGTTTGGTAAAAGACGGAAGCATCATGAGCTACGACCAAGCCGCAGAAGAGGACTGGGGCACCACGAGCTTGCCCGCAACCTACGGCGGAGAAGCCGATCTTTGGGACGGGGAGTGGACAGCGGCCGATCTGCGGGATCCGTCGTTCGGTGTCGCTTTGTCGGCGCGTTACACGACGACGGCAGGAAACAGTTGGGCGCTGGTAGACGCCATCTCGGTGCGGGTCTACTACACCGCGGAATGCCAGTAGCGCCCCTGCCCCGCTCTCCCATCACTCGCAGCGCTGGGAGAGTCGGCGGACTTCCTCTTCGCTAGCCGGCAGCTTGGGCTTGCCGTCGACTCACAGATACTCGCCGCACAATCGCAGTCGGCAAGGTTGTTCTGACAGGGATTGCTGACACGCTCCCAGCTCGGAAGTCGGGTCTGTTCTCGCAGGTCCAAGAAGTGCGGGAACGAACGGGCGGTTTACTCCTTCCGCTTTCCTTGGCAACTGAAGCCTGGTGAGGAGCGGAACGACGAGGCCATGCTTCGCAGCCGCGAAATCCTGCCTCGCAGCAGAGCAAGAAACGTGGTACCCCCTGGAGCCTTCTTTGGTGAATCGAGTCGTCGACATCCTACAGAGCCCGCGGCGCTTCTTGCGCAACGTGCTCGTGGGGTTCCGCGACAATCAAGGCCTGCTGCTGGCGGGTGCTGTCGCGTACAACAGTCTCCTGTCGATCATTCCCCTCTTCGCCTTGGTCCTCTTGGCGCTGTCTTGGGTCGTCGAAGAGGAGAAGCTCCTGGCCACGCTGCGAACAGACCTAGCCATCGTCGTCCCTGGGTATTCCGGGGAGCTGCTCGACCAGGTGCAATCGCTGCTGCGCCACAGCGAAGTCGTGAGCATCGTCGTGATCCTCGTGCTCTTGTTCTTCAGCTCCATCGCTTTTACGGTTCTGGAACGGGCGATGTGCGTGATCTTTCACCATCGACCGAGGACGGACCGTTCCTTCTGGGTGTCGATGTTCCTGCCGTACGTCTTCATCGCGCTCTTGGGGCTGGGGATCCTGCTGGCAACCTTCATCGCTGGTGCGTTCGAGCAGCTGGAGCAGCGTCAGCTGGCCCTATTGGGGATGACTTGGTTGCTGGACGGCGCCTCGGCATTCGTGCTCTACCTCCTGGGCGTGTTGGGGCTGGTGATGATGCTGACGGCCTTCTATCTCGTGATGCCGGTCGGGCGCATCGCCCCCAGACACGCCCTGATCGGCGGCGCCACCGCCGGCATCCTCTGGGAGGCAACTCGGCACGTTCTCATCTGGTACTTCTCGACGCTTTCCCTCGTCAACGTGGTGTACGGTTCGTTGGCAGGCACGGTGGTAGCACTGCTCAGCTTCGAGATCGGCGCACTCATCCTCCTGCTGGGCGCCCAGATCATCGCCGAGTTCGAGCGCCATGAAGTCCCCAGCGCCAACTCGAGCATTAACGCATAGCCACACATACCACCACGCAAAAAACACTACGCCGCGAGCGTCGGCGCTGTGGTCACCCGTTGCGATAGTAGGCTCACGATGCGTTCCGCGTCGCGTCCGACGCCGTGGACCATGGTGGAAGACATCGCGTACAAGAAGTGCAGGCCGACGAAGAAGAGGCCGGGAGCTTCGCGCACGACGCCCGCCGCATGTCGGGGCTCACCCCGCTCGTCCAGAATGGGTAGGTCGATCCAGTCGAAGCCCGCGTGGTAACCGTTGCACCAGACCACGTTCTTGACGTCCAGCGTTCCGCCGTCTTCGAGCAAGGGCAGCCCGTTCTGCACTCCAACCACGCGGGGCACGCGCTCCACGTGTGCGCGGCACAGATCGGCCTGACGCACGCGGATCAACGGACCTCCGTGTGCCAATATGTGTGGGCGCAGCTTGCGCCCGAAAGGCGTGGCGATGCTCAGGACGCGGTGAAATACGAAGCGCAACAGGAACGGGGACAGGACGCGTCCCCAGAAGCTACCGATCCGAAACGGTACCTGGCCCGTATCTCTGCCTGCCATGAACACGTCGTGGCCGTCATGGAGTTCCATCGCGAGCTCCGAGCCGGAGTTACCGGCACCGGTGATGAACACGGGCCCCTCTGCGAGTTGCGCCGGGCTCTTGTAGTGGCTCGAGAGGATTTGCACGATTTCGGGTGAGAGCTCGGAAGCGAAACTCGGCACGATCAGGTAGTGCTCGTCGACCCGCCGCAGGTGCTCGACGCGCGTCCGCAAACGCACCGGCAGCGCGAAGCGCTTGGCGTAGCGCTCTAGGTAGTCGGCCATTTCGTCTTTGGTGGGGAAGTAGTCTGGATCGCCTGGAAAGGGCATGCCGTCGAGGCCATCGTAGCGAGCTGGTGTGAACAGTCGCAGCGAATCCCAACGCTTGCGCCACGCCTCGCCGACCCGCTCGCCGGCGTCGAGGATCACGAAACGCAACCCCCGCTGCGCCAGGTGATAACCTACGGAGAGCCCCGCTTGGCCCGCGCCGATCACAACGACGTCGAAGTGCTCTGCGGGGCGCGCAGCGCCCCCGCCGGTGCCAGGCGGTTGTGCGGGGGCATCGCCGGTTTCTGGGAAATCGGAGGGGATGGCTCCCCGACTGGGTGACTTGTCGTTGCTGGTCATGGATTCTCCTGGTGCGACGCGTCGGAAGAAAGCCTGCGCAGCGAAGGCGCTTCTCGCTCCCACGAGCACCGGCGTAAGCTCACCGTTGGTGATGCCGAGCATGGACTCGTCGAGCAGCGCCAACCCATGCGCGACATGACCGGCTTGCAGTGCCGCACGGCCTGGAGATTTTGAGCGAGCGCCACCAGATCACGATCGCCGAACTCCAGGCCGAGCTGCACGGCTCGCGCCGCGCTGTTGACGGCGGCTTCCCGAGCCCCGCCCATCAGCTCGCGTGTTCCGGTCGCAACGTCGAGGTAACCCGACTCGGCAGCACGTTCAGCATGCGCCGCCACCAAACGTTGCGCTCGCCCGAGCCAGCCGCCGGAGGAAATCGGGCGCGACCACCTGGAAGTTGCGCCAGCCGAGCAGACTGGCGCACCAGCGCGGCACGCCGCCAACAGCTCCTCTGCCCGCCCAACTCATTTTCATAGTTTATGAAACTTTGCGCTTGACCGGCGTGGTCGTGGCGGAGTATTTCATAATCTATGAAAGAGCGGCAGGGGTGACGGATACACGCCGACAGAAGACCCGAGCGGCCATCTGCAAGGCCTTTGCTGAGGTGTTGGCGGAGTCCGAGACCGGCGAGTTCTCCATGCAAGAGGTGGCCAACCGGGCAAACGTCACCCACCGCACGGTCTACAACCACTTCCCCAGTCGCGAAGCCCTAATGGACGGGCTCGTCGAGTACCAGGAGGAGCGGGCCCTCATGGTGTCCGGCGAAGACCACCCGCCTTCGCCGGAGTCAGGAATGTTCAGCGTCGAGGGCTTCCCCTCAACTGTGGCAACCGTGTACCGGGGCCTCGCCCGGGACGAGGCCGCCAACCGCGCCTTCGCGATGCTCAGCGTCTCCGCTCGGCGGCCCGCCAGTCGCACCATTGAGCGCACCGCCCGCCTCGCGTCTGCTCTCGGGGAGGAACTGAACCTCGCCGATCCCGATGCCCGGCGGCTCGCCGCCGCCGTGCGTCTCTTCGGTACCCAGGTCGGCTGGCACCTCCTCACCCAGCACTACGACCTCCCCAATCACGAGGCTGCAGCCACTGCCAAGTGGGCCGTCCGCGTCCTGCTGCAAGCAGCTGCTGAAGGTGACCTCCCCAAACTTGGAGACTCCAATGACGATGACTGACAGCGCGAATCGATTCGAACCCACGGGCGTCGATGCCTTCCAGGCCCAAGCCGGAGGCCAGCCTGTGACCCACGAGCCCCCGCAGATCGTGCTCCTCGGCGAGGCCGGGCACAGCCCGGTCGAACTGGTGGGGGGCAAGGCCAAGGAGCTGGGCCGCCTCCTGGAGGAGGGGTACCGGGTGCCCGATGGCTTCGTGATCACGACCGCCGTGAATCCAGACTCCGAGCTCCCCGACGCCGTGACCCGAGCCCTGGACTCGTCGGAGCCGCGGGCCTTCCGCTCTTCGGCCGTGGAAGAAGACGGCGCCCAGGCCTCCTTCGCCGGTCAGTTCGAGTCGGTGCTGGACGTTCGTGGCGCGGAGGCGGGCCTCCGCGCACTACGACGTTGTTGGAGCTCGGGCAAAAGTCCGTCGCTTGCAGCCTATGCCGCACGTACCCACCGGTCTGGAGGGGCGATCGCCGTCGTGGTGCAAGCGATGGTCCGCCCCGTGTGCGCCGGCGTGGCCTTCTCCAAGAACCCGGTGACCGGCGCGGACGAGGTGGTCGTCGAGGCTGTGCGGGGTCTCGGCGACGTGCTGATGGAGGGCCTCGCCACCCCAGAGCGCTGGAGCGTGTCGAAAGAGGGCGTCGCTGCGCGCCTCGGGGGGCCTGCTGACGTCTTCCCCGCGGGGCTGCCTGGCCGCGTCGCCGAGCTCTGTCGAAGACTCGAAGGGAGCCGGGGCACGCCGCAGGATGTGGAGTGGGCCTTCGACGGCGAGCAGCTCTTCGTGCTTCAGGCGCGGCCCATCACCGCGCTGCCCATCCCGCTCACCGATCGGCCACCCCCTCGGCAGAGCTGGTCGCGCGACGAGGAGCACGTGCCTATGGCGGTCGTTCCATTCGTCGGGTCGGTGCTCTGCCGCACCTTCGAGACCGCGATTCCTCCGGTCATGCAGTCCGTGGGCTTGCCCATGGAGGGCATTCGGTGCCGCTTATTTGGCGCCCGCCTGTACATGCGAATGATCCCCCCGGGCGACAATGGCGTCGATGACGCTCGCATGCCCCCCCGCTGGGTTCTGTGGCTCTTGCTGAGACTGATGCCTGCCATGCGCCGGGCCATGAACAAGGCCGCCGAGGCGGCTCGCACCGATCTGCCGATGCGAGCCGCAGACCTTTGGGACCGGGAGGGGCGGGAGGCGACGGCCGCTCGCACGCTTTCGCTGCGCCAGGTGAACCGAGAAGCGCTCTCCGACGAGCAGCTGGCAGCCCACATCGAGGAGGCAGTCGCGCACTTCGGTTCGGCCACTTCGCTGCACATGGAGCTCGCCACCGTCAGCGATGCGGCCACCGTGGGCCGTCTGGGCAGGCTCCTCGAGACCCACGCGGGGTGGTCCGCCGGGGAGACACTCGATCTCCTCCAGGGGTACTCGGCGCCCTCGGTGGAAGCCAGTGTCGAGCTCGATGGCGTGGCCGACGCTGTGGCGGCGGATCCGACGGCGCTCGCAGCCCTCGAGGAGGGCGCGGGCAAGATGCTGACTCACCCGGGCCGCGCCGGGCAGCTCTTGCGCTCGCTCGTGGAGCGCCGCGGACATCAACCTGTGAGCCTCGCGCTCCAGCACCCCATGTGGGCCGAGGATCCCACCCCTTTGCTGGGCCTCCTGCGGGCGAGGTTGGGTCGGGCGGCGGCCTCCGATCCACTGGAGATCTCTGCTGCGGCGGAGGCGCGGGCAAGAGCGGCGGTTCCCGAAGCCTGCTGGCCCGAGATACAGCTCGCTCTCGACCGAGCGCGTCGGGCTCGCCCTCACCGAGACTCCAGCGAGGACGCCATGTTCGCCGCGCTCGGCCCCCTTCGCTACGCCCTTCTCGAGGCCGGCCAAAGGCTGGCGGGCCGCGGCGAAGTCGAGCGCGTCGACGACATCTGGTACCTGGAACAAGACGAGGTGAGCGGCCTCTTGCGTGGGCAGTCCTGCGAAGCGGACATCGCCCGCCGGCGCGGTGAGTTCCGTTGGGCCCAGGGCAACCCCCTCGAGCGGTCTTTCGGGCCACCCTCGAGCGGAATGCCGGACATGCCCGTCCCCAAACCCGCGCGTGAGATCCTCGCCGACCTGTTCTGGTCCTTCAACCTCGACCCGATGATGAACACAGCCCTGCGTCCTCAGCCCAGTGCGAACGCATTCCTCACGGGGATCCCCTGCTCTCCGGGGCAGGCGGAAGGACGCGTCGTGGTCGTGGATAGACCGGAGCAGCTGCATCTCCTCGAGCCCGGCGACATCCTGGTGTGCGTCGGCACCACGGCGGCTTGGTCCGTTGCTTTCTCCGTGGTGGCCGGCGTCATCACCGAAGTGGGCGGTCCGCTGTCACATCCGGCCACGCTGGCCCGAGAATACTGCCTGCCCGCCATCCTGAACGTCGAGGGGGCCACGACAGCGTTGCACACGGGCGACAGGGTCCGCATCGACGGCGCCACTGGGCAGATCGAGCTGCTCGACGGGTGAGCCTCATCCGGAGAACCGGTTCTGTCGCTCCTCCAATTAACACCTGGAGTGTTGTCAGTGCGGTCACCGTCAGCTGGTCGCCTTTAGCAGCCTCGAGTGAACGCGACGCGTGGATGCAACTCGTTCGGCGCTGGGTGGACCTCGGTGCTTCTCATGGTCGCCGAATTGTCTCTCGCGTCGCTCGAGCTGCGCGCCGCGAGAAACGGCGAGTCCTGTGAGACGGCGCTACCAAAAGTGAGACGGCGCAGTGAAACTGACGCGCGGTGTGATGCGGCTGTGAAACAACACGCTGTGAAACGCTCCACGCGCGGCGCTACGTCCTCAAATTCGTAGCAAGTGCCTGCCGAGTGCCGTTAACATTCGGAGCATGAAACGGATGAGGTCGCACCTTTGGGTGGCTGTCTTGGGGATCAGTCTGGGCGTGGGTTGCGGTGAGAAGACGGAGGCGGTCGATTCTTCCACTTCTACTGGTGATGAGAAGGACGAGACTGACGGCAGTCCAACAGACGACGACGGCCGGAGCGACGACGCGAGGGACGCCGGTCAGAACGCGGGGCCGTCAACGGACGATAGCACGGACGGTGCGGGGGACGACGACACCACGGACGGCGACGAACAACGCACGGATGGCGAGGGTGACGGCACGGACGGAACTGGCGGCGAGAACGACACGACAGAGAGCACCGACGCGGCGGACGGCAGTGACACTGAAGACGACCCGACACAGACGCCACAGGGCGACGACGAGGGGCCAGTCGCCACCTGGGATCCCGAGCAATGCCAAGCCCCAGCGGTGCCGGCGCCTGAGGATCCAGACGCCCTGAACAACTGGTCCCTCGCGCGGGAGTATTGCTCGTTGCTCGAAGCCGAGGGATGCTTGGAGTTCGCGTTTTGGGGCTGGCGGGGGCTGGATGACTGCTCTGAGCAAGAGCGGCTCGACGTGTGTGTGGGTAGCGTGCTCGAGGTTCGAAACGGCCAGGTGCTAGAAGGGTGCGCCACGGCGTGGTCGGCGGCCATCGAGTGCGCCGTGGGGCAGTCGTTCGATGAGAGCTGTAACGGCGCCACCTATGATTTTCCCTATGGCGCAGCCGGACCATGTGACGACGACAACGCCGCGCTGCTTTCGTGTGTTCAGGATAACCCCGTGTGGAAGAGCGTCGAAGGCAGCTATGCCACGTGTTACTACGGTCCTGGCATCACCTCGCAGTGCGCGGTCACGTGTGACGATGGTGAACACTACGCCGATCTTTCCTGTGGCGGGCCCGAGGGCGTGCCGCTCCGGTGTGATTGCGCCATCAATGGTAAGCCGCTGAACGAAGGAGCGATTGTGGCGGGGACGCCAGACCCCATCTACGTGAGCGATTGCGAAGACGCGGCTCGACAAGCGGCTGACGGGATGTGCACGAGTCGGGTGGATTGCTGCTTCGAGTATTCCGACGGCAAGAACGACACGTGCATGTGTGGCGCTATTCCCGAGCGTGCCGGCTATGAGAGTTGCGAGGCACTGGCGGACTCGGTGATGGGTCGAGTGGTGGACCTCTGTCCGCAGTACGAACCAGAAATCTCGACGTGTTTCCCACCGCCCTGCGGGGGCTAGCACACGCCTTCCCGAACTGTCGTGAAGCACATTTGGGCGCGTCAAAGAGAGAGATGGAGCCGTGCCCCACATCGCCCGCACCGAGGTGGCAAGCCTGTCAGGAGAGTTCCGTTCGAGTTGCCCATGTGGCTGCGACAACATCCCGGTCAGCAGCCTGCCGGTGACCTGAGCCTCGAGGATAAGTGCTCAATGTCCCCGGTACTTGGGACATCTGGGAGGGCACCGTGTACGAACGAGTCCCGATCATCAACTGGGTGCGCAACGAGGGCGAGGACACCACCGAGCAGGAGTTCGGCATCATGGACTTGTTGCGTGACCCCGAGAGCCGAGGGCTCCCTGGACGTGGTTGCGGTGGAGTGAGCCACCCTAGCGGTCTACTTGCTTTTTGGACTGCTCAACGACGGAGGAGCGAAGTCGTCAGGACGCACGGGACTGGGCGCGGCCGTGGCGCTGGGCGCAGCCGTAGCGCCGGGCGCAGCCGTAGCGCCGGGCGCAGCGGCGCAGTCGTGTTGCACGACGACGCCGCGTAGCCTCAACGCCTCGAAGTTGGGCGTTTGGGCGACACAATCGATCGGATTCTGTGTGACGTCGACGACATCACCAATTCCGAGATCCAAGTTCTCGGCCAACGGTGTCAGATCCGCCACGGCATTGTTGGAGAGCTCCACCTCTCTGAGATGCGGCAGGGCTCGAACGGGTCTGAGATCGGAGATGAGATTGTTCGACGCGTCCAGAGTCTC
This sequence comes from Polyangiaceae bacterium, assembly GCA_050298815.1. Lineage (GTDB taxonomy): Bacteria > Myxococcota_A > Polyangia > Polyangiales > Polyangiaceae > SZUA-265. The sequence goes on from JBNKUV010000004.1 coordinate 52,763, forward strand.
CAGCCGGGACAACCTGCTGACGAAGGACAGTGTCGTCAGCTCGGCAGCTGCAACGCTCAAGGACAGAAGTTGATCGAGCTCGCCTAAATCGGCGGTGGCCGGCAGCGGGTTTTGGCCCAAGTCCAGGGACTCGAGACCGGTCAGTGCTGCGAGGGGCGATGGATCCGTGATCTGGTTTCCAGCGAGCCCCAAACTCCGCAGCTTGGATAGACCGGCGAGTGGTGAGACATCAACGATCTGGTTGTTCTCGAGCTCGAGAGTCATGAGCCCGCGCAGCTGGTCGATTCCACTGAGTGAAACGAGGCGATTCGAACTGAGATCGAGCTGAGTCAGGCTGGTGATGCCGGGCAACGCATCGAGGCTCGATAGCTGATTGCCAGCCAAATACAGGCTATTTAGGTGCTCGAACGTTGGAAGGCCGTGCAGCTCACTGAGTCCGCATTCTGCGAGCCAGAGGTTCCGTAGCTTCAGACCAGCCAAGGATGCCAGGTTGACCGAAGGGTTTCGGCTGGCATCTAGCTGACTAACACGTGCCAGTACGCGGGCCAGGGGCGACAGATCGCTAACAGGATTGCCCGCTATGAACGTCGCCGTCATCGCGCGCAGACAGTAAATACCTTCTAGAGAGGAGATGCCTGAGTTTTCCCGAGTGAACGAACCCACAGAACCCAACTGCGCTGACGTGAGCGGCTGCCCATCGACTGCAGATGTCACGCTCCGAATCGCTGAACGCAGCGCCGCGTCCGGAACCACCGTGAGATCCAGACAGTTGGGGGCGTCCCTATCGGCGGGGTCGCCCACACCATACTGTTCGTTGAGTTCCGCGGCAGTTGAGTGCGACGTGCCGCAGGCGACCAGGCCTACCAACAGCGCCGACAACCCCAGAGTACTGCTCATACGCATCCCACCAAGCATGCCACAGTTCGTTGCACGCTGTACTTCAATGCCCCGCCGCAGCGATTGTTCCGTCTTCGTGCACCTAAAACCTCTAGTGGAAAGCCCGACCAATTGCTGATGTTGGCTAACCCCCCGGACTGTTTCATTAACTTCGAGCGATGGCTGCGGCTGTCGGCGGAGTACCACCGTAGGCACAACCATCGCCCCCATAAAGGGTGAACCGGCCTCTAGGGTTCGCGTGGGCTGCTATGCTTCGAGGTATGTCGGAGCGGAGCAAGCCGTGGACTCTGGGTGCCGGATGGTCACACGAGCTGATCCGGCGTTCGGGTGTCTTGATAGCGAGCTGGGCAGCGTTTGCGTGTACGTCGGAACCTAGTGTTAGCCTAACGGAGACGCGCAATGAAGACGTCCGCGCGAATGCGGAGCTCGACACCGACCGCGATGCACCTTTGCTGGGTGGCACTCTCCTCGTCACTCGCGACGGACAGTTCGCGGTGGCTGCCGATCCGGACCGCGACAAAGTGTTCATCGTCGATGTGAACACGGAGCAAGTAACCAGCGTCGCACTTCAAGCCAACGACCGCCCGGGTCGGGTGGTCGAGGGCCCTGACGGCGTTGTATTCGTGATCGCTCGTGGCCCGAACGCACTCTTGCGGGTCGACTCGAGCACTGGCGGGGTGACTCGAAAGGACCAGCTGTGCGCCGCACCCTCCGGCATCGCCTACGATGCCAAGCAGGAACAGGTGGTCGTCGCGTGCCGCTCGGGACAACTCGTCAATATCGATCCCACCACGCTTGAAACGGTGCGTGAGTTGGTGTTGGACGATGATCTACGCGACGTGGTTGTACAAGGGGATGAGCTGGTCGTTACACGCTTCTCAACGACCCAAGTGATCGTCGTTGATGCGGCCGGCACACCGACGCGCTTGGGGACCCTGGTTGCGGAACAGGCGGGCTTCGCTGCCAATAGCGGTTTTCGTGCCGTTGCAGTCCCGGGAGCAGGCGTGGCCGTCGTGCATCAGGAATCGACCACGGCGATGTTGGCCGGCGTCGGCGGTCCGGGGGGCCGCGTTCAGTACTATGGTGGGTCCAACTGTGCCGGCACGCTGGTGCAACCTGCCATCACTCTGGTCGGGCCGTCGGCGGCGAACGACTCTGACGCGAACCTGCTCGGCAGCGCGACCGCCGCGACGTTGCAGCGCATGACGAAGCCGCTAGGCAGCGCGACGGGGCCGCTGGACTTGGCGGTATCGCGTGACGGTTCGAAGATGGCGCTCGTCGCGATGGGTAACATCTGGGCCGAAAGTGAACCATCGAGCCGCCCCACGCTGTATGTCCTCGACACGGTGCTGGTCCAAGCCTCCGCGAGTCCGGTGGCGACCACCTGTTCCGAGCTCCCCGATGCTTACCGTGCCTACGGGCAGCCGGTCGCTGTAGCGTTCGGTGAAGGGAACCAATATGTCGTTCAATCGCGACAGCCGGCAGCGCTCGAGTTTGGAGATGGTCGAGTCGTCCAACTCAGTGACGAAGCACACGAGAGTAGCGCGCTGCAGTTGTTTTATCGAAACAACGGATTCGGGGTCTCGTGTGCTTCCTGTCATCCCGAGGGAGAAGAGGATGGGCATGCCTGGCTGTTTCAGGCATTCGGCGTTCGGCGCACCCAAGCGTTGGTGGGCGGCCTCAGCCAACGTGCCCCGTTTCATTGGGCGGGAGAGTTGGACACATTTGACGCCCTCGTCTCCGACGTCATGGTCGCGCGCATGGGATTCACCAGCCCCAGCGAGGCGGACGTTGGACGGCTTCTGAGTTGGCTCGATCGCCTGCCCGTCGCGAACATGGCCCCCGCATTGGATAACGAAGCAGTCCAGCGCGGACGAACGTTGTTCAACGATCCTTCGCTGGCTTGCAGTACCTGCCACTCCGGGCAAACGTATAGCGACGGCTTGCTCTACGATGTGGATACGGGGGGCAGCTTCGTCACCCCATCATTGATAGGCGTCGGTCTGCGTGCGCCCTTCATGCACGACGGCTGCGCGGCGACGCTGATGGACCGGTTCAGCAGCTGTGGCGGCGCGGATGAACACGGTATCGTATCCACCCTGTCCGAGCTGCAACTCGACGACCTCGTGGCGTTTCTGCGTTCGTTGTAGAGGTCCCCCACTCCGCGGTTCGGCCATCGCGTTGCTACTCGATGTCGCGCACGGTTCGGTGACACGCTGTCACCACGCACAACGGCCAGACCGTTCTCTGCGTCGTCTCAACCAGGGTACTGCAACTCAGGCAAGTTCGAACGTCGATGCGCCACTCGATACGGGCCATCGGCGCGCGGGAACTACACGCGGGTCAATTCGTCGAATATCCGCGCTAGCTGGGCGGTGAGGGCGGGAGCATCGAACTCGGTCAGCGGGTGAGCAGGAGCGCCCGCGAGTTACCATGCGTACTGTTTGAAAAACTCCCACTGCAGTTTGGTGGCGCTGGGATAGTCCGGACCTAGCCCAATGCAGCTCTCGCAGACTGACGCGCCCGCCCAGCAATGCGCCATATCCTGGAACGCGCACATCTCGACCTGGCCGTCGGCGGGACAGCCGTCATACACGTAGCACGAGCCGTTGCTTCCATTGGTGCCATTGACTGGAATCGTCTGGTACGTGGACTGGCAACCGTTCTTCTCGGCCCACAGAGTGGCCGAGGCCGGAAAGCCCGGGTCTGCGGCAGCGAGTGGATCATCGCAGTTGTCGGCGATCAGCGGATCGGCGGTGCCGTGAAAGATGATGATCGGCATGCGGTCCGTCTTGCAGCTGCTCAGCTCGGCCATGGTTCCCCCCGAGTGCGGCGCGGCGGCCCTGAAGTCGGGTCGGGTACACGCGATGTGATGGCTCATGTATCCGCCCATCGAGAAGCCAGTGGCGAACACATGGTCTGCATCGATGCACTGGTCCTGCTCGATGTCAGTTCGCATGGCGTCGACGAAGTCGAGGTCGCTGGCGTCCGGGTTGCTCACCAACGCACCGGCACCGCACACGAGCGGGCCATCCGTGACGTGCCATGGCGCGAGCGCTCCGCGCGACTGGGCCGAAGACGTATCGTGACCATCCGGGAAGACGACGGCGATGCCCTCGCTCTCAGCGAGCTCCGCGTACTCGGTCATGTCGTAAAGATATTGGCCGGTCTGGTTCGCGCCGTGGAAGACGTAGACGAAGGGCAGCGGAGTGGTCGGGCTCGCGCTCTCCGGTAGGTATGCGATGAACGTGCGCGTGGCAGACCCGATCGTCACGCTTCGGCTGGTCTTGCCGCGCATCCCCGTGCGCGTCCCGCAGTCGGTCGGTACGGCTATCGGCCCGTCGATCGGGTCATCGGGTTCGTTCATGTCCCCGGCGTCTGGTGCCGGTGCGGTCACGATCGGGTCAGGGCCCTCCGGGGCGGCGTCGACCGGTCCAGGACCCGCCAAGCCAGCGCTCGAGTTCCCAGCGACCGGCATCGGCCCCGCACCCTGATCGTCGGCCGTCGGCATGACCGGCGGGGGCGCCGCGACCGGAGACTGGACGCTGGTGGTGCCACCGGCGGTGGTCGGCGGCTGAGCAGCGCCTGGTCCGTCCCCCAGGGCCGCCGCGGGTGCAGTGGCGTTGTCGTCGCCCGATCCTGCGTCGGAACTACACGCCAGCGAGATCGCTAGCAGCCAGCCGATCGCGATGAATCGGGTGAACTCTCCTGGAGCTGTCATATTAACACTTCACCGACACTTTGGGGTCGCACTGAAAGGGTACAAGCCGGACCACGCAGCCAGCGCTGCCTGCGAACCGCGCCTGGGTCATGCTTTACAGTGCAGCTAAGACGAGCTCGGGTTGCGGCCACGCGCGGAAAAACTCGACCGCCCAGTCGAATCTCCGGATTGCCGCTAGACGATCAAGCTGAGCGCTCCAACCCGGAGCAACGCCCCGTCGCGGCCGAGTCCCGTCGCGGCCCGGTGGGATCCCGCGACGAAGAGGTGAATAATCCGGCATCTCGGTGGTGATCGCCGCACGCGGCAGCGACACTCGCAGGTGGCCGACCGCGGACAGGTGACGTGACGATTTCTGAGACGCTTGTTCATGGGCTCTCATGACGAGAATGCGGTTCCCGAGCCCGAAACGGGGCGTCACTTGACGAGCAACCATTGGGCAACCGCAATGGTTGCGTAGCGTCTGTGACCCTCAAGAACCTCTCAGACGACCTGCTCCACGCGCTGCGCGGAGCGGCCGAGCATGACCGTCGCAGCTTGACGCAGGACATCATCCACCTCCTCGAGACGGCTCTGCGTGAGCGCCCGAAGACGGTGGAGACGCCCGACGTGAAGGCGCAAGTGGCCGTGTGGCGCAAGGTTGCGGGTCAATGGGAGTCGGATGTCGACGCTGCCACCGAGGCCGCACGCATCACGGAGGCTTGCTCCCCGGGCGTGAGATCGATCTGTGAGGGTGCTCGACACCGACACGTGCATCGCAATCCTGCGCGGCAACGAGGCGGTCATCGAGCAGCGCGCGGCGACCGACGACGACGTGGATCACCGCTGCCGAACTGCGCTACGGCGCGGCGAAGTCGGTCACACCTGAGAAGAACCACGCGCTGGTCACGGAGTTTCCTCGCGACACTGCCGGTGCTCGGCTACAATCCAAGTCGTCCTCGAGCGCGGACCTAGCAGGTCATCACCGCGCCGGTACCAGGCGACGCCCTCTCTCTGCGGGAGAACGGTCCGACCGTTCCGTGGCCCAAGAGAGGCGCATCGACGACGTGCGACTCTGATGCCGCGGCGTTACATCATCCACATATTTTTGTTTAGTTTCAGGTAGTTACTGAGTATTTCCTACTCGATGTCGCCCCGGGTTCGGTGACACGCTGGCACCACGCACAACGGTCTGACCGTTCCGAGCGCAACGGTCAGACCGTTCTCTGCGTCGTCTGAACCAGGGTGCAACCGTTGCCGGGCGAGTGGTCGCACGTCCGCGAGCAGAATTCAGGACCCGTGGGGCCTGAATTCCGACCGCAACCCAAGCAAGTTCCAAGGTCGGTGCGCCACTCGATACGGGCCATCGGCGCGTGGGAGCTACATGCTGGTCAATTCGTCGAATATTCGCGCTAGCTGGGCGGTGAGGGCGGGAGCATCGAACTCGGTCAGCGGGTTTTGGGGCTGTCGCCTGGGTAGGGGCAGCGGTTGCCCGGTGGCCTTGGCGTGTCGGCAGCGGGTGAGCAGGAGCGCGACCTCCTCTGATTTTTGGGGTTCGATCTGCACGCCGGCTTGCGTTGCTTCGAGCACCGCCGCGAGCTCCGGGTTCCGGGTAAGCGAGAGGATCGGAATGCCTGCTGCCAGGTACTCCCAGAGCTTGGCCGGCACGATGTCGTCGCGTTCGTACGCGGTACTGACCAGGGCCAAGTCGTATTGCCGGATCATCGAGAGCGAGTGTTCGTAGGGCCGGGGTGTCAGAGGCACGAAACAATCCGCCACACCGGCGCGGATGGCGAACTCGAGATCGGAGCCGGAGAGCCCACCGACGGCGTGCACGCGAATCGCCGGCTCTGCCCGCGCGTCTTTGATTCGTTGGAGCGCCTCGATAATTGCGGTGGCCGGTGACAGTGGTCGAAAACGCCCGAAAAAAACGATATTCAGCTCCGCATTGGGCGATGCCACCGGGCTGGGTACGGCGACCGGATCGGCCAAGAGACGCGAGTCGAAGCCATTTCGGATGCAGTGCATCTTGCTCGCGTGTTCGGGGAAGTGACGCGCGTAGTTTTCGCGGGTGCCTTCCGCCGTGAAGCAAAGCGCACTGGCGGTTGCCACCACCTTGGCCTCGAAATTTCTGTTCATCTGTAACGTCCACTCCGGAACCTGACTTCGGATCGGACACAGGGTCCAAGGGTCTCGAAAGTCGGCGACCCACGGGACCTGCAGCTTGCGGCTCAGTTCCATACCGAGCCAGTGACTCGACCAGGGGTCAGCCGTGCTCATCACGACGCTTGGCGCTAGCCGTCGCAGCCGGCGTGGCAGACTCTTCGAATGCAGCCAGAGCACCGGCGCCCAGCTGTCGAGCGGGATGGCGCTGTCCACCCGGTTGCGGAGCGACAACCCCAGACGCTGGATGGCCGACGGCTTCGGCGACGTCGTTCGCGAACCTGCCGTCAGTCCGCCACTAGCAAGTCGTTGTGTCGTATCGAAGGGGGCCCGCAGAGGCAGCAGGTGTACTCCACGCAGCAACTCCTGTTCTCGGCTCGTGAGTTCCGCGCCGGGGGTGTCCAGGAAGGTGACGATGGGCTCCCACCCCGCACTCTCGAGGTGCGAGGCGAAGCGGAACGGTCGCAGTGAGCCCACCCGGCGACGCGGGGGAAAGTAGGGGGCGATGATGAGGGCGCGACGAGTCACTGGCGGGCAGGGGATCGCACGATCGCACGCAGCTGGCGAGCGCTTTGTCGCCGCAGAGCGCTCGCTCGTCGGCGGCAAAAAAGAAAGCGCGGGCGTCTCCCCTGTTAGGGACGCCCGCGCTTTAGGGTGAGACCTGCTCGGTGCTTCAGCTGCGACGTTCGCGCCGGCGACGCAACGTCATCGCGGCGCCGAGCGCGGCTAGCATCGCCATCAAGTCCGCCGATCCGGCACCGCTCGTGGATGCTACCGTACACCCGCCGCCTGAGCTCGATTTGCTCGTCGAGCCGTCCTCTTCCGCGTCGTTGTCGTTGCCGAGCTCGGCAATTGCGGGCTCCTCGTCGTCCTGGTCAGCCGCACCGGATTGCGCCGACTCGTCGACATCTTCCAGGTCCATGACGGGCAGGTCCTCGGACGTTGGGTCGCCTTCTTCGCCATCGACACCTGTGGCTGCAACTTCGGGCACGCCTGCCGCGCCGCTGGACGCCGCCGAATCGAGCTCAGCGGTTACGGGAAGACCGCCAGCGTAACCGGGAGGCGCGCACACCATCTCGGGCTCGGTGGAGTCACAGTTCGTGTTGCCCTCCGAGTCTGCCCAGCAGCCGGTGTCGCCACGTTCTTGACAACTCCAGCTGTCGGGGCAGTCGCTGTCCTCTTCGCACGTCTGTTCGACCATCTTGCACCAGCCGCCGTCAGGCAGGTCACAGACACAATCGCCGCCGTCGGCGAGCATGATTCCGCTCGTGGCGGGGTCCTCGGAGCCGGCGCTATCTCCGTCGCCTCCGCCGCTAGCAGCTGCCCCACCAGCGCTGGTGCAGCCGCACTCGTGGGGTTCGCAAGTGAAACCATCGCCGCAGTCGGCATCTGCGTCACACGGCAGATCCCACGGAGCAGAGCAGCGCTGCACTTCCAGCACGTCACACTCCTCGACGGGCTCCTCGCAGGGTTCGTCTGGCGCGCAATCGGAGTCTTTGACGTTGGAGCAGTCGTACTCCTCTAGGGTGGCGCATACCATGTAGTCACCGCACTCGTCGTCGCTCTCGCAGGCGGCGGCCTCGCAATAGAAGAACTCTTGCTCTTCGCAAGGCTCACAATCTGGACCCTCGCAGTCGACGTCGCGACAGAGGCCAGTGAAGCTGGCGCAATCGAAGCCCTCCTCACAGGTTTGGTCGCCACACTCTTGCTGGGCGAACGTGTTGGGGGCCAGGCTCATCACGGCCAGCGCTGCTGTCGCTTTGAGGAGGTTCGGGATCTTGAAGTAAGTCATGGGTGTCTCCATCGAAGTTGGTTGGGTTGGGGGGTGGGGCGTCGCTGCCAGTCGTGGTCAAGCCCGCACGATTCATCCTGACCCGCCCAGGCCCCTGATACCAGTGCCGAGCTGCACATACTCTCTGTCCGTTGAGCCTTCGAATGTGCAGAACTCACATATGTTCGACGAAGAAGGCGCGGTACGTGAGGCTAGCGCTGTTCGGCGACGCGGGGTGCCTTCGTCGTCTCGAACAGGCGGCGTAGCGCCCGATCCCATTCGGAGCCGGACCAGAGCGTCACGTAGTAGGACATCGAAATCCACGAAAACGGGCCGACGTTCATCAACACGAGGATACCTGCGTGCATGCCGATGCCCACCAGTACCCAAGGAACGCGTAGGTCCCAGCGATTGAGCCAGCGTCGCAGGCGACCGCCTCGGAGCTTCGTCATTCGGTAGTAGAGCACCGGCAGCATCAGGATCGACAGTTGCTCCCAATGCCAAGAGAGCGCAGTCATGAATCGCAATGGGAGTTCGACGGCGTTCACCCACGACGGTTCGAACCTCGTCCACGTTGGGTCATGCAGGACATAGTGCAGCGCGGTGTAACCGCCCATGGGTGTCCACGATAGGCCGACCTTCTGAAAGCCCGTGGCGCTGTACATCACGAGCAATTGGGTAAACAGCAAGTAGCGCGGCCAGGCTGGTACCTTGTGGTTGCTCCACAAGGACCCCGTCCTGCGCAGGCAGTCGACGGAGAGCGTCTCAGTAGAACGCGAGCAGAACAGCAACAGCCAGGCTGTGGTGATCAAGACATCGTATCCGCCGCTCGAATGCCGATTGAGGGAAACGAGTGCGAGGTAGCTTTGTTGGGTGACGAGGAGCGGCCAGCGACCCGCGATGCCCAATGTAGAGGTGGCGGCGCCGATGCTGGCGATGGCCAGCAGCGCCCAAACATGCGTTGGGGTGCTGCCGTCAGATGTGCGAGGGCCGCTCAACAACTGCCAGAGCCAGTGATCGCTCTCTCTAGCAATGATGCCACCGTATTCTTCCCCGACCCACACCAAGTCCACCACCCCCCCAGCCACGGCCGAGCCCACGCTGTACAGCGTGACCAGGCCAACGAGGATGCGAAACACAGCGAGACTCGTCGCACTCTCCCGGCGTGAGAGGAATCGGACCCACTGTTTCAAGGCGCGCCGCATGCCACCTCCCTGCTGCTCGATTCACCGCTCAAGTTCACTCCGCTCTGGTCGACGCGGACTGGCTGCGAGGTCGAAACACCAGCTGCGACTCCAACTTGCCATCGGCATCGTAGGCCTTCTTCTCATGGCCGGGCGCCGGGGTTTGCCAACGGAAGAGGCGCAGCTTGACTCTCTGGGTGTCAGGATGCTCCTGGGCGTAGTCTTCGGTGACCCAGCGCCCGAAGCGGACGTACGTATCACGTCGGCCTTTGCGGACCAACCTGCCGACGAATTTGCGCATACGGTTGTGGTCGAATTGTTGCTTTCGCCAGGTGTACTCCTCGGAGCGCGACGCATAGACTTGCTCGTAGCCGCGACCAGTGTCGACGTCGATGCGCAGCCGCGCTGGGTGCGTTTGCGGATTGGAAAACATGCGCCAACTCTGGTGAGTGCCCAGATTGACCGCTACTGGGTAGAGGGCCTTGATGACTGGTCGCTGCAGGTTCATGTAGCGTGACACGCCGCGCCACAACAACTCCTCGAACTGCGCCGGGGACAGGGTGACGCCGAAGCGACGCAGCGCTTGCGACCACTCGGCAAATTGGCTCTGGTTCAGTTCTGTCTTCCATACGTTGCGGTTGCCGATGCGCTCACCGCCCGGAAGCAGCAGGAAGAATGCCCCCAACAACGACAGTCCAATGATGGCCGCCCGCACCTGGCGCCATGTTCTTGCAGTTCGTACCTTCACTCGCTTGTGTCCTGCGGGAAACACGTTACAGGACTGTCGCTCGGATTTCTGAACTTGGGAACGGTGCAGCGTCGCCTGACTTCGCAACGAAGCCAGCGAGCGTCCACCGCATCTCGGTATTTCGATGACCTTGGATTGGCCTCAGTCGCCGTGACTTCGAACACCATCGAGAACAGTAAAGTCGAAGCCATACTCGCCGAAACACCGCGAAATGCGCACCCCGCGCCGCGCTTGTGTTCCCATAGCCATTTCGGGCTGCTGGGTTTGGCCTGACAACACGAAGCAACGTTTGGTAACGTCGATGCATGGTGCGCGCTTGCCTGGGTGATCTTTCGGCTTCCACTTGCTTGTGTGTACTGATGCTCGCCGTTGTCGCATGCGACGCCGAGCAGCGGACCTACGCTGGCGACGGGGGCACCGACTCGGCGAGTAGCGAAACGCGGTCCCTTCAGGCGGCCGACCCAGCAGATCCCGACGAGCTGACGGACGCGGCGAAAGACAGCGCCGATGCCGCCGACTTAGGCGACGCGAGCACCGTTTCCGACGACACGGAAGGCCCTGCTGCCAGTGGCGACACGGATGATGGCGAGGCGAGCGCGCCTGGCGTCGTGCTGGACTGCGGCGAGGACGAGTACGCGGACGTGGACGTCTGCGTGGCGCTGTCCCAATGCGATGATACGGAGTACGAAGCGGTTGCACCCACAGCCACACGCGATCGCGTCTGCGCGCCCCTGACCATCTGTCCTCCGGGAACCTTCGTCGATGAGCCGGCGGTGGCGACAGCCGACCGTGTTTGCGCTGCTTGCCCATCGGGCACGTTCAGCACCAATCAGAATGTCATGGGCTGCGAACCATGGACGGAGTGCAGCGCGGGCGAATCGGCGAGTGTGACGCCGAGCGCGACCAATGACCGGGTCTGTTCGCGCTGTGGCGAAGGGCAGTACGAGAACGACGGCACGTGCACGGAGCTGAGCAGGTGCGCGAGCGGCCAGTTCGAAACCGTACCGCCCACGGCGAGCAGCGATCGAAGCTGTTCCCCGGTTTCCGATTGTAGCCCAGGCTTCTTCGAGAGTGCGGCTCCGACGGCGACGGTCGATCGCCAGTGTGTTGCTTGTGCCCGTAGCACGTTTTCTGATGAGCCGAATCTGCCTGAATGTTTACCCTGGTCCGAGTGCGAGGTGGGTGAGTTTGAGTCACTCACGCCGAGTGCGACCCAGGACAGAGAATGTGCCGAGGTGAAGGAATGTGGCGAGGACGAGATGGAGACGTTTCCGCCCACCGCGACTTCCGATCGAGTTTGTGCGCCCATCGTCGAGGTCGACGAGTGCCCAGACGATCTCGCGAAGACCACACCAGGCATCTGCGGTTGCGGCTACCCAGACGTCGATGGCGACAGCGATGGGACGGCCAATTGCCATGATGGCTGCCCAAACGATGCGATGAAGACCGATCCGGGTGAATGTGGATGTGGCAACGTCGACGTGGATACTGACTCGGACGGTGCGTTAGACTGCAAGGACGACTGCCCAACTGATCCGGCGAAGACTATGCCGGGCCTGTGCGGCTGCGGGGAACCGGAAACCGACGGGGATTCTGACGGTGTTCCCGATTGCATCGACGATTGCCCGTCCGATGACGACAAGCGGGACCCGGGAGCCTGTGGCTGCGGTGTGGCCGACACGGACGGTGACGGGGATGGGACGCCTGACTGCAACGACGACTGCCCGACGAATGCGTCCCTGCACGTCGCCGTCTGTGATGCCACGTGCACCAAGGTCTGCTCGGCGACCGCGACCGCTGGCACGCCCAGCGACTACTGTTCCCGGGACTGCGAGAGACTCTGCCCCTTTGGGGATGCCCACTTGATCGACGGGGACTCCTGCTACATGTACTACTCCAGTCAACAACGAGCCGTCGCTGCCGAAACTCAGTGCCGGGCCAACAGTGCACACCTAGTGCGCATCACGTCGGGCGCTGAGAACGACCTCGTGGCTGACCTCGCCTACGCGACCACCAACGACGCCCGGGCGGTATGGATCGGATTAACGGACCAATTTGTCGAGGGCGATTACGAATGGCTCCTCAACGGTGCGACCGACGAAACAGACCCCTCTGTGCCATACACGAACTTCACTCTGGGCGACGAGCTACCGAATACGGACAGCAGCGACTGCGTCGTGATGTACTCGGAGTTGAACGGGACATTCCTCAAAGGGGAGTGGGGCTGGCTGCTGTGCGACGGGCAGATCCGCGATTTCATGTGTGAGTACGAATGGGAGTGACCTGGGCCGGGTCATGTTCGCACCCGCGTTGAAGTGCGCTCGCAGTTGGAGCACTGCGTCGGCGCCTTGGCGACTGTCATTGCGGAGCATCGATTGACCCCCCTCGGAACCCGCGGGGTCGCCCGTTGAGGGTCAACCCTCGCGGCGGGGTAGGCGGATCACTTTGCCACCAGGAGGTGGATCGACGGGTGGCAGCGCGAGCACCAACCGCTCGATGGCGTCAGCAGCGTGGAGTAGGGCGCCGACAGCGACGGGCTCGGAGAGGTCGCCTTTGAACGACAACACCAAGACGTAGAGGCCGCCAAACATGCGGGCCAGGCACTCGCGCTCTCCGACCGTCAAGCGCACGACGTGGCCGTGTGCGGAGCGCAGCTCGTCGGCACGCGTCGAGCGTAGCTCTTCGACCCATGCCTCCAGTTCTCGGTTGGCGCTCTCGGCGGCATCGCCCTCGACCAGCGATGCGCCCCAGATCATCGGCGAACTGGTGTCGAAGACCGCGGCTCTGTCCGCGCCAGCGCGCGATGTGAGGGCCGTCAACTCTGCGTCGAGCTTGGCGCGCGCCGAGGAGGTCAAATCGTGTTTGCCGAAGGACATCGCGTAGCCGCGTTCCAACGTTTCGGAGAAGCTCCCGGCCACTTGCTCCAAGCGCCGCTGGAGCTGCGCCCTGTCCGCCAGCGCTTCGTCAAAGATGGCGACCACCCGCGCGCGGGAAGTAGGGACGCTGCACCACAGCAGGTGGTCGTCGGTTGGGGCGAAGCCGCCCAGCTCGAGCCGCGCATCCACCGCGCCCAGCTCTCGCTTCACCAATTCCAGAAAGCGTAAAAGCCCAGCCTCCATGCGCGCACGTTAGCGCTTTTGGCGGCTCCTGTCGTGTTTCATCAGCGCCCTCGGCGGCCGGTCGTCAGTGTCTTGGGGCGCGAACCAGCGGCGCGCGCGCTAGCTTTCTTGCCACAACGGCGCTGATGTGCCGTGAGCCGTTGTGCGCCAGATCCGGCCAAACACTCTCCAAGTGCCCGTGAATCCACCCGCGGGCGGCCCGTGCCATGTCGTCCGGATTGGCGAAATTGCGGGGGTTCATGGCGCTGCCCACCTTGACGCGGACGATGCAGGGACCGGCGCGGAGCGTCCTGGCGTAATGCGGCAGGAGCATCTCGTCGTTCACCCAGGCGAGCTCGCGTCGTTCGAACGACAGTGCCACGGGGACCACGGGCACGTCGGCGATGCGGGCCACACCGAACATGCCGCGTTGGAAGCGCAGCATGTGTCCGCTGGTAGTGGTGCCCTCGGGGAAGTTGAGCACGCAGGTGCCCGCTCGAAGGGCGCGCAGAGCTCGTCGTAACGCCACGGCGCCGCTGTGCACATCCCCCCGCCGCACGAAGTTGACCGCCATGTTGGCGCCCACCTTGCCCAGCAGTGGCCAATCGAGGACTTCTTCCTTCGATACCGGGCAGCACGGCAGCAAGCCGCACAAGATGAGCGGGTCGATGTAGCTGAGGTGGTTCGAGACGAGCACCGCCGGGCCTCTTGGCAGCTCGCCGAACACCTGGGCGTGCCAACCGTGAGCTTGACACAGGGAGCTACACAGGCGCTGCAGCGCCAACGCCCCTTGGCGGTGGGTTTGAGGCGTCGGCTTTGCCCAGCCGCCAACGATGTGGCCGCCGGCTTGCGTGAACTTGAACAGGCGCTCGGCCTGCCCCCCTAGCTTGGAGGTGCGCGCCAGCTGAAGCGCGCGACGCAAGGCGGGTTCAGGCACTGGTGCGGGAACATCGAACGGGTGACCTTGCATGTTTGCTGAGTGTCTGTGCAGCCGATGACGAAACGGGATCCCGACGGCAAAGATTGGGTGACACTGCTCAACCGTGCATGCTGATAACTTGGGGGCAGTACGTCCGGCAGGCTTTCCCCGCTTGCAGCGCCAGCGCGGGCGGCCGGGTACGCCCGGCTGCAACGAGCCCGATCGTTGTGGGTGGCTAGAACAAGATGAACGGAACTTCTCGGCGGGGCCCGGTCATGCCCTCGTAGATGGCATCGAGGCTGACCACCAATGCCGCCCCGAAGGTCGCATTCGGGGTGTAGAGGAAGTTCGGTGTCTCGCTGTCGAGGTCGGCGGTGTTGGAGTAGGACAGCGCAACGCCGAGTTCGGTGACAGGAAACAGAGTGAGCCCCGCGCTCCAGCCGGCGCTCGGTTGGCTCTTGCGTCCCCCCGACTCCACCTCGATCTCTCCCGTGGGGAGCTCGATGTGGCTGTCGCCGACCGAGGCGAGTTGGGCCGTCGTGTAGGTGGCGCCAACCGCGAGGTTGAACGGGATCGACAGGATTTCGTCACCGACCATCGCAAAGCCACTGGCGCGAAACGTGTGCGGTGCGACGCGCGCGCCCGAGAGCACATCCGTGCCCGTCAACGGACTCTGGGTACCCGCGCGACCTGCGGTTTGCCGAGGGATGTCGTCCACGTTCTCCGAGACGCCGACGTTGGCGTCCGTGAAGAGTGCATCGTAGCGGACGCCAGCGCCCACAAGAATACTGTCCAGGAAGGAGGCGCCTTTGCCGGCGAGGGGCAGCGATTGCAGCAGCATGAACCTCGGCGAGAGGGTGACGAGATCCCCTTGACCCGCCGTGTACTTCGACGTCGGAATGATCACGGTGAAGTTGCCTAGCGCCGAAGTGGCGTAGAGGCTGCCCTTCTTGCGGTACAGGGGCGCGATAGCCACGGTAGTCAGCGGCAGGTCTCGAACGACGGGCTCGCGTCGGGTCGTGGTCATGCCGCTGTCCGTCATCTCGACATCCAGGCCGGGGGTGACTGCCACACGCAGCTTGAGGTCGTCCGAGTCGATGACGTAGTAGTTCAACGTCAGGGCGTACCCTTGCGTGTAAACCTGGTGGCTGGTGCTCTGAAAGTCGCTGCCGACGCCGACGGCGCTGGTGGTCGCCTCGTGGCTCCACATGAAGGCAGTGCCGCGCCAGCGCACGCGCGCTCTGACTTTCTCCCGCTCTGCATTGTTTCCGGTGCCCTGGTCCGCGGTGGGGTCACCGCTGGGTGTCGCCCAAGACCACGGACCACCGGGAGTGCCGGGCGAAGGCGGGCCAGAGGCGGTCGCCTCGGCCCCTGCCGGCGGAGCTCCCGCCGCACTTGCGGCGCCCGCCGGCGGAAGCGGGGCGGCGGGTGGCAACATCGGACTCGCGGGCTGGCCGGAGGCGGGCGGGGGGCCAGCAGGCGGTGTGGCAGCGGGGGGGGTGGGTACCGCGGTTCCCGCGGGGGTTGACGCCTCTGTGGTGGGCGGCGGTGGAGGCGCTCCCTGCACTGGGAAGTCGCTTGGCGGTGCAGCTGCGGCGGGAGGTCCAGCCGGTGCCGCGCTGGGCGCCTGCGGGGTGGGGGCACCCTCCGGCGGTGCAGGCTCTGGCTGCTTGGGTGGCTGTCCCTCAGCGGGCGCTTCACCGCCAGCTGGCGCGGGCGTCCTGCCAGCGGGCGGTTCTCCGGCGGGACCACTTGCGGGCGGAGGTGCGGGGCTCCCCTCTGGACTGGGCTGCGCAGCTGCGGTCGCCGACGCGAGCATCCCTAGCAGTACCACCCCAGCGATCCAGTGATTACGGGCACGCGAGCGCATCCCGCCTACGGTGCCACACCCGCCGCGCGGGGGGTACGCGGCGTTTGATGCGGCGCGGACCGGAGAGCGAGAATTTCTCATTCTACTGCGAGCCCACCGGAATATGGCGATTTCACTGCGCCTGTGTCGGTAAACCTGTGAGCAGGACCGACTTGGGTCATGTCGGTCGAATTCCACAATGTTTCGAAACTTAGAAACAAACTCGCAACGCGCGGGCAATCCCGCGATGGCTACCACCCCGTGCAACACAGAGAACTCGGGCATTTGCCCATTCGAGCCGGAATCGGTTGCCGGTGTTTCGAAGAAGGAGTCAACTAGATGAAGCTTAGCAATCAGAGCCGAGTGCCGGCGCTCACCGCCCTCTCGGCTGGTACCATACTATTCTTGTCCGTCAGTCTCGCAGCTGCCCAGACCCCGGCGCCTGCGCCCACCCCCGCCCCTACTCCAGCAGCCACCCCGGCAGCTCCCGCGCCGGCAGCTCCCGCGCCGGCAGCCCCGGCTGCTGCACCGGCCCCGGCCGAGCCCGCAGCTGCTCCGGCTGAGCCCGCCCCGGCACCTGCCCCCGCTGAGCCAGCTCCGGCCCAGGCGTCCGCATCCATGGAGATGGGAGTTGAGGCTTCCGCCGAGCCCGCGCCGATGGCGGAACCCGTGGCAGCGGCACCCATGGAAGAGGCGCCTGTTGAAGCAGCTCCCGCAGAGGAAGCTGAGGAAGAGTCCGCTGGGACGCCTTCATTGTTCGTTTTTGCTGACGCCTGGGGCGGCTTCCAGACCGCCAAGTCTGGCACCCCCGGTGGCGGCGGTGGCGTTTACGCCAACAATGGTCCCGATGGAACCGCGGAAAGCGGTTTTGGGCTCAACTGGCTCGGAGCCGATCTCGGCTACGACGGCGGTGAATGGGGTCTGACCGGTAGCTTGCGTTTCGGTGACGCGGTTGCGACCTACGGTACGGGCACACTCGGGCCCATCACGAACGCCTACGCGACGTGGCGCCCGACTGAAGGTCTGTCGTTGGACCTCGGAACCTTCGGCACCATCTACGGCGCCGAAGTTGCCGAGAGCTGGAACAACCTGAATTACACGCGCGGCGAACTCTACTTCAACTACCAGCCCTTCTGGCACACGGGGTTGCGGGCTGAATACGCCACCGGGGAGCTCGTGTTCCGCGGCTTGCTGGTCAACGCACCCAACACCTCGAACCTGGGTACCGACGCCTTGAACGCAGGTGTTCAGGTTGGCTACGACAACGGCTCCTTCGGCCTGGTTGCAGGTGTGCTTCAGTCGCTGGCGCCGGAAACCACGGCCAACACAACCACCCGAGACAACACCGCGTTCATCGACACCTTCGTCGACGTCGTGCTGACCGTGAGCGCCGGCGACTTCAGCCTCGTGGGTAACTTCGACTTCAACGCTGGCAGCGAAGACGGCATCGCCTCCTTCTGGGGCGGCAGCTTGGCCGCAGGCTACGCCTTCACGCCGCAGTTCGGCGTGGCGGTTCGCGGCGAGTACCTCGCTTCGGAAGATGGCGCTCTGTTCGGAACGGACGAGGATAGCCTCATCACGGGTACGCTCACGATTGACGTCAAGCCGGTCGAAGGCGTCGACAACTTCATCGTTCGCTGGGACAACCGTGTCGAGCAGGCGAGTGAAGAGGTCTACGCCAACGCCGACGCGGACGAGGCCAAGGACACCTGGTTCTCCAGCACCGTGGGTGTCGTCGCGTACGCAGATCTACTGTGACGTTCCCGGACGCGCCGCGCCCCACGTAGTTTGGAGGCGCGGCGGGTCTCGCCCCTCACGGGAAACGGCCAAAGCTCAGTCGAGCTTTGGCCGTTTCTTCGTCCAGATTACCTCGATGGCGAGGTCCCGCGCGGCACAATCCGCCGTACTGCCAAATACGTAACACTCGTCCGGTTCAGCTCCGCACTGCACATCGCGGTTCTTGACGGTCCAGGCGCCGAGGGCCGAGAACTCGACCCCGCGTTCTAAGTACCAGACCTCGACGAGTCGGCCGATGACGGACTGCACTGTCTGGCCCCCGCCACGGCATCGAAGGTGGCCCGGGACCGGGGCGTGTGGCGGACGGCGCCCAGCCGCGCAAAGATACGGTGACAGGTCCGCCGCAACTTCTCGCTCGCTGGCCACGGGCGCTATTGCATGATCCCATGTCCATCCCTCGCAACTGGCTGATTCTCAGGGGGCTCACCCGCGAGCAGAGGCATTGGTTTGGCTTTCCGGACTTGCTGGCGCAATCCCTGCGGATACAGGTGTCCAAGCTCGATTTACCGGGTGTTGGTACGGAATTCACCCGGATGTCGCCCTGGACGGTGGACGACATTTCTTTCGATGTCTTCGACCGCTTCAAGTTGATCGCGGGTCGCGACGTCGAGCCCTGGGGTGTGATGGGGCTGAGCCTCGGAGGCATGGTCAGCTTGACGCTGGCTGAGCTCTATCCCGAGTGGTTTTCTCACGTCGTCGTCATCAATACGAGCTCACGTTTGTCGACGATGTTTCAACGCATGCGACCCCGGGCGATGCTGGGCTTGGCCAACGCGCTCACGGAAGCCCGAGCAGACGATCGCGAACGGTCCATCTACCGCATGTCGACCAAGTTGCAGCGAGAGAACGCCCGCGACTACGCGCTCTTGGCAAGTGTCTTCCAAGACAGCCATCCAGTGACGCGCGCCACCTTCGTGCGCCAACTCGTGGCCGCGGCGAGATACCGAGTTCCCACCGAGCTCGACCAACGCATCCTGGTCCTTTCTTCCCGAGGGGACGAGTTGGTGTCCCCGGACTGTTCCAGAAGCATTGCCGAAGCACTGGGCGCCGAGCTCGTCGAGCACCCCAGCGCGGGTCACGACTTGCCGCTGGAGGACCCGGAATGGGTGGCCCGTAAGGTGGCCGCTTGGGCTTGATTCCGTGCTCCGGGGGATAGACCGGGCAGAGGCCCCCTGGCCGCTGTCCTGGCGCAAGGTCCTGACACCTGGGCGTGTCCACGCTACGAAGGGCGGATGCGGTTTCGATTCCAGCCAGCCCCGAGGATGTCTTGAACGCCGCGATTGAGACCTTGCTACGTCTGGAAAGCCTGCACGGGCTCTGGGACGCCAAGGTGTTGGGCTATCCGGTTTGGCCGCACCTGCGCCTGCGCGCGTACAACCGACTGTTGCAGCATGGGCAAGCTGCACCGGCGGCGACCAAACGGGCTCGCTCCTTGGAGCGCGCTCCGGCGTCGCTGCAAGACTTGGTGCAGAAGCTTCTCCCAGCTGTCGGACAGCGTGACATCTGGGTGCTGGGCTCGACGGCTTACCGTCGTTGGATCGGTCACGACTCCAAGAGCGTCTTCGCGCACGACGTCGATCGAGTATTTTCGGATCGTGTGGTTTATCTGGAGACGAATCCGACCAACCAGAATCGCATTGCAGATGGCAACGTCGTGTTCCTGGATGCCCTTTTTGATACGGCGCGCACCCTCGCAGCGCGCACGGCTCGCTTCGTTCCCCATGCCGTAGCCGACCACATCTGCCGCTTTGGTGAGCTGGGGCTGTCCCCGTTCGAGGTCATTCGGGAGGCGGCGTTTGGACAACTTTGGCGTGGTGTGAGTGAGCTCTTGGTCGCTGGTGCACGCCCCAAGGCCGCCTTCGTGCTGTGCTCCTACAATCAGCACATCCCGTTGCAGGCCGTCTTGCGCAATGCAGGGGTCCCATTGATCGAGTTGCAGCACGGGGTGATTCACGAGAGCCACCCGGGATATGTCTTCGAGCCGAGTTTTGCGGCGTCTCACGCGCCCGATCAGCTCGTTGTTTTTGGCAAGCACTACGGCCAGCTGCTGGACCGGGTCAGTCCCTACTTCAGGGGTCGTTGGCACGTGGGTGGGCACCCTTGGATCCGGACGAAGCTGGAAGGTCGCAAGCCCGCAGTCGAGCCGCTGGTGGTGATATTCGGGCAGAACGTCGGGTTCGTGCAGTCGCATTTGAACAAGTTCGCAGCCGAACTTCGTGCAGTCTTACCAGCCGATACCCGCGTGGTGCTCAAGCCGCACCCCAACGAGAAGGAAGTCGAGCGAGTCTATGAGAACGCCACCTCGGCGGGAGTCGAACTCGCCGCTCCCCAGGTCGACAGTTACGACCTCCTGTCTCGGTGTCGGTTAGCCGTTTGCATGTTTTCGACGATTGCCGTCGAGGCGTTGGCGTTTTCGTGTACCAGCGTCGTGCTGCCGTCGCCGAATTGGTTCGATGAGTTGAAACTGCTCGTCGAGCAAGGTTTCGTTCAAGTGGCTGAGAGTGCAGCCGACGTTGCTCGTCTTTGTGACGCCACTCGTGACGGGAGCGAGCTTGGAGACATAGCGCAGCGTCTGTTCGGCGTGGGCGAGGCCCCGCTGGACTTTTCCGCGATACTGCCGAACGTGTGAGCGTTCAGTTGCCGCCCACCAAGTGCTCCATCGTCAGGAAGTCGTCCGCCTCCAGATCGCGCTGCAGGGTTTTTCCCACCACCCACTCCAATGCCGACGGCGGCAGGCCGAAGGCAGGTCGCTTCACCTCCAAGTCGCTCGCAGTGATGACATGGCCTCGTTTGAGGTCCTTCGCAGCGACCAGTGAGCGACGTGCGTTCTTGCGCGAGATCTGCTCGACTTCGAGAACGGTCTTCGTGGCAGCGCCTTCCACAGTGTGGAGCAGGTCGATGGCTTTTCGGAACACCTCGAGATCTGCCTCGTTCATCGCGTGGTAGTGGTCGTTGCCGGGCAGTGTCTTGTCGTGGGTGAAGTGCTTCTCGATGATGGTTGCGCCGAGTTCGTAGGCTCTGACCAGGACCAGCATCGAAGGGTCGGGGCGCGTGTGATCGGAGTAGCCGATGGGGTGCTCGGGGAACACTTGACGCAGGTAACCGATGGCAGCCAAGTTCGCGTTGGCGTAGTCGGTGGGGTAACTCAAGACGCAGTGCATCACGCAGATGGCTTCCGGCGGCAGCGTCCTTCTCAGGCGTCTGACGGCCTCTTCAATTTCGGACAGGTAGGAAGCGCCCGTGGAGATCAACACGGGCTTTTCGTGTTTGGCGACTCGGTCCAGCAATGCCGTATTGGTGATGTCGGCGGAGGCGATCTTGAAGAACGGCATGAAGGGAGCGAGCATGTCCACCGCGCCCAGGTCGAAGGGGGTGGACGCGTAATCCACGCCTCTTTTTTTGGAGTGGGCGGCCAACGCTTCGTATTCTGGCGCATCGAAGCCATCGTACTTTTCGAAGAGCTTGCGCTGCGAGGTTGTCGGTTCGCTGTTGAGGTCCCAGTACGAAGGTGAGTTCTTGGACGCCAGCTTGTGCGCCTTGTAGGTCTGGAATTTCACGCAGTCGCTGCCGCCGTTGGCCGCCTCGTCGATGAGCCGTTTGGCGAGGTCCATCTGGCCTTCGTGGTTGACCCCGATCTCAGCAATGACGTACGGCCCGTTCCCAGCTTTGCGCTGGAATTGTGGGCACTTGGGTGGATGTGGCAACGTGCTCATGGGGTGCTCTCCAGGATCTCTTTGACGACGACATCGCGGCCGCGGGTGAGATCGCGTGCCAGCATTCTGTCATGTAGCGCGCGCCTCAGCTCGACGCTCGAAAGAAGTGCTTGAAGTGCCGCCAAGATAGCGTCGTCCGAGACCTCCACGCCCTTGCCCAGGGAGATGAAGCCATTGTCGATGGAGGCGAACCGATGCATCATCTCGACGTCGTTTTGCGCCAAGACGATGGTGGGGACGGCCATGTGGGTCAGCTCGTAGAGGGTGCGGCCAGCCGAGGAGAACGCGATGTCCGCCCCGCCCATCAGCTCGCTCATCAGCGCCGCGTCTCGGTGCAGCGTGATGTTCCTGCCGTCGCCGGCGATATCCGCTACCTGCTTCTCCAGAGCGTCAAAGTCTGCCAAACCGCGCCCCGCCACGACAGTGATCGGGAGCGCAGAGTGCGTTGCCACGCAGCTGAGGACTCGCTGTGTCAGGCCGCTCGGATCGGTGCCGCCAAAGGTGATCAGAATACGCTCGGGACGTTCACGAAACGGATTGCGCTTGGCGTGGCGGAACTCGTCGCGCAGGCAGTAGACGTCCGGGCCAAAAAAGCGCTTGCGGCTCACGTCGGTTTGCGCCTCCGGAAACAGGGCATTGAAGACGAGGTCCGCCTCTTGCTGGCCCGGGCCCAAGTCCTCGAACACGACGACCTTCATGCCAGCGGCCTTCTCCGCTCGGAGTTGGTCCGGATCGGTGTCGAGCTCGTCGTGGATCACGATGTCAGCCCCGAAGCGCTCCAGGGCGACCATCCTGTCGGCGATCGACACGCACTCGGGTTTGTAGAAGGCGCTTTCGAACGTGCTGATCGCGAGCTCTTGCTCAGGCGTGCAGAACACCCTGGTGTGGTGGGAGTTCAGGCTTTCCAGGAGCGTGAGCACGCGGGAGACGTGACCCAGCCCTTGGGTGCGGTTGCCGATGACGAAGAAGGCGATGCGTTTGCGGCCGAGCGCCGCTTCGGCAGTGAGCCAGTCATCGGCGGTGTCGATGTCCAGTCCCTCGAAGCCCGCCAACGTCTCGAGTTGGACGCGCTTGCCGATCCTGCCCGCGCTGGTGATGCAGGCGCGGCGCGTGGCAAGCACCCCGCCGGTCTCGCGGTAGCGGCGCGGCAGGTGTTGGCGGTTGACCCGCGCGGTGTAGACGGGCACCGGCTTGCCGTCGCGCTCCTCCCAGGCCAAGTGGGTGTCGTCCAACGCAGTCAGGATGGTGTCCACTTCTTCTGCGTTGAAGCGGTCGATGATGCGTCGAATGGTGGAAGCTCGCAGCAGCGGACTCGTCGGTTGCACCGTGAGCACGAGGTCGTAGCTTCGACCCGCGCCCTCCTCCTTCTGGACGGCGTCGTAGACTACCGGGTCGAGCGTGACTGCATCCCGGGCGAGTTCTGGGTCGCGCATCAGGACCTCTGCACCCACGCGGCGCGCCGTCAGTGCGATGCGCTCGTCATCGGTGGTGACGAGTACGCGGTCGACCCGAGCTGCCAGTGCCGCTTCGATCACCCAGGCAATGAGCGGTTTGCCGCCAATGGGGCAAAGATTCTTGCGGGGGATTTCTTTGGAGCCACCACGGGCTGGGATCACCACCAAGACTCGCTGGTCTGGTTTGGACGGCTGCACTTGGGTCATCAGCGGTACAAGCTATCACCCGCCCTCAGTCGGCGACAAGGATCGATGGAGAAGGGCAAGCCATCAGCGTAGGATTGAGCTAGAAGGGCTCTCGATGACCACTTCCAAAAGGTCGCGCTTGCTCGTCCGGCGCATGCGCAAGAGCGACACCCGAGCCATCCAGGATCTTCAGCGGCGCTGTTTCCCAGACATCCCACCGTGGACGGACGCCCAGATCAAGGCGCAGCTGGACCGATTTCCCGAGGGGCAGCTCGTGATTGAGCACGGCAGCAAATTGGTCGCCACCAGCAGCTCCCTCATCGTCTCCAAGGAGGACGTGCGCAGCTGGCACAGCTTCGAAGCGATCAGCGGCGATGGAGTCATTTCCAACCACGACCCGGACGGTGACATGCTCTACGGCATCGACATCGCGGTCGATCCCAGTCATCGTGGCCTCAGGCTCGCCCGGCGCCTCTACGATGCGCGCAAGGAACTCGCGCAAAAGCTGAACTTACGCGGCATGCTCATCGCCGGCCGCATTCCAGGCTACGACAAGTACGCCGACAAGCTGAGCGCCGAGGAATACGTTAGTCGGGTGATCAAGAAGCGGCTCAAGGATCCCGTGCTGACAGCGCAGCTGGCAAACGGTTTTGCGATTCGTAGAGTGCTTCCCAATTACCTACCTAGTGACAAAGAGTCGCGCGGCTACGCAGTCTACATGGAGTGGCTCAACCCCGCGCGCCTTCCCCACGACGGCTCCGGCAAGACACGTGTGCGTGTCGCCGCCACTCAATACCAGATGCGCGCCGTCGACAGCTTCGAAGAATTCGCCAAGCAATGCGAATTCTTCGTGGACACCGCTGGTGACTACAGGGCGGATTTCTTGCTCTTCCCGGAACGGTTGACGAACCAGCTGTTGTCCTTGGTGCCCGCCTCCAGACCGGCGTTGGCCGCGAGCCGCTTGAGCGAGTTCACTGAGCAATACGAACAGCTCTTCATGCGCCTTTCCATCAAGTACAACGTCAACATCGTTGCCGGTTCTCACCTGAGCATGGAAAACGGTAACCTGTTCAACGTCGCGTATCTATTTCGAAGAGATGGTACGTTCTCCAAGCAGTACAAGTTGCACATCACGCCGTCCGAGAAAACGTGGTGGGGGGTAACCCAGGGAAACGAAATGCGGGTGATTGATACGGATTGCGGCAAGGTGGCAATTCTCGTTTGCTACGACGTGGAGTTCCCCGAGCTGTCCCGGATCGCGGCAGCTCAGGGCGCAGCGATCCTATTTGTGCCGGTCGCTACGGATATCGAGTCGGGCTACACCCGCGTTCGTACGTGTGCCCAGGCGCGTTGCATCGAAAACCACGTCTATGCTGTGCTTTCCGCGGCTGTCGGCAATCTGCCCTCAGTCGAGGGCACTGATATTCACTACGGTCAGGCATGCGTACTGACTCCAGCCGACCTGCATTTCGCGCGTGGCGGCATCGCTACAGAGGCCACGCCGAACATCGAGACGCTGGTGATTAACGAGTTGGACATGGACCTGTTGCGTCGCACGAAGCGGGCTGGGACCGTGCGCCCCTGGGTTGACCGACGTAACGACCTGTACCAAGTGACATGGTCCTCGGGCAGAAAGCAACGCCAAGTCTGAGTTTCTGGAGTTTTACTGATGATCCCCCGCACTTTTCAAACCAGCAAAGGCGAAGCGACGTTGCGCCGCGCTGGCGAAGAAGACGCCGCCGCGTTGATGGCCCTGAACCGTCTGTGTTTTCCCGACCCCGGGGAGCAGAACGTCGTTTGGAACCGGGCGCAGCTGAAGAATCACAGCCGCCTGTTTCCCGAGGGACAGCTTCTCGTCGAGATAGGCGGTACCATCGTGGCTGGCGCGTCGAGTCTCATCGTCCACTTGGGAACGGATCCCTACCGGCCACACACCTTCGCTGGCATCACGGATGGGGGCTTCTTCCACAACCACGACCCGAGAGGGGACACGCTCTACGGCGCAGATGTGTACGTCCATCCCGACTACCGACGCCTTGGCATTGCCCACGAACTTTATGCTGAGCGCCGCGATGTGTGTCATCGGCTGAACCTCCGGCGCATCCTCCTCGGTGGGCGACTCGAGGGTTATGCCGCCGCGGCGGACTCGCAGTCACCCGAGGAGTACGTGGCGTCGGTGGAAACCGGCGACAGGGTCGACGGTGTGCTGAACTTCCAGCTCAATGAGGGGTTCGTCGTTCGTGGGGTCCTGCGCAACTACGTTCGGGATCCCAAGAGTCGAAATGCCGCGGTGTTGATGGAGTGGGGCAATCCCAGCCACCGTCCGCAGAAGGACCGGCAGCAGAAGGTACGTGTAGCGGCCGTGCAGTATCAGGTGCGTGGCATCAAGGACTTCGAACAATTCGCCGAACAGATCGAATACTTCGTAGAGACCGCTGCCGACTACAAGGCGGACTTCGTGCTGTTTCCCGAGTTCACCACGATGCAGTTGCTGTCCCAGGAGAAGCTCAGGAATCTGCCGGCTCTGGAAGGCATCGCGCGATTGGTGGAGCTCACCAGCGATGTGATCGAGCTGTATCAACGATTGGCCAAGGCCTACGGCATCTACATCGTCGGTGGTTCACACCCGATCCAAGGGGATGACAAGCTGCTCAACGCCTGCCCGCTGGTGGCGCCCGATGGGACCGTCAACTACCAGCCAAAGCTCCACATCACGCCTTCCGAAAGACGCAGTTGGGGTATCGAGGGTGGCAGCCAGCTACAGGTGTTCCACACGCCAAAGGCCAAGGTGGGCATCCTCATTTGTTACGACTCGGAATTTCCCGAGGCGGCTCGTTACTTGGCTGATCAGGGGATGGAGGTCTTGTTCGTGCCTTACTGCACCGACGATCGACAAGGCTATTGCCGCGTCAGGTATTGCTCTCAGGCGCGCGCCATCGAAAACCAGATCTACGTAGTCACTGCCGGAATCGTCGGCAATCTGCCGAGTGTTGCGGCGATGGACATCCACTATGGGCGAGCGGCAGTGTACTGTCCGGCGGACTTCGAGTTTGCCAGTGACGGCGTGCAGGCCGAAGCGGACAGCAACGTCGAGATGTTGCTGGTCTCGGACCTCGACATCAACGATCTGTACCGCAGCCGTTCGGCGGGTAGCGTTCGTCCGCGGCTCGACCGACGTCCGGACTTGTTCGAGTACCGCGCGAAGTTTCACGGTCCGCCCGAGTTGGCGGAACACGCGGAATCCTTCGATCCCGTCGGTGACGGTCAAGGGTGACCTTTCGGCAACCCTCACCGGCCGGTAACGAGTGTGGGTACGGTCGCCGCTAACTGGCGCTCGGCGCGGTCAAGCCTCGCTGGTCTCGGCGACGACTTTCATCTTGCTCAGCCCTTTTTCGAAGTCCTTGCCGACCATGTCGTCCAGGTTCATGAAAAGGCTCATCACCTTCATCATCAGCGGGCGTTTGCCGTCCATGCGCCACTCGACCTCGGTGCTTTCGTTGACTGCTTTCAAGGTGAAGGTGGTTATGTTCTGGGCTTCCCAAGGCGTGATGAAGTGCAGAGCGATCACCACCCGCTCCGGATCCTCGGACTCGGTGATCTCCATGCGGCCCTTCCCCACTTTCTTGTTGCCGGACCACTCGTAGATGGCCCCGACGCCGCTGGTGTTCCCGCTGTGGCTGCGCTGCATCGATGGATCCAGCTCCTCCCAAGGTGACCACTTCGTCCAGTGCTTGAAGTCGTTGATCAATTCGAAGACGCGCCCAGGAGCGGCGTCCAAGTGTCGCGTGCGTTTGACAACCAATTCGTCAGATTTGCCCGCCGCCAACGCGAGGATGACGACGAGGACGACGATGATGGCCCCGATGATGCCCAATGCGATTTCCACTGCCACAGAGTAGGGCAATCGACCCCTGCCGGGTAGATCGCTGGCGCCGACGCTGGAGGTACCCCAGCAGAACTTTGGGTCGACTCTGAAATTCTGCTCGCCCTGGCCTAGCCAGACGGGGCTGCATCACCCCACTGCAGTTCGGCCTCCCGCCGCAGAGATGCGCGGTGGTCTTCGTTCTGCGGCAGCCAATGCTGGTGGGAGTACAAGGCTCTTAGGAGAAAATCGAACAGGGTGCGGTGGCGCCTGAGCACGCGCGTCAGCCGATGCTCTTTGACCGGGTGGAAGAAGCCGATGCGGCTGACGAGCTGGCGCGGGTTCTTCCGATACCAGGAAGCAGAACTCAGTTCGAGGGTCAATGGCAGTAGCAGCTTGCCCTTTTCGAGCGCAGAGTGTTGGTCGAAGATGTAATCCCACAGGTCGCCGTGTGTCGTGTAGTTTATAGATTGCGGCTCAACGACGTAGCGGTGGTTGGGATGTGTTTCGCGAAGTAGTTGCTCCATCGCGACCATTTCCGGGGCTCTTGGAAACAGCGCGCGTGTGCGAGCGTAGGGGAACCAGAGCCTGTCCTTGCCCGTGAATCCCGAGTGAACGTCGAGAGTGATCGCGATGCTGGCCGGGAAGATTTCGCGGCGCGCGAAGCGCCACAGCGCTTCCGCTTCCGGCTGCATCGTTTCATCGGCTTTGCCCCGATACCACGGTAGGCGGTTAGAGAGGCGGTGGCCTCGGTAGAGCTCGAACCAACGGCCCGACTCGGCGGCATTCGTGGGCGCATTGCGCATCAAGTCCACCCCGGCTCCGTTAGCCCGTGTGCGAATCGACATGCCGACGGGGTTGAGGATGGGAATGAAGAACACCCGCACTCTTTCGAGCATTTGACGGTGCATCTCGTCCCACGACTGAGCCGCCCTGAACGTGTTGAGATGTGCCAAGAGCACCTGGCTGCCCACGCGTTCCAGGCCATGCACACCCCCCACGAACACCAACACGGGCGTCGTGGGGTCTTCCGGGCCAAAGCCCACGGAGTGGATGGGCAACGTCTCTGCCTGGTACTCAGCGTGCCCAATGACCCGCGTCCTGGCTGGGCCCAACTCTGGGATCAACGCCTCGAGCTTTTCGAGTTCAGGCAGGTGCGCCCGGAGGGACCTCATGGGTCACCCCAGTACCGGACGCTGCGAACGCCGTCAAACGCTTGCGTACGCGTTCGTCGCCTCTTCACGTTGGTGTGAGCGGCGCCGGACAGCTTCGAAGTGCTCGTAGGCTTCGGGTCCCATGTACAGTTTCAAGAGTCGCGGAGAGGTATGCTCGAGGTCCACAGCGACAAGGCCGTCCATGGCATCGCCAAACGCGGGATCGATGCTGAAGGCGAGAAAGCGCCCACTGAGCTTGATGTACTCGCGGACGAGCACCGGCACTCCCTTGCCGTCAGGCTCGGACGCTGCAACTGTCTTGTGCAGCTTCTTGACGTTCGTCTCCGGCGGCGCAGCGCCGAGTTCGTCAGTACCGACGGGGCGCAGGGCGCCTACTAGGTCGTGTAGCTCGTGACGATGTTCGTCGGAGAACAGGCTCTGAGCAATCAATTGGCGTGAGCGCTCCGTGTATGCGTGGGAGACACTAACGGGGCCGAACAACTTGCCGTAGCGAGGACGCATCGAGATCAGGCGACCGATGCCGCGCCACAAGAAGGCCAGAACCATCGAGGAGCGCTGGTACTCCGGGCGAACGAAAGAGCGGCCCATCTCCAGTGCCGGTCCCAACCTTTCGAAGAAGCCTGGCGCGTAGTTGAACAAAGTGCTCGTGTAGAGCCCCTTGACCCCGTGCTCGCGGAGGATCGAGTCAGTCAGCCCGATGCGATAGGCGCCAAGCACTTCTTGCTCTCCAGCGTCCCAAACCAAGAGGTGCATGTACCAGTCGTCGAAGATGTCCAAGTCACGGGCTTCGCCGGTTCCCTCTTGGACAGCGCGAAAGCTCAGCTCACGGAGACGACCGATTTCACGGACCATCGCTGGGATTTGTGCTTTCTGCGCGAGGATGACGTTGTATTGACCACTGGTGTAGAGCTTCTGGCTCTCGTCGAGGCGTGCCACCTCTTCTGCCATTGTTGCTTTTGACTCAGGCGCAGCTATTTCCTTCATTCGCCCCCCAGGCGCTACTAGCTCGTTTTGCATGCCGTTCTCCCTGCTGTGGGTTTGAGCGACTATGCGGATGGTCTGTGCCACACCCAGGGCACGAATACGTCAGTTGGGTGAACGTGACGATTGTTTCAGGAGTGCCGTGGATGCGTCACTCGGGTGAACTGCTGGTGTCACAGAATTGTCAGGTTTCTGCGCAGCCTTTTTCGCACCTGTCTGTCAGAGTTTTCCCCAAGCTATCCAGTGACGGTCGGAGGGGTGCGCGACACGCAGATGTCCTAGACCATTTCGCTTCAGCTGCTCTTCGACCTCCTTCACCGTATATGCTGCGAGGAGTGAATTGTGGAAATCTCGCCGCAGTACTTCGGGTTCGGATTGCGCAGTGTCGAGCAGGGCGTTCAAGGCGGAAGTGTTCTTGGGACGTGACAGGTCCATGGCGAATACGCTACCGCCAGGGGTCGCGTAGTCCCGAACCGCCTGCCACAGTGTGTCCGGTGAATGGAGGTGATGCAGCAGGCTGTTCGAAAGCACGACGTCGTACCTGTTCCGTGGTAGCGGACAAGCAGGCAGTCGCGCTTCGTGCAGTGTCACGCGCTCCGAAAGGCCGGCTTCTTTTAGCACCGAGCGCCCAATGTCCAACATAGCGGGTGAGCCATCGATGGCATCGATTCGCCAACCGGGATAGCTCAGTGCCACGCGCCGAGTGACGTCGGCGGGCCCGCAGCCCAGGTCGAGCGCGGCGGCTTCCGCCGGAAGGTCGGGTAGGCAGCGCCTGAGGTGGCTCACGAAGCTCTGATGCGCTTGCTCGAAGTCAGCGTCCGCATAGGCCCGTGCCTGTGCTCGATCCAGCATCAATTCGGGTTCGGGGATCCGTTTCAACATGAGGTCTGACCAGCTAGCGAGGTGACATTGTGTCCGCCCGTGTGCGCGAGTGTCTATCGTTGCACACTGGCGATGCGAGTCGCTGCGAGATTCGCGTGACCCAGTTTTGCGACTTTTGCGACGACGTGTAACCCTAACCTGTGAACCTGCGGTGGCAAAACCTGGCGATCGTTGCCTGCTGGGCATCTGCTTGTGTTCCCGCGCGCGGTGGAGCTCCTGCAGCGGAGCCTTTGGGGACTTGGAGCATTGCCTCCCAGGACATTCGGGTTTGGATCTCGGATGAACCGTTCGGCTTCTCGGTTCTGAACGCTGCCGGACAAACGGTGCTTTCGACGAGCCGCGGTGCAGCCGGAGATGGTCGCGCACCGGTTGCGTGGACCACCGGGCAAGTCAACTACGAAACGCAGCTGTCCCCGGGTTACATTCGGGCAACGGCCAACCTTCAGCCATACACCGCTCCCACGGACGTCGAAGAGATCGAGCTTGCGGCGGACCAAGCGAAGATCGTGCTCTCGTCCGGGGATGCGAAGCCGCCCGTCCATGTCACCCTCTCCACCCGTCCAGGCGCGCTGCGGGTTTCGGCCGAGTTGGAAAGCGGGCTGCCCCGTGCTTGGTCCGCAGGCTTTTCGGCCAGTGCTGGGGAGGGGTACCTCGGTTTTGGCGAGCGGTTCAACGCGCTGAATCAACACGGCAAGATTGTCTTCAATTGGGCGGAGGAGGGCGGTGTGGGGCTTGGCGAACAGGTCCTTGCGGGTTGGAACAACCCGTGGCCCAACGGCGAGCTGATGACCTACTACCCTGTCCCGTTCTTCGTCTCCACGTTGGGATACGGCTTCTGGTTGGACACTTCCTACCGCAGCGAGTTCGACCTGCAGCAGACTCGACCCGGAAGTTGGCGCGTTTCCCACTTCGGTCCGCGTCTCGACTACGAAGTGTACGTTCCGTCCTCCTCTGATCCCCGGCCTTGGCCGTACCACGTCGTGGACCGGTTCACCGAGGTGACGGGGCGTCCGATGCTGCCGCCGAAGTGGGCATTTGGACCGCGACGACGCATTTCGCGACGTTCCCTCCGCAGGGACGTTCCGGAGATCCAGGCAATGCGCGATGCGGACCTGCCGCTGACCGCTATCGACGACGCCATGCATTTCTTTCCGCACGCGGCGCATCAGGGGCGGCAGTGGGAGCTGTCGGAGTGGAATGCCGAGGCCAGGCGACTTGGCTATCGTGTCAATGGCTACTACAATTCGTTCGTCTCCCGATCGGCTCGAGCATTCGCGCCGATGCTACCGGACGCGGTGCAGAGAGGTTACTTCTTGCGTCGTCCCGATGGTAGCCTGCCGAACCTCTGGATCGTGACTGGCGGCCGTATGGTTCACAGTAACCTCGTAGACTTCACGCATCCCGAGGCCAAGGCCTGGTACCAACAGACCTTCGACTGGGCAATGCGCCTAGGGTACTCCGGGTGGATGTACGACTTCGGCGAGTATGTTCCTCCTGACGTCATTGCTCATGACGGAACGTCCGGCGAAGCGCTGCACAACCTGTACCCAGTGCAGTACGCCCGGGCTTTGCACGAAGCGATGGAAGCGAGTCCCTTGGCGGGAGATTGGCTGGCCTTCATGCGCAGTGGCTACACTGGTTCGTCCGCGTACGTGCCCATGGTGTGGGCAGGAGATCCCGCCGCGTCCTTCGAGGATTCGGATGGTCTGCCGAGCGTCGTCAGAGGAGGTTTGAACCTCAGCATTTCGGGTGCTCCGTTTTGGGGGAGCGACATCGGCGGGTATCACTGTGTTGCTGACGGCGTGAAAGCGGCCGATGAAGAGCTGCTCGTGCGTTGGATCCAGCAAGCGGCCCTGACGCCGAACATGCAGGACCAGGACGCCTGCGTTGGTGCCAACCGACGCTCCAAGGCGTCGATCTGGAACTCGGTTTTGGCGCGCAAGGTTTGGCGCAAGTACGCGCGCCTGCACACCCGACTATTCCCTTACGTCTATACGTGGGCGAATCAAGCCGCCCAGCACGGCGAGCCGCTGATGCGCCCCCTGTTCTTCGAGCACCCGGACAGGCCCGAGCTCGCCGCCATCGACGATGCCTACTACTACGGCCCAGCATTCGTCGTCGCGCCCGTCGTGCGGCGCGGTGAACGGCGACGCAGCGTCGTCTTGCCGGACGAGCTGTATCTCGACTGGAATCGGCGGCGGCTAGTCACGGGCGGGCAGCAGGAGTTGCCAGCACCGCTGTCGGACCTGCCATTGCTGTTGCGCGCTGGGCGGCTCGTCGTGCTGCTCGATCGAAGTATCGACACGCTGGCACCAGAGACGAACGAAGAGGTCGTGGGGCCCGCGGACGTCGCGGACGTCTACGATGCCGTCGCTTTGATGAGCTCAGATGAGCGCCAAGCCCAATTGGGACTCTACGATGGTTCGCGCCTCCTTGCCCTCTACTCGCCGAGACGGTTCGCTGCGACCTTCGCGGAACTCTTGCGAGGGCAGGGGCCAGGCGACCTACTGAAGAAGGTGACCCACGTCAAACACCTGCGCACCTGTGACCGTTGCTACGCAGTCGAGAGGCGCAGTGACAAGCTCCTGCGGGTCCGAATCAACGCTACCGGGGATGTGAACGTGCCCGGTCTGACCTTGCAGTCGACGTCGGAGCGTCGGATCCGCTGGGACCTGTACTTGACGGTGTCCAAGGCGCCGAAGCGCGCCGCTCCGCCAACAACGGCGTTGTCGGAGACGAATAGCTATTCGCCGTAGGATGCCACGGCGGTGGCGTCGCTGTCTCCCTCGGCCGTGCTCTCGTCGTCCGTGTCATCACCGTCAGTGGGTTCGTGACCCAGTCCTTCGGTGCATCCATGATTTCCTGGCGCTCAGGGTGCCGCCGTGCCGCCGCTTTGGGCCCATTTCAAGCCTTTGTGTAGCCGTCGTCGCGGGGAGCGCTGGTGTCGAGGGTTCTCTGGCGCCCAGCGGGCAGGTGGTGGTACATCGGTGCGGGTCGGGTGTCGTATTGAAAGACTTGAGCGACGAAGAGTTGATGGCGGCGCATGCTCGTGGCGAGAGCGGCGCGTTCGAAGTGATCTTCAGTCGATACTCGGGCCGTTTGGGGGCGGTCATGGCGCGAGGTTTGCGGAGGCAGGAGGACGCGCGGGACTTGGTACAGCAGGTTTTTCTGCAGCTTCATCGGCACCGGGCAGACTACGAGGCGGACCGCCCATTCCGCCCTTGGCTCTACACCATCGCGTTGAACCTGAAGCGACAGCACCTCCGGTACCTGGGGCGACGGCCAGAATCCCCTCTGGATGCCGCGACGCCCGCACAGCTCGGCGGGGTAGTCGGCGAACAGGTCCGTTTTGATACGCGTCAACAGCTAGATCATGCGTTGGCCCAGCTGCCAGATGCGCCGCGAGAGGTGGTGCTCCTGCATTGGTTTGGCGGCCTAGCGATGGCAGAAATCGCCGCAATTTTAGGCATTTCGGAGGCAGCGGTGAAGGTGAGGGCCCACCGTGCCTACCGCATCATGCGCGGTGATCTCGAGGCGGATGCCCATCGCGCCACCGGCGGTGTTAGCGGAAGCGGGTAACCGCCGCCTTGGCTGTGGAGTACGGAGAAGAACGGCGTGAACTGCACTGATCTGGAGAAGATGGCCCGTGTGGGCGAACTAGAGTCTCGGCGACAAGACGTCGATGTCGTGGAGCACTTGCGTGGCTGCGACGGGTGTCAGGCGCTCTATGGCGGGGACTCTCCGTTGGGGGAGCTTCTCTGTGATGCGCCTGACCTCCGCTTCGAGGGCCAGTTCGACGAACTGTCGCGAGCCGTGCGCGCAGAGGACAGCACGATGACTGGGCGGCTGCGGGCACTACCTTCCACGCAGCGATATGGAATCTTAATCGCCTTTGGCCTGGTGTTGACGCTGCTGACGTTTCTGATCTGGCGACGTCCAGATTACGACACCTACTTGGCCGCGCGCATGCAGCTGGTTGTACTCACCTTGATGGTGGTGGCTCTGCTAACTGTGCCGGAGAGCCTGCGTCCCCTGAGCGTGCGCCCTGCTCCTATGTCGCGCCTGGCGTTGCTGGCGGCGGGCCTAGGAGTGCCGTTGGCCTTGGCTGTGCTGCCAGAGGCCCCCCACCTACACGAAGCCAACCATGGGCGGGAGCCCGTGTGGTTGGGTTCCCTGCCGTGCCTGGGCATTGGTCTCGGCGTTGCGGCCCCGGTGGCGCTTCTGTGGAGCCGGTTGCAGCGAGGTGGCAACACGCCCCGGCTTTGGATGCTGGTTGCGGCTTTGGGTGGCTTGTTTGGCAATGCAGTGCTGCAGATTCACTGCCCGGTGACGAGGAGTGCTCACTTGGTACTCGGGCACGCGAGCGTAGGGTTCGCTTTTGCTGGATTTATGCTCTTGCTGTGGCGAACTGGGCGCTTGCGCAGTCCGTGAGCATCGTTTGCGCAGTCCGTGAGCATCGTTTGGAACGAATGCTGCACGGCCTCCGCCCATGACGAATTCACAGATTGGCGTTGTAGTGGTCGATGCAGCCAAGGCGAGATGTCTTTGGCTGTTGGAAGAGGACGAGCCAGGGAACGAGCAGGTGAAGCTCAAGGAGCACAAGACATGGGTGCACCCAGAATCGCGCCTGCTGGACCACCAGCGTTACAAGGATTCCAAGCCCATTGGGCATCAAGGTGGTGCAACTGGCCAGACCCACCCGTTGGACGACCACCGCGATGCCCACGACGAGGATGAAAAGCGGCGCTTCGCTGGGCAGATCGCGGACGGCGTGGCGGATCTCGTTGGCGAGAGAGAGCCCGGGCGGCTCTTGATCTGCTGCTCCCACGCCATGCAATCCCTGGTGCAGGCGGCTTGGGAGCGAAGCCCCTTGAATCAAGTCCGCACGGACTGGGTGACCGCGGAAGTCGCAGAGCGTTCAGCTCATGCGTTGCACGAGTACTTCTCGGAGCGTGGACTGCTGCCCAGGCCGAGGGCGCCCCGTGTGGTGCGTTGAGGGGCGATGCCAGGGCGGTGAGCTGGTCCAGTCGCGGTGACCTCCGGCGTGTGTGCGTGGCACAGACGCACAGTGCGTAGCATCATGCCACAGAGATAGCGTCTAACTGGATGCAGAGCGCGCGCCTCGCTTGACGCGGCTAAATGGTCCTACGGTTGGGTCGACAATGTAGCGCCAGATGACACCACTCCACGAGTGGTAGTGCTCGAGCGTGTCGTAGTACTCAGGCGCGAGGCGGCGCAGGGTCGGGAGGCGCGATCCCGGGATGTACGGAAAGTCGTGGTGTTCGTTGTGGTAGCCAACGTTGAACGTCACCCGGTTGAGCGGCCCGTAGTACGAGTACGTCTCTTGGTCTCCAGAGAAGACGTAGTGCTCGGAAATGTAGTGGCCAGCGACGGGGTGCAATCCCATGACGATGAGGGAACTGATGGGCAGGTACAACAACGCCTTGAGTCCAAAGAGGTAGAACAACAGTGCATTGAATGCGAACTGAATTGCGAAGTTGCCAACCTCCCATCCATCGGGCTTCTTCGGTTTGACGAAGAGAGGTCTCAGCGCGTAGGCGAACCCCTGGAAGATGACCCAGACAGCTTTCGCGAAGCGTCCCCGCAGCACGCGCCCCTCAGCCTCGGTCGGAATATCGGTGTCGATCCGGTCGTGGCCTTGATGGGTGTGGTGCAACAGGTGATAGTAGCGAAAGGTCGCGGCAACCGGGAGGCCCACGGGCAGGTTCACGAACAGCGCAAAGAGGCGATTGTGAACCGGCTTCTTGAACGCGAGGTTGTGACTCAGCTCGTGAATCGCCAGCAATAGCGCGTGGTTGATCACGCCGCCGACGAAGTACGCGACCACGATGATGAGCCACCAGGGAGCGTCTCGCAGCAGGAACGCCAACGCGATCTGCAAGGCCACCAGCACGGTGCAGACGTACTTGGTGCGCGGGCACGGCCCGTAAAGATTCTTGATCTGTGGGTATTTCGCCAGCAGTTCTCGTCGCCTTTGGGCATGAGGCTCTGGCGCGTCAGACCAAATGAACGACGTGGGAGCGGACAGCGGAGTCGCCTGCTGCTCGGGGTTTGCGGTCGTGGATGTCATGGGCGCACCAGCAGATCAGCCTAACAAATGTCAGGCTCCCCCGCCTGCTGAATCACGGAGCGCCACCGCGCGACGCTACAGCCGCAACCCAACGGACGCCCTCGGCCGAGGCGTCGTTCGCTGGCCAGAGTCACGACGACGAGCGCGCACCGGCAATCGGCGGCACGTGAACCAGTTCAGCGGACCCGATTGACGGTTTGGCAGCCCAATACAATGTCGATACCCGTGCCCGCCTGGGCGTTGACTTGGTCGCAGGTGGAAGGGCACAGGACGACGGAAGTCGGCGATTGCGTCGCTTCGTCCACATCGTAGTGCCAAGCGTTCTCCCCATCCACGCAGTCGCCAGCGCCATCGACTTTTGGCACGACTTCGCTCTGCCCCTCTCGACTGAGCTCGACGTTGAGCCGCTCGAAGGAGACGGTGCCGGTTTCCGGCTCAGGGATTTCGAATTCGCAAGAAACGACTTGCCCGCGAATGGCGTCGAGCGCTTGCCGGAAGGACTCCGTGGTGGTGTCGTCGACGGTAACGTTGAACGGAGCTGCCGTCCCACCGAGCTCAGCCATGTCGTCCAGCGCATCGGCCAGGGCTTCGAAGGTGGGGGCCAGCTCTGCTTGGTCCTCCTCAGGTAGGCCGGAGAGGTCCGGCACCACACCGATGACGAACGTCTCGATGCCCTCGCCGTGGGCGCCTTCGATGGTGGAGAGGGTTTGAGCGAGCGGATCGTCCTGGGCGGTTTCCGTGCAGCCCACCGGCGCGCCGTCCGTGGCTAGCACCACGAAGGACGGTGTCGTTGGGTCTTGTTCAATCCAACTGGTGACACGTTCGTACGCACCCTGTAAGGCTATCTGGGTCGGCGTGATGGCGAATGGATCCGGGGCGTGATCCAAAAGCGACTCGACCATGTTGGCCGCACCTTCGGGCAAGCTGCTTCGCTCCACGGCTGGCGTGGAGTAGTCGCCTGTCGTGCACGAATTTTGCCCCGGGCAGAGCCCCGCCAGGCCGGCCTCTACGTCACACAGGCCACCCTCACCACACTGGTCATCCAGGTAGCACATCTCCATCGGTGCATTGCTGCAGCGTCCAGGCATCATGCAGGTCTCTAAGTAGATGTTGCCCTCTCCGTCGTCGAAGGCCAACTGGCACTGGTTGTTGCCGGTGCACGGTTGGATGATGTCGAAGAGCAGGAAACGCAGGTCGCATAACGCCGCCACGCAGCCGATGTCCGAATCGCAGGCGCCGTCCGGCCCGCAATCGCTGCGCTCGCTGAGCACTGGGTAGTAGTTCAATGCCAGATTGAAGCCCGCGGTGTCTTCTGATTCGATGAACCCGACCAGGGCGGAGCGCACGGCGTCCCACTGGGTGACTGTGCTGTCTGCGGCGATCGGCGCGTCCATCGAACCGGAGATGTCCAAGAGCAGGTACAGGTTGACGTCGACACGTTCCGCCACGTAGCTGTCACGGGCACATTCTTCTCCGAAATTCGTTTCGACCTCTTCAGTGCTTTCGATTAACTCTGCGTCGTCCACCACGGGCTGCTCACCGGGTGCGGCGCTGGTGTTGCCTGCACTGGGCATCGTCGCTGTGTCCATGCTGGAAGGCATCGCCGCCAGTTGTTCTTCCGGCAGCAGGGAATCGGTCCCTGTGACGAGCTCGGCGGAGTCCGCCTCCGAGGAACCGCAGGCTGTTGCGAGCGTCAACGTTGCTGCCAAGGAGAGTCCCAGGGTGAGTCCTGCTCGGGGGGCCACTGTCATTAGCTCGGTCCTAGCGCCGTTGATGATCCTGCGCCGCATCATCACAGAGTGTCACGGGAAGCTGCCGCTTGGTTGGCGGAGGCGTTGTGATTTGACCGTGACTTTTCACCGTGACGTCGAGTTGAAGTCGCCTCGGAGTGGAAGAACACGTGCGCTGCCAGATTCCACCTGCAACGTGTGACGCGGTGCGGCGGGCGCGCCGCTGACGCACCTCGGTGCTGGGAGGGCAGCTCGGGGGCCCAAAACGAAAAACCGCGGCTCCCGTTCGGGAACCGCGGTTCGTCTTTGGCCGTGAGCCTCGGCTCAGAGCGCGATCAGCGGCGCTATGACGAGGGCCACCACCGACATGAGCTTCACGAGGATGTTCAGCGAGGGGCCCGCCGTATCCTTGAATGGGTCGCCCACGGTGTCGCCAACAACGGCCGCGTTGTGCGCCTCGCTGCCCTTCTTCAGGATCTCGCCCGTGCTCATCGTGAACCCCCCGCCTTCGAATGACTTCTTGGCATTGTCCCAGGCACCGCCTGCGTTGCTCATGAAGATGGCCATCAACACGCCGGTGACCGTGACGCCGGCCAACAAGCCGCCAAGCGCTTCTGCTCCAAGCCCGAAGCCGAAGACCACGGGGGTGACCACAGCTAGCAACCCTGGAAGCACCATGCGGCGGATGGCTGCTGTGGTGGAGATATCCACGCAGCGCGCCGTGTCCGGCTTGGCCGTACCTTCCCGGAGACCTTCGATCTCCCGGAACTGGCGACGAACCTCTTCGATCATGTCCATCGCGGCGTCGCCGACCGCCTTCATCGCCATGGAGGAGAAGAGGAAGGGCAGCATGCCACCGACGAAGACGCCGGCCATCACCAGGGGCTTGGAGATGTCGATGCCGGTGATGTTAGCCTGC
The DNA here is from genome assembly GCA_050298815.1 of Polyangiaceae bacterium. Taxonomy (GTDB): domain Bacteria; phylum Myxococcota_A; class Polyangia; order Polyangiales; family Polyangiaceae; genus SZUA-265. Next base: position 91,879 of record JBNKUV010000004.1, read on the forward strand.
TGCGCGAACGCTGCGAAGAGCGCTAGAGCCGTCATGGCTGCGGAGCCGATAGCGAAGCCCTTGCCGATGGCAGCGGTCGTGTTGCCAACGGCGTCGAGCTTGTCGGTGCGCTCACGAACAGCTGGCTCCTGATGGCTCATCTCGGCGATGCCGCCGGCGTTGTCAGCGATTGGGCCATAAGCGTCCACTGCTAGCTGGATGCCCGTCGTGGAGAGCATGCCCAGAGCGGCAATGGCGACACCGTAGAGACCGGCAAAGTGAGCCGCGCCCACCACGCCCAAGGCGATGCATAGAATCGGCAACGCAGTCGACTGCATGCCGATGCCCAAGCCTGCGATGATGTTCGTCGCGTGGCCAGTCTTCGACTGCTCAGCGATGCTGTTGACCGGACCCTTGCCGATGGAGCAGTAGTAGCTGGTGATGAGACCCACCGCGACGCCCGTCGCCAAGCCGATCACGGTCGCGATACCGACATCAACGGCTTGAATGTTTTGTCCACCCATGTCGGTGCCCCCCTCGGGCCAGAGCATGTTGGCAAGCGCGAAGGTCGCCGCTGCCATGACGCCGGCCGCACCGAAGGCGCCGGTATCCAAAGCGTGCTGCGGGTTGCCGCCCTCTTTCGTCTTGACGACGAAGGTGCCGAGGATGGAGCAAACAGTGCCAGCTGCGGCAATTGCCAAGGGAAGGATGATGGGGCCGAGGTCACCGTCGTTCTGGACGGCTGCGGCGCTCAGGCCAAGCACCATGGCGCCGACGATGGCGCCGACGAACGACTCGAAGAGGTCCGCGCCCATACCGGCAACGTCACCCACGTTATCGCCCACGTTGTCGGCGATCACTGCGGGGTTGCGGGGGTCATCCTCGGGCAAGCCCTGCTCGACCTTGCCCACGAGGTCGGCTCCAACGTCGGCCGCCTTGGTGTAAATGCCACCTCCCACGCGGGCGAAGAGGGCGATGGACGAGGCGCCCATCGAAAATCCCGTCAGTGCGTTGATTGAAGTCAGGAGTTGGTCATCACCGGGGAAGATAGCGGTCGTGTAGATTACGTAGAGGCCACCCAAACCCAACAGGGCCAGGCCGACGACGCTCATTCCCATCACGGAACCGCCCGAGAAGGCGACATCCAGGGCCTTGGAGAGGCCGCTTCGCGCGGCTGCCGTCGTGCGCACGTTGGCTGCAGTCGCAACTCGCATTCCGAAGTACCCTGCAAGGCCCGACGCGAACGCGCCGACCACGAAGGACACGGCGATGAGCGGTGTGCGGTTGTCGCCGCTCATGTTCGACGCAGCGAGCAGGCCCGCTACGATGACCACGAATAGGGCGAGCACTTTGTACTCGCGCGCCAGGAAGGCCATTGCGCCGGTGCGGATCTCTACGGCGATCTCCTGCATGCGCTTGTCGCCTGCGTCTTGGCTATTGACCCAATTGGTTTTCCAGAAGGCGAACAGCAGAGCGAGTACCCCTGCGGCAGGGGCGGCGTAGATCAGTTGGTCCATTTGTGGAGTTGTCCTCCGGGTTGGTCCCGGTGATGGTTTGGTGTGCCGGGAGCGGTTGAGGGACTTCAGAAACGCGGGTCTGTTGCCTGCAAGTCGCGGCCCCCGTGTTTGAAAGTCCGAGAATCGAGCCGGCTCCTCCTAGTACAAGTCAGCCTCGTTGGGGAAGGTTTAGAGGCCCAAAACAGCCCGCTTATGCTCAGGTGAAACAGGCCCGGGGACGCTGCACCCGTTTGGGGTGCGTCCTGCCGCCATATCCGGCTTGCTGGCCGCCCGAAGGCGTCCAAGTGCGCGAATTCTGCCCGTTTCTATTACGCGCCGCGTCCAGCCAGGTGGACGGCATTGAGCGTGGTCGGGGCGTTGGCTGCCGCCTCCCAGCGCAGAGTTGCGGTCACCTCTTGGGCGTAGCCTGGGTCACGCATCCCGACGAGAACCGAGGCGATCCCTGGCAAACTGCTCAGAACCAAGAGGGTCCGTTGGGCCACGCTCGTGCCGGGGTAGTGGCTGCCCAGCTGCGTTTCCAGTGCCTTGGCTACGGGTTCGTTCTTCTGATTGCTGTAAATCGCCGACACGTTACGAGCCGCAAGCACACACTGCTCCAATTGCTCTGTGTAGCGACGCCTGAACGATCGCCACACGGGCCCCAGTTGCTCGCCGGCGAAGGCGCGATCGAGGCCAGCTAGCACTCGCGACAGTTCCGGGGCGAGAACCGACCGCTCGAAGTCGTTCCAGAGTGCTCGGCTCGACACCTCCTGCGAACCGATGCGCTGGGACCACGCCAAAAGACCGCCGGTCGGAACATCGGCGTCGGGCACCGCGGACAGCACCGCGCCCAGCTGCGATTGGAACTCACGCTCGAGTGCTTCGAGTGCTGTCTTGTTGGGAGCCAAGGCGGGGGCGTCCGGGCGTTCCGGCGCGTCTGCCAAACGCCAGAGTTCGTCGTCGACGAGGGCGTTCAACGGCCGATTCGTCAGCACAGCCCACCCCTTGGCTGCCGCCTCGGCGACCACGCCGCCATCCCACGCATCCGCCTCCAAGGGGTTGAGTGGCAACTCGATCACGCCAAAGCCGCGTCGGCCTTCGGCCAGCTGAGCAAGCTCGTCGAGAGACAGAGCGTGAGGAGCCGGTGACATCTTGGACAGCCCGTTGCAAGAGATGCCAAAGCGCCCGATTTTGCCCGCCTCGACCTGTCCGTCTAACCAGGTGAACGCTTGCGCCAGCCGGTCGAGGGTCTGTTGTCGATCCAGGTGCGTCAGCAGCATCTCGGGGTTGTGGAGAAGGTAAACGTCGAGTGCTTCGAGGTTCAGACGGTGAAGGCTCTTGTCGAGCTGTTCTTGCAAGAACTCTGGCTCGAGGCAGTAGCTCAGCCCCGGCCCGAGTTCGACAGCTGCCGTTGGTAGGTCCTGTGCTGGCGTCTCCGTGAGACCCACCTTGCTCACGACGACGATTTGCTCTCGCGTGATGCTTTGGGTACGCACGAGTTCGCTCAGCGCCTCACCAACGACTTGTTCGCTGCTGCCACGTGTGTAGGTAGGAGCCGTGTCGATGATGTTGCAGCCGTTCTGGACAGCGAGCATCAACGCTCTGTGGTGGTCCGGCACCTCCCGGTGAACGCGATAGGTACCAAACCCCACTCGGCTCACTAGCAGCTGACTCTGTCCAAAGGGGTGAAAGGCGCTTTCGTCCAGGTTCTCGTGTTCGGCGAAGGCTCGGGTGCCGGCAGCGGTCGCCAAACCGGGCAGGGGCGCACTTCTCAATGCTTCTGCCCTGGGTGCCGGGCGACTATCGGCAAGCAGCGCTTCGACATCGGCCGGCGATGTTGTCGGCTGCTTGCAAGTGTAGTTGCGGCAGATATACAACGCTCCCTTGTTCCCGATGGGTGCCTTTCCGAGCAGAATCGCGCTATCGGTCTGGTCGCGTCCGTCCGCGTGAGCAATCACGCCGCGCGGCAGGTAGTGCTTCGAAAGCTCCGCGCGAAGTGCCGCGGTCTGCTCCCACGCCCCTGCGAACACGACTTGCAGGGGTTCAGTCAGCATCTGATCGAGTACGTTGAGGCTCGTGATGTGTGCTCGCGGTAACCGCTCGATGCGCTGGCAATAGGCCCGAAGCGCGCCTTGTCCCAGCTCGCGCAACTTGTCGTCGTCCAGGTGCCAACCCAGACGATGGGCCGCCTGCGCGGCGATCGCGTTGGCATTTGGGACCGCGCCGTCGTTGCCGTCCCGGGTGCGGACGAGGAGTTCCTCGTGGTCGTTCGCGGTCTGAAAGAACGAGCCCGTGGTCGGATCGAGAAAGTCCTCTCGTAGGCGATCGAGGAGCGCTGCCGAGCGCATCAGGTAGTCGCTTTGACCTGTTGCTTCGTACAGGTCGATGAGTGCGTCGGCTAGGTAAGCGTGATCTTCCAGGTAGCCGTCGAGGTGTGCCACACCGGCGCGCGCCGTCCGAAGCAGGCGCCTCCCATCCTTCCACAGCTGGTCGAAGATGAATGCGGCTGCACGGCGAGCACTTGCGACGTATCTCTCCTCGCGTAACAGCCGGCCAGCCACCGCCATGGCTCCGATCATCAGGGCGTTCCAGCTGACGAGGATCTTGTCGTCGAGCGCGGGCGCCACGCGTTCGCCACGCGCGGCCAGAGCTTTGGTGCGGGCGCTGAGCAGCAGGCGACGGAGCTCCTCGGGTTCGACTCGCAGCTCGTCTGCGACCTCCTGCTGAGAGCGCGGTGTTCGCAGAACGTTCGTTCCTTCCCAATTGCCGCTATCGCTCACATCGTAGTAGGCGCAGAAGACCCGAGTCTCTTCGGGTTCTAGGTGCTGACGCAGCTGCTTGGGCGTGAACGTGAAGTACTTGCCCTCGACCCCTTCGCTGTCGGCGTCAGTGGCGGAGTAGTAGCCGCCGTCTGGCGATTGCATCTCACGAATGATGTAGTCCAGCGTTTCCCGAGCGATGCGCTCGTACTCGGTGTCGCCGGTGATTTGGGCCGCCTCCACGTACACACGCGCGAGCTGTGCGTTGTCGTACAACATCTTTTCGAAGTGAGGGACGTGCCATTGTTCATCGGTCGAGTAGCGAGCGAACCCCCCGGCAAGCTGATCGTAGATGCCGCCGTTTTTCATGGCGTCCAACGTCGTCGTCGCCATTTGTAACAGTTCTGTGTTTGCCGTTTCCGAGTAGCGGCGCAGCAGCAGGTGCAATGCTTGGCAGGGGGGAAACTTCGGCGCTTCACCGAAACCACCCCATCTTTCATCGAACACGCGGGTGAGTTGTGCGATGCCCAGATCGATCACTTCTGAAGAAATTGCACCTGGGGGATCGAGCTCCGATTGACGACGGATGTGGTCGGCGAGTTCCCCGGCTTGACGGAAAAGTTGGTCACGGTCCGCCGTCCAAAGTTCTGCGATGCGGGAAAGCAACGTCGCAAATCCAGGGCGCCCACCCGTATCCTCCGGTGGGAAGTACGTCCCGGCGAAGAAGGGGGCTTGTTCCGGGGTCAGGAATACCGTCATCGGCCAGCCGCCGCCGCCTGTCATGGCGACTGTGGCGGTCATGTAGATGTCGTCAATGTCCGGTCGCTCTTCGCGGTCTACCTTGATGCACACGAAGTGACGATTCATCAGATTGGCGATGGCCTCGTTCTCGAACGACTCACGCTCCATCACATGGCACCAGTGGCACGCCGCGTAGCCCACGCTGAGCAGGATCGGCTTATCCTCGCGTTCCGCGCGCTCCAGCGCCGCGCTACCCCACGGATACCAGTCTACGGGGTTGTGCGCATGCTGCAGGAGGTAGGGGCTGGTTTCGTTGGCCAGACGATTAGTTGAGCGGTCTGTCACGACCCCACCCTACACTGCTCGCAGCCGATGGCGACCCGCTTTCGCTTGGCGAACGTCCTCGGCGGTGCAGTGCGTGGCTCGAGCTTGCCGTCAGTTCTTGGACGCCTGTCGGCTTCGACGCAGTGCCGCCCGGAGTTCGGCTTGAGCAGTCGTTCGCAACGGAGACGTCGGGTGTTTGGCGAGCAGCTGACGCAGGCCCTTGATCGCCAGCTCGTCGTTGCCGGAATCCCGGTGCTGCACGGCGCGTTCGAAAAGGCGGTTTTGCTCAGCTAGATCACTTTGCATGATCTTGGGTGGGGTCGTCCGACGCACTGCGCGGTGCTTTTCGACCTTAGGCTCTTCCACCTTTGGTGCCGGAGCGGTTTCAGGTTTTTCGCCGAGCCTGCCGTCGATCGAGTTCCACTGAGACCCCGCTGGCAGCATGATCCGACGCCCGCCGTGGTCCACAGATACCAGACCGCGAGTCACACCAACCGAGGTAACTTCCTTGCCGTCGCGCTTCGCCACTTCAACGCTGAAGACTGTGCCGTGCACTGAGACAAGCGCATCGGGTGTACGCACCTTCACTTGCCGCTTGGTGCCCGGGACCTTGGGTACGGAGACATCCACGCGCCCGACGTGCAAATGGAAGGTCTGTGACTCCGCTTCCAGCTGTTCCAGCTGCACCGTGGTAGCGCTCGACAGATCCACGCGAGCCTTGTCTGCCTCCAGGCTGGCGAAGCCTTCCGCTGTGGTGCTGATCTCGTCCCCAGGGGACACAACGGTATCCGCACCGACAATCTGATTCTCACCGTTGGGGTGGACCGCAATCACGGTGCCGACGACCTGGCGCAGACTCGCACCTGATTGCACAGCTGTTGGTGCCGCATCCTGCTGGTCATCAGACTCGAACCCACCCAATCCCGCGGCCGTAGCAACGAGGGCGAAACAGGCTGCGGCTGCAAACCCGTACCAAGGCAGGAGAGCCCTCCGCTTCTGCTTCTGCTTGGCAGCCACTTCGATCGTTGCTGCAAGTGTTCGAACATGCTCTGCTCGCCGATCGGGCGACGCATCCAAGTGAGCTTCTTCAGCGCTTGGGACATCTGCGCTCCGTGCCGCTTCGAGCCAGGCATCGAGTCTGGCCTGCTCACCAGCGAGCAAGGACTCGTTGTCACCGCTCTCGAACTTGCGCTTCATCCCCCGTTCCCCTTTTCTGTGACGATCGGGTGTACCGCAATGCGCTGCGACTGTGGCGCGAGGCTCTCGGGAGGTTGGCCATCTGGGTGAACCTTTGGCCGAACCTTGCGCTCGAAAGAATCCAAGCGCTTCAGTAGTTCTTTCCGACCTCTCACCAAACGCGACTGCGCAGCGGTAATTGACACCTCGGTCATTACGGCAACTTCACTCAGGTCGTAGCCTTGAATGTCGTGCAGAAAGACAGCATGAGCTCGGCGTGGGTTCATTTCCGACAACTGCTGCATCACCACATCAAGGACTGCCCTGGCATCACTGCGCTTTTCGACGTCCACGTCTGCGGGGCTCTCGTCCGGAAACTCCACACTGTGGTCCAACACCTTGCGTTCCCGGCGGCGAGAGCGGAGGGCGTTGAGCCCTACGTTCACGCTGATGCGTGCCGCCCACGTTTTCAGACTGCAGTTACCAGCATAGCTTCCCCGGGTCAGGGTCAGGATTACCTGCTCGAAGCTGGCTTGAACCAGATCGTCGTGATCTGCTTCGCGACGCCCAAACACCCGGTACAGCGAGCGGTCAATCACGTTGACCAGGCGATCGTAAACCTGGGCTGCGACTCGGTGATCGCCCGCGATCACGGCAGTGATGAGCTCCGCGTCCGTTGGGGTCGCTGGAGCCACTGAACGATTGCTCACAGGCTGCAGCCACGGGCGGACTGGGCTGGTCTTTGACATTGCAAGCATCATGTACCGATAGGATAGTAACCGCCATGGGGGGCAGCAGGCAGGCTCGCAACGAGACGTGTTTTGACCACATGTGTACCAGCGGAGCACATTTTTGTGCGCCTTGTCTTCCCGTGTGCGACCTGTCACCGTTTGGCTTGCATGTTTCCCAGAGCGTTCGCCGCGGTCGTCTTGCTGCTGAGCGGTTGTGATCGGCCCACACTCGACCTGAACGGGACCGACTCTGCCTTCTCTGCGTCAGCGCCTGAGGTGACGGAAGAGTCCGACTCTGACCCGGTGTTTCCTGAGGAAGCCGAATTTCCTGAGGAAACCGCCAGGCCCACGGAGACCGACGGCCCTCACGTGCCGACAGACGAACCAGTGGAGTCAGATGGCCGGAACCAAAGCGACGAACCTGACCCCACCCCAACGGATGGAGCCGGCGGTACGGAGGAGACTGACGCTGGCCAGGCGCCACCGTGCTCGGACGGCCAGCTCTGCGGTTCGCAGCAAGCTTGCGACCCGTACTTCGGCTGCGTCGAATGTCGCGACATCTCCGATTGCGACGACGACACGGCCCTGTGCACTTTCGGGCAATGCGTTTCTGAGTGCCGTGAAGAGGATGACTGCAGCGACGAGCGGCGTCGGCACTGCAATGAAGAGTGGGGCATCTGCGTCGAGTGTGAGGGCAATTACGATTGCGCCGATTATCGCCCCTTCTGCGATGGGCGTCTGGGGGTTTGTGTCGAGTGCTTCGACAATGGGGACTGCTATGATCACCCAGAGGAGCTACGCGTCTGCGTTCAGCGTCGGTGCCAGCAATGTTGGGAGGACATCGACTGCGGCGGCTTCGACGAACATCGTCACACTTGCGACCGTCAGATCAACGAGTGCGTGGTGTGTGTGAGCGATAAGGACTGCCTCGACGAGTTTGGGCGCGGAAGTCAGCGGGCCGTGTGCGAATACTCGGAGTGCGTACCCTGCAGCGACTTCCACCCGTGCCTCCCTGGGTCGATATGTGTGGACGGCGCGTGCGAGGAGGACGATTCCTGGGGCACCGACATCACAGATCCATTCTCCCCGGCGCCCTCGATGTCGTCACCGGTTGATGCTCTGCCTCCTGAGACGGGTACCGTGATGCCTCCCCCGTTGCCCCCGGACGCCGGAGTGATGGACGCGAGTGTCAGTGGCGGTTGAAGTGCTCACTGCGGGGTGAGCACGACCCCGATGATGACCTCTCCCTGCCACGGCCCGAAAGGCTGTTTGCCCTCGGGTAGCTTCAAGTCGACGGTCCGAAAGAATCGTCCACGCAGCTCCGCAAATGGCGAAAAGAGAGCATCAGAGTAGCGCAAGGTCAGGCCTGCGGTGGCGCCCAGCCGCGGGGCGTAGGCCGATTTGTTCACGCTGGGGCGCCCCATCTTCTGCAGCTGAAATGCCGGGCCTACCACGACGCTGAACCACAGTGGCGCAGTGTCGAACTGCACGCCGACGCAGGCAGACGCGTTGACGAAAGTCGCCTCGATTCCATCGGGGTTGCTGCCATGGGCAGATGCTCCAGCGGTTACGTCCAGCAGCAACCGACCGTCATAAATGCGCCGAGCCCCGAACATGGCCCCCCACCGTGCTTGCCGTACTCCGGTCCCTAGTTCGAAGCCAAGCCGATAGTCATGGGTGACCACCGAGGGCAGGGGCGCGTATGCCGACGGGATCGTGTCGTCCACCACAGGTAGCGGGTCCGCGGGATCCTCTTGTGTCCCCACTGCGGGATCCGGCTCGAGCACTGGCTCAGGCTCCAGGACTCCTTCCTCCTCCGCAGCTTTGTCCCCCGGGATCGTTGTCGCGTTGGGTTCCACTGAATGCGCCAACTTACCCGCGAGGCTACCCACCGCGAAGCCGAGTGCTCGGTAGCGCTCACGCTCCTCGTCCACGGGGCGAAAATCGAGGGAGCGGTAGGCACTGCGCTGAGTCGAGGAGGTTTCGAACGAGACACTGACTTCAGCTTGGGTATCAGTCACCCAGACTAGCTCGGCCATGACGTACGTCTCGGGGCGTTCGTCCTTTGGTTCTTCGCAGCGACCGCCTTCGTAGGCTTGGGTGCATGCATTCAACAGAACCTCGGTATCCGCCGGAGCGGTATCGGCCGGCAGGGCCACGATGACGAGGGCGGGCAGCACGCCCCCTCCTTCTACCGCCAAACCGCTCCAACGCAAACGGCGGTCATGCGTGGGCGTCGTTCTGGTGCCTGACCCTTGGCCTGCTGCATCTCTACAAGCTATCTTCCGGCCGTGACCAACCCGAACATGATCGCCCTCATCGCGCACGACAAGAAGAAGCTCGACCTAATCAGCTTCGCTAAGGACCACCGCGAACTGCTGGAACAGTTTCGGTTGATCGCGACTGGTACCACCGGTCAGCTGCTGGCAGACAAGGCCAAGCTGAACGTGGAGCCGCTCTTATCTGGACCAATGGGGGGTGATCAGCAGATTGGAGCTCGGGTTGCAGAGGGTTTGGTCAAAGCGGTGATATTTTTTCGTGATCCGTTGACTGCTCAACCTCACGAGCCAGACGTTTCGGCGCTGATGCGCATCTGTGACGTGCACAACGTTCCCCTCGCGACGAACCTGGCCGCTGCTGAAGCGACGTTGGGCTGGCTCGAACAGAATGTCGTCGCGGAGTCTCAGGGGTGATCGACCTCTACAGCGATACAGTCACCCAACCCACGGAGGGCATGTACGAGGCGATTACGTCAGCGCGCCTCGGCGACGACCAGCGCGGGGATGATCCGACGGCGCGCGACTTCCAGCACCGAATCGCCGATATGCTTGGAAAGCCTGCGGCGTTGCTCTTTCCAACGGCGACGATGGCCAATCAGGTGGCAGTGATGCTGCATTGTGCACCTGGTACCGAGTTGCTTTGTCACGAGTCTGCGCACGTGTACAACTACGAGGGAGGGGGAATTGCGGCCAACGCTGGCGCTCAAGTCGTTGCCTTGACGGGTGAACGAGGAGTGTTTTCTGCCCGAGACCTACGCTCGCACCTCAGGGCGTCAGACCCCCACTTCCCCAAGAGTAGGGCCGTCGTCGTCGAGAACACGAGCAATCAGGGTGGTGGAACGGTGTGGCCTGACGAGAACTTCGCCGAAGTCGTCGAGGCCTGCCGCGAACATGCGCTCAAGCTGCACGTCGATGGTGCGCGGCTGTTCAATGCTGCCGTGGCGCGCCGGTGCTCACCCAAAGTCTGGTCGGAACCCGCGGACAGTGTGCAGGTCTGCTTTTCCAAAGGTTTGGGGTGCCCTTTCGGGGCAATACTCGCTGCTGACGAAGCTCAGATCGCTGAGGCGCGCAATCTCCGTCAGCGTCTGGGTGGCGCCCTTCGACAGGCTGGCGTCATGGCGGCCGCGATGGACTACGCCCTCGACCACCATGTCGACCGTCTCCAAAGCGATCACGAGCGGCTGGCCCGACTGGCGCAGGACTTGAGCCAGCTGGAGGAGCTTCAAGTGTGGCCGTCTGAGACTAACATCCTCTACTTTGCCCATCGGCTGCTGCCGGCTGCCGTGTTTGCGGAACAACTCCGCGAAAATGGCGTTTGGTTGAGCCATGGGGGTGGGCGCCTTCGGGCCTGCACCCACCTCGGCATCAGCGATGCTGACGTGGCCGACGCTGGCCGTATCATTCGGCAGGTCGCCTGCCAACGCGACTGAACGGCGAGAGGCCATTTCTCTACGGGCCGCGCTCCCCGCACGACGGTGGGCGCGCTGGTGCCTACACCGCTCGACATGAGGCGCGAGCTGGTCCCGATGCGTACCCCCATGCTCGGACAAATCGGCTGATGTGCAAGCCGAACCCTGATACGCTGGAGACGTGCAGGACCACGACTTCGAGCTCCGAACGCAGCGTCTAACGCTGCGCCCGCTCGGAGATGAGGACGTTGCGGCGCTCGTTCGTCATTGGGGAGACGAGCAGGTACGTCGCTATCTGTGGGATGACAAGCCCGTCACCTACGACATGGTGTCGGATATCGTGACCACGAGCGACCGTGACTTCAAGCGATCCCAGTTTGGGATCTGGGCAGTGCGTCTTGACGGGGAAGACGCGCTCATCGGAATGTGCGGCCTTCGGGAGATCCAGGGTTCGGATTGTGTGGAGATCCTGTACAGTTTGCGGCCCCGTTTTTGGCGGCATGGCTACGCCACCGAAGCTGCCGGAGCCGTGCTCAAGTACGCATTCAACGAGTTGGGTTTCGATCAGATATTCGCAGCGTTTGACGGAGAGAACGTTGCTTCCTCAAACGTGCTGCGTCGCGTGGGCATGTTGCCCGTCGAAGGCGACCCACCGCGAGAATCGCGTTTCGACTACTGGAAGCTCTCCAGGGAGCGCTACTGCGTCTGGAGTGTGCCGCCGAGCGTGCCGCCGCCAGCGAACAGCTGACCAGTTGAGCGTTGGCGTCTAGTAGCCTTCGGGGCTCGGATGCGTGCTCTCGAGCGGAACCGGTTCCCCGCTACCGCGTGAAACCGGTTCCAACGGCGCGTTGACCTGAACCACGTTGGGGAATGTAACCGAAACCTCCGGAAAACTGGACCGCCCAGTGTTTGTCGGCGCGAGGTTAGCGCCGCATCGTGGCAGTGGACCCAATATCCGAACTGTAGTCACCTTCCGCCGAAGTAGCAGGCAAAGAAGTTGCGTCGGAGATCAGAGAAAAATCAGGCAGAGAAAAGCACCTGTGAATCACAAGCGTCGGTCACACCAAAGTTTTGTCACCAGCACACGACGGACACCCAGTGAAAAGCGCGTGCTTTGCACCGGAGCCGCAGCGTGTATCATCGGGCGCATGGGTCGTAAGAAAACAACTGGGCCGCCAACCCGCGCTGACGTGCGTGCGTTGCCCTGGCCCGAACCAGTGTTAGCTAAAGACGCGTCGTTAGGCGTGTCAGATTGTTATGCCGTCGGACAGCTCATCATCGAGCGCCTGGATTGGACGGAGACGCGCGGACGCCAGGAGTGGAGTCTTCGGCGCCTGCGTTCCGAGGTTCTGAGCAACGCCAGCGTCTCAACGCTCAGTCGCTGCGTTCGAGTCTACCGCATTGCGAAGGAGCTAGGACTCAAGCCGCCATGGCGCAACCTGGACATGCGCCACTTCGTTGCGACCGCTTCCCTGCCCGTTGCCAAACAGCGGAGTCTGCTCAACCGCGTTGAGCGCGAAGGTTGGAGCGTTCTGAAGCTGGAGCGACTGGTGAAGGACAACTACGGTTCGCCGGGTCGTGGCGGCAAAACGTCCGTCGAATGTGTTCGGGTGCTAGAGCAGATCGAGAAGCGTGATCTGTTCTCGGACCTGAACCGACTCAACGTCTACAGCCGCACCGATCTGAGGCGACTTGTGGCGCGTGTGCAGTCGGCGGAGCAGAGCTTCAAGAAGCTGCGACGTGAACTGCGCGCCTTCGGCGTCTGACGAGTTTGCGGGACAACGTTTAGAAGGTTGCGGGTGAACTCCGCAGTCTCGACGTCGGCAAGTTATGGCTTTTGTACGACGACGACGTGCTCTCGGCGGGGTCGACGTGAAAACGCGCGTTCCGTGGCCTTGTGAAAGTACGGCCGTTTCTGGGAGGCGACCCCCAGGACTTTCAAGCCCACAGCGGCGCTCAGCTGAGGCGCCAGTTCGTCAGCCCACACCGGCTTGCCCGCGACGACGGAATCAGCGAGTACGAGGCAGGCCTTGGCGCGGGGCCTGAGCACGCGGCGCGTGGCGGCCAACACTTTGGACAGGTCCCGCGTCCAATGTTGAAGACCGGCGTCGCCTAGACGGTCCATTTGGCGTCGTGCGCCTATTTCATTCTTGGAGAAACGATCTGCTTTCAGGCCAAGCCAACGCAGACGCAGTTCGTGGTGCTCCAAGTAGTCGAACACTCCTGGGTAGGGAGGTGATGTGACCACGAGGTCGACGCTCTCCTGCTCGATACCCTTGAGCTGTCGGGCATCGCCCTCGAAGATTCGCACGGGAGTCGGTCCTTTTCCGACCAAGGATGCGTACTCCTCGAGTTGGCCCAGTAGCTCTCGGGTGCGTTCCCCGAAGTGACGAATCACGTAGCCCGACGCAATGCGCTTCTGCACCTGTCGAGAGGTGCTGTCACCGGCTTTGAGGCTGACCTTGGTGAGGACGGATGACAGCACGAGGAACAAAGGCATCCTGATGCGCTCATCAGAAATACGCTCGAGCGCGTGTCGAATACTGTCCAGTTCCAGCAACACGTGGGTATCGAACCACTTGCGGTCGTAGGGGGAGTAGCGCTTGTGGGGCGGTGCCTTGGCGCGTCTGCGTTCGTCCGCTTCCGTCATCGCAAGGTCCGCATGTTTGCTGATGGCTGATCGGGCGGCCTTGCTTGCCGGGGAGCACTTGACCCGGCTGAGGTACACGCTGAGCGGGTTGGCGTCCACGCCGATTCCGCGCCGCCCGGCGAGCTGGGCCTCGACCAACACCGTGCCGCTGCCACAAAATGGATCGAGCACTACCTGGCCGCGTTCAGACAACTGTTCGACCAGGCTCCGCGCAGTCGTCGGGTGCAATCGCGCCGGGTAACTGTGGAAGCCGTGCACGTGCGCTCTGGTGGCCGCCTCGCTGCTGTCGACAGCGAGCGCGGCTTCCAGGATCGGCGCAAGATCCGGGTCGGGTCCGGAGAAGTGCACCTTCCCACCGACGTGGCTCAGCGCCCGTCGTTGCCCAGGTTCGCCGAATTGGGGGGCCGAATTGTCCGACTGATGGGGTCGTTCTGGCTGTTGCCGCTTGCGCCGCCGCTCCACGGGAGAGGTCCGAGTCTGAGCCATTTGCCCCCCATAGCACGACCACCGCCGCCAAAGGCGTTGCTTGAGACGGCTCGATTGAGCCGAAGCGGGGCGACCCCCAGCACTGGTCCTCGCAGGGCTACTGGCCGAAAGCCGCGTTCGAGTTATCGTGGCTCTTGGGCACTGCCCGTGCTTGATTGGCGCCTTTCGTGCCGCGGGCTGTGCCGCAGGACCCTCTCTGCCTCCCATGATTACCCAAGCCACTCGCCGCACGATTGCCCAGCGTCTGGGAGATGAAGTGGGGCGTCTCGACAAGGACGCGCCGGCACGCGTAGCGTTGACCTACCCGTCGCCGTACTCGGTGGGGATGAGTTCACTGGGTTACCAACAAATCTACCGTCGAATTCAGAGCATGACCGGCGTGTGCTGTGAGCGCGTATTCCTCCCCGATGGTGGGGACAAACCGGGGCCCACCCTGGAAGCGCCAGTAAGCTATGAAGCGTTGCGGCCGCTCAGGGAGTTCGGTGTGATTGCGGTTAGCGTAGCGTATGAACTGGAGCTATCGGGGCTGATCCGCGTACTGAACGCTGCCGGCATCCCGCCGCTTTCGCAGGAGCGTGACGATCGACAGCCGTTTGTTCTCGCCGGCGGTCCCCTGACATTCTCGAACCCGTTGCCTCTTTCCCCATTCGTGGACGCGATCGTCATTGGCGAAGCCGAAGAAATCGTGGAGTGGGCGCTCGATGTGATCTTCGGAGCGCGCGATCGTGCTGATGCTCTCGAGCAACTTGCCTGCCATCCACATGTCTTCGTGCCCAAGATACACGGGGCCTCGCTGCCTCCTGTCGCCAAGTGTAGCGATCATCTGTTGCCGGCCTACAGCGCCATCCGCACGCCGCATACGGAGCTCAGCAACATGTTCCTCGTGGAGGCCGAGCGCGGTTGTAGTCGGGGCTGTCAATACTGCGTCATGCGAAGGTCGACCAATGGGGGAATGCGTGTCGTCGCCCAAGAAACGGTGCTCGGACTGGTGCCTGCAGACGCGAAGAAGGTTGGCCTCGTTGGCGCGGCTGTCAGCGACCATCCACGCATCGTGCAAATTGTCGAGGAGTTGACCGCGTCGGGCAGGAGTGTCGGCTTGTCCAGTCTGCGCCCAGACCGACTCAAGGAGCCCTTCGTTGCTGCCCTCAAGAAGGCGGGATATCGAACGTTGACGACAGCGTTGGATGGAATCAGCCAGCGTATGCGCGAGCAAATCGAGCGCCGAGGGCGCGAGGAACACTTTCGGGCGGCCGCCGAGCGTGCACGAGCCGTCGGCATGGAGCGCCTGAAGCTCTACCTCATGCTTGGCCTGCCAGGCGAGGAAGACGAAGACATCGACGAAGGTGTGCAGTTCGTCGGGGAGCTTTCCAAAGTCGTTCCCATTGCGTTGGGCATTGCTCCGTTCTGCGCCAAGCGAAAAACCCCATTGGACGCACAGCCTTTCGCCGGGATTGACGTCGTGTCCGCTCGATTGGAACGGCTCAAGCGGGGGCTCCAGGGGCGAGCTGACGTCCGTTCCACGAGTGCGAAATGGGCTTGGGTTGAGTATGTGTTGGCACAAGGGGATGCCGAGGAAGGGCACGCGACGTACGAGGCTGTGATGAATGGCGGGCGTTTTGCTGACTATCGGAAGGCTTTTACGAAACTCGGTTACGGCGTGAAAGGACCGCAGCAGGCCCGACTACCCAGTCCCGGCTTGCCGCCTGACGCCACCCTCCGGAAATCCGGCAAGCGGCGGCTGACGCTGACGAACGACGTCTGAGCTGCGCGTAGTTCGCCAGCTTCAGGACTTGTTGCGACCGAGCAAGTTCTTCAGCGAGAATGCCTTGCGTGCGGGGGGGAGCATCGTTTCGCGCACACGATTCAGCTCTCGACGAGCGTCGTCGTTGCCTGGCTCGAGTTCCAGCACCTGTTCGAAGCGCCTGATCGCGGAGCCCAGGCGATTCGTTTGCGCTTCCAATCGTGCTGCGAAGAATTGGATACGTGCATTGCGCGGATAAACGGAGGCTGCCTTGCGTGCGAATTCTGCGGCGCGCTCCGTTCGACTTGGGTCAGACTCCGACGTCATCCAGGCTTCCACGACTCTCTTCTCCATTGCTGTTTGTCGAGCTGCCGCTTCAGCGGAGGTGGTTCTTCGGGACGTGGGTCCACTGCGCGTGTTAGGTGGCCAAGTACTCGCCCTTTCTTCGGGTAGCGGGCTACCGCTTGAGGGACGGCGTGAGGGACGCTGTGAGGGACGCTGTGAGGGACGCTGTGTCTCAGAGGATGGGCGAAGCGAATCTGAGAGCGCCAGTCGTCGGGTTCCCGAGGCATCGCTACTCGCTTGGCGCGGCGGTCCTGACCAGGGTCGTGTTTCCCCTCGCGCCAGCTGATGGGTTAACCACAGGCCGTAGAGGACCGCCGCCACCTGATCGCCTGAGGCGACGTGCTCGTCGACCAGTTCGGTCGCTGTCCTTGATTGCCCCAAAGCCTGGACGATCGCCCTGGGGGGGCCGGTCAGTGCGTCCAGCAGTTTCCGAGAGCGCCCCTCCATAATGGATACGGGTCGGTCCAAGATGGACTCGACGTAGCGTCGCGCCTTCCCATTTCGAAGTTCGGCTAGCGCACAGGCGACAAGAACCTTGAACGCGTCGATATGCGGACCCTTGTCGGAACTAGGCGGGGCCGACTGCTCCACGAACGCGTATCGAGTTTGTTTTGGCAGGCCACAAAGTGACTCGATACCTTGGGTTATCAACCCCTCTTTGGCAGCCGACACAGTAGCTGGCGGTAGCAGCGAGAGATGTTCTACAGCGGCGAAGAGCGACAGCTGCTGCCGCTGCGCATGAGCTTCTGCCAGGCGGAGCTGTTCCGCGGGCAGGAGTTCCAGCAGAGAGTGCTGGACGATGTCACCATCTTCCCAAGGACCCGTCGCGCCTGTGATGAAACCCCGGTCAAAGCCGATGGTCATCCGTTCTCCCGGGGCTGGACGGAAGAACAGGCTGCCACTGAACGCCGTGTTGCGCGCGTGTGCCAAAAGTTCGGTCACCGACACTTCTGCGAGGCGGCCAGCCTCGACCCGATCGCTCCCTGGGGGACCGGCACTTGGGTCGATGCGCTTCCTGGAGGGGGACACGGACCTAGTTTGACGGAGATCGGTGCGTGTGTACTACGCCATCTCACTCTGGCGCCGCCGTGCGGAGGTCGGATGACCGAATTTGGGAGGAATTGCGGTGGTCGCTCACGCGCAGAGTCCGTGACAGCGTTCGAATTGTATTCACACTCGAACCTGGTGCACTCTCATGGCGTGGGCGCTCCGGGGCCATCACCAGCTCGCCAGCGAGGCGCGCACAAGCGCCTCCCGATCTAACGACGAACGAGCTGTTCGGCAAAAACGGTGGGCTCGTTCGCCTCCACCTCTCCGGTAGGCTCGTCTCGGCGACCGAGGCCTGGGTCGAGCAGGTGTGTCGGTCGGACGTTGCGCAGTGCGGCCATTAGATTACCGCGCAGCTTGGGGTTGTCGCGCTCGAGTGAGGCGAGCAATCGTTTGACTTCTTGACGCTTCAGGTTGTCCTGCGATCCGCACAGGTCACACGGGATGATTGGAAATCGCTTGGATTCCGCGTAGGCGGCAATGTCCGCCTCAGCGCAGTACAGCAGGGGTCGGACGACGACGTTGCGGCCGTCGTCCGAGACGAGTCTAGCCGGCATGGACTTGAGCTGCCCAGAGTAGAACTGGTTGAGCAACAAGGTTTCGATGGCGTCGTCGCGGTGATGGCCGAGTGCGATCTTGGTAGCGCCGAGTTCCTGTGCGACGTTGTACAAGATCCCGCGCCGCAACCTGGAGCACAGCGAGCAGTACGTCTGCCCCTGCGGAACCTTCTCTTTGACGATCGAATAGGTGTCTTCTTCGATGATGCGATAGTCGTATCCTTCGCTCTCGAAGTACCTGGGCAGCGTTTCAGCGGGGAAGTTGGGCTGCTTCTGGTCGAGGTTGACCGCGACGATGGAGAAGTTGAAGGGTGCCTTGCGTTGCACCAAACGCAGCAGGTGCAGCAGCGCATGGGAGTCCTTTCCACCGCTCACCGCGACCATCACCCGGTCGTTGGGCTCTATCAGACGAAAATCTGCGCTGGCCCTGGCCAGGTTGCCCAACAGTTTTCGCTCCAGGTCGTCCGCGTTGGGCTGTCGTAGTTGTCCTATCAAGGTGGCCACCGAAGCCGAGCCTTACCACATCGGGCGCGAGGGGCGGCAGTCGCCTGCGATTCCGGTGGTTTTGTGCACCGTCCTTTCAGGGAGAAACGTCCGTTTGTCGGCGTGGGCCGAAGGCCGGCGTGGCGTATGGAAGCACTCGCGCCTCGGTGCGGTGAGGTGTAGAAACCCCCTTAGGTCTTCGATGAACAACGGTACTAGTCTATTCATTCAACTGGTTTTCATCGCTCTAGCGGCTCTGGGCGTGTACTCGTTTGTCACCGCCGCCCGCGACGGGGAGGATCGGCGCCTCTGCGGTCCTGTCTGCTCCCTGGCGCCTGACTACGCCGGTCGCAACCGCCTCGTTCCGGAACTCGAGCTGCCTGATCTGACCGGTAAGCAGGTAAGCCTGTCGGATTATCGAGGCAAGGTGGTCGTGCTCAATTTCTGGACGAAGACGTGCGGTCCCTGCTTGGAGGAAATGCCGTCTCTCGCCGAGCTGGCGAAGATCCTGAAGAAGCATCCAAACATCGAGCTCGTGACCGTGACGACTGACGAGTCGGCAGCTGATGCCCAAGCTACGCTGACGTCCGTGCTCGGTGGCGACGCGCCTTTTGTCACCCTGGTGGATGCCAAGGACGAGGAAGTGCGCGGTAAATTTGGCACGCGACTTTTTCCGGAGACTTGGTTCATCGATCCTCAAGGCGTGATTCGAGCGCGCATTGATGGCCCGCGGGACTGGGCTGATCTCGCGCCGTTGACCATCGAGTTTTCCAAGTCGATCTCAGGACCCTTGAGCTGCGAGGTGGAGTTCGACAAGCGCCAGCCAAAGGCGGGTCAGTGTGAGGGCTTCCCGGTTGCTGGGTGAGCGCGGCAAGCGATTCTCGTTCTGGCTACCTTTCGTGGTACTGCTCCTCGGGAGCGCATCTTGGCTCAGCGCTTGCGGTGCCAAGACGGATCTCAAAGATCACCAAGAGCGGTCGTTGGAAGTGCTTCCGGAATGTCGGGTACCAGGCGAGATCCGAGAGTGTCAGACCATTTGTGGACTCGGCACCGAGACGTGCGTGGATGGGACTTGGCAGTTTTGCGACGCTGAGCGGCCAGTGCCCCCGAGTCTGCGGGCAATTGTGCGCGACTTCCGCGATAGCCATCCTGACTTCGAGCGTCCGGATAACCGCGGCGGAGGCGGCCTACACGAGCCTGGCATCGTCGCTTTCGAGCTCGGGCTCGACGACAAGCCGGTGTACCAAGGAGACCCGTCCACACCGAGCACGACGGGCCAAGCCGAGTTCGACCAGTGGTACCGCGATGTGGACGGAGTCAATGAGCGGGTCGCAGGCGTTGTGATTGATCTCAGGCCCGCAGATGATGATCCAGAACTGTTCACCTACACCAGCACAAGCTTCTTCCCAATTGACGACCTTGGGTTTGGCAACGAAGGGCGACGACACAACTATCATTTCACTTTGGAGCTCTCGACCGCTTTCCGCTATGTCGGCGGTGAGACGTTCCGCTTCAGCGGTGACGACGATCTGTGGGTATTCATCAATCGACGACTGGCGATCGATCTCGGCGGAGTGCACACTCGTTTGGACGGAGAGGTGGACCTCGATGAGAAGGCCGATGAGCTACTGATCGAGGTCGGCGAAGTCTATCCGTTGCACCTATTCTTTGCGGAGCGGCACACCATCGCGTCGAACTTCAACATAGCGACCACCATCGCGGAGTTCGAATTCTGCGAATGATAGGTATATGAAAATATAGGGACTATTCACGCCCTTCCAAAAAAGTACGGTCGTGCTCTTCCAAAAAAGTACGATCGTGCTAGTGAAGGTCCAGTGAGCAGCACCACACCGGCACTCTCCAAAGGCGAAGCCACGCGGCAACGCATCGCCCAGCGCGCTTTGGATTTGGCCAGTCGTGTGGGCTTGGAGGGTCTGACGATTGGTGAGCTCGCCAACGATATGGGGCTTTCCAAGAGCGGTCTCTTCGCTCATTTCAAGTCGAAGGAGCGTCTGCAGCTGGCTGTGCTCGATGAGGCGGCCGGTGACTTTGCGGCCAAGGTTTTCCTGCCCGCGATGAAACAGCCCCGCGGCGAGCAACGGCTACGAAGCATCTTCGACAACTGGCTTTCGTGGATCCGCTCCAGCGGATCGTCCGGTGGCTGCATCTTCTTGGCCGGGGCTATGGAGTGGGACGATCGCGAGGGGCCCGTGCGGGACGCACTCGTCGCTTGGTTTCACCAATTGTACGCCGCGCTCAACAAGGCGACCGGGCTGTGCATCGAAACCGGCCAATTCAAGGCGGATCTGGATGTCGAGCAGTTCACCAGCGACGTGCACAGCATTGCTCTGAAGTACCACTTGGACGCGCGGCTGTTGCGCAATCCAGACAGTTTGAACAGAGCAACGACAGCGTTCGGACGTCTCTTGGCTTCCGCCCGAGTGTGAACAACCGAGGAGAACCATCATGGTCAGCACATCCATTTCACCAGATAAAAGCACGAACGGTCGTTTTTGGGGAGACGCGCAGCCGTGGCAGCAACTGCTGTTCCGGCTGCTGCCCGGGGTGAGCGCGTCATTGCTCGCCCGTCGCTTTTTGACCCCGAGGCGCCGGGAGGCCGCGCTTCAGCCTGACGGGGCCCAACAAATCACCCTGAGTTGCAGCTCGGTGCCGGTGGTGGCGCAGGTCTGGGGGCAGGGTCCATTGGTGATTCTATGTCACGGCTGGTGCGGGGGAGCGGCCCAGGTGGTCCCCATGGGTCGCCGCCTCGTCGCCGAGGGCTTCTCCGTGGCGGCTTTCGACGCGCCGGCCCACGGCGGGTCTCAGGGCAGGAGCACCAACGTCGGTGAGTTCACCCGTTGCATCGAAGAATTGGCGCATCGACTGGGGCCGGTGCACGCGATCGTCGGTCACTCGCTGGGTGCCTTGGCCGCGGCTTTGGCCAATCAACGTAGTGTGCGCGCTCAGGGGGTGGCATTGTTGGCGCCGATGCCCTCGTTCGAATTTGCCTTGGACCAGTTCCAACTCATCGCAGGGTTTGACGACGTGGTCCGCGAAAAACTCGCTACGAACGTGGAGCGCATAGCGCGCGTGCGTCGCCAAGACGCCGACTTACACACGCTGCTCGCGGACAGCACCCCTGCGTTGCTCGTTCATGACACAGACGACCGCAGTGTCCCCGTTTCCCACGCGCGCGAGTTGGCGGCGAACCTCGAACAGGTGGAGTACATCGAAACACGAGGCTTGGGGCACAAGCGCCTTCTGAACAACGACGCCATCATCAATCGCTTGATTGCGTTCGTCGTTGGGCTGGAGGCGCCTAGGTCGGACACTGTCTGTCCCACGGAATTTGCGCGTGCTGCAGGCGCAGTGCTACCCCACCGGCATGGAGCGCATTGTGCTGCAGTCGAAGGCCGTCACCACCGCCGGGTATGACGCGGCGACACAGCGGCTACAGCTGGAGTTCTCAAACGGGCGAGTCTACGAGTACTTCGACGTGCCGCGCTCGGTCTTCGATTGGCTGATTCGAGTGTCGGACAAGGGAGCGTACGTCTCGCGAATGCTAACGCCCAGATATCGCTATCAAGAGGTGTCACCTTCCGCAGCGCCTGGGGATCTCGAAACAGTACTGGCGGAGTCCCTGCGAGTTCTGCGGGCGAGCCGAGACGGCCGTTCCTGAACGTTGAACCATCGGGACTCAGCCGACCGCCCCGGGCGTCAGACGCACAAAACGAAGAACGCGCTCGGCAGGTGACGAGCGCGTCTTCACTTAGGTTTGGGTCGCTAGCTTCGGAAACCGCAACGCTGCTCAGTGGCGGCGGCGTCGCAAGAATGCGAGCCCGATCAGACCCAGCCACGCCCAGCTCGCTCCCACCGACCCTCGGCTGCCTACCGTCGCGCAGCCACAGCCCTCGTCCTTCGCTCCCGCGTCGTCGAGGTTCTCGTCCTCGGGTTCAACTTCAGGGGTTCCTTCATCCACCGGCTCCTCATCGTTGGCTTCCGGTTCTTCGCCGTCTTCGTCAATGGGTTCTCCTTCATCGACGGCAGGTTCCTCGGGATCGGCCTCGTCCTCCTGCGTGTTGCTGGGCGTGCTCGTGGCAGGATCGACTTCTTCGTCCTCGTTTGGATCCACCTCATCGGGAAGCATCTCATCTTCCGGTTCGACCGGTTCCGGTCCGGGCGGCTCCGCCAATTCTGGTTTGGCCTCACCAATGCCGAGGTCCACCAGTAGACCGCCAATTTCCTCGGCGTTGTCGCTGATGGAGACGCCTCCGCCGCTGTTTGAGAGCTGGAGCACGCGCAGGTTCGCCGGCATGCCGCTGTCGAAGTCGATTGGCCACACTGAGCCATCGCCTTCGATCGTCATGCCCTGTGGTAGATCGACGAGCCAGCCTGGGCCGCCATCAATGCACTGCATTGTTTGGATGGCGACGTGTTGGTTGCTGACGTCTTCCAGTTCAGCGTTAAAGGTGAATGCTGGGTCGACGGTCATTTCGTCCGGCGACAGCGTCGTGTACATGCGTGTGACGTTCGAATTCTCTTGGAACAGTGCAGCAGTATTCGCTAGCGGGCTGATGACCAGCTCATCCACCTTGGCGAGAAAGTCCGACACGTTCATACTCAGCAGGGGATCTGTTTCTGGGTCGAATTCCGTAGAGGGATAGGCTTCGTTGCGCACCGCCACGTTCGTGTCGAAGTAGCACGAGGTACACGCAGCGAACTGTTCTGCGGTCGCACCCTCGCGGAGCGGAACCGCGTCGTCGCGCAGGACGTCGAGGAAGCCATCGTAACCACCGAAGTAGTTGACTGCTGTGGTGAGGAAGTCTTGCATGCTGGCAAACTGCCCAGTGCGGAGCTGCTCCCATCGACTCTCGTCGTTGGGGTTGTAGATCACATCCGTGAATGCGCCGGCCGCACCTGCCTGCTCGGTTACAAAGCCATGCCCGCCCGCTTCGTCCGCGGCCGCGATGATGACGTCGTTGTAGTTGGAGTTTGGGTTGAACCAATTGATCAACGCTTCGTTGATCTCCAAGTGCAGGTAATTTTGCGGGATCGCGCGTGCGCTGCCAAGCACCCATACCTTGACGCCCATGTCTTCGTTGGCGGCGACCGCCGTTGGGCGAATGGGGATGAATGGTTGCTCGCTCTCGTAGGTCAGCATGATGGGGCGGATGGACCCCGTGGATGACGTCTTGCCGAGACGGAATGCGACCAGATTCATCTCGCTTTCGAGGTACGGTCGCAAGACGTCAGGGCCGAGTTCGCCGATGTCATAGCCATTCTCCGTCAACCACTCGATGGCGACATCCGCGGGATCATCCAGTGCCGGATTGACGGAGATGATCTGATAGTCGTAGGGGCCTGCGTTGCCCTCTTCCAGGACGACGACGTCTGGAGTTGCGGGGGACTCCTCAACAGAGCCATCGTCGGCTTGTGGGGCTTGCGCGTTGACGCCTCCTGCGGCTAACGGCTGATCGCATCCTTCGGCGAACTGAATTTGCAATCGATAGCTCGGATTCGTCGTCTGGTCCAAACGGTCGAGTGCGAGTGTCGACGAAACCCCGATCTCGACGTCGCCCGGAGGCACGGGCAAGACCCAGGCGAACTGCTCTGCAGGTCCCTCATACTGGACCTCGATCGCGGCGGTGACCGTGCCATCGTCGTTCGCAGCGAAGATGATGCGTTCAGCGGCTTGGTTTACCGGTTGCGCTGAATTGCAGAATAGGCCACCACAGGCTTCCGCAGTGCTGGCCGTAAATGCCAAGGTGCTGCCAAGGGCGGCGCACAAGCCCAAGACACTGACGCGGGTATTCCGAAACATGGTTTGCTCTTCCTTAATTTGAGAAGGGGATGAGCTAACCGTTACCCTTGCGTTCACACGCCGCCAAACAAACGCGCGTTCTTGGTCGGATTTCCGTATACCACCAGTATACACCAGCGAGCCTCTGCGCCGGAAACGCCAGATACTCGAGGGCAGTCAGCGGGGCTGCAAATTGTCAGAAGGCCCGACTCAGGCGGGCTCGCCCAAGCGTTCCGCCAGGAGACGGCACACGTCAGTAGTCGTCATGATCCCGCTGAGTTTGCCGTCTTCCGTCACCAGAGCACACCCGTAGTGGTGCCGTGCCATTTCACCCAGCACGCTCGAGAGTGGTTCGCTCTTATCCACCACATAGGCTGGCTTGGAGCACAGGGCGAATACCGGTGTCAGACCCCTCTCACCGCCCTCGAGAGTCATGACCTGGCGCACGTCCCGGTCAGAAAGTACGCCGACAATCTGGCCGTCGTACACCACCGCCAGGTGTCGTACCTTGTGGCGCTCGAGTAAAGTCTGTGCGGTGTTGGCGCTTTGTTTGGCGTCAACGGTGTACGGGAAGGGTGTGATCGCGTCCGCAAGGGTCAGTGGCATGACGAACTCCGTGGTCTTGAGCTTCTTGCCCACACACGAGCAATCGCCGTGCCGAACGTCACACGCGTCGCATCGGCCCAATATTGGCAACCTACGCCGCGGGAAGCGACAGCGCTTGCGTCGTCAGCCTGCGCACGTGCAAGCTTTTCGCCTGGCCCGGTTGTGGTGTTCTACTTGGGGGCGGCTGTTCCACGGCTCATTCTCTGTAGTCACACAACCCGTCGGTGCACACCGACCCGTAAGTGCAAGAGGCGAAGTCGAAGTCGCAATCTTGACCTGGGTACACTCGAAAGCGGCAACGACGGTCGTCGACTGCACAGGATACCGCGTCGTCTTCGCAGCTACACCTTGCACCCAGTTCGGGGTCACATTCGGGGTCCAAAGGTAGCCCCGTGAGCCCCGAAAGCATGCTCGAGCCAACGCACGTTTCTCCGGGCTGCCTCCAGCCCTTGCAGCTGCCATCTGTTTCGTCGCAGTAGAGCTCCGGTCCACACGGTCGCTGGTCGACGAAGTTGCTCTCCGCACACGGCTCGCCCTCAGCCGGAAGGTCGACGCAGATGCCATCGACACAATAGCTCGCGTCGTCGCAAGCTGCCGGGCGAGGGACAACCCAATCGTAGCCGCGAGTGTTGCCACATTCTTCACCTCGTGTCGGGTAAGGACGGCAGTTGCCCAAGTACGTCGCGTCAGCAAAGTGGCAGTACAAACCCTGCTGGCACTGATGGGGATCGCGGCACTCATCACCTTCCGCTCCCAGCGGCAGGTTCCCATTCGTAAAGTCAGGTGGGGGCACCGGCTCGCACTTCCCAGCGACACACTGCTCTCCGAAGGTGCAGGCGGTCCCTTCCGGGCAAGCGGCACCTTCTTCGACGCGTTCAGCGCAGTACTGACCCAGACTCGGATCGTAGTCACAGATCAGCGACTCGCAGCTCAGGGATGTCTCGCAGGGTTCACCGGGCGGGCGACTGCCCGGGCTGATGCAATGAAGCCTGCGGCCCCGAAGCATCGAGTCACACTCGAAGTCAGCATACTGCGCCGCACAGTCTGCGAGTTCCTCGTCGGAGGTCGTTGTGCCGTTCCTCAGGTCGGCGCAGCCAGAAGCTGCTCCAAGGCAACCTTCGGAGACAATCGGAAGGTTCCGGCACTCGGCGAGGCGCACACACAGCGCTTCGACGTAGGCAAAACACGCGAGCGGATCGACAGGTTCGTAGCGTCCGCCATCGTTCGCATCCTCGTTGGTGGCGCCCATCGCAGCGGAGGCGTCGTCCGGCAGCTCCTGTTCGTCGGTTTCGTCTGCGGGGTGCGGTTCATCCTGGGTGAAGGTGAGTTCGACACTTCGTTGGGCGCCGCAGCCGAACACGAGCGTTGCGACAGCGACGCTGTGGCAGAGGGTGGGACGAACGCGCCGAGTTACGCAAGCCTGTGGTGGCGCCATCAGGTGCATGTTAGCGCGGAGCTATTCGGATGGCGCTGCGGATGGTTCAGGCCGCATGATTTCCCGCCCGATCCAGAATACGCCGAGTAGGAGCGTCAAGCCGACGGGCACCCCAATCCAGGTATGCTCCCTCATTGCCGTCAGCAACCCAGTCTCCTGCAACAGCATGATCGCCCCCATCATCAGGACGAACAGGCCAAAGCCGCGCCGCAGTTGATTGTGGGGGACACGCGATGTCAGGCGAGCGCCGAAGATGCTCGCCACGACCGCTATTGCAGCGAACCCCGCGGTCAGACCCCAGGGAATGTCGGCATGGCTCAGATGTCCGGCGGCGCCAGCAAACGACTTCATCGCGATGATGAGCACCGACGTGCCAACCGCAGACCGCATCGAGAGCCCTCCCAAGACAACCAGCGTCGGAACGATCATGAACCCACCTCCAGCGCCAACCATGCCGGTCAGGGCGCCAACCACAAAACCCTCGATGACCACGAAACCCGCCTTGAGCCACGGATGCATCCTGGTCTTGCGTGTGCGGGGCGCTTGGCTGTGGGGTGATAGAGTGACGCGTGTCGTGGTCGCGCGTTTGACGCGCTTACCGCTCAGCATGGCGACCGCCGAAACGGTCATCAGCGTGGCGAACAAAGCCATTAGCGTCTTGCCGCTCAACCACGTCGCACCCAGGCCGCCCAAGTAGGCGCCCACCATGCTAGCAAGCCCGAACGTGACCCCCGTCTTCCAACGAACGTTGCCAGCCATCGAGTGAGGCACCAGTGCGGCGATGCTGGTGATGCCCACCACGATGAGCTCCATGGGGATGGCAGTCTTCGGTTCGATACCGCCGACGTAAACCAAGATCGGCAACGACAGAATCGAACCCCCACCTCCCAAAAGACCAAGTGCGAGCCCGACCAGAGTCGCGAGCGCTAATGTGACCGCCAGCATCGTCGTTTCCTATTCCAACCGAGGGAGTATAGCCGAGTTCCCAGGTCGGAAAAGGGTAGAATTGTGAGCAGTGTCAACGTCACGAGACCCGGGCGACGATTACTCGGGCCCCATGAACTCGATTAGAAATTGCATCTTACAATTCCATGGCTTGGCGCGCACGAAACCCCGCCGCCCGCTTACCTGCGGCCAAGTTGACGACGTCAATCATTCTTGACTGATTAGCTCAGGTACCTGATCGCTCGGCTCTGCCAGGCGCGATGATGCCCAGGCGGATGCACGCTACCGCACCCCCATGGGCGCGAACAGCCACTCCGCCGATCCCAGAGCGGCTCACATCACTACACGTTGGCACAACGAGCGGATCTGGTCCTGGTACGGATCATCATACGCGCTTCGCAATATGTGGAATGCCAACTGTGACTGTGGCGGGCTGAGGCTTGCCATGGACCAGGTGAACGCCGACTGAGCGTCTCCGCATAGTGCACGTTGACGCCGCAGGGTGAGTGCAACTTCCGCACGAGCCCAAGCCACGGTGCGTGCGTCTAGGGCGCCACCGTTGACCGCCGAGCTGACGAAGCTGGGGATCACGAGTACGGTCTGATTGTTCTTCAGCACATCCTTTGCGGCGCTCAGGGCCTGGAGATTGTTCTTGAAGCGTTCAGCTGCCTCATCGGCTTTGCGCTGGTAGAGGCGATCGATGAACAGTGCTTGAAGAGCGCCGATGCGTGGATTCTGGCTGTCGAAGGCAGACAGCTGCTCGTACAGTTCGTAGGCGCGCGCGAGGTCGGTCCCCGAGAGTTGGGCTTGGGGGCGGTCCAGGAGCATTCGGAACTCTTCGAGGAGTTGGTCCAGGCGTTGCTCCGCCTCGGCGAGTTGGGTGAGCGCCACCGAGCCGATCAGGTGGGATTGCCCTGTGCGGTCCCGCAACATGACCTGAGCCACCGGGACTGCCGTCTTGTCTTGATCATAGAGGTCTCTCATCAAGCGGTCGCTTAGCTGCGTTTGGAGTTCACCGAACGCGTTGGGCTCCCCAAGACGATAAGTATTGCCAGCCACTTCGAGCGAGATGACGACGTTGCGAGCGACACCTTCCTCGCACGGCTTGCTTTCGGTGGGTCTCCCCGCCTCCCAACGTGTCGCACCGTTTTCAACGATGGTGCGCACCGGGATTACGTCGCAGCGGGATTGTCGGCGAACGATAACCCGGATGCGGCCGCGCTGGGCCTCGATGTCTGCCATGTAGCGCGTGTCTTTCGGAGCGCCGAGCTTGTACGTTGTCGGACCCGTTTGTTCCTGGGTCGGCTGCTGTGCTTGTGGCGCGTCGCCACCGCAGGCCATCAATCCGCTCCCCAGCACGGCGGTTGAGGCTGCCACGGCGCACGCTCGGCGCCATCGAGATAGCTTGTGCTGTCGTGTGCCGATCGCCGAGGGATCGGAGCTGGATCGTCTACGCGGCATGACTCTCTCCTTGGCGCCGAGCCTAGCAGAAGGGTCACGCGCCGCAACGCGCGACTTGTGCGCGGGGATTGCTCAGACAGCTGCTTCTTCGGGTCAGCGTTAGTCAGCCTCGGCTTTGAAAACCGGGGGCGAGCACGTCGACCATGCGGCGGGGTTGCTGTACGCCTTCTCGGGCGAACGAGTCCAGTGCGTCGAGCAGCACCTTCTCGCCCGCTTCGCCGGCGATTACCTCTCCCAAGCGGACACGCGTGGCGGCACCGAACATACCCAAGCCCTGCTCATCAAACGTTTGGGCTGCTTTCGTGAGCAATCGCAGCGACGTCTCTTTGTCATGTCGAGACAGTGCGACCGAAGCCAGGATGAGGTCAGCGGTCGGCTGACAGCGCGCGACGGGCTCCCGCTGGAGACGCTTGGCGCAGACTTCGGCTTCCTTCAACAAGCGCTCAGAGCTCAATCGATCGCCGCGGGTGGCCATGATGTCCGCCGTCACGCAGGCCACCCCCGCCCGCAGTTGCAGAGCCTGGATCCTGACCACACCGATCTTCAACAGATGTGACTCCTCCAGTTGCACCCACTGTTGCATCAAGCGGCGACGTGCTCGCAGCGCCTCGCCGTCATACAGATCAAAGAAGGTTTGTCCGAGCAACAGATTGTAGTGAGAAAGATCGTACTGTCGGTCCTCGCACTCGTGCTCGGCCTGGCGCAGTTGGCGCGCGGCCTCGTCTGCGTCATCGCGCACCAGCCAGGCGACGGTGCTGAAAGCCGAACGAAAGCACATCGTCGCATACCGGTTGCCCGACCCTTCGTAGGCCTCGATCAACGGCGGCACGAAGTTGCTCAGCTCGCGGAAACGGCCGAGGAAGAAACGGCTGCCGATAGCGAAGCGGTGCGCGGTGATGTCCTCCCAGTAGGTTCCCTTGGAGTGGCTCAGGTGCGCGATCGCTTTGTCGGCATGTTCCAGCGCATTTCGATTGTCGTTGCGCAGGTAGCAAATCAGGGCCTGGGTCAACTCGAACAATCCTCGGGCGCCGTCCGTTGCCAGCTCTTCGGATACCTCACGAGCGAGGTTCGTCAGTTGCGTCACCCGCTTCGATGAGTGGCTGCCGGGTGCAGCGGCATAGGTAGCCTCGAGCACCAGGGCTCGCAGTAGGTGAATGCCGTGGGCGCAGTCTAAGGCCTGCAGCATGTGATCGCTGTGGCTACGTCCGCCGCTGATCGGATCAAGGAGGCTCAGCGCGCAAGATACCGTCCAGGAGACATCCAGTTGCATGAGCTGACGACGGCTCAGGGTCGCTGCCTGCTTGTGACGGTAGCGCAGCCCGCGGAGGCGCACGCGGACGCGCCCGAGCGCCATAGCTACCAACGGTGCACCTCGCGGTCGTGGCGATCTTGCTCCCAGTGAGCGCGATAATTCCGAGATCAGCGCGAAGCCCTTCTCCACGTGCCCGGAGTAGAGAAGTTGTTCTGCTGCACGCCACTGGAGCTCCATTCGGTCGTCCCCCGCGCGTTCATCCGCAAGCTCCAGGTATGCCTCTGCCGCCGCAGGTCCTTTGCCAGCGTAGGCCAACGCTTGCGCCCGTTTGAGCCGTGTTTCTACAAGCTCCGAAAGTGCTTCGCACGACAGTTCGATGCTTCGTCGATACATCTCTGCGGCGTGGGCGAAGGCCAGACCTTCCATGGCAGCGTCACCACCCTCTCGGTAGTGTTCGGCGGCTTTTTCGAGCTCACCGGCACCTTCGAAGTGGTGTGCCAACTGCTCGGGTTTGGTTTTTGGGTCGTCTTGAAGCGCTTGGGCCAACGCTAAGTGGCGTTTCCGTTTCTTCTCGTCCGGCAGACCACGCAGCACGATTTCGCGCACCCGGTCGTGGTATATCTCGACGGAGTTTTCTTCCCTCAGACCCTCACTGCGCGCCAGTCGTGCGGCGCGTAGGACGTCGAGCGAGTCTTCCATCGCGTTGGGTGCGAGTTGCTGCACCCGTCGCAGAGTCGTCCGCGAGATGGGTCCGCCTGCGAGCGCCGTCAATTCCAACACTTCACGGGTGGAGTCAGGAAGCGACAGCAAACGGCGGTCGACCAATCCAGTGAACGAGTGTCGCTCTGTTTCCTGTTCGTTCAGCTCAACCGAGGTGCGAACGTACGCCAGCTCTTGGACGAAGAGTGGGTGACCAGCGGCTTCGACGGCAATCTGACGAGCCAGGCCCGCGCGATCGTCCGGGAGCACACTTCTGGCCAACCTTTCCGCCTCGGCATGAGACAACGCACGAAGATTCAGTTCCGTCACGCTGGGTAGGTTGCCGCGATGGCGGCTCTGCAGCGCTGTCAGCAATGGGCCACCGTCACCCTTCGGTTCCCCGCGATAGCTAGCGATCAACATGATGGGAATGCGCGAGGACCCCATCAGAATGGGTTCGAGGAGCAGGGCACTTTCGGCATCGCTCCACTGCAGGTCGTCGAGCCAGAGGACAAGCGGGCCGCGTCGTCGAAGCCGGCATAGCAGTTCTGCAAATGCTTCGATCGCCTGAGCCCGCAGGACACTGCGTTCTACTTGGTCGAAACTGGGTGGAGTGTCGTAGCGAAACACCCTCGCTGTCCGCAGGATCGGGAAGAGAATCATCAGCTGCGCCATTTGCTCCGGCACCAACTGAGCGGCTTCTTCCTTGGGAAGATCGTCGAGCAACTGCGCAACGTCATCGATGATGCCGTCGACCGCCTTGTAGCTCATCGATTCGCGTTCGCGGCATCGGGAGCGCAGCACGGAGACCCCCTGCGCCTGGGCGCGCTGAACAAAGTGCTCGACAAGGGTCGTTTTGCCGATGCCCGAAGGTCCGGAAACGAACACCACGGACGTCTGCCCAATCAGCATACTTTCCAAAGCGGACAGCAGTCGATCGAGTTCTTTGCTCCTGCCGATCAGGCTAGTTGGAGCAGAGAAGCCGCTCCCGATTGCATCCGACGGCAGATCAGTCTTGGCGTTCAAGCGTGCCAATACTTCATCCCCCGTCGGACGTCGCCCCACATCCAGGTTCATCAGGTCCACGCACAGCCTGGCGAGGTCCTTGGGCGCACCAATCAATTGCTCCCGGGAAGGCACACGATTGGGAAGCGCTCCTACGAGCGCTTCGTACAGCACGACGCCAAAGCCGTACCAGTCAGCAGCTTCAGTCAGCGTTTCACCCCAGTACTGTTCTGGTGCCATGTACGCTGGCGTTCCCGCGATTTCCAAGGCACCGGGTTGCCCGATGGGCTGCGCCAGACCGAAATCCAACAGGACCACCTTTTGGGAGGGGCCGGCGATGAGGAAGTTGGACGGCTTCAGATCCCGGTGAATGACTCCCGAGCGGTGCAGGGCGCTGAGCGCCAGGGCGAGCTGCGTGAAGATGTGCCGAACGGTCTGTGAGTCTTTACCGGTTCTGCGCAAAACCTCTGGCAGCATTTCGCCGTCAACCAGATCCATCGTAAAAAACCAGACGGTCCCCTCGCAGAACAACTCGTGCAGGCGAACGAGGTTTGGATGAACAAGCTCGGAGGCGGTGCGGAACTCCGTCTTGAGTTCGCCGATGGTGTGCGGTGTGAGTCTGCCCAGGACTTTGAGTGCAATATCTACTTTGCGGTCTCGGTCATAGGCCGCGAAGACGTGCCCCATGGCGCCAGCTCCGAGACGCTCCTTCACCTCGAAGCGCGAAACCAGCACGGTGCCGGGTTTCAGATCTGGGGATATGCCGGGCGCGTGATGCTGGTCGCCCTGGAACTCGAGCAGGCTCTCTAACGCCATGCATTCTCAATAGTCCCATTTGGTCTGATTGGACTAGTCGTGGCTCCTAAAATCGGCACCGTTTCTTCAAACGCCCGGGCGTGTCACTGGGGCACAGGTCTTGGCGCGCGGATCCGTGTGGCGATTGTTACACGGACATGGGATGACGACTCCAGGACGTCGTGATGGATGAGCCCGGGGAAACGAGGACTACGGAACCAGAGGCTGCCCAGGCTGATGCTGACGTTGTTGTCGTTGGGTCGGGTTTCGGAGGGGCAGTGGCAGCCTGTCGCCTTGCGCAAGCTGGCTTCGCTGTCGTGCTTCTGGAGCGCGGACGCCGCTACGAGAGCGGTGACTTTCCGCCGCTGCCGGGTTCTGGCGACTTGCTGCCCGATTCGCGGCGTTGGCTATGGGGACCGGAGCACGGTCTTTGGGATGTGGAGGACCTGGGGGAGATTGTGAGCATGACCGCGGCGGGCTACGGCGGTGGTTCGCTGATCTACGCAAATGTTCATCTGCGTCCACCTCGACAAGTCTTCGACGAGCGTTGGCCACGCGCGTATCAGCAGCGCCGCGGGCTGGATGACTACTTCGACTTGGTGGCTTCGATGCTCGAGGTCGCGCCTCTGGATGAGAACCAATTGCCCAAAGTAAGTGCGTTCGAGGGTGCCGCGAAGCGA
Source organism: Polyangiaceae bacterium (assembly GCA_050298815.1). GTDB lineage: Bacteria > Myxococcota_A > Polyangia > Polyangiales > Polyangiaceae > SZUA-265. Next base: position 124,760 of record JBNKUV010000004.1, read on the forward strand.
GAGAAGCGAACGACGTTTCATCCACCACTGGCTATCAGGCGCAAGACGGGTCCAAATCAACACGGCGTTCTACAGCGGGCGTGCATTGATTGCGGCGCGTGCTGCACAGGGTGTCCTGTCCGTGCGAAGAACACCCTCGATCTCAACTACCTGGCTCTCGCCGAGCGACACGGGACACGGGCCCTCACTCAGTGTGAGGTCGTGGGTCTCGAGCAACGAGCCGACAAGGCATGGGTCGTGCGGTACGTGGACCATTTGGCGGCCACGACGAAGGTATTGATCGGCTCCAACGTTTTTCTTTGCGCTGGCGCGACGCACTCCACACGCTTGCTCTTTCGCTGGGAGCACGAACGCCACAAAGGTCGTCAGGAAGAGTCGCGGCGGGAGAGTGACTCGTTGATTGGCGTCGGCTTCAGCCCTGGAGGAGATGCGCTCGGCATGGTCTACGACACCAAAGAGCGGGTGGAACCCAGCCGAGGGCCCACAATCACGACCAGCGTCGTTCAGTGGCAAGACGCGGCAAAGGGGCGCTTCTTCTTGTTGCAAGACGGCGGGTACGCGGAGCAGCTTGCCAGATTATCCGGGTTGCTGCGGGCTCCAGCTTGGGTTGGGCGCAATCGCCTCACACGGAGCAGCGCGCCGATAGTCTCCGCGGATCCTCGCCAGGTGGCCTCCGCTGCGGTTGATACAGAAGTTCCGTCGATGATCGACCAGCTGCTGGACGCGCTCTCGAGTCGCTTGATCGATGAGAGCCTCGGCAGTCATCGTCAGGACTTCGCGAGCTTCATCAAAGAGCTTCAAGGGCCGCTGCTACTGTCGGCGGTGGTCGAACGCACCATCGAGCTGGCGGTGTTGGAACGCTACCGGCGGGGTTTGTTGACCGCTTGGATTAGCAAGGACAGCCGGTTGATGAAGTGGCTAGTCAAGGTCGACAAGTGCGCATTGAACATGCTCTACGGTGGCGTTTCGGCACTCACGGACCATGCATCCCTTGCCTTGCTGACGGCCGGTGGTCTTTCACGCCACGAGATAGTCAAGCGGGTCCTCGGCTACGAGGACATCGGTGCGCAGCATCGGCTCATGCTTCTGGCGATGGGACGAGATGCCGCGCCCGGTCTGCTCGAGTACGATCCCACCCAAGACAAGCTATTGGCGGATCTGGACCTGTTCTACCTGGTGCCGGGGTACTCAGAACAGGAACGCTTGATGGCCGACATCGCCGGTTCCCTCGGCGGGGAGCTCCGTACCAACCCCGCTTGGACTTTCTTGGGTAAACCCATCACCGTGCACAACCAGGGTGGTTGCCCCATGGCCGACTCGGCCGACCAAGGTGTGACGGATCCGGATGGGAAGGTATACGGTGTGGAAGGCCTGTACGTGATGGACGGCGGCGTGCTTTGCGCTTCGGTGGGTGTGAATCCGTCAGCCACCATTGCGGCGGTGGCAGAGCGTAACGTGCTGACCTTCATCAACTCGCAAAAGCGCTACCGAGAGGCGCCCTGGCCCGGGGCACATGCGGACGCTGGTGCCCGCGAATACCTGCGCCACGTACAGGCGGCGAAGGAGTGGAAGGTGCGTTCTGCCAAGTGGCACATCGAGCCACCCCCGCCACGCGAGTCGCCGCCACGCGAGTCGCCGCCACGCGAGTTTCCGTTGGGCATTCACCGATATCGCGCGCAGCCGTTGGGCATCGCCTTCGATGAAGAGATGCGCGGCTACATCGCGAAAACGGACGACCTGCTCAACCCGCCCGACAAGCCAAAGCGCGATGTCCATAGCTTGACTGAAGACGAGTACCTGGCTTTGGAACGAAGGGGACGGCCGTCCCACCCGGTGTGCGCTAGGCTGTCGGTGCAGGCGCCGAGTTTGGCTCGTTTCATCGAGGATGAACGGCATCGCCTACGCATCACTGGCACCGTAGATATTCGACTACCCGGTGAAGACACCCCGCGGCAGATTCGCGTGCGGGGGCACCTGGAGCTATTCGTCCAGCGCCGTAAGCCTCATGCGCTGAGTAGCCGCCAGTGGATGCGACGCAAGGCACAGGAGCACTTCACTGGTGTCACCTATGGAGCGGGGCGATTGGAACCTGGCGCCCTGGCGCCCAAAGCGCAAGCGGATGAACAGTTCATGCTCTACGAACTGACGCTGGTGGACGCGCCGGGCTGGCGCCTGACTGGATACAAGCGGCTGAGCGACAAACCCGGCTTGCAGGCGTGGCGCGACCTATCGTGTTTGCATATCAAGCTGTGGCGTCTGAAGGCAGACCAGGAATATGGCGAGCTCATGGCGGCAGGAGCCATCCGCGTCGACCTGATGGACTTCCTGTCCAAGCAACTGCCGTCGATTCGCGCGACAGGAACCGTGGACCCGGCGCGCCGCGTGTGGGCGGCTGGAAGGTTCGCAACCTACTTCTTTGGGACATTGCAGCGCGTTTACTTTGCAGAGTTCAACACCGCGCTCAAGACGCTATTTGGTTCGAACTCCGCTAAGGTGGAGCGTGGAGAGCACTCGCCCTATTTTTCCGACCTGCCCACCCCTCGAGACCTTGCGGTCGACGACGTGTGGGACCCAGAGGACGCCGAACCATGACGTTGGCGTTGGACGAACACTCCCTGTGGGTCGGCGAAGGCGCCCGTCGCCTCGAGCTCTGCTTGCGTCACGCGCGTCCGCGGGGGCCCCGCAAGGCGGCAGTGTTGTTGTTGCATGGTGGTAACACCCACGGCGACATCTTCCTCTATCCCCAAGGAGGACTTGCGGGCTATCTCGAGCCTGACTTCGACGTGTGGCTACTCGAGTGGCGCGGCAGCCCCGCTGTCACGCGCCGACTTCCGGCGACGCCTCTGGGCGAGTCGTTTTTTGCCGAACGACGAGGGTACACTCTCGACGCGGTCGTCGATCAAGACTTGCCAGCAGCGTTGCGGCAGATCCGAGCCACGATCGGCGACGAGCAACCCCTTTCCGTGGTAGCACACTGCCTGAGCGGTGCTGCCGTGAGCATGGCTGTCGCTCGCGGCAAACTGGAGGACTATGCCCTGCGAAACATCGTACTGATGACCCTGGGCCTGTTCTGCGAGGTACCCTGGAATGGGTGGCTCAAAGCCGAAAACTTCTTTCTCGAGCGGGTCGTGGACGAAGACCCTGAGTGTCGGGGGCTGGACCCCTCCACCTTTGACCTCTGGCCAACAGCGATGCGCGAAGCCTACGAGTTGTGGCCACCCACGTGGATGCCAACGGACGATTGGCTCAAGCGGCTGACCTTCATGATTGGTCAGCCCTTCGCGATGGACCGCTTGCACGACGAGCTGCGTTGTCGCCCCATCGAACCATTTTTTGGCTTGCTGCACCTGGGCCTGTACATGCACGCTGCGCAGATCGTTCGCCGAGGCTACACCGCGCCGTTCAACCAGGCGGACGTGATCGACCGCGCTCGTATCGATCGCGACGCCGGGGCCAATGCCACAGCGCTCAGCGACCTTTCGCACACACACTTTGCATCAAAGAACCTGTTCTTGTTCACTGCGGCACGTAATCAAGTTTGGCATCGCGATTCGATGGACTCGATGTATGAGTGGCTACGAAACAATGGCTGTCACTCTTCACACAAGCGCGTTTTCAGCGGCTACAATCTTCAGGAGCTGCTGTGGGGGCGCGAGGCTCCAGGGCAGATCTACCCAGAGATCGCCTCTTGCCTAAAAAATTGAGCTCGGATGCCGAGCAAGAACACCGCTCGCGCACTCGTCGTGCGTTGGCGTTCATGTTGATGAGCGCGCTGTCGCTCTCCGCGATGGCTGCCATCGTCAAGAGTCTCGGTGGGCGGTTGCCCACTGCGGAGCTGCTTCTGGCGCGAACCGTCGTCAGCTTGGCGCTGAGCTACATTTGGTTGCGACGACTGCAGCTTCCAGTCTTGGGTACAGATCGCAAGCGACTCTTGTTGCGAGGTGTATTTGGGTTCTTCGGCCTCGGATGCATGTTCTACGCTTTGCCGCGCATGCCGTTGGCGGAGGCGACAGTGATTCAGTACCTGTATCCTCTGTTTACGGCGGCCCTGGCGTTCTTCGTTTTGAAGGAGGCTCTGCGAAAGCACTTCTGGACAGGCACGGTGATCGCTCTACTGGGTGTCGTCCTCGTCGCTCAACCCGGGATGCTGCTCGGTGTGGCATCGACCCTGCCGGTCGATGGGCTGCTGGCAGCGTTGGGCTCGGCGTGGTTTTCGGCCTGTGCCTACGTCCTAGTTCGCCGCCTGAGCCAAACTGAGCACCCATTGGTGATAGTGTTCTACTTCCCACTCGTCGCCACGCCGCTGACGGTGCCATTCGTTCTCCTGGACTTTGTGATGCCGACGGGGTGGGAGTGGGTTTGGTTATTGCTCATTGGAGTCACCACCCAGATTGGCCAAGTGTGTCTGACGCGCGGTCTGCAACTCGTCGAGGCGGGGCGTGGGACCTCGATGGCGTATGCCCAGGTCGTGTTTGCGGCGCTGTGGGGGCTCTTGCTTTTTGACGAGTGGCCATCGACGTGGACGTTGTTGGGAGCGGCATGCATCGTCCTCGGGACCTGGGTCGTGCAGCGCTGAACAACCCGTCGGCGCCGAAACGCCCGAAGCTTAGCCTGGTTGCGTTCGACGAGGTACCGTAGCGCCGGCCATTCGTCCGCCACGCTCGTGGCCGTCGATCGGAGAATCATCATCGTCGGGACCACCTGCTCGTCACGACGGTTGCCCGCCAGAGCCGCGCGACCTAAGAAACGTCCATGCTGGAACTCCCACGCGTGGTCGCCGAACCGCTGTCGTCTCTCTCGAACATTCTCACCGACCTCGGGAGCAAACGGGTGCTGGTGGTGACGGGTCCCAGCCGGCGCGGGGTCGCAGAGGTGGGGAGGCACTTGTCGTTCTTGCCCCTTCGAGTATTCGATCAAGCTCGACGCCATGTTCCCCAAGCGACGGTCGACGAGGCGCTGGCGGTTCTGGACGAACACGAGGCCGATACGGTGGTGAGCCTCGGAGGCGGGTCGACGACGGGACTGGCCAAAGCGTTGCGTCTACAGCGAGAGTTTCACTTCGTGGCTGTACCGACGACGTATGCGGGTTCTGAATTTACGAACATTTACGGTATCACAGATGGCGGTAACAAGGTAACTGGTCGCGACGACAAGGTGCGGCCTGATGTCGTGTTGCAGGCGACGGAGTTGACGTTGACGATGCCACGCCGCACAACCGTCACCAGCCTGCTCAACGCCCTAGCTCACCCCATCAGCGTGCTCAGTACGGGCGACGCCGACGCTGAACTGGCCGAGGCCGCACTGAAGGCCGCGCGCAAAGGCTACGCCTGTGCTGAGGCGCTTGTGCGTTGGCCTGAGCATGTTGAACCAAGGGCCGAAGCGATGTCGGCGACTCGTGCGGCGGCCTTGGTGCTTCAGGCAGGTAAACCCGGGCTTCACCATCGCTTGGCGCACCTGCTCGGAGGCCGCTTCGATCTGGATCACAGCGCGTTGCACGCGGTCTTGTTGCCGCACACAGTGCGTCACTTGCGGCTCAGCGAGGCTGCAACCCACCGACGGCTGTGCGATGCCATCGGAGTTGTCGATCTCGAAGCGGGCGTCTTCGATCTCCTTGCCCGAGCTGAGGCACCAACTTCGCTTCGCGCGCTGGAAGTGAACCACGACGAGTTTGCCAAGTTGATCTCGGAACACTCCGAGCTACCCGCATCTGTGATGCACGGCGCCTACCTAGGTAGACGACCCTCCCGGGAGGTCCGTCGCCAAGATTGGCAGCTTCGTCATGAAGTCGCGCTTTGGGGTCCAGAGCTGGCGCGGGCCGGGCGTGTCATCGTGGCCCTCCATGGGCGCGGGAGCAACGCGGACGCCATGGTGCGGCGGACGCTGGAGCTGACAGGCAACGACCCGGAGGTGGCCATCGTTGCAGCACAAGCGCCCAACTGCAGCTGGTACTCCAAGCGGCACACGGAATCCCGGGAGTCACTCGGGGAGGAGTTGCAGAGCAGCCTGAAGGAGGCCTGTGCCGTTCTCCGTCGGGTTCGGGCCGAAGCGCCGAACACGCCGATTGTGTTGTTGGGCTTTTCTCAGGGTGCTTGTCTGGCGTTCGAAGTGGTTGCAACCGCCGAGGAGGTGCCAGCAGCGTTGGTCGCGCTGTCTGGATCCGGGGTGGGGGGTCTCGACGAGGCGCCCAGCTTCGACGAGTCTCTTGCCGGACTCCCGGTGTTGATGGGGGCCAGCGTTGGGGATCCATGGCTACAAGAAGATGCCGTCCGCCAAACGGCACAGCAGCTCGAGGCGGTGGGTTGCAGCGTACAGCTCGTGATGATTCCGGGCGATGTGCACACCTTTCACGAGCGCCATCGCTTGTTGGCACGACCGCTACTCACGGGGCGACCCGCGCCACCGCACAGTGGAGGTTTTAGCAGCACTCGTGAAAGCGAAGTGCTGGCTGGCGCCTTGCCCAGACATCAGAACTCGCCGCGCCACGTCGCCTACGGGCTCTACGCTGAGCAGATGAACACCAGTGGCTTCGTGGCGGATCGCCACCACAACACACGCGCCTGGCTCTATCGAGTTCGCCCGTCGGCCCAGCATACCCAGTTCGAGCCGCTGACTCACCCAAGTTTCGTCGCAGATTTCGAAGCACGACCTGAGATCAACCTCGTGGGATACGCGCCGCTAGCGGTCCCCGCGGATGCCTTGGACTTCATCGACGGCATGGCTACCATCGGTGGCGCCGGCAGCGCCGAGAGCCGCCGCGGCTATGCAATTCACACCTACGTTGCCAATCGCAACATGCATGATCGCTCCTTTTGCAACGTCGATGGTGACCTTCTGATTGTGCCGCAGCTTGGTTCGCTCACCCTGCAGACCGAGTTTGGAGTATTGGACGTCGTGCCTGGGCACGTAGCGGTCGTGCCCCGCGGTGTTCGATTCAGCGTGCACCTTCACCAAGGACCCTGTCGCGGCTACGTAGCGGAGAGCTACGGCCGAGCCTTCGAGCTACCCGATCGGGGTCCCGCAGGAGCAAACAGCCTGACGGAGAGTCGGCACTTCCGGTCGCCAGCAGCCTGGTACGAGGACCGTCTGGCCGTGGGTTACCGTATCACGCACAAGCTCGGCGGAGCTCTCTTTGAGGCGCGCCAGGACTACTCGCCCTACGATGTCGCGGCTTGGCACGGCAATCTGGCGCCGATGGTATACGACCTTTCGGACTTCAGCCCGCTCGGCAATGCGCGCTTTGACCACGCCGATCCGTCGCTCTTGACGGTCTTGTCCGCGCCCATGGACGAGCGTGGTGCCAATACTTTGGATTTCGTCGTTTTCGTTCCCCGTTGGGATGCCACGGAAGGCACCTTCCGCCCGCCTTACTTCCACCGCAACGTGACGACGGAATTCAATGGTATCATCAAGAACCCCGTCTCGGATTCGATGTTTACCCCGGGGGGATACTTCTTGACCCCGAGCATGACACCCCACGGGATCCGTGCGTCTGCCGTCGAGCGAACACTGGCACAGTCGGACGAGCGCGCGAACGAGCCTGCCCGTGGTTCGGATGCATCAGTGTGGTTTCAATTCGAAACCACACTACCCTTCAGCTTCACGTCCTGGGGCAAGAGCTCCCCGAACCGCCTGTCGAGTTGGGCGTCTCGCTGGGGTTCGCACCGAACACATTTCGACACGCTCGCGGGCGCACCTGAGTGATGAGCGCAGCGCCCCGGAGCACCGAGCCCGCCACGCGCCAGGCCGAAGTGAACCTGGCCGACGCGCTGTCTCGACTGCGCGATGCCCTGAACGTGCACGCTAGCCAACTCATCGCCTGGGGTAACCAGGCCGAAGAAATCCGAGTACGAGACGAAGTAGCGCGTCGTTTCGTGAGCTGAGCCTCGTGGATTCGTGTGGCGGGCGAGTCGAGTGCTGATTGCGTGGCCGGGCGAGGGGAAACGTCGGAGCGCCTTCGAGCACGAAGTGTGAGCTCGGCACCGACGCAGCCGCCGATGGGCTGTGACAACACCGCATTCGTCTGGCAAGAGCGGCTTCGAGTTAGCAACTCGTGCACTCGACGCGACGCAGTTCCTCCCATTTACGCAACCCACGTGGTGGCGTATCCTGCAGCCTGACGTGGGAAGGTTTGGCGACTGCTGTCGTCAGCCGCTGTAGGGAAAGGAAGTGGGAGATGGCATACTTCATTCTGAGTTTGGATGGTGGCGGGATCCGTGGGGCGTTGAGCGCGGCGTTGCTCGGCGCCATCGAACGCAAGGCCCCATTCCTGAACAAGGTGGACTTGTTCGCTGGCACGTCGACGGGCGGCATTCTGGCGTTGGGACTGGCGCGTGGTCTTCCGCCCCAGAAGCTGCTCGAGCTGTACACCAAACGCGGCAAAGAGATATTCAGCACGCGTGACCTGTTCGATACGCTGTCCGGAGGATTCGATGAGTTGTATCGCGCCGACTACGGCAAGGAGAAACTGAGGCAGGTCCTCCAGGAGGAGCTCGGTGCGGGCACGCTGGGGCAACTACAGAAGCGCGTGCTGATCTCCTCTTTCGACCTCGAGAGCGAAGCCACACACACGTGGAAGGCCAAGTTCTTCCACAACTACGAATCGGCGGGCAACGACCGCGACGAAGACATCGTGGACGTGGCGCTGCGCACGAGCGCAGCACCCACCTACTTTCCGTCACATCAGGGGTACATCGACGGCGGCGTGGCAGCGAACAACCCGGCCGTGTGCGCCATCGCCAAAGCGGTCAAGACGGGCATCGACCTCGACCAGATCCGCCTGCTTTCGATCGGAACGGGCTTCAATCCGCACCGCATTGGTGGAAACGAGCACGACTGGGGCAAGGTGCAGTGGGGTACGCGCATTCTGGACCTGGTGATGGACGGGGCGCTGGGTGTGCCCGACTATCAGTGCCGGCAGCTGCTGAAGACGCAGAACTACTGCCGCCTGCAGGTGCAGTTGCCGAAGCCGGTCAAGTTGGACGGCGTGGACCAGGTTGCTGACTTGCTCGCCTTGTTGCAAACGCAGAAGGTGATCGACCAGATTGCCGCAGCCGCGAACTTCGTGAGCTGAAGCGCCGCTCACCGGGGGGGGCGAGCGGTCATCCGCACCGCAGGCGCTCTCGAACAGGACACCGAAAGAGAAACAGCATGATCTTCAAGCCCTACTACGCTGGGCGATGGCAGCAGTTTCTGCCAGTCGGACTGTCCTTACACCGTCTCCCGCGTCGGGACCCGGCGCGCTTCACGTTTGAGCGTTATTCAGGACACTCGCGATGTGCAAGCTCCGGTGCAAACCGAACGGTGTAGGCAGGCGCGGCGTCGGGAACTGCGCTCCGTACCGCCTTCTGTCGGGGATCAGTCCGCTCTGGGGCATCCGACTTCTCGTTGTCGTCTTGCAGCACCTGCTCAATCGCTGCAGTGCGACGCCGATTGCTCGTCCATTCGACGAGTTTCCCCGCTGTCCACATCGTCGCAAAGCCCGCGGCGCCTATCACACATCCAATGCATGCCATGTCATGTCTACGTCCCGGTTCTGGCAAGGTTACAGCCATATTCCGGCTCTCAAAGCGAGCATGGTGCGAGCGAGCCCGTGGTGCGCGAATCCGTAGCGGTCGCCGGCTACGTGCCGGACCTGGACGGCGCTGCTTCTCAGGACCGACGGCTACAAGCCCTGATAGACGCGAACCCAATCCACTTCGTAGTGAACGGGAAACGGGACGGCTGAAGGATCGCCCCCTGCCTGCCCCCCGATCGCCAAGTTGAGCAGCATGTAGTGCGGCTGCATGAACGGGCTCGATCCGTCGGGATTGCGCAAACCGTCGAGGCTCATGTCGTTGAGTTTCTGCCCGTCCACGTAAAGCGAGATTTGCTCGTCGTCCCAGTCCATGCGGTAAACGTGGAAGCCCTCGTCCCAATCTTCGACACCGAACGATGAGAGGTTCGTACTGACGGTGTCCCAGTTCCCTTCCCACTGGGTGTTGGTACCGACCACGAAGTTCGCGTGGAGGGCGCCTTGGTAGAACTCGAGGATGTCCACTTCGCCATTCCAGGGCCACTCGCCCTCCAGCCCGAGGGTCCACCAGGCGGGCCATAGGCCATTGTGGGCGGGGAAGCGCCCCCGCATCTCGAGTCGTCCGTATTGCCAACTGGCTTTGCCGCGACTGTGCAGGCTCGAAGCCGTGTACTCGGCGTATTGGCGATTGCGCTTCCAATCGCTACTACCTGCTTGGTAGTTGGGATTGCTCACTCGCTCACGGCGCCCCTCGATGATCAAAAAGCCGGCCTGCACCGTGGCGTTGTCTTCTTGGTACCACTGGGCCTCTTCGTTGCGCACGAACCCCGACTCGTAGGACCAGTGTTCAGGGTTTGGACGCCCGCTTTGTTCGAACTCGTCTGACCACACCAGCTCGTAGCCAGGGTACTCGGTAACCTCCGGCCGTTCTGCCTCACAGCTCGTCAGCTGCGCGCCCTGGCACTCGATGCGCGCATCGGCCCAATCTGCGTGATCGCTCCCGTTGTCTTGCTCTTCCGAGACCACCAGTCGAAGTTCATCGACGCCGCTGATATCGACCTCGACGTCCACCGCTTCGTCATCACCCGTCAAGACGTCGCTCCGATACAGACTCTCCCCGTCCCCCAACACCTCGAACACCACCGAGCCAGCGCTCTTCACCTCGTCGTCCACGCCGAGCGCCGCTTGCAAGCGTGTGCACGCCCCGCCCAGCGAAAAGGCGATGTTCGACGGCGCGTGAGCGCCCAGGCCATGTTCGTAGACGCTGCCCGCCACGGTGATCGGCCCTCCATCGTTAGGTTCCTCAGCGCCGTTGCTGAGGCGTCTTTCCACGGGCCCCCAGGCGTTCTCCTGGTCCGTCAACGCGCACAGATCGCTCAGATAGAACGGCCCATCTCCGTTGAGTGGCGTTCCAGGCTGCGAGCCAGCAACCTCGTCGGAAGGCGACGGCACGCTGGGTTCGGCGGACGTTGCCTCACTCGGCATGGCGGGACTCGGCATGGCGGGACTTGGCGATTCAGAGCTGCTCGGCGATTCGGAGCTGCCCGGCGCAGACGTCTCAGCCGGCGCCGCGCCCACCGGATCCACAGCCTCAGGTACCGGGTTCGGTGTCACAGTCCCGGGTGCAGTAGATGGCTCGTTCGACGTGGCGGCGGTCGTTGGCCCAGCGGGCTCACTCGCGCTGGGCGCTGCAGCCCCAGATTCGTCAGTGGCGTCCTTCGATCCCTGACTGCAAGCTGCAGTCGAGATCAGCGCTGCCAACCCCGTACGAAACCAACACCGCATGCCGTTGCGCTACCACGTCAATTAAGACTGGACAACGCAAAGCCCCAGAGCGCTCCAGCAAATGCGACGATGACCCAAAAGCAGTCGCCGCGCGTCGACTGCCGACGGCCCGTCGCGTCTTGCTCAGCTCCTCGCCTTGCTCGAGTTTCGCATCGCGGACTCCCGGCCCATCGAAATCACGCCGACCGCCTTGTCGTACAGTCTGGCCCAACGGATGACTCCGCCGCGCGTGTCACGATCGGTGAGCGTATTGGACCGAGTCGTCATTTCCTCTTTCTCCTGCCGGTTTCTCCTGCCGGGTTGGGCAGTTGCGGTTCGTTTGCGACGAACGTCGCGTTCGAACATGATGAGATAGTCGATGAATTGGTGCCACTCGTCGTGAGTGAAGTCTCGTCAGAATGCCGCGAGCTCCGCCGTCGCCGCATTGCTGATGAGGTTGATCTCCTTGGCGCCGAGCTTCCGCCATCGAGGAATGGCCACTCATAGGGCCGGCCCCAGCTCGATGCGCTTGCATTCGACGTCACAGTGGTCGTCGTTCTTGCTGTTACCGTCGTCGCACTCCTCCCCCTCTTCTTCATCAGTGATTCCGTCACCACAGTAGGGGGCTAGGGAGCAGTCGTCATTGCAGCCGCCGTATGTTCCGTCATTGGCGTCCCCTTCATCGCACTCTTCGCCAAATTTGCGATCGACTAGACCATCCCCACAACGGGGCGGAGGAACGCAACCTGGTGCGCAGGCGTCCTCGGTCGTTTCGTAGCCGTCGAGATTCTGGCCATTGTCACACGCCTCTGGACCGTCCTCGTTGACGATGCCGTCACCGCAGCGCGGACCAAGCTTGCAATCGGTCGTACAGAAACCATACCCCGCCCCGTTGTCCTCGCCGTCATCACACTCTTCATCCGCGACAATCACGCCATCGCCACACACAGCGGTGCATTCGGATTTCGACGTGTTGAAGCCTTTGAGCGAGAGCTTGAAGTTCGACTGCGACGTGTGACGCTCCGCATGGAATAGAGCCACTTCGTAGACGCGGCCCAGCTCGAGTTCGAGCGCGTTCGCCGTGTCTGCATCGAGAGTGACGCTCCTGGTCCGCCGCGGGTGCAGTCCGCCAATGTCGACGGCTAGCTTGCCGCCGATGAACACCCACACATCGTCGTCGCCTGCAAACTCGAGGAACTCGTCCCCTTGAAACTCGAACCAATGCCGCAACTCCGACGTAAATCCAAAGTTGTGGCCCTCCGAGGGATCCTCCAACCCCTCGGCGACCCAGCCAGCATCATCCAAGGGAAATAGCCCGCTGTCGACGTTGAAGACGTATGTGCCATCGGCTTGCGGTTGGAACGGCAACCACTGCAGAAGCGGAAGATTGACGTCGGGTGTGTCGCGGTACCACTGATCGAAGTCCGCCTCGCTGGTCGTCATCGCGCCGTACGGACAGTCTTCTTCGTCGAGGTCGTTCCCTTCCTCGCACAGCCCAGTGTAGACGGGTTTGCCGTCGGCACTCAGGTCGGTTCCGACCAATCCTCCCGTGACATCGTCCCCTCCGAAGTGCTCGAAATCAGGGTGCCGCGTGGAGTCCTCCATCGGCGCACGGATGAAGTCCCGAAACAAGATTGGAAGCTCGAGCTCTTCGTCATCATCGTCGCGCCCTAGCTCGCAACTGAACCCCTTTTCGATCTGACAGGCCTCGTCGCAACCGTCGCCGCCGACACTGTTGCCGTCATCGCATTCCTCTTCGTCCCCAGCAAGGATTAACCCGTCACCACACAGCGAGACGCACGCTCCCTGAGAACAGTCCGGCTCCAGTACGCAGCCCGGACTGCAGCCATCTCCCACTATCCAATTGTCCCCATCATCACACGGCTCGCGGCCCTCAGCGACGCCGTCCCCGCAAACCGTCTCGCGACACTCCTCGCCGGCTTGCTCACACACCCACCCTTGCTCCAGAGTACAGAGCTCACTGCAGCCATCGTCGGAGTCGTCATTGCCGTCGTCACACTCTTCACGACCTTCGATGATCGAGTCGCCGCAGATCGCTCTGCACCCCGCGCCCGGAGTGGGGCATTCGTATCCGACTTCCAACAGACATGCCTCGTCACAACCGTCGCCACTCTCGACGTCACCGTCGTCGCACTCTTCGTCCCCACTGATGGCCCCGTCGCCACAAGCCATGGTGCTGATGCAGGCTTCCCCAGGCTGGGGGCACACGAAGTCCTTCTCCAGCCGACAGGTTTGTGTGCAGCCATCGTCGGAATCCATGTTGCCGTCGTCACACTCTTCGCCCTCTGTCTGAAAGCCATCGCCACACACCTTGGCGCGCTCGCACAAGGCCCCTTCGATCCTGCACACGAAGCCATCGCGGATGGCACGGCAGTCTGCGGAACACCCGTCTCCGCCCTCATTGTTGCCATCGTCGCAAGCTTCGCCGTCATCAAGCCTTCCGTCCCCGCACCTGGGACCATCAGGTTCAATCAAGACCTCGTCTGGGTCATCGACCAGGCTCGTGCCGCCGTCTGGCAATGGCTGCAGCCCGACGGCATCATCAGTCGAGCCAACATCCTCATCTGTCGATCCATCGTCGACGTGAACCACGCTGGTCTCTGTGGTGCAGCCAATGAACAGAGCACAGGCTGGGACGACGCTACTGAGCATGATATTTCGTACGTGCATGGGAGAGTCGGCGAGACATAGTAAGTTTCACCGCGTATGTCCCTCGAAAGCGTTTGAACGGCTCGCGCTTTTTGGCGCGTGAGTGATTCAAGCAGCCCCTGTTGTTCAGCGCGGGGTAAGGAACCCCCACACTTCGTCCAGGCGAGCGAGGCTGGGCGGTTACGTACGGTGGGGGCCGGGGGGGGAGCTCGTTGGGGAGCGTCGGTGGGTCGTCGAGCACTGGATGTCGATGTCGAACTCCGCTCGAGTAGCTCACGCCAAGGCCGAAAGCTCGAGCGCGCCTTGCGTGCGCCTGGTGAGACGCCCACGCGGACTTGCAGCAAGACCTTTCGCCGAGCAGTGATGCGGCATCGGTGATCCCAGAGCGCGCAGAGCCAACGCATCAGTAGGGTGGTCGCATTTAGCCCGTCAGCGACGTCACCCAAACAACAACGGCAGTCGCAGGTAACCCCACGCCACGTGCCAGAACGCGTAGTAGGCCAACCTGAAGCCGTACATCGTGTACAAGTCGTAGCGACGGAAGAACCAGAGCGACAGTAGATTGAAGACGAAGACGTGTGCGGCGACGTACAGATTGGCCCACAGCGGTGCTTGTGAGAACCCCCCGAGAAACTGAAAGCTGGGTTCGAGCAAGGCAACGATCGAGATCAGGATCGTGGGCGTGGAAGGTCGGAGGGAGCGTGACGAGGTTCTCAACAGGGAAATGACCACCGCCAGCGGTACGAGGTGGAAGACGCACTCGGCGACCACCGCCATCAGCGGGTAGAAGAGCAACGCTCGTGGCACGGTCACGTTGATGCCAGGACCGAAACCGCCCATCAGGTCGACGACCACCACCGGCACCGTGAGCACCAACGCCACGGCGGTTGCGCGCCCCAGACCCGGCGCGAGGGGTCGCCCGCTGTCGATCAGGAACCAAGGATTTGAGCGGATCGCCACCAGGCTACCGAACCCAAGACTCACCACCAACGCGGTAGCCAGCACCGGAGGGATCCCTCCGAAGTAGAGCTCGAACGCCGGGGTTTCCCACGCATCGAGCAGCGCCGCCGCGAGGATCGCGAATGCAGCGAACGCCAGCAGTCGGTTGGTTCTCGGCTTGGGGCGTCGTTCAGCGTCCGGCGTGGCGCTCATGCTCTGCACACCTTTCAGAACATCCACTCCGCCCCTACGAAGCTGGTCAGCTCTTTGGTGCCCGTGCGATCGACGTCTCCGACGCCGTCAACATATAGAGAGGCTTGCGAGGTCTGCAATTCGACGCCAGCGCCAGCCAGGATCGCGAAGGCCTCCCCCATTCGAAGGCGCCCGAGCAAGTGCGGACCCATGGCGTGCGCGGGAGCCGTGAGTGAACCGACAACCAACAATGCCGCCCCTGCGCGCCAGTCCCAGCCGCCGAGTACTCTCCAAGAACGCATGGCGCACAGACTAGCGCAATTATCCTCGCCTTACCGAAACGAAGCTCAAACTTCCGACAGAAACGGCCTCGTAAGCCAGGCCCGCTTCTCTTGTCGCTGCTTCAGCTAGTAGCCGTGGCAGCAGCTCCGTGGATCGGACGAGCGTAGCACCGGCCTCGACGTTGGACCACGGAGCCGGTTACCACCGTCTCCGAGATCCGAAAGGTCGTGGATATCTATCGTGCTCGCTGCGTAGGGGGATGGCGGGGCGGAGAAATTCGCCGCGCGCCCCTCAGTCCGGGTCGGCTTCGTCCTTCGTACGCGTTCTTGCACCAGGCGGCAGAGAGCGCCGACAAGCCATGAGTCCAATTTGCCGTCGCCAGTCACGCGACCGTTCGCTAGCGTGTTCCCATGCAATCCAGGTACTCACGCCGTGTCCGTCTATTGGGCGTTCTCCCCGCCTCGCTCCTGAGCTCGAGCCTCATCGCGGCAGCCGTGGCGAGTTCGCTCTCTGGTTGCACCTACCCTCAGATCGACGTGGCCTCCGCTGAGCAGCCACGTGGTCTTTCCGTAACCGGCACGGGTCGCATCAGCGCTGAGCCGGACCTGGCCAGTGTCCGCATCGGGGTCGAGACGCGCCATCCCGATGCCAAAGCTGCGGTGGAAGAGAACAACCGGCGGATGAGATTGGTCGTCGCCAACATGAAGTCTCTGGGGTTACCGGAGGCTGACTTGCAGTCGGCCAACTTCAGCATTCATTTTCAAGTCGATCGTCGCGAACCGCCAGCGCTATCTCCACGAAAGGAAGCCGTCGAAGACGTCGAAGAGGTTGCGGAGGGCCGCCCCAAGCGCCTGTCCCCATCCACACCGGCACCTCGCCGTGGTGAGTTCGTGGTGAACAACACGCTGGTCGTCCTGGTTCGCGACGTGAGCAAATTGAGCGAAGTGCTCGGAACCGCTACCTTCTCCTCAAGTTCCTCCTCGTCCACTGCCCGGAATTCTGTCCACGCAAACTCCTGCAGTCAACTGCACCTACATCGGGTTAATGATACGTTCGACCACCTCCAAGCTCTCAACCAAGGTCCTGGGGGCTTGATACTCCAGTGCAGCCTGGACTACCCTCCGCCGCAGTGCATCCGAACACTTCGTCGGATGTACGAAGAGGAGGCTCGCTATGGACTCGGACGTGGAGGTTCTGATTACTGACTGGTTTCGGCGAGCGCGCGAAAGCCAGCAAGTGCACTATGCGTGCGCGACGGGTTTTGGCAGACTGCACTTCGCGCTCGGAATTCCCACCATCGCCCTTACGGCCGCCGTGGGCACCGCGGTGTTCGCCTCTCTTGAGTCTTCGCCCAGCGGTCCGATGCGGGTGGCCATCGGCTTGGTCAGCATGCTCGCCACAGTGTTGGCAAGCCTTCAGACATTCCTCGGGTTCGCGCGGCGTGCGGAGAGCCATCGGACAACGGCGGCTGCCTACGGAACGATCCGTCGCTCGCTGGAGCACATTAAGACTTTTCCGCCCGCGTCCGACCACGACCTCCAGAACAAGGTAGCCTCGATCCAGCAAAGGATGGACGCGGTCGCCGAAGCTTCACCACACGTGCCAGCAAGCAAGTGGAAGTTGGTAGCCGACCTGAAACGAAAGGGCCACAAGCGCATCTTCAGCCTACCAGCGAGCGAACAAGCGGAATAGCCGATCCACTGTTAACTGACGATGGAGCGGGCCAATGCACCCACTTCTGGTTGCCGCTGCGCTCCGTGACAGGAGCTGTCCCGCCGTAGCGCTGCACCTCCAACGCCGTCTTGAGCACGCTTCAATCTTCGCCAAACGCTGCGAGCAATCGCGGCGCGAAAACCGTCGATGCGCTGGCGAGGCTCTCGAAGATCCGGAAGTCTGGGAGTTTGGCCGATCCGTCACGCTGTTGCACGTACACCACCGACATGACCGGGCACGCAGTGGCTCTTCCCTGTACCAACAGCCCCAACGCCAAGGTGCTGGGCTCCGCGACGCGCCGCCCCACCGCCCTGCACGAATCTGTTTCACCATAGCCAACTGCAGGGCGGAAGAGGGGACTAAGGGCCACTGTTGTCAGCCGCCAAACAGGCAGGGTTGGCACGACCGCTCCCGAACTGCTACTCCCAGGGGCGCCTTCCGTGACGTGTACCCCACTAGTGCCCTTCGCTCTCTTGCTCGGATGCTCATCCCTGGTTGTCGGCTGTGGTGCCCGAACCGGATTTGATACTGCGCGGTCGAACGATGAGCATGGCGGCTCCCAACCCGATCACGCTGTCAACGACGAGACAACCTGCCAACCCAATCGCGCCACTGCATCCGGGCAATGCGCAACGGACTGTTCCCTCGATCGCGAAACTTGGGGAGCGCAGTGGAGCTTGGCACAGGCAGGCTGGGACTACTACTGCCACGCCCTAGCCCCTTTGCGTCAACGGCCTCTGCGATGGCGCGCCGCCTTAGAGCCAGGCGTCACGGCAACGCTCTAGTCACACGTCGCTTCTAGATTGTTCTGCGTGCAGCTTTCGCAGCCGCCGATGCGGGCGGCGATCGTGTCCACCTCGCACTGGGGCAAGTTGGGGTTGCCGGCGATCGCTACGGAGTCGGCACCGGTGAACTGGGACATGTCGAGAGCCGTTAGCGCCTCGTTCGTGGTGATGTTGACGCTGCCAGCGCGGCTCAGCGACGAGAGATTGATCTCGAGCACAGCGGGGTTTGCGGAAATGAGGATGTCGCCGCCAACGTCGTCGAGCAGTGGGAACTCGAGGCGTTCACACGCCGTCTCTCCCGAGACCAAGAGGCCTTGCTCGATGGTGTGCAAGCGTTCGAAACGTACGTCGCGGAGCGCTAGATTGCCCGAGATGTGGAGCGAACCCAAGGTGGTGGGGGAGAGGGCGGAAACGTTCGTCA
Source organism: Polyangiaceae bacterium (assembly GCA_050298815.1). Classification (GTDB taxonomy): domain Bacteria; phylum Myxococcota_A; class Polyangia; order Polyangiales; family Polyangiaceae; genus SZUA-265. Next base: position 143,037 of record JBNKUV010000004.1, read on the forward strand.
AAGCGAAGTTGTTCGTCAACAGAATGCTCGCCGGATCGGAAAAACCCTGTAGCCCATCGAGTGTCTCCAGAACCACGTTGTCATGCAGCTCGATGGATACCCCGGGTGCGATGACGTTGGCCAGAGCGCTGATGGTGGTCAGTTCCGTGTTGTCGATGAGGCCGAATTCTTCGCCCAGGAAGAGCAAGCCGTCCAACCCCATCAAGTCCTCCAGAAGCGTTGCTTGAATTCCGAGGATACCGACAATGGCACGAATGTTCTGGAGGCCATCCAGGCTTTCGATGGACTGACCACCGATGATCAGGTCACGCGCAATGACCTCGCACTCCAGCGCGGCTAGGGCGTCGACCTCCTGCTGCGACGAGAGGGTGACGCTGGGGGTTGCGGTCGCGCAGATTTCCAAGCAGCGGCCGGGATCCACCTCCACGAAACACTGGAAGCCTTCCTCGCAACGGATGCATTCCATTGGAGTGGTGGCCGTGCCGCCCGCGCCGCCTCCGCTTCCGCCCGCGCCGCCTCCGCTTCCGCCCGTGCCCGCGCCGCCTCCGCTTCCAGCCGTGCCCGCGCCGCCCGCGCCATCCATGCTTGGAAGTGCTGGTTCTGGATCACTGCTCCCGTCTGCCGTAGCAGCGCCCTCCGGTGCGTCGGTAGTGACGTCGCTCGTTGCATCGCTGGCTGATGTCTCGACGTCAGTGTCGTCTGAGAGCGATGTGCTGGGGTCTGTTTCGTCAGTAGCTGCATCGTCTTCGTCAGTGGCTGCATCGTCAGCGGGAGCATCGTCGGCGGGAGCATCGTCAGCCGCGACGGTTTGATCGACGCCCGTCGAGCGGCCTCCGCAGGCTACGAACAAGGCGCAGGCGAGTAGATGAGGGGAACCCGGGAGCTTTCGTCGCGTCACCACTTGCCCTGAAGCATACCCCCCATGCGTGCCGAAAACAGGGAGTGAGTCACATGCCGCTCGAGTGAGAACTATTTCACTCGCCAGGAAAGCGCCGCTCGATGAGGATGCGATGTGGCGGTGGCAACGAGTCGGGCTGCTCGCTTTGCTTCGCTGCGCGACACTCGACCAGGCCGCTCGTCGGCGTCTCCAGTGTGGCGCCCTCGGCGAGCCGGAAACCTTCGGGCGGCTCAAGGCGCGCTGCGTCCCCACTGCGCTCGGCGACGATCGGCGTCCTTGCGTCGATGCTGCCAACTCGGAAGACCTCGCCACGGGCGCGGGCGAACACCGGCACGGGCGCGGTGCAACGCAGGGGCACCGGCTGGTCCTCAGCAGCTTCGGAACGCTTCAGGCTGCGGGTCCCTAGACCGCACCTAACATATGACATCTCCGTGTCCGTCGGCTGCATCATCAGCGCCGCTCGCTCAACCCAACCGAAAGGAACCGTGGTGACGTTGGTGAGCGCGATGCGGACGTGCGCCCCCCGCTCCTCGAGTACCAAGACCTCCCCGAGTTCACCTGGAAGTAGCCAGGCTACCGGTGCGCCGCCGGGTTCGCGGCTCAGCGGCACTTCGTCGCTAGCAGAAGCTCCGCGCACCAGGCCTCGCGGTAGGCTATAGGGCTCTTCGGCAAGCAAGTGCTCGGCATCGAGCGGCTCCGGGATGCTCACGGTCACCTCGTCACAAGCGTAGGCGACTGGTACGGGTGCGGCTGTTGGGCGCACGCCACGCAGGTGGCCAGCACTCAGCCAGAGCAAGCCCTGCTCGGCGCGCTCCAGTGCCAGGTTCGCGAAGCCGCTCGGCTGCAGGAATCCGTCGTGTTCGATCAATCGTAGTGGGTAAACGGAAAAAGCCGCCGCCGCGAGGTGTCCGTCCAGTTGCCAGCCACCGCTCTTCATGTGAACGATGACGGTGCTGGCGTCGCCGACCGGCACCTCGATACTAGCGGTGCTGACGGCGGCGAGCACGAACGCAGGGCCCCCCGGACCGACGGTGAGCGGCGCAGTCTCGTCTTTGGGTAGCCACGGCGCGCCCTGGAGGACGCACGCGGGCCCCGACGGCGAGACGGCCGGTTGCGTGGGTGCGGCTGCGCTGGCCGCGGGGATTTCGACGGTCGGCGCAGAGCTCGCTGCGCCATTGGGCGGCGCTGCTTCAACCTGAGGTCGTGCGGCACACGCTACGGAGAGGCCCACGCCGAGGCAGAGTGGCGAAGCGCGCATGCTGTCGAGCATACCGCAGTCGGAGTGTGCACGTGGGCTTGCCCAAGCGGGCATCGACACCCAGGGCTTGGCCATCCCGACTCGCAGTCCGAGGCCTTTTTCAAGAAAAGCTGCCCAGGCGATGTAAGCGGGCTTTCGGGGCCACGTTGCCGGGCCAAACGCAGCAGCGCTGCACTGTCCTGAAGGAGCCCCCATGTCGATCTGTCGTTTCGTCCCCCACACCGTCACCTCTTCACCGCTTCGCTTCGTGTCG
>JBNKUV010000005.1:0-10575 GCA_050298815.1 Polyangiaceae bacterium
CGAACCCGAGCAATGCGACGTGCACGCAGGTGCTTCGCTAGAAGCTGTGGTGAGTAGCCGGCATCCTCCGCTTGCTTGGTGCTGAAGTGCCCCTCCTGCGCGCCGGCAGTCTCGTACAGCTGGTCCCAGTCGGGTCTCTGATCGTGCGCCACAATGCACAAACATTAACCAGAGGTTTAGTTTTGTGCAACCAATGTATCCGCGATGGGGACCTGCCCAGATTGGGATATGGCCAGCTATTTCGAGGGTTTGCAGTCGCTCAGTGCAGTCGCGGGTCGACTTCGGCCTTGGCAGTCACGGGTTCCATCATTCCGCCAGCGTTTCCCTCATCTCTCCGTGCGCGAGCGTGCCGCCGTATTCGATGACCTGGGCGACACGGAGCGCTTTCGGTAGCAGCCGGGGCTGGTCGAATGGCAAGGAGCCATCCTGTGTCAGCCAGTGCCAAGGGTCGACAACGAGCATGCTGGCGACATAGCACAGGAGACGCGCGGACGGCTGAGTCGCGGTCGTCCCTGTCGAGGTTGGGCGTCCCTATGCTGTTCATTCGTCGCGGTCCGGTCTGGCGGCGCCTCACATCGTGGGTGGCTGGAAGCCGCTCTCACGGAGCGGGCGTGCTTGCGGTCGGATCGATCGCTCGCTTGATGCCCTCGACGACCGCGTGCCACGCCTGGTCTCGGTTTGGCGCTAGGTCGATTGGCTCGGCCTTCTTCGGCACGATGTTGGCGTTCTGGATCCGCGCGATGGGCGTGTCGGCCCACAAGCAGGAACGCAGCAAGACCGGCACGATGGTGGCGCGCTTCGCTTCGTGCATCTCGAGGGCCTTTTCCAGCTCCACGTCCCAGATGTAGTCCGAGTTGAGAAAGTCGGGACTGAGCATCAGAACGACGACGTCGGACTCGGCCAGCTGTCGCTTGATCTTGCGGTCCCACTCCATGCCTGGAGCGATCTCCCGATCGTACCAGGTCGAGATCAGGTTGTTGCGCTCGAGCACGCGAAGGTGGGCCCTGAGCTGGTCCACGAAGGCGCGGTCGCGGGAGGAGTACGACAGAAAGAGCTTCTTCATCGGAAACGTGCGGTTCGGCAGGAACTGAGCGAAGTGCCCCAGCTGTAGCGACACCCCGTCGTGCTCGAACCAGTGGACCCCGCGCTCGGCGCGTCTCTCGAGATCGGCCAGAGGCACGAAGGTGACGCCGTCCGCGCTGACCTCCGTGGTGTAGGAATAGCCCGCGCTGATCTCCTCGAGTTGTTCGCGGATCTCCGCGAGAAGCGGGGTCAGGCGGAGCTCGCTTTGGGGGTAGAGGTTGATGGAGAAGCTATTCCGCTCGAACTCGATCAGGACCACCTCGTCGCCCGTCAGGGATCGAACGAAGATGCCGTCGCGCCAGAAGAGATAGTCCCGAGCCCGTTTCGGATCGTCGGCGCGGGTATCGGCGCGAGCGCCGAAGACGCTGTAGAAGTGCAAGATGACGCTGGTGTGGATGAAGCCGGCGTAGCGGTAGCGGACCAGCGCCTTGTCGAACATGCCGCGCAGGAAGCGAATGCCCCGCTGGGGCTCCTCGGGGAGGTACTGGGGCGCCACGTAGATCGGCTCGGCCCCGGACCCCTGGGGCAGGGGGAAGACGATACGAAACTCCTGCATCAGCTCGAGCACGGCCTCGGCCTCGGTCGGAGCGAAACCACGTCGCTGCAGGGCCGTGCGCGCGTGCTCCAGACCGAAGCTGCCGTCCTCTTCGCCCAGCTCTCGATTGAGAATCGCGTGGACGCGCGCGAGAAGCTCGTAGGGCTTGCAGAAGACCTTCTCCGACAGCGTGCCGCTGTAGCGAAAGTGCAGCAGCTTGCCCAGGTGCGCTGCGGTGGTCAGGAACTCCTGAAACAGCTTCTCGTCGTAGGCGAGGCTATCGGGCAGCTCATCCTGGAACGCCTTGCGGGCCACGTCGATCGCAACGCTGAACTGGTCCATGTTCGCGTACCGCTCCAGTACCGACCGGTAGTGCCCGGGATAGGTCTCGCCCACCAGGCCCAGCGCACCGAGCGCCTCGGGCAGCAGCTCGCCCTCGAGATACGGCATTCGCGTGGCCTCGTGCACCGAGACGCTGATGCTGTCCACCAGGAAGGGAAACTCCCGAGTCAGGCTCCTCATGTCGAGGTGAACGCGGCCGTCCTTGTCCACCTTGTTCTGGACGGCGATCGCGCTCACGTCGGCGAAGATCTCGCACCTGACGGTCTGGACGATCGCGTCCACGACTGCCTCTGCCTGCTCCGCCCCAAGTGCCATGACGCGCGGATGCCTGCGGAGCGCCTCGGCCAAGGTGGCGAAGCTGGTCTCGCAGGCCGCCAGCGGCGGCGACGCGGACGGGTCCCTGGCGCTCCCGCTAGCTGGGGGTTCGTGGGCCACCGAACCGAGCTCGCCCTCCACCAGCTGGTCGAGATCCCAGACGTCAGCAGAGCGAATGCGAACGAAGTGCGCGATCGACTCCAACCAGTAGACGAGCGGATGATGGTCGAGCTCGACCTCCACCTCATCGGACTCGTAGCGCACCTTCGTCAGGCCACGGCCGTGGCGATCCGTATCCTTCTCCCAGACCAGGATGTAGGCGGTACGGGAGTCGAAGAAGAGCGGGTGACAGTCGTGGTAGTACTCCTGTCCGCCGAAATCGAGAATCGAGATGTCCGGATCGGCGGTCAGGTGCTTCGCGATCGCCTTGGAAGGCTTCCATCGGTGCCGCTCCATGCCGTGGGTACTACTGATGTCGCTCGCTTGCTTCAGCTTCGCACGGCGCGCCTGAGGACCCTTTAGGTAGTGAATCAGATGGGTCTTGCCCGCGGTGCTGTTGCCGATGACCAGCAGGCGCGCCTCGCGATTGACGTAGTCCTCGATGGACTCGCCACGACTGGCATCCAGACTGTCGAAGTAGCGCAGCACCGCCTCTCGCCCCTGTTCGATCACGGTCATCGGAGGCTCGGTGAGTTTCAAATCGACGACGGAGACGGACCACTCCCCCTCATGTCGTTTGGAAAAGCGGATCGGTCCGACGCGCTCGAGCATGCTACGCAAGGGCTTCAGCGACTCGACCCGCGTCCGGTCCAGGTCGAGCCTCTCTAGCCGCGAAAGTCGGGCGAGAGGCCGCAGGTCGCTCACTTGCGTGTCTGAGACGTCGAGGGTCTGCAGGGCACTCAAGGCCGCGAGCGGGTTCAGGTCGCGCACTTGCGTGAATGAGACGTAGAGGTTCTGCAGGCCACTCAAGGCCGCGAGCGGGCTCAGGTCGCTCACGCTCACTGGCGTGGATGAGACGTAGAGGGTCTGCAGGCCCGTCAAGGTCGCGAGCGGGCTCAGGTCGCTCACCTGCGTGCCTGAAGCGTAGAGGTTCTGCAGGCCCGTCAAGGCCGCGAGCGGGCTCAGGTCGCTCACATGCGTGGATGAGACGTCGAGGTTCTGCAGGCCCGTCAAGGCCGCGAGCGGGCTCAGGTTGCTCACTTGCGTGCGTGAAGCGTAGAGGCTCTGCAGGCCCGTCAAGGCCGCGAGCGGGCTCAGGTCGCTCACTAGCGTGCGTGAAGCGTCGAGATACGTCAGTGACTGAAGGCGTTCGATTCCTGCCAGCGTGGTGAGCCTGTTGGGGGCGCCTTGTTTCCTCTGACTGCGGCCGTCGGGTTCCCGGCTCCAATGCGAGAGATCGAGCTCTTCGAGGTCGGTCAGTTCGAAGAGACGTTTGGGCAAGGCGTCTAGCCCGCAGCCTCCCAGGTCGAGCTTCTGGGCGCCCGTTTTCAGAGCTTCCTCGATTCGTTGCTCGGCCGTGCTGGATGCGTCCATAGCTGCAGAGTCTCGCAGGACGACAAAGCGTTGATCAAGCGCGCTGCGTCTCAATCCCCGCCCGCGCTCGCCGCTGTGCGCTTGGGTCTACGTGCGCGACCAAGACGGAGTGAAGAGGCGTGACGCCAGTACCGGCGATTCTGCCCGTGCGGGAGCCATCCCCGTTGTTTCTCCTATGCTCAGTGGGATAACGTTGGTCCGCGGCGCGTGCCGTGAGACATTCGTCTACGGTCGTGGGTTGCCCTCACTGCCGCGAAGCATCGCGCACTGTCCGTCAACGCAACCGGGTCAGCTACACCCTCGCCATTCCGAGCCCGAATGCCTTGTCGGGGGCGTTGAAGTACATCACTCAACCGTGAGCAAGGCCTGACGCTCTTCCTCAGAAATCCATTGCTGCGTCTCGATAGGTTCGCGCCTTAGGCATCACTTCCCCCTCAGCACAAACCCGCCCTCAATCAAGCTCATCCACTGACGGTCGAGTTGCACAGCGAAGTTGGGATCGTCGATCAGTACGCCAGTCTCGATGTTGCGGTCTTGGCCGCGGAGCGTGAAGTTCGCGCTCGATACGAAGGCGCGTCGTGAATCGACGGCTACGCATTTGGCGTGCAGGCTGCAGTAGGCGCCGCCTTTGCCTGGTCTCAGTGCGCGGCGGTCGCAGTAGAGTGCGGGCGGCGGGGTAGGGAAGGGCCAGTTGCTTGCGAGGAACGCCGCGAGTTGTGCTTGGCCATAGGCGTCGGCATCGGCGGGTTGCGTGTCGGGCTGCTTCACGTCGACGAAGAAGTGCGCTTCGACGTTGTGGGCCACCATGACTTGCTGAAGAGGTTTGAGAACGCTTTCCGCGTTCATGAAGCTGTAGCCAGCGAGGACCACGCGCTTCCTGGCGCTCTCGAACAACTCGCGCAGTACGACCGCGGTGTCGCGAGCCTGCGCCTTGACTCCCTCGGGGCCAGTCCACACCAGCTCTGGCGCGGGGCGTTTCGCCCGGGCGCGCTCTCCAAGCACGGCATGCAGGATCGCCAAACACGCTGGCTTGGAATGACCCGAGAGAACGGACGACAGTGCGTCGAGTTGACCCGCGACGCCGAATGCGACGAGCGTGTTGCGAGACAACGGCGCCTTGAGCAAACCTGACTGAAGCCCCTTGACGAGCCGTTCGAGCGACGATGTGCTGACCTCGGCGAGCGAGAGCCCGCCGGCGCCTTCGGTCATGGCCGCTCCTTGAAGAAAGCGAGCTCTTCATCGTTGCCGATGGTGGGAACAACGAGCGCCCGGTCCAGGTAGCGATTGAAGCGCTCGCAGGAGCATTCGGCGATGTACAGGCAGCCGTGACAAGCCGCACCTTCGAGGCGCCGGTCGTCGACCTCGCCGGCAGGATCGTGGCCAGAACAGACGGGGTCATTGGAGCAAAGCCGCCCCAAGTCCCAGGCTTCCCGCAGGTGATGTCGCACGCGGCGGCCTTCCTCCACGAGACCTCCCAGCGTGCCCTCGGATCCGGTGGTCCCGGTTGAAAGGAGTATGCCAGCCATACCGTGCTCTTCGCCCTCGGCGGAGCAGTAGATGCGCTCTCGGATCGCGCTCGCCGCATAGCCGCACTCCAAGCTGATCGCCGTCAGCAGAAGGTGAGAGAGCGAGTGCAAGAGATAGAAGCGCACACCAGGAAAGTCTCCGCCTCCAACATCCGCTTCCCAGCCCTGCTGAAGCTGCTGTGCTCGCTCCTTGACTGCGTCGCGTTCTTCCCAGGCCGTGAGACTCGCTTCGTCAAGCTCGATGAAAACGCCTTCGCCGCGCACTTCGGCGGCAGGAAGCCACTTCTCGTTGCCCGTCGGCAGCGTGAGGACGGCCGGACGCACGCTGTACTTGTTGAAGTCGTACTCGCCTTGCAGATTGGCGCTCACGGAATCGAAACGGCTGAAGCTGACCTGAACGCGCACCTCTCTGAGTTCCGGCACGATAACCAAGCGTGAGACACCGTTCGGGAGATCCGCGCGGTGCGGTGGAATGCGATACGCCGCGAACAACGTGCCTTCCGGTGCCACCATGCCCGGCACTTCTTCAGGTGCCGACTGTAGCCGATCGTACTCAGCGGAGCGCAGGGGCGCCTCTGCCGTGGCGGAGCCATCTCCGCGCTTGGCCTCGATGGCCGCCAGCACGTCAGCGAGGTTGTCGCCGTCGAAGGCGAGGCGCACCTCCTTCTGCAGCTTCGCCAGAAACTGGAGCTCCTCGATACTGGTAACTTCCTGGATGCGGTCCCAGATGTCCTTGACGTTTAGTTTGACTGTCAATGGATCCGGCTCGCCCTCGGGTAGCCTGAGCGCGCTGACGACCTGCGCGAAGTACGCGTTCGACGCAGTACGCACCAGGAGTTTGAGCTGCTCGTCACAAGGCTCCGACGCGGCTTTGCCCCCCAGCCATGGCCGGTCCCCGTGGCACTGAAACGGCAACACGACCGCCTGACTCAACGGTTGCGCGGGAGCTTCACAGTTTCGGCATTGAACGTAGATGCGACTCACGTCACCGGTCGCACCCTCGGTCAGGTAGAGCTCAGGACGATCACAAGGCCCTTCTGGGTGGGCAAACGACACCCAGGGAAAGTCGCTCAGGTGACCATGCTTGCACGCCGCGACAAAACGCACCGGAACGGCGTGACTCTGCCGATTGCTGGCGCATTGGTGGCGGTACCGTCCCCCCTTGGGGGTGAAAGCATCTGCCGCCCTCGCGAGACGCCTGCAGCCGTGACACACGAACCAACGCGGGAACTCCAGCGCACGAACTCCGGAGTACAAGGACGGTTCATTGTCGTCCCCTTCGGGCGACATTCGGAAGTAGCCCTCGGTCGCCAGATCGAGGTGCGGATCGAGCATCTTCAGCCGTGGCACCAGCGACCGACGGAGCCGCGCATCATCGAGGGCGGTGAAACCTTCTTTGCCGTAACCCCAGTGTTCCAGACCGCCGACCACGATCGAGCGATCTAGAAGATCGACCATCGCCCCAGGGCCGAACGTAGTCACCATCTGGCTTTGGCGGATCTGACCGTCTGGTTTGAACCGTTCTTGCTTGCCCTTTTGCTTCTTGCCGCTGGCCATCGTCAGTTCCTCTTGTCCAGATCGGCGAAGCGAAGCCAGATGTGTGTACTGGGCTCTACATCGCGCATGGAGGTGGGCGCCTGAAAGCGCCGTTCGTCCAGGTCCTTGGGAGGGTCATCGGTTGCGGTGTGAAGCAGCGGAACGCCCTCTGACTTGCGCTTGTCCTGCTTGCTCCAAGTCCGCTCCGCGGCGCCTTCCACGGCGCGGTCGATGACCTTCTCCCACGCGTCGAGGAAGTTCTTGCCCCGCGCGCGCAGCTCGTTGGCGATACGCTCTTCAGCTTCATTGTCGTACCACTCGCGGTGGTGTCTGCCGCGGGTGACTAATGCTTCGAGCACCTGTTCGGCGAGCGGGCGATTGTCATGCAGCTTCATCACGCCTCGGGCGGGTTCCATCTCGAGGATCCCGTGGCGAAGCATCGAAACCAGCGTGCCCACCATTCCTCGGTCCAACGTTTGCAGTGAGAATGGCGTCACACTGGTGGCCTCCACCTCTCGGTAGAAGCTCTCGTGGTATGCGCAGAAGCGCTCGTAGTGCGAGCGGTCGCGCGGGCGTGATGCATTGAGACACGTCACGACGAGCCCCGGATAGCTGCGACCGACGCGGCTGGTGGCCTGGATGTACTCGCTGGACGTTTTGGGCTGGCCCGTCACAACCATGAGCCCGAGTCGGTCCACGTCGAGGCCGACGGAGATCATGTTGGACGCCAGCACAGTGTCCAGCGGGGAATCGTCCTGGCTGGCTCGTCTCACGTTGAGCCGGCGCTTGGTTTCCTTCACAGCTTCTGTCGAGGCGCGGGACGTCAGCTCGGCGGGGAGTAGCAGACGTCGGTCGTCAGCCCATGGGTGAGGGCCAACGTAGTGATGGGGCCGCTTCTCATCGGAGAAGTTCTTCACCCGGTTGGTGACCTCGTCCTCGACCAGGCGACGCATGCCGCCGAGTTCTCGCAGTGAATTGAAGTATCCGACCAGCGTCATGTATGGATCTGCTGGCTGCTTGAGATCTCCCTTGTTGTCGAAGTGCTTGGACGCCGCGGCGAGTAGCGTCGCGTAGCTTCGCACCGAGACGGCCCTGAGCGCTCTTCCGGGGGCAGCCACGCCCACGTAGAGTCGGCCCTCGGACTGCTCGTCCACCGTAGCGAAGAAGTTGTCACCGTCATCGATGCCGCGGGGCGGGAAGATCGCCATCTCGCGATCAAACAGCGCTCGGATCTGCTCACGAGCACGTCGAACGGTGGCCGTAGAACACACCACTTTGGGGGCTCGTCTGGTGCCGTCGGTCTCCCGCTCCGAGAGATAATCGATGGCGGTCTCGTATAGACCCACCATCGTTCCTAGTGGACCTGAGATCAGATGCATCTCGTCCTGCACGATGAGCTCCGGCGGATAGAGTCCCTCCGGGAGCACCTTGGCTCCCTTCGGTGGGTCATGCATCACGCCGTAGACGCGACGCTCATCGAGATGTGTGGCTCGCCCGAACAACATGCCCGCGTCACCGCGCCAGGGCATCATCGCAAACTTATCGACCGTAGCCACGAGGAAGTCGGGGAGTTCCTGGTAGATCTGCTCATCGACGAACAGCACAGGCAGACCTTGCCCAGGACGCTTCTTCTCGCTGAAGCGGCAGCCGGCCCCCTCGCAGTAGACCACGGCGCGGGTGAACTTCGTCTTGCTGGGGCGGCCAGTATCGTCGACCAGCTTGATGTTTTGGATCTTGATGTCCGACGAGCACCAGGGGCACGAGGTGAGAGGGAAGGGGGAGTCAGTGCGACCCGGCGTGTAGTCGTTGAGCGCGGCGTGCACGTCCTTGAGGTTGTTGGCTGTCGCTGCCTTGCCCACCCAAAGCCCGACGCTGAAACGCGTATTGCCCAGCCGCTTCGGAGACTTGCGCCGCATCTCCTCCAGCGCACACATCAGCGTCGCAGCACGTCCAAGTTGGTCCAAAGTCAGTAGCCGGAGCGTATAGCGGAGGATGACCGCGACGCCGCGTCCTTCGTCGGGTCGCTCTCGGCCGTCTAGGCGCCGGAGGATCAGCGTGAACGCGATGAGCCCGAGGTATGCCTCCGTCTTGCCGCCACCGGTGGGGAAGTAGATGAGATCGGCAACTCTGCGGTCGTCGTGGTTCGGATCGGCGATCGACGCCAGATTCAACAGGATGAACGCGAGCTGGAATGGCCGCCACTGCGGTTCCTTACCATCCTTGTAGCGCGGGTCCTCGCGTGCGGTGTCAGCCTGCTTGGCCGCGACGTGCATCGCGAGGTTGGCCATCTTGAACGCGTCGCGGACGCGGTCGCTCTCCTCCAAGAGTCGGATGCCTTCTTCCATCCGCTTCCGAGCGCGGGTGGCGTCGACCATGAGGATGCCACGTGTCTTGGCGAGTTCGTCTCGTTCCAGGTAAACGTCGCGCTGCTTCTGAATCCACGCTGCATAGGCATCCAGAAGGGGAGTTAGAGCGTTCCTGAGCGCGGGGCCGTCCATCTCGGACAGGGCCATCATCTCGGTCGTCACCCCGTCGACAGCCTCGTGCTTGACGCCCTTGACGGCGTACTGTGGAAGCTGCGTCGTCCTCAGTTCGGTGACCACGCCGCTTGCGTCGGCCTTCGGTAGGTGCACGCTCGTGTTGTGACCCACAGCCCATTCGCACTTGTCTCGAAAGAGCAGTGCGAGCACGCGTTGGTCGTAGTTGCTCGCGTCTTCTCCTCGGCGGTTGGGTCGTGGGATGAAACCGCCGGGATGCCGCATGGTGAACTGCACCTGAAACGCGAAGTTGATGTCGCGGTCGCGGTCCAAGGCAGCTCGATCGTTGACCAGGAACAGGCTGAGAACTCGCGTGCCCGGTTCGAGGCCCTCCATGTCTGTGGTGCGCAGTTCTCCACGGAAGCAAAGCCCTGTGCTTTCGGGCCATCGCACCCCAGATCGACTGGATAGCGCCTTGCCATCGAGCGGCACCTGCACCTTGTAAGGACCGCGCGGAACGCGCTTCCAGCCCTTCTTGGTCTTGTCGGTGTGATCCTCGGAGATGTCTTCCGGGACGTAGTCCGCCCAGGAGACCTCGACCTCGATGTGATCGGAGCCATCAACCGGCCCCGGCGGCAGGAACGCTGAGAGCCCCATCGATGCAGGAAAGTGCTGGCGGCGCTTTGAGTCCGGCTCATGCGTGCCAGCGTCTTCGCCTTTGCTCTCGGTGCCTTCTTCGCCGCCTTCTTGCGAGTCTTCGTCGTCCGCGTCTGGAAGACGGCCTGCCTGCGGAGCGAGGAAGCCGGTGAGGTACCAGCGCGAAGGCGCTAGGGGGAGGACTTCTTCGCCGGCTCCGGGAAAACCCAGCGGGAGGAAGGGCCCGATCAAATCGGCGTGCAGGGCGTCTACGAGTGCACTGCGGATGCCTACTGAGGTGAGGTTGCTTCTGCTCATGGTGTGCCTCAATGAGTTTCTTCAGGGCCGGTTGCCGCCTGCATCAGGGGGGTCTCCGGGGCGCTCGTGGATGGCCCGCAACAGATCGAGGGCCAGGTATTTTCTGTTCCGCTGCCGGCCGGTGAACTCCGTCACTATCCCCGCGTCTTCGAGTTTCTTCAGATGCGATGATGCAGTGGGCGTGCTGACGTTCGTCAGTTCTTCCACACGCTTGATCGTCAGGAGCGGGCGCTCGAACAGCGCGTCGATCAAGACCAGACAGGCAGAGGGCCAC
>JBNKUV010000006.1:0-2567 GCA_050298815.1 Polyangiaceae bacterium
GTCCTCGCCACCCTTGTCATACAGGTCCTTGAAGCGGTAAAAGCTGTCTCGGCTGTATCCCATCACCTTGCAGGCCTGAGAAACGCTCCCCAGCTGCTTCGCCAGCTCCAGTAGCCCCAGCTTCGCTTTGATGATCTTCTGTTCGTTGCTCATGTTCATGTCCCTTCTGTTTTCAGAGGGACACCAGGAGGGCCAAGTTATCTGTCCGATTAAGTCGTAACTTCTTCAGGCTAGGCCTACGTTCTTGAGCATACGCAAGACGCCCAAACGAGCGTCCGGGCTGGCTAGCACCGTTTTTAATGCCTCGGTGACGGTCCTCGACTCCGGCGGAGCGGGTCCTGAACCCTCATCGGAAAGCCGGGACCGGCCTCGTTCAGCACGACCGACCTTGCCTTTCCTCTCTTGCCGTAGATCCATACACGTTCGAGCATTAACGCAAGCGGGCAAGGCTCTGAGACGTCCACGCGGCTCTGACCGTGAACGCTGAACGAGAGCTGCGGAGGAAGGGTGTCGCGACCTCTGCGTGCGCTTCAGCGGCGCCCAGAGACTGATCCACCCTGCGGCGCGATCGTGATCCACTAGCGTCGCCGCGTGCTCTGACGAGTCAAGGGTTCGCTCGCTACGCTCGCCGGCAGCCCGCCCTTGACTCCTCCTGCGCGCGCTGCCAGAAGCTGTGGTTACGAGATCGCTGCGCTGATCTGATCGCCGGTTGCCACGTGGCAACCGCAGCTGCACAGACGCACAGCGTGGATCTCGCGAAGGCGCCGAAATGGATCAACTCTAAGGCGCCGCTGAAGGCGTGCGCGCATCCCGGTGCTGACGCTACCGAGAATCGCCATGACTTGACCACGCCAATGAAGATGCGTCCCGACGGGCATGAATACTCAGCCGGCAGCAGACGCCTGCGACCCGGGGTAGCCGCGGAGCACCGGAGCGCCGCACCGTTCGGCGCGAGTGGGACGTCTGGCTAAGTCTGCATAACGACTCCGCGTTCAGCTGCGAGGTCCCGAGCGCAGCGAGGGCCTCGCCAGCTGCAACGTGAAGTTGGGGAGCTCCTTCCCAGACTGATTCTCGAGCCCAGCACGCGTATGCGCCTGTCCCGACGCTGACGCGTCGAGCCCTTCAGGGCCTGCGGGTCCCGTATGGAGTGAATCGCGGCGAACTCGCATCAGAGAACCCGAGAGTCTCATTCGCTTATCTGGATGGTCGAAGCCAATTGACTACGCCAGCCACAAACCTGGCGTTCTCTGCGTACTCAAGGACTGCAAGCTTCCAGGTGCCGACCACCACGACCCGTCCGCGACCCGCCGTGAACCCGACGCAAACGACCAAGTCAACTCCAGACGGTCCCGGCCTCCACTCCTCAATGATGGGCCTCATCCCATCAGCAGCAATCGGCCCCGTTGGTACCCAACGCACCGCGGTATCCGTGGCGGAAACCACAAACTCTGGGCGTTCGCTCAGGTGCTCGATGTTGATGGTCGCACTAGAGAGCAAGAGCAGGGTCGCAGCGCCACCAGCTGCCGCGCGTGCGGGCTCTGTCACCTCAGCTGACACCCCGAAACGTTCGTCTGTATTGAAAACGTGACGGCGAGTATCAGTGGCGCTGCCGTTGGGCGGCATCAATAGGTCCTCTCGAAAAGAAACTCCCCACTCCCGAAGAAGCCTGCTCGGATTGCTTCCGTGATGGGTATCCGCAGCATAGTAACCGAGAACCAAGAGTCCGCCGCCGCGCTCCACCCAGGACCTGATCGCGGCCGCTTCACCGTCGGTGATGAGCTGATCCTTGGGCAAAGGGAAGACACGCACCCCCGGTGCAGAGTCGACGAACGCCTGTACCGAGAACGGAAGGGTCGTGCGGTAAACGGGGTATGAGAATCTCTCGGCCCAGCTCGTCAGCCCGTTCCAGCTGCTCTGGCCCATCGAAAGGTCAAGAGCGATCTCGGCACCTACGCCGACCTCCTGAACTGTCTCCGTGACCGTTGCTTCCCCGCTTGTCTTGTCCGAAGGCCGGGACAGCACGAGGATGATCACTATGACGGCGACAAGTAGCGGAACGGTCACTTTGACCCACGCCGGATACCCTTCAAGGAATCGGATGGCCTCCCCCACATCCATGGTGGTCTCATCCTCGCCGATCTTCGCCAGCTTTTGCAACGAACGACGGTCACACAGCCCGATAACGTTCGTGGGCGGGACAGGTACAAGAGATTAACAGGGGACTGCCGCACTCCGCTCGCGGGTCTCCAACGGCGAACCGCCGGGCTCGTCAGACGGTGCTCGGAGTCCACTGCGCAGGGCAACTCCAAGCTTGGCGCCTGTGTCGAGTCGTGTTCGACGCCTGCTTGTGCTCGAAACTGACGCCCCGACCGAACCTGCTAAGAAGCCCAAACCGATCAGCAAGGCCCCGCGGCGCGAGTCTCCCCAACGACTGAAATTCACCTGCGGGTGCCGCGCGACGACCTCCACTCGACGCCGGGCGAAGCCCAAAGAACAGCAGGCCGCGAAGCGGCCTTCCCCCTGAAGCCCCCACAGCCAGCAAGAAACCTTGCACAGCCCGTCAGGTG
>JBNKUV010000007.1:0-10058 GCA_050298815.1 Polyangiaceae bacterium
CGCCGCTGACCTCGCTGCGAGGAGCCGCCGAACTCCTGGCTCGAGGCGCAGCCGACGACCCACGTGCGCGGCGTCGCTTTCTGCGCAACATCGAGCAGGACGCCGAGCGCCTCGATCGCCTGGTCACCCGGCTTCTGGAGCTCAGTCGGGTAGAAAACCCGAGCGAAGATGCGAGCACCCTGCAGCTCTGGCCCCTGCTCCAAGCGGCGGTCGAGCGCGCGGAAACACCGGACGTCTCCGTGGTGCTCAGGTGGTCGTCCCGGCGCCAGAGTGTTGGCATCTCGCTCAGGGGCAGGAGCGACGAACTCGCGACGGCGTTTTCGAATCTACTCGACAACGCCGTGCGTCATTCACCCTCCGGAACCAGCGTCAGCGTCGAGGTGGAGATCGAGGAGACCCGAGCGGGGCGCTGGGCCATCATCCGGGTGCGCGACAAAGGTCCCGGGGTGGATCCCGACGTCGCGCCGCGGCTCTTCGAGCGCTTCTTTTCCACCGATGCAGAACACGGCACCGGCCTCGGCCTATCCATCGTTCGCGCCGTCGCCGAAAGCCACGGGGGCAGCGCTGAACTCGAGCCATCAGCCGCTCCCGGCGCGTGCTTCAAGGTGCGACTCCCCGTACTCTAGGTTGCGGGAGCCACCGGGGCGTGTCATACAGGCCGTATGTCATCTCAGCGGCTGAATGCTCGGATCGACGCCGAGCTTGCCCAGAAACTCGAGCAGCTCCGAGAGGCAACGGGGCAAACGACGACGGAAGTCATACGGCGTGCGATCGAGCTCTACCACGCTGACACGACGTCGGCGGGCACGAGCTCTCTGCAAGCCCTAAAGAACTGCGGCTTCGTCGGCAGCGCTGAGGGGCCTCGGGATCTGTCGGAACGCTACAAGTCTCGCCTGGGCGAAAGCCTGGTCGGCAAGATCTAGGTTCATGATCATTGCCGACACTGGGTTCTGGTTGGCGCTCGCGAACACGCGCGATAGCCATCACGAAGCGGCGGTCGAAGCCCTCGAAGCGCTCACGGAGCCCCTCGTCGTCACATGGCCCGTGGTGACGGAGACGTGCCATCTACTCGCCACCCGATTGAGCGTACGGTCGCAGCTGAGCTTCCTCGCCGGCTTGCGCGATGGCGCCGCACAACTGTTTGCTCTCGAACGCAGTCACCTTTCGCGCGTATCCGAACTGATGCGAAAGTACGAGGATTTGCCGATGGACCTCGCGGACGCGTCGGTGGTCATTCTGGCTGAGGAGCTAGGCTCCGGCCGCATCCTGTCCACCGATCGCCGGGACTTCCGTACCTATCGCTGGAAGAATCGAAAGCCGTTCAAGAACCTGCTGCCCGAACTGTGAGGTGAAGGCGCAGTTCGAGCTACTGCGAGACCATCTGGGTGCGTTTACTGACCTGGAGCTCGTACGGAAGGCATCGCGAGCGAGTCCGGTCACGGCGGAGGTGGGCCGGAGAGTTCCCCAGACCGCTCCACGCAGGCGGCTGGCAGCCGCTCGGACCGTGGTGGTCAGCGCAGCAAACACGGCCGGTTGTCACGTGGTGCGGGGACGAAGAACAAGACTCGTGTGTGGGGGCAACGAGGGCCGATTTTACGAGAAAGGCCGCGTCGTGGACGCGTGCGATGGCTATGTTCCAAAGGCTTGTTTCAACGTCGCTCCCGTCCTGATGCGGCGCCGACGCTGGTGATCAGATCGCAGCGTGACCAAGCCAGCAGCGAGTGGGGCCAACACGCGGCGCTTGTTTCACCAGCAGCACGCAGCGTGGCATTTGCTGGGCCATCGCTCTAGGTCGTGGCAGGCTCTCGGCATGCTTAGAATTGATGGGATTTGGGGTTGGGCAGCGGTGGCGCTGACACTCGCCGCCTGCGATCGATCGGACGACGGGGACACCGCAGGCAGAGGCGACGACGATCGTCGGTCGGCTGACACCGATGCGCCCGACGCCTCGTCCGACGACGCCGCTTCGGACGACGACGCGACGGACGAAGGGGGCACCGCAGACGGGGGCGACGATGAGCATCGTTCGGTTAGCACCGATTTGAGCGACGCGGCCTCAGATGACGACACGACGGCCGGCGCGGACGCGAGCACCGACTCGGGAGCGATGCCAACGCACGGAGATGGGACGCTGGATGACGACGAGTGCACCGAGAGTTCTCGGTCCGGCATACAGCGTCCCTTCGAGCTCTACTTCACGGAGCCGATGTTGGCGTCGTTGAACTTCGAAGCGACGTGCAGCGTCGGCAGCATCGCAGGCAACCCTCCGACCCTGTTGGAGTTGAATTGCGAACTCGAGCAAGTACCGCCATTCGATTCATCGACGGAAGTGGAGGTATTCGTACAATTGGAGCGCGGCGATGCCAGCGCTCTCGCCGTGGGCATGCCCGTAACGTTTCGACACGGGTTCCTCCCCGGCTTCAACACCGAAAACTACGCGTATGCGGTCGCCACCATCGAAGCGACGCACGGCTACGATGCGGGGACGCTCCTGCTCGGAGGGTTACATGCCGATGCGTGGGGAGGCTTTGACGACGTGTTGCGTCCCCTGAGCTTCGAGCTTGGCCCCGCCCTTTGTGTCGACGCTCCAACAGGCGGCGGTTGTGTCGAACGCACGTATCATGACCTCGAGTTCAGCCACATGGGGCAAGAACAGATCGTGCGTAGCGGGCACAGCGGCACGCTGCAGAATTCCCCACCGCTCGAGGTTTACGTCGGCAATGCTAGAGTTTCGACACTGGTAGACGACTGCTGCTTCGATTGCGAAGACGACCTTGTCGTCTTCGCCTTCGTGTCCCAGGGTTCCCCCGAAGCCGACAACGACGACCAACCTGACGACAGCCAGACCGACCCAACTCAGACCGACACCGATCCCACTGACGTCGACCCGACTGACGACAACCAGACCGACGACGCTGGCAGCGACGAATCGTGTCTCAGCCCGTACCGTGACGCCACTCGGCTCCCTTTCGAGCTCTACTTTTCTGAACCTGGCCTTGCCAAACGACCCTTCGAGGCCGAATGCGTGGTCGACGATCTGACCCTCAGCATCGACGCTTGGACTAGGTCAGACTTGATCGTTCTCGACTGCGAGCTCGATGAAGGCGGGGATACTCCAACGCCAGCGGCCGTTCAGGTGGTCATGCGCAAGGGAAGACCCTACGCCCTCGCCGTCGGCATGCCCGTTCATTTCTCGTATAGCTGGCAACCCTACTTCAACACGCCGTCCTATGCCTATCTCATCAGCGCGACGGATGCGACCTCTGGTTACGCTTCCGGAACGCCTCTGGTCGGAGGTCTCTACGCAAACGAGTGGCGCCTCGTGGTCGACACCCTGGCCCCACTGCAGGTAGAGCTGGGAGCAGAGCTCTGCGTGCGATACCCGGCGTACGAGGATGAATTCGACTGCGTGCGTCGAACGTTTTACGAACTCGACTTCGAGTACCAAGGCATCCAAGACTCTGTTGACTCCTTCGGCTGGACTATCATCGACGGCTCCCCGCAGCTAACCTTCTACGTCTCGAACGCGATTGTACGCACGCTGGAGGACGCGTGCTGCTTCGATTGCGACGATGACCTCATCGTCTTTGGGTTCTGGGCGGACGAACCGAACCCGCTTGATGTCCCAGCAGATGCGGGCGTGGCGCCCTAGCAAGTCGAGAGCACCAAGAGCCACCCAGGTTCATTCGTGCAGTAGATATACAGATGAACACGGCACGTAGGGGATGCGCCGGGATTTGCTCCTACGCGCTAGCCCTGCACAGTGAACATTTTGCTGCGCGACTGGGAGCTCGTGCGCCTCTTGTTCAACCGCAAGCGGCGAATCCGCCCTCTTGTCCCCCTCGATAGCCCCGATCGCCGGGGTGTTTACGTGCTGACTGAAGCCACAGTGCTGTTCTGTGCCGCCACCGTTCGTCATGCCTCGGGTTCGGGCCTCCTCTAACGCCTCGCCAGCCATCAAGGGGGCGCTTGAATCGCTTACGCGTAACCCGACTGGCCACTCCGGCGACCAAGCTGCGGGCAGGTGACTTGCTCGCATTCGTCGGCGTGCTGCAGTCGGTTGTCGATCTGAGAAGAATGCGAGGACTGACACCGCTCGGCGAAGAGGAAGAAGTGGACGCACCGCCACCCTCCGGTCCCCAGCGTGTGCTCGTCGAGGCCGTCGTGGCACGCGGCTCGGCGCTGGAAGGACGCACACCGCGCGACTCCGGGTTTCGGGCTCGCCACAACGCTGCCATCGTCGCAGTCCACCGCGATGGCGAGGCCGTCAAAGGCAAGATCGGCGAAATCGTCTTGCACGCTGGTGACACGCTTTTGTTGGACACTCCGCCAGACGCCGCGCGCGCCATCCAGGCGTCCAAAGACTTCTACCGTCATCGGATCGGCGCTCGCCATGGGAGCGGCGGTCAAGAATACCGGCCTGGCCGACTTGATCGCGGAGGGGCTCTTGGCGCTGTGCCAGGGCGCGCCGACCGGCGTCGTGGTCTTCGTCTTGACCGCAGCGTTCGCCCAACTGATCACCAGTAACGGCTCCGCCGTACTGATGTTTCCCGTTGCCATGGCCGCCGCCCAAGCCACCGGCGTGGGGCCGCAAGCGATGTTGTTCACGTTGATGATCGCCGCCGGCAGTACGTTCGTCTCCCCCGTGGTGACGCTCTTGCTCGGCCTCATCTGCGCGGTGTTGACGCCACTGGTGTACCCGCTCTAGGGACCGCCGTCGGGGTCATCACTTGCTGAACCGTCTGCAGCGCTCGAGCCCGCGCCGGCTTTGAGGGGTGCCGGGGCAGCGACTCCGAGGTCGTTCACTTCGAACTCCCAGGAGCACTCGCCCAGAGTGGCGCGTGCTTCCAGATCGCCGCTCTGGGCGACAGGCCTCATCAGGACGACAGGGATGTCTTCGATCACCTGGCCACATCCGTCGACGATTTCCTGCCAGCGCGCAGCGCCGGTGCGCTCGCCAGTAATCGAATCCAGAAACTCCATCTCGAGCTGGAGGCGGCCCTTGAGTGGGGTCGTCAGTTCTGCCGCCACGAAGAAGTGCTGCCCCCCCTGGGACCCGCCCTCCAGCGTAATGTCTTCGTCGAAGTCGCGCACACGTACTCCATCCCAGCGCCCCAGCCGAATCGGTGCTGACGCCTCGCTGCAGAGCGCCTCGCAGTCCGCAGGTCCGTGTCCTCGATTTCCACGGTTGGAGCAAGCACCCAAGAGCGCTCCGAGGCTCACCGCCAGCACCCATCGCCACTCACGCAGACAGCTTCTGCCCCGATTGGGCGAAATGGGCAGAGCGGTTCGGACTGAAACTGAACGAGCTGAAGTCACTGACCAACTATAGACCGAGATTTCAGGCAAGACCCGGCGATCTGAAGCGGAGGCGCGGTGCGGGGCCCAGCCATCAGCGCGCGTCCCGATCCACTCAAGGCTCGGCGACGGGCAACGACAGGATCCAGCTCCGCACGAGTTCGACCATCTGCTCGTCGGGCAGCTCGGTCCCGAGGGGGGGCATGGGCACGTCTTCGACGTCGAGTTCCTCCAGCTGGACGCCTTCGAGTTCGGCACTCCCCTCGCGCAGCGTGATCCGCCGCATCAGTTCGCTGCTATCGGGCTCACCCGGCACCACGCGGTACGTGTTCGTCGAGCCCCGCCCAGATTCCGTGTACTGGTTCACGAGCGCCTGGTAGGCCTGGGTCTGTTCCACACTTGAAAGCGAACCACTCTCGAGCCAGAGACGAAGCCCCGAGACTCGGCTGTTCACCGGTGAGCCCGGGCGATGGCAATGCCCGCAGTTCGCGTGGAGGTAACCCAGCACGTCGCGTTGCACGTCGTCGCCGGGAACGGCGAGGTCCGTTGCCGGAGGATCACTCAACCAGCCCTCGTCGAGCAACGTCTGAAGCGTCGCGCCGTCACCATCGTGATTCAATTGCACAGCACAACCACGCGGCCGCGGTGTTTGGAGTGGCTGGAGAAGACGTAAGACTCACGCGACCACATTGGCTGCGGTTTGCACCATGCGTCTTCCAACGTAGCTGGTGCTTTGGCAGCCATACACACGTACCGGTGCCCCACCAACATCTCGAAGTGCGAGTCGCTCGGGTCGCGCTCACGCACGGTTGTCCCATGTCGTGCTAGCCTGGGATCTCCATGAGAGCTCGGAGCCCACCGCATGAGTAGCGTCCCCTGGCTGCTGTTGGCCGGCGTTGGGTGGATCCGGCTTGGCCGCATGCTGCTGTATCTGCTCGCGGGCTGCTGTTTGGTCTACGGCTGCGTCGTGCTCCTGCAGGACGTCGTGGGCGTGCTTCGGCCTGACGGTGCTCGGTGCGAAACGGACTCCAACTGTCTTTCGCTATGCCACCATCCGCCGTTGCGACATAGAGCCGGACGACCCAAAGTCGGTTACTGCAGCTCGGATTGCGGTCGCAGTGGCCACTGCGGTTTCGGAGTGTGCAGGCGCGTGGCTGAGGGCTGGCGTTGCGTGTCGGAGCCGCGCAGAGACGTCGGAGAAGAGTGCGGCGAGGACACCGAATGCACTTCAGAACGCTGTGTGGGACTCCACGCTCGCGACGGAGACTGGATCGAGCCCGCCAAAGCCCGATCCGAAGACTTCCGAGGCGGCTTCTGCTCACAGGTTTGCCAGGACCTGTGGGACTGCCCCCGAGCCACCGAGTGCGCGAAGCTATCACCCTCTGGGCCAAGGCTGTGCGTGCCCACAATCGTGCGGATACGCTCACTGTGAACGGCGATTCCTGCCTGCGAAAGGCAACACTGTTTGAATCAACGAAACCGCCTAGGGTGTGCCTGCAATTACCATCAAGAAGGACTCGCTAGCCAAAGGGGTGAGGCGCTTCAAGAGCGAAGACCGGACGTACATCATCATCGACCTCGCGGCGATGTACGATGACGATCCGAAGCTCGAAACCGTCGCCAAAGACTTTCGCATGGACCCAGGCGCGGTGCACGCCGCGCTGATGTACCACAAACCCAACTTCCGTGCGCGCGCCGTCGTATTCATCGACCAAACGGGTGAGGGCCTCCCAAACCTACCCAAACCCGAGCTCGATGAGTTTCTGCGTTCCGAGCTGATCAACCTCTCCTTCGGCTTTGGCGAATCTGCCAGCGGCGCGCAAACAGTCGTTACCGCGGAGCCGTTCTTGAAGTGGACGTTCCCTCGGGACAAGCTCTTTCTGGTTCTGCCACTGCAAGGCAAGTTCACCGAAGTTCTCGAGAGCTCGCCGGAGTTCCTCAAGCGTGAAAAACGCATGAACGCCGCGCACAAACGGTTCGAGACACTGCGCGAGCGCCTCGACGTCCTGAAGACGGATACGGAAAGCACGGCCCAGCACCTCAAGCAACTCGAGGACATGCTCAAGCCCTTTCACGAGTCCTGCGCCAAACTCGACGTTTCCCAGAAACTCATGTCGCTAATGGCTCTCGAGCCCAAAGGGGGATCGGGTGGACTTCCTCAGGGGGAACTGTTCCAGCGGATGTTGCAGAACAAGGCGAACCTGGACGAACTGGTCAAGCTTGCCACCAAGCACATGCTCTACGAGTCGCCGGTTCCGAAGATCGTCAAGGAGCGCAAGGCGGTGTTCAGCTCAGCGAACAACCTGGAACTCCAACTCGAGATTTTGGTTCCCGAGCTCAAGTTCTATCGGGAGAACGTCGAGTTCGCGTCTGCCGGGCTGGACAGCTTGATATCCGAAACCCTGAAGGAGGCCTGCACTCAGCTGTTGGCGACCCCGCTGGCGGACAAGATCGTGAAGGAGCACATTGCCCCGCTGCTCGACTTGATCTGCTCCATGGATCCCAAGCTCGAACTGAAAGGAAGAATCAGCGATTCACTCTTCGAAGAAGGACTGACCAAGCAGACAACCCTGCCATCGACCGAGAACGCGGCCAGTGTGTACACCGGTCTCATCCTGACTGCGTTCCCGCAGAGCTTCGGCAACGTCCCGGGGCCCTATTCGTTCACAGCGGCGGTGGTCGCCGCGGCACAAGCGCACATCCAGAAGGGGCTGTCGGACCCAGCGACAGCCAGACGAGCTGCCGGTCAGCTATTTCGACTGACAGTGCTCCTCGGTTCGTTCACCCAGAAACGGTTTGACCAGATCGCCGAGGCGCTCGAAACCAACAACTTCGACGGCATCCGCAAGTTCGACTGGAAGGGGAGCTTCCAGTCAGGACCGGTGCTGTCCTCCATAGTCGCGATCATGTTCTTCGCCGGACTCCTGAAGAACATCAAGGAGACCGAGGAGCTCACCCTCAAGCGCGCCGCAGAGCTATTGCAGCCGGTACTCGGAACGGGCCTTTGGCCCAGGATGCTGGGCTTCGTCGCCGAGAACTACCCAAAGACCGGAGCCTTGGGCTTAGCCATCAATTGACCCACCACACAGGGTGGACGTGTGCTCACCTCAGCCTCACACGTGACGCAACAGCGACGCCCAGTGGCCCCAGGCGTGTCGCCCTCCCCTTCACCTAACCTGTGAGAGGCTCGGGAAGATTGGAGCGGTAGGCTTTGGGCATGCGTAGCCAGTTGCGTTTCGTGATGCACGCCGATGATGAGTGCGCTTTTGTCGATGAGGTCTTGAAGGAGCAGGGGGCGCTGCTTGGTGCAGCCTCCGGTGGGAACCACAAGCGCCTTTGCATCAACCCGGCTGCAACAGCTGCCGCACTCGACGTCCTCCGTACTTTGGATTGCCAAGCATCTTAGTCCGCCCCCGCGTCATCGTCTTCCCTGTCGCTCAGACAAGACTCCGGTCCCACCAACGTGCATCGCTGTTCCACGCATGCAACGTCTTGGGGAGCCATATCACATACCCCCTCCCCGCAGCCTCCGAACACAAGCTGGTCGAACAACGCTCGCAGGACAGCAGCATCCACATCCGTTGAATAGGCAAACTCTCCGACTGTGGGTGAACAGTCGCAGCCCTTCCAGTCGCTTAAGATCCGACAGTCAGAGTCTTTAGAACAGGTTCCTTCTCCAGCCAGTTGCTTCAGCTGGGCGTCAACATCTTCACACTGCGTGTTGGTGAGTTGAGGACAGATGATGTTGGTATCTAGTTGCCACGTGGCGTCGTCATCCCAGTCGAAGTCTGGGCAAGAGTAACCAACGGAGCCAGCACACGTTTGATAGTCGTCGCAGACTTCGCCAGCCAAATCAGCATCGCAGGCCCCGCCATCACATCCCGCTCCCGTTGCTCCGGGGTCGTTGGTGCCGGCTTCTGTCACTTCACCTGTGGCGGGCGTTTTGGCATCTGACGTTGTTGATTGTCCATCGGATGTTGCTGACCCTGGAGTGAGCGCAGTTGAGTCAGCATCAGTTGCTTCATCTTTCATGTTGGCTACACCAGCTTCCGCTGGGACGCTATGAGCGCTGCTATCCCGGGGGTCACCATGCTGACGACTGGAAGTGTCGTTGGCCGTCGGTGTTTCCGTGCATGCCAGAAGTTGACTAGAGATAAGGCAAAGGGCGCTACCTAGAAACAGGCGCTTCTTTCCACTCATCCGGTGACACTGCCACTCAGTACGCCTGCGTGCAAGCGCCAAGGAAGTACGAACGGGCGCCAAGGAAGTACGAACGGCATATTCGCCCCCGCCAGCGAACTGGGTGACCGCTGAACAACGGTGGTGCGTCATCGTCCAGGGGCTGAGCGCGGTCATCGTGTCTGTCGATACTGAAATGCGGCACAACGCGCGAACAGGGGACGTACCTCCGCCCCTTTGGCGCCTGGGTGTGCATCCAGGCGCCAAGCAGACTCACTGAAACGGCAACGCCATCTGCCCTAAGAGCACCGGCGGCCTGTCCGGTGGAGGCTCGGGCGCCACGCCGTGTTTCGCCATCAAGCTGGCGATATCGGGAGGAGCCCTGGCGACTTGGAGCCAACGCATCGGGCCGCCACACTTAGAGCAGGCATCAACGTCAGCTCGAAAGACGTGACGCAAGAGCCAACCCCACCGCGAGCGACGAGAGCGCTGTGGAGCGTCGTCGTCGACGCCGCCATCAAAGGTCAACTCCAGCTGGTCCCCCTCAGCTGGCTTGTGGGCAAAGCGTTCGGGGTCGGCGT
>JBNKUV010000008.1:0-47755 GCA_050298815.1 Polyangiaceae bacterium
TACAGGGAGGCCGCGTAATGCTGTCGATCGACAGACCACCAGTAAGCCGTGTGCGGGAAATCCGCACGCACGGTTTGAAAGGGGGTCCTGCCCTTTCGCCGGTGACAAACATCAGGTGAAAGGGCAGGATCTACCAATGCCTCTCGAGGTTCGGATGCTGTCAGATGGCGGGAAGCTCCACATTGGGGAACGTGGGGTCGTGCAATCACATTGGTTGGGCAACGGCGTGTTGTTGCATACGAGAAGCGGTTTGATTGACGACGAGTTCTCGGACCTCGTTCGGACCGAATGTGAGCAGCAGCTGCTGAACTTCGGCAAGTGCGTGCTGATGGTGGACGCGATTCTGACCAAGATGCACACGACACAATTTCGCGAAGACATGACGCGTTGGTTCCTGCAGAACCCCAGCGCGGAGGTGCACGTATTGACGCACTCGTCTATGGTACGCATGGCAGTCACCGTCGCCGCGATGGATAACGACCGGATACAAGCCCGCAGCTACGAAGACGAGGCTCTGTGGCTTGACGTTGGCAAGAAGCACCTCACAACGTTCGGGCGCATTCGCCTGCAGTATGCAGCAGGTTGATCTGGTAGCTGGTCGGGCGTGGCCAGTCTCGAAGGAGTTTTGCATGCCTGTGGTCGAGTGTCCCTTTTGTGCCGAGGAAATTGATGTCTGGGTGGATCCCGGAGGCGGAGATCACCAGGAGTACATCGAAGACTGCTCAGTCTGTTGCCGCCCGATCCGCTTCGTGACAGAGCGCGAAGAGAGCGACAGCGAACACGTCGTCTACGCGTTCCGGGAGTAACCAAACGCCCGTCCGGGAATCCCGAGTGAGGCGGTACGCGAGTGACGGATAGCCCCCATCCGACCGAAGCAGGGGCGAGTTCGCGTGGGACGGATTGCCTCTTCCGGCGGAGAGCAATCAGGGGCTTGCCAGCGGAGCGTCGGTAGACAATACCCCGGGTCATGACGTTGGCTATCGTGACAGGGGCGAATCGCGGAATCGGCTTTTCGTTAACTCGACTGTTGAGCGAGCGGGGGATGACGGTGTTGGCTGCATGTCGCAAACCATCCCCAGCACTGAGCGCGTTGGGCGTGGAAGTGGCCGATGGGGTGGATGTGACCGATCCCGCTGGGGTTGCCAAGCTCGTCGCGGCGGTAGGGGACCGGCAGGTGGATCTCCTGATCAACAACGCCGGGATCCTCGTTTGGGGCGACACGTTGGACGACCTCAACGTCGATGGCATTCGCAAACAGTTCGAAGTCAACGCGCTCGCGCCCCTGCTTGTTACCGCTGCGTTGAAGGACAAGTTTGCCCCCGACGCCAAGGTCGGGCTGATCACGAGTCGTATGGGGTCGATTGATGACAATGGATCCGGCGGCGCTTATGGCTATCGCATGAGCAAGGCGGCGCTGAACATGGCGGGGAAATCCATCGCGGTCGACCTGAAGCCAGCTGGCGTAGCTGTCGCCATCCTTCACCCCGGCATGGTGAAGACGGATATGGTGGGGAGCCACGGTCAAGTCGAGCCCGAAGACGCCGCGCGTGGACTGCTCGCAAGAATGGACGAGCTGACGTTGGAGACCAGCGGCAGCTTCTGGCACGCCAACGGCGAGCGGCTCCCCTGGTGACTTCTCGGTAAATCGGGCGAGCGGCTACCC
The DNA here is from genome assembly GCA_050298815.1 of Polyangiaceae bacterium. Taxonomy (GTDB): domain Bacteria; phylum Myxococcota_A; class Polyangia; order Polyangiales; family Polyangiaceae; genus SZUA-265. Next base: position 1,664 of record JBNKUV010000008.1, read on the forward strand.
CACTAATTCGTCAGGGGGGCCTGCAAGCGCTTCGATGACCCCACGCGGAATACGACACGGACGTTTCGTGCTCAATTTGATGCACGCGACCAGGACTTCCGCACTACAGCACAGCCGGTTATCGCTGGCGGTCCGTACCTCCTGAATGAACGTCAAGGAGGCCGCGCTGCTTGCGTTGAGCCTGCAGTCCACCAGGATCTCGTCGTCCAGATGAACGGGCGAGTGGAAGCGCATGTTCATCGAGTAGACGACGAAGGAGATATCCTGAGCGAACGTCTGGCTTTGTTCGAACCCCGCAGCCCGTAGCTGCTCCGTTCGAGCCCGCTCCATGAATCGCATGTACGAGGCGTTGTAGACTATGCCGCCGGCGTCGGTGTCTTCTAGATAAATGCGAACACGCAGCGGAACCTCCATGGGAGTCGGATCTACACGAACTACCGCCGTGGAAGAAGCGCTGAATACCGCTCGTCGAGAAGCGCGGGAAGGAAGTCGCTCAGTACCGCCGAAATGTCACGACGCCTCTCTGCAACTCCGGGCTGTGCCTACTGGCTCGGGGCGCGCAGTGCTGCATTCCCTCGAAGCCGCGCTACCAGGCGCAAACTCGCCGGTGACACTTCCACGCCATGTTCCAGTCGCTTGTCGACCTGGAGCTCGACGCCGTCGTACTCGGATTGAGCGATACCCTCCCGCAGGCGCTTCTCCAGCTGGTCCACCGCCGGTCCGAGTTGGGTGTACGCGATTGGCGCTGCAACCGCCGGAAGCGCCTCTGCTTCGGAGGTTGAGGGACGCAGCGACAACCGATGGGCATTCAGAGTCGGAGTCACATGCACCCATTTCGGGCAGGCAGAGCCAGCGGCGAGGTTGACGAACAACCGGTTGGGTCCGCCATCACTCCCGCCGACAACCTCCAGTTCCACATCTCGGCCGAGCGCTCGTGTCAGAGCCGCTCGAACTGCATCCAAGGGCCATTCATAACCCACTGCCAAGTCAATCGCGGGGACTAGGTCGGCCTGTGCTTTGACCCTGGGCCCTCCTGAGCTGGAGCGACTGACTCCGACGGCGCCTGCGTCTTCGGGTGCTTCCGGAGTGCAGCCGAGCGCCAATGCCCCACTCGCCGCGATCGCGGTGGTTAGCTGTCCCTGATGCGCCTGGACTGGGCGATATTGGAGCCCGTCCACCCGCAGCTGCAAGCAGGTGCCGTCAGCCAGTGCGATAGGTTCATGCAGGCGACGCCATCCGGTCTCTATTTGTCGCTCAATGCGTCCCAGCTCTGAGCGAATACGCTGTCGCACACCGCGTACCTGTTGTCGGGTGATGCGCTCGATCTCTGAGGTGGCGTCGTAGCCGACGGGACGCAGCACACAGCCTTTGGTGACGTCGACAGAGGTCCGCACCCGAAGCGACAAGTCTTGGTCAAAGTCCGTTGGGACCTTCACGTTGACCGCCCAGCGCGGGTCGCAAGAACCGTACGCGACACAGAACGGTCCGACGGGCTTGCAAACGTCGATGTCGCCGAGCAAGCGGGTCGTGACTTCGATGCCCTCCTGGGTAGCACCGACTCTGAACCCTTCCCGGTTCACCTTGTAGGTCACTTTACCCGGGGCACCCACTGACTGATTCTTCGCACTCGCCAGCGTGTAGGGCACGTTTCGAGACAACTCTTGCTCCACCAGCGATTGCTCGACCACCACCTCGATGCCCAGGCGAGAAGGCAGTTCGGGCAGAGTCAACGGTGATGGTCCGCTGAGGGACTGGCAGCGGCCCTGCGGAGGTGACAGTTCGGGTTCGGGCTTCGTGCCGCCGCAACTCGCGGCCAAGGCCAGGACAATCGCCATGGGGGACTTCACGGCGGTAGTTTCCCCGTCCGTTGTGAAGGCGCCAAACTTTCCTGCGTTTGTGGCTCACTGGCTGGAGGATTTTGCGCGTTGCCCCCGGCCGGGCGGCGCGCAGAGTCTGCAGTTGACCTCTCGATGCGGTGTCCCCACGCTCGGTGCGTCATGAAGAATCTGATTGTCGCAATCTCCTTGGCGGGCGCGGCCTGCACTCATCACCCAGCGCAGGACGCAAATTCGGAGCAGGCTCAGCGATCGCAGCAACAGGTGATCGTCGACCGCTCGACGAGCGCAATAAAACGACTCCGAGCCCAACCGCGATTTGCGGCGATGGAGCGCCTATTGGCGGAGGCCAAGGCCGTGTTGGTATTCCCGAAGCTCATCAAAGCTTCGCTCATCGTCGGTGGCGAAGGGGGCAATGGCGTCATGTTGGCGCGTGGGCAAGACGGTTCTTGGAGCAGTCCCGCTTTCTATTCGCTGGGGGCACCGAGCTTGGGGTTGCAAGCTGGCTTCCGCGAAAGCACCGCGGTTGTGTTCGTCATGAACGAGACGACGATGGAGAGGCTGCTTCATTCGAGTATGACGCTCGGCGCGCAAACCAGCGTCACGCTGGGCGAGGTCGGGGAACGCGGCTTGACTGAGGGCGACATGTTGCGCAAAGACATCTACGTACTGACGGAAGCGGGGGGCGCGTTCGCGGGGGTGTCTTTGGATGGTTACGTGATAGGCACGCGCAAAGCCCACAACGAGCTCTACTATGGCAAAGGAGCAACCGCCCGCACCATTCTGCTCAGTCGAGAACACAAGAACGCGGCGAGCAATGACCTGCAAGACGCCCTGCGTGTCCAGCCTGGAGCAGAAGCTGTTCAGGAGGACCCAACGCCGATCGAGCCAGCACCAGTCAAGCCAGCACAGGACCCCCAGCAGGCGACAGAAGCGACCACCGCGAGCGCGGTTTCACCCTTGCCCGCCGGGTACCGCGCGTGCAGCCCAGAGAGTCGCCAGGTCGAACGCTGCAAGGACGAGCAGGCCCCCGTGTGCGCACAGGTTGCGGACTCTTGGCGGACGTTCCCGAACGCTTGCGAGGCCTGCCGCGATGGGGTGGTCGCTGGATACGCACCAACGGCGTGTTCGCCACAGGCGGCGCCGGTGACGCCATAGGCACGCTCTTGTCCAGTGTTTGCAGCGTCAACAAGCCGTGTCTCGTGGGCAGAGGGGCGTACAATGTAGCCACACCTGGGCGCTGAAGACCCACTCCGAGCGTCATTGAGGTACGCGCAACGCGAGCAGCTGTGCTAGGCCTGGAGCCCGGGGGAGTGATTGGCGCGGACTGTGCTTGTCGTCTCGGTCACACCCATCAGGAGGTCATCATGGTCCAGCAGAATACAACGCAAGAAACACCGTACCAACTATTCGACGAGCTACGCGGCATGCGCGACAAGTTGCGCCTGCGCGCGCACCTGTTGCGCATGGACGCGCGTCAGCGCTGGGGCGAACTCGAGAACAAATTGGAAGGACTCGAGGAGAATCTGGCGGCAGAGGGCCCGACGGTGGCCATGGACCGGGCCAGGGAGATCTCGGAAGCTCTGCGAGGCTTGTTGAAGGGGCAAGCTGCGGCGGTTTTGCAGACGCCCGTTCACGAAGTCATGTCTCGGCCTGTTCGGACTTGTGCACCTAAGTCCAGCCTTCAGGATGCGGCCCGATCGATGTGGGACTACGACTGCGGGCTTCTGGTTGTTGTCGACTTCGTTGGTGGTCCAATCGCCGTCGTGACTGACCGGGATATCTCGATGGCGGCGATGTTCGAAAACCGCCCGCTCGGGGAGATCGAAGTGACGACCGCGATGTCGAACAGCCTGTGGACAGTGTCGGGCGACGACAGCATCGGTGATGCGTTGCACCTGATGGGCCGCGAGCGGGTGCGCAGGGTCGTGGTCAAGAGTCCTGAGGGCAAAGCCGTGGGGTTGCTCTCACTCGCCGATGTGGCGAAGCGAATGCAGGGCTCCGCCGACGAAGAAGCCGTCGCCGACGAGGTGTTTCGCGCGTTGGCGGCTGTTGGCAAGAAGGGTGTCCGCGAGGACTAGTGGCCGGGCCTCCATTGCTGGAGGGTCATTCTGCAGCGAGGGGTAGTGCTTCGGAAACGGTGAGCTGCTCCTCGAGCATTTCTGCCCACGCTTGCAGGTAGGCCACCACGTTCTCTCGCTTGCTGTACTGAAGTTCGATGGTATTGGTGCCCATGCGACGGCGGACCTCACCGTCTGCCAAGCGCTCGAGGTTCGCGATGTCCTCCTTTTCCAATCCCGCTTGGAGAAGTTGAACGAGAATGTCCGACACGCGGCGGCCCGTCGTTTCGCAGCGGCCGAAATCCTCTGGTTCCCACGCTCCTTCGTCGAGGGCGGGTCTGTCGTCGTAGTCCGGCGCTGGGAACGAAACCGCCGCAGGACCACGACCAGCGGGTGCGGCGGCAATGAACGAGACTGCCTGCTCCGCCCAATCGCCCCGTTCGAGGACTGCGGCACGGTAGATGCTATCTGCCGCAAGCCCGGTGAGCGTCTGCGCTAGCTGACCGCAGTTGCAGTGCGCAAAATTCGCCCAGTCATAGGTGACGGTTGGGGTCTGTAGGCGTTCGGCGGTTTGCCGAAGCGCGACGATGAGGGTTGGACAAGCCTTGGCCATCCCTGGAGTATAAGTTCACGCAGGAAAGCTGACCAGTCACATGGGCGTGACTTCGACGGTGTCAACGACGTCGTCATTGGGATGCACGACGATGGTTTGCCCTTCACTCAGGCCAGAAAGTACCTCCGCGTGGGTGTCGTTTCTGCGCCCCACCTCCAGCTGTTTGAGCTTCGCGACGTTCCCTTCGACGATGAACGCCGCCCAACTGGCGTCTTGGCGGAAGAGTGAGCTTTGGGGGATCTTCAAGGCATTGTCAGCACGAAACACCTCAATGCGCGCTTCCACGCGATAGCCGTCTCCGAGTTGCGACCAGTCTTCATACGGCGCAGTCAGATCGATGATCGCGTTGACCCGCTGCTCTTCTACACCCAGTGCCGAGAGCCGGGTGAACGCGGACGGCTCCACCGTACGGACCACGGCGTCCAAGGTTTCGCCGCCCCACTCGTCAATGTGGACCGGGCTACCTGGACGAATGCTCACCGCGTCGCTGGTGAGCACATCGACGACGATCTCCAGGGCCTTTGGATCGCCGACCTCGAGTAGAGGCGCACCGGCCTGTATGACGCCTTCACTTTGCTGGATCACTTTGAGCACGCGGCCACTGACCGGGCTTGGAACCGTCAGTGAATCGGTGTTCTCGCGGCTGTCGTAGCGGCCGAGCGCCGCTCGGGTCATGCGCAGTTCATGGGCCGCGACTTTGGCTCCAAACTGTGCTGAGGTGAGCTCCGCTTTCCTGGCGCGCTCATCAGAAAGTACCCGGTCGAGCTCCATTTGGCTGATGGCTTTGTCAGCAAACAAGCTCTTGTGCCGTTCGGCTTCCTTGCGTGCAAAATCGTACGCCACTTCCGCTCGCTCTATCTGGGCCTGAACTTGGCGTTGTGAGGCCAGCGCCGCCGAGACGCGCGCTTCCGTTTCGGAGCGCGAGCGGGCGTCTAGCAGGGGTGCTTGCAGTGGCACCAGTCGAGCCAATACTTCGCCCTGTTTTACCTCATCACCAGCACGCAGCTCGATGCGCCCCAAGTTTCCCGAAAGAGGGGCGGAGACGATGTAGCGGTCCTTGACTCGAGTTTTGCCGTCCTCGTCAACCGTGACAACCAGCTCGCCGCGTTCGGCACGCCCCAACTCCACGGGAACTGGCTTCGGCATGGCGGTCATCACCACGCCTGCGATGACCGCAAGCACGACGAGTGCGGTGAGGATGCGCTTGATCAGGCGCCGCACACTGCGGCTACCAGCTGTTTTCGATTTGACGCGTTCGTCTGTCATCGTCATTCCCTAGTTTTCAACACACCGATCAGATCCAAGCGGTCGAGTTTGCGACGCAAGACGAGCGCGCTAGCTGCAGCGGACGCGAGGGTGACGGCGACGGCAAATAGGTACGTCTTGTCGGAGATGATGACCTCCATTCGATACATTTCTGGGTCGACGTTGCTCATCATGGCGTGGGTCAGCCACTTTCCGACAACCAATCCGACGGGAAGTGCGAGCCCCACCTGAATGGCTTGCTCTCCGAACAGAATGGCGGAGATCTCGCGGCGAGTGAAACCCAATACTCGCAAGCTTGCCAAGTCTCGGGTACGCTGCGAGAGTGCGACGCGGGCGTTGTTGTAGATGACTCCGATCGCAATGATGGCAGCAAAAATCGTCATGATTGCCGTCATGGTGTTGATCATGGCCGCGCTTTGTTCGTCGAATTGCCGCTTGAAGTCGTGAGGGCTCGACACGCTGGCGACCGCGGGCAGCTTCTTCAATCGCGCCTCGATGCTTTCGACATAGCGTGGGTCGACGCTGAGCAGCGCTGTGTTTACGGCCCCCGAGTCGCGAAGAAGGCGTTCGAGATCGGGCTTGAGCATATGCCCTTGGAGGCCAAAAGGTTCATCAACGAACCCACTGACTACGACACTGCGAGTTGCCCACTGTCCCTCACGCAGTCTGACGGTCACCTTCTGCCCTGCCTCCAGACCGAGGATCTCGCCCAGCTTCTTGGTCAGGACGACACCGCCCTCCGCCAGTTCGTATTCTTTGGCGCCTGCCCCAAGTAACCGTCGCAGTTGTGTCGAGACAGGGTAGCCGTTGATCACGCTGTCCCGTTGCCGATGGCCAGCTTCGAAGCGCACCGGTACGGTGCGGAGGCCTTCGGCGAAGAAGACTCCGGGCATCTGAGCGAGCTCGTTGATGGCTCGTTCAGGCAAGGGGTTCATGAACGTGACAGTGATGTCTTCACGCATCGACCGGTGGAACTGCACGTCCATCAGGTGGTCCATCGCGTCCCACATCGAGCGCCCCACCACGACCAAGCCGGTCGCAAGCGCTATCCCCACCGCGGACAGCATCAACCGCAACGGCTTTCTGGAGACCTCCCGCCAGATCATGCGGGCAGGAGGGTCCAGCCAGCGCCAGATCCCAAACAACTCCAGCACGGACCTGCGATAGCGCGCCGGTGCCGGTGGGCGCATGGCTTCCGCTGGCGGCAGCCTCATGACCCGCGACACGCTGATCCACGCGCCAATGACTGCGGAACTGACGCTGATGGTCACCGAGAAGGCCACCGCCGCCGGTTCGAGGCGGTATTCCGGTTGCGGGAAGCGAAACCATTGGCCCGTGTACATCGCGGTCATCTCGCTTCCGAGCCAGGCGCCGGTTGCCACGCCGAGTAGTGCACCTGCGACCACGATGACGGAGACGAGTTCCAGGTAGTGCAGCCCGATCCGGCTATCACGGTAGCCGATGGCCTTTAGGGTGGCGATCTGGGAGCGCTGAAGTTGCACCAACCGAGACAGCACGACGTTGACCAGCATCGCCGCGACGAAGAGAAACAGGTACGGAATGAACCCCGCCATATTGTTGAGCTGAGTCAACTCTCCGGAGAGCATGTAGTTGGATGGCTGCTTGTCCCGCATCACCGCGCCGAAACCCCCGTAGGGTCTTAGCATCTCGTCCACCTGGACGCGGACTTCTGCCTCGTTCGCGTTCGGCTGCAGCTGCATGGATACGCTGTTGAAGCTTCCTTCCATCTGAAAGGCGGCAGCCAACGCCTTCTCGTTCATCCAGATGACGGGCACGGACGCCGGGTCGTAGCTTAGTTCACCCGGGGCCAGCGCCAGGATGAATTCGGGAGAAAGTCCAATGCCGACGATGTCGAGGGAACGCAACGTGCCGTTGATGACCGCCTCGATGTGATCGCCAGGGTTTAGCCCATGGGCTTCTGCGAATGCCTGAAGTAGTATCACCTCATCCTGGCGGCTGGGATCGATGTCTCTGCCGCTCCTTAGGTAGACGTCATTGAGGCGACTGCCGCGCTCGTGGTGGTCGATTCCGACGATGGTGCCGCTCGCGGGTCGCGGCATCCCGGGCATGGGGACGAGCACCCGCTCGACCACACGCGCGTCGACCCGTGAGACGCCATCGACCGCTTCGAGGTGATGGATCACCGGGCGTGGAGCACGTTTGAGTTGAGCAAACAGGTCCCCGAAGCGATAGTCGAGGTAGTACTTGTCCCGCGAGTGCACGAGGGAGTCATAAGCAGTTCGCATCGTGATGTAGCTGGCGATGCCGCAAGCGACCACTAACGCGATGGTGACGACTTGGCCCCGTAGCGACACCAGGTCTTTGACCAGCTTTTTGTCGATGGCGCTCACCAGCTCAGCTCCGAAGGCCTGACGCGGTCTGGATTCTCCTCGTCGCGTTGGATTTGCCCGTCTGCGAGAACCACAACGCGGTCGGCCATTTTGGCGACTGGAGCGTTGTGGGTGATTACCGCGGTTGATGCTCCGAGCTCACGGTTGACGCGCTCGATGACTTCGAGCACCTGCACGCCTGTCTTGTAGTCCAACGCCCCGGTGGGTTCGTCACACAGCAGGATGTCCGGTCGTTTGGCGATCGCCCGTGCGATTGCGACTCGCTGTTGCTCACCACCGGAAAGCTGTGCGGGAAAGTGATGGGCGCGCTCTCTGAGCCCCACCAGGTCCAGCGCTTCTAGTGGCTCCATCGGATTCTTCGATACTTCGGTGACTAGCGCGACGTTCTCGACGGCGGTGAGACTCGGGATGAGATTGTAGAACTGGAAAACGAAGCCGACGTGCTGCCGTCGATACTCCGTCAGTTCAGCGTCGGTTGCGCGACTCAGTTCCCAGTCTTCGTAAAAGACTTTGCCCTCGCTGGGCACATCCAACCCGCCAACGATGTTCAGCAGTGTGGACTTTCCGCTGCCGGAGGCGCCAAGCAGTACGAGGAGTTCACCGCGCCGCAAGCTAAAGTCCACGCCGCGTAACGCATGCACCAAGACTTCCCCCATCTGATAGGTCTTGCGCAACTCCTGCGCGTGCAAGACGGGGGGCTTAGCGTTCATGCGGGGACCGTAACAGACTAGCAAGCGGTGTGCCCACCCTTCATGGGATACGCAGCCGCGCTACTTCGCTCTGGCAGGCATCCCAGCTGTTCAGGGGGCTCGGCGTCAGCCCACTTCCTTCGCCGCGCGTTCGCCCGCTTCAACGTCGACACGCATCAGCAGCGCGCCGCCGCTGACGAATAGAATCAGCAACGACAGGAGCGAATAGCGTGAGCCCACAAGCAGTGCTGCCCCGCCGACCAACGTTGGGCCGATGACGGCGGCGAACTTGCCGAGCATGTTGTACAACCCGAAGAACTCGCTGCTCTTCGATTCTGGCACTAACCGCGAATAGAGGGAACGACTGAGTGCCTGCACACCGCCCTGTACCAAGCCCACTACGATCGCCAGGACGTAGAAGTGCGATTCGTTGGTCATCAACACTCCGCCGATGGTGACCAAGATGTAAACGAAGATAGCGCCAAGGAGCGCTGACTTGGTCCCGAGCTTCTTGCCCAAAAAGCCGAATACGATTGCCGCGGGGAAGCCGACGAACTGGGTGATGAGCAGCGCCACGATCAGCGACGAGTCGGCAAAGCCGAGGGAGAGTCCGTACTTGACGGCCATCCGGATCACCGTATCGACGCCATCGATGTACAGCCAATAGGCGATCAAGAACACGAAGGCCACCTTCAGCTTCCTCGCCTCCTTGAAGGTCTCAACGAGTTGACGGACGCCCCCGCTGATGGCCCCAGCGGGGTTACGCGGACGTTCCTCCTCCGCCACGAACATGAACAGAGGCAGACTGAAGACGACCCACCACAATGCGACGGTCGGAAAGCTCACTCGAACTGCCGCGCCTGCGTCCGCGAAGCCGAACTTTTCTGGCATCTGAGTCCATGCCACTTGGAGCGCGAAGAGCAGTCCCCCGCCCAGGTAGCCCATCCCGTAGCCGAGGGCTGAGACTGAATCCCGCTTTTCGGGCTTGGCTACGTTCACTAGCAGCGCGTCGTAGAAAATGTTTGAAGCCATGAAGCCCACGCTGCCCACGACGAAGAGGGTCGCAGCAGAAAACCAGTCCGCCTTGGCGACGAAATAGAGGCCCGCAGTGCTACCAGCGCCCAGGATCATGAAGGCAAACAGCAGCTTTTTACGCAGGCCCCCGGCGTCCGCGATCGCGCCCAAGATGGGAGCGGACAGTACGATCAGAAGGCTGCCGACGGAGTTGGCTACACCGAGCCGAAATGTGCTGGTATCCGCGTCAACACCGGCGCTCCAATACTTGTCGAAAAAAGCGGGGAAGAACCCGGCCATCACCGTCGTTGCGAACGCCGAGTTTGCCCAATCGTAGAGCGCCCAAGAGATGACCCGCTTGCGATCCGAGATTTCCGCCGCCACCCGGCGACCTTACACTGACCTGCGGCGCCCGAGCAGCTATAACGTCGTTCGTGCGCCTTTTCGCTCTCGACGAAGCAACTCCGGATCTCAAGCTCCTACCCCTCGCCGCCCGTCGGGCACTCGACGTTGCCGGTTTCAAACTGTCCTTGGAAGGATGGCAATCACTCGACCTCGAGTCGCGTCGGGCCATCTCCACTGCCGGTAGTGAGGATACGGTCGACGTCGCCATCGTCGGCGAAGTCGTGCGGCTAGCAAAACCCCACGCCAAGGTGCAGGAGCCGTTGACGGAGCCTGACCCGAACCGAGTGCCCGAGAGCGTGACTTTGGCATTGGGCAAAGAACGCCCGCTTCCGGAAGCGAGCTGGGCAGCACTAACACCGGTCGAACGCTACGCTCTTTGCAAAGTGGCAGCGCGAGGTCGCAACGAACGGATAGAGCTCGCGTATCTCGAGATCGTCGGCAACTCTGCGCTGTCCAGTCACATCGAAGCTGCCGGTGGCGTCCGGATGGTAAACGTCGGACGCAAGCCGGTCAGTCTGCGCAAGGCCAGCGTGCGGAGTAAGGTGAGCATGAACGCAGAAGCGTTTGACAACCTTCGCGGTCACCAGGTGCCCAAAGGAGATGTATTGGGCACGGCTCGACTCGCGGGCATCATGGCTGCCAAGAAGACGGCTGAGTGGATACCACTGTGCCATCCCCTGAGCCTCACTAGGATATCCGTGGACCTGGAGTTGGACTCCGAGAGTAGCGCCGTGATGGTGACAGCTCACGTCGAAGCCTTCGACCGCACTGGAGTCGAGATGGAAGCGATGGTGGCGGCGAGCGCAGCAGCGCTCACCGTCTACGACATGCTCAAGTCCTTCGACCGCGGCATGACGGTTGGACCGACCGAGCTAGTGCACAAGAGCGGCGGCCGCTCGGGAGTTTTTCAGAAATGACCTTGATTGATGTCCGTGACGAACCACTGAGTATCGACGAGTGCTACAACGCCGTGCTTGCAAACGATAAAGGCGGCGTCTGTCTATTCGTTGGTCGGGTACGTGACCACAACGACGGAATGGTCATCAGAGCGCTGCAGTATGAAGCGTACGCATCGATGGCCAAAAAGGAGATGCAACGCATCGCCCTCGAGATTCAAGAGGAGATCCCTGGCACTGTATTGGCCTGCTTGCACCGCGTTGGCGATCTGCAGATTGGTGAGCTTGCGGTCGTCTGCGTTGCGTCGGCCGCTCATCGAGATGAGGCTTTTCGAGCCTGCAGAGCCCTCATCGACCGGATCAAAGAGCGGGTTCCGATCTGGAAGCGCGAGCATGGCCCAGATGGGCCGTACTGGGTAGGCTGGGAAGACGCCCGCACGGGTGGCGCCTGATTGAGCAACCCGTCCTCACACAGCCAAGCTGCTGTCGCGTGACGAGCACACGTCCAACGTGTCGCTGCCATCGACGACGGTCTTGCTCGATCTATTCGGTACTCGCGGAGCGGCGAAGACGCCACTTCTCGCGAGGGCCCGGTTTGGTCCGCGTTCCGGGTGAGTGGCGGGGGTGGGTTCACGACCCAGCCAACCCCGCACCAAGTCACGTCCGGTCTGCCCGGCAAACGGAGCTAGGGCGAGCGCGAGTTGTTCAACATCGCCAAAGCGCTCTCCGGGGGACTGCGCCAACGTTCTAGTCACGACCTGTTCCAGCTCTTGTGGCACGTGAGGTGGCAACTCTGGGATCAGCACGCCGCTAGGACGCCCGTCTGCGGCTCGAAAGCGTGGGGGCGGATTGCCGGTCAGCATTTCGTACAGCACGGCTCCCAGCGACCAGACGTCTGCGCGTGCGTCCACGTGGTCTGGGGCCACGAACTGCTCCGGGGCCATGTACTCAGGAGATCCCAAGGTGTGTTTGCCGGAGACCCAGCAGGTAGGCGTCACGGTCTCGTCCTTGGCGATTCCGAAGTCCACCAGTTTGACGTCTACGCCAGAATTGGTCACGAAAACGACATTCTCCGGCTTCACGTCGCGATGCACCACGGCTTGTCGGTGGGCTTCGGAGAGTGCCGCGCACAGCTGCAGCGTGATATCGACGGCTTCGTCTGTATCGACAGTTCGCTGGTTCAGGGTGCGGCGTAGGTCGGTGCCGCACAGCAACTCGAGCACGCTGAAATACAGCCCATCTTCGTGTTCTCCGACGTCCAGCAGCCGAGGCAAGTGGGCACCGCGAAACAGGCCCAGCAAGCGCGCCTCTTGCAGAAAACGGCCCTTGGCGTTTGCATTGTTGGCATGATCCCGACGCAACATCTTTACAGCCACGGCCCGACCAGACGTCAGATCGACGGCACGATAGACTACTCCCATGCCGCCGCCTGCGATGACGCCATCGAGGCGATAGCGCCCGCCGATGATGGTTCCCCGAGGGGCCCACGAAATGGGCGAGCTCGGTGGATGGCTGGTGGAGGTGGTCATGGGTCGAGCCGGGTTGTTCGGTTGGAACAGCGTTCCACTCAAGTTAAAAGCAAAGGACGTGCCACTCGCCGAAAGGAGCTCGGCAAACTGCAAGAGCCTAGTGTTTACAGCCAGGGTGCTCGTTTTGGGTGGGTAGCTATCCGTGTATGTGTTTCACCGGCGGCCTTACGTGGAGGCGGAGGTCGCACATTTGCCGACGCACCAGTGACGAGAATTGGCACAACCTGGGGCACGAAGGTCACAGTTGGGCAGTCGCCTGTAAACAAGGGGGGGCTGGTCAGGATGCCTGCCCTCGCAGGACGCGGGCCGTCGATAGGCTGGGCTGGAGGTTAACTCAGATGTCGAGTGTGGTGAAACGGACGGCCCCCCGTTCTTTGGGGGCGGGCCCCGAACGGGACTGCTCGCCGGATGGACGGGTGGGACCAGGTGTGGGCGAAGGGACACTTCAGTGTGGCGATGCTTCCGCGTCTGGACGGCGTGCGACCCGCGCCGTGGTTTGCCGGCCATCGAAACGGGGGCGCTCTCGCTAGGTCACCCGGCTACCCGCTTGCGTGGCGGCCTCGGCAGGGTCTTCAGTTTGACTCTGGGGGGCGATTCGGTGATGAATGCGCCGTGCCGCGAGTCTTCGTTCTGGTGACGTTCTGGAATGGTGCCAAGCTACTTGGCAGATGCTTGCGCTCGTTGGAGCGCCAGGATTGTCCGGCGACCATCGTCTTGGTAGACGACGCGTCCGAGCACTCGGCCCACGAAGTCGCTCGCGAGTGGTGCCAGGGCTCGGCGCAGCGTGTCCTGTTGACGAAGGCCCAAAATGAAGGTCCCGCCGCTGCGCGTGCTTTGGGCCTCGAATGGATCAAGGCCCAGAGCAACGACGACAGCGACGTCATAGTTCTCGTCGACGGGGACGACGAGCTGGTGGGTGAGCGGGCGCTCTCGACTATCGTCGACGTCTACCGGCGGCTTCCGGGCGTGCAGCTCACGCTCGGTGGCCACCGGCGAGCCAGTGGCCAGCCCATCTATGAGTCTCGCTATCGCGAGTCCCACTTTCGTCGACGTCTGCTGACGGTTGTGTCCTGGCGCGCGCGCCATCCACGCTCCTTTCGACTGGGTCTCCTGCGACGCGCTTGGCCACACCTCCGTTTGCGCTGGCCCAATGGGGAGTGGATCCGCTCTGCCACGGATCAGGCGCTGCTGATGCCCATGCTCGAGCGCATCGATTGGGAGCAGTTGCATCAGCTGGAGGAAGTCTTGTACCTCTACAACGATGTACGTCCGGATGGGGCGACGATGGAGCGTTCGCTGCGCGGACGTCTCCGACAGCTCGTTGGTGAGGCCTACGTGCGCCGGAGCGTTCGCTGGAGCGCTGCGGCGCTGCCCCTGCTCGCAATGACGACGGCCAAGCGGCAAATCAAGAAGCTCAAGGAGTCTAAGTGAGCCTTCCGCGTTTTGTGCTCATCACCCCTGCGCACAACGAGTCCGCTCAGGCGGAGGAGCTCGTGGCTGCGGTCCGAAACAGCAAACTGCAACCCGATACTTGGGTCGTCGTGGACGACAACAGCACTGATGGGACGGGCGCAGCATTCAGTCGCGCGGCCGAGGGGCTAGATTGCTTTCGACTGCATCGCATCGAGTCCGCGGGGGAGTACATGGCGTTTCGATACAGCGAGGTCGTACAAGCCGGCCTATCCCAATTGGAATGGGACGACCACACCTACGTCGGCGTCCTGGACGCTGACATTCGCTTCGGGCCGAGCTATTGGCATGAGCTCTACAGCCGCATGCAAGCGGAACCAAGGCTTGGTATCGCCTCCGGTGTACTGTGCGCGCGTGATGCGAATGACGAGCTCGAGCTCGAAGTCGGCCAGCACCTCGACTTGCCGAGAGGGGGGTTGCGCTTGGTCCGAGGGGAGTGCTTGCGCGAGGTGGGGGGTGTCTGCCGAGCGCGTTCACCTGACACCATTATGACAGTGCGCGCGCGGCTCGCAGGTTGGCGCACGGCGCTGTTCGATGACCTGGTGGTGCTCAGTACACGGCCCACCGGCACGCGGGCAGAGTACGCCAATGCCGCCAAGTCGTACGGGCAGAGGTATTGGGACTTGGGACGTCCGGCGTGGTTTCCCGTCTACAAGGCGCTCCGGTGCCTGCAGCGACGGGATCCCGAGCAGGCCACAGGACTGTTGCAGGGGTACTTTGGCGAGTGGTTGAAGGGTTCACCCAGAGCCGCTGATGCGGCTGTTCGTGAGTACTATCGCTGGGAACCGTTGCGTCGCGCGTGGGTGAAGGTACGTGCCAAGTTGAACGGAACGTCCGCCGCTAACTCGGCTGTGAAACGGAGAGTGGTTCATCGGGAGGAGCTACTGAAATGAGGCCTTCCGGTTGTCGTCCAGCAGGTCAACGTCTCGAATCTGAAAGAAAATAGACCACTGCCAACCCCCCGTGAAGCTGACGGGCACGATCGGACGGCAACCAGTACGCTTTGCGCGCTGCAGTGCGATTGTTCAGCGTCTTGGGAATCCACTTGCCTTTCCCGACTGCGATCTTGGTAAGACCAGCCTGTCGAGGCTGGGCTTGGTAACAAGCCTGTGAGACAACTTACTCCCAACCGCACCAGGGCGGAGAGTCGGACACTGTGCGTTCCGGACACCGTGCCGCTCCTGTCTCCAGGTGTATCGAAAACGAGGCCGGCAGTGTTCGGTCCTCCCATCGAGAGAACCCCATGAAGATACCTACTTTTTCATCACTTACTGGCGAAGCCCTCCTGCGACCGCGCAAGATTTCCTTATTGGCATGCACCGCTGCCCTATTCGCCCTCGGAGTTCCGGGCTGTGGCGGCGATGGCGCTGAGTCGGCCGACGGCGATACGACCGAGGCTGGTGTCCCCACCGATGGCGAAGGGACCGATCAGGGGACCGACGCAATGACGGACGGAACCGAAACCACGGAAGGGACCGACGTCGAGACGGAGGTTGTTGAAACCGAGACTACAGACGAGACAGCCGCGACCGACGAGACCGAAACCGACGGGGATGCGGCTGTGGACCAGAGTGATTGCGGTGGAGAAGGGCAGCCTTGCTGCGAAGGCTCCGTGTGTGGCGACGGGTTTCTCTGCGTTCAGAGTGAACCGAGTGCAGGTGACGCCGGCGTCGGCGAATTTGACGGCGGCAACTTTGCCCCCCAGGGCTTGGCGAGTGATGCTGGTGCGGATGCCGGAGCGGTGGAGGACGCTACGGACGCTGGTGTAGGCGCTGCAGCCGATGCTTCTGTCGAGGAAGAACATCCAGGCATGTGTGAGCCCTGTGGTGGCGAAGGTGAACAGTGTTGCGCTGAAGAGACCTGCGCTGAAGGCTATCTGTGTGAGCAGAGCGGTGTTGGCCCCAATGCCAGCTTCGCGTGTGAGGTCGATCCGGACGCGCCGGTCATGGGCGACGATGGCGGTACCGACCAAGAACCCGAAGGCGATGGCGGCACCGACCAAGAACCTGAGCCCGAATGCGGCGGCGATGGCGAAATCTGCTGTGCCAACGACTCGGGCGGAAGCTGTGACGACGGCTTGGAGTGCACGCCCGGTCCCGAACCAGGCTTGAGCGACAGCGTGTGCGAGGTTGCCATCGTCGAAGAGTGCGGTGGCCAAAACGAGCCCTGCTGTGACGTTGGCAACGCGTGTGCGGGCGAGTTGGTCTGCAGCGACGGTGCAGACCCAGTCTGCGAGGTTGCCGTCTGTGGCACGGAAGGCGAAGCGTGCTGCGCTGACGGAGCCGAGTGTGAAGCCGGCCTCGAGTGTACTGGCTTTGGCGCCAACGCAACCTGTGAAGACGACGGCTGCGGTAGCCAGGGCGAGAACTGCTGCTCCTCCGACGCAGACGGCTGCGACGAAGGCCTCGAGTGCGAGGACCCTGCGGGTCAGGGCCTGGCCAACAGCGAGTGCTTGGATCCTGAAGCCGTCGCCGAATGTGGCGGCGAGGGACAGGACTGCTGCGACACGGGCGACGAGTGCGAAACTGGCCTCGAATGCACCGGCTTTGGCGCCAACGCCTCCTGTGAAGACGACGGTTGCGGCAGTGCAGGTGAGACCTGTTGCGCAGACGGCCAGGATGGCAGTTGTGACGAGGGCCTCGAGTGCGACAACCCGAACATACTCCCGGGTCTGGCCGACAGCGAATGCCTCGAGCCATGAGCGTGGTCTAGCGAATCGCCGCGGTGACGAAGGAAGCCCCGAACGACTTGTGTCGTTCGGGGTTTTTCATGCGCCGCAGTGACGAGTGGAGGTCCGGGTAGAAACGTTTCCATGGCGGGGTGATTGTCGGAGTTTACCCACTCGCCGCCATCTCGTGTTCGGGTCCAGCGACGACGCTCGGTGATCCCGGTCCCCCAATTAGACGTAGCGTCGTTGATACCCTCGTCCCATCCGGACTAGGCGACCGTTCTCGATCCTCCGCTTACCGGTCGGACGTTTCTTGACTGGTCGGCTTTGCGACACCCATCCGGAAAGATCGTCGTTCCTTGAAAGGTGGATGGTCCTCCGACAACAAACGAGAGGAACCGAATGATTTGCCACCACAATTGGGAGGCCGAGACCACAATTACTACCATGCAGATCCGTAAGAACGCGGGCGTCCGCGAAGCGACCCAGAACGCGGTCGCAATGCCACCCTTGGTGTTCCGCCGGAGCACGACGACCCCGCGACCGTCCGTCGCGTGCGTCGCCTCCGTTGTCGGCCTGCTCGCTCTGAGCGTGGGTTGCTCCGGGGACGCAGGTTCGCCCGCTTCAGGAGGACCTGTTGCTCCAGGCGGGTCTACCGCGGCGCCGGTGGGGTCCGGTCTGCCACCAGGTATGGGGGGGCCCATTACGGTTGCTCCAGGGACGGCTGGCCCCGCCACCGCCGGTCCGGTCTCCACTGCCCCCGGCGTTGCCGGTCCAGACGGAACGTTAACTACCCCAGGCGAGCCTGCGCCGGTTGCAGATCCCAACGCGCTCATTCCGGAGCCGGCAACCGCCTACCTGCCGACATCGCGTTTGGCCCGGCTGAGCCGCAAGCAATGGTCGAACGCGGTGAGCGACCTGCTCCAGCTCGCGGATATTGCCGACATCGACTCGAACATTTCCGGCGATGCGTTGGTCGGCTTCGATACCGAGGCCGACGCCCTCTACGTCACAGAACAGCTGCGACGGCAGTTTGAGGATGCGGCGGAACAGCTCGCAGATCGTGTGACTTCTGACCCTGCGGCATTGGCCCGCCTGGTGCCAGCCGATGCCCCAGCGGACGCCGCAGGGCGTGCGAGCGCGTTCGTCACCGCCTTCGGTTTGCGCGCTTTCCGACGACCGCTGACCGAAGATGAACTGAATACTCATCTGGACCTCTTCGCCCAGGGGCCCACCCTCTACCCTGGGGTCGGCGAGTTTGAAGCCGGTGCTAGTTTGGTGATCCAGGCGATGCTTCAGTCGCCGCACTTCCTCTATCGGACGGAACTGTCGACGCCGGCACCTGGCGAAGACATCGTACGTTTGAACGGCTACGAGGTCGCCTCGAAACTGGCGTTCGCGCTCACCAATACGACGCCGGACGACGCGCTGCTCGCAGCAGCGGCAGCTGGCCAACTGAACGACCCCGCTGGCATCGAAGCCCAAGTCCGGCAGCTCCTGGAAAGTCCCGAGGGTTCGGAGGGTATGGCCAACTTCAACTTCCAGGTCTTCCGACTGGGGACCTATGAAGGTATCGAGCGCGACTCTGAAGTGTTCCCCGTCTTCACGACCGAGACGCCGCTGGCAATGCGGGCAGAAGTCCAGCACTTCTTCGACTGGATCTTCACTGAGGGGCTAGGCGTAACGGATATCTATACAGCCCCCGTAGGGTTCATCAATTCTGACTTGGCTCCGATCTACGGTCTTGATGGGAGCTCCTTCGCGAGTGACACCTTCACCCGGGTCGACCACGACCCGACGCTGCGTGCGGGATTTCTCACCCAAGCCGGTTTCCTTTCATCCTATGCGTCGGGCAATGATCCAGACATCATTCATCGCGGTGTATTCATCGCCACGCGCCTCTTGTGTGTCACGTTGCCGCCCCCGGCGCCCAACGCCACGCCGCTCGTCGATATCCAGCCCGACATGACCAATCGTGAGCGAGTGGAAGCCACCACGGGCAAAGGTACGTGCGGTGAGGGGTGCCACTCGGCGCTGCTGAACCCGCTGGGATACGCATTCGAGAACTACGACGTCATCGGACAGCATCGCACCATGGATCGCGGGCTTCCGGTCGATGCGGCGGATACGTACACCCTCGATGGCGAAGTCCAGTCGTTCACTAACGGCGTGGAGTTGTCGCAATTGCTTGCCGAATCGAAGCAAACGCACAGCTGCTACACGAAGAACATGATGAGTTACCTGCATGGTCGCTTGTTAGAAACCGAAGACATGGCGCAGGTGGACTACTACGCGCGGCTGTCCCGAGCTGGCATGGTATCCGTCCGCGACCTGGTACTCGACGTCGTAACCAGCGACTCTTTCCTCACTCGCCTCCCCTGAAGCAACGCCATGAAGAAGCAAGACTCCATGAAACTGAACCGACGAATGGTACTCCGGAGCGCAGGCGGCTTGATGCTGGGCCTGCCGTTGCTCGACGTATTCATGCCGCGCAAGTTGGCGGCTCAGGAAGCCATGCGTTCACCTTTCGTACTTATCGTAGTTGGGGACAACGGCGTGGTACAGGCTGGTACGACCCTGGACGGGAACGGTGAGCCCGAGATGTTCTGGCCCAGCGCGACTGGCACTCTCACCCAGCAGAGCATGGCTGCCGACAACGCCACGCGCGCCATTGGCGAGTTGTCCGAGCACGCTGACCGGTTGCTCGTCGTTCGGGGCATCAACTTGCCTTTCGGTTCCACCGGTTGTTCGCACTCTGCAGCGGACGCCCAGATTCTCACGGCCGCCAGCGTCACACCTGGTAGCACCGAAGCGGTGGCGACGGGGATCTCTGTGGACACCGCAATTGCTGCGGCCAAAAATCCCCCGGGGCGCGACCCGCTCGTGTTGCACGCGGGCATGTTCTCACCGGGTGGTACGGGCTTCGACATCCCGGGGTACGTTTCTTATGTCTCCCCGAATCAGCCGCGTGTCTACATCGATTCTCCGTACAAGGCGTACGAGGCGATCATCGGTGCCGTGGGGGATGGGACAACGGGCACTGCGACCGAGGCCGAGGCCGACTCTCTGCGGGCTGACCGCAGCAAGAGTATCAACGACATCCTGCGTCCGCAGATTCAAGATCTGCTCCTGCGCACCGACTTGAGCCAAAGCGACAGAGAGCGTCTGGACCAACACTTCACGGCGATTCGCGACATCGAAGTGCAGCTGGTTACGACCGAGTTCACGGTGCCGGAAGAAGACATCGAAGCCATGCGGAACATCGATCCGAGACCGTATGATCAGTCGCTGCGTGAGGAGTCAGTTCGCCTCTTCATGGAGATGATGGCGTTCTCCGCCGTCGCTGACTACAGCCGCGTTGCTGTGCTCAAGATTGGTGACCGTATTGACGACCACGTCTACGACATCAACGGTCAGAGCTTCAAATTCCACGACGCTTCGCACCGAGCGGTGGCCAACGGTCTCGAGCTTCACCACGAGGTGGATCGCATCATGATGCGCCACCACAAGTACCTGTTGGATGTGCTTTCCGCGTACGAGACTCCCACCGGACCGCTCATGGACCAGGGGGTTGCCATCTGGACTAACCAGTGCGCGACTGGTGCCCACTCATTCAGCAACGTGCCATGGATCATTTCCGGCACTGCCAACGGCTACTTCAAGCAGGGCCAATATGTCACAGTTGGTTCGGGTGACATGCCCGGTGGGCGGCAAGATGGCGTCGCCGGTGATGGCTCCGTCTCGGGCGTCAACAAGATGCTCAACACGCTCCTGACGGCGGCTGGAGTGACAAAGGATGACGGCTCGCCCACGGATGATTTCGGAGACCAGTCCCTGCCGAACGGGATCTTCAGCGAACTGTTGGCTTGAAGCAGTGGGTCTGAACGCCCAGCGGCGCGCCGTGCGTCTGGGAGGGGTCGGGGCAGCCGCAGTGCTGGTCCTTGGACCGGCACAGCCAGCGTCGGCGCGCTCGCGCGGTATCATCGTCGATACGTGCAACGGCTGCCACGGCGGTGCGGTCGCCACCCCGCCCGAACTTTCTCTGAGCGCAGAGCCAGCGACGTTTGCGCCGGGCGACTCAGTACAGTTCACTCTGACCATCGCGGAGCCGTCCATTCGGGTGGGGGGGGCGTTCATCTCTGCTGGAGGGGCAGGCCGCTTCGAAGCACTGTCTGGCGAGGGGCTAACAGTCGTAGAGCAGGGCATGACGCACACTGCCCCGAAGGCGTCGGCTGATGGTAATGTCCGTTTTCGCTTCAGCTGGCGCGCTCCGGATGAGCCGGGTGCAGTGAACTTTCGCATCGTCGCGCTCGCCGGCAACGGGGACAACTCCGTTACGGGAGATTCCCCCGGTTCGGGTACGTTCCCCTTCGCATACGGTTGCGAGGGGTTGCCCTTGTATCCAGATCTCGACCGCGACGGATTCGGCTCGGAACACCTCGGGGTCATCTTAGCGTGTGTCGGCGGCGAGGTTCCGGCCGGCTTTGCCGCCATGCTTGGCGATTGCGACGAAAACAACGAAAACGTAAACCCTGGGGCGACAGAGGTATGCAATCGCAAGGATGACGATTGTAACGGGGAGATTGACGAGAACGCTCCCGCCGTTTCGATGTGGCCCGACGGTGACGGTGACGGGTACTACCAATCACGTACCGCGGAGCCCGTAACCGGCTGCGGCAACCTGCCAGGGTACGCCGCACTTGGTGGTGACTGCGACGACGCAGACCCTGCAGTCAACCCCGAAGCAGTGGAGATCTGCAACGGTAGAGACGATGACTGTGATGGCGAAGTCGATGATCGTGTGCGTCCACGGTGCGGAGTGGGCTGGTGCGCACGCTACAGCACGACTTGTGACCCCGCGGATTGTGAGCCCGGCCCACCCGCGGAAGAAACCTGCAACGGTTTTGATGATGACTGCGACGGCATCGATGACAACGACGCCTGTGGCGCGGGTATGTATTGCTCATTGGCCCGCGAATGCGTGGCGGAAGAGACTATAGATTCAGTGGGAGATGGGGTAGCGCCAGAACCGAGCTCAACCCCTGTGGAACCCGAGGTTGTACCAGTGTCGCCGCAGCCGAGTGTTTCACCTGAAGGAAGCCCTTCACCCGGTGACAATATTGGTGCGGCGACAGACATCGAGTCACCCGCGACCACAGATGACTACCTGGGCGGGTCCCAGCCTGCTTCGAATGTAGACGGTGACGCGCCGTCAATCACCGTCGACGCCGCGCCTTCTGACGACGTTCGCCGGGCAGATACCTCGACCCAGGGCGCCTGTTCGTTGGCGGGAGCGGGCGCCGCTGATGCAAGGCAAACACACTGGTCGTTTCTTGTCACTCTTGCGTTGAGTCTCCTCGTGCGTCGTCGTGACCGTCGCCGCTAGCACGTCCCCCGCGCTCGCTGGGGTAGTCACCCAGTGCTTCTCGTCGATATCGGTTCCGCTGCGCTGCGGTGACGAAGATCGCAAGGTAATCCGTTCGACGCTGTGCTATCCCTACCGCCCATGGGCGATGGGAGCATGGACTTTCCCATGGGACATGGGAGCGACACGTCAGACGCGGATCTGACAGCGGTGACCCCAAACGCTGCCTCAGGGTTCACCGGTGGTGTGGTCATCATTGCTGGTGCTTTGCAAAGTCTCTTGGGTGTTCAGACCTTTGACATGCTGCGCATGAAAGGTTTGGCGCTCGCAGCGGCCTTGGGGTTGTTAGCTCTGGGCATTCCCAATGTCGTGTTCGGGTGGAACATCCGAAAACTGCGCGGCTGGGGCGCCCAGGGAGGAGTTGTCGTGGCGACTGTTGCCGCTCTTGCCGATCTG
The DNA here is from genome assembly GCA_050298815.1 of Polyangiaceae bacterium. GTDB lineage: Bacteria > Myxococcota_A > Polyangia > Polyangiales > Polyangiaceae > SZUA-265. Next base: position 24,302 of record JBNKUV010000008.1, read on the forward strand.
GTGTGGGGCGGCTTCCTGGTGCAGAGCGGGTTCTTTTCGCCGCTCGCCTTTGTATTGGTGGCCATCAATGCGACGGCAGCCGTATTGGCTTTGGGTCGTATCAAGCCGGGTCGGGCTGCCGATGCAGCGCGTCGACGACTCGAAGAACAGGGGTTCGACGCGGGGATCTGAGGTGTGAGGCCTGTCCAGAGCGCTGTCCTGCATGCTCTCGAGCGTGCGGTGGAGAAGGGAGATCGTCATGAGGCGCAGGTACAGTTGCGCCGGCTGGATCCGGTGATCCGCTGGCGAGCCCGAAACGTGCTGCTGTCCGCGATGCGTTTCGCGGATCTAAATACCGCTGTGGAGTCCGAAGCTCACCGGCTGCGGGTTGCCGGATTGCGCGTTGCGCGCATCGTTCCCCGGGAGGGCTACGAGGACGAGGCCGACGTCAGGCGCCAGTTCGGCCTGCTGCTTGATGCTGCGCCGCGCCCGCGTCGGGGACCGTGGTTCGTGTTGGCAACCGCCGCCTTCGCGGTCGTGCTCACCGTGGGCGCTTATGTTGTGGAGCACGTGCTGGCGCCGTTCGACCCAAAGCAGGAGCCGGCGGGGTACGTGCTCGGACCAGAGTTGACCGCCCACCTCGTGGTCAGCTCCCGAGCGAACGCTCAGGATCGACAGGCGTTGCGCCAAAAGTATCTCGAACGTGCACACAAAGCGTTGCCAGAAGGCGTCACGCAGTCTCTCGACCATACCTTGCGGGCCTACGCGGAAGTGCTCGATGCGCCAACAGAAGGTTCGATCCGTTCGCGGCTGGACGCCCTGGTCAACGGTGTTGTCGACCTCGACCATCAGCTCGTGGAACGTCGACTTCCGTTCTTTGTCGACGCCGACTGGGCCTCGCAAGGCAAACGGATTGTCCCATACTTACTGACTTTCTACATCGAGCGGGAACGCTGGGTGCAGGCAGGTGATGAGCGGGTCAGGATTGTCCATCTGTGGCGACTCGACCAACTGGCGGTGAGGCAAGGGTACCTCGGTTATACCCGACCTCATGCCCCAGCTGCCCTCGTATTGTTGGACCAGGTCGAAGCGGACTTGATCGGTGACGTGCTTCCAGCCCTACCGCATGAAGAGACGATGGAGCTGGTTGACTTCAAGACTCGAGTTGCCGGAAAGCCGTGGATTGAGTCGATTGAGGCAGCGACGGCCAGCGCGATTCGTCGCCACTTCGCCGCGTTGCCAGCGGTCGAACAGGAGCGCTACCTCGATGTTGGCAAGTTGCTGTCCGCGCGACGTCGGCTCGTACGCAAGTGGCGCGACACCCTCAGCGGTATGGGCGCACAGTTGGTAACTCCCAGGCGCCTCATTCCTGAGGCGGACTATCTGGGGCAGCTCGAACTCAAGGTGCCCAGAGCGCAGCTGCGTGAATGGGAGGCCGTGCACGAACGGCTGCTTGAACGCGAACCGCGCCTTGCGTTCGAACAGCTCCGGAACAACTACATCGCTGCCGTCGAACGTCACGAAGTGCAGCATCGAATCGACTACCGGCGTGGCTTGTTCGAGGTGCCGCCTGTCTTGGTTCGACGTTTGGCCATCCATAACCCCCTGGCGGTAGCTCCTGGGTCCCTCGCAGCTCGGGCCAGGGACGAACTTTCTGCTTACTTGGCGTCGATTGCAACGGCGGAGCCGACCCCACTACTCGAGCTGACGCTCCTCTCGCGTTTCCTATTCGACTCCCGGACGATGGGGGGCGCCTATTCGTACGCGGCACTAGGGGTCTACGAGGGGTTGGCCGAAGAACTCAGCCTGGTACCCGAGCTCCGGGAGAGTGAGGTATTGCGGCGCGCTGAGCTGGCAACGTTGGTCCAAACGGTCATCGAGCAGGATCCGGACGCACTGCGGGACGCTGCCAAAGCGGCGTACACTACTCAGTTTCAGGCTCCATTGACGCCAATGTCCATGCTTTCCGACCGTATGAACGACGCTTGGCGCCATTGATACCATTGACCAATCCACACGTCGGCACTACCCCGCGTTGGGTGGACGATACGAAGCGAACAGAGATTGAAGCCGCGGCGTTTCGCCGTTTGGTCGAGCACCTGCGAGAGCGCACAGATGTACAGAACATCGACTTGATGCAGCTCGCTGGGTTTTGTCGAAACTGTCTATCCAAATGGTATCGGGCCGAGGCGGCCGCACGTGATGTGGAGTTGGAAGACCTCGAGGCCAGGGAGCTCATCTACGGGATGCCCTACGCCGAGTGGAAGCAGAAGCACCAGAAGTAGGCCCTAGCGATCCCGGGCGATGTCTTCGGGAGTGTCCCAGTCACGGAGCAACTGGTCTTCGGCCTCCGAAAGCACCAGCTCCTCGGCCTCGACCTGTTCCAGGATTCGGAAGAGTCCATGTTTTCCTGAGGCAATGAGTTCATCGACGACGGGCAGGACGACGTTCGGCGTGTATCGGGCGCACAACGGTTGCCAGTGCCCTGCTGGTCGTGGAGCGAGGGCTGGGGCAGCGGGCGAAGTGGTGCTCAGTCGTTCCAAGAGCTCCCTGGTGATGAATGGCATGTCACAGGCGAGGGCGAGGACTCGCTGCCCGTCAGCTTGTTTCAGTAGTGCTCTCAAGCCACCCATCGGCCCGATCCCTACGGGCTCGTCTTCGAGTTGTGGTCGCCCGAGGTGGTCGTAGGCCGAGTGACGCCCCACCAGCACTACCGAGTTCGCGCCAAAGGCCTGACCGCAGGCATGGATGCTCCGCTCGACGATAGGTACGCCCTCCGGAGCCATCAGCATGCCTTTGGCGCGCCCTCCCATGCGGCGGCCTAGGCCCCCAACGAAGATTCCGACAATCACTTGGGGTGCTCCGTTTCCTGCCAGCCTCACATTTGGTCGAGCTGTAGTAGTTCGACTCGTTCTCCCGCGCTCAATCCGCTGCTATCGGCTGGGACGATGGCCAATGCGTTTGCTTCCGCGAGCGAGCGTATCGAGCCTGACGCCTGGTTCGGCAGGGGGAGAACTGTATCTCCTTCGACTCGTACGCGGTGAAAGACCATGCGTCCCGGTCGCTGAGAGAGCGGGGCTCTTAGTGTACCCCAAGTAGTCGTCGGCAGCACGTTGGCCTGACCATGCATCTTGCGAAGCAATGGCAAGCCGAAGAGTCCAAAGGTGAGCTGCGAGGATACGGGGTTGCCGGGAAGACCCAAGACCAGGGTCTTGCCACGCTGGGCACAAACGAGGGGCTTGCCCGGCTTGATGCGTACCTTGTAGAATTGGAGGGTCGCCCCCGCCGCCACGAGCGCGTCGCGTACCACGTCATGGTCGCCAACGCTGATGCCTCCAACTGTCAGCACGAGATCTGCTTCGTCCAGGGCTCGTTCGAGTTGTCGGCGCGTTCGCTCGCGGTCGTCCCCGACGAACTCCGCGACCCGGGGCTGTCCACCGGCTGCGGTTACCATGCCTGCGAGCGCAGTGCCGTTGGACTCCGGGATGGTACCCAAGCGATGAGGCGAGCCCGGGGCACGCAGCTCGTCTCCCGTGCAGACGATGCTCACCTTTGCCTTTCGGGTGACCGCCACTTCCGTCAGGTCCATCGACGCCAGCACGCCGAGGTGAAAAGCGCCGAGCCGAATACCGGGGTACAAGGCAACTGCTCCTGCCGCGAGATCGCTTGCCTCAGGACGCACGTGCTGCCCCGACGTAGGTCGTTCCGAAAACTCGATGAACTCGCCATCTCGGGTCACGTCTTCCTGCAGAACGACTGCATCCGTTCCGGGGGGCAGCAACGCCCCGGTGAAGATTCGACAAGCCGTTTTGGGCTCCAGCGGACCGTGAGGAACACCAGCGCGACTCTCCCCACTCACCGGCAGCCGTACCGGCAGGACTTGGGGGAGGTCCAACGTCGACAGAGCGTATCCATCCATGGCGCTGGTGTCTGCCTCAGGCAGCGCACGCGGTGCCGTCACTTCTTGAGTCAGCACCCTGCCGAGCGCGTCTGCGATCCGCACGCGCTCGCTCGGCAGAGCGCCGGCGAGCTGCAAAATTCTGCTTCGTGCGTCTTCGAAATCCAACATGCCGGGATGACTCGCCTTTGACAAGAGGTTGCTCGTATCTCGGACCACAGCGGGTGGCGGCAATCGAGTCACGCCTTAGCATACGCAGAGATCCACAAAGCGCGAAACTGCCGGTGTGTATGGCCGACAATTTGCGATAGTCGAAAGGCAACCTCACCATGCCCCACCCGAGCCGCCAGCGCCGACTTCTCAAATCCGCATTTGTCATGTCGTTGGCGCTGCTCGGTTGGGCGCTCTCAGGGTGCGGTGGCCGCGCTCAAGCAGAGCCGATGATGCCCATGGATGGGCCGCCGACGGACCACATCCCGTGGGAGCTGAGTTCTCGGCAGGCACGGCTCGCCAGCGCAGAGGTCGAGCCCCGACAGGATGAAGGAGCGACGGCACCTGTCGAGACGCTGCCGTCGACTGCAGGTCATGAGGAACCCGGCGACATCGAGCCCGAACGTGGGCTGGAGGATGACGCGGAGGTCGAGGACACGGATCCGTCCGCGCTTACGGATTTCGACGAGCACTTGCGGCCCTACGGAGAGTGGGTGGAGCATCCCACGTACGGCACGGTATGGGTACCGTACCCGTCCGTGGTGGGTACCCAGTTCGCGCCGTACGTTAGCCGTGGACATTGGGCGCTCACACCGGGCAACCAGTGGATCTGGGTGAGCGACTACCCGTTTGGTTGGGTCACCTTCCACTATGGTCGTTGGGTGTGGGGGCAGAATAGCGGGTGGATGTGGATCCCAGGGCGTCGTTACGCGCCAGCGTGGGTCACGTTCAGTGTGTCGGATGACCCGTACATCGGTTGGGCCCCCATGCCCCCGCGCTACGTTTGGCGCGCAGGGGTAGCCGTCTGGGTCGGTACGGTACCGCTGGCGCCCTACGTTTACGTGCCGTTGAGCTACGCTTTCTACCCGTCGGTGTACAGCTACGTCGTCTATCAGCCAGCCAGGGTGCGTTGGATTGCGAGTCGATGTCGTCGCTACCGCCCGCGCGGGGCCCCCTTCGGCTACTACTACAGTCCCCCTATCGAGCGCATACCTGCCCGCGCCCGCCCTACTGGGCGAGTGCCTGCCGACGCGCGAAGCTTGAGCCTCCAGCGGTACCGCTCGACCCCCCAGCGCGCAATCCTATCGACGGCGGGCGCGCAGGCACTCCCTGCAGGGCAGCACCGTACTCTGCGCCAGGCGCAGCGCGCGAGCTCCACTATCCAGCAAGTCTCACGCACTAGCGCAACTTCGTCACCAGCGCGAGGTGACATCGCCGCGACACAGCCCGCCGCGGGCAGGCTCTACCGTGCGGGACATTCCCAGCGGACTCCAGTGCAGTCTTCCCAGCGACGGGAAATCGCCGCTCAGCAACGGCCTGTGGGGGCTGCTGAGCGCAGTTCGCGGCGGACGACGACCCGGCGAGCTTCCAACGCCAAGGCACCGGCGCAGGTGGAGCGCACACGGGTTGGTCGGGGACCGACGAGCAACGGTGCGCGTCCAGAGTTAGCGCCTGCCTCCGCAAAGCGCCCAGGTTCGAGAAATACGGATGCCCGAAATACGAGGCGCCCGGCTGCCGGACATCCTGGAAAAAAGTCTGAACGCTCCCCCCAGGCCGACCGTCGCGCGCCGAACCGGCGTGCTGGCGCGCCCCAGCCTGGCGCCGCTGCCGACTCCGATAAGGCTCCCAAGAGGAAGAAGGAGACCAAGGAGCGCACCTCCCCGCGCAAGTCGCCAGGTGGCAGGAAAGACGCGGCTCCGCCCAGGGCGACCAGTCCGCGGAGGCTGGCGCCGAGCCGTATCGCCCCGGCGGGGGGAAGTCCGAGGCGTTCTGCCGCGCCTCGTCGTCGCATGGGGTCCGGCAGGTGATGCGTCCTCCAGCTGGGGTGGCAGTGTTTGCTGCGCTCGCCGTAGGGTGTGGGTCCGCGGATCCGCGCGACTCGGAACCTCGACAGCTCCTGATCGCCAAGGTGGGTATCGAACCCGACGTCGGCATTGACGTCGAGCCTGCCATCGGGGCTGGTCTATTTGTCGAAACCACCAGCGCTGGCGAGTGGACGTTGATCACAGCCTGTGATTCTGAGTATTCCGGGTACGCCTGTGATTGGGACGTCGTGGTCAGTGTTTCACCGGGACAGCGACTGAGCGCCGTAGAACTTTGGGACGACGAGCGAACGGACGGCGTATTTCGCATTGATTCCGGCGCGCTGCAGTGGTTGACGCTGACTGGTGGCGACCTGGATGGGTTGACGTTCGAGGCACCCATTGGGGAAACAGTTCGCGTCGATGCATTGCTGGACGGGGCCTCCGACCCGCGCTTCATCTTCTGGAACCTGGACGGTGCTGTTCAGGGGGGAGCCCCTTCCGATCCGGTAGACATGCAGCCCCGGCTGGCAGACTAGGGGGCGTCCTAAGCTACAGTCCGTCGCGAGGCAGGCTTCTGCGGGGAGACGATGGCATATTCTGCCGGGCTCCGCAGTCATGGGAGTTATCCCAATTCTATCGCTCGCTTTGGTCAATCCGTGCCAGGTCGTTCAGCAACTGCTCGACCTAGCCTCACGGCTATGGAACAACAAGGCGCATGAGGGTCACGAGCTCCAGTACAGCCATCTCTGCGTGGGTGGTCTGGTGTTTCGTGGGATGTACACCGAAGGACGACAAGCCGCCAAGCGCGGACGCTGGTGATTCGGGCGCGATTCCGACCCAGACTGACGCCGCTCCGGACGCGGAGGTACCGCTGCGCCCCGACACCGGTGTACCGGATGCCACGGTGCCCACTCCGGATTCGGGACCGATCACGAGTGTGCCGGTGCGGGTTGGCCTCAACAGCTCTACGACGCTAGGGGTGTTGGCAGATCTGGATACGATTTCGCTGGGCTCCAATGCCACGACGGTGGCGTACGATTGGGTTAACGGGGACGACGGCGCCGCGCTCGACGCAGCGCTGGACAGGGCAGAACTCTTTGCCAGCGAGGGGGTGCGGGTCTTGTTCACCATCGACGTTGTCAGCGGCGTACGGCGCCAGATCCCGACGCTCTCGCCGCTGCCATTGGACGACGTACTTCTGGCCGTCGACCAAGTCCTTGCACGAAAGATCCCACTCCACGTCCTCTCCATCGGCAGCGGCTTGGACGTCACCCTGACGCTACTCGGCGAAACCGACAGAGAACGACTCGGCGAGTTGGTGAGCGGTTTCTTGACCTACACCATCGAGCATCCTGATCGGTTCGCAGACACTCGAGTGAGCTTTGGCACGACGACCACAGGGTGGAGTTCGCCATCTTCCCCATTGCTCGAATGGCTCCAGCTGACTCAGGCGGTCTCGTTGTCTTGGTTTGCCATCAACTCGCGGGGAAGGGCGACGAGTTCGACGGCGCCGGGCGAACGCTTGTGGCCGTTGCTGTCGACGATCACGTCAGCCGGCAAACCAGCCTATTTTCAAGAGGTGGCTTATCCAAGCGCCTCCGCCGCGGACAGCACGGAAGAAAAGCAAGAGCGCTTCTTCCAAAATCTGTTTCAAGATTTGGTTGGCCGGGGGGACCAGATCCCGTTCTTGACCGTGAGGCTATACGAGCCCACAGAAGAGGAGTGCGCGGCCTACGTCGCGGACTATCCGATGTCGGCAGAGTCGGCGCCGCAGGCCACCGCGGACGCGGAGTTGGCTCGCTGTTCCGTCGGCCTGCGGGGCGCTGGCGCGCCAAAGCGGGCATTCTATCCTGTTTTTGATGCGATCGCGCTCAGCCGTGTGCCCTGAGCTTAGCACTCGCGTGCTGGCGCCCTGTCCGTCAATGTCGCCTCTCATCTTCTGCCAGATTCGGGCCGTACTGCGTCGGCGACTGATGTCGTTTCGGCGGGCGGCGACCTGCCCGGACGACAGCACCGCGAAAAAGGTGCCGATTGGCGCACCCGCGCGAATTTGCTGCTATTGTTTCCAAACAATGGAGGTTACGTGGCTTTAGACCCCGGAGAGCTCACATCCCGCGTCGCTCAACTGCAAGACTACGACCTGTACCGCGACCTGTCGTGGGACGGGACGTTCGAAGAGTACCTGCAGCTCGTTCGTGAACGCCCCAAGGTGACGCGCAATGCGTTCCAACGGGTTTACGACATGGTGCTGTCGTACGGCACGGATGAATACATCGACAACAAGAAGAAGCTGACGCGCTACAACTTCTTCCGCGACCCGATAGATACCGGCAAGGATGCTGTCTACGGGCTCGATATCCCATTGATGCGCCTGATGAACGTGCTCAAGGCGGCCGCAGAGGGCTACGGCCCGGAACGTCGCGTGCTCTTGCTGCACGGACCCGTCGGCTCGAGCAAGAGCACGATAGCTCGCCTGTTGAAGAAGGGCCTCGAGGCGTATTCACGTACTCCTGACGGCGCGATCTACACGTTCAAGTGGGTCAATCTCAAAGGCACTGGGCTCGCCAGCGGCAACGAGGACGAGTTCGACTCGCCGATGAACGACGAACCTTTGCGCTTGGTGCCTCAGGAGTGGCGCGAGAAAGCCATCGACGAGCTGGAGCTTTCCAGCGAGCAGTTCCGCGTTCGGGTAGAAGGTGACTTGGACCCCGCTAGCCGCTTCATCTTCCAAGGGCTGATGATGAAGTACGGCGGTGATTGGGGCAAAGTCGTCTCGAAGCACGTCAGAGTGAGGCGTCTGGTGCTCAGCGAGAAAGATCGCATCGGCATCGGCACCTTTCAGCCGAAAGACGAAAAGAATCAGGACTCGACTGAGCTCACAGGCGACATCAACTACCGCAAGATCGCCGAATACGGCTCCGATTCAGATCCGCGTGCGTTCAACTTCGACGGCGAGTTCAATATCGCCAACCGCGGCGTGATCGAATTCGTCGAGATGCTCAAGCTCGATGTGGCGTTTCTCTACGACTTGTTGGGTGCTTCGCAAGAGCACAAGATCAAGCCCAAGAAGTTTGCCCAAACGGACATCGACGAGGTGATCATCGGTCACACCAACGAGGCCGAGTACCGCCGACTAGTAAACAACGAGTTCATGGAGGCTCTGCGAGACCGCACGATCAAAATCGACGTGCCCTACATCACCCGCCTCAGCGACGAGATTCGCATCTACGAAAAAGAGTTCAACCAACAACGGGTCAAGGGCAAGCACATCGCACCGCACACTACCGAAGTGGCTGCCATGTGGGCGGTGCTGACGCGGCTGGAGGAGCCCAAAAAGCACAATCTGCAGCTGATCCAGAAGATGAAGCTGTACGACGGCAAGGTGCTGCCCGGCTACACTCAAGATACGGTCAAGGAACTGCGCAAGGAGAGCAAGAACGAGGGCATGAGCGGCATCAGCCCGCGCTACGTTCAGGACAAGATCTCCAATGCTCTGGTGAGTGACCTTGGAGAGGGAACCATCAACCCGTTCATGGTGCTCAACGAACTCGAGAAGGGGCTGACCAATCACTCCCTCATCACCAACGAGGAGCAGCGGAAGCGCTACAAGGAACTGATCGGCGTCGTGAAGTCGGAGTACGACGAAATCGTGAAGAACGAGGTGCAGCGGGCTATCAGCGCCGACGAAGAGGCCATCGGTAAGTTGGCAGCCAACTACATCGACAACATCAAGGCCTACACCCTCAAAGAGAAGGTCAAGAACCGCTATACCGGGCAAGACGAAGAGCCGGATGAGCGCATGATGCGCGCGATTGAGGAGAAAATCGAGATCCCGGAGAATCGCAAAGATGACTTCCGTCGCGAAATCATGAACTACATCGGGGCCAAGGCGATCGAAGGCAAGAAGTTCGACTGGCAAAGCAACGACCGCCTGCGCCGCGCGTTGGAGCTCAAGTTGTTCGAAGATCAGAAAGACAGCATCAAGCTCAAGACCCTCGTCTCCGCCGTGGTGGACAAGGAGACCCAAGAGAAGATCGACATCATCAAGAGTCGACTCATGCGCTACTTCGGCTACAACGAGGTCAGCGCCACCGACGTGCTCAACTATGTGGCGTCGATTTTCGCTCGCGGCGACGCCAAGGACACCTGACCGAGGCGCTGTCGGATTGGTTCGACGCCTCAAGAGAGTCTGATGAGCTAGAGCAGCCCCGGCACTCGTCCGGGGCTGACTCGATTTGGGCGGACGAGGGTTCTGGCCCACGGGCTTTGGCCGCCGGTCGACCCCACGTTCTACCCGCCTGATTTCTCGTTGCTTTTTGGCACAGCGCTTGGCACACTCCGCGCCAGATTTGGCACAATGGCAGTTGGCTGCCGGAGGAGCGTGGGCGATGAAACGACTGATCGGAGCGGTTTTTGGATTCGGGGCGTTGTGCGCGCCGGCGCTCGTTTGGGCACAAGACGAGCCGGCGCCTGCGGAGGAGGAAGCCGCCGCTGAAGCACAGGTGGACGAGGCAGCCGTCGCGGATGCGTTGGAAGGAGTCCAGGAGGTCCGCGACAAGACATACATGTTCATCGGCGCTCGCTACCGAAACGTCATCATCCCGGAGTTCGTCATCGGCTTGTTTGCGGACGGTGGAGCGAGCTTGTTCGCGCACACGCCGGGCCTGGAGTTCGCCATTCGTAAGAACAATATGGAGTACCAGTTGTTCGCTCAGCTCGGCTTCTACACGATGGAAGACACGCCATTCAAAGGCAAGAGTGACGACGAGGATGCGTGGGAGATCATCGACGCGCGGTACAAAATCCTCTTCCTCGGTTCGGACTTCATGTGGAGCACCGACGAGTTCAGCCCGGGGTTTTCGCTGACGTACGGGGCGGGTGTCGGCCTGGGCTTGGTCTTCGGCGATCTGATTCGCGAGCAAGCTTACGACAGTGGCGGTCAAATTCCCGCCCGCGTGGACAGCCTCGAGCGCTGCGTTGACGAGGGGGATCCGAATGGGTTCTATTGTGGAGCCAACAACAAGCACTACTCGGGCTACGTGGAACCCAGCTGGGCTGACGGCGGCTCGAGTCCACTCGTTTTCCCCTGGATCGCCGGCAACTTCGGCATGCGCTACAAGGCCCACAAGAACTTCGTGTTCCACGCGGAGTTGGGCTTGATGTTCACCGGTGCTTTCCTCGGTGCGGGAGTGCAGTACGGTCTGTGAGCCCATCGTCTCTGTCGTGGCGCGCGCCGCGGTCTGGGGCGAGCGCACACCATCGTCCAGCGCATGAGCGGTAACCTGAGATTCCCGGCGCGCTATGAAGCGCTCGAGCGCCTTGGAACGGGTGGCGGCGGCGAAGTGTGGGAGGTCAGGGACCGCCACACTGACGAGCGTTGCGCCCTCAAGGTACTGACCAAGAATGCGACCGAGCACGAGATGGCGGCCTTGGTACGGGAGGCTGTTGCTCTATCAGGTTTGGAAGGGCTCGGTGTGCCGCGGGTGTATCGCTTTGGCCGCTTGCCGGAAAGCGCGCGGCCGTACATGGTTCGCGAGCTCGTACCGGGCACCAGCCTGGAAGAAATGATGCGCGGTAGCGCGCCAACTCTGCACATTCTGGCTGCGCTAGCCAGCGCAGCCGAGCAACTCACGCGTGTACATCGCGCGGGTTTTTTTCACGGTGACGTCAAACCGGCGAATATCATCGTGCGCGACAACAACGAGGCCACGCTGGTGGACCTCGGCTTAGCGGCTCCTTGGCGCGACCGAGGTATCACAGCCCCTGGGCTGACTCCGAAGTACGCAGCGCCCGAACTGATGGCGGGCAAACCACTGACAGTGCGCGCCGAGGTGTACGCGTTGGGCGTTACCCTACGGGAGGCCGTCGAGCGTGGCGAGGCGTCGCTCAGCGGAAGCCTGGTGCCGGTGTTGATGCGCATTGCGCAGCGCGCGACTGCAGTCGAGCCCGATGAGCGCCATCCTTCGGCGGACGAATTCGCTGTGGCCCTCCGGCGTGTTGCCGGCATCGAGCGGGCGACGGATGATCACCTCGATCCGACAGCCCTATGGCCCGTCGCCGGCATCGAGAGCACGTCGGGGCGCCTGGTCCAGCAAGTGACGAGCATGGAGCCAGGGGGCGTGTTGCGCGTGCTGGGGCGTCTCGGCTCGGGGCGCAGCGTGTTATTGCGGCGCTTGGCGTGGTCGCTCGGGGTGGAAGGGCACCAGCTTGTTTGGGTGGACGAATTCATGGCCAACAACGCTGCGGCCATCTCCGCCGAGGTTGAGGCGTGTCGAGATACCGAAGATTTCTTCCTCTTGGTCGATGATGCGGACAGTCTCGACGATTCTTCGCGTCAAGTTATCATGTCCGCGCGAGAGACCGGCGCACGGGTCGTCACCGTCGGCATGTACAAGTTCGGTGCGGATGCCAAGAACTTCGAAGTGCCGCCATTGAGCGAGCACTCGGCGCTCGAACTCCTGCGCAAGGCCATCCCGTCGCTGACGGAGCGGATGGCCAAGCGCATCAACAGCGGGGCGATGGGATTGCCCGGGGAGCTCAAGCGATACGTAGCGCTGCTTGCAAAGACCCCAGTTGCGTCCGACGATGACCTCGATCGTGTCCTGTTTGGTGCCGTTGGCGCCTCGGTGTTACCGAGCGGTGATCCACTGGAGCGTGCGCTCGACTTGCTGGCTCGTGGGCGCTGGAACGAAGCCAAGAAGGCCTTGCTGCTAGTAGAGAATGGCGATCCGCTAGTTCTGGCGGTCGCTCAAGCCCGCCTCCTGGTGGGGCTGGGCGAGGCGAAAGGTGCGCTCTCGGGCTTGCTCGAGGTCGAGGATCAAGCGAAGCAGCGTGCCGACAGCCGAGAAGCGATGGCCTGGAAGGTCTGGCTTGGCCGATCGTATGTAGCACTCGCCGACTACAAACGTGCGCTCGAACTCTTCGAGCAAACCCGGGACGCAGGGGGAACAATCGGGGCTGAGGCGTCGGCTTTCGAAGGGTTGGCCTTGAGCCACATCGACGATCAAGCCGGTGCGGAGCGCGCCCTACTGAGGGCAGTGGAACTCGCCCAGGAGGCTGCCGATACCCGAGTCTGTGGTATGGCGTACGTCGGGTTGGGCTTGGTCTACACGCGCGGTGATGACGTCGCGAGAGCAGAGAAGGCTTATCAAGAGGCGTTGACCTGTGCGCAAAACGCCGGGGACGCGAGCATCCTGGGCACCGTGCAGCTCAACTTAGCGGCTCTGTATCGCGTTCGCGGAGACATCGGTGAAGCCATTGAACACTATGAGGCAGCTGTCGACATGGGCCGGCGCTCGGGGCGCCAGGCCACGGTGCGTGCCGCGTTGGCGAACTTGGCCAATGCAGACTTGTACCTGGGTCGCCTCGCGCGTGCACGCACGAGCATCGAAGCGCTCGACGTTCAACGAGATCAACTGACGGCCAATGCCACAGCCCAGCTGCATGGTTTGAAAGCCGAGTTGTTTGCGCAGACAGGTGAACATCTGCGAGCGATTGACGAGTATCGACTTTGTGCCGAAACCTTCGAACAGATTGGTTCCGGAGTTGATGGGGCAGAGGCCCGCCTGGAGGGCGTGCTGGTTGCTGCGGCCGGCCAAGACCCGAACTTGGAAGTGCTGCGCGCCGAAGTCGAGCGTGCCAAGGATCAATTGGCTGACAATACTGCGCACAGGGCGCTCGTATTGTTGGCAACGGCGCGGGTCGCTCGGGCCGCAGGAGCCGAAGGCGAAGTTCGGAGGTCGTTGGATGACGGCCTGAAAGCAGCTCGGGAGGCTCAGCAGAAGGATTGGATCTGGCGGCTTCTCAGTGCTCGCGCCGAGTTGGAGGAGGATTCGGGTCAGCCGGTGATGGCGCGGCGGGACCGCACGGAGGCTGTTGCCGTGCTCGAGGAGATCGCCACGCGTTTACCCCGGGACCTACGCGAAGTGTTCTGGAACGATCCGCGGCGCCGTGAGCTTCGCGCACGAGTGGACACCCACATGGGAACGGCGTCGACCCACCACGCGGCGTATCCGCCGTTTGCTACCGAGAGCGTCAGCAGGTCGGCGATCTCTACGATGCTAACGACGCCTCTCGAGCAGCGATTGGCCCGCTTGCTGGAGATCAACCGGGACATCTTGGGTGAGGTCGATTCATCCAAGTTGCTAACCAAGGTGATCGCCCACGCCGTCGAGCTGATACGGGCGGAGCGAGGTTTCGTCATCTTGCGCGACGACGAGTCCGGCGAGCTCGTCGTGCACTCGAGTAGTACGCGCTCTGGCGATAGCGAGCATTTGCAGTTCTCGCGGTCCATAGCTGACGCTGTCATGGACACGAGACAGCCCATCGCCAGCACCGAGGCACGCAACGACTCGCGCATGCGTGGTTACGCGAGCGTCCACCAAATGCTCCTCGAGTCGGTGGCCTGCGTTCCCATCATGGGACGCTACGGAGAACCCATCGGTGCATTGTACGTCGAGACGCGGCGACGACCCGGCAAGGGTTTCGAGCAAGAGCTGCCCACTCTCCAGCTGTTCGCGGACCAAGTTGCCCTGGCGCTCGAGACAGCGCATCTCATCAGCGAAAACGTTGCACGCAATGACGAATTGCTTCTGGTTAATAACGAGTTACGGAAAACCCAGGAACGCCTCAAGGAATCCTTGGGCGATCGCACGGCGCAATTGAGGCGAGCTCGGCAAAAGCTGCGAACGGCCCGGACTACGCTAGATAGTCACTTCGGCTACCTGGGAATGGTCGGTACCAGCGGTGCCATGCGGCGCTGCTACTCGCTGATCGAACGCGTCAAGGATACGGACGTGCCGGTGCTGATCACCGGGGAGAGCGGTACAGGTAAGGAGGTTGCCGCTCGGGCCATCCACCGTGGCTCCCCGCGAAGCAAGATGCCGTTCATGGGCGTCAATTGTGGCGCTATCCCTGAGCATCTACTCGAGAGTGAGCTCTTTGGTCATGTGCGCGGAGCGTTTACGGGAGCGGATCGGGAGCGCAAGGGGCTGATTCGGGAGGCCCAGGGCGGCACAGTCCTTCTCGACGAGATTGGGGAGATGCCTCACAAGATGCAGGCGGGGCTCTTGCGGGTTCTGCAGGAGCGCACGGTTCGCCCCGTCGGCGGGACGCGAGAAGAACCGGTCGATTGCCGGTTCATTTTCGCCACGCACCGCGACTTGCAGGTGTTAGTGGAGCAAAACAAGTTCCGAGAGGACTTGTACTACCGGATTCACGTCGTCGGGGTCGAACTCCCCCCGCTTCGGGAACGTCTGGACGACATCCCGCTGTTGGTCGATCATTTCCTGACCATCTTCGCGGCTCGATACAAGCGCGACCGGCGCACCCTGACGAAGGACGCGTTGCGCCGACTGGCGAGGTTTTCGTGGCCGGGTAACGTCCGTCAGCTGGAGCACGTTCTACTCAACGCTTGGGTGCTCAGCGAAGAGCCGGAGATCGACGCAGCGGATATTGATTTGCCGGACGAGCTGGGTTCGGTGCCGTCGTCTCGGCCCGTGGTGGGACCGCCTCCGTCGAGTGCCGCCAAGTCTTCCGGACGCGGGTCCAAAGGTACGCTGTCCGAGCATCGTCGCACGGAGAAGGACCGCATTATCGCCGCGTTGGAAGCCTGCAACTGGAACCGTGTCAAGGCGGCCGAGCTGAGCGGGATCCCGCGTCGCACTTTCTATCGCCGGCTCCGGGAGTACAACATCCAATAGCCATGAGGATCCTGTGCTCGAAGTCCCCCACCGTCCTGCCCAGCTCGTTGGTTCTCGCGGGCGTCATCACCGCGATTGGTTGTCGTGACGAGGCGAAGCCAGCGAGAGATGCGCCCGACCAACAGGAGGCGCCCGCCCCTGCCGAGGTGCTCGACAATGAGAAAGCACCGACCCCCTCAGCGCCACTGATCGCGGGCCAGACAGTCTACGACTTCAACGCTTTGGCTCACAACGGGCAGCGCGTCCAGCTCAGCGAGTTCTTGGACAAGCCCGTCGTGGTCTACTTTTGTCCGAATGACCGCGCGCAGCTCTGCACCGACTTGGCAGTGACGATTCGGGATGCTTGGCTGGACCTCAATTCGCACGTGAGTATGGTCTTCGGGGTCTCCACAGAGGGAACCGTCATGCATCGTGACTTCAGCTCCGAACACCAGCTGCCACACTTGCTGCTCGCTGATGCGAAGCTGAGCGTGCATCAAGTGTTCGGGCTCGAGGGTGGGATGGCGACAAGTTATCTGATAGGGAAAGACCTAACCATCTTGCGAGTGCTGCCGGCGAACGGGGGGGCTGTCCACGTCGCCGCGCTCAAACAGGCGCTGGCTGAGCTCAACCTGCTGAACGAACCGTATCCTATCTGACGTCGGTTAGCGGGGCCGTTCCTGAGGGCGAAGGCTCGCGGCAAGAGCCCTTGGTGGCCCTCGCCGGGTTGGTCCCAGCGCGCAGAGCTGGTTGCTGCGTCCTGTGCCAGTCGACAAAAACAGAAGAGCCCAGCCGGGTTCGGCTGGGCTCTTCTGCAAGCGACGTAGAGCGAGCGGCCTTTAGGACGCGCGCGCGCGGAGGCGATACATCGCGTCGCGCAGGGGCTTGTCGTTGGCGGCCTTGCCGCGGTCCATCGACTTCTTGTTCTTGTCCACGATGGCTTCGAGCTTCTTGGCGATGTCCTCGGAGCCCTTGGGGTAGTGGTGGTCGATGACTTGACCCGCCACGTAGCGGAGCGACCCTTCGTTGATGTTCGGCAATGCTTCGATGATTGCATCAGCTGATCCAGGTCCGCCATAGATGCCGACCATGTACAGCGCCTTCATCCCGATGAGTTGCGTCTTGTCGCTCTGGTTCTCATTCTTCGAGGCTTCGTCGAGGTAGCACTTGACGTCCTTCTTGCAGGCGTCGAGCAGTTTCTTCGCCTGGTCGTAGCCCGTCTTGACCTTCTCCATGTGCTTCTCGAGGGCACCCTCACCCTTGGGAAGCGACTTCACCAAGCGCCCGACGCTGGCCGCATTCGAGGTGTCCATCACCTTGATCGCAGCGAGAGCCAACAGTGACTTGCCAACGTCGTCGTCCTTGAACGCTCCGGCGCGGTCTACGAGAATGTCCGCGGCACCAGCGTCGAAGAAAGTCGTTGCCGGCTCGGACAACGCCTGCAGCGCGCTCGCGCCACCCACGCGCACGTCCGGCGACATGCCCTTCAACTCGCCCATGAACTTGCTCTTCACCTCGGGTGTGTGGGGGAGCATCGACAAGGCCGAAAGGAACTGCACCTTGTCGGAGTCTTCTTTGGCACCATCATAGGCGGCGATCATGGGCGCGATCGCCTCACTGCGCCCGATAGCACCTAGAATGATTGCGGCCTGTGTAACGTGTGGCTTGCCTCCCGGCGGCTTGTCTGCGCCGGTCACCTTTTGGATGCGTCGCTGCATGTACTCAGCGAGTTCCTTGTCTTCGTCTTTGAGGAGCTTGACGGCGGCGTCGACCGATGGTTTGCCAATCTTCGTCAGAGCCAGAAGACATTCGTTGGCAGCGTCCGCCTTGTTGGGATCGAGGATCACCTTGATCAGCGGCTTGACGGCGTCTGCAGATCCGATTTCGCCCAGAACCTGCGCCGCCGTGATGGTCTGGTACGTCCTGTCGCGCAGATCGCTGACTACATCCGGGCTCTTCTTCTTCTTGTCAGGGAAGTCTTGCTCTAGCATCGGGATCAGCTCGCTCGACCAGGAGGGATCTGCCAGCACGAGCAGCGCCTCATTGAGGTCGCGGTAGTAGGCGCCTTCCTTCGTCGACGGCTTGGTCTTCTTGAAGGCTGCAAACACCGCGGGAGCAGCGCTCTTGAGCTTCATGTCGCGGACCGCGCGGGAAGCCCACTTGACGTCTTTGCCACCCCGACCCCGCTTGCCGAACTCTTCGAAGGCCGCCTTGAGGGCAGGTTCAGCCCGTTCATCCTTGAACGATGCGAGTAGGTTGATCAGGTTCTCACGAGTTTTCTCGTCCAGATTGGCGTACTCATTGACGTAGATGTTTGTCAGCGGAGTCACCAACTCGTCCAGAAGGGACTTCACCTCTGGAGCCGACATATCCTTGTCAGCTTTGGTCATCGCGTCTTCGAAGAACTGCGACAGACGGGAGATGGCTCGCGGTCGCCAGGTTTTGTCTTCGAGTTTGTCGATCCAGTACTCCGGCTTGCTGTCGTCTGCGCACGCGACCAACAGCGATGAGGCGCTGAGCACGGTGACCGACATCGTGGCGCTTCCAAAGACCAAAGAACGAATCAACGCGAGAGAGCGCGTAGAACGGAGCATGCAATTCCTCCCTGCCTGGGTGATCCCTGACAGTTTTCTTGAGAGTTTCTGCGTCTCGGCAAAGCAGTTACCTGGACGCGGCGAAACGGTACGCCGGTCGCGCTGAAGCTGTCAACGGGAGCCCGTTTCGCCCAGACCTGTCCGCAAGTCGGTCGATGTGGGCGACCCACACAGGCGGAACTTTCTAGCCCGCTGCGCGGGCCGGCACATCGCCCGGTCTACAGTTGCCTACACGACTTCTGGGCGTGTGTGACGCAGGTCCTCCAACAGGCTCAGCACGGAGGTGTGCAGCGCGCCGTTGGTGGCCAGCACACCTCGGCTGTTGCGTAGCCCGTTTGCTCGATAATCGATCGGATCTCCGAACGAGTCGGTGAACTCGCCTCCCGCTGCGCGCACCAGTGCATCGATCGCGCACGCGTCCCAGCGCATGCCCGCCGAGTTCGGTGAAACGTACACATCGGCGGATCCGTCTGCCACGCACACCCCCTTGAGGCCTGCACTTCCCAGGGTACGCACATGCGATATACCGACCTGGTCGAGCATCGCTTGCGCGGTGGGCCCCCGTCGTGAACGCGACGCAACCACGGTGGCGCCGCGCAGCTCCACCCGCTTACTGGGTGTCAGAGGTGTGCGGATCCCGTTGGGCGTGATGCGGACGGCTCCCGTGCCCACGTGACCAAGCCAGGCATCGCCGGATACGGGCGAGTAGATGACGCCATGGGTGGCGCGCGCCTGATCGACGACGCCGATCATCACGACGAACTCCCCGTTCTTGGCGATGAACTCCTTCGTGCCATCTAGCGGATCGACGAAAAACACGCGATCCGCGGAGCCGTGGCCATCGAAGGTCTCTGGCCGGCTCTCTTCGGCCACCACGGGGACGCCAGGAAATAGCCGTTCCAGCCTCTCGCAGATGAGGGCGTTGGCTGCGTGATCGGCGTCTGTCACGGGATCGCTCGGACCCTTTAATTCGACCTCGTATTCCGCGAGATAGTAACCCAGGACCAGTGCGCCCGCTTCTCGGGTGACCGCGAGCAGGGTGTCGAGGAGTGAGTCGTCGCGGGGGCTCATGGAAACGGTATCTTGTACCTGATGACGCTGCAGTGCACCCAGCGCGTGATGGGTGTGCCGACTCGACCGAGCGATGCCTGAGCATTGGACACCGGGCCGACGCCGACGCACCAAGGTCTGACGCCGGCTCTCAAAAACCCTATAAGCGCGGTCCCGTGTCCGACGAAAAGACGTCTCGAGACCCGTACGCTGATGCGCCTCGACTCCCCGAGGGCGAGATCGACCCGCGAGTGGTCCTCCGATCCGACGTGCCTGTCGAGTTAGAGATCGGACCTGGCCGGGGTTCGTTCATCCTGGAGCGCCTGCAGGGCGATCCTGGCGCCCACGTGATGGGTCTCGAGATCCGCCGCAAGTGGGCGACCATCGTGGACCGGCGAATCGCCGGGCTGGGGTTGGCGCCCCGGGGTCGAGTGTTCGCCGAAGACGTGCACCCGGCGTTGGCGCGCTTCCCTGACGCGTGTATCTCGCGAATTTACCTGCACTTCCCCGATCCGTGGTGGAAGAAGCGACACCACAAGCGCCTGGTGATCCACCCGGGGTTCGTCGAGCAGGCAGCGCGTGTGCTGCCTCCTGGCGGTGAGCTGTTCGTCCAAACCGACGTTCCTGAGCGGGCAGATGTCTACGAGCGCACGATTTCGGACAATCAGAACTTCGAGCCCGTCGGCTCGGCACCCCGGGTGGAGGATGTGGACTTTGGTGCTCGCTCTCCCCGGGAAAAGAGGGCAATAGAAGATGGGCTACCCATTTGCCGGTTGTGGTTCCGCCGCAACTGAGCAGAATCAACCGGCGCACGGCGTCGAGCGAACCGCGGTCGCTCCGCTGGGCCGCTTGAACCCTCGCTGACGTGTAGGCTACGCTCAGCTTGATGCGTGCTCTGGCGTTGCTTTTCGCGTTGCTCCTGTTCGGCTGCAATAGCTATCAAGAACATCTCGTTCGTGGGCAGCGCCTGTATCAGGAGAACAAGTACGAAGAGGCGCTCGCGATCTGGCGTGTTCTCGAACTCGACATGGACGCGCTGTCCTGGGGCGACCAGGCCAGGTACGCTTACCTGCGCGGGATGACCGACTACCGCCTCGGCTACCGCGCGGACGCTCGGCATTGGCTTGCGATCGCTCGGGCGATCGAAAAAGAGCATCCCGGCGGCTTGTCGGGAGACTGGCCCAAGCGCGCTGACGAGACCTTGGCCGATCTCAACACGGACGTGTTTGGCACCAGTCTCGGCGGGGGGCAGCAAACCAAGCCCCCTGGTCCATGAGCCCGTTGGAGGGAAGTCCGCGACTACAAAAGAAGACTGCGCAGGCCGTTGGGCGCTGCGCAGCGGATGTTTCGGTCTTCGGACGGGCCCCCGCGGCTGAGTCGCAGAATGCAGTTTCACCAAGCCACGCGCTCACCCCCAATTCGTGTTGGGTGGTTTCATTATCAATTGGCTTGTCGCACTCCAACGGTCGAGCTGGCGACCAGCTCGGCTACTTCAGCGTGAATTCGCTCATGAGCAGGCGAATGCGGTCTTTCGCCTTCAGCTTCTCCTTCTTGATCTGACGGGTACGTATCTGTTCGGAGGGGGTTAAGTAAGCTCGTCTATTCAGTGTGTCGAGTTCACCCTCGAGAGAGGCGTGAGTCGCGCGTAGGTGATCCAGCCGCTTGGCAGCAACTTCTGCTTTCATTCGCAAACCCCTTTCCGTGCCCGAAACGAGTCCCCGCTTCTGGCGAAAACTCACGTCGAGAATCGAACGAGCATCGAGCACCCGTTGAAAGTAGAACGTATGACACTATGGTCAATCCCATTTGGCGCCGAGCAATTGGCGTGCCTAACCGAGTCGTTTCACTTTGACAGCGATCGTGTTTCTTTAGTTGCGCGGTGCGCCATAGGTGACGTGCGTCACCATCCCATGAAACCGGGTAGATACGTGCGAATCCCCCTGAGCGGACACCCCCGACACAGCCATCGCTAACAGAATGCGCCGTCTCTTCATTCCACTGTTGTGCAAGCTAGCGTTTTTGGCATGCACCCCGGCGGCCGCGGAGCCACCTAAGACCGCGCCGGCGGGGAGGGTATCAGCTTCACGTTCGAATGATTCGAACCGGTCACAGTTCGTTCAGGTAGACGAATTGGTAGTCACCGCTTCGGACGTGCGTAGTGCCGGGGAGTTGCTCGCAGCCGCCCATCTGACCTGGCAGCACGGCGACGCCGCCGGGGCTGCGGCGATTTTTGACTTGGTAGGCCGGCTGCGGTCACCCGTCGGAGCCCAAGCCGCCTATTGGGCGGGCCTCGCGTGGGAGGAAGCGGGACGCCATGACGTGGCTGCTCTCCGCTTCGAAGCCCTCAGCAGCGGTCACCCGGACCATGATCTGGCCTGGGACGCGGCGCTGCGCGCGGTGCGTCTGCGTGTTTTTTTGGACGATTGGCAGCGGGCTGGACACCTGGCCATGCAGGTTTTGGGTCAATCCGCCGATTGGACAGCCGTGCAACTCGTAGCGCTGCACAGCGCCGTCGCGCTCGCGAGGCTGCAACAGCAAGACTTGGACAGCGCGGAGTATCACCTCGGCAAGGGGCGCGGCTACGCTGAGCGCGCCGGGTTAGACCAACTGGAGGTGATACCCCGGGATTTGGCGCAACTCTACTTCGCCCTAGGGGAACTGAGGCGCCTGTGGGGGGCAGGTGTGACGTTCGTCCCACTCCCGCGGGATTTTGCCGCCCAATTCGAGCGGCGCGCCCAATTCTTGTTGGATGCGCAGAGCTGCTATCTCGACGTGATGCGGGCCAGGGATGCGCATTGGTCCACGATGGCGGGCTTCAGAATCGGCCAACTCTATCAAGAGCTCCACCGCGACGTGCTGCGTGCCCCGCGCCCGCCAGGGATCACCGACGAGCAGTCCGAGGCGTTCGTGGCTGCGCTCAAGCTCCGATATCTAGTGTTACTGGAAAAAGGGCTGGGAATGTACGAGCGAACGTTGGCGCTGGCTGGCCGCACTGGCGAGGAATCGACATGGGTGGCTCGTGCGGCCGAGCAGAAGCTGCAGCTCGAGGCGGTCCTGCGGCGCGAACGAGCGGCAATTGGCGCCGCCTCGTACTCCGAGCAGGATCTACGCTCGATCCTCGACGAGATCCAAGCTAGACAGTGACCACGGCGCACGCTTCCGCGAGGGCGTCAATCACTGAAAACCCGAACAGAATCGGCACATTCGAGTCGGTACGAAATGTGCTTGACACGGTGGAGGGGCAGCGCTACCAGTGCGCGGTCTTCGTTCGGGTCCACCTTCCCCAAACCCTACCGGACAGGTTGCTGCCTGGAAGGGTGATAGGGGTGGTGTCCCTTCGGGTGCTTGCACCTGGGGTTCGCGAAGCAAGCTTCACCCGGTCATTCCTTCCCGTCCGCACATCCCAGCGCCATGCTTGCCAATTCACAGAACCGACGAATCCCCAAGTCGGTATCGGATGTCGTCGCGGGCAGTCTCCCGCGGAGGCAGGAGGACCGGGAGCGCGTGTTCGCTGGAGTAGCTCAATTGGTAGAGCACCTGTTTTGTAAACAGGCGGTTAGGGGTTCGAGTCCCCTCCCCAGCTCTGCCTGGTGCACTCCAAGGTAGTATCTCACGGAGGGTTGCCCGAGCGGCCAATGGGAGCAGGCTGTAAACCTGCCGGCGTATGCCTACAGTGGTTCGAATCCACTACCCTCCACCAACCATCACTTTCAACCTCGTCTTCACTCAAGTCCACCTCCTCAAGGAGTCCAACCCAACCCAAGCAAACGTAAGCGTAGTGTTCAAAGCAGGCTGGTCGAGCCTTGGTCGATTATCGCGGGAGTAGCTCAGTTGGTAGAGCGTCAGCCTTCCAAGCTGAACGTCGCGAGTTCGAATCTCGTCTCCCGCTCCGGCGCAAGCCGCGGCAAATGGTCCGAAGAAAGCGATCTGGACCGAGCCACCTGCCCACATAGCTCAGTTGGTAGAGCGCATCCTTGGTAAGGATGAGGTCACCAGTTCAAATCTGGTTGTGGGCTCTCACCGCTCGCACAAGTCACGCAAGAACACGACACTAGCGGAAAGTAGATCAACCCATGGCCAAAGAGAAATTCGTACGTACCAAACCCCACGTGAACGTCGGCACGATTGGTCACATTGACCACGGCAAGACGACGACGACCGCTGCGATGCTGAAGGTGCAGGCAGACAAGGGTCTGGCAAAGACCATCTCGTACGCGGACATCGCGAAGGGTGGGATC
>JBNKUV010000009.1:0-35033 GCA_050298815.1 Polyangiaceae bacterium
CGAACCCGAGCAATGCGACGTGCACGCAGGTGCTTCGCTAGAAGCTGTGGTGAGTAGCCGGCATCCTCCGCTTGCTTGGTGCTGAAGTGCCCCTCCTGCGCGCCGGCAGTCTCGTACAGCTGGTCCCAGTCGGGTCTCTGACCGTGCGCCACAACGCACAAACATTAACTAGTTTTGTGCAATCGTGCCACCGTATTCGATGACCTGGGCGACACGGAGCGCTTTCGGTAGCAGCCCGTCAGCCCACTCAGTCGAGCACGACGGAAGCGGCGTGCCGTTCATCAGCGGTACGACGATGGCGGGTGCCCGCTCGTCGCTAGCTGAACGATTGGCTTGCCGCAAGGCACCAGTGACTGAGTTGCAGCGCGTGCTGTTCTCTCAGGACGATGACCGACGATAAAGGCGGACGGCGGCTTGAACACCGGTGGCGGGAGTATTGACGACGTCAACGCCCTGTGTGCGGACGAACTGAGCCGCAGGCGCCATAGAGGCCTGTCCGAGCAGAATGAGGTCGCCATCGGTAGCGACACGTTCGATTTCCGTCGCGACGGCTTGCGCGTAAGCCTGATGCTGGCCGGACTGAAAGAGACGCCAAACGTTGGGACAGTGGTGTTGGACGACCTCGGGCTCGAGAGCCATTGACGAAGAGACGTGCTGGAGCAGCGCAACCGTTTGCGACAGGGCGGTAGCGAGGGCAGCGACGACGACGATCCTCCTCCCACTGGAGGCAGCCAGCTCAGCGGCAGGCCTGTCGATGCGTAGGGTGCGGCAGTCTCCGACCTGTGCAAGCTCGGCAGCGGCAGCGATAGAGGAGCACGTGCAAACGACGAGCCGTGAGCCAGCGTTTGCCATGGCCTCAATCGTGTCGTGCACACTGGCAAGAAGGCCTGCTGGATCCGACTGTCCCTGAGCGGCATCGAGTAACTCGGCGTGTACCTCATGGTGAACAGGAACCTCGGGACCAGCTCGTTCGACGAGGGCGCCGAAGGTTGCAACATGCACGTCAGATGTATGTAAGAACGTCAGCATCGTGGGAACAAGGGGAGGAGAGTGCATTGCATCGAGGCGCAAGTTCGTCGAGCCTTGGAGGGGCTCGACCGTATCGGAGCGGATGGGGACGCGATCTACCTCGGGCTCCGCTGGCACGGGTTCCTTCGGCTGCTGCGCGATGAGCTGCCCCCGAGCGTGTTGAGAGCGCTGCCAGACGTGCTCCCATGTGGTTGAGTTGGACGAAGGGTAGAGCAAGACTACGAGAACGGCCATGACGAGCGTCGAAATCAGCGTTCCTGACAGTCTCCTGGCTGCGCTGGGGACTGCTCCGCACGAGCTGGGAGGGTGAGCTTGTCGTCAACGCTTCGCCGCTCATCTTTCTGGCAAACGCGGGCTGCCTCGACCTGCTTCGTGGTGAACACGACACGCACGTAGCCAGCTGAAGGACGAGAGCTGCGTTGGGCTTCGCTTCCCAGGGTGAGGTGCACGCGGTGCAAATTCAGGCCCCACGGGTCCTGAATTTGATACCCCATGACCCATGACTCAGCTGCTCGCGACGAAACCGCAGTACCGTTGCGTTCTCGCGGACGCGCAGAATATCCTCGAAACGGCCCGAGCGCGTTCAGAGCAGGCCGCCGCCGAGCAGCTGCTCGTGGACGTGCTCGCCAACCACGCTGGGAACGGTCAGACCGTTGTGCGCGGCAACGGTCCGACCGTTGTTCGGGTCGCTGTGGGAACGGTCAGACCGTTGTCTCAACAACGGTCAGACCGTTGTTTGTGGTGACCGCGTGTCATCGCACGCGGGGCGTCATCGAGCAGGAAAACTGCACTAACTACCTAAAACTAATTAGAAATATGCGCAGGATGCCACGCCGCGTCAGCGTTGCCTCACGCTCTCGATCCGCCTCTCTCGTGCCACGGAACGGTCGGACCGTTCCCCGAGCAGAGAGAGCGCGATTGGCGGGTCGATGCGGCCTCCGCGAGCGGAGGCTGGTTGCTGGTCTGAGCTCGAGTCAGAGCAGGTCGCCGGCGCCGCCGAGAGCGACATCGCTGCCGCCCGCTGGTCGAGGAACTGAGCGCCGAGTACCCCTTCCTCGAAGTGTGGGAGCGGAGGCGCGACGGACGCGGCCGATGTCCGCGCCGAGCTCGTGTTGGTCTTTTACGGGCAACCCGAAGACCCCGCCATCCTCCACGCTTCGGTCATGTAGCGCTGGAAGCCCCTGAGAACCGGCGCTGGGTTGACGAGCCTTTGCTCGATCGTGGTCTCGGCGTCGAACCGATAGACGAGAGTGACTCGGTCCTTGCTTCTGGCTGTGCTTGGGCACGCCGTGCCAGTCGCGGGTAGCCTAGCCGCTCCAACGCGGTCAGCTCGGGTGGTTCTTGGGTACCATCACTTGCAGCGCTTGTGGGCTCTGGTGACCTGCGCCGTGGCGAGCAGCAGCAGAGAGCAACGCCACGTAGTAGGGCATCTCCAGGTAGCTCATCAGCGCGTCGATGAACTGCTCTGCGGGGATGCAGCCCAGCCGGCGGTACTCAGGGGGCACGATCACATGAAAGGAGCGCAGAGGACTGGCGATCAGGCCTCGGTCCTTCAGGCGTTTCAGCTGGCCACGTGCTGCTGGAAGGCGAACGCCGAGTGCCTGCACGGCGCTTCCCGTCGTGAAGTGGTTGAGCCCTTCTGCCGCGAGCTGGTCGATGTACTCCGCCGCCTGCATCTGAGACGATTCGTTAAAAAAGTAACGCTGGGTGTTGCTTTTCGGAAGAATCGTATTGCAGGCGGTGGAGACGGGGGGTCGAGCAAAGACGTTGAAAATTTAGCGACCTCCGAGTCCGGAGCGCCTAGTAGGCCGCACGCCGGGCGAATGAGCGGCCCGGGACGCCTTATTGGATGTGGGGCACATCGCGCGCCGCGAACTGCATGTGCTGGCCAATGTGGCGCGAAGGCTCGAGCAAGGGTACGAGAAACGACCATGGCGAGCGTCGAAATCAGCGTTCCTGACAGTCTCCTGGCGGCGTTGCGAAAGGCTCCCCATGAGCTTGGTCCAGAGATTCGTTTGGCGGCTGCCATCCACTGGTACCAGCAGGCAGCAGTGTCCATGGAGCGCGCGGCAGAGATGGCTGGGTTGGGTCGCGCCGAGTTCTTAGCGGAGTTGGCGCGCCGCCGCGTCGACGTCTTCGTCGTGCACGAGACGGATCTGGCGCGCGAGTTGGGGGATGGGTGAGCTCGTTGCGCTCGCCTGCGCCTACGCGTGTTCGATAACTAGGGTTTGTGCTACGCACCGAACGTGACGGCAGAGCCAAGGTGCAACCTGGAGAGGAGCCGCCGTCGTGGTTCTCGCCGTCTGCAGTCGCGGCCGAGAAGAGCAGCGCCTCTCCATCGCCCGGTGAGACAAGTCTCCAACCAGATGCGTCACGGCCCTACATGAACGCCTGCCTGTGACGCAGGCTGTCCTAGCCTGTGCTCTCCGTACTTCCCGACCCGCGTATCTCCTGCTACGTCTGTCGTGCGATGGATGTGCTTTGGGGTGAGACAGAGTGACGGGCAACCTTCCAGTTTTTCTAACTGCGTTCGACCCCGCCGAGTTGCCCGGCGGCAGCGTGGATCCGCTTGGGTTTACGGCCGGGTACCTCGCGCTTGCCGATGAGTTCTTTCCAGGTATGACCGCTGCAGCGGGGCAAGCGACTTACCTCCCGATGATGTGCGCCGGGCTGCATATCGCTGAGTCTGCTGCCTTGCACGGCCTGTCGGCAGCGGCCGCGCGTAAAGCCCGCGTTGAGATTGCGATGCGCCTGGAGCGGTATTGGGCGCTCGCCTGCGTGCTGCACCTCGCCGAGGAAGAACCCGAGCTCGAGCGAAACGACGCCGACGTCGAAGGGGCTGGCGACCGCGTGCCTGGATTGCGCGGTGTGACGTACGTTCGCAAGGTTCGCGAACGACTTTCACGCGACCGTGCCGTGTCGACGAACGCGGACTTCGCTCTTCTGGCGCAGCAGTATCGCTACGGCGCTTTCGGCATCTATGGCAGCGTGGGCGAGGACCTGCGCCTCTTCGACAAAGCGACGCTGGCTCCCACACCCGGCTTCGGCGGCGCGATCGGCGAGGGCTTCCTCGAGTCCACCATGGATGCACGCAGCCGGAAAGAGCTTGTCCGCGCTACGCGCGACGGAAGCGCCACGGTGCGAGTGGAAACCCTGCGACGCTGGGGCAAGCGAGCTTTTCCTGGTAGCCCGCTCGAGGGTGCGCCGAAGACGCTCCTCAACGACGCTCTCGTCCACGACCTGCGTCGAGCCCGAATGCTCGAAGCCTTGACGGTCGCTGTAGAACGGCACGCCGCTGGCGACGACCGCGCGCGACTAGCTCAATGTGCGCACGAGCTTGGGGGCGAAGAGGATGGGCAGCTGCGCACCGCGACCGCCGCAGCACTCGGTTACGACACATTCCTGCGACAGGTCACTCTGATTTTCGAACGGGTGCTGTGGCTCTGCCGCCGCGCCGGCGATCAGCTGGCGCAGTCGGCGGTGTTCGACGACGATGTAGTTCAGCAGGCGAGCGCACGCCTGCCAACGGTGGCCGCGAGCTGCCTCGAACGCTGCAACGCGTTGGTCGTCCTCGGGCGACGCGACGTTCGCACGCGTGGTCGACACGTGCTCGAACTGGCTGAAGGATATGCTGGCACAACCTCCGTCGAGACGCTCGTGACCGACACCCTCTCCCGTCACAGCGCAATTCAGCGCGGGAAGGTCGAACACGGGCGTCCGAAACAACCCTGGATCGAGAAACGCGACAGAGACTTTGCCCTGACGAGTACGCGCGTCGGAGTACGAGCAGGGCAGATCACCTCTCCGGAACAGGTCCGAGCCCCCGACTGGCGGGTGGGCGCGGGACTGAGCTTCATTCAACTCGTCGGTGGTGTCCGTCGTGAGGAGGCCAATTGAGCGACGCAGCGAAACGACGCCTGCTCGATCGGGTGCGGCCTGACGCGTCGAAAACGGGACGGGTCGTCCGGATCCTTTCGACCACGCACGACCTGGATGCCGACTTCTTCGACTCGGACTTCCTCTGTACGGCGCTTTCCGTGTCGCGCGCTGACTTCAACGGCTACTCGGGGCAACTCGTGCTGCAACGCAGGTTGGCCGAACTCGAGTATTGCGGCGTCTTGTGTGAAGCGACTGCCTATCGAGAACGGCCCAGTCTGCGCACCGTCGTGCACCCAGTGACGATGCCCGGATGCCGCTTGCACGCCAAGCTCGTCGTCATCGAGTATGAACACGCCGTGCGTTTGCTCGTCGGGTCGGCGAATATCACGTCCGCCGGCTACCGGCACAATCGTGAACTGTGCGGCGAGCATGTCGCGTATGCGGACGACGCTCCCAGCGCCGCGTCCGGGGCTCGGATTCTGAGAGACGCCGAGCGCGCGCTGTCCGCCTACTCGGATCGGGCTGGCGAGTTTTTGGCAGAACTGGCAACGGTCCGTCAGCGCCTCGAACAATGGGGCCAGGATGCTGATCGTGAGTCACTCGTCGTCTGGTCCGACGGAACCAATCCCCTTTACGCAAGCCTCGTTCAACACTGGCCTGCGGAGGAACGCATCAACAGGATTCGCATCGTCAGCCCGTTCCTGTCGGAGGATGGCACCCAGAGCACACCACTGCGTCGCCTGCTCGCTGAGCTCCAGACACGAAACCTGCTTGCATCCGAGTGTCAGATTGAAATGCTGCTCGAAAGCGTCTGCACGAGTGACGGTTCCCACGTCGTCAAGCACGAACCCCCTTTCTACTTCGCTGACTTTCCCGCCGTATCGGTCCAGCTCGTCCCCGTGGCGCCCGACGTCGATCCAAACGATCTAGATGTCAAGATCGAGCTGACCGCTGCTCGCGCTCTGCATGCAAAGCTCGTCGTGCTGGAGTCTGAGCGCCACGCACTAGCGTATGCTGGGTCTGCCAACTTCACCCGCAAGGGCTGGGCCTTACACGAAGCCACTCCGTCGGCAGCGACGGCCAACATAGAAGCGGGTTGGGTGTTCGACCTGAAACCTGCCCAGGTGGCGGCGCTCCTGCCGCCTCGAGCCAACCAGGGTCGAAACGTCCGGTCATTGGAGCAGCCCTTGCACGCTCCGGCCCCAACGGACGAAGAAGAACTCAACGGCTTCTGGCCGGCGCAGTTGCTGGCGGCTGAGCTGACCCCGCATCCTGAGCAGGTCGACTCGTTGCACCTGTCTCTTGTCTGGAGCGCGCAAACCCCTCCCGCGTGGCGGGTGCACGTCGGCAAAGGCAACCAGGATGGTCCTGTCCCGACCGAGCACGCCCTCTGCACAACCGCTGGCGGCGCGGAGGTACAGGCCGTCGACTTGGCAGCTTCTGACCTCGAGGCCATCCTGCGCGAACGCCACATCGCCATCGTCGGTCAGGAGGGGACCGCTTGGTATCCGGTCAACGTCGCAGCAGGTGAAGCACGGCTCCGGCTGCCCTTGGCTCCCGACGGCGCGACCCCCAATGAAAACGACTTGCTCGCCTACTACCAAGGCCGCATCACTTTCGACGACCTGTATCCCGATCTAGGCCTCGTCGATGCGGCGGGCGAGCGCACGCACGCCACCCACAACCAGGGCGTCGACAAGATGCGCATTCAGGCCTACCAGATCCGCGCCTTCGTCGATGCCCTCCCCGGCATCCGTAGAGAGCTCCTAGCAGCTCAAGGCTCGCGTGGCGCCCTGTACCAGGCATTCCTCGGTGAGGTCAGCCCGCTCGCGCTCGCAAAGCAAGTCGTCACTGAGGTAGAAGCCGGGAGGCGTAGTGCGACGGCTGCCGCTTTCCAGCTCGTCGAGTTGGCGAGCCTCCTCGCGTCCCTCCAAGGTGAGGGCACGATCGAAGGTTTCGCTGAGGTCTGCGCCAAGGCTCAGGCTGAGGTGATGCGGCTCGTAGGGACTCTACGGGCAGGGAACCCTGTCGAGCTTGGCCCGAAGACCTCCTTTGAGCGCTATCGCAGTCTGATGCAGGGGGCGGCAGAATGATTCCATTCACGCAAGTCATCGACCTCGGCGCTGACAAGACCCGCATGAAGGACCGCGGGGACGTCGAGCGTCAAAACGAAACCTGCCGCAAGCTTCTCGAACGCCTCTACCAAGAAGACTCGGAAGGGTTCTCCGAGTTGCAGCTCCTCGCCGACGAAGTTGGCATGGGCAAGACCTTCGTCGCGCTCGCCGTGGCCTACTCCGTTCTGGAAGCACAGCGACACCACGGGGCGTTGCCCGGCTGCATCAAGAAGATCCTGGTCCTCGTGCCGCGAAATGATGAGCTGATGCGAAAGTGGCAGCGTGAGGTCGGCGAGATCATCAAGCGCTGCGTCGCCGAAGGAAATCGCAATGCAGCTGAAGCCGCTTTCAGGTCCAAGATTGCCGAGCGACCCGACGAACTCGCGGCCGCGCTGCGCGACCGAAAAACGCCGGTGGTCATCGCGAAGACATCTGCTCTCGGCGCCCGCGTCCAGCACGAAGACCTCAAGATCCGCTTCACGCTCGGAACGCTTTTTCGGCGCTGGGGTCGCTCGATACCTCGGGAGACGCGGCGCCTTCTGCTGAAAGGCGCGCGAGACTGGGGCTGGCCCGCCGATCCCGAAGAGCTCACGGAGCTCTCCGAGGAAGAAGAAGCCGTACTGCCAATGAAGCGGCGCCTCGTCGAAAAGTCACTTCGGCTCGCTGTCGACCATGCCGAGCTCGGCTCTCAGTGCGACCAGCTGCTGCGGCTGTGCAAGGAGTGGGGCACGCCCTTCGTGCGGGGGCGTGAGGAAGGCCTCGACCACATCCGTCGTGAAGCCTTGCAGCTTTACAAGGAAGCCCTGTGGCTCGTGTTCTCCCGAGACCTTCCGCTCGTGATTGTGGACGAGGCGCACCAATGGAAGAACAAACGGAACGACTTCACCGCCTTTGCCAAATTTGTCGCGCCACGTGCGAGGCGCGCGCTACTGCTGACGGCCACTCCTTTCCAACTCGCCCCTACGGAGATCCTTTCGCTGCTCGAGGTCGGCGACCACCTCGGCACGGCTCCGGAGCGGCACGAACGGTTGAAGGACCTGCGTGAACTCGTCGTCAAACCCGCGCTGGAGCGGGCGCAAGCTGAAAGTCAGGCGTTCTCGAAGAGATGGTCGGCGCTGGGTAGTCGCCTCGATCCGGGCAAGCTAGCCGACGCGTGGGCCACCGCACCGCTGGCCGAAGCACGCCGCACCCTCATCGAGTTGGCGCGTGAGCCAGGCGCGCTGTCTGAGTCCCAAGTCGAACAGGTCGTGCAGCGAGTGCGCCACCACATCCCGCCCGAGCTTCGTGAGTTCACCTGTCAGGCACTCCGATTGTTCGCGTTCAATCGCGACTTGGCCGACGAGCTCGGACGTTTCGTCATCCGTCACCGCCGCGCAACGCATCATCGTCTCGTGCGGGCAGGGCGCGAAATCGAGCTGGCGCGAGTAGAACTGACGAGGCGCCCCGACGCGCACGTCTTGCATCACTCCCCAGGTCTCGACGTTCGCGGCGACGACGAACTCCCTTTGTACTTGCTCATGCGCGCCACGTCGGAGCTCGAGCAGGGCAAGCGAACCGCGAACCTCGGGTGCAGTCTGACAGGCTGCTACAGCACTTTCTTCGAGAGTGCCGGCTCCAAGGCGTTCGTCAGAGCCGACAAGGCCGGGCGAGCCAAACTCTACGTGGATCTGCTCAACAGCTTGGTCGGCAACGAGGCCGCGGACGTCGGCCATCCAAAACTGCGCCGGGTGGTTCGAGAGGTCGTGGAGCGATGGGAGCGCGGGGAGAAGTCGTTGGTTTTCACCTTTCGCGTCAGAACCGCAGAGCGCCTCGAGGCCATTGTGCGCGAAGAGGTGGGCCGGCGACTGGAGCGTCGGCGACTGGAGGCGTTCGGTGGCGAAGGCGGGCTCAAGCAGCTGCAGCAGAGCCTGAGTTCGAAGACTCGAACACTGATGCCGATCATGCTCGACCGCGTGCTGTGGTCACTGCTCTGGGCGCCGCCTCCAGGGGAGGAGGAGCCACCGTTTCATTGCACCGATCTTCGGCCCACTCTAGCCGACTACACGGAGCTCGCGCGCCTATCGCTCGTTTACGAGATCGACATCGGAGGAAAAACCCCCGATCGTGTGTTTTTGCATCGAGCGGCAGAAAACGCATTGGCGAAGCGCCTCAGAAAGGATGTCCGCAGAGGAAGCAAGCTACGAGGCATCCTCGACCGTATCGCGCACGACACCTGGGTCGAGCGACTCTACGGCGGGGTGGACGTGGACGACGAGAGCGAGCACGACGAGCTTGCCGACGAGCGCGGCGTGCAGAGTGTTTACGAGGCGAGTGCCGGCGCACGGCAAGCCGACGTCGATCGGCTTGCACGAGAACTGCTCGATCGCGACGCCCACGCCACTCGCACCGGAAGCACCGCCGTCGTTCGACAGGCCTTCACGGGGCCCAGTTTTTGGCTAGGCGTCGACCCAGAAACGGAGCTGCTGGCCCGTGAGCACCACCCTGCGGACGTCGAAGTCGACCGCTCGGATCAGCGTTTCCTGCACGTTCAGCTCCGCGAGCTGACCCTCGGCACCGGTACTGGCGAGCTCGACTTCCGCACCCGAGCCTTGGCTTTCAAGGCGCTGCGCCGGGCGCTGCTCCGCGAGTCGATTCTCTGCCGTCTGCTTCCTCAACACGAAGAGCGTGAAGACGAAGGCTGGGCCCAGCTCCTGACCAAGCACTTCACTCAACGCGGCACGGGCGCTGAAAGCATGCTCCGACGGGTTGCCGTGTTCGTCGAAGACTTGGCCGCATCGAGCGGGGACATCAGCGAGCCCGCCACGGCCCGCGGGGGGCTCTACGAAGCTACCAAGAACAGAGACGCCGTCGCGATCACCAAAGGCGACACGAAGAATGACACCCGCTCCCGGCGCTTCCAAGGCTTCAACACACCACTGCTTCCGGAGATCCTCATCTGCGGCCAGATCGCGCAGGAGGGTATCGACCTGCATCGCCACTGCAGTCACGTGCTGCACTACGATCTCGCCTGGAACCCCGCGACGCTCGAACAGCGGACGGGTCGCGTCGACCGCATTGGCAGCCGCACCCAACGCTTGCGCCAGCTCGCCCAGGACGAGCCGGGCAAAACGCAAGCTGGCGCAGAGGGGCAGGGCGTGACCGAACTGGCCCGCCTCGATGTCGATGCGCCGTATCTCGCCGGCACCTACGACGAGCGCATGTTCGAAGAGCTGCGCCTCAGATCCCAGACTTTCGAGGTGCTGCTCGGTGGCGAACTCGCGGGGTCCGCGGCGGAAGCATCCACGAGCTCGGACGCTGCCGAGGGTGACGTCGAAGGGGACCAGCGGGCAGAAGGGCTCATCGCGTTGCCGGCGGAGGTCACGGATAGCCTGCGGGTGGATCTGTCGGTTTGGCGAGAAGCGGGCCCTCCGGAAAAAGCGGCGGCGGAGTGACTCCCATTGCCCGCCTTGCGGCCTTCGAAGAACTAGGCGACTCTCCCATTTTGATGCCTCGCCGAGCCCATGACACCACCTGCTGCACCCGTGACCACAACCGCTAGCGTCCAGTCCGTGCTCGGCACCCTACCGCGCCAACGGCTCGTGGAGCTGGGCCGGCAGTTCGCCGTCTCTCTCGACGCACGGCAGGACGCGCCGCGTGACCCGATGGTTCAGCGCTTGTGCGACACGAAGCAGCTCACGTTCCGAAAGCTGCTGGAGTGGATGCACCGCGATGAGTTGAGGGCGGCCTGCAAGCGGCATGGCGTGGAAGCCAAGGCACGCGGCCGTTCCGCATTGGCAGCAGCACTGCTTCAAGCGCACGGGGACAAGGAGAGCGCGCCGCCGCCGCCGCTGTTCGCCAGTACCGATTCCGCGCGTCACGTGCCGAAGGTCGGAGATATCGTCGCCGTTCGCCACCGGCAATATCTCGTGGAGAGTGTTGCTCCACCAGCGGAGTCCAAGGAGCTCACTCGCGTCGATCTCGTCTGCCTGGACGACGACAACCAAGGCGCCGAACTGAGCATCTTGTGGGAGCTGGAGCTAGGCGCCAAAGTCTCCAATCCCCATCAAGGGCTAGGGAGCAGCGTGGGCAAGCTCGACCCACCCCGCTACTTCGCGGCCTACTTGCACGCGCTCAAGTGGAACTCGGTCACGGCGACGGACTCTGAACTGTTCCAGTCGCCGTTCAGAGCCGGTATCCAACTGCACAACCATCAGCTCATTCCGCTGAAAAGGGCGCTCGAGCTGCCGCGCGCCAACCTCTTCATTGCGGATGACGTAGGCCTCGGAAAGACCATCGAGGCAGGGCTCGTCCTGCAAGAGCTACAGCTGCGACAGCGCGTCAACTTCGTGCTCATCGTCTGCCCGGCATCCATCTGCTTGCAGTGGCGCAGCGAGATGGAGAAGCGCTTCGGGCAGCAGTTCGAAATCTACGACCGCGGTTTCGTCGCGCGACGACGCAGCGAACGCGGCTTCGGCGTCAACCCCTGGACCACACACAACCGCTTCATCATCTCCTACCAAACCCTGCGTCGTCCCGAATACCGCGAGCCACTGGAGCAGCACCTACGCGAAACCGAAGGTGTCCGCCTCAAGAAATCGCTCTTGGTGCTGGACGAGGCGCACACCGTCGCTCCCGCCTCCGCCAGCAAGTACGCCATCGACTCGCGCCTGACGAAGATGGTGCGCCACATGGCTCCCTCCTTCGAGAACCGCCTGTTCCTCTCGGCCACACCGCACAACGGGCACTCGAATAGCTTCTCCGCTCTGATGGAGCTGCTCGATCCCCAACGCTTCACCCGCGGCGTCCCCATCGAAGCGGGTAGCGAGGCTCTGGGGCAGGTGATGGTCCGGCGCCTCAAGCGCGACCTGCAAGAAGCATTGGTCGATACTTTTCCAACGCGCCACATCGTCCCCGTCACGTTACGTCAGGCGGGCCAAGACGGCTGGGCGGCGACCTTCGGCGCCGCAGAAGCAGGCCCCCTCCCGGGCTCATCGGACCCGTTCGAACTCCGGTTGAGTGAGCTCTTGCAGCAGTACACCGAGCTGATGAAGCCCAAGCGGGGGCGCGGCAAGCTCGTCTTCGTCAACCTGCAGAAGCGCCTGCTCAGCAGCACGGAAGCCTTTCATCGCACGCTCTCGAAGCACGCCGAATCCGTGGAGGCCCAGCTGCGACGCATCGATGCCGACGCATTGGCCGCCGCTGAGGCCGAAGCGCGCGAGAGTGACGCCGAAGGAGATGGCGCCGACGCGCTCGGCGAGCCGGAGGACACGGAGCGCCAGGAACCCGATGAAGCGATCGACACCGATGAAGACGCCAGCGATCGCCAAGCCGACGCAGAAGTCGCCGAGGCGACGCGCGCGCTCACTCCGCCCAGCGAGCGCGCCAAACAGCTGCTGAACGAAATGCTCGAGCTTTCCGGCGAGCACCGCTACGCCCCCGATGCGAAGGTGCTGGCGCTGATCCAGTGGATCGCCGAAAACCAATGCCCTGCGGTGACTCCCGCCGGCGCCGACGACAGCCGCGATACTCAGTGGAAGGACGCGCGCCTCATCATTTTCACCGAATACGCTGATACGAAGCGCTACCTGACCCAGGTGTTGACGGCCGCCATCGAAGGCACTGCGCAGGCCGACGAACGCATCGAGGGCTTTCACGGTGCCATGAGCGACCAGCAGAGGCAGCGCATCCAACGACAGTTCAACGGCAACCCCAGTGAGTTCCCCGTCCGCATTCTGATCGCCACCGACGCTGCGCGCGAAGGGCTCAACCTGCAGAACTACTGCGCCAATCTCTTCCATTTCGACATTCCGTGGAACCCAGCCCGCATGGAGCAGCGCAACGGGCGCATCGACCGCACGCTCCAGCCCGCCAAAGACGTCTACTGCCACTACTTCGTCTACCCCGAACGAACCGAAGACGCCGTGCTCGACAAGCTCGTCCACAAAGTCGACGTGATCCAGAAGCAGCTCGGGACACTGGGGGATGTGGTCATGCAGCGTATCGAAAAGACGCTCCACCTCGGCATCGATGCCAAGACGCAGGCCGCGCTCGATGCAGCTGACGAACTCCCCGAGCTGCAGCAAACGGCCAGCTCCGAGCTCGATTCACAACGCGCCGCCCCCGCCCAGCTGCAGGAAGACATCGACGAAGCGGGTCGCATCCTCAACCGGTCCATGGCCGTGATGGACTTCAAGGAAGAGTTGTTGCGGGACGCCGTCAACGTCGGGTTGGAGCTCTCCGGCGCCCAGGGGCTGAGCCCTATCGCGAGTGATGCCCAGCAAGCGGAAGAACTCGGCTCGCAGCAGGCCTTCTCTTTGCCGGATCTTCCGGCCAGTTGGGAGCAGACCCTCGATACGCTGCG
Source organism: Polyangiaceae bacterium (assembly GCA_050298815.1). Taxonomy (GTDB): domain Bacteria; phylum Myxococcota_A; class Polyangia; order Polyangiales; family Polyangiaceae; genus SZUA-265. Next base: position 13,363 of record JBNKUV010000009.1, read on the forward strand.
CCCGCCGCGGGATCCGAGCGAACCACTGTGGGAGTGGCGGAAGCGTCCCCCACAACCCGTCGTGTTCAAGGCCCTAGGGCGCATGGGGGAAGAGCGCGTGCACCTGCACCTGGAACACCCCTTTGTGCAGCGCATCTTGTCCCGCTTCGTCGCGCAGGGCTTCAGCGCCAACGATCTGAGTCGAGTTACGGTCGTACCAAACCGGCATGATAACCTCGTGCGCGTGATAGCCTTCGGGCGCATCTCCCTGTTCGGGCCTGGCGCCGCACGCTTGCACGACAAGCTCGTCAGCGTGGCCGCTCAGTGGCTGGAGACGAAGAAGGGCGCTCACCTCAAGCCCTTCGCTGAAGAAGCCGATCGCCGCGCCGTTCAAACGCTGGAGAGCCTGTTCGAGGAAGCTAGAGCGCTGCCCGCTGTGCCTGAGAAGATCCAGCGGCGGCTCGCGGAAGGTGCCCTGGCGGACTTCGAGGCGCTCTGGCCCCACGTCAGGGATGAAGCCGATGCGGAGGCCCACGCCGCCAAGTTGAAGCTGAAGAATCGCGGCCAAGCGGAAGCGGAAGCCCTGCGCAAGATCCTGCTGGCACAACGCGCTCGAATCGAACGGGCCCAACAGCTCAGCTTCGATTTCGGGTCGGACGAGTCGCCCGCAGCGAAGCAATTGGAGGAAGAGCGCCAGAGCATGCGACAACGTCTCGAACGCATCGGCATCGAACTCGAACACGAACCAGAGGAGCTCGAAGAGCTCTACCGCGTGAGCCTGGAGCGTCTCGAACCCGTCGGGCTCGTCTACCTCTGGCCCACGACTCGCCTCTAGGAGCTGGGATGAGCGATTTCGAGTTGGAGTTTCACACGACGTGGCTCGGCATGGCCCAGCCCTACGAGGGCTTGGTCGTCAGCCCGCCGGTGCTCGTCGATGCCCAGTGCCTCCAGAAGCAGGGCCCCGAAATGCAGCAGCGCCTGCTTTCCTTGTGCGGCCTGAAGAAGCCCTCAGAAGGCGGCTCGCCGGCAGTGACCGACCTCGGGCGCGCGCTGTCGGAGCTGTTGGAGCTTTCGCCGGATCTGTTCGACGGAGCGGAGGCGCTACCAAAGGAGCTGCACCTCTTCGTGCAGGAAGGCCGCCAGACCTTGCGCCCAACGCTCGGCCTCAAGCGCCAAGGAGCACCCACCGATGCGCCGGCTGTTCCAACGGCGGAATCGACGCCCGCGAGTCGCGCGGGGGCGGACTACCTGATGCTGGTTTGGGAGGTGCCCCAAGGGCTCGATCTCGACCAGTCGGAGACTAAAACCGGGCCTTGGGATTACCCCGCTCAAGCAAAGTTCGACCGCTTGCTGCGGGAGTGCCGTGTACCCATCGGGCTGCTGTTCAACGGCGAGGAGTTTCGACTCACGTACGCACCCTACGGAGAATCAACGGGGTGGTTGAGCTTCCGTGTTCGGGACATGTGCACCGTGGGCGGGCGCCCTTTGTTGGACGCGTTCGTCATGCTGCTCTCGGCGTTTCGTTGGTTTGGCGCGGCACCCGACCAGCAATTGCCAGCGCTGCTGCGGCAGTCACGGCTGCGACAGTCGGGCGTCACCAACGAGTTGGCGCGACAGGTCTTCGAGGCGCTCGAAATCCTGCTCGCAGGCTTCGCGGCTGCTGCCGAACGCGACGGCGACCAGGTACTGCGCCGGGCGCTGGAGCGCGCGGAGGGGCACGTCTACTCCGGGCTGTTGACGGTCCTGCTCCGACTGGTGTTCATCCTCTACTGCGAAGATGGCAACCTGCTCCCGACCGACAACAAGCTCTTTTCCAAGCACTACAGTGTGCTGGGGCTCTTCGATCAACTGCAGAAAGACAACGGGCGCTACCCAGATTCGATGGCCCAGCGCTTCGGGGCCTACCCGCGCTTGGTGAGCCTGTTCCGGGCGATCTTCTTGGGGGCCAAACACGGCGACCTGCAGCTCCCCGAGCGGCGTGGCCACCTCTTCGACCCGAGTGAGTTTCCGTTCCTGGAGGGCTGGGGAGCGGACGGAAGCGCGCCCATCTCGATCGCCGAGAGCCGGGAGGCAACGCCTGTGCCCACGGTGGACGACGGCACCATCTACCAGGTGCTGGAGCGGTTGGTTCTCCTCAACGGCCAGCGACTGAGTTACAAGGCGCTCGATGTCGAGCAGATCGGCAGCGTCTACGAAGCACTGATGGGCTTCGACGTTGAGCGTTTGGTGAGCGGCGCCGTGCGCATCAAACCGAGCAGCAAGAAGGGCGCGGCACGGGTGTGGGTGAGCGCAGAGGCGTTGCTCGCCGTGCCCGCTAGCCGCCGCGCCAAGTGGCTGCAAGACGAACTGGCTTTCGACAAGGGCATGGCGAACAAGATCGCCAAAGCGGTCAGCAAGGCCCAGACGCCAGTCGAGGCGCTGCAAGCGCTCGAACCCCTGAGCGGCCGGCGGCCAGAGCGCGCCGCTGCGGGAACGCTCGTGATCCAGCCCGGGCTCGAACGGCGCCGCACGAGCAGCCACTACACGCCACGCGACTTCAGCGACCGCATCGTCGCTCGGACGCTGGAGCCGCTGATCCAAACCATGGGCCCTGAGCCCAAGAGCGAGAGCCTGCTCAACCTGGTGATCTGTGATCCCGCGATGGGAAGCGGTGCGTTCTTGGTGGCCGCCTGCCGTTACCTGGCCAAACACGTGGTCGCCGCGTGGACGCGAGAGGCCGCCAGCGAAGATCCGAAGCTGCCGGGGGTGACGCTCGACGGTGAGCCCAAGACGAAACTGCAGCTGATCGCCGACGTGCACGACAGCGTCGATAACCACGCTCGGCGGATGGTGGCCCAGCGTTGCCTGTATGGCGTGGACAAGAACGAGTACGCTGTCCAACTCGCGCGCCTCTCGTTGTGGCTCACCACGATGGCAAAAGACGAGCCGTTCACCTTCGTGGACCACGCGTTACGCCATGGGGATTCGTTGGTGGGTCTGAGCTTCGAGCAGATCCGGGCGTTTCACTGGAAGCCCGGGGGGCAATGGGAACAGCTGGAGACGTGCTCGGGCGCATTGCAGGAGGCCCTCGATGAGGCCATCGGCATTCGCCAGGGGATTCTGGAGCGCGCCGAAGATGCCTCGAGCGATGGCCAACGGGACAAGGAACAGCTGCTCTTCGACGCGCGCGACGCGCTGAGGCGGGTTCGCTTGATTGGCGACTTGGTGGTGGGTGCGTTCTTTGCCCACGCTAAGAACAAGGACCGCGAAGCAGAGCGCAACCGTCGGCTGGACTTGGTGCAGCGCTGGCTTGGAGGCGAAGACGAGCTTCAGCCAGAGCTCGAAGCGCTGCAATCCGAGCTGTGGGAAACGCAAACGCCGTTTCACTGGATGGTGGAGTTCCCGGAGGTGTTCTACAGTGAACGCTCCGATCCGCTGGACCGCGACAGGAAGAACGGCGCTGCGTTGGTGGAGGCGTTCGTGGGCAATCCGCCGTTTTCGGGTAAGAACGGCATCACCGCAGCCGGCGGCCCGCACTACCTGCATTGGCTGCAAGCCATCCACGAAGCCGCGCATGGCAATGCAGACTTGTGTGCTCACTTCTTCCGGCGCGCCCACACTCTGCTGGGCCAGCACGGTACGATTGGCCTGATCGCGACGAACACCGTGGGGCAGGGCGATACGCGCGCGACCAGCCTCCAGTATCTCGTCGCTGCGGGGCTGCAGATATACTCGGCCCGCGTCGACGTACCGTGGCCGGGTGATGCTGCCGTCACCGTCTCGATCGCCCAGCTGGCGGCTGGCAGCGTGCGCGAACAAACGCAACTGACGCACGACGACGAACCCGTCGACGCCATCAACTCTCGCCTGCGCCCAAGACCAGAGCGACCAGACCCAACGCGCTTGCTGTCAAACCGGGCGCTGAGCTTCCAGGGGAGTATCGTTTTGGGTTTGGGTTTCACACTCACGCCCGAGGAGCGCGAGGAGCTGGTTCAGCGCGACAAGCGCAACGCCGAGCGCATCTTTCCGTATCTGGGCGGTGAGGAGGTGAACACGAGCCCAACGCAGGAGCACGACCGCTACGTGATCAGCTTTGGGCAGATGCCGCTCGAAGAGGCCGAGAAGTGGCCGGATCTGATCGAGATCGTGCGGGAGAAGGTGAAGCCGGATCGAGACACGAACAATCGCGACGTCCGGCGCAAGTATTGGTGGAGGTTTGGCGAAACGACGCCAGCCCTCTACGCCGCCATCCGCCCCCTGTCGCGATGCTTGGTGACGGCAATCGTGAGCAAACACTCGATGTTTTCGTTTCAGCCAGTGGATAGGGTCTTCTCGCACAAGCTGTATGTCTTTCCATTCGAGCGACTCGCGAACTTCGCCATTCTGCAATCTCGAATCCACGGCTCCTGGACATGGCTGTTGTCATCCACAATGAAGACTGATCTGAACTACTCTGCCTCCGACTGCTTCGAAACGTTCCCGTTTCCCGAGGCCGATCCCAAGGCAAGCCTGCCCGAGCTCGAAACGCTGGGAGAAGCGCTCTACGCAGCCCGCGCCCAGTTCATGCTCGATACCGACCAAGGCCTGACCAAGACCTACAACGCCTTGAAGGATCCCAGCCAGGGCCCGGCGCTGCCGCAGGATGACAGTGAGTCCGCCATCGACGCTGCAGCCCAAGACCCCGAACATCCTGACCACATCCTTGCCCGTATCCTCCAGCTCCGCAGCCAACACGAAGAGATGGACCGCGCGGTGCTCGCCGCGTACGGCTGGAGCGACATCGAGGTGCCACCGTTCTGTGCCGCGAGCGTGGACCCAAGCGACCTCGCGGCGCATCGCGCAGCGCTGCAAGCCTTCGAAGACGAAGTCATCGACCGCTTGTTCATCCTCAACACTGAACGGGCTGCAGCGGAAGGGGATAGCTCGCCGTCGAAGTCAGCCAAGAAGAAGGCCAGCAAGAAGAAACGCTCAACCAAGCGCAAGCCAAAGTCGTCGAAGGTCGGCGAAGCTGCCAGCAAGAGCAGTTCGACACGGAAGGGCAACGACGCCGAGTCAACACAGGGAAAGCTGGGCTTCGAGTAGCGTCGAGCGAACTCGGTGAGCGGGCTTGTAGTGCGTCAGAGACCCCGCGAGCCGTCGAGACTCAGCCAACAGTGAGGCAAACACGCATATGTGGGGCTTCAGTCGACACTTCTCACCCAGAGCTCCACATGTTTCATCTACTGGTGAACGGCTGGGGGTGGACTGGGCTCGGCAATGTGGAACGATAGCAGTGCGATGACGGATGCAGCGGGGGATAGGCCCAGATTCGTGGTGGCCCTGGTCGGTGCGGTGGGCTCGTTGCTGTCTGAGACAGCAGATGAACTCGAAACCGCCCTCGGCAAGCACCACTACATGGTGAAGCGGGTTAGGTTAAGCGACGCGCTGAAGTTCGTTACTGAGCCTGTCGCGAATGCAGCCGAGAAGCTATGCGAAGGAGAGGACTACTTCGACGAACGCCATGGAGAATACTGGCGGGTCCGAGAGGCCATGGCGCGAGGAACAGCGGCTCGGACGGCATACGGAGCCGATGACGCCAACAATGAAACCAAGAACAGCTGTTTGGCGGCCCTAGCCGTTCACGCGATAGCCAGACATGCAGAAAGGTCTGCTGATCCTCATTGCGTCCTAGTGCACTCGCTCAAGACGCAGGCCGAACTCGATCTGCTACGAAAAACCTATGGCCGGCGCCTTCTTGTAGTAGGCGTACACGGATCAAAGTCAGAGCGACAGAACCGTCTTACCGATCGGATCGAGCGCAACACTGGTCGCAACACTAAGGCTGACCAACATGCGCTGCATCTGATCAGCATCGATGAAAAGGAGCTCGGAACGAGTTGCGGCCAGGATGTTCGAGGCGTCTTCGAAAGGTGTGATGTCTATGTGAGCGCCACAAGGCGTGACGACGATTTCCATAAACAAATCGATCGGCTGGTGAGGCTATTGTTTCTCGACCCATTCGCAACGCCAACAAACGCGGAAGCCGCCATGATGCATGCATACAGCGCTTCGCTACAAAGTGCGGCGATGGCCCGCCAGGTCGGGGCGGCACTCGTCGGACGAGATGGCGAAGTTCTGGCCACGGGTTTCAACGAGGTCCCTCGATACTCCGAAGCGCCGACGATACATGACTCCGTCGCCCCTGATGGACGTGACCACACGCGTGGCTACGACGAGAACGTCGTGCAGAAACGGACGTTGGTCGAACAACTGTTCCAGCTCGCGGAGAACAATGGACTGCTGCGTGATGGCCTCACAGCCGGGCAAGCCATGAACGACATTCAGGGCGATCAAACGGGCAAGGACATGCTCCATGCAAACATCACCGAATTCTGTCGCGAAGTGCACGCGGAAATGATGACCATCACTACGGCAGCGCGCCGGGGTAGTTCCTTGCGGGGGAGCACGCTATTCACGACGACCTTCCCGTGCCACAACTGCGCAAAGCACATCATCGCGGCTGGGATCCGGGAAGTCGTCTTCATCGAGGCATACCCGAAGAGCCTAGCATTGAGCTTCTACTCCGACTCTCTCACGCTGGATCAAGCGCACCCAGACAAGGTGCTCGTGCGAGCATTCCGCGGCGTCGCGCCCCGGAGTTATGGCTCACTCTTCGCGTGGAGGAACCGTCGTGGTGACGATGGGAAAGTGCCCCGCACGAAGACAGCGGAGAGTCAGCCGTGGTTCGTCCTTAGGAGTCACTTGGACGACCAAGAGCTGGCGGCTCGTGAGAAAAGAGTGATGCAGGAGACCAGGTCTTTGCTTGCCAAGGTGTTTCAGATTGACGATGCGCTGACGGTCCTCACGAAAGCGGCGAAAGGGGGTGTGCTGGATGGTCAGACGCAGCAGGAGCTCTTCAAGGGCGAGGAGTCCGAGGCGGCCCCGGCAGCGAGCGGCGCCGCCAAGCGGGCGTCTAGCTGACGTGCCGGGGCGGACCCTGGCTATTCTGCCACCGCGCGGCAGCCTCACCCCGGTCAACCAATGTCACCCGGTGCTCCTGACCGCGCACAAATCGGCCCAGCCCCCGAGTTTCTGTCACAATGAACTATTCATCGTGGCGGAGTTGAGCCTGTCCCAGAGGCCTCTCTTTCGCTACACAGCACACACGACACCATGGCCAAGGCAGACCAGCTCAAAGCGCTCATTCGGAGCCACGCGGAAGGTGACGACACGCGCTTCTACGCCGTTGCCATCCAGGTCGCCGCGCAGGCTGCGCGCAGTGGGCACGGCAAACTGGCACAAGAGCTCCGCGCCCTGGTGGACCAAGCGAAGTCGGATGCACGGGCCGGTCAGAGTACGCCCAAAGCCATCCCCATGGCTCAACCCCGCGGCGAACTCGCGGGGCTGCTGAGCCTGGCATATCCGCAAACGCGCCTGAGCGATATGGCGCTTCAGGGTCAGCTGCGCGAACGGCTTGAACGTGTGCTCTTGGAGCAGCGGCAGCGGGAGCGCTTGCACGAGCGTGGTTTCTCACCCATGAGAAAGCTCCTGCTCACCGGGCCCCCAGGCACCGGCAAGACGATGACGGCAGCAGCGCTGGCGGGTGAACTGGGCCTGCCCCTGTTCACGATTCTGCTAGACGGGCTCATCACCAAATACATGGGGGAAACCGCAGCCAAGCTCCGCATCGTGTTCGATGCCATTGCCTCCACGCGCGGTGTGTACTTCTTTGACGAGTTCGATGCTCTGGGCGGCGAGCGCGGCAGCGGTCAAGACGTGGGCGAGATCCGCCGGGTACTCAATTCGTTTCTGCAGTTTCTGGAGCAAGACGACTCGGACAGCCTCGTCATTGCCGCAACAAACCACGAAAAGCTCCTGGACCGCGCGCTGTTCCGTCGCTTCGACGCCGCGCTCGAATACGAAACGCCTTCGGAGGCGATTGCTGAAGAAATCATGCGGGCGCGTTTGGGCCCGCTCGACACATCGATGGTGAGCTGGACTGAGGCGGCGCGGGCCGCACGGGGGTTGAGTCATGCCGAAATCACGAAGGCCTGCGAGCAGGCCGCGAAGAACGCCATCCTGGAGGATAGCGACTACGTGCACACCGAAGCGCTCGTCACGGCGCTGCAGCAGCGCCACAGCGCGAACCCCTGACCCCAGCAGCTGGGTCTGAAGATGGCGGCAACTCGCAACCGCCGCCATCTGCTCGTGCCAGGCGAGCCGCAGGTCGAGCCCTACGCGCGGCATCCAACTCGGATAGAGACGCCGCCGCTCCCCGCACCGGAGAGCCGCGCCGCACATGGCGCGGCATTGAAGACTGAGTTATCCAGTGCTGTGGACGAAGCGCGTGAGCGGCGACAGGCTCAGCAAGATGCCGGCGTTGTCGTCCACGGCGCCACACCGGGCATCTACGTGCAGTTCGAGAGCCAGCCCGGCGTGCCGTTGAACCTCATGAGCCTCGAAGCTCAACGCTCAGGCATCGAGCTCGTGGCGGTAACCCGACGCGAGGTGGTCGCAACCGCCACCGAAGGCACGGACACGGGAGCGACAGCGACACCAGCGGTCGATACTGCGGATGCAGAGGACCCCGAAGGCGGCGAAGCCGAGCCACCTAAACCACTTCAAGTTGAGTCCGCAACGGTCTTCGTCCCAGAAGGCAAGGTCGGCCATTTCCTCAAGCGCTTTGAAGCCTACGCTCAAGATACGCCAAGGGAGAAGGGCGAGACACGTTACGAAGACGTGTTCGACCGGGTAGCAGAGCTGCGGCTCGCGACGCTGAAGAGCCTCTGGACCGACGACGCCAGTCTCTACCCCGAAGAGAGCGCCCGGATCTGGTGGGAGGTGTGGCTACGGCGAGTCGACGGTCGGGAACTGGAGCGCTTCATGGAGTTCGCCACACTGACGGGCATCGACGTGAGCGAGCGACGGCTACAGTTCGACGACCGCACCGTCGTGCTCGCTCGGGCAACACCGAGCCAACTGGTTGCCTCGACAGAGGTGATCGCCGACGTCGCCGAAGTGCGAAAAGCCAAGGAGACGGCCAAGGCCTTCCTCGACATGCCACCGAGCGATCAATGGGAGTGGACGGATGAGCTCGTTGCTCGCGTCTCCGGACCGCAAGGGGACGTGGCGGCGGTGTGCATTCTCGACACGGGTGTTACGCGAGCCCATCCACTGTTGGAGGCAGCGATCAGCGCGGCGGATTGCACCGCTGTCGACCCGAGCTGGGGTTCCCATGACGACGGCGGCGGCCCCGGACTCGCCGGTCATGGGACGCAAATGGCAGGCCTCGCCCTGTACGGTGATCTCACGTCCGTTCTGGAAAGCACGGCGACCGTTGCGCTGCGCCACCGCCTCGAGTCGGTGAAGATCCTACCGCCTCGAGGCGCGAACAACCCCGAACTTTACGGTGCAGTCACGGCCGAGGCTGCAGGTCGAGCCGAGATCCAGGCCCCGCACCGGCGGCGTTGCTTCAACCTAGCGGTCACTAGCGACGACCAACGCGACCGGGGTCAGCCCACGTCTTGGTCCGCTGCGATCGACGCCCTTGCCGCAGGCCGTGTTTTCGAGCCCTCCAGCCAGGGGCTGGTCTATCTGGACGAAGACGAACTGGATGGTGACGAAGCGCCCTCCGAGCGGCGCTTGTTCGTCGTCAGTGCGGGCAACGTCCAAGGGCTGCTCGATGTCAATCACTTGGATAGAAGCGACACCGAGCCTGTGCACGACCCGGCTCACGCGTGGAATGCGCTGACTGTCGGCGCCTACACCGAACTCGTCAATCTCGGCCCCGAGCGAGACAATTGGACGCCAGTGGCGAAGGCTGGGGACTTATCGCCGTGGAGCACAACCTCTGTGACGTTTCAGAAGCAGTGGCCCATCAAGCCCGACGTCGTACTGGAGGGTGGCAACGCTGCTCACAACGCCGCCAGTGAAGTCGACTTTCCGATCGACGAGCTGAGCCTATTGACCACGCATCATGTGCCCGCCGAAAAGCCGTTCGCCATCAGCTACGCCACCAGCGCTGCAACAGCTCAAGCCGCGCGCATGGCGGCCATCATCCGCAGCGAATACCCATCCCTTTGGCCTGAGGCTGTTCGCGCGCTGATCGTGCATTCCGCACGATGGACACCCACGATGCTGGAGCCGCTTTCGGCGGCACGTCGCAAGCGGGATCGGGAGAACCTGGTGCGTCGCTACGGCTTCGGGGTGCCGCGGGTCGATCGAGCCCTGCGCAGCGCCAACGATTCGCTCACCTTGATCGCACAGGGGACGATTCACCCCTTCGTTCCGGGAGCTCAGTCCAGCACGCGCCGAATGGGGGACGCACACTTCTTCGAGCTACCTTGGCCGACGGAAGCGTTGCAGGAACTCGGCGCAGCGACCGTGCGGTTGCGGGTGACGCTTTCGTACTTTGTCGAACCGAACCCGGCTCGGCGGGGTTGGGTCAAGCGGTATCGGTACGCATCGCACGGCTTGCGCTTCGACCTGAAAGCTCCCACCGAGACGATGGAGACGTTCCGCAAGCGCCTCAACGCACTCGCGCTGGAAGAAGACGAGGACAAGCCAGATGGTGCAACCGACCCGGGTTGGTTCCTCGGGCCCACCGCGCGCAGCCGCGGCTCGCTGCATACGGACTTCTTCGAAGCTAACGCCGCCGACGTTGCTTCGAGTGGCGTCGTGGGAGTGTTCCCTGTCAGCGGCTGGTGGAAGGACCAACCCAAGCGGGATCGCAGTCATCTCGGCGCCCGCTACGCGTTGGTCGTCTCCATCGAAACCGACGCTGCCGACGTCGATATCTGGACGCCGGTCGCCGCCAAGATTGGAGTGCCCATCAGCATCGATTCCGCAACGTGAATGGGCGGGTAGCACCCCACATGTCGGAGCCATTAGCACACGGAACCCTCTAGAAAGACCGCACGTTTTTGTGCTCTTCTGCTGGGCGCGGGGCTCGCGTGTGCTCCCGCAGTGCGCCAGACGCGACAACCATGGCCGACGACTCTCCAGACCCCAGCGCCGACAGCTCCTCGTCCACCGCAGTGCGCGATCACTTGCTGCGCGCACTCGAAGCGGATCTCGTAGGACCGTTTGAGCCGGAAGCACCGAACGAGACACTACCGCATCGCCCGACGCGTTGGTACTTGACCGGATTCCTTACTCCGGAAACGGCACGGGAGGTCGTTCACGATCCCACGAACGAAGACGAACTCGACGCCGGCAACGACGCGGACGGTCCAGAGACGGCGAGCCTCGACCCTGGACCCAAGGTGAAGCACCGCTGGCCCGCTTCCCTGGGGGTCAGTGTGTTACTGCCATCGGGTCCAACGACGGACTCCGTGACGGTGACCGTGAGCTTTGCGGACTACGAGCCGACACGCGTCGTAGTCGACGAGCAAAAGAAGGAGATGTGGCGGCGGCGCCCCAAGGGCCCCTACAACTACGACATCCGACTGGATCCAGAGTCTATCTCCAGTGGCTTCGAGCTGCCGGAAGAACCTGGCTTGGTGTTGGTGGGCAAGCTTGGCGCGACGACGGGGCAGGGCCTGTCCGGGACAGCTCGCGCTCTATCGATATTTCTGGTCAATCGCCGACCCACAGGCAATCCCAAAAAGGCCGATGACAAGTGCGTGTTCCAGGTGCAGTTGGAACTCTCGTCCTCGCTTGGGTTTCTCCCGCGCAAGAACCTGACGGGCGCGGCATCGGAAGACTGGGACGACAACGTCGCGGACCTGCAGTTTAGGGAGAAGTGTGAGTATGCGGTCGGGCATGGCGTCGCGGTTGACGTCGTCGAGCGGGGGCCGATAGACTCGGAAGTGCGCGCCACTCGCGTGCGGACCACCTGGATCCCCCGTGCGGAAGTCCGACGCGTCGAGCCGAGGAAGACGCAGCTCAACACGGAGATGCGCCACCTCGCTGCCCTGGATGGTGCGGAGGCTGTTCGCGCCGCACTGTTACCGCTGGTCGATGACTATGGAAGGTGGATCGAAGAGCAGCGTCGCCGCGAACTCGATGGCGACCGACGCGATGTTGCAGAAGCCTTGATGGACCAGGCACAAACGGCGCGCGAACGGATTCGTCAGGGCATCGTGTTGCTCGCCGATGACGCGGAAGTCCGCCAGGCGTTTGCCTGGATGAACGAGGTAATGGCGGTTGCCGCGCAACGGGGCAACCCAGAGCGGTACGCTGACGGCAGCCAGCCTGCGTGGCGCCTCTTTCAGTTGGCCTTCGTGCTGCTGAACCTCCCCTCGATCAGCGACCCACAGGATGACTACCGCAGCAACGTCGAGCTCATTTTCTTCCCAACTGGCGGCGGAAAGACGGAAGCCTACCTCGGCGTGATTGCGCTGACCCTGCTGCTGCGCCGAATGCGCGGGCAGGGCAGACCGGACGCTGGCCTCGGCGTTGCCGTCTTGTTGCGGTACACGTTGCGCCTGTTGACTCTGGACCAGCTGGCCCGCGCCAGCACCTTGATGTGCGCCCTGGAGCAACTGCGGCAACAGAACGTCGAAGCCCTCGGCCGGGAACGTTTCGCCATCGGGCTGTGGGTGGGCCGCAGCGCCACCGCCAACACGATGAAGAACGTGAGCGTGGAGATCGGCAAGTACAAGACCGGTTCTTCGTCTCTGTCCCCCTTCCCGCTGACGAACTGCCCTTGGTGCGGGAGCGAACTCGGCGCCGACTCCTTCGACCGACAACCGAACGCCACCCGCTGCGAGCGCGTGGTTGTGGGATGCTCGAATTGGCGCTGCGATTTCTGCCCCAGCAAGAACCCAGAAGGGTTGCCGGTGCTCTTCGTCGACGAGCAAATCTATCACGAACTGCCGTGCTTCATGGTGGCCACGGTGGACAAGTTTGCGATGATGCCATGGCGCGGCGAGATCGGAGCGCTCTTCGGTCGCGTCCACGCTCGCCACGGCCACCGGTTCTACGGTCCGCTGGATGGCGGTTCGCCGAAGGGGGCGATCGCGCTCCGAACCGGCCTGCACCCACCCGAGCTCATCATTCAAGACGAGCTCCACCTCATCTCGGGGCCGCTCGGCACCATGGTGGGTCTGTACGAGACAGCCATCGACCAACTGTGCACGTGGCGGACGCCAGATGGCGGGATCGTCACGCCCAAGGTCCTCGCGGCAACCGCTACCGTGCGGCGCGCGGCGGCGCAAGTGCAGGCGCTCTTCGGGCGCACGCAGATGGCGCTCTTCCCGCCACCCGGCGTCGACGACTCCGATACGTTTTTTGCGGAGCTGGACTTGGATAGTCCAGGCCGCCTCTACGTGGGCGTTGCAGCGCCCGGACGAGGCATGAAGGGGGTTCTGCTTCGTGTGTACACGTCACTGCTGGCCGCCGCCAATCGGCAGTACGATCCTGAGCTGGATGCTTTGCAGCCTGCCGACGGCTACATGACCATCGCAGGGTACTTCAACAGCTTGCGCGAGCTCGGTGGCATGCGTCGCCTCGTCGAAGACGATGTGCGCACGCGTGCCCGCCAAGCCGAGCATCGCGCACCGTACGATCACGCCGGTCCCCACCCGTGGTACCGAAACCGATCGATTCAACTGGAGCCTGTAGAGCTCACCAGTCGCGAGTCCACGGAGAAGATCAAGCGCTCCAAGGCGCGCTTGGATACGCCCTATGCTGCGGACCGGCACGTGGACGTCTTGCTCGCGAGCAACATGATCTCCGTGGGGGTCGATATCGATCGCCTGGGAGTGATGGTCGTCGCGGGCCAACCCAAAACCACGAGTGAGTACATTCAGGCCTCCAGTCGCGTCGGGCGAGACAAGCGCTACCCCGGGTTGGTCGTTACCTGCCTCAACCCGAGCCGGCCGCGAGATCGTTCCCACTTCGAGCGCTTCGCGGCGTACCACGAGAGCTTTTACCGGCATGTGGAGGCGATGAGCCTCACGCCATTTTCGGGTCCGGCGTTGGACCGCGGCCTCGCCGGCGTCCTGGTCGCCATGACGCGCCTCGGGCAACCGAAGCTGACCCATCCCACGTCGGCCATGCTCCTCACGGAGTATCGCGAGGTGGGCAACGCGGCAATCGAAGCGCTGGTGACACGGGCCGAGGCGCAACCGAGCCTCGATGACACGGACGCGGAGGGAGATGCCGGCGATACCGTACGTCAGCGTGGGCGCAAGCTTCTCGATTTGTGGGAGAAGGTGATCGACGAGGCACGCGAGAATGCCGCTCAACGAGTCTACTCGCAGTTCGATCGGGTTGGACCTTCGAGCGGCGCGTTCCTGCACCTCGCCCTCGAGTCGAACCCAGTCGATCCGGATGAGCCCGAGGCGCACTTCGTTGCACCCACGAGCATGCGCGACGTCGAGCCCACGGTTCACCTCTGGATACCCAAGCCGAAAGGAGGTGCTTGATGGCCTACGGTAGGGGCAAGGAAAAGCCCGATGGTGAGATCCGTCAGAGCCAACTGATCACGACTTTTGGCGCTGGAGCAATGGTGGACTTGACGGAGCGGTCAGTCTTGATTCGAGGTCTCGACCATTGGCGTTATCCCCATGGGAAGAAGCCGCCCATCATCGAGGAACGACGTTTGCCCAAACTACTCGTCGAGCGTCTCGAAAAGGAAGGCATCCGCCTCAGTCGGACGACGCCCTTCCGCGCTCCTCCCGCCGGGGACTCCGACGACCCCGACCGTTGGACGGGCATCGACGTCGTGGAGTTTCCAACGTGGTTCGTGTGCCAGAACCCTGAGTGCCGCACGCTGATACGCCCCAAGGCGCATGAAGCGAAAGGCGGGCGCTACTACCACGAGGGTTGCGATGAGGCCCCGTGGTGGTGCGTCCCCGTGCGCTTCGTCGTCACGTGCAAGGCAGGGCACTTGGACGAGTTCCCGTGGGTGGCCTTCGTGCATGGGGAGGGCTCGAAGTGCCGAGGCCCGCTCCGCCTGTTGGAAAGCGCAACCGGCGAATTCTCCGAGCTCACGGTCAAGTGCAGGTGTGGTGCCGAACGTGCTCTGTCCGACGCGATGGTTGAACAGACCAACTTCTACTGCACGGGGCGGCGCCCGTGGCTGGGTCAAGAAGGGGACGAAGACTGCGAGCTGCGCCAGCGGCTCCTCGTGCGCACGGCGACCAACGCCTACTTCTCACAGACGATCTCCGCGCTGACGCTTCCTGCCTCTGAAGACCCGCTCAAGAAACTCGTTGCGGAACGTCTGGACCTCCTGAGCACCGCCACGCCGGAAACCCTCCCTGCCATCCTCACCATCGAGGCACTGGAGAGCCTGCGCTCACACGACCCGAAAGCCATTCTCGCCGCCGTTGAGGGCCTTAAGTCCTCGAAGACCGACCCCCCGGAACATCTGCGAACGGCGGAGTATCGCCACTTCATGGCCCAGCCAGTGGCAGACGCTACCGACGAGCCTGGCGCGGAAGACAACTTCTGGGCACGGCAGGTTCTCCCCAAGCACCCACCGCCGGCTCACATCGAGCGCGTCGTGTTGGCCAAGAAGCTGCGCGAAGTGCGCGTCCAGTTGGGGTTCACTCGCAATGAACCAGTCTCGCCGGACCTGGAAGGTGAGTTCGACCTGGGTGTTCAAAGCGCCAGAGTGGGACTGTTCACTGACTGGTTGCCGGCGCACGAGGTGTGGGGCGAAGGGCTTTTCATCAGGCTCGACGAGCAGCAAGTGCGACAGTGGGAGCAGCGTTCCGCCGTTCAAGAGCGGCAACTCGAACTACGGGAAGGTCATGAAGCGGCGATGAAGGGAGCCGAAACGAGGATGGCGTTCCCCGGTGCGCGCTTCTACCTACTGCATTCGCTCTCTCACTTGCTGATCACAGCGATCTCGTTGGAGTGCGGTTACGGAGCGAGCGCGATTCGCGAGCGCATCTATTGTGCTCCGGCGGGCGCGGAAACGCCGATGGCGGCGATTCTGCTCTCTACGGGAACCCCTGGTAGCGAGGGCACGTTGGGCGGTCTGGTGGGGCAGGGTCTGGTGTTGGTCGAGCACCTACGTCGAGCGTTCGACATCGCCGAGCTCTGCTCCAATGATCCAGTTTGCGCTGACCACACGCCCCGTCGCGACCATTCCGAACGCTTCCTGGAGGGCGCCGCCTGCCACGGTTGCTTGTATGTTGCGGAACCGTCCTGCGAGCGAGGCAACCGCTATCTCGACCGGGCACTCGTCGTTCCCACGATCGGCAAACCGCACGAGCTCGCGTTTTTCTCCGAGCGGCCATGAACGGACTCAGCAAGATCCCCACAGCCGAGCTGAAGGCTCTCGAGCAGGCGATCGTGACCAAGCGTATGCGCTTTCCAGTGACAGTCGCGCGTTTTCGAGCGGCAGGCTTGGCCAAGCTGGCCCCCCTGGCGACGGAACTGCACGCTTTTGACGAGACCACGCTCGCAATCCTCATCAGCTACGTCCTGAAGGAGCGGCAGGCGAACGGGGGTCCGGAGCTCGAGCTCGTGTGGACGGGTCCAGACGTGCCCCATGGTACCGTCCGCGAGACTTCCGTCGTGGTTCGCGATCTCTTCTCGAAGGCCAACGAGAGTGTCATCGTCGGAGGTTGCTTCTTCTCGCAGGGGCAAGACATCCTTCGACCGCTGTACAAGGCCATGACGGAGCGGAGCGTCGATGCGATTCTGTGCATCGACATCCCGGACCGGGCGCCACCGGGGCAGTCGCCCGACGTGTTCGCACGGCAGCAGGTTCGAGCCTTCATTACGAACAACTGGCCCTTTGGCGAACCGGTGCCGAAGTTCTACTACGACCCTCGCACCGTGATGCCGAACAGCAAGGTCCTGCTTCACTCCAAGTGCATCGTGGTCGACGACCGAATCGCTTTCATTACCTCAGCCAACTTCACTCACAACGGCCAATGGAAAAACATCGAGACCGGAGTCGTGATTCACGGCGAGCAGTTCGCAGGGGCGCTGTCGAAGCAGTGGCGCGTGCTGATCGACAGAGGCCGCCTGAAGCCTGTCGCCATCGACGCATCGGACGTTGGCGCGACTCAGCTCGATTTGGCGTTGGCCGAGTGGGAAGAGCTACGCGAGCTGATCGATGAGGGCGACCTATCGCTATTCGACCGGCTGAAGGTAAGCGGCTTGCCCGCGCCAGATGACTGCGGTGTCGAGCTGACCCTGGACGGTCGTGTCACCGGCGAGACCTCGCTCGTCACCTGGGAACGCGACGAGCGCGACGTGGCGCTGGTCCGCCCGGGCACGTCGGCGGACGATGTGCTTCTGGTCGAGGTCTTGCCGAGCGAGCCTGTGGCAAGCTTGGTAGAGCGCCTGAAGGCAGCGCTTGGAGTCAAAACATGAGATTCATCATCGCTGATACGTTCCTCAAGAGCCTTGCGCAACTCGATGGCGAATCTCAAGGCCAAGTCAAACAGGCCGCCTTCGAGTTCCAAACCAACCCGGCCAACCCCGGCTTCAAGTTTCACAAGCTCGACCGCGCCAAAGACGACCGCTTCTGGTCGTTCCGCGTCAACCGGGACGTCCGCATCATCGTGCATCGTGACGGTTCGAACAGCCTGATGCTTTGTTATGCAGGTCATCACGACGACGCATATCGCTGGGCGGAGCGCCGGCGTCTGGAAACCCACCCTCAGACAGGCGCCGCCCAGGTTGTCGAAGTCCGCGAGCGTGTCGAGGAGATCGTCCGTCAGGTCGTGCGCGAGGAAGAGGCACCGATCTTCGCCAAGTACGAAAAGGATTACCTGCTGGGGCTCGGCGTGCCTACCGAATGGGTGGACGCGCTGCGCACGGTCGGCGAGAGCGCTTTCCTCGACATCGCGGACGAACTCCCGGAAGAAGCTGGTCAGCGTCTGCTTCAGCTCGCGGCCGGCCAGGCCGTTCCCCTCCCCATTTCTCCACATGTGGATAGCCCGTTGCTCCACCCGGACGCGCAACGCCGCTTCCGCGAAGTCAGTACTCAGACTGAGCTCAGTGCTGCGCTCGACGCGCCTTGGCAGGAATGGATCGTCTTTCTCCACCCAGATCAGCGAGCCCTCGTCGAACGTAGCGCTGGTGGACCCAAGCGCGTGACGGGTGGCGCCGGCACCGGCAAGAGCGTCGTGGCGATGCACCGTGCCGCGCACCTCGCTCGGAGCCTTACTGACGGTCAAGTATTGCTGACTACGTTTTCGAAAGCCCTGGCGTTCCGACTTTCTCATCACGTCGGTACTCTGATGGGGACCAGCGACCCCGCGCGAGCGCGAGTCGATGTGCGTCATTTGCATGCGCTGGCTGCCGAGATCGCCCAATCACACGGCGATGCTCCGTTCATCGAGGCCAATCGTGATAGCGTTCGCCACGCAATCGACGCTGCGTTGCTCAAGCGCAGCAACGAGTGGATGACCGCGGCGTTCATCGAGAGCGAGTGGAGAGACATCATCGACGCGCATGCACTTCGCTCATGGGAGGAGTACCAGGCTGTGTCTCGGCGGGGACGTGGCACGCCTTTGAGCGCGAAGAAACGGAAGTTGGTGTGGGGTGTGATGGAGGCCGTTCTTTCCGAGTTGCAACGTGAAGGCACGTCCACCTTCAACCAGCTGTGTCGGCGAGCCGCGGAGCACCTTCAACGGGCCAAACCACCGTACCAGCACGCCGTCGTCGACGAGTGTCAGGACTTCGGCCCCGCTGAACTAACGCTGATTCGTGCCTTGTGCCCCACGAGCGACAACGACCTCTTCTTCTGCGGCGACGAGGCGCAACGCATCTACAAGCCCAAGACATCGTGGCTGTCGTTGGGGATCGACATCCGCGGCCGCAGCGAGAGCCTCAAACTCAACTACCGCACCACCGAGCAGATCCGCCGGCGTGCCGACGCCGTGTTGCCGCCGCGTGTGGAGGACGGCGATGGAATGACACAAGAACGTGCGGCCGTGTCCGTGTTGTCAGGTCCCAGTCCGGACATTCAGGGATTGCCGACGCCACAGGCTGAATCCAACGCCGTGGCAGAGTGGATACGCAGCCGCCTGGACGAAGGCTTCAAGCCGAACGAGATCGGCGTGTTCGCCCGAACACATCGCCTGCTGAGCGAAAGGGTTGAACCAGCCTTGAAGCTCGCCAAGCTCAAGTCCGTCCGTCTAGCAGACGAGACGGTCCCCGAGGATGGCAAGGTAGCGGTGGGCACTATGCACGCCGCCAAGGGGCTCGAGTTTCGGGCTGTCGTTCTGATGGGCTGCGACCACGCCAGCCTCCCTCTTCGTTCGGTCGCGAGCAAGATCGCTGATGCGGTCGAACGCGAGGACTTCATCGAACAGGAACGACATCTTCTGTATGTCGCGTGCACACGTGCGCGTGAGCGCCTGATGGTGACGTGGACCGGTCGGGGAGCGAAATGGCTGCTAGATTGACAACGGGAGCGACCCCGCCGCGGCACAACGGGGGAAAGGCTCCAGGAATCTCCTGGCTCGATGGCAAGCACTGGGCCGACGTAACGCGCGAAGAACGAGTCTTCTGTGCTGAGCTGTACTTCCGAGTTCGAGGCGACGCGGGCGTATTCGTCGCTCATCTGAACCGGCACCACGGGGTGGAGCTCCCGCTGGAAGCCAACTGGGAGGTTGCCTATGAGGTTTGCTTCTACCGCGACCTCCATCGGTTTCGGACGAAACACAACGAACTCTCGCCAAAGCGGACGTTTGATGTGGTGCTATTCTCGGACGACCACATCGTCATCTTCGAAGCGAAAGCCCAGCAAGGGTTCACGGAGCAGCAGCTGGAAAGCATCCGCCATGACGCGGAACGAGTGCGGCGCCTCACCAGAGTTCGCACAGTGCTGGTCGGCGGGATCGTATCGGGCCGATACTCACCGAAGCAGAGCACTCAGAATGTGTTCGACGGGCTCATCGTCACATGGAGCGAGCTCGCCACGTTGTACGACGAGGACATTTTCCGTCGAGCCGACGAGGTGTTCCGGCGATAGCTTGCGCCGCGCGACGGTGCGGGCGTGGGGCTCGCCGACAGCCGTCGTACGTCGCCAACCGACCCCGGCCCCCGCTGTCTCCTTCAATAGCGCTTGCACACTCTCCCACTTGAGGTATTGCTCGGCGCCCATGGGGGTTTCTGGCATGGGTAACGGCATCGCGGGGAGGGTAGCAGATCGCTGGTCACCGGCCCCTGGTTGCGCGGTCGAAGTGACGCCTAGGTGCCGCGGGACGAGTCTTTCCTGCCGCTGGTGCCGGCGTAGCGTCAACCGGCGCTTCCGCACCCGCTTGAGCCACATCGCTTTCCGGCGGCGTGGTTTTGCTCTTGCCCGAACGACTGCTTCGACGACGACTCGCCGCGTACAGTGACGGCGCGATCTCCTCGGCATCTCCGTGTTCCCAGCGCAGGTAGTGAACGGCTCGACGGAGCTGGTCATACGTGCGAATGAACAGGGTGAAGGCCTGCTGACGGATTTCTGCGGCCCCGTCGATGACGGCGGGACATCGTCGACCTGGATCCGAACGCGTATTTCGACTGGGCGATCCAGGTCTGGAGCGGACGGACCCTGTTCCGCTGGGCGTACCGCGACGATGGCGCTTGCACGGATGGCATTGGGGCCGAATGCGTCCCCCCAACGAACGTCGTTTCCGGCGCGATGTACACCTTGGCCGATACACAGCGGTGAGCACCACTACTAACCTACGGCGGTGTAGCCACCGGTGGGTAATACCAAGCTCATGGGCACCAAACGGCCGCCGTCTGATCACCGTAAGCATCAACTGCGCGGGCGAGGTACCGCGTTCCCACCCAGACGCAGACGAGGGCATCCAGAGCGTCTTCGAATTGCTTCAGTGAGGAAAGCGGCTTCGGAGGCTGCGGGCTCGGCAACGCGAGGGGCACCGGACCGAGCTCGCGCTTCAGGGCTTCAAGTATGAGACTGAATTGGCCGAGCAGAAGCTCATAGCGTTCGGCGACGGACGCTTCGCGCCAGAACTTTCGCGACTTCGAGACCTTGTACTTGAAGCGCTCGTTACACCCCAGCAGTGTGACCAACGCGGGGTGCGGGTACACTTCCAGCAACCGCTTGGGCGTGCCCGGGCGAGTCGCGCTGGTGGCGACGGGATAACCCTGGGTAGCGAATGCCCGGGTCAGCCTCTTCCCCAGAGGCCCAGGTCTCGTGGGGGAGGGCGAGTGCGTTCCACAGCGCTGGGCACCGAACCGTGACGAGACCAGGTTGTCCGCAACGCGCCGCGCGACGATCGCAGTGGTCGCCACGGGCATGTCGATGGTGACGAGGTCGACGGGGGCTCCCGCGAGCGTCCTAGCGGCACTCAGCAACTGCTCCACGTTGGGCGTGCTTCCCGGATGCGAGCGCACCATCCAATCGACTGGTGTCCTTCCGGCAAGGGCCAGGAAGGTCTCGTACGAAGGCGCAACAGCGAGCACGCGCCACTTTTTGCCGACGGACTTGGCAAGAGCGACGCCGCTCGGCTGGCGGGGTGTCCAGGCGGCGTCGATTCCGAGGATGATGGGCATGGGCGCGATTAATACTGAGTTTGTCGATTGATTCGCCTCAATGAGTTCCTTCAGGGCCGGTTGCCGCCTGCATCGGGGGGTCTCCGGGGCGCTCGTGGATGGCCCGCAACAGATCGAGGGCCAGGTACTTTCTGTTCCGCTGCCGGCCGGTGAACTCCGTGACTATCCCCGCGTCTTCGAGTTTCTTCAGATGCGATGATGCAGTGGGCGTGCTGACGTTCGTCAGTTCTTCCACACGCTTGATCGTCAGGAGCGGGCGCTCGAACAGCGCGTCGATCAAGACCAGACAGGCAGAGGGCCAC
>JBNKUV010000010.1:0-573010 GCA_050298815.1 Polyangiaceae bacterium
AGCAGTCCCCCGGCGGTGATTGCGATCGTGATGCGGGCGAGGAGTGCAGGACTAGAGAGCGAAGCGGCCATGAGCTATTTGAGCTCGGCGCGACTGTCCGTGCAAGCTGAGCGCTCGACTTTGTAGCGCGATGTGGGTGACGAACCAGTCGTCTAGCGCGTGATACTGGTCTTTGCGGCCGCACCTTGAAGATGGGCTCTGGCTTCTTGCCACCGAAAGCCGTCGTTTCACCAGCAGAACCCGCCGTAGTGACAACAGGCTGCGCGCAGCCTGTACCGCAACGATGAGATTGCGCGCTCCGATCTCTTCCTCTTCAGAGCCTTCACGGCTCTGGGGACATAGGCATCTGCGCCGTCAAGATCTCTGAACAGTTCACTCTCACCGAACAACTGACAGAGAAACGTCGTTCACTGTTGACGCATCGTGTCATGCTTTTGCTACTGGTGATCGTGCTGTGAGGTTACCCCACGGCAGTGGTTGCATGAGTCGCTCCAAGTTAAACTAGCGCGTGTTCACCAGCTCTGGTATTCGGGTACGATGCAACGTGGAAGAGCGGCTCTCTGGGGAGTGGCCTGTGCTGGCTACATCGCTCGTCTGCCTCAGGATCGTTGAGAAATCTGACAAGAACAAGCCTTGAAGATGTCCGAGGTCTGAGCGACATCGGGGTCCGTGTTCAGCGTCGTCGGAGCGCGGATTTGGAATGCCGTGCAGCGAGTCGTGGGGACGGTCAGCGCCGGGCTGCGTGAGGCGTGTCGTCGGAATCGGCCGCCATCAAGTTCGTGCCGTTCCTAGAGTAGCAACGGCTGAACCCGACGTTTCGGTGCGGCCAAGGCGAGCCGCTCGGCCACTTCGCTCGCCAAATTGTCGAACAAGAACCCAACCGCTGCCGGCGCCTGCTCATCGAGAGGACGCAATGGCGAACCGTCGAAGGACGCATCCAAAAATGCAGGGTGGCGAGGAATTGTCGTGTCGAAGAGCCAGTCGCTCCGTTCACCACTGCACGCGTTTTGAAAGACGGCGAGTGAAGCCGAGTGGCGCGTTTGCAGCATGTTCAGCACGACACCAAGGACCTGCGGTGCCGCCGGTCGAATCAGCGACAGACCCTGCACGAAGCGTTGAAACGACCGCTCCGCAATCGCCTCGGCTTGAAGCACACCCAGGACGTGACTGGCGGAGCTCAACACCTGGCGAGTCGTACCCAGCATGCCCGCTGGCGTATCGACGACAACGACGTCGGCCAGCTTCGACGCAGCACTCAGCACCTCCCTCCAGGCGTCAGCCTGGTCGGCTTCGAGTACCGCAGCTTCCGGTAATTCTGAACCAACAGCCGCCACGATCTTGAACTGCGGCAACGCCGTGTCCAGCAAGGCATCTTGCAGAGGCAACTGCTCAATGATGACGTCGAGCACGCCGACCTTGGCCTTACCACGGGCATTGAGCGCCGATAGGATGTCGCCGTTGACGTCGGCGTCGATGAGCACTACCGAATTCCCTCTTCGCGCAAGGCTGAGCGCCAGGTTCAGGGCGATCGTGCTTTTCCCACAGCCACCCTTCGGGCTCGCGACGGCAACGACATGTCCGTGCATCCGCTCAGCAGGCCCTGCGAGTGCACGCCGCTGAGACGAGCTCGAGACGGGGACCGGCGATGGGGAGGGTTGGTGACCACCGTTCTTTGGCACAACGGGAGAAGCTGGTGCCAGCGTATCTAGACGGTTTGCTGACACGGATTCGCTCGGAGCGCGTTCTCGAGCTTGTAGTAGCAACTGGCTGAGTGAGCCAACTGGCTCCGGCAGCGCTTCGGGGGTTTCAGAACGAAAGACGTAGAAGTCACCTTTCGAGACGCCGAACAATCGCGACAACGCCGCCGCTCCCTCGAGCTCATCCGCCTCGACTCGCACCACCTTGCCACTCTTGACGTATACAACGCCCTGCTGACCGTTCGCCAAGTGCACTTCGACCCCGGTATACTGACGGCCGAGGCCCACGACTTGGAGAACGGCAGCCAGATCGAAGTCCTGCAGATTACCTTGCATCACGCCGACTCTCATTGCATGTCCTCCCCGATGCCCAGCTTGGCATCATCCACTCCAACGGCCGCGGACTGCTCAAGCAACGCGGCCTCGCCGTGCTCCAAGGCAGAGTGGGGGTCCGACCAATCGTCGTCGCGTGTTATCATGGCAGAGCCCATTCGCATCGTCCTCGCGAGAGACGTATACAACTGGGTCCACGCGTTCTTTACCTCATTAGTGAATGCGTCTCCGAGACCATAGCCGAGTGTCCACAATAGCGCGTCACCAACCACAGCGTACGACTCGTCAGGGATCTTGTAGAGCTCCGAA
The DNA here is from genome assembly GCA_050298815.1 of Polyangiaceae bacterium. Classification (GTDB taxonomy): domain Bacteria; phylum Myxococcota_A; class Polyangia; order Polyangiales; family Polyangiaceae; genus SZUA-265. The sequence continues at coordinate 2,340 of JBNKUV010000010.1, forward strand.
TGTCGGCGGCCCATTGCCAAGATGACGAGCATGAGATCCTCGTTTGCTGGCACGTCCTTGCGCCAATCGTCGTCGGACCAGTCTATCGCCCGCACGACGAAAGCAAGCATCCGTAGCAGCTTGCGCTTCTGCCCGCTCATGTCATCAGGAAAGAGCGGACGATAGTCGGGTCGCAATTCGAACAACCGCTTGTAGAACAAGTCGGCTGCCGTCTCGGCGATGGGCACCACCAACCGCCAGCTCGTTCTCAGTGCCTGTTTTTCTTGGTCACTTAGCATTTTGCATCCCGTGTGTTTGGGTAGGGCCGCTCACTGTTTGCGGTCTGGGCGACACCGCACGTCGAGCTGCGCTTGAAGCTCGAACAATGCCACTGTTGCGCCAGTGTTGCTCGCCAGTTCAGCCGGTAATTTACCGACAATCCCTGACGCCGCCGCCTGGCTTCGACCATGGGGACACGCGACGTACATGTGTTGCTGAACTTTCGTTCACAAGAACGCGAGCCCCATTGACGCACCGCGACGAAGACCGACCTGGTCGAAGCTGCCTGCGACCGGGCCCCGCGCTGGCATGCCAGCATGGGTAGGAGCAAGGGAGGCTGCCCTGCCCTCTCGCGCCGACCTCGACGCCCAAGGCGGCAGCGTCATAGCAGGCAGCCACCGGGTAGCCGGGGCTGCAGGTCGCTGCGCGGGGACGGCAGCAACGCTTCGAGCGCCGAACACTTCGCCTGCTCTCAGCAGATCCGCGGAAGCTGCCCCACCGCTCCCCAGTCCAGGCTGCGTTGCGTCCCCATCGCCGTATTGAGAACCACTCGGCCCGAACCCGCCACGACTCGCCCCACATTGCGCGCCTGCTCGCCACTAGCAAAGCGACGAAAGATGTCGAGCACCAGCTCTGCGACGTCGGGCCGCACGATCGCCACGCAGCGTCCCTCGTTGGCGACGAAAAGCGGTTCGAGACCGAGCAGCTCACACGCTGCGCGCACCGGCTCGGAAACGGGAATGCTCCCTTCGTCGAGTTCGAGTTGCGTGCCCGACGCAGTCGCGAGTTCGTCCAGAGCGCTGCCAAGACCACCCCGGGTCAGATCGCGCAAACACGCCACGGACTCACCGAGTGGCAGCAGCCTGCTGACCAACGGCCACAGCAGTTCGCAATCGGAGCCGGGCAGACCACTCAAGCCCAACCCTTCGCGAGCCGACAGCACGGCGATACCATGGCGACCCAAGTCCCCACTCACGATGATGACATCGCCCGGGAGGACACGGCTCGGCTGCCAGTCGATGCCTGGGGAACGAAGGCCAATACCGGTGGTGGTGATGTAAACGCCGTCACCGTGGCCGCGTTGCACGACCTTGGTGTCCCCAGCCACGATGGGGACGTTCAGCGCCTTGGCAACGGCTGCCATCGACGCCACGATCCTGCGCAGGTCGTCGAGGGGGAACCCCTCTTCGAGAACGAAGCTCGCGGTGATGGCGTGGGCCCGAGCCCCCACCATCGCCAGGTCGTTGAGGGTTCCCGTCACGGCGATGGAGCCGATATCGCCCCCAGGAAAGAACACGGGCTGCACGACATAGGCGTCGGTGCTGACGCTGAGTGCTCCTTCACCTCGGGGCAGCTCGAAGACGGCGCCGTCGTTGCTCAACCCGTCGACGTTTGGCGAAAAGCCGGCGTTCGCGCCGTCAAATGCTTCGCGAAAAATAGTGCGGATCAGGGCTTGAGTCTGGCGTCCACCGGCACCGTGGAGCATCTCGACCACATCAGACGCGGTGGGCGCCGGGCAGCTCAGATCCGGCACGCTCATCGGCGACCCCAGTTCTCCGCGGGGTGGGCACCTGAGGCTTCCGCGGTCTTGGTCACGGCGGCAGGCGCGCTCGCCACCGCTTGGGCCCCGCGATCGCAGGTACCTGCACTCTCGCCCCTTGGGGACCCATCGCCGCCCGCGCCCTCGAACCGTGCACGACCGTGGCGGTAGTATGCTGCGCAAGCGCCTTCACCCGAAACCATGGGCGCGCCGAGGGGGGTGTCGGGGGTGCAACGCTCTGCAAAAGCGGGGCAGTCGCCTGGTCGCTTCTTGCCCAGCAAAACGAGCCCACTGATGCACTCACTGGGCTCTCGCGCAACTTGGAGAGGAAGCGTGAAGCGCTGCGCGGCGTCGAGATCGGAATAGCCCCGCCGCAGCCGGAGACCGCTGACAGGAATTTCTCCAATGCCACGCCAGTTGCGCGCCGTGGGTTCGAACACTCTCTGCACCGACTCGATGGCGGCACGATTTCCTTCGGCGCGCACCGAACGAGCATATTGGTTCTCCACCTCGTGGCGCCCAGCTTCGAGTTGTTCGACACAGCGCAGCACACCCTCCAGGATGTCTACCGGCTCGAAGCCTGTCACGACAATCGGCACCCGATGACGCTCTGCGATCGGCGGGTACTCCGCCACCCCCATGACCGTACACACGTGACCCGCTGCCAGGAAGCCGTCGATGGCGTGGTCCTCAGCGGATAACATCGCCTCGAGAGCCGGAGGCACCAGCACGTGAGACACGAGCAAGCTGAAGTTCTTCACTTGCTGCTTCTTGGCCATCATTGCGACCATGGCCGTCATTGGCGCCGTCGTTTCGAAACCGACGGCAAAGAACACGACTTCTCGGGCGGGCTCACGACGCGCCAGTTCCAGGGCACCCAGGGGGCTCTGCACCAGTTGCACGCTGCCGCCCCGCGCCCGTGCTTGAAGAAGGCTCATCTGCGACCCAGGCACACGCAGCATATCGCCAAAAGAACACACCGTAACGTTTTCCATCAACGACAGCGCGATGGCTTGATCGATCAACTCGAGCGGCGTCACGCACACCGGGCACCCGGGCCCATGCAGCAGCTGCACCTCCGTGGGCAGTATTTGATCGAGCCCATTTTTGACGATGGAATGGGTTTGCCCACCGCAAACTTCCATGATGTTCCAGGTCCGAGTGACGCGCCGACGGATCCGCTCTGCAAGGCTCTTCGTCATCTCCGCGTCGCGGTATTCATCTAGGTAGCGCACTAGCTCACACTCATCCTCAGACTATTGTCAGCAACTCTACTGCTGCGACGTTTAGCGACTCATCGGCTGGTTTCCTCTGCGTTGAGCGCATCCAAGTCTCCCAACTCGGAGAGCAGCGTCCATCGCGCCTTGGCTTCCGCCTCGTTCAAAACGGAGATCGCAAAGCCGACATGCACGATCACGTAATCGCCTTCGCGGGCCTCCGGCACATACGCTGTGCAAACCGACTGGGTGACGCCGCCGAAGGCAACCTTCGCCATTTCCGGCTCCCCTCCCGTGAGCTCGACGATTTTTCCTGGGACTGCGAGGCACATGGCGAGTCCAATTGTCAGGGCACTCCGTGTCAGAAACAAGCATCAAGGCGCCAATGACGTCTCGGGATGACACGCCAACCAGGCCTGACCGAGCGAAATCGCTCCGTCATTCGGCGGCAGCCGTCTCGGTACGAGCACGCGGTGACCGGCATGGCTCAACTGTGCAACGCACAGCTCGAGCAACAGTCGATTCTGAAAGCAACCCCCTGCGAGCACCACGGTTTCGAAGCCCGAGGCGTCAGCCCATCGAACCGACAACCTGGCCAGCGTTTCATGAAAGCGACGCGCCATGACATCGGCGCCGACAGCTCGGCGTTTGTCCTCGAGTAGCGCCGACACCATCGCCCTCCAGTCTGCGATGCCGTTGGCATCCAATTCCAACGGATAACTTCCGACGTCGGTACCACAGCGCTCGGCGAGCATCATCCACTCGCTGGCGACCTGACCCTCGAACGAGCACTGCGTTCGTGCACCGGCGAGCGCCGCTGAAGCGTCGAACAAGCGCCCCATACTGGATGTCCACGGAGCGTTGAGCTGACGCGTCATGGATAGCTGCAGAACGTCGAGCTCCGACGCTGTGAAGTCGCTCAACTCCGCAGCCGCATCCCACATACCAGCGCCGTGCAGCAGCCCCAGGAGTGAACGGCGCGGCTCCAACATCGCGCGAGCTCCACCTGGCAGTTGAAACGGCAATAAATGACCCACTCGTTGACCCGAGGCGCCCCGGCACGACAAGGCTTCACCACCCCAGAGGGTTCCGTCATCGCCCAGCCCCGAACCATCCCACGCAAGACCGAGCACCTCCGACGTGGCCTCGTGTTCGGCCAACACGGCGGCGATGTGTGCGTGGTGGTGCTGAAAGCGCAAGAGCGGGACCTGCCACTGGTCGCTCAACGTTGCCGCGAGCTGACTGGAGACGTAGCCCTCGTGCAGATCGCAAGCGACCACTTCGGGTTTGACCCGCAGCAAGCTCAGCCATTGCTGAAGCTCGTTCTCCAGGCGCTCCCGAGCGACAACACTTTCTAGGTCACCAAGGTGAGGGCTCATGATCGCTTGCCGTTTACGCGCTAGAGTGAACGTGTGTTTCTGCTGGGCTCCCAACGCGAGCACAGCGCGCTCACCCAGCATGTTTGCCTCCGCACCAGGCGCGGCGCCCCGGGCACGTCTCAGGACTCGGAACGCACTCGCCCCCCATTGCCCGACGCTATCGTCGACAGGCCGCACCACCGCACGGTCATGGGTCAAGAAGCAGTCCACGATCGGCCCCAAACGAGGCACGGCCTCCTCCATCGAGACGCACAAGGGTTCGCCCGAAATGTTACCACTCGTGCACACCAGTGCTCGCCCAAGGCGTGCCAACAAAATGCGGTGGAGACCGGTCGTCGGGAGCATGACGCCGAGTCGCGTGTTGTTGGGTCCGCGAACGCTGGCCCCTACCCCTGTCGACGGAGCCGCATCGTCGAGCATCTCCAGCAAGAGGATGGGACCCATCGCGGAAGACAATACTTGCGCCTCTTGCTCGGACACGCGGCACAGCCTGCGAATCGCTGCGAGGTCCTCGAACATCACCGCCAACGGCTTGTGCGGACGCCGCTTGCGCGCCCTCAGCGTAGCAACCGCCTCTTCGTTGGTGGCGTCGACCAAGAGCTGAAACCCACCGAGACCGAGCAACCCGAGCACGCCGCCGCGCCGCAAGACCGCCAAGGCGCCCTCCAAGGGCGCGCCGTCCTGCACTCGCCTTCCGGCGGGATTGAGCAAGCGCAACCTGGGACCGCACTCGGCACAAGCGATGGCCTGAGCGTGCATACGTCGATCCTCGGGGTCGTCGAACTCCGCCTGGCAGCCGTCGCAAAGCTCGAAATCTGCCATGCTGGTGTTGGAGCGGTCGTAAGGCAGGGTGAACGAGATCGAGTAGCGCGGTCCGCAACCCGCGCAGCTGATGAACGGGTACTGATACCGGCGGTCACTCGGGTCCATCATCTCGGCGAAGCAGCGCTCGCATGTTCTGAGATCCGGCGACAGGGGCACACCACCTTCGGCGCCCCTATCATCGCTCGGCTCGATGCGGAAGCCCACATCGCGCTGCTCGGCCCGCAGAACACACTCGATGCGCTCCACGCGCGCGGGTGCGGGGAGCCTGTGCAGCTGCTCGACGAAGCTCTCAATCCCCGTTTCGGACCCCTGAACCTCCAATCGTGCACCACCGACGTCGTTCTTCACCCAGCCGGTGAGGCCCAAACGCTGCGCCAAAACGTATACCTGAGGCCGGAAACCGACCCCTTGCACGGTCCCACCGACTCGTAGCAGAACGCGCACGCCTCATTCCACATCGATGCTGTCGATGCCCAAACCAGTTGGCCCCAGCAAGTCAGCTTCTGTGCCGCCGCATTCAGGGCACAAGGTAAGGTGATGTTCGGGCTTGTAGGTCGCTCCGCAGGCACGACAGCGCGCTTCGGTGTGAATCAAGTCCAGATCCAGGTTCGCGTCGCTGGCCGGCGTATCTTTCGCTAGTGCGCGAAAGTGAAAAGCGATGGCTTCGCGGTCGAGTGCTTCGGTTTCCGCAAGCCAGCCGCGCACGTTCACCACACGCTGACCTTCGGGTACGCGCTCCAATGTCGCGCGGAGCAATTGCTTGGCTAGACTACTTTCGTGCATCGGCGTGCCTCAGTTCATCTTCGACAGCTCGCCCTGGAGCCGCTCCACGCAACGCTCGACAGCCGCTGCCACGGAAGGGGAAAGCCCTTGCTCGTACTGGCGCGGGGCATCGATGCTGATAGCAAAGATACGGACCTCGGGAGACACCTGGCCGGGATACAGAAGCGCGCAAAGCTCGATTGCCTGGCGCACGTCCATACCGTGACTGGAGACGGAGCAGGAGGCCCCCCGGCTCAACATATCGGTGTTCAGTTCCAGCACTTGTCCGGGTGTGCCAGCGCAGACCACCGCATCGACTACCCAGACGGGGCCAGGGTGACACAAGAGCTCGACCAAACGCGAGGGCTCGGACGCACTGAGCAACTCCACCTGAGGTCCTCCCCCCGCGACGAGCACCTCCCCTCGTTCGCGACGTTGTCGTAGGCGAGCCACGACGTCGAGCGCTGCCCCGTCGTCGCCTGCCACCGGTTGCCCCAACGCAACCACTCGCGTGGCCTCAGACACGTTCGATCTCCAGCTTGAGGAAGTGAGTGGAACAGGAGATGCACGGGTCGTAGTTGCGCACCGCCTGCTCCGCGAGCCAGGTTGCCTCGCCATGCTCCATCCGCACCAACACCGAGGACAGATCCATCAAATCCTCTTCGATGGTCTTCTGGTTTTGCGATGTGGGCGGCACGATGCGTGCGTGGTCTATCGCGCCCTCAGCATCGAAACTGTAGCGATGGTAAAGAATGCCACGCGGTGCTTCAGTACAGGCGAAGCCCGTCGCCGCGCGAAGCGGTAATTCGACCGCAGCGTGCTTCGGCTCGCGGTACGCCTCGATGATGTCGATGGCTTCGCCCAGGACCTGTATCGTTTCGATCGCGCGGACGAGCAAGCTCTTGAAAGGATTGTTGCATGGCGGCACCAACCCGACCCGTTCTGCGGCCTCTCTTGCTTCTTGAGAAAGGCGGTCGAAGTTCAGATTGAAGCGCGCCAGCGGACCACAGAAGTAAGCCCCGCGCTCGCGCAGCACCGAGTGAAGCGCCGTGGAATGCGCGAGATGCTGCTCCTCGAAGTGCTCGTCGTAGTCTTCGACTGCGATGTCCAAGCCTTTGTTCGACACGAGCCGGCCTTCTGAAAATGGGTAGTCGGTCTCGTGCCGCAGGGCTACGAACTCGTAGTCGCGCTCGAAGCTCGGACACCCCAACTGTGCGAACCAACCCACGGTATCGAGCATGGCTCGTTTCGCCCAGTCGAGCTCGGGCAGCAGGGCTCGGAGTTCCGCCTTCGTTGGCAAGCGGTAAAAGCCCCCCACCTTGACATTGATGGGATGGATCTCTCGCCCGCCCAAGACGTTGACGATGGAGTTCCCGGCTTTCTTGATACGTAGCCCGCGCTTGACCTCTTCAGCGTTCTCCTTGGCGACTTCCAAGGCGCTCTGCTTGCCCAAGAAGTCAGGCAGGTGCAGCATGAACATGTGCAAGACGTGGCTCTCGATCCATTCGCCAGCATACAGCAGCCGCCGCAAGCGTCGTAGCTCGTCCGGCAACACGACCCCGAGGCCGTTCTCGACAGCATGGCATGCGCTCATCTGATAAGCGACCGGGCAGATACCGCAGATACGCGCCGTGATGTCGGGCGTTTCGAGAACACTGCGACCTCGCAGAAAGCCCTCGAAGAAGCGGGGTGGCTCGAAGATACGCAGCTGCACAGACGTGGCGCGCTCGCCGTCGAAGTGGATCTTCAGCGCGCCCTCGCCCTCGACGCGTGCGAGATAGTCGACCTGAATCGTCTTCATTCGGCTTTCCTCCCGGAAGGCTGTGTGCGCGTTAGGCGGTGAGCAGAAACGAACCCTTCCGCGTCCACGTTGAACGTTGCGAACAAGCGCTGTTGACGCAGCGGCGATACCTGCGTTCGCGCTAGCACGGTACGCAGAGCCTCGATGTTGTGCGTATCCGCTGGACCATAGCAGCCGAAGCAACCGCGGGCATAGGTCGGGCACAGCGCCCCGCACCCGGCGTGGGTGACTGGCCCGAGGCACGGCTCCTTGTTGGCAATCATCACGCAGACTGCACCGGCACGCTTGCACTCGATGCACACGCTATGTTCCCGCACCTCGGGCTTTCGGTCTTGCACCATTGCGAGCACGACCTCGAGCAACTGCCGCTTGTTGATGGGACAACCACGAAGCTCGAAGTCGACGGGAATGTGCGTCGAGATAGCCGTGGAGCTGGCGAGCGTGTCGACGTATTCTGGGTGAGCGTAAACGGCCTTCTTGAAGTCCTCCACGTCGGCGAAGTTGCGCAGCGCTTGAATGCCGCCAGAGGTGGCGCACGCGCCGATGGTGACCACCTTCTTGGATATCTTGCGGATTTCGCGGATGCGCTCCCGGTCGTGCTCCGTCGTGATCGACCCCTCGACCAAAGATAGATCGTATGGCCCTTCTACAGTGGCTCGGGATGCTTCCAAGAAGTAGGCAATCGTGACCGCCTCAGACAAGAGCAGGATCTCGTCCTCACAATCGAGCAAGCTCAGTTGGCAGCCATCGCATGAGGCGAACTTCCACACGGCGAGTTTGGGCTTGCAAAGTGCGTCGGCAACCATCGCTACAACTCCCGAACCAGCATCACGGGGGCGGCCCGGTCGTAGGACAGGACGGCGCCGGTTTTGCACAACAGATGAGGACCCAGTTGGCAGTGCCCACAGAATCCAATGCCGCAGCGCATGTTGCGCTCCAAAGAAACGAAAATGCGTTCATGAGGCAGTCCTGCGTTGGCCAGCTCACGAGCGGCAAAGCGCATCATCACCTCGGGGCCGCAAGTTGCGGCCCGTGCCCTCGCGGAAAAAAAGCCGAGGTTTGGGATGAACTTCGTCACAAGCCCCGTATACCCGCCCCACCCAGGATCGCCACGATCGACGGTGACGACACACGTCACCTGCTCGTGAGCCGACCAGGCCTCGAGATCGGTGGGATAGAGCACCTCGCTGGGCGTGCGCGCTCCGTAAACCAAGAACAGCGACCAATTGCGGTTGACGGCCCGCAAAATGAGAGGCCTGAGCGGAGCCAGGCCAATTCCACCGGCGATGACGACGAGCTGTTCATTGTTGCCCGGCGCTGGCCAACCGGTGCCGAACGGCCCTCGTACCCCAACGGTGTCTCCGACGTCGAGGCGTGCCATCGCTTTCGTCACGCCGCCCACGGCACGAATGGTGTGCGCGAGCTTCTCGGGCGTATCGGGATCGCCACTGATCGAGATCGGCACTTCGCCGTACCCCGGAACGTACAGCATGTTGAACTGACCCGGCTCGAAGTAAAAGCCGCTCGGCGGTGCGAACTCGAGGGTGAAGGTGTCCCGCGTCTCTTGGCGCCGGGCGGTGATCGTCATCAGCTCCGGCAACATGGGCTGTTCAGCGTTCACTCACCCCGCTCCTCGAGCTCTCCCTTGTACAGGTCGAGCTGTTGAATACGTGCCCGCGTGAGCCGGCCGTGCACGTCGACCAAGAGCCGTCGGAGTACCTCGCACCCGAATTCCGGATCGGCCGCAATCTTCTTTCGCAGGCACTCGCCGTCGACCGCAAACGCCAGCACGGGGGAAATGGCGCGCGCGTCCAACGGCCAGTCGTAGGGCGGAAAGACGATCGACACCCCCAACGCCTCGCCACCCTCGATTGTCTCCAAGGTGAGCGCACCTCGTCCTGGCACGTGGCTTTGCAGCTCGACCTGCCCCTTCCGGAGCAGGTACAGGTAGTCTTCGGCTTGGCCCTCACGAAACAAGTACTCACCAGTATCGAAGCGCATGTTCTTGGTGCAACCGTTGAGAAATGCGACCATTCGATCGGGCAGGTCGTCGACGAACGGGTGTTCTTTGAGGCTACGCTCGAGGTTTTCCATGTCACTCCTCCCAATGCTCACTGGCTGCTCGGGCGACGGTCGACGCCGGCTCACGGATCTGAGCCAACTCCTCCGTGACGTCGATCGCCGCAGGACACCAACTGATGCAACGACCGCAGCCCACACAACCCGAACTGCCGAATTGGTCGAACCAAGTCGAGAACTTGTGCGTCAACCACTGTCGGTAGCGTGCGCGCGTCGAAACACGCACGCTACCCCCATGCAAGTAAGAGAAATCTTGCGTGAAACAGCTATCCCACGACCGCACCCGTCCTGATTCACCCTGCCAACCATTCTGCTCTTCGGTCGTACTGCAGAAACAGGTCGGGCACACCATCGTGCAGTTGCCGCACGCGAGGCAGCGTTCCGCCACCCCAGCCCAGGCGGGGTGTTCGGGGTTCTGTTGCAGCAACTGCTGCAGTCCACCGGTGTCGACGCGCTTGTCGATCCGCTGGGCGGCGCGTTGGAGATTGCCCTGCGCAAGCGCAACCTGCTCGTCACTTGCTGCATTGGTTTCCACCTGAAGCAGCACGTCCTCACCCAGGCGACTACCGACTTGCACGACGAATTGCGTCGTATCGCCGTCGGCGATCTCACTCAGCGCCAGGTCGTAGTCCTGCTTCGCTTCTGGGCCGGTACCCACTGAGGTGCAGAAGCAAGTCCCGCCCGGCTCGTTACAGTGAACTGCCACCACAAAAACCTCAGCCCGCCGGGCCCGATAGGCGGGATCGGCTGGCTCAGCGTTGGCCAGTACTCCGTCGAGCGTGCTCAGGCCGGCGATGTCACAACCGCGAGCGCCAATCAACGCGACTGGCCTAGCTCCCGTCTCGCCGACAATGAGCTCAGGCCCGTCCTTAGACCGCCGCAGGGAAAAGAGGGTCTGTTGCGGCGGGTGGAAGAAGCGTTTGAAGCCTTGAGCTGTCGAGGCAAACCCAAAGAGCTCTGGACCACCGGTATCCACCAGCTCGTACTGCCCCGCCGACTGTTCCTCGGTGATGCCACGGGGCAAATCCTCGATGCCGTCGATCTCGTCGTGAGTGATGGCTCCAGCGCGAACCCTGGGGCCACACAGAGTGTACCCCCTGTATGTGAGCGTTTGGAGCAAGCCCTGAAGGCCTTCCTGAGATAGCACCCTGGGTGGAGCCATGACACCTTCAATCCATCGAAGCAAAGCCAGCCATCGCATACGGAGGCGTCGACGATCAAGCTCATGCGACACCCCCGGTCGGAATCTTTTGCGCGGAAGTGGCGCAACTCGTGCGAGTTTTTTATGAGCTGAGCACGCGTGCCGCTTCAGTGCGAGAATTGCAGGGTGGTGTCGGCCGACAAGCAGCCGCCGCAACCAGGCCCATTGGGTTCGAAGCGCTGATATTCGGGTTCGAGAGTGCGGTGTTCGACTCCGTTCGGCGACGAGACGGTCACTCGTACGCTCTGCGGTGTATCCCTCAAGATGATGACGAAGGGGTTTGGGGGCCCGCTACCCGGGCCGATAGCGGGGTCGACGTCAGGAGCAAACCCCTGATGACACGGGTCGACGTCCGCTTCGAAGTCACACCGCAGAGACTGGTCATCGTGGTGGACAATCACGTCTACTGCGTCGGGGGCTACGTCGGAATCAAACACGAGCTCAATGCGAAGGAAGGTGAAACACCCGACCGCGGTGCATTCTTTTCCGAGCTCAAAAGGAAAGTCAGAACAACCCAAGGGCAGCACCAGCAACCCACACCTCAGCCACCTTCGCATCCTCACTCGATGAATATAGGCGATCGTCACCGAGAACGGGGGGGTATCTGCCGGCCGCTGGCCGCGCCATGGCTCTCCGCGCTGAAAAACTACCTGCCAGCCCACGCCGCGCGCGCAGATCTCTGCCGGCAGCTCCAGAGGACCGAAGATGCCCTCACCTCACTTCGCCAAGCGCTCGATCTGGCGCAGCAAGAACCCGAGCAGCGCTACTTTCGCGAAGAGATTGCTCGGCTACAATCCAAGTAGTGCTCGAGCGCGAACGTAGCAGGTCAACACAGCGCCGGTACCAGGGGACGCCATCTCTGTGCGGGAGAACGGTCCGACCGTTCCGTGGTACGAGAGAGGCGCATCGACAACGTGCGACGTTGATACTCGTTCAGTCGTCCAACGTGAACTCGACCAGGTCCGTTGCTGGGACTTCAGGCCCGAGAGCTCGGTAGGTCATGCTCTCCTTGCTCATCGCGGGCACACACTCGTCATGGCTCAGATAGTAGACTGCCGTCAGTTCGCCAGCGGCCAAGGAGTACACTCGACTGCGGGCTGGTTGGCACTCGTCCGGTGTGCCCCGAATCACCGCGAATCGGGGCACCGTCGGCAACCCTGGTTGCGAAGCAGGGCAGGAATAGCCGATTGCTTCCACGCTGCACGCGGCGTCCGCGTAGTGCGTCGCCGGACCGTATTCAACGTGCTCCATCGGAAGACAGCGCGTAGCGCCGTCCGCTGCGACGCCTGGTGCGCAGCGAACCTCCAGCTCCAAGTCGAAGAAATCACCGGTATGGAACAGGCCGCCGCCCCATTCGACATTCAGTACGGCAAGACGTGAACCGCCGCGGCGGAGTGGCCCGCACGAACGGATGTCCATCGATCCTGAAGCCATCGATTCGGCTGGAACCTCGGGGCCCAATGGCGCGAACCGTCCCGCAACGGACTCATTGCAGGAGCCGTCGGATGGTAGTTTTTCATACGAAGTTGCCACCTCCGATACTTCATCCGGAGTGCCGACTTCATACACGCGAGTGACTTCGTGCGCACACGATCCAGACGGCTCCAGCGCATAGGAAACCGTGGGGCCTAGTGTTCCGGGACACGGCTCGCCGTATTGGGTGACACTCTGAGCGCACTCGTCGTCCAAGAACCGTACGCTTGCCGTTGTACTTGGTAAACAGCGCAACTGCCCGTCTGCGGCGATCTTCGGGTCACAAGTGGTTTGCAGTGCTTCGTCGTAGGGCCCGTAGGTGTAGTAGTCGACCGAGCCGTCGCTCATCACCCGACGCAGCGTGGACAGTCGGTCGCCCACGACCTCTTCGTTCTCCACCGCGACGAACGTATCGAGAGACACTTCGTCGCCGATTTCGAAAAACTCGACGTTCAAAGCGGACCAATCCTCAGGGGAGCACGGTCCGTCGGGGCCGGGCCCGAACGTCGTCTGGGTCAGGTCGAGACGTGGGCCTACCTCAAAAACTCGATACTCGTGCGTCGCACAAGACGACTCGTCGATCGTGGTCGTCCCCTTGACCATGTAGCGATACGGCGTGCCTGTCGGAATGTCATCGCAGCGAGTCCCGGCACGAAATGTGACCGGCTGCTCGTTGCACTCGGGGTCCAGGTGGACGAAGGGAATTGCGGCGGAGACGGGCAGGCAGTGCATGGTCCGTTCCCCCGTGGGTACGAACTCACAATATCCGCCGATAGCGGTGTCCGTCCAGGAGAGGCCGTAGAACGAGCCGTCCTCGCCGCGGAACCCGCGCCGGCGCAGTCTCGATCCGTCTGTCGCCTGCAGGCATTCTACGTCTTCGGGAGTTGAGGTTCTGGGATGTGCGCTCCGGGTCTCGAAGTTGGTGTCGGTAGGCTCCGCGCAGCCGAGCACCAGCCAACTGAGCAAGACTGAAGTGGTGATACCCACTGGTATGAAGCTGCGGTGCCTCAACGTGACGCGCCGCAGCGTGTGAACGGCGTCAAGACCGAACGGCGCGCAGCGAGGCCGTCTGACACCCGTGCTCGTCATCCTTAGCTATGTAGCACACGGCCTAGACTGGTGTTGTGCGCTTTTTCGGCGACGGTACCGCGCGAGCACGGAGGAAGAGTCGGCTGTGCGGGTGTGCGACGCGCTCCCGTTGCGCGGCGGCCGATGTGCGAACGCGCTGGCTATTCGCCTGCTCGGAAGGCTTGTCCCGTGCTATCCCGCGCTCCTATGGACAACGTGCTCATTTACGGCGCCTCGGGGTACACCGGCGGCCTCATCGCTGAGCGCGCCGTAGCCGAAGGCGGTAGGCCGGTGTTGGGAGGGCGCGCAGAGCAGAAGATCCGGCCTCTCGCCGAGCGCTTGAGCTGCCCTCACCGCGTATTCGGGCTCGACGATCGCGGCAGGCTGGATGCCGCGCTCGATGGGGTGGACGTCGTGCTGCACTGCGCAGGCCCGTTTTCGCAGACGGCGAGCCAGATGGTTGAGGCGTGTCTGCGCACCAAGACGCACTATCTGGATATCACCGGAGAGATCGACGTCTTCGAGGCGCTTGCCGCCAGCGACGAACGCGCGAAGAAGGTCGGCATCATGCTCATGCCCGGTGTCGGCTTCGACGTCGTTCCGACGGACTGCCTGGCTGTTTACCTGGCACAGCAGCTCGAAGATGCGACCCACTTGACGTTGGCATTCAAGAGCTCTTCTCCGCAACTGTCTCATGGTACGACCCTGGTGTCGATCGAGTCGATCGGGTCGGGGGCAGTGCGGCAGGACGGGAAGATTGTGCAAGTGCCTCCGGCTTGGCGCACGATGGACATCAACTTCGACGGACAGTTGGAGACGTGTGTGACCATCCCGTGGGGCGATGTGTCCACCGCCTTCTACAGCACGGGGATCCCGAATATCGAAGTTTACCTGGCGGCGCCACCACAAATGTACCGCGCTTTCAAAGCGAGTCGGTATCTGGGAGGTCTCCTCAGGACCCGACCGCTGCAGCGCTTCCTCAAGAGCCGCGTGCCCCCGGGCGGTCCCGACGAGGCAACACGCAAGAACGCTCACGTGCGCCTCTGGGGCAAGGTGACCAACGCCGGAGGCCGTTCGGTACAAGCCCAGTTGCGCACGCCGGAGGGGTATCAGCTCACGATGCTCACGGCTCTCATCTCTGCGCGACGAGCTGCAGGCGGCGACGCTCCCGTCGGCTTTCAAACCCCAGCCAAGGCCTACGGACCGGGTTTGATCCTCGAGGTGGCAGGTACGTCGCGTTCTCAGCTCGAGTGAGGCGCGGACCAGCGCGTAGGTCCGTCGCTGCACTAGTTTAGGACTCATGCTGGTGACGCGAGGTTGTGACTCACTGGTACGTGTCGTGCGGCGCTTCTTGCGTGGACCAACGCAGCACAGCCGCATCCACCCAACAACGATGAGCCCCCGCGGTGACACCTCGCATCCAACGCGTCGACCTTTCCGACCCACACACGACGCTGCGCTCGCCGGCCTGGAGCAACTGCCCCGGTAGCAGCGCGCGGCAGTTGCCTTCCTCGGCCTAGCCGGTTTCAGCAGACGACTGACATGAGAGATGCGCGCATGCGGTCCACGTTCAGCGCGATGTGACCCAAGGGGTGGCCGGCTCGCCGTGCTTGCTCGGCGAGTAGGTCCAAGCAGGCGAGTAGGTGTTCCGGGTCGGACGAGTGCGGTCCGTCGAATACCCGTTCGACCAGTTGTCGTGGGTTGGCGATCTGTTGGGCGCCAGCGTCCAGTTGAGCTTCCACCGACTCTGCCACGAAGCAGGACAGGACCGCGCGGGGAAAGTCTTCGATGCAGCTCAGCGATACCTGCTCTTCTTTCGGAATCGAGCGGACACCGCACAGGGGCAGACCTTCTGCTCGCCAACTCAAGATCCCACCCTCTAGGTGGGCTACATCCGCCAAGCCTGCGCCGCGGAGATGTTCCGCCACAGGCAGGCTGCGCTTGCCGCTCAGGCACACGATCGCGACGGCGTGGGCGGGGCCATAGCCTTGGCTCAGCTTGCGCGCGAGTGCGTCGAGGTCGCAATCTGAGATCGACCGTGAACCTGGCACGAAGCCGAGCTCGCCGTCGCGCTCCTCCTTAGGCCGCACGTCGATGATGGCGATCTGAGTTTCCCGCGCCAATTCGTGAGGCGCCATCAGTTTCACTCCTGGTCCGCTGTTTGGGGCGCGCTGCTGGCTCTGCTCCACCTGTCCTGCTAGCTCAGTCATGCTCCCCTCCCGTGAGCGCGCGCAGCCGACTGACCGAGTCTGCTTTCGATGCGCCCGTTTCGCTCGCCACGATGGCGTGGCTCAGCTTGTCGACTTGGTCGTGGGCTTTGCGCAACGCTAAGCGGATGGCGTCGTAGTGATTGTTCAGGCGTCTCGTCACCATCATCAGTGACTCGACTGCAGCCACCACGTCGTCACTTTCACTCGGCAAGCTCACGTGGCCGTCGAGTCCGCCTTGGGTGATGGCAGCTTGCAGCAGTTCCAGATTGTCGTGTGACGAGACGAGCAGGCGGCTGACTTCCACGCTAGTACCCAAAAACCGCAGCAACGGGTCGTCGACCAACACGCTCATGCCCCCGAAGATGACAATCCAGGGCAGCGTTACGTCCTGTTGTAGGAGCTGATCAGCGAGCAGTTGTCGTTCACTCTGCGCCACGATCCGGACCGGATACTGTTTTCGGAGTCTCGCTATCGCGTCCTCGACACAAGGGCTCGAGATCGCGGGGTCGCCATCCAGCACCCACACGCTGGAGGCTCGTGTGGACATCAGACTGTGCTTGGTGGGGACGAGCCTTGGGGACGTGCGACTGCGGGCTGGTGACCAACTGCCCGTATCAGTCATCGCGTCGCCCCGACTGCAGTTGGCGATGGCCTGCCAGAAGTGCCCCACACTCGGGTACCCGTCGTTCGGGTCGTCACTGAGCGCCCGCGCGATGACGGCGCCGAGTTGCTCGTTCTCCGTCGCCAGCTGCTCCACACCTTGGGTATCGCTACTGCCCGTTCGGCAGCGCAGCAACAACTTGGCCGCCGCGCACAGATCCCCCCCCACACTCGGGCTCGCATCGGGCGCGACGTACTCTCCCGTCTCCTCACGTTCGCGCTCCGATAGAGTCCAGTATCCGATCACCTTCGCATGCAATTCATCCAAAGTGCCGTTGTTCGAGACGAGCACGTGTTCAGGCGAGATGCGTCCGTGGTGCAAGCCCAGCGTATGTGCTTCGGCAAGGGAATTCAGAACTTGCCGAAGCAGACTGATGCTCTCTCTGAGGGATAGTTGGTGTTTCTGAAGATGCGCTTCCAGCGTCTCACCTGCGACGTACTCGCGCACCAAGTAGCCCACGCGCACGGGCTGAGTCACGACTCCAGCGTCCAGGAGCCGAGCAGTGTTCGGATGTCGCAAACGGCATGCGAGGTGCACGCGCTTCATGAGCGTGGCTTCGTCGTCACCGGTGATGAGTTGAACGATCACTCGACGCGACGTGTTCGTGTTCTTTCCTTCGAACTGCAGCGAATCGCCTCCGACGCGCTTGACCAACTTGTACGGTTCGGCCATTCGCCACTTGATACCGTTTGGCTTGTCGGCAACCGCCGGTCGAGTCACGCTGCCCGATGACGTCTCTCCGCGGCGGGGTGGGGGAGCCGGGGGTGGCGGCAGGGGTGGCCGAGGCAGCGGTCGGGCGCGGGGGGCGCTCTCGTTGCTGCTGGCACCGGGGTGTGTCTTGGCTGGGTTTCCGCTCATTCGGTTCACTCGTTCAGAATACGAGGCTCATGCTCGAACGACGCGACATCTCCACGAAGGCTGTCACGCCGGCGAACTCGACGTTGGGGAGGGCCATGATGTCGCGCTTCTGGATCCCCATGATGCCCATGCTCATGGAGCAGACGACGAACTTGACCTCTTGCTCGACCGCCGAGTCCATCAATTCGGCGAGACTCATGACGTTGTTCTTGCGCATGAAGTAGTTCATCATGCCCAGGCCCATACCACCCATGTGCATCTTGCCCATTTTCTGACGACGAGGTCCTTTGGGCATCATCCACTGCATCAACTTCTGCAGAATGCTGACCTTCCCCTTGGGAACGTCGCGTCGCGGTCGCTCTCCGCGCAGTAGGTTGACGCCCCAGAAGGAGAAGTAGATGGCGGCATCCATTCCCTGGGCGGCGGCCGTCGTGGCGCACATCATTGCTGCCATCAAGGACTCGAAGTCGTTGTGAATGATCAAGATGGTGCAGAGATTGTCACGAGGTACGGCGAGGGGACTTTCAGCGGAAGAGGTGAGGGGTTGTTGTGCCGGTACGGCCAGAGGCACAGTCAGCGGCTCCTGTGCGGGCGACAGAGCTGGTGCGGAAGCGTCCCCGAGTTGCAACTCCACGAGGGTCACTTCGGGCTGGTGCTGTGCAGACAGCACGGTGACTCCTGCGGCTCGAGACCACGCCATCACATCGGACATGAAGCCCGGATCGTCGCTCAACACGCGGACGCGACTGCCGGGTGTCGTGACCAAGGCCCGGGACAGCTGACGCACGGGGTCTGGCGCTCGTAGTCCTCGCAAATCCAGCTGGGAGGCTTGTGCGACGGCCGCCATTGCGGCGCTCCGCGGCGGCGGTGCCACCGCAACCTGTTGCAGCGGGCTGGGCGCAGGTGCCGCAGGGAACGGGGTTGTCGCAGACTGCTGCGGGGCGCCTATCTCCTCCTCCACTTCCGTGAGGGGCAGAGGATCGGCAGCTCCATTGATGGCAACCAATACGCGATGTGTACCGTCCTGCTCGCTGGATTCGCACACCTCGCTGTGGGTCGTGCGACACCAAGCTTCCAAGTCTCTCGGGAACTCCGCGTCGTCCGACAACACTTCGATCAGCATGGGCTGGTTGCCGAAGCTGCGAGCCGATTTCGAAAGAGCGAGAATCGGAGCAGGGCATCGCATTCCACGGCAGTCGAGGCGGCTCGTATCGTCTGCGGCGATCGTCGCGGTGCGGGGGGGCGCCTGCGCCGCGGGTCGGACCTGCGCTACCGTCGGCTGGGTACCGCTTTGAGAAGTGGTGTCGTTGCTGGGGGTCGCGCCGTTGAGGGCTATCGTGGCTTTGTAGATACCGTCACTTTCCGCTAGCTCGACTAGCTGGTTCTTTGAGGTGCGGCACCAGGCTTCGATGTCGTTTGGGAAGTCCCCATCGTCGACCAGTACTTCGAAGACGGCGGGCTGCGTTCCCAATTGGCGCGCCGCTTTGGCGATGTGGAGAATGGGTGCGGGGCACTGCATTCCTTTGCAGTCGATGATTTGTTTTTGACTGAGTGCCATGGGTGTTAGTTTCTGTCGGAGGGTCGAGTTTAGCTAGAGTGCAGTTGCAGTGAGTGAAGGTCTTCTTTGGCGTCTCTGAGCGCCAACCGAATCGTGTCGTAGGCTCGCCGTAAATCTAGTGCGCGCACTATCATCGCTTCGACGGCATCGACGAGTTGCTCTTGGGCACAAGGAAGACACACTTGGGCGTGCAGTCCGCACGCGTTCACGGACGTGTTGAGAAGATCCCAGTTGGCGTGGGTTGAAACGAGCAGCCGAGACGTTTCGCCTTGGCGTCGGGCTTCTTCCAGCAGCGGCTCGGCCAAGAGTACGTGGAGATCACCGAAAAGGATCACCCAAGGGGGTGGGGCACCTGACAGCAATTCGATGCGCTTGTTGGCGCGCGCCTGCGCGTCGAGACTCTCCACTTGGTAGCGTTCTGAGAGCGAATCGAGCGCCTCGATGACTTGGGGTTGATCTGTCCCTGGATCTCCCGCGAACGCCCAAACGACTGGGTGCTCCAGCGATAGCAGTCCCGAGTGATCGCCTCTCCAGGGGCGAGAAGCCATCGCTTCCGGTGGCGGGTCCGCTGAAATCTCCGCCATTTCGAGGGTATCGAGATCTTGCTGCGCGGGGGCTGCTTCCCCGCCGAAGCCACCGGTCGCGATGAGCTCGCCCGGCTCGATGGCGGCCAACGCCTGGGCAAACGCCGCGACGGAAGCCGGGCGCCTACTCGGGTCCTCTCGCAATGCCTCACTGACGATCCTCGAAAGGGTGACGTCAGAAGGCACCAGGTCGCCTAGAGGGATGTGTCGGCCACTGCCATCCTGCGGCACGGGCGGGGCGCCACTCAGTGTTTCATAGAGCACACTCGCCAGAGAGTAGACGTCAGAGATCACGGTGGGTTCGTGGCCTCCGAGCACTTCCGGTGCGGCGTAGGCTGGCGTCGCCGTCGCGGGCGCCCCTGTGCCTTTGTGGCGCTCGTTGCGGGCGCTACCGAAGTCGATCAACGTCGTCCGGATCTGCCCAGAGGCGTCGTCGACGACGATGTTTTCCGGCTTCACGTCTCCATGGACGATGTGTCGTTGGTGGCACGTGTGCAGCGCAGCTGCGACGTCCAAGGCGATTCGAACCGCAACCACGGGATCTAGGCGCCGCTGGCGTCGCAGCAGCTCCCTCAGTGTTCTGCCCGGAGCTTCCTCCATCACGAAGCAAGCATCATGACCGTGTCGTTCCGAAAGGCGCCCGACTTGCAGCAGACCGGGGATGAGGGGGCTGTCGAGCGTGGCAAGGACGGACGCTTCCTCCCTTATACGATCGACCGTGCCCCGGTTTCCAATCTTGAGTATGGCGCTCGCACCCGTCAGATGATGCTCCACCCGATACAGCTGAGAGTTGCGAGACAGCGCGACGGAGTTCTGGACGCGGTACTTACCAACAACCACCCCACGCTCGAGTACGGGTGCTTCTCCTCCAACTTGCGGCATGTGCTCAGCACTATGGGACGGTCGTAGACCACTTGGACTTGAGCCCATCCCAAAGTGGGACTCTGCTGTTACGTTGTGGCCGAACATCGTCTCAGCCTGGTTGCCTTCGACGCGAAGCCCGCGGAACAACATCACTTACAGCCGAACGACGGCTCCCAGTATCGTGTTATCCTGGACCTCGAATAACGAACATGCGTCGGGAAAAATAGAAACTGTGGATACCCATCTCAGCAAATTCGTACCGCGGGGCGAAGTGGTCAGTCCGTCCCAGCTGTGGGCGGTTCGGGGACTGCTGCGCACCCCGTTCGTTGACGCACCGCTTACGATGCGGCGCCGTCTACCGAGGGCCGATCCCAAAAACTTCCGAGGCATCGCGCTGACTGCCGAGCCGTTGCTTTGCAAGACCTACTCAGGCAAGTTGCCCACGAAGCGTTCCAACGCGCCGACTGTGCTTGCGTCGAGTTCACCTGCTCCCCACGACGGCATGTACCGGCGCCGTGCGCCGAAGTCGCTTCCACCCTTGCCCTGGCGAACGACCTCCGCGAGTTCGTTCTTGCCGGCGATCTCCTTGCCGCTGGGACCGCCGCGCGCATCCGAACCATGGCAGTTCGCGCAGTAGTCTAGGTACAACCCCTCTTCCGTCGCGGGTGCAGGCAGCCCGCGCAGGTAGTCGATGATGGAACTCAGGTCGTCGTCCGACAGGACCTCGGGGGCGTAGTTTGGCATCGGAGCATCGAAAGCTCCGGAGTAACCGTTTCGGACGACCCATTCCGCAAAATCACCTACCGGGTGCTGGACTTCGGGGCCAAGCGCGGAGCCAGCACCAGCTTCCCCGTGACAAGGAGCGCACATTGCCGCGAACAGCTCCGCGCCGGTCGAGGTTGACGATGCTGCGTTGGCGTCATCCGGGGCATCGGCCTCGTTCGTGGCGTTTGCGTCGTCCGTGGCATCTGGCGGCGCGGTCTCTTGGGGCAAGTCGTCCGAAGGCGAATCGGCTGGCTCGGCTTCCGGTTCACTCCCCGGGGTTGCGGCCATGCTTTCCGCTTCCGCTCCCTCGCTGCCCACACCCCGACCCTCGGAAAAGGTGAGTGACTCTGGACTTCCAATCTCGTCCGAACACCCGAAGAGAAGCAGAAACACACAGCAGGTGGACCTTGTCGTCATCATGTTCGGGTAGTGGCCGGAACTCTGGGCTTCTGCGAAATGGACAGTTCTGCACAGGGGCAAACCGACCCCGAACAGAACACGTGCAAGGGGCGGCGCAGATCTGAAGCAATGTGGTAGCGCATTCCTCACCACATGCACGGCAGTTTGCTCGTCGCGGCAGTCGACCCATCGTTGCGTCTCCGAGGAGAATGTCATTCCAAGTCCAAGGGGAGTCGTGCGCTTGACCACGACGCCGGACATCGGCCGCGCCGTTGCTGAGCGCTTGAAGGAGCGACGCAAAGACAGCCGCAGCTGCAGCCGGAGCATGTTAAGTGGGAGTCAGTGACTCACACCTCACAACTCGTGGTCGTCGCGGTCGTTGGCGTCGCTTTGCTCCTGTTCCTGATCATCGAGCGCCGTCTGCACGCGTTCGTTGCGCTCTTGTTGGTCAGTGTGCTGATCGGCTTGGGAGCACAGTTGCCCAACGTCGATCCGGACAAGGTCCTTTCGGCGATGCAGAGCGGCATGGGCGGAACGCTCGGGTTCGTCGCAATCGTGGTCGGCCTGGGTGCCATGTTTGGACAGCTGCTCGAAGTCTCGGGTGGTGCTGAGGTCTTGGCACAGGGCCTGTTGACCAAGTTCGGCGAAGAGCGTGCCCCTTGGGCGCTTGGAGCTGCGGGCTTCCTGATCTCGATCCCGGTCTTCTTCGACGTGGGTTTCGTTATCTTGGCACCGCTCCTGTACGGCCTTGCTCATCGGTCGAAGAAGCCGCTGATGTTGTTCGCGGTGCCAGTTTTGGCGGGACTGGTCGTGACCCATGCCTTCATCCCGCCGACCCCAGGACCCATTGGGGTGGCGGCGATCCTCAAGGCGGATCTCGGTCAGGTGATCCTGTTTGGCGCCATAGCTGGGCTTCCGTGTATGTTGCTTGCGGGGCCCATCTTCGGCGGGTGGATTGCCAAACGCGTACCGGGGGAGATCCCACGAGGCTTCGATGTCGCTCCAGAGGCTTCAGATAAAGAGCTGCCCAGCTTTGCGGTCGTTACCGGTTTGATCGCGCTGCCGATGGTGCTGATTCTCGCCAACACTGCCAGCCACGCAATCCTATCCGATGAGGCGCTGACCGCTATGGGTGACGGCGGCGGGTTGAGAACCCTGCGCAGCGCCCTGGGATTGTTGGGGCACCCCTTCATCGCACTGCTGTTGACGACGCTCGTCTGCTTCCGTGTCTTGGGAACAGCTCGCGGCTTTTCGCGCGAAGAAGTCAGCCAGATCGCAACCAAAGCCCTAGAGCCGGCGGGCATCATCATTTTAGTCACGGGCGCTGGCGGCGTGCTCAAGCAAGTCATGATCGACACTCACGTCGGCAAAGCGCTCGCGGACGAGCTGGTGGGCCTCGGCTTCGCACCGATCGTGCTGGCGTTCGTGATTGCCTGGGCGGTGCGGGTGATGCAGGGCTCCGCCACCGTCGCCATGCTCACCGCAGCTGGGCTCGTCGTGCCATTGATCGAACCGGGCAACCCCTCGGACGCCATGCGCGCTCTGCTCGTTCTGCCAGTGGCCGCGGGCGCGACCAGCATGTCTCACGTCAACGACTCGGGCTTTTGGCTCGTCAACCGCTATCTCGGGCTCAGCGTCGGCGATACCCTGAAAACGTGGACAGCATTGACCACCATCGTCTCTCTCGTCGGGCTTTCCGTCGCGCTACTACTCAGCGCATTCATCACCTGACCCGGCAAAACCCACCGACCAGTGTGGCTCACCCGCTGCAGCCTCCCGAGACTTCGGCGCACGGCCATGGTCACCCAAGCGCTTTTCAACTAGCCTCCCAGCCACTGGGTCACACGCATGTACCTGACACACCACCGAACCAAGACCGGCAGTCGCTGGGCACTCGACGGCAGCTATCTCCCTGAGAACCTCAGCCTAGGATTGTTGCTGCAGTTGCCACAGTCCTCATTGGCTTCTTTCTTGAGTTCTCTGCCCGAAGGCGAACGTGCGACGGATCCGCTGCTGGCGCCGGTGGAGACAACGCAGGAGATATGGGCCAGCGGCGTGACTTACCTGCGCAGTCGGAACGCACGCACGGCCGAGTCGGAAGTCAAAGACGTTTACGAACGCGTGTACGAAGCTGAGCGCCCCGAACTGTTCATGAAGGGAACGGGCACGCGGGCCATCGGACACGAGACACCGATCCGTATCCGCAAAGACAGCGCGTGGAACGTGCCCGAGCCAGAACTCACGCTCGTCATCAACAAGGCGCTGGAGATCGTTGGCTACACCGCAGGCAACGATGTTTCTTCCCGCGACATCGAGGGAGAGAACCCGCTGTACCTGCCACAAGCCAAGGTGTTCAACGGCTCTTGCGCCGTGGGCGCCGGGATCCGTCTGGCAAGCGCCGAACAGTTGGGCGACGTACCGATTCACGTCGAGATCCGGCGTGCCGGCGCCCAGGTCTTTTCAGGAGCAACCCGGACGTCGCAGATGAAGCGCAGACTTTCTGAACTCGCGGGTTACTTGGGGCTGGAGCTCGACTTCCCTGAGGGGGTCCTACTGATGACCGGAACCGGCATCGTGCCCCCCGATGACTTCACGCTCCGAGCTGGTGACGTCGTGAAGATAGACGTGGGCGAGGTCAGTCTCGTCAACCCCGTCGAACTCTAGATATTTCGAGGAGCAACATGTCACTCCAAAGCGTTCTAGTCGCCGGAAAATGGCAAACCCTAGATACGGGCGCGTCATTCGCCGCCGTTAACCCAGCCACCAAGCAAGCGCTCGAAGAGCGTTACCCCGTGTCCGGCGAGGCAACGCTCGAAACAGCGCTCAGCGCGGGTCGAGAAGCAGCCACGGCGTTGCGCCGGGAGTCCCCGCAGAAGATCGCGCGCTTTCTCGAGCGGTGCGCAGAAAACCTCGAAGAGCGCGCCGATGAGCTGGTCGAGATGGCGCACCTGGAAACGGGTTACCCGAAGGAGCCGCGCCTGCGGTCCGGTGAACTTCCGCGCACGACCAACCAATTGCGCCAAGCCGCCGAAAGCGCTCGGGATGGATCCTTTCGGGTGGCGACGATCGACACCAAAAACAATCTCCGTTCGCTGCACGCGCCGATGGGCGGCCCGGTTTTCGTGTTCGGACCGAACAACTTCCCCTTCGCGTTCAATGGTGTGATGGGTGGGGACTTCGCCGCAGCAATCGCGGCGGGCAATCCGGTGGTCGCCAAAGCCCACCCCAGTCATCCAGGCACGAGCCGCTTGCTGGCCGAAGCCGCCTTCAAAGCGGTCAAGGCGAGCGAATTACCGCCGTCGACGGTGCAGCTGATCTACCACATGGACCGGGCCCTGGGTTTGAAGGTCGTCGCGCACCCTGCGCTCGCCGCGGTGAGCTTCACGGGCAGCCGCCAGGCGGGCCTGGCGCTCAAGGCCGCGGCCGATCCGGCAGGAACGCCCATCTATCTCGAGATGTCGAGCGTCAACCCGATCTTCATTTTGCCCGGAGCCCTACAAGAGCGGGCTGAAGAGATCGCGAACGAGTTGTTTTCGTCCTGCACGCTGGGCGCCGGTCAGTTCTGTACCAACCCGGGCATGAGCGTCGTCGTCGGCGGACCCTCAGCGGAGGCCTTTCTATCGACGGTCAAGGGCCTGTTCGAAAGCACTCCCGGCGGCACCCTGCTGAGCGAAACCGCGACCGGTAACCTCCGCCAATGCGTCAAGACCTTGATCGCGAGCGGCGCTGAGCTCGTCAGCGGCGGCAGCGAGAGAAACTCGGCGGGTTACTCCTTCGACAACACCCTGTTACGAGTGAGCGGTGACCAGTTCTTGAACGCGTCTCAGGCTCTGCAGACCGAAGCCTTCGGCTCCGTACACATGATGGTCTTCGTCGAGGATGCGGCGCAGATGGCGCGAGTTGCTGACTGCCTGGAAGGCAACTTGACGGGCTGCATCTACAGCGATCGCGCGGGCAGTGATGACGCTGCCTACACGCCGATTGCCTTCGCACTGCGTCCGAAGGTGGGGCGACTCTTGAACGACAAGATGCCCACTGGCGTCGCCGTCTCGCCCGCAATGAACCACGGTGGTCCCTTCCCGGCTACCGGACATCCAGGATTTACGGCGGTCGGTATACCTGCGAGCTTGCGCAGGTTCACGGCACTGCACTGCTACGATGGCGTGCGCCCCGAGCGCCTGCCGCCGGAGCTTGGCGATGAGAATCCAACCGGCAAGATGTGGAGAATCATCGATGGGCAGTGGTCGCAGGGTAACGTCTGAGGCAAGGTACCTTCCGTTCTCTCGCTGACATTCTGGGCGGCTACGAGCACGACGCGCGCCGAGCTCACTCGGACTCACAGCAAATCTGAGACGATTACCCATCGCACAACCACCTTCATTCTGCTCTTCGCTTGCGTCGCGTTGATCACGTGCGTCGCGGCGTCGCAATTCCGAGGGCTTGGTCGCTCTGGTCTGTTGTGTGCTGACCCCTTTTGGGACCGCCCCAATGGCGTCGAACTTCGACCGCCGCGGGACCTTCACAGATCGTCTTTTCATTGGCCACTGCGTAGATGAATCGCGGAGGAAGCTGGCGAACCAGACCCTTCCACAAACGACGACGGAGACACACATGAGAAGTATTCTTGGACTAGTATCGACGGCTATTTTGATTCTGGGCGCGACGGCATGCGGGGAACAAGCAGCGGAGGCCGATAGCGACGGTGACGGCCTGGTCGACAGCTTGGAGTCCGCGCTGAAGACGGATCCGAATGACCCCGATA
The DNA here is from genome assembly GCA_050298815.1 of Polyangiaceae bacterium. Lineage (GTDB taxonomy): Bacteria > Myxococcota_A > Polyangia > Polyangiales > Polyangiaceae > SZUA-265. The sequence goes on from JBNKUV010000010.1 coordinate 28,604, forward strand.
CCGACGATGACGGGGTCAACGACGGCGACGAGGTCGACGACAAGACGGACCCTCTGGACCCCGATAGCGACGACGATGGTGTCAGTGACGGACGTGAACGGCACACTGGCTCGAATCCCCTCGACGACGACAGTGACGACGACGGGATTGAGGACGGTGACGAGGACGAAGATGGCGACGGCATCCTCGAACGGGATGAGCACGACCACGAAGACGAAGCTGACGACGAGGAGGAAGACGAAGCTGACGATGAGGATGAGGATGAGCACCACGCGGCCGACGACGCTGACGACGAGGCTGACGACGAGTCCGACGACGAAGCCGACGACGCGGATGAGCACGACTCGGCCGACGACGCGATGGAGTCGGAAGACAGCGAAGCCGACGACGTGATGGAGTCGGAAGACAGCGAAGCCGACGAGGTAGAGGAAGCAGCGGACGCGGATGAGTCTGATGCGGACGAGGCAGAAGAAACCGAGATGGAGGACGCGGCCGAGCTCTGAGAACTCGATCTCGATGTCGGCTCAGATGAGCCGGACGTTGTGTTCGGCTCATCTGAGCCCGAGAGGGTCCACCTGCCGGTGGGCCTTCGTCGTTTTGTCATGGGCCGCGCTGGCCGGCTTCGTTGCTCGGCGGAGTAACCTGCCCGGATACCTATCCGGAGTCCATCGCGCGTTATCTACGACCCACCGAGTCGACTCCGGTCGCTTGCGGCGCTCGCGCTCTTCTCGCTGCTCTCGCTCGCTTCCCTGTTTGGAGATGAGCGGCAGAGCTTCGGCTTCGAGGAATGCTGCAGCGGTCCCCTTGCTGGTTTGGTGTGAACATCACATTCTGGTGAAACACTGAGTTCCCGAAGGATTGGGTTGACCACCCCATGAATGCGGATATGTGGTCCATGGCCGAGAGACACGCTGAACCGGGCACCGCGGCGCAGTCAGCTGGGGTGTGGCCTTTCGCGCGGTATGTGCTCTGGGCGCTCGGCTGCTGCGCGACCGTCAGTGCTTGTGGTGGTCAGGGCGCCGAGCCGGCGAATCACCTAGATCCGGACCAAGTCGAAGCCCGGACACCCACAGAGGCGGGTGTTGTCAGCGACTTCGATCTGGCGCCCGACGATACCGGCACGCGGGACGCGTCGGGTCCACGAATGCCAGAGCTAGGCAACACATCGGACGAGGCGGGAGTCCCGACGGTCACCGACTCCGATCCCGAGCAGAACGACGCAACGTCGCCTGCCGCGTTCGAGGACTGCGCCGGTTTCGGAGATACCGTCGGGCGCGCAGAACTCCGGCGTCTGACGCGGTTGCAATACCAGCGCACGTTGCAAGACTTGCTCGGTCAGAGCATCGAAGAAGAGGTGTTTTCCGGTGGCGCATACCGTTTGGTGGACACCATCCGAGAGTTGCCGGTCGCGCTGTCCGAGGCGAGTGAGTACCGGCGCATTGCCCAGCTGCTCGCACGTCGGCTCGTGCTGCGCCTGAGCGACTTCATCGACTGCGATCCCGAGCAGGCAAGTTGTGTGGAGCAGTTCATCCACGACTTTGGCGCGCGTGCTCATCGTCGGCCGCTCAGCACGGAGCAAGAAGCTGACTACCTGGGACTCTTCGAGCTGGCTCGCGATGATTACGGCTCCGCTGCCGAGGGCTTGCGCGTGGTGGTCGAAACCCTGTTGCAGTCGGCCTATTTTCTCTATCGGGTCGACGTGACCGAGTCGGGGGCGAGTGAGGACTACGAGTTGGTCGATGGATATTCACTGGCAAGCCGCCTCTCGTACTTTCTCTGGGGCACGATGCCTGACGCCCAACTCTTCGACACTGCGGCGTGGGGCGTACTGCCGGCGGAGCTTACGGTGGAGGTTGCCCGCCTACTCGCTGACCCCCGCGCTCGGGATGGAGTTGCTGACTTCACGGAGCGCTGGCTCCCGTTGGGCGCACTGCCGGGTCTGGTTGAATCTGCGGAGGGTGATTCTCCCCTCGACACGGAACTCGTCGAGCAGATGCAGGACGAAATGAACGCCTTCGTGGCTGGGAAGGTCCTCGATCCCGACTCATCGTTCGCCGAGTTGCTACTGTCTCCGCGTTCACCCGCTGCGCCTCGCCTGCTCGAAACGGTCTACGGCGCCTCCGCGGCGGACTCGGGCTGGACTGAGCTCGATGGCGACGAGCGGGCTGGTCTGCTGACTCGTGCGGGCTTCTTGGGGGCGCACTCCTTCGCATACGATACGTCCCCCACTCGACGCGGCAAATGGGTACAAGAACGGCTGCTGTGCCAGGTGGTTCCGGCACCGCCTGACAGCTTGCCCGCGTTGACGGACCTGGGGTTGGAGCCGCCGTACACGCAGCGCGAATTCCTCGAAGCAATTCTCGCTAGGCCCGACTGCGTCGGGTGCCACCGGCTGATGGACCCGATCGGCTTCGCGTTCGAGAGCTACGATCCGATCGGCATCTATCGCACGACTGACGGACAAGGGCTTGCCATCGATCCGAGCGGGTACGTTTGGGGGCACGACGGGCAGGATGCCGCGTTCACCAATGCGATCGAGCTGAGCTCTGTGTTGGCAGAGAGCCCGACCGCACACGCGTGTGTGGCCACCCAGTGGTTCCGCTTTGCGCTGGGTCGGGAGGATACGCCTGCCGACCAGGGCACCATACGCGACTTGGGCCGGCGCTTCCTGGAGATGAACGGCAACTTCACCGGACTATTGCAGTGCATCGTGCATACTCCGCAGTTCGTCGGGGCACGCAAGGAGGGCTATCCATGAGTCGGCGGCGATTCCTGCAGGGGCTGGGGCTAACGGTGGCAGCTGCACCCTTCGTTCCCTTGCTCAATGCCTCCGGGCAAGAGCAGCGTTTTCCGCAACGTCTCCTGTTGCTGTTCACTCATGGCGGCACTCCCCCGGTGGCTTGGAAGCCGAGTGGGCTCGAACCGCTGCGGCTGCCGGACATTCTCCGGGCGCTGGAGCCCTTCAGTGATCGCTTGATCGTGCCCCATGGCTTGGTGATGAGCGCCCCCGATTCCGCGCCGGACATGGACGAGCACGACTTGGGCATGGGTGCGCTTTGGACCGGAAGCGGTTTAGAACTCGCTCCCGAACTGCCGTCAGCCGACGCAGGTGCACTCGTTGCTGCGGGCGGCCCTTCGCCAACGCCCACGCCACCGATCGTGGCGACGACCGCAGGTCCATCGATCGACCGCATCGTTGCCGCCGACTTCGGTGCGGCACGTCCGTATGGCGTGGCGCCCGATGCCGCCCAGCAGGAAACCCCATTCCGCACCCTCGACTTGGGGGTTGGCGTTGGACAGCAAACGCCTGCTTCGCGCATGCTGTTCGACGTCGCAGGAAACCCGATCGAGCCGAGGACCAACGTCGTGGATACGTTTCAGACGTTGTTTGGAGGACTCGTCGACCTGCAACCGGAGCGCGCTGAGCCTCGCCCTTCGGAGCTTGCCAGCCTCCGGTTGCTCGCCAAGCAATTGGAAGCCGTACGCACTCAGGTCGGCTCGAGCGACTACGACAAGATTGAGGCCCACCTGGACGCTCTACGAGAACTCGAGGTCGACGTCACTCGAGCCGCAGCAGAACGCACCACGGGCTGTTTCCCGCCCGCGACTCCCGACGCAGCGACGTCAGGCTTTCCAGAAGATGCGGACTGGATGATGCAAATGCTCGTCCACGCTTTCGCCTGCGATCTGACGCGGGTCGCGAGCCTACAATTGAGCACGGGCAGAAGCGCACTGAGCCCGTCTTGGTTGGGGCTCAACCAAACCCAGGAAGAGCTCAGTCACGACGATTCGGACGAGGCACGCCAGCAGTTGGCCAGTGTCCACCGCTGGTACACCGAACAAGTGGCAAGCTTGCTGACGCGCCTGGACAACATCGCCGAGGGTGATGGTACGGTGCTGGACAACACCCTGGTCGTTTGGGGCAGTGAAGTTGCGAACTCCGACCATGCGCGGCAGCCGCTGCCGCTGGTGCTTGCGGGTGGCGCTGGCGGTCGGCTGCAGTTCGGGCGTGGGCTCTTGACGCCCGGGCAGCCGCACGCGAGTGCTCTGGTGTCCATCTGCAATGCACTCGGAGTAGACCTCGACACAGTAGGTGACGTCGATCCGAACACCGGCGGGCTCGCAGGACTCTGAACGAGCGATGGTGAATCGCGCTCGAGCGTCGACAACACGGATCGCGGCCAACGACATCGACGCGCCTCTGCTCGCCGCGTAGACCGCCTCGTTGGTGCGCCACCTGGTAACCATTGACACTACGGCTCTTCTTGCTCACCGTCACGGCGGGACACTAGTGTCGCCCTGTGCCACTTGCTGTGCCGCACCGCGTTAGGCGGTGACGAGAACAAGTCGCACTCGATGCGCGCGGACGCCGGCGAAGTGCAGCGCTTTCGCCAAATCCGTGTGGCGCAGCGCTGTTGGGCGGCACGTGGGTTGCATGGTTTCTCGCCATGAAATACGTGGCAACGGTGACGACGGTCGGGCGGCTCGGAGCGCTCGTGGTGGGCGGGATGCTGACGGTGCTGGGCACATCCGGCTGCGACGGCGATGACGGCGACGGTACCGGTGTAGGTGCGCATCAAGCCTTTCTGTCGACCTGTGACGAAGACGACGACTGCGATGGGCTAAGCTGCGAGTGCGGCGTCTGCACCAGCTCGTGCTCCCGGGACAACGACTGTGCGACGCTCGACGAGGGTGCCGTCTGCGTCGCCACCGCTGGCATCTCCCAATGCGCATCGAGCGCAGCGGAGGTTTGCTTTGCAGGGTGCGGGCAGGACGACGACTGCAACTCGGGCTTCACGTGTGAGGACGATGCCTGCGTGCCTGAAGAGGAAACCAACGAGCCCCCAGGAGTGGACTGCGCTGACTACGACAAGTGCGATGTCGATACGTCGTGTGATAGCGGCAACTGTATCGCGTTCTCAGAGTGCAGCAGTGCCATCTGTATCGACGGAGAGGAAGCTTGTGAGCTTTCCTGTCCGGATCCCAGCGAATGTGTGCTGGCCGAGAGTTACCCCGAGCAGCTATTCTGCCCCGACCAGGTGCCGGCGATCGCCGACGAACTCCCCCCGCCAGGAGTGTACTGCCCCGACTACGACGTGTGCGAGGACGCACCATGCGAGACGGGAAGCTGCATGGCTCTGGATGGTTGCGGCAAGGCCATCTGCATCGAAACCCAAGAAGCATGCGAGCTGACCTGCCCCGATCCCGACGAATGCGAGCTGCTCGAAAGTTATCCCATGCAGCTCGCCTGTGACGGCGCCGTAGCGGCCGATCCCGGCTCGACCGGCCGCTGCTCGGTGCTTCCCGAAGACCAATGTGCGGACGCACAGGACTGTGCACCGGTGCTCGACCTCGACGGCGTGTACCGCGGGTGTGACTTCCTGGACATGAGCTGCGATGACGTATTGACCTGCGCCGAGAACGACGACGGTGAGCTCACCGTCTTTGCCGACAGCTGTCTCCCCTCGGGTTGGACCGAGGTGCCCTACGAAGAGTGCGAGTCGAGTGCGGACTGCGCAGGCCTCGATGAGGAAACCTGCGCAGACACCGACGGCTGCGGTGCGCTGCAGGACATCTCCGGGACCTTCTTCGAATGCGTCGATGGTGAACAGGCCTGCGGCGAGGCGGAGACCTGTGCCGCGGGCCCGGGTGGCGCGGTGCAGTTCCCCACCACATGTTTGCCTGAGGGCTACGACGAGTTGAATGACTACACCGAATGCGAAGATCAGATCGAGTGCGGCTTTCACCGCAGCGAAGAAGACTGCGCAGCTGCGGAAGGTTGTTTCCCCGTGTCGGCGCGTGATGCGGGCTTCGTGGGCTGTTTGCCCGAGCAAGGGTGTGGCGATGCGATCACCTGCGGCATATCCCCGAGCGGCATCGAAGACGAATTCCTGGACACTTGTTTGCCTCCCGGATGGACGCAGTGCGAACCCGAGCCGAGCACGGATCTGCAGTGGTACTCTACCTGCGGCGATCCCGTGTGCGGCCCTGACGAGGGTGATCTCGGTCTGGACGCGTGCGCGGACGGAATTGAGGAAGGCGATCCGTGCGAAGAGCAAGATTCGCAATGCGACGCGATGCTCGGCTGCGGGGCTTCCTTGATCTGCGCCGAGAGCGATCCCAAGCTCGCCCCCGGTGGTTGCCCGATCTCTCGCGCCAAATACAAAACGGACATCGCGTACGTGACCGACACCGATCGCCAGCGCTTGGCCCAGGAACTACTGAGCGTCCCCCTGGCGACCTACGAGTACGAAGACGCGAACAGCTGCAGCCAACAGCTCGGGTTCATCATCGAGGACGTCGAGCCCAGCCCCAGCGTGTACTCAGACCTCGATCGGGTCAACCTATACGGCTACACGAGCATGGTGGTAGCAACGGTGCAGCAGCAGCAAACCGAGATCGAGCGCCTACGCACCGAACTGAACGCGCTGCGGAGCGAGTTCGCGAAGCTTCGGGGCACGGGCGCTGGGTGGTGATCCTGTCGAAGATCGCGCAGGATACATGCCCTACTGGAGCAAGAACTCACGACGCACGGACCACAGAATTCCACCAGTGACGAATTGCTTCATCAGGGGGTCCTCAAAGGTGGAGGCCTGGTGGCCCATGACGACGTAGAACGAGCGAAAGTTGGCGAAGTCGCGGACAAAACTCACCGGCAAGATGCGGCCCTGATGCTCCACCGTGGCCAATATCTTGAAGCCGGGTTCCTCAGACCACTGACGGAACCTGTCGAAGAAGAACCACTCGTCGCTGAATGTCCACGGCGAGGGCATATGCTCAACCATGGGGAACCCCGCGGCATCTTCAGTCCACTGGATCTTCGACTCGACACAGCATGGCCCATGCCCGTCGTAGAACTGCCCTGTCACCTCCTTGTAGAAGTCCCAGTCTTCTTCAGTGTCCGTGGCGCGGTGCGTTCCAATGAACGCGCCACCAGCGTACATCCATTCTTCAAAAGCTAGCTCCTCCGCCGGTTCCAAGACGTCGCCGCTCGTGTTGAGGAAGAACACCGCCTCGTATTGCGCCAAGCCATCCTCGGTGAACTCTTCGTTGGTTTCGGTGAACACAGGCTCGAAGTCGTACTCGGTCGCGATTTCCGATATCATTTTCCGTCCCACGACGATGGCGTCGTGCGTGCGGAAGGCGTTGGTGCGCGAATAGACGAGCATCTTGAATGGCCCGTCGCGAGGAACGTCGTAAGGGATGTTAGAGCTCAAATCCGAGGTATCAGACGGGTCGCCCTCATCGGTACCATCTCCACCGGAACCGCCGGCTGCAGTGACATCGTCTGAAGCCCCGCCATCGGGGCTGGACTCGACGTCGTCCGGCGTCCCTTGGGGGGCCGTGGGGTTGGCCGTTTCTGGATCCTCCGCGCCTGTATCAACGGCATCATCGTCCGACTCAGCGGTCTCACCCGAAACAACACCGCCGTTCCCATCCGTGTTGCGACTCGAGTCGGTACTGTCGTTCGACTCAGCCGCGTCCCCGGCCTCCGCGGCGCTGTCCGACACCGCGGGATCCTTCGAGCCTGCGGTGTCATTGCTCACTGCGGCTGCCGTCGTCCCATCAGAGTCAGTCTGTGATGGCTCTGCGCCGCCTCCTTCGTCACGCTGGGCGCGCGTTGCCTCAGCCCCGCTATCAGCGGAGTTGGTTGCTTTCCCACAAGCCAGTGCGGCGAGCACACCCAAACAAACCCACGGTGTCCGCTTTACGCCCATCGCCAACATGCTGGAGGCTCGGCTGGTAGGCGTCAAGCACGTGTACTTTTCTGGGCGCTGAACAGTCTCGGCCTGTCAAAAGCCCGACTGCCGGGCGTGCTCGAAGCCACGCCCTCGTTCAGGAACGCGCCTCGGGATCACACGCGGGCTATGCCAGCGCGACCGGCGGCGCAAGAGGGCGACGAGGACTCTGACTCGTCGGTGGCACAGTTGGGGAGGCTTACGTCGCTAATCTACAGCAGTCCAGCCCCACACCGCGCGAAGCAGCTTCGAGGGCACAAGCGAAACGAGCTGCAAGAATCGGGGTACTGTCGAAGACGGATTGGAGCGAATATGGAGCCCGTGGCTGCGAGTGCGTATGGGACGTCGTGGCGGGAATCTCGAGCACCGGTTTGCCGTGTCGCTCCTCGACGCATCGCTAAGGACGAAAGTAGTCGTCCACCGGGTAGCCTTTGAATTCGCAATAGGCCTTGAGGTCCTTCTTGAGCAGGCGCGTCACCAGGGCAACCACGGCGAGGTCGTCCATGGTACCAATGAGGGGTATCGCGTTTGGGATTACGTCTGCCGGATTAATGGCATACAATGCCGCTCCAACCAACAGAGCCATCTTCCTCCATGGTATTTCCCGGTACGTTCCATCCCGAAAGTCATCTATCAGTTCTAGGACGAGCTCAGTTTGCGAGGCCACACGGTGCATGTCGCGTGGGATGTCGCCCATCGTCTCTGACACCCTGCCTTTGCTTTGGACCAACCTACGAAGCCGACTGACACCCCACTTCGACATCACGCCTTCGAGAAACTGAGCAACGCGCGTCGTGGGCTTTGCCGCAGTGCTCTTGGGAAAGAATGACATGCGCGGTCTCTTCGACGACGGAGGGTCACCACGATGGGGCAGCGTCTGAAACGGCAGCGGGGGAACAACGTGTTTTGCTTCTGTCATTGGTTTTTGTACTCCGTCATCGAGTTGGCGTAGTTCTTGTCCATGCGAAAGCTGGGCCAGTTATTCGGTCCCTTTTCGGCAGAAACGCCGGCGATTGGATGCGCGGAGAGCGGCATATAGCGACAACTCGACCGTCAGCGTGGCATCACGCCTCGCTTTCGTGCGTCATGTGCCCAGACACCTGCAGCTCGTGTACAGCCCATGGCGCTACCTCGTGCCGATGTTCCGGCAAGCTATTGTCGCCTTGCTCGGCGTTCCTCTCGGCTTCGCCTCTGCGTGCGGGTCGACAGATCCGGATCCGGCGCTGGACACTGCTTCTCAAGGAGACGACACGGCGGAGCCCGTACCCGGTACAGACCCGTTAACCCAGGACAGCTGGACCTGCCCGAAGCTGCGAGTCAAGCTCGAGGAAGGGTCGCTCTGATTTGACGGGGCGGATATGCCGTTCCGGCAAACCCTGTTTTCGAGTCCTGGAGAAGACGGTTTTCGTGAACTCAGCGCAATTCACACCATTTGGTGGTCTGCTGCAACAGAGGCTGTGAATACGTCGGCCGAAAGCAGTAGGTGCTGGCTCCCCCACTGGAAGAAGAGCGGGATCAGAACGGTGTGCCCTGGCCGCCAGCCAGCACGCTTTCGAGACTCTTCATGAACATGACCCAGCCTTGAAGGGTCGCTTCGTAGGGGGATCCCCCCGCAGCGAACCCGTCGTGACGAAAGCTGACTTCGGCGCCGTCACCCGCTGGCTGGATCTCCCACGTCAGTGTCGAGCCTACCCACACCGGATTGTCGTTCTCGGTGCACGTCCAACTCACCCGCTCATTGGGCACGAGTTCGTCGACCTTGAATTGCATGTTCACCCGCGTGCCCTCCTTGTCGAAGCGCATGTGGTGTTTGCCGCCGACACGAGTCGCGATGTCGCAGTCTCGGCACCACCATTCTTGGATCCCAGCCGCGGTCGCCACCGCGTCGTAGGCTTGCTTCGGGGTCGCAGGTGTCTTGAATGATTCGGTAAATGGCTTCATGTGCGTCCTTTCAATACTTAACCATATGGTTTTGTTTTGGGGTTTACGGGACGTTCTGCTAAAAGTCAACCGTATGGTTAACCTTGGATCCGTGGAGGCCGATCGCGTTTTCCACGCCTTGTCCGACGCGACGCGACGCCAAATGCTCGCGACCTTGGCCCAAGGCGAGGCGACGGTGAAGACGTTGGCGGAGCCACATCAGATGTCCCTCGTCGCGGTCTCGAAGCACCTGCGGGTGCTGGAGCAGGCCGGGCTCGTCCGAAGTCACAAGCTGGGCCGCGCGCGAACCTGCGCCATCAACCCGACGGCGCTAACCCTCGCCCGCGACATCATCAACTACTATCAGACATTTTGGGAGCAACGCCTCGACGACTTGGAAGCGTTCCTCTCCACTCAGCAGGAAGAGAAACGATGACCCAACCCTTGATCGTGGAACGCTTCCTCGAGGCCGACTGCGAGACCGTATTCGCGGCGTGGACGGATCCCGTGCTCATCGCACGCTGGTTCTTCGTGGACCCATCGTGGCGTGCCGAAGTCGAAAACGAACTGAGGGTGGGCGGCAGCTATCGACTGACGATGCACACGGCCGACGGTGAACGCCACGTCATGCACGGCGAGTACCTCGAAATCGAGCGCCCCCGACGCGTGGCGTTCACTTGGTCGTCGCACGTCGCCAGCAATACGCGAGTCGTCGTGGAACTCGAGCCGAAGGGCGATGGCACGCAGCTCAGGCTCACCCACTACTTGCCGTCGAGCGACGAGGTTCGCAAAGCCCACGAGCACGGATGGATGGGCTGCCTTGGCAACCTGGAGCACCTACTCGACAGCCGTTGAGCATCATCTGCGTCGACGTGCTCGTTGAGCCGTTGAGCCGCACAGGCACTGAACAGGCATCGAGCCTACTCGAATGCTCCCGGACCCCCTCCGCTGCTGGCCGAGCGCCTCAGGCGTTAGTTTCCGGGGCAGGCGACGGAAGTGCTGCCAACTTGTGCTCCAAGTGTCGCAGTGCCAGCTCCAAGTTCGGCAGATGAGCGATCGCGCGCCCGATGTCGTCGTGAGTGGCCCGCTCGGCGTGGCTGATGCCGTAGAACTTGATCCCGAGTTCGCCAAGGGTCAAATGGGCGGCGTGCACGTCGACGGACAGGCGGTCGAGCTGCGGACCCTCCGCCAACAACGTGGCCGTGTCCACCAGCTTTTGCTCCAAGCGCCCAATCGTCCCCAACACCCCCATGAAGCGGCTGACCTTTTCGGTGGGTTCGTCATGCTCCGTACGCCCGATGTCTACGATGGACAGTTCCAGCACGTTGCGTAGCTCCTGCTCGACGACAATCAGCTCGAGCTTGGCTTCCTCGACGTTGTTCCGTGCACGCCGTCTTCGCTCTTCGATGGGCAGGCGTGCGAGCACTTCACGCCGCTTCCCATCGCGTAGTTTCTGCGCTCCCGATCCCTGGAGCCCACCACAGCGCTCGCACTGAAATGCGTCGTCGACCACATTCGTCACGCGGCCGCCGCACAGCCAGCACGTGCCGCCGTCGGTGGAGAACTCAGGTTCGCGGAAACGACGCGCCTTGCGGAATGGTGCGCTGGCCGCCCAGACCACCAGCGCGAGGACCAACCCGAGTGCGAACAGCGCCCACATCCTTTGGGTCTACGATTGGTGGCAAGCAAAGTCCCCTGTTTTCGCGATGCTTTGGACCCGAGGGGGACTGGTCGCTTTCTAGGTCCGTCGGGCGAAGCCAAGCGGCCTCGTTCGTGAGCGCGCCACAGAACGACGCTGAGTCGCTGGACTTAGCAAAGTAAGCAAACGGTAATAGTTGCTGCTGTGCGGGAGAACGGTCCGACCGTTCCGTGGCACGAGAGAGGCGCATCGACAACGTGCGACTTTGATGCGACGGCGCGGCATTATTCAAATATTTTTGATTGGTTGCGCGGGTCGTCGAGGTCGAAGTCTACTGATGCTCGAGTGAGTGCAATCGCCGCTGCAGGAGAGCGCGCACCGCCGGAGTCGGTGCGGAAGCGAGAGCCGCGGTTCGATGTCGCTCCGCCTCGGCGAGATGACCGCTGCGACGATGGAGGTCCGCCAACACTGCACTCCAGAGATACGACCCCACGAGCCTCGTGGGAGGCCACGCGCCGTCGAGCACCGCGAGGCCAGCCACGGGCCCCTTCCACTCGGCAACGGCAACCGCCCGATTCAGGCGATGGAGCACGGACGGGGCCATTTTTTCGAGCAACGAATAACACTCCGCCACCTTGTCCCAGCGCGTCTCCTCGAAGGAAGGCGCCAGGCAGTGTTCCGCGGCGATCGCCGCTTCTGCATGATAACGACAGTACTCGTCTCCGCGAGCTGACTCCGCGAGCCAAGTGAGCCCAGTTTGGATTTGGTGTTGATCCCATACGCTGCGGTCCTGGTCCTCCAGCAGGACGAGGCCGCCGGACGCGTCCTCGCGGGAATCGAGACGCGCCCCGTGCAAGTGCATCAACGCGAGGAGAGCACAGGTCTGAGGCGAGTTCCCGACGGGATGCCGCGCGAGAATCGTCGTCAGGCGTATTGCTTCGTCACACAGGTCTCGGCGCACGGCCAACTCCACGTTGGCCGATAGATGCCCCTCCGTGAACAAGAGATACAGCACGTGGTGCACTGTGGGCAGGCGCGTCGAGTATTCCTCCTGGCCGAGTTCGGCGAGGTTCGGCGACGCGTTCCGCAACCGTTGGCGTCCACGTTCAAGGCGCTTGTAGACGTTCGCCTCAGAAGTGAACAGTCGATGAGCGATCTCACGCACATCGAAACCGCACAGGGTCTTCAGTGCCAGTACGATTCGCGACTCCAAGGCCAACGCGTCATCGCAGCACACGAAAAGCATGCGCAAGAGGTCGTCCTCGACCTCACCAGCAAGTACGGGTCCCGGCGTGTCGCTGGTCGGAGTCCGCGCCTCGGTTGCCTGCTGCTCGAGAATTTGGCCTCGGCGAGACTGCTTACGCAGTTCGCCGAGGACGTTGTTCCGCGCCACGCGATACAGCCATGCGGACGGGTTGTCTGGCGGTCCACGACCCTTCCAAGAGTCGAGGGCTGCCATCAATGCCGACTGCACCGCGTCCTCGATCGCCTCGAGGTGCTGGACCCCCAGTTGACGAGAGAGAGTAGCAACCAGGCGCCCGTACTCGTGCCGAAAGAAGTGATCGACGAGGAGCGAGGCGCTCAAGGGCCGTGGATCTCGATGACCTCAACCCCCGACCCGGGGCGCACGAGGCCGGGACACTGCTTGGCGACTTCGATGGCCTCGTCCAACGTCTCCGCCGAGACGATCATGTAGCCGCCGACCAGCTCCTTGACCTCGACGAACGGCCCATCGGAAGCCTCTTCAGCGGTCACGAGTTTGCCGCCTCCCAGCTTCCCGCCCATGTCGGTGAGGTTGTCCTTGAAGCGCTCCTGCCAGGCACCGAACTTCGCATACATCTCCTGCATCGCCGAGGGCGACGGCTTCGGCGCATCGGCACCGGGCAAACTTCGCTGTAAACACAAGTACTTGGGCATGTTTCTTTCTCCGTGAGTCACGTCGGCCCGAAGCGGCCGACACCCGATGACGCGCGAGCCCGCCCGCTTTGGACAGGTCGTCTGAAGTTTTTTTAACCGAGCCTTGCCGCGCGGGGCAACCGCCGCTGGTCCGTGCCGCCTTCGCACAGCAGGTTGGACCCTAGCGCGCCCCGAGGGATTCGCGCGAACAAAGGAGCGCGCAGCGCGACTGGTTTCACCGCAGCCGTCGGGAGGGAGAAGGCATTTCACACCTCCGGCGTCGGTCGAGGTCGGGCCCCCGTGAGCTCCCACGAACTCTCGTCAAGCACATTTGGGCGCGTGAAGCACAAAGAGATGGAGCCGTGCCCCACGCGGACATCTGTGGGCGGCGGCTTCGGTCTTCGCGACCTCGACCCATCGCAGACAGCCGCCGCACAATCCAAAGAGTGCTGGAGCGCGAACGTCGCAGGTCAACACCGCGCCGGTACCAGGGGACGCCCCCTCCATGCGGGACAACGGTCAGACCGTTCCGTGGCACGAGAGAGGCGCATCGACAACGTACGACGTTGCTGCCGCGTCGCGACATTCTTCACATATTTTTGATTGGTTTCCAGTAGTTACTGAGGTTTTGTTGCTCGATGTCGCCCAGGGTTCGGTGACACGCTGGCAACACGCACAACGGTCAGACCGTTCCGAGCACAACGGTCAGACCGTTCCCACGGGGGTCCAAACAACGGTCGGACCGTTGCCGGGCACAACGGTCCGACCGTTCTCTGCGTCGTCTCAACCAGGATACAACCAACCCATGCTGGCGCTCAGCTCCAAAACACTAGGATGCGTGTTGCTTGGGGCCAGCGTCCGTTGCCAAGCGAGCGGTTGCACGTTCGCGAGTTGAATTCAGGACCCGTGGGGCCTGAATTCGACGGTGACACAAGTAAGTTCGAACGTCGATGCGCCACTCAATACGGGCCATCGGCGCGCAACGCTTTGACAACCTACGCCAGTTTCAGGCGTGGACCAGGCGCTGAGCATGATGTTGGCGGGTTGGATGTCGCGCTGAATCAAGCCGATCCCGTGAGCTTCCCGCAGAGCGCCACAGACCATGTTCAGGATCCGCACCACGCGCGCCCGCAGCTGGGCTCCGCCCACGGCGACAAATCGTTGCAGCGTGGCGCCGTTGAGCAGTTCCATGGCGTCGTAGAAGACGTTTGCCTCAGTGCGCCCGTAGTCGAAGATGGTGCGCTGGTATCGGGATGAGTCAAACGCGCGGCGTGAGGAACGTCGTGGCGAGAATCTGCCTCATGCTGATCGAGGCTGCGTCCGTGCTTCTTCAGAATCACCTCGACGCGTCAGCGATGCGACCAGCGAACCCGGCCGCACAGCATCGCGTCCCAGCGCTGAGCGCGCGGGGGACGATGCCTCAGCGAAGTAAGAGGCCGCGCGCCAGCAGGAAGGCGTCCTCGTGAACGGCGGGATTGAGAAGGAGCGACGGATCGCGCTGGGTAACGCTGTTCAAGGCGCCGCGCATCGCGTCTGCCAAGAATCGCACCGTGCGTTCGCGGGTATCATCGTCTTGCAGCCCTGGGCGAAGTTGGGAGCTGTGCGCCAGCAACAGCCGCTCGAACGCGAGGCACATGCGGTCGAGATAGTCACTGACAACCTGGTCTTGGCCCAGGGGTGACAACAGGCGTAGCAGTTGCGCCAAGAGCGGTGCCAGTTCGTATTGGCGCTCGCACACCTGCTTGGTGTAGCGCCGAAGCGTCGCGTCGAGCGGCTCGCCTTTGCTCGGAGAGAAGCTCTCCGCAAAACCGGCGTCACGTTGCAGCTGCGCTTCGATCAACGCCACGACGATCGCCTCCTTGTTGGGGAAGTACTGGTAGAGACTGCCGACGCTCACGCCGGCGACTCGGGCGATGTGGTTCGTGGTCAGCGCGGCTGCGCCGCCATCCCGCAAAATGCGAGTCGCGGCTTCGATGATAGCCGTGACGGTCGCTTCAGAACGCGATTGGCGCGCGATTTTTCGGGGTTTTCGTGCGGAAGCGGCGCTTTTGCCCATGCGAGTAGTCCGTTCTGAGCTAGGCACCAATACTACCAAAACGATGCACTCCTCGACAGAAGCTACGTTCGCCGCGCCCGTTGCCATCATCGGGGCCGGTATTGGGGGGCTCTCCCTCGCCTTGGCGTTGGAGCAAGCTGGGGTCCCGTATCAGGTGTACGAGCGCAACACCACGTTGTCCGAAGTCGGCGCGGGGATAACGTTGTGGCGTAACGCCGTTGCCGCGCTAGGGTCAATCGGTGCATGGGCACGCGTGCGTGACGTCGCCCACCTACCGCCAGGTGGCGTCATCGGCCTCGCTAACGGCAACGTGCTGACGGAAAACGACCTGAGTGACCACGCCGAACCAACGTTGTGGACGCTGCACCGTGCCGAACTGCAGAGCGCCCTCTACGAACAGCTACCGCCGAGCCGCGTGAGTTTCGCCCAGTCCTTCCAGAGCTACCAGCCGCTGCAGGACGCCGTACAACTCACCTTCGCCGAGACCTCCCCCGTGACGGCGAGCTTGGTCATCGGCGCTGATGGCTTGTTCTCTCGCGTGCGCGCCCAAATGATCGGCGAGGAGTCACCACGGTACTCTGGTTACGCGTGCTTCCGCGCGGTGTGTCCCAAGCCACCGGGTTGGAGCGGTCCCTGTGGTGAGTTCTGGGGCAAAGGTGATCGCTTTGGTGTCGTCGAGCTACCGAAAGACCGCCTCTACTGGTTTGCCGTACTGAACGCACCCGAGGAGGCGGAAGCGCCACACGACAAGAAGGCAGCGGTCGCGGAGCGCTTTTCGCACTACGCCTTCGGGGTACCCGACACCATCCAGGCGACCGACGCGGATGCCGTCCTCTACCACAAGCTGTATGACCGACGACCCATCGCGCGCTTCCACGACGGGCGGGTGTGCTTGCTCGGCGACGCTGCCCATCCCACGACACCCAACCTCGGACAGGGTGCAGCGATGGCCATCGAAAGCGCCGTCGTTCTGGCGCGCTGCCTCAGCGGAGGCTCGACGCTCGAGCGCGCATTGTCTGCCTACGAACAGACACGCGCTCCACGCACCGAACTGATCACCCATCGCTCACACCGAATTGGCCAAGCCGCCCAACTCGAGAATGGACTTCTTCGCGCGCTCCGGAACTCGCTCATCCGTATGACACCGAAGAGCACCCAACGACGCCAGCTCCAGTCCCTGGTCGACTACGACGCTGGAAGTGTGCCGCTCGCCATTTGAGAGTTCACGTCTGCCGCCTCCAGCAGAAACGCCGCTCACCGTCGGAGGCAGGTCGGGCTCGGCCCAACCGCGACTTCGGCCCTCCGGGCCTTCGGAAAGACCACGGACGTCGTCGTCCCCTAGTCGTGCCTTCGCCGCGCGCGACCGAGCGCCGCCAGGCCCAGCGCCAGCAACGACCAGCCCCAATGGCCAGGTTCCCCGGTGGGACGCGCATGAAAGCTGCACCCCTCGTCGTCGGAGCCACCCATGTCGCCCGCAGCAGCGACGCCGTCGTCCGCAGCCGGCATCATCGGATCCGGGCCGCTTGGGGCAGCGGACGAAGTCGGCGTTGGCGGGATGCTCTCTCCCGAGTCCATCGGCGTTGCACCGGCCGAGCCCGTGGCGTCATCTGCCGTCAACGAAACCACGGCGTAGCCATCGACGATATTCACGTTGGAGGCAGCGTGCGTCGATAGGTTCTTCGGCGAACCCCAGCTGCCCGTCAACCATCCAGCTGGAAGTGTCGGGCCATCGAAGTCCTCGCGCCATTCGAGTTGGAAGGCGCCATCGACGTACTTGGAGTACTGCACCCAGTTGATGTACTCATGGACGGGGAGGATGGCGGGATCGAAGTTGCCGCCGAAGGTCGAATCGCCCGGCCAGATGTTGAAACGGATCTGCATGCCGTTCGGCGTGTTGTCGGCGTACGCCGCAACACTTTCGCCCGTTTCCCTCCGAATCTCAACTCCGTCCACGTACCAAGCGAGGTACTCGGGAGTCCATTCGTAAGTGTAAGTGTGAAAGCCGGCACAAGGGTCGGTGACGTTCGGGTGCTTGTTGACGTGCACGGCTTCTGGAAGGCCGTAGAACGCATTCGACTGCAGCTCGCAGGCTGCGCCCACCTTCTCGAAGTCCAACTCATTCCAGAACGTGCCTGCCTGCTCGGAGCCATCTTTCCAAAGGAAAAAGGCGCCTACGATGCCGTCTCCCGCCGGAAACTGGATGCGGGCTTCGACACGGCCGTACGGGTACCCCTCTGCGGTGTACAGCTCGGCGCTGCTGACCGCCTGTGCGTTGGCCGCAACGAGGAGGCTGGAAACAAGAAGGAAGCTGCCCGCACCAACGGGACGCAAAAACGGATTCATAGTGGTTCTCATGGCTTGCGGCCCGCATTATGGGCCGAAAACGGCGCCGGAGTTCGCGATTCTTGGGAAAAATTCTCGCCTGATGGCGCGCCGGTCCAGCTCCACACCGCTGCAAGCGTGCCAGCTCCGCGCGTCGCGGGCTGGAGCCCCCCCAAGCGCCGTCGTCATCTTTCGGCCGCGGCTCACGCCCCTGCTAGCCAAGCGTCGTGCGCCTTGAACCATGCGGCCAAGTGCTCCACTACGAGTTGGATCCGAGCGACCGTTTTGAATTCCGGTGGGTAGACCGCGAACACGTCTGTTTGAGCCACGACGTCGCCAGTCAAACGCACGAGCTCAGTGTCAGCGGCAAGCCAGCAGGGCAAAACTGAGATCCCGACGGCGTGGCGGACGCTCTCCAAAACGGAGCGTGTGCTGGCGGCGCGGAATACGACGCTCGAGGCTTGGACTCGTTCTGCCAACCAGCGGGCACCGGGGCTGCGCGCGCTCGCCTCGGCGTACCCGACGATGTCGTGTTTGGACAGGTCTTCGAGCTGACTGGGGTATCCGCGTGTCGCCAAGTAGTCGGGTGCCGCGAACACGGACCAACCCACGCTGCCCAGCTTTCGCATGACGAGGCCGTCGCGGACGTCGCGAAACATGCGTATCGCGACGTCCGCATCTCGTTTTCGAAGGTCGGCCGCTTCATTGCCGTGAACCATTTCGACGCTCACGTTGGGATGTTGGGCGCGCAAGCCCGCCAGCGCGGCCAGGATGACGGGACTGAATGCTTCGGCACAAGAGATGCGCACGCTTCCTTGGCGCCGAGCGTCAGCGCCAGAAACTGCGCGCTCGAGGGCGTCGACCGCTCCAAACATGACGCGCGCGCATTCCGCCGCACGCGTTCCGTCGTCAGTGAGCTCCATGCCGCGGGTCGTACGAGTCAGCAACTGGGCGCCCAACGCTCGCTCGAGTTCCTGCAAGCGGCGACTGATGGTCGACGGATCTACTCCCAGGCGGCGCGCGGCCTGGGCCAGAGTCCCGGCTTCGGCGAAAGCGTGGAGCACTCTGAGGTCGTCCCAGTCCATGCCGGAGCATACACCGCGTTCCGCCGACACATCGGCTTTTTGCAAACCGGACTTGCAAGCGTGCGGGCTTCGCCAAACGAGGCAGACGCCCTAGCCTCCGATCGAAGGTAGCCTATGACACGACATCGCTTGGCACCCCGTGAACGGGGTTGGTTCTCTCTCGACAAGTGCTTCGGCTTGTCTCTACTTTGCTTGACTGCCTGCGCTCCGGCCGCATCGGTCACCTCGGCTGTCCCTGGGACTCCAGGGCAGAAGGCAGCAGCGGATGCAGGGTTCGTGGACGGGGCGAGCGCCCCTATCGCAGGCGAAACTGCCGACAGTACGCACGTCCACGCAGCCGATCCGGCGGACACGGATCCGGACAAGTACCACGTGATCCTCGACAACGAGTTCGTCCGGGTCCTGCGCTATCACGACACTCCTGGCGCGAGAACTCAGCTCCACCACCACCCGGATTTCGTACTCTATTCCCTCTCATCGTTCCGCCGGCGCCTGACGTTCGGCGATGGAACGACAAAAGAGCGCGAGTTCGAGCCAGGCGACGTGATTTGGATGAAGGCGCAAGAGCACATCGGTGAGAACATCGGCAGTACCGACACTGAAGTCGTCGTCATCGAGCTGAAGAAACGGCCCTAGAACGGATGGTCGGTGCGTCGCGGTATCTTCGGGCGGCGCGGGCACGACACACCAGCGGAATCTCCGCAGACCTTCTTCTTGCAGCGAATGGCGGCCGCACCAGCAATTGCGGCAGGACTACTCGCAGGCTTCATCCAGGTTGCCCGAACACTCCGGGCCCGAGAAGGAGTCGAGCGGCGCGCACGTGACGTCGAGCTGTGACTCGAGCGCCGAGATATCGCACATGCTGAACTTCGGGTTGTCGACGAATTCCATGTAGGTCAGGTCCACCAAGGATGGGAGCGATAGTGACGTCAGTTCGTCGTTACCGCGAAAAGAGAACGCAGCCGCGGACTGCAACGCGGCGAGCTCCAACGTCGTGATCGCGTCGCTGTCATAGAGGTGCACGGCTCCGAAGCGCACCTCCTCCAATTGCGGCAGCTCGACCTGCTCGAGCGCTGGACAGATGCTGAACTGCAGGCCCCAGACGAACGTATCCCCCGCCTCGGACTCCATGGAGCCGATGATGGTTCGGAGCTTAGGCGCGCTGAAGGAGGCGAAGCTTTTCCCGCCGGAGAAGTAGAGGTCCGCAGCGGCTTCGAGCGCCGGTAGCTCCAGGGTGTTCAGAGCATTGTTGTCAACCAGCCGCAGCCCGTCGAGGCCCGCCACCCTCTCGACGTCATCACACGCGCCCGTTGGCAAGCAGGCGAGTTCGTCCAACGTTACCGACGTCAGGGCTGGGTTTCTCGAGATCTCGATGAGGCCGCTCCCGGTCCACTCCATCTGCAGCGTTCCCGTCGAGGGGAGGATTGGAATGTCGACTTCCTCGAGCAGGTGATTCCGGCGGATCTCGATGCGGCCGACGCTCGTGAGCCGCGGCAGCTCCAATGAGGTGAGTTGGCTCTCGAAGACAACCAAGGCTCCGGCGATTGTCTCCACGCACTGCGCGATTGAGTCGACTTCCTCTTGGGTGGACGACGAGTCGATCCTCCAGTCGTCGAGTTCGCGATATGCGGCGCAGCCGTCTTGGTCGTCCGACCCCGCATCGTTCGCACCTGCGTCGCCGCCGGAAGCGTCGGTCGCCTCCCCATCGTTCGAACCGGAGTCCCCGTCGGAAGCGTCGGTCGCTTCCTCATGGTTCGAACCGGCGTCGCCGCCGGAAGCGTCGGTCGCCTTCCCATCGTTCGAACCGGAGTCCCCGTCGGAAGGGTCGGTCGCATCCTCTCCAGATGGGTCCGTGCTGCACGCGAACGAGCACAGCACCCCCAGAAACCCTACCCAGCTGATCTTCGCTTGCCGCTTCCATCGCATCCTGCTGTTCTATCATCGTCACAAGCGGGCATCCAATACGGCTCGTACCCAGGGCCGCTTGAGGTCGTGAAACTCCTCCGTCGGGTCAGCGACGGGCGGCGTCCGTACCCGTCAGTCTCTCAATCGCAGATGTCTGGCCATGTGGTGCAGGTTGCTGCGCGCCATGCCCAGCGATCGCGCCGCCGCCGCCCAATTGCCGCCGTCGGCCTCAACGGCCCGCAGCACCATGTCCCGTTTCGTCTTCTCGAGCGCTTCCTTCAGTGTCATCCCGTGCAACACCGGCGCTTCACGCGGGCCCGCGCCAGTTGCGCCCACTCCTGCCAAACCGGCACCGGCAGGGAGCTGCTAGCGCGGGCGGTCCACCGACGTTCTGGACGGGCTTTCACTGGGGCGAACCCTGCCCGCAAGGAGTTCATCCGTCCCGCACAATTCGACACTAGCCAAGGACGCCCGCCGCCGCGCCCCGACAGGGTAGTGCTCGACTGGGCACCGCGTCCCGCTCGAGAAAGGATTCTTTGACCGCGGGCTACTATGACCTTATCGTCAGGTACTCATGGAGAGCTGTCATGGTTCAAAGCGTCTGACCGGGATCATTGGTTGGGTCTTGTTGTTGGCGCCGGCCTGCGAGGAGCACTCAGACAAAAGGTCGGAAGAGATTGCTACCAAGCCTGGCCATGATGCCGGGGCTTCGGCGGTGCTTGACGCAAGCGATGGCGAGGAGCTACCGGAGCGCACCAACGAGGCCGGCGCGCGTATGACGGAGGGACCGGAAGCCGACGACGCGGGGCCAGACGAGGTTCGTGTCGTTTTCGAACCGGATCCATGCTCTCCGGAGGTGAGCGACGACGACGGCAACTGCATCGAGTGCAGAGATGAACAGAACTGCGCGGTCGACCGTTGCATGCAAACCACTTGCGAGAAACGAACGTGCGGTGTTGCCATCCCCGTCGACGCTGGCACCCTTTGCTCGACGGGGATCTGCGACTCTGCGGGCCTCTGTGTCGGGACACAGATCATCAACAACTTTGAGCATGCGTGTGCGTTGCGGAGCGATGGGCTCGTCTGGTGCTGGGGGGAGAGTGCCGATGGCGTCTTGGGGGACGGCAAGGCTTCCCAGGACGAAACCTGCGTCAGAGTAGTCGGCGCAGAGAGCACGACCGAGGAGTACAAGGAGGTCAAAGAGGAGTACGATTGCGCCAAAACCCCCGTTCAACCGAAGGGATTGGAAGAGGTGGCGGAGCTCCAGGGTGAGCGCGACGGCTACTGCGCTCTGAAACGAGACGGGACGCTGTGGTGCTGGGGCGATCTAGGCATGAAGCTCAGCGACCCTGCCTGTGAGGAGGCCGTGGGATCCAGGAGAGCACTCTGCCCAACACCGGTCAAGATTGCCGACGACGTATCGAGTTTCGCCTATCATCGCATGATCGCTTTACGCGACGGCGGCTTGCTGCGTTGGGGGGTGAACTTCAACAATACCGGTGAAGACACACTCGAGCCGGCCTGGGCTCCAATTTGCTTCGGCGCTCCCGCGGCGTCCGAACCAACTTGCGCGGACCAGATAGACTTCGCGGAGATCGGGGCGCTCTCCGCGATTCGGGAGCTCGGCGTGGCTCGACTGAACGCCGGCTCCAGCCATGCCTGTGCGGTGCTCAAGGACGGTCGAGTCGCTTGTTGGGGAAGCAACAACCGGAATCAGCTGGGGTGCGGCGGTCAGGAGGTGGAAGGTTGTGGTGAGACCAGTACACCTGTCTTCGTTTCCGGCATCGACGAAGCGGTCGACTTAGCCTCGGGTCGCGAGCACACTTGCGCTCTCATGCGCGATGGTCACGTTCGTTGCTGGGGGTTCGGCGCCAACGGCGAACTCGGGGATGGAGTGAACCGTCGGACGGACGTCCCCGTGCAGGTGGCCGACGTGGACGACGCCGTTGCGCTGACATCTGACAAGTGGTCCACGAGTTGCGTGCTCAAACAGAACGGTAACGCTGCCTGCTGGGGCGGTGGCGACTTTCGTCCGGTGGATCGAGGCGTGACTGATGCGCTCTCAGTCCTTCGTCGATGCGTAATGGACGCTGAGCAGAGGGTCTACTGCGACGAAGACGGACAGACCAGAGAGATCCCAATACCTGCGCTCACTGCGGACTAACAGTCCGCCGAATGTACGTTTGCGCGACGGGTGACGGCGAGGCGCGCTCAGCGTGCCTGCTCAATGGCAGCGCGAATACGAGCGACAGCCAGCGGCGACGGGGCGACCACATCCTGGGCAACGGCGTATTCACCGAATCGGTATTTTCAAACAGTTGGGAGTGCGACGTCGCTGAGAAGTCCTATTACTACTGGCTCGAGCGGTACTACATCGAAGAGCACCCGCTGTTTGCTTTTGAAGTCGAATTTCACGACGCGCCCTTTCCGCCGCAGGAGCCGCTGCCCGAACTCCATTGGTCTGACTTGTTCGATTTCGTCTTCGACATCGAACAGCTCACCGCCAGCGCTGCCGCACAGCTTCCGCCTCCGGTCGCGGACGTCGAGCGCGAATGGCGCAGGGAGTTGGCGCTATCTCCTAAAGGTTTACACTGGGCCGCCAGCGGCGCACGTTCAGCCAAGTTCGCCAGCGATTCCTCCGTCGTCGTGCCACCCTCCCTCGAAAAGGCACACTGGGTGGACGAGAGCGGTGGGCTCGCCGTGCGCACCGAGGATGGCAGCTTGTGCCGTTGGACATGGGACGCCGGCTTGAGCGCGATGGTCGTGACTGCAACGTCGGTAGGGCGGGTCGAGCTGCTCGACGTGAGCGCAAATGGTACGGTCGCACTGGTCCGGCGCCCGAGCGGTGAGGTCGAAGCCTGGTCGGCGGACTCACTTTCGCCCTTACGCCAGGTTCGCGCATCAAGTGAAGAGGGCTGCTCGCGCTACCACTGTTCGATGACACCCCAGCTCCAGCAGGTCAGGATATCCCGATTCCAGGCCCGCGCCTCGAGATCATCGAGTTGGAGACTCGGCGCAGCATAGCCACGTTCGCATTGGAAGATGGCCCGCGCAGTGAGGCTCTGCTTTGGATCTCCCCCCAGCGCGGTTGGCGATACTTCGGCGCCGGTGCGGAACGTCTGCGGCGGAGGTATGCTTGCGGCTTCGGTAGGTTACTGGCCCCGGTCGAGCTCTGTCGTTGAAGCCTGTCCAGTCGGGATGCTGGCCAGGCGCCCCAATACCGGGGACTGCACCGGCCCGGCTCGCGCCGTGACTCGCCCAATCGTGACCCGTAGTCTGAAAGCTCGTACCGCAGCCGGTTGGGGCGCGGTCACGCGATGCACCTGCTCTTGATTTCGTGCATTCCTGCGATGTATGCACAATTGCATAGTGGGAGGACGTCTGAGTTTCACGCTTCTTCAATGGTGCCTAGGTGGCTGCGTTGCCACTGCGGCGTGCGGAGGCGACCACACTGGCACGCGCCGACTCTGTCGCACGCTACAGGTATACGAAGTCAACACCGCAGACCGGTGTCTTGAGCCCCCCACGGAGTCTCCAGATCCGTGTATCTTCGAGACCGAGGAAACAACCTCCGGCTCAGGGACGGATACTTGTCTTGTCGGACCGGACGGGAAAGCGTTCATCATCGATCACTACGGTTACACTGAGGACATCGAGGGGGACGGATGGTCCGCATTCTGGCTAGAGATCGCGGACTCCCCGCAAGAGAGCAACTACGAAGGCCCCCCGGCGTGTGGGATAGCTCGCACGTTGTTGCGCGAAGCGGATGCAGCCTGCGAGATGACTGAGATGTCCGGTTGCGACAGGGAATGGGGATTTAGTCAGGAATTCGTCGAGTTCCTACCAACTTGTGAGTAGCGCCATCGCTTGTGAGCTCCTTCGCAGGTCCCTGCGGCAGCGTACTGGGCTAGTTGAGGAACTTGCCGACGTACTCGTCGTGGTAACCTGGCACAGCGCTTCCTACGAACTGCCACGCCACGCGATCGAAGCCGGGGTGCTGACCGGTCCGGACATCGGATCGCAGAGCGGCCGAGACGCGCGGCGTTTCTCGTGCGATAATCGCCGCGATGGGGCACCAATTCAATCATGCTTGCTACCCGCAGACATCACGCACTCAACCCCACTGGAATCGTCACTTCTCTTGGGTCGCGCTGAGCGTTGCTGCGATCGGATGTGGAGGCAGTGAAACGCGGGACATGGCCAACCCCGATTCGTCGGTGGGGGGCAGCCGCTCAGATGAATCGGAACCCTCCGACGGAGCTGCTCGGGCAACCAGGACCGATGACACGCAACAACCCGACGCGGAGACACCCAGTGCATCGCAAGTTACTAGCCCGCTCCGACGATTGCTGGAGGCGATCTGCGAGTCGGTCATCAAGTGCCCCATCCCCAACGACGACCTACTACTTCCTCGCGCGTTCTTTCACGCCCAAGAAGGAGACGACCTACTCAACTGCATCGACTACTACTCGGGTTATGGGAATGAGCAGAATCAGACGGATACGGAAGCGTTCCTCGATTACTTCTTGAGAGCTGAAGCCGACGGCGGACTCCGCATCGCATGGGATAGGTTGAACGAGCTGTCGGAGTGCTCGGCACCGTTGGTCTCACTGAAACCTTTCCTCGAGGGGCAGCGTCAAGAAGGTGAGGAGTGCCACCTCCACGATGAGTGCGTCGACGGCTACTGCGACGCTCGCGCGAGTTGTCCGGGTTCGTGCGTGCCAGGACTGGAGAACGGCGAAGCCTGTTCCGACGCCGAACAATGCAGCTCAAAATCATGTGACGGGGAGCTTTGCGTCGCTGCATCCAATGCGGAGGTCGGCGTCGCGTTCGGCGAGCCATGCTCCTACTTCGGGCGAGAACGACGCTACTGCGCAGCAGGATTGTGGTGCAACGACCAGCGTGTGTGCCAGGTGCCAATCTCACCTGGAGAGCCCTGTACCAGCATTGACGACGTGTGCGCCGACGGGCATCTCTGCGTACCGCTACCTGAAGAGGCTGGACAGGAGCGACGAGCCGTCTGCGCGCGTGTGGAGCTCCTTGCCATTGGAGAGCCCTGCGAGGAGGACCTCTTGGCCACGGACGGCCGCCTTCTGACGTGTGACAGGATCGCGCTGGAAACCTGCAGGGATGGCAAGTGCACTCAGCTGTCCGAAGGCACAGCTGGCGACGAATGCGCGAGCAACGACCAAACGAGCACCTGCAGCGCGGGCCATTACTGCGACTGGGGTGGTAGCGGCTGTCAGCCGAGCCTCAGCGTGGGAGACGCATGCAGTGCGTCTCAGGAATGCAACTGCCACGATGGGCAGTGTGTGGAGAGCTACTGCAGCTACTCGGACTGGTGAGTGGCCCCCAACGATTCCGCGACGGCAGAAGTTAGTGAAAGGCGTCCGGTCGTCGTTGCTAGCGAGCGCCGCGCACGCCAACCCGGTGACGCTTAGCTTGCGCCGGGCCGCTCGTGCCATGAACCGCTCCCACTCACTGTGATTGCCCGAGTCGATCTCGGCCTTCAGTGCCGTGAATGAAGACGTGCATGACGACGTGCTTCAAGCAGAACTGCACCACACCGACCGCGATTCGGTGCCCTGCGAGTAGTAGCTGCCGACGCCGGTGAACCAGTCAGAGCAAGCTTCCGCGGGCGCTCGAAAGGGCGTGACGAGCATCGGGCGCGTGACTCGTGTGGACAGAGACGATATGAACGGGCCAGAGTCTGTCGAGTAGTAGCATGATGACTGACCCGCCCAACTTGGTCATGCCTTTCGCATCGTCGAAGTCTGCGTCGCGCACGCCGCTGGACACGGTCGAAGCGCGCAGCTTCTTCAGCCGTCGCTTGGCGCTGTTCAGTCTCGTGAACTTCCTTCTGTCGATCTTGTTCTACGTCGTTTCGTTGGTGCTCGGTCAGCTCCTCGGAACCGAATCGCTCGGACAGTTACTCTCCCAGCCCGCCTACGTCGCCCACATCGTTGGAGCGGTGTTCTCGCTGACGATGTGGCTCTTCGTACGGGGACGAGTCCTGCGCGCCAATCTCGCTCAGTACCTCGATGCGTCTCTAATCATCGTCATATTCACTTGCTACACTGTGATGTCGATCTTCAGCCTGGCGAAGTACGATCAGCGCGCCGATCTCACTCTGGTGCTAATCGTGATGTCCACCCTCACCCTGCGATCGGCCCTCATTCCCAGCTCGACCAGGCGAACGATCCTCCTCGGGGTGGTGGGGTCGGCAGGGGTGCTCGCTGTGGCTGGCGTGATCGTGCAACACATCCCTGAGGGGCAAGCCATGCAGGGGGTCGCCCTCTTCATATACATCACCCTGTGGTCTTTGGCGTCTGTGTCTGTGGCTGCGGTCACGTCCCACGTCCTCTTTGGATTGCGTCGGCAAGTGCAACACGCCGAGAAGCTCGGTCAGTACATCCTGGAGGAGAAGATTGGCGAGGGCGGAATGGGCATCGTCTACCGGGCACGTCACGCGCTGCTTCGGCGTCCCACTGCCATCAAACTTCTCCCCCCCGAGCGGGCGGGAACTCTGAATCTGACGCGGTTCGAACGCGAAGTGCAGCTCACCGCTCGCCTAAACAATCCCAATACCATCGCGATCTACGACTTCGGGCACACGCTGGATGGGGTCTTCTACTACGCGATGGAGCTGCTCGATGGCCTCAATCTCGAAGAGCTCGTGGAAATCTGCGGCCCTCAGTCTGAGCCGCGCGTGGCCCACATTCTGGTGCAGGTGTGTGGGGCCTTGGCCGAAGCGCACGGCATCGGCTTGGTGCATCGCGACATCAAGCCGGCGAACATCATCTTGTGTGAACGCGGTGGCATCTTCGACGTGGCCAAACTGTTGGACTTTGGGCTGGTGAAGAACATCGAGACACCGGACCCAGCGTTGAGCCGCGCCGATTCGATCGTAGGGACCCCTCTGTACATCTGTCCGGAGGCGTTGACTTCACCGGAAGAGATGGATGGGCGTAGCGATCTCTACTCACTCGGCTGCACCGCCTACCGGTTGCTCACCGGCACGCCGGTCTTTTCCGGATCGTTAATCGAGGTGTGTAGTCTACACCTGCACGAAACGCCGGAGCCACCGTCTGAGCGTCTCGGTCGTTCCGTGAACCCGGCCCTCGAAAAACTGATCATGTCGTGCTTGGAAAAGCGACCCAAAGATCGACCGCAAAGTGCTTCGCAACTCGCCAAAGGGCTTCAGCACATGAGCCTCGGCGAGTGGACGAACGACGATGCACGAGGTTGGTGGGAGCGTGAGCGGAGTCATGCAGCCCGCCAACCCGCGGCAGAATCTTCGGGGACCACCGCGACACAACAGGCACCACTGACGATCGATCTCGAACGCCACCCAGCGTGAAGCAATCGAAGACGCAGGCCTGCTGCCGCGCCTGCATCCCACCGAGGTCCCCCAGCCCGCGGGTGCAAAAGAAGTTGGCGAGGGGCCTGCTCGAAAGCGGAGACAGAATGCTGGGGGAGAGTGGGGGTCATGCTGTGTGTACTTGTGGGGCCCGGCTCGCTGCGCATCTGGGGACGACCGCGCTGTCGCATCGGTGCTCGCATCCTTATCGGTGTGCGCGGCGCATGCGATGGTTGCAGGACGGACATGCTTTCGTCTGATGGGCGATTTCGCCGCCCGTCGAGTTTCGCGCACCGAACAATTTTCACTCCTGCTGTCCCTAGGCCACCTCAGGAGCAAAAAAGCGAGACCGATGGGACCTTTCTGTGGAGCGTCCGAATCTTTTTCGATCGCTCAGAGCAACTAAAGAAGAGCAGTCGCCTCCCGCGCGATGTGCCAACCCGCGACCCACTTCCGGAGGTTGCGCCACCAACAGCTCTATTTGATCGGGGTCCATCATGATTCGACTCAACCATTGTCCTTTCGTCGCGATCGCTGGGTTAACGTTCACTGCCGCTTGTTCCGCACCAGACAGCGGAGATGGCGTGGGGGCTTCCCGAGACTCTGTGGATCACGAGGGGACATCCAATGGTGGTGCGTTCCAGCCACCGAAAAGCGCCAACGGCATTGCCGAAGACGACGCGATCTTGATTTCCGAACCTGCGTCTGAAGCCTCCCCGGTGAGCGACGGTGAGTGCGCTGCCTCATCCGTCGAAACGTCTCAGGTGGATGTCGTTCTCTCGTTCGCCTTCGACGTCTCGGCGAGCATGGGGTCGCACGTCGAGCCGTACTACTCGCGCGCTATGAAGTGGGACCCCGTGGTGGCCGCAACCAAGGCGTTCTTCGCTGACCCTAGTTCCGAGGGGGTCTCGGCGACTCTCACGTTCTTCCCCAGCGAGGGCGCCCCGTCCGTTGCAAGCTCTGGTCTCGACGCCGACGCGGACACTGACCTGCTGAGTCAGCTCATTGCTGGAGTGCTCGCTGGCGGCGCGTTGGCGGCAGGCGGTGGTGCAGCATGCACGCCCGTCGACTACGCAACTCCCAACGTCGAGGTCACCCCGCTGCCCTCGACCTCCTTCGCCGCCGCCATCGACGCAGTAACCCCCGCCGATGACGCCCAATGGCGTTTAGGGACTCCCACCGGACCCGCGCTGGAGGGCACGATCCAAATGATTCGCGACCTGCAGCAGCAGGATGCGAACTCCAAGTACGTGATCGTGCTCGTGACCGACGGGGATCCGGCGCTTTGCGATCCGGCCACCGACTCTATCGACACCGTCGCGGGAATCGCGCGGGCCGTCGCCGACGAGATCCCCACGTACGTGATTGGGGTAGCGAACCCGGTGACCACCGCACAGCCCAATCCACCCGATGATACCGGCAATCTTCATCAGATTGCCGAAGCCGGCGGCACGGATCAG
This sequence comes from Polyangiaceae bacterium, assembly GCA_050298815.1. Taxonomy (GTDB): domain Bacteria; phylum Myxococcota_A; class Polyangia; order Polyangiales; family Polyangiaceae; genus SZUA-265. The sequence goes on from JBNKUV010000010.1 coordinate 57,986, forward strand.
GCGTTCATCATCGACACCAACGACCCAGTTCAGACGTCGGCTGACTTCCGCACGGTCATCGAAACGATTCAAGAGAAAAGTTTCGCCTGCGCACTCGAAATTCCGCCACCGCCCGCTGGTCAGGTATTCAACAAAGAGAAGGTGAACGTCAACTACGTCAACACCATGGGTGAGACTCCGTTCGTCTACGATCCGTCGTGTACCGAGCAGTTCGCCTGGTACTACGACGATGTGGACAACCCCACCGTAATCCAGATGTGCGACGCCGTCTGCGAGGCCATCAAAGCGGACAACCAAAACCAGGGTAGCCTCAATGTGGAGTTCGGCTGCCTCCGGAAGGTCGGCACAGCCCGCTGAGAATCGATCCCGCGGGCGGGTAACCCGGTTGGACACGCTCACGACGGAGAGGGCACCACGATGGCTCGATTCTCTTGTAACAGAACACTTCGCACGGAGACGCTGGCCGCACTGCAGTTGGTGCTGCTCGCCAGCTGCAGCTCAACAGACAAGCCGCCACCACCCGGCGGCAGCCCCAACGACCCAGCTGGCGCGGGTGCGCAAGTCGGCGCCGGTGGGGAGGTGATCTCCGCGGGCGCCGTTGGTGCGGGTGCGACGACGCCGGTCGAAACCGCCGGTATGGGCGCCGTCGCTGGTATGGGCGCCAACGGTACGGTCGCGGGCATGGGGGGCACCGACGCAGTCGATGCCAAGGGAGCCATGAGCGGCGGAATGGCGGCGATTGGCGCCGAAGACGGGGCTCTGCCAGGCGGACAGAATGGTGAAGGCGAAGCATCCGCTGGCGAAAGCGACGGCGAAGGCACAGCACCCATGGACGAAAGCGGCAGCGAAGCCGCAGCACCCATAGGCGAAAGCGGCGGCGAAGCCGCAGCACCCATAGGCGGACAAGGCGCCGGGCCTCCCGCATCTGGGGACTTCTGCCTCAACCCGGGCAACGGCGACTTCAACCAGAACGGCCCCTACCAGGTCGCCACCGAAGACGTCAGCATTGGTAGCAGCGGCATGTATACGATCTTCTATCCAACCGAGTTTGAAGCCGACTGCCTGCACCCGATCGTCGCTTGGGGCAACGGCACGGCCGTGACCGGTTCGGAGGTCTACGGGTTCCTCAACGACCGCGCCGCCAGCTGGGGCATTGTTGCCATTGCTTCACACAACTCGAACGTGGGTAGTGGCACGTTCCATCGGGACGCCATCGATTACTTGCTGGCGGAGAACGAAAACCCCGACAGCAAGCACTACCAACATCTGAGCGGTCGGGTCGGAGTATCCGGCCACTCTCAGGGAGGCTTTGGAGCCCAGCAAGCATCGTCCCACCCAAACGTGCAAGCGTTGATTGCGATCGGCGCGAGTGGCGAACCCAGTGCAAGCCACGCCTACCTCTGCATCAGCGGCACCGCGGACATCGCGCCGGATAGTTGCAGCAGCTCGGCCCAATCGGCTCCGGGCCCAGCGATGGCCGCCATCTGGGAAGGCGGCGACCACGTCGGGACCCAAACTCTCGCGGGCTGGGTTGCGGGGGACGAGGGAACGTATCAGATGACTCGATTATACGCGGCCTGGCTCCGCTGTTTCCTCGCCGACGATCCGGTCAGCTGCGGACTGTTCGACGGCGGCAATCCCAGCTGCACCATCTGCACGGATCCTGGGTGGGCGGAAGTCATCACGAACAACCTGTAACCGTAGTCCGTCGCACGGCTCGGCTGCACGTCCCCAGGCGGAGCGCCAGTAGCAAGCTCGTACTTGCTGCTAGAAAAAGCGAAAACTCGGAAGGATGGAAGTCGCGCGTTGGTTGTCCTCACTCTCCAGCCGTTGCGGTTCGAACTGCTCTGGGTGCCGACGAACCAGCGACAGCTCGTACTTTGCGTCCGTCGGGTCGTCTTTCGCGCCCGGGGCTAACGTCTTTCGGTACCTAGCAAGAGAGCCGCGGGCTGCACGGGGTAGATAACGAAGAAGTCCCAATTCAGCAACGCTGATACTGTTGGGCCCAGCGAAAGCTCCAAGCAGACAGCTATGGGTGCGCCCCCGAACCTTTCACTCAGCCTGTTGGCCCACTCCCGAGTGGGTAGTTAGACGGACAACGAAGTCGCAACTCCCATGCCGAACGTGACGAGGCCGAAGCATCACGCCTTTGCAGAGCTGCTACCACCTATCTCGCCGTACTTCGGTTACCCTGCGACGCCCCACTATCGTTCACCCGAAACACCCAGACACTGGAGTGAGATCGTACATCGCGAACGATTCGATCACTTCCGCCATCTCCTTCTCGTCGCCATGATTGCTCTGTCCAGCTTCCGTTGACAGGTAGTCGTACAGCGATTCCTTCCTATCGAAAGTTACCCAAACCACCACTGCGTTCCGTTCTTCATCGATTCCTACCTGGCGCCCAAGCATTCCCTCCACAATTCCCTCCATCTTCTCGCTCGGCTCGCTCGCCATCCGCGCCAGGTCTTTCAGACGCCCCGGCTTCGCCGTCGATACGCTCACAAACGTGTAGCCGGGTTCCATGCTACTTCCTTCGCTTTTTGCTTCTGGTTGTTGTTCCATTGCCTTTTTCACTTTCTGCCTTTCGGCGCTTGATTGCCTTCTCCAACCACATCCGTTCCTGATTCATCAGGTGGATGCGCAGGTCCAACCCCATGTGGGCTTGCCGCTCCTCCTTCGTGAACTGCCCCATGTCCTGACAACGCTCACGCTGTAGCGCTAGACGCGCCTCCAGTTGCGTCGTTACGTCCTCCTCTGAAAGCACTGACGCAAAGTCCAAGGACACAGCATCGGTGACCTCTAGTTCCAGGGTCATGCACAACCGTTCCCGCAGCATGCGCTCAAACGCTTCTCGTCCGCCTTCGGTTGCACGGTAGGTTTGTCTGCCTCCGCCCCGCTCTCCCTTCTCCATCTTGCTTTCCGCCCATCCAAGCTTTTCCAGCTTTCTCAGCAACTTGTAGGCGTTCGCTCGACCAACCCGCATTGGCGCGCCGGACGACTCCAGCAACTCGATCAGACCGTAACCATGGCTCTCCTGACTCAACACTACTCCGAGAACCAGTAGCAACTTGTCGTCTATCAGCGCCATTAGTCACTAGTATAATATTCACTCGTGAATAATCAAGTCTCCCTTCTCTTTGAAGCCGGCCGGGGCCAGGCATAGACGAAACGAATTGCAAGAATCGGCAAGCTGATGGTCATGTGTGCAGGTGGCACAGGGGGTGTGAGGCCCCTCAGTTCGCGGTTCGGCCGTCACCATCAGCTCGCGGTCAGGCCTCCGTGAGCCCCCACGAGCTCTCGTGGAGCACATTTGAGCACCAGAAGTGAACAGCGTATGGAGCCGCGCCCCCACGCCAACCCCACCGACGTCACCAGCTGGTCACGAGGTTAGGTTCCGTTCGACTCGTGTGTCCGCCCATCTCCCTCGCCCCGTGCGAAGATGGCGCACCTCCACCGTTCAGTTGTTACGAGGCCGATAACGGGGAAATCATGTATGACATCGGTAGTTGCTACGAGTGGACGTCGCCCGAAGCTACTTGTCCAGGGTTCACGGGTCTGACGAATGTCGTGTCCAATGGCGAACCGCGGGTGGACGCCCGGACCTCAACCGACCGCAGCGTGAGCGACACCGGCGCGGTGAACCTGCGCTTCGAGGCCGCCGAATCCGAAAGACCCGAGGGTGGGCCCTTCGTGATCAGTTTTTCCGTGTGTCCCGGCGATGGCGAGACCGCGACGATTGCCGCAGCATCGGATCAGATCGGGCTCAGTTGGAACAACGAGGGCTGCAGCGCGGAGACAATGACCGGCGAAGTGGAAAGCTGGCACGCGGATCCGTCCGGCACGAGCGAACGCCACGTGTGTGGCGCTTTCACGCTATCGTGCACTGATCCTGGCCGCATGCAGCAAAGATCGAAGGCTCCACGCATGACACCAGCGGAAGGATAGCTTGCCCAGCTCCTGTCCAGCGATGATGTTGTCCGCCTCCTGTCTGTTTGGTGGTTGAGAGTTACCAAAGTGGAGATATTGGCACGGCGAAATAGAGATTCGCAACGCCATAGGCCGCGCGCCCGTGACCATACTCACTCGAGGCGATTGGTCATGACTTCCCAGCTACCGGACGCTCCGATCTCGTACCAGGCCGGGATCGCGCGGCCGTTGGAGTCGATGGCAATCTCCGGGGTACCCGTTCGATCCGCGTGCGCGGGATCGATCGCTTCACGCTCGAACCGCCGCACTGCTCCATGAGCCTCACGACTGCGCGCCGGGACGGTGTGTGCTTCGACCACCCAACGTCATGCTTGGTGCAGAAGCGCCTGTGGGTGCGCCCGTGGTGCGTTCCGCCTAGGTCCGATTAGTACAGGACAGGGCGCTTCGGCTTCAGTCTCACCGGAGTCGATGGGGCGATTCGGGACGAGCCGAACTGGCTTTGAGAACTTTGGCTCCGAACTCCCGCTGTACACTCATGACCTGTCAACGCAGCACTTATAGGGGTATTCTAGTCTGTTTCTCCAGCGCACTGTGTGCGCTGCTCGCGCTGAACGCCTGTGGGTCCTCCTCGTCAGACGATTCCGACAACGGAGACTCCGGCGTGATGACGGACACGTCGACGGACGGCACCGAGACGGAGACTACGGACACAGAACCTACAGACTCAGAGCCCACAGACGCAGAGCCCACCGATGCAGAGCCGGCTCCAACCGACTCCGAAATGACTGACGGCGAGACCATGACCGACGAGGAAACGCCGGTCGAAGATCCCGACGCTGGCGCTGGAGACGTACCCGACGCCGGCGATATGACCGACACTGGCGATACGGCTGACGCCGGTGACATGCCCAGCGAAGAAATGGACGCTGGCGGCGACGCCGGCACTCCCGACAACACCATGGACGACGCCGGTATGAGCTCTGGCGACGCCAGCGTGGACGACGGGTGCGGCGCCGACGGGGAGCCATGTTGCGCTGCCGACACGTGTGACGATGGCCTTGCCTGCTCAGGAGCTGGCCCAACCGCTACCTGCACCGCAAGCTGCGGCAGCACTGGACAGGCCTGCTGCGCCGGACGCACCTGCAATACGGGTATGTGCGTTGGGGGCGGTGACGGCATGTGTGCCGGAATGTGAGTTATCGGTCGAAGGTGAACCGGGATGTCGTATGCAGCCCGTCGACGATCTCGACGCGCAGCAGCCGGCCTTCGATGGGTCCAACGTCGTTTCCCAAAGTGTTTTGGGCATCATTTCGCCCAAGTTATGCGTTCTCTCGCATGCAGAGGTATCCTCGAACCGGAGACTGGCGCGCTCAGGCGTGCCCGTGAGCCCTTCTTGCGGACGTGCTTCGAAGCTCACAGCGCGCACAGCAGCGGCGCGACATTGTCGAGGCCGCCCGCGGTCGCCAAGCAGGTGGCGGGCGACCCCGGGACTGCACGGCCCGGAACTTCGACGAGCTAGCGTCCAGCCGGGTCCCCTGCGACCAGGACCCGCGCTGGCATGCCGCCGTGGGAGCAGCAAGGGACGCGATCGGAGGCGAATCCCCGCCGAGCGTCGAGCAGTAGGTGCCCGCGGCGCGAGTGTGGCATTGACTCAAGCATCGTGGCTGGTCGGGTCTACTGCATCAAGGTCGAGCTGACTTGCACGGATATCTCGTGTGCTAAGACCGCCTCGTATCACGAAGCAGGAGGCATGGGGAGCCACGGCGAAGCACGCCTGGTAATTCTGCAATGTATCCCTGAAGCACCACTTGGCGCCGAAAGGAAACACCCAGCCGTGTGCACCGAAGCTCCTACGACAACACCCACTCTGGCGGCTAGAGGTTGCTGAAGAACTGCCAAACCTCTTGCGGCTGCCAACGCTGGCCTCCGTCCCTGGGATCCGGCGTGTGATCACCAACGAACGAACAGAACTCGACGGGATAGTCCGCCTCACAGCCCATGAAATTGGTGCACACGCGATTGCCCGTGGCTTCAGTCGGCGTCATGGACATGCAGCCGTTGAGCTGGGCGTAGGTGGTGGCCATCTCGACGCCCAAGTTGTAGTCGAGAACCCCATCGGTGGTACCATGAGAGCCGTAGAAAGCCACCGACTTGCTCGGCATGCACCCCCCGGCGCTGAGCTGTGCCGCACCGTTGTAGACCGCGACGGCACGGACGCCCCAATCGGCGTCGCCGCCGTCCAACGGGCGCGAGCAAGCTGTGCGGTACGACATGCTGCCGCCATAGCTCCAGCCGTTTGCGAAGATCCGTCTCTTGTCGATGCAGAAGTTGGCTTCGACTTCTGCCAAGACGGCATCCGCTAGCGCGACGTTCGACCCACTTGAATCCGGCCACCCACACCCGCTTTCCGCGATGCCCATCCCCGTGCAAGGCGCACCGTTCTTCTCACCGTTGGGAGCCACGAAGATGGTGCTGCTTGCCGCCTCGGGGATGTCCTTCAGCCAGTAGAAGTTCTGGTCGTACATCTGCTTGTCGTTTCCGTCGCGCTGATGCCACGCGATGACCAAGTTGTACGGTTTGGTGTTGTCGTAGTCGTTGGGCACGCTCAAGATGTAGCGACGGTCCCTGCCCGCGGCCGTGATCGGTATCGGGTTACCGTTGTTGTACATGTTACTCGCAATGCCGGGCTCGGTGCCGCAGCCGGCGGACTGAGTCGACGACATGTCGGGTCCGTCGGAGCCTCCGGCACCGCCCTCCGCGTCGCCCTCGCCCCCACCCGCGGCGCCGCTGCTGGCGCCACCACCTCCGCCAAGGCCGTTCATCCCGCCGGCGCCCCCAACCCCAGCCGAACCACCTTCCCCGGCAGCGTTCACAGGGCTGCCGCCACCACCGCCAGCGCTGCTGGGGGTGTCTCCCGTTGCGCTGGGAGTGCTCGTCGGGGTGCTATCGGTCGCACTAGGAGTGCTCGTCGGGGTGCTATCGGTCGCACTAGGAGTGCCAGTCGGGTTGCCGCCCGTGGCGTCGCCGGTGCTACCCGTCACAGGAGTGACGTTACTTTCTTCACCAGGAGAATCTTCCGAGCATCCGGCGAAGGACGCGGCAACGGATGAGCAGAGAACAAGTAGTGAAATAGAGCGAGTGCGTGTCATGTAGAGCCTTTCAAGATCAACAAACAAGGCCCTTGGACGCACAGTACGCAACGAAAAAACAAGCGCACTGCGGGAGGTCGATAGCCCCGACGAAGAATTCCTCGTTCCGCAGACCGCACAACGCAATATGAATCATGTGATTTGGCCGGTGATAAATTAAAAATCGACAAGGGCAATGAAGAGGTGGCGCGCAAGCGCACATTACCACCAAGACCGCTGGGACCTCGGCGCATGGAAGTGGGTTCTGTTCCTCCTGACGCGTGGAGGGGCGTGAGCGCAAGAGCGGCAACTGTTTGCATGGCGCGCGGGTCCGGCGCGGGTGGCGACACTCGGGCCTGCTGCGCACGGTCAAGCGTGAGCGGCCGCGTCGAGGCGGAGCTGCGCGGATCAGGCCGTGCGGCGGCACTCGGGCCGGCTTCCGCGCGCCGAGCCACACAACCTGGACAGAACCCACGACGTTTGCAGCTGAATGCAACGAGCTGCGAGTAGCCACAGCTGCGACGCTCGAACAAAAGGCAGACGCTTTGTAGGTCGAGCACTGTCACCTCGAGCGCAATCATCATGGGTTGGGCATCATGCTGATCGACCGCGTGCACCAGGGAGCAGCCAACTCGGACAGCAACGCACCGGCAAGTGCATCGCTTCTTGGGAAGTTTGGGATGGGCTCGCGTCAGGGCACGTCGTCGTGAGCGAGCCTCAGGACGAATGCGTCGTCACGACCCGCGTTTTCGCCGGTCATCACACCGCCGGTGTAGCCGGCGACGACGAGCTGATCGTCGCTGGCTGCCTTCAGGCCCGTGATAACAGTGCGGCCATCAGGGCGAAAGTAGGTCCGCCAGAGCGGGGTAGCTTCCGTGTCCCAAAGGGCGACGGAGCCCACGCGGGGGGAGTATTCCACGATCCCTATAGCGATGCGGTTCAACGAATCCGTCGTCAAGGCGGTGACCCAGCCATCCACGAGCTGCGACCACGTGAGCACGCCGTCCGAGGTGAGCTTCGCAATGAACCCGGCCTCGCTGACCGACGCGTCATCCGGATCAGGTGTGCGGCCCCCCCCGACGAAGACATTGCCCAGGCTATCCGTCGTGAGCGCGTAGATATCTGCGTCGCCTTCCGTTTCCCAATGCTGCGACCAGAGCTCGTTCCCCTCCGGATCGAAGTTGGTGAGATGTGCGTCGAGGGCTCCAAAGGCGTGCCCTGCCCGAGTCGCCACGAGCAGGTTACCGTCAGCATCGACGAGCAAGCGCGACACGGAGTCGGAGCCCGCGCTGCCCCACTGCCGGGTCCACTGCACGTCGCCCTGTCGATCGACGCGGCTGATGAACGCGTCGTCGCGCCCCTGGTTAGCGCCGTCAAACTCGCCCTCCGTTCCGCCCCCCACATAGGCATTGCCTTGTCCGTCCAAGGCAACGTCGTACACGGAATCGATGCCAGACGTGCCCCATACCGTGGTCCACAGCTCGGCACCGTCTGGATCGAGGCGCGTCAGGCGCGCCTCGGGGCGTTTGCCGCCAGGGGTCACCGAGATCGCGACCAAGACGTCCCCATTGACGTCGACGGCGACGCTGGGTTGGAGATCGACGGAGCGCTCGTAGTCACTTTCCTGAAGTTCCCATAGTACAGCGCCCTCCGGATCGAGCTTGCGCACGAAGAGCGCGCGGTCCTCGGCGCCCGGGTCGCTACTGCCCACCATCGTCATGCCGACGATCACGGCATTGTCGTCCGGGTCGATGGCGAGATCCGTCACCTCGTCGTGGTGAACGGTGCCCCACTGGGCGACTGCCACCGTCAACATCTCCGGTAACGGGGGTTCAGACACGGGAAGGGCGGGCGCTTCGACGGCTGGTACGACGGAGGGGTCCGGCGTGGCTTCAGGTGGGACCGCGGGCGAGGTCGCAGTGGGAGGGGGACGGGCGGGCGCGGCTTCCGGTGGCAGTTCGCTGGTGGGGCCCGAATCGTCCCACCCCACGCTCGGAGACGGGTCACCTTGGGCGTCGAACCCTGGCTCATCGCCGTGGGCAACGCCGACGGCTTTGGCCCCACAACCCGTCGCAAACGCCAGGACCACTGCCCACGACCAACCGACACGCTCTGGATTCATAGGATCAACTCAGACACTCGGAACCGTCCCTCTTGTCAGGCACTGCCACGTGCGGACTGCAAGCAAATAGCATGACCGAAGCCTGAGCGTAGGCTAGTGCGAAAATCTGCACGGCGCTGCGTTTCAGCCACCAACCGCACCCCTCAGGGGAAGTTGCACACCCAATGCCGGATGGGTACGCGAGGCAGCACGTCCTGAAAGACGTGCACCGCCGTGCAGTGGGTGTCGAGTCGGCGACACGTCGGATGCACTTACTTTTCGTATCAAGTGTGGCGTTGGTCACGTCGAGGGCGTTCGGGGAAGCGTCGGGTGCAGTGCAGCTCCATCCATCCATGGATGCTCAACCCGATCGAGACATGTCGGTACTTGGTGTCGTAGACGAGTTGACTGACGACGCAGCGGTCGCAGAAAAGTTGGGCAGCTCTGGCCAGAACACAGCCGAAACCAGGAAGTCACGACGCGGAGCGCGTGCCTAAGAAACCTTCCGAGGCATGCCGATGCTTCGTGGGATCTACCGTTACCCCATCAAGGGCCTGAGCGCGCAACCTTTGGAGAGCGTGCGGATCGAGGCGGGCAGGCCACTGCCGTTCGACCGCGTGTTCGCCCTGACGCGCCCGGGGTCGGCTCAGGATCCGGAGGCGCCGCGTTGGCGAAAGAAGGGCTACTTCCTGATGCTGATGTTGGACGATGTCCTGGCGCGGGTGCACACGCGCCTCGATGTCCCTAGTCTGCAGCTTACCGTTTTGGCCGCGCCCCTGAGGCATGCTTCCGGGGGGATCCTGCTGCAGGCCGATCTCAGTCAGCCCTCGGGGCGAGCCCAGGCGGCGCAGTTTTTTGGGGAACAAGTGCCGGGCTTGAAGGGCACCCCAGAACTCGTGCATCTGCCGGACGGGCACTTCATGGACAAGCCAGACAACGTGCTGTCCTGCATCAACTTGAACACGGTTCGCCAGCTCGAACGCTTGTGGGGAACACCCGTGGATCCATTGCGCTTTCGCGCCAACTTTTACATTGACGGGCTGGCTCCCTTCGAGGAGTTCACCTGGGTGGGCCAGTCCATCTTGATCGGCGGAGTTGAGCTGACGGTCGACCGTCGCAACGGCCGTTGCGGTGCGACCAACGTCAATCCATCCTCCGGTGAGCGTGACATGGACATCCCGAGGGCGCTCAGGCAGAGCTTTGGTCACAAGGATGTCGGCGTGTATCTCGTCGCCAAGAGCAGCGGCACGGTGCGGGTGGGCGACGGAATTCACTTGGTGACAGCGCCATTCGCAGAGCAATCCTCGGGCCCAGCGCCGCAGGTCTTGCGTGGGAGCCACATTTGCGGTGGCTGCTACTACATCTTCGACCCTGCCCGAGGTGCGCCTGGCGTCCCCGCGGGAACGAGCTTCGAGCGCGTGGATTCCGATTGGCGTTGTCCGGACTGTGGTACGGACAAGGAGATCTTTCGGCCCTACGAAACGGCGTAACTGGGCTGTCTTCGGTATCTCAGGCGAAGGGCAATCGGACTGTCGGGTGCGACGTGCTGCGAACATGGCACCCCAGGACGGGAGTCATGAACAGGCGCCCACACGCGCAATGCCGGCGATGCTTGCTTGCGGTGCCAAAGCGCATCGCTACGATGCTGCCATGCTACACTCGGTCGATCCGCGTTTTCGGCTCACCAGCAACGGCCGCTTTGCAGAGCGCCTCGGCCCCCAAGGGCGGGGAGTTGCCCACTCCGAGAAGAAACTCTGCGTCGTCGCCACCGATTTGTCGCTGCTCTGCGACTTGCTGTTCGGACTTTCGCTACGTCACGATTGCTACTACGTGAAGTACGGCTTGGTAGAGCGGGAGGGGATGTACCTGGGCCGCGCCTTCATGACCAGGGATGCAGCGGCCGCCGAGCTGTGCCAAGAGCTCAAGGGCAATCCGCGGCTCATGGTCAGCTTGCAAGACGATAGCTACTTCAACGACTTTCGGACCGACGCCGCTTCGCACAACGTGTGGGATGATTTTCCGGAAGATGAGATGGAAGTAGCCGCTGTCATCGAACAGGCCTTCGGGCGTCCTGACGAAGCTGCGATAGTCGCCGCCGTACGTGCCACCAAGATGGCGTACATCTCACTCGTGGCCGGTAAGAAGCCGGACGTCGAGGGTGAAGGCTGGATCCTAGTTGGTCATGTGATGTTGAGTCCCGTCACGGTCGACGGAAGCACCGATTCTCGCGGTATCGGCGTGGCACCAGTGGCCGTGATCCCTTCGGAACAGCGAAAGGGCTATGGCGCTGAGCTAGTACGCGCTGGATTGAGGCGAGCGCGGCTCTTAGGTTACCGCTTCGCCGTGGTGCTCGGACACGCCGCGTACTATCCGCGCTTTGGCTTTGTTCCCGCATCGAGATTCGGTCTGAGCTATGGCGCCGACGTGCCGGATGCAGACTTCATGGCGGTCGAGCTCGTTCCCGGCGCCCTCGAGTCCGTACGAGGTGTCGTGCGCTACCACACCGCCTTCGACGAATGACGAGAACGAGCCCGCTGAGCTCAACAAAACGTGTCTCTCAGTAATAGACCTCTGAGAAGTCGATGGCGTTTCGAGTCGTCCTTCACTAGCCATCAACCGCGATGGGCTTTGCACGCAATTCGTTTACCCGTGACCGGCGAGCACTCACGCCCTGGTCTTTCACGTGCATCGCTCGAGCGGCGAAGTGTCCACCCACAAGACACATATAGTTGCAGGGAGGACCGGCGTCTCTTCTTCCGGATATGAATCGCGCAGTTCGTAGGGACCACCACACTTGGCAAATATTTTCGCTGCGACGGATCGGTCGGCGTCCTCGAACGAGGCGAGGTGCTGTGGAACGTGGAACCCGGGCCGGCCCAGCAACACGCGGATCGGCGAGATCGCTGTTTCGTCGTCCGCGGCGCGAGCAGCTCCGGTTTTCTGTCGCTTCTCGTGAGGAAGAAACGAGGTCGGATGCCATACTGGCCCCGTGAAACTCGCTCAACGTCTTTTCGCTTCGTCTTCTTCTTGCCGGACATCGCCGTCCGCGTTCGCCTGGCTTCCCGCAGCCGGGCTCTGTTCGATGCTCGCCGCGTGCGCCGGCGGCGACGCCTCGCAGAAAAGCCTGAATCAGGAGGGCGCAGGCGGGAGTGGCGCGGACACCGGTGCCGTGGGCCCCACCGGGGGAGCGATCGGTCCCGTCACTGGCCCCACTGGTGGCGGGGCTCAGGCGAACGGCCCGGTAACTGTCGGTAACGGCCCCGTTGGACCGGTGATGGGACCGGTGATGGGTCCCGTCGGTCCTGTCGGACCGATGGATCCCGGCGGTGGCGGGGCGGGTCCGATGGGCGCTGGGGGTGCCGGAGTCGGCCCGACGGATTCTGGCGGCGATGGAGGGGCGACCGTCGAACCGGGCGATGATGGCGCCGCGGGGACTGGAACCGTCCCGGAGCCCAGCTACGAATTGCCCGTCGTGACCTGGCCGAGCGACGCCTGCCGGACCCAGGTGAACACCCTGCTCGGGCAGATGACCCTGGAGCAGAAAGCTGCGCAGATGGTGATGGGCCGCTACGAAAACGTGGCCAGCGGCGATGTCTCGAGCGGCGCGGTGGGCACGGTCTTTTCGGCGGGTTCGGCCATCCCGGGTGGCGGCTCCGCCGCGGATTGGGCGGGTTTGATCGACGGCTTCGTTGGGGCCAGCCAAAGCACCCCCAACGGTCTACCGATCCTGTTCGGCATCGACGCCGTCCACGGCAACAGCAAGGCCGTCGGTGCCGTTATCTTTCCCCACAACATCGGACTCGGTGCCACGCGCAACCCCGAACTACTGGAGTTGATCGGTCGGGTCACAGCGTTCGAGATGATGGCCACCGGAGCGACGTGGACGTTCGGGCCGGTCCTGAGCGTCGCTCACGACGACCGCTGGGGACGCACCTACGAAAGCTACAGCGAGGATCCGGACGACGTCGCGCTATTTGGCGCCGCTCAGGTGGTGGGTCTTCAGGGCCGAGGAGGGCTCGGCACGGGGACGCCCGGCGTCATCGCCTGCGCCAAACACTTTGCCGGCGATGGTCAGGCAACCTTCGGCACTTCTCGTAAACCTGCGGCAGGCACGGATCCGGGCGGTCTCGTCGACCGCGCTGACGTCAGGATCGACGAACCCACGATGCGGGCGCTCGGCATCGCGCCATACATTCCGGCGATCGAGGCCGGTCTCGGTTCGGTCATGGTCGCCGACACGACGTGGAACGGCGTGAACATGACGGGGCACGAACAATTGCTCACCACGATCCTCAAAGGGGAGCTGGGGTTCCAGGGCTTCGTGTCGACGGACTGGGATGCGGTGACTCCCAGCCAACAGGGCCCCGGTGTGGTGGCCGCGATCAACGCCGGTGTGGACATGTTGATGGCAGCGAGCGACTGGGCCGGACAGCGCGACGAGATCATCGCTGCAGCCGGCTCCACCATCAGCCAGGCCCGCATCGACGACGCGGCCCGCCGCGTACTGACGGCCAAGTGCGAAGCCGGCCTCTTCGGTTGGAGTCGCGATCCAAACCTGATGGCGGAAGTGGGTTCACCCACGCACCGCGGCTATGGACGGCAAGCGGTGCGGGAGTCGATGGTCCTGCTCCAACACGAGGGCGACGTATTACCGCTGACGAAGGGCAGCAATGTGTGGGTCGCGGGTTCCGGCGCGGACGACCTGGGTCGTCAAACCGGCGGCTGGACCATCAGCTGGCAAAACGGCGGCGAGCGCACCCAGGGCACCACCATCCTCCAGGGCATCGCGGCGGTGGCCAACGTGGTGCCGACCGCGGCCGAAGCCGACGTGGCCATCGTGGTGCTCAGTGAACCGCCCTACGCCGAGTGGTACGGCGATGTCTCGTCGACCAACACCCTCCCCGAAAGCGACTTCGCCCTCTTGAGCGAAGCCCGAACCGCCGGCATCCCCGTCGTGGCGGTCATCGTCAGCGGGCGTCCGGTATTGATCACCAACGAGCTGGCCAACGCGGATGCCTGGATCGCCGCGTGGCTCCCCGGTACCGAGGGCGACGGCATCACCGAGGTTCTCTTCGGCGACTACAACTTCACCGGCAGGTTGAGCCACAGCTGGCCCCAATCGGAAGACCAGGTGAACCTCAACAAGGACGATGCTGGGTTCACGCCGCTCTTTCCCTACGGCCACGGACTCACGTACTGATGCGTGAGCTCTGACTGTGGCGTCGTAGAGCGAAGGGTTCGTCGCAGATGTCGCTCGTTCAGACCCAGAAGACGCTTGCGTGAGAATCAGGCGATGATTTCCGAAATCACTCCGCCTTCTAGCGAGGCCTCGCCAAAGTTCGTCACGGGGCCACCATCCGCGCCTGTGACGCCCGCGGCGCTCAGCAACGTGTTGAGCATCTTGTTGAGCGTGACGCCGCCGACGTCAAAATACCGACCCTGCTGCAGGTAGCCGCCTCCGGAACCGACAATGACGAAGGGTTGGTTGTCGTGGCGGTGCCAACCGGTAGAGACCTGATTGGTCCACACAGTGTATCCCTGGTCGATCAAAGGACCGGTGGGTGTGCTCACGTTCTGTAGGATGTCGCAGAGATACATGAAGTCAGTAGCGTTGACGCGGTCAATCTTCCGGTGCAGCTCGAAGGCATTCGGAATCGTGTCACCGCCCGACGCATCGCTCATGTTGCGATGCGAAATCATGTGGAACTGGGGCAAACGCTCGCCATCGATCGTGTACTGGTGCGAATCGATGCGGTCACCGACCTTCAACGTCCCGGTCAGGCTGTAGCCCGACGAAACGGCAAACGCCAGCAGCGACATGTGCAACCGGACCACCTTGGAGTGGTTGTCCATGCTGAGCACATCCCGTTCCACTTCGTCCATTTCCGCTAGCGCCGCCTCATCGAGCGTGACCTCGGTGATCGTGACTTCCATGTCTCGGATCGTGTCCAAGTGCTGCTGCAGGCGCTGCAGATCGTCGGAGCTGAGCGCGGGGCTGCCCATCAGTTCGCCCATTTGATCGCGCAGCAGGTCGTTGACGCTCGTACGCCGCAGTGCTTGAGCCGCGGCAGTGTCCCCGCCCCCTCCTTGGCCGCCGCCGTCCATGCCGACCATGCGCTGGTAAGCCGTCAGCGGGCTCTTCTGGGCCGCACGAGGCTGGCTCGCGCCCATGTACGAGAGGAAACCGGCATTGTCGTAGCCGGTTCCGTCGTCGGGGCGCCAGCCGGCACGCAGCGTGAGAGGTTCACGCCCCTCCGGGTTGCGCTCGCTGGCGATACGATTGTCGATCGACTCGCCACCGGCCAGCGACGTATTACCGCTGCCGATGATCCGCGCGGAGGTGAGACACATGTTATCGCCCGATTGATGATCGCATCCAGCGCTGCCGTAGGGCTGATCGACACCGCGCACCACCAATAGGCGCGACGCATAGTCGGCAAACATGCCCACCGTGCGCTGTCCCTGCGTGTCATCGGCTTGCAGCGACTCTGCGGTCAAGGTTCCGGTGGCGGACGGCCAGAACTTCTCGTCCTCGCCAGAGCGACTCGGGTCGGCCATCGCCACGCCGTTCGCCCCGACCACGAACAACCCAAAGCGGATAGGATCCTGCGCGGCTGCCGCCCCATGACCATTGAACGCATCGAGCAAAGGAAGGCCGAGCGTAACTCCACCGGCGCCCACCAGAAACCGACGGCGCGTAACGTTCTTCTGACGATTGCTCACGGTGATTCTCCTACTGCAGGTTCTGCGGCCGCGCGAGTGCGGAACGATTCGTTTTGCACCAAGTTGAGGATCGTTTCCTTCGTGGAAAGACCCTCGGTTCTAGACTGCTCCGCCAACTGGTCGAGGAACGCCTTATCAGCAGCGCTCACCGCGCGGCCGTTTAGATATGACAGCCAGTTGCTCGCATAGCAACGATGGGCAGAGGTGCTGTTGGCAATCAGCTGGATGAGCTCGGACGCATCCGCGAACGATTGTGCCGTACCGTCGAGCGGATACGTGCCTGACGCATCAACGGGCGCGCCATTGTCCATTTCCCGATAGCGGCCCAGGGGATCATAGTTCTCGAAAGCGAACCCCAGAGGATTGATCAACGTTGCGTGACAGCCGGCTCCGCAAGTGCCGACGCCAGTCACCGAATCGATGGCCTGGCGATTCGTCTGGTTCGGCTGGGGCTCGGGAAGGGGCGGTATGTTCGCCACCGGAACTCCAACTTCGACACACAAGATGTGCTCGTTGACGAACACCCCTCGGTGAATCGGGTCTGGCTGATACTCACCAGAGAACAAAGCCAGAAACCCTGCCTGCGTCAACAAGCCCTGACGCGACTGCGCCGTCAAATCGACCTGTGTGAACTCGCTGCCGTACGTTTCAGACAGACCATAGATAGCACCCAGGTTATCGTTAACGAACGCGGTTGGCGACGTCAGCAAGGCCTTCACGCCGAGGTTCTCGTCGTAAATGTAGTCCAAAAACAAATTCGCCGACTGCCGCAACGCCTCCGGTGTGTCGTCGGTGAACTCCGGGTAATTCGCCGAGTCTCTGTTGATCAGACCATAGCGTGATATCGCGAGCGCCTGAGTGTGAAGGTGACGCGCCGTAGCCTTCGCACCGGGAGAATCGAGCAGCCGCTGGGCTTCGCTCTGCAAGGTCGCAACCGCGTTCGCCGGGTCGAGTTCTCCCGCGGCGGCCATGTCGAGCAACACGTCATCGGGAATGCTCCCCGTGGTCGCCAGCGCCAGCTTAGACGCCAGCTCATAGCCGCTCAGCGCGATACGACCATCGACGCTCTCCTGACCAAGCTCTGTGCGATACAAGAAATAGGGCGACTGCAACGCCGTCTGAATCACGAGCGCCACGCCAGCAGAAAACGCGTCAAGCTCCGGAAGCAGCTCCGGCCCCTTCTCGAACAACTCCAAATACTGCGCCCGCTCGGTCGCCGTCAGCGGGCGGCGATGCGCTCTGAGCCCGAAGTCATCGATAAACGCTTGTGCGCGCTCCGTCGCCTCGCTCGGCGCACCCGGTGGCAGTAATCTCTCGACGGCGCTGGGATCGCTCGCCACCTGCATGGCCAGCGCCTCCGCCGCAGCCTGATAGTCCTCGCGCAGCGCGGTCGCAACGCGCAGGTGCTCCGTATTCGTGTCGAAGCCAATGATCGCATCGGGCGTGAACGACTGCGCGTTCGTCGGCGCCGTATCCAAGCGCAGCAAATCGCGAACCGCGTTCGTCCACTGGAAGTGCGTCAAGCGCGCAACCCGCGGAACCACAACTGGAGCCACGTTCTCGCCGCCCGGATTATCGCCAGAAACGCCCGGGTTCGCCGTGGGTGTCGGGTTCATCCCGGTCGGGTCGCCCCCGGTTGGACTCGCGGACGGGTTCGGACCCGCCCCCACCATGTCCGGGTTTCCAGTCCCGGCACCGGGCGGGTTGTCAGCTCCAGGCATCGCGCCGACCCCTGGTACGGTCGAGTCCGCGCCGGGCGTGCCGGGCGCGCCAGGTACCGGGGAGTCGTCGCCCTGACCCGCTGAACCTGAGCATCCTACCAGGCCAGCGAGCAACACCCCGACCGTCACCCGGGCACACAGCGGCGACAGACGCGAATTGAGATCGGATTGATTAGCGCTCACCTTTTAGCATTGTCGCGATCCCATGCATCCTTCGCATTTTCTGAACTCTTTCTCGCACGTTCGAACACGCGACTGCAAAGTTCCAGTGGGACGGGTGGTCTCCAGCCGCCTCGCGTGCGCGAAACTTCGTAAGAACAAACGACGATGAGCGAATCGAGCAGGCTCAACGCAGTTGTCGCGAACTGCTTCGTCCCATCTGGGAGCGAGTTGATTTCTTGGACTAGTCGTTCGCGCAGCAAGTCTGGAATCATCATGCTCCTAGTGGTTCGCAAACCACTGTAGGACGCCGCTCGACCGGTCCACTCGCACCACCCCTAGTCCTTGGCGGATTTCTCAACCAGCCTGCGGCGGAGCAGGTAGCCAGGAGGCCGAAAGTGGCCGAGTAGGCTCAGTTCGGAGCGTTCAGCCAAAAGCCGCTCGGTGAGCTTCAGCTGATCCCCGACGTCGGCCGCATGGAACGAACGCTCGCTCGCTTCGATCTGCTCCACAAAGCGCGCGTACGTTGCAGCTGCCAACAGCGGGGCCAGCGGACGAGTTAGGGCAAGGGCGCGCTCAGGCTGACACGCCTTGTTTCGTTGCTTCCAAGTCGACGACCAGCCTCTCGACAGAGCAGCCGCCGCTTCTCCTGAGACCCCCTCGCATAGACGCAGGAGATCGAATGCGGGGTTGCCGAGGAAGCTGTCTCCCCAATCGAGAATCGTAACTTTTCCATCTGCCGAGCGCACGTTCCCAGGATGGAAGTCGCCGTGGACCAGCACATCGGGGACCCCGCAGTCGTCGATACACGTCATGTATGAATCGAGACGCTCGAGAAGTAGTGCCGTCCTGGGTAGGTTCGCCACGCACCCAGACAAGCGCGCACGGAGCTCCGATGCGAGCCTCGCCCCGCGCCGATCGGGGACCCCACTCATTGCCAGCATCCCTATGGCGGGGATGCTGGCAAGTTGAATCTGATGAAGTATCTGGGCGAACTTCTCCCTTCTTACGGCAGGCGCATCGTAGCAGTCAGCCCCGTCGACGTGCTCGAGAAGCATGCGTCCGGCGCTGCCGCTAGCCAGGATGTTCGGCGACACGCCGGCAATAGCAGCCCCGAGCCACCTCAAGACGATGGCTTCGTGCGCCAGAAAGGGAGGCACCTGCTTCAGCCAGGTAGTGGCTTGCCTGCTCCCACGCTCAGCTTGGAGCTGCCACAAGGACGACAAGTTCCAGGTTCGTTGTTGTCGCCCCCGAAAGTTACCTCCCTCGGGCCATACCTCCCTAACCCACGCAAGGCTGTTGCTATGCCCTCCGGGTACCGCCCAGGTGGCGCGGCGGGGATCAGCTCGTTCGGCCACCAGTGCCAAGTCACTGTTCACCTTCAGCAAGCCATCAGGCAGGACATCTTCGCTCTCCGCCAAATAGGCTACCCAGCCCCCAGGAGGGCGTGACCGTTCCGAAGCGAGCAGCCGCGTGACCGTAGCTTGAATCCCAAAGCGGGCCTTAGCGGCGTCAACGACGTCGCCCACCTCTTGCCACCACGGTGCGTCCACTTGAAACGGCGCCGTTTGCGCGAGCAGCCGACCTTGTGGCGTGCTGAGCACGAGAGTTACGGAGCGGGTGGTCACCGGCGTGATAGTACAGCCCTGGACAGCCGCGGCAACTGCCGCGCCCGTCTACTACGGTGGCGGGATCGCCACGCCTCCGGCGTCGACCGTCGGGGTGGCGATCGCGGAACCCGACTTCGAGTCCAGCTTCGGCTACTACTTCTACCCGGTGTACGCCGCCGAGGCGAGACTCCTGGTTGCCAGCGGCGTCGCGAGTGGCGAGCTGGAGGCGGCTGCTGCCGAGCTGGAAACGACGGACAGCTTCCACGGCCGCATCTCGGATTTGAGCTCCAACGACGCCGAACACGGCCTTCGATGTCGCTCAGCAGGGGCCAGCCATCCAAGCCGACCAGACTGTTGCCGCAAAACTCTAGCAGGCTCGGCAGAAGCGCGCGATAGAAGGGCCTATGGATGAAGTTCTTGGATTGTTTCCAACGCCGTTCATGCGTGCCAAACAGACGCTCGAGTCGCAGTTGGTGACTGACTTGGTCGCGCACGTGGTTGAGCGCACGACGCGCAACAACGTTTCCTCGAAGAGTTTGGCTCATACCGAGCTGTTCAAGCCGACAGACAACCCGCTCCTCGAGGAGGTTGCGAACAGGGTCATGCCCAAGCTGGTGGAGTTCGGGGTTTGCCTATTCGGTGAGCGGTTGTCTTGGAGTATCAAAGAGATGTGGGCCAACGTGTTGGACCATCGCGGGCGGCAGGCGATGCACAACCACGCGAACAGCTTCGCTTCCGGGGTCATCTACCTAACGCCCACACATCCCAGCGCGCAGACGGTGTTCATCAAATCGCCCGGCGGAGGAGACTTCGTATTCAAGAACGATAATCCGGGCATGACTCCCAACGAGTTTTGCGCAGATAGGTGGGTTAGTCCCCCACCCGAACCCGGGGACATGGTCGTGTTCCCGAGCTACCTCATGCACGCCGTGCCCCCGAACCAAGGCCAACGGCGCATCACGCTCTCCTTCAACGCCATCCCAAGCGCGCTCAAATCCTGGGACTACACGATTCAGTTCGGTGGATGAGCGGCTTCGGCGCCACCGCGAAACAGTAGGCTACGGCCAGTTCTTGCGTTGCGTGTTGGTCCACGGTGACATGCACATGACGCAGTCGTCACCCTCGAAGTACTTCGCGGCTTCTTGATCGTTGTAAATCCAGTAGCGGATCCAGGCGATCGCCGCCGGCGCTTCGACCCCCGCCTGGACGCCATTCACTGAGTCGCCAGGGTACCTGTGTTCGGCACCCTCTACTAAACTGAAGAAGGTCTGCTGCTCCAAGGCTTCGAAGGTTGGAACCATCCAAGACTCGCCGTTAGACACGTCGTTCGTACCGCCCATCAGCAGGAAGGTCGTTCCGGAGGCGTCCTCGAGCGGCTCCGCTCCGTGTCCATGAATAGCAACCGCGGTCACGATTGGGTCATACCCACCGATGTCGACCGCAGCGGTTCCTCCTACCGAGTAGCCCATTGAGACAGCACGCGTGACGTCGAGCTTACCCTCGAACATGCTACCGGCCGTTGTGTTTTGTTCGATGAGCCAGTCGAGGCCGTCGGTCATGCGCTGGTTGTTCTCTGGATTTCTCGGTCCTTGATCCAGCTGGGTGCTGACGATCACGAACCCGTGAGAGGCGATCCGCTCCAGCAGGTTCATCATCGTGGAGGGCGCGCCTCCGATGCCGGGCCCGAAGGTGATGGGGGCGTGCAAGAAGCCATCTTCTCCCAGCGTCTCGGGCCGAACGACGGTGTAAGTGCCGCCCGGACCGGTGCCGGATTCGTTGGTGGTTTCGAACGGTCCGTAGTCGGAGTAGTCGTCGGTTGGCGGCAAGGATGAAGGTCCGTTAGGGTCCTCTCCGCCAGCACCACCCGCGCCGCCAACCTCTTCGCTCTCGGCGCCCCCGCCGACGCCAGCCATTCCGCCAGCCCCCATTCCAGCGGTCCCTCCACCCATTCCAGCGGTTCCGCCGACGCCCATTCCAGCGGTCCCCCCTGCCGTTCCGGCGGTTCCGCCGACGCCCATTCCAACGGTCCCCCCTGCCGCCCCACCCATTCCGCCGACGCCCATTCCAGCGGTCCCCCCACCCATTCCGCCGACGCCCATTCCAGCGGTCCCCCCTGCCGCTCCGGCGGGCCCTGCAGAATTGCCCGCGCCTGCGCCACCGGTGGCAGGGCCAACGGGTCCGCCTGTGCCGCCTGCTGGCGCAGATGCGCCCGCGCCTGCTGTGCCGGGGGCCATCGGCCCGCCGATGGTCGGTGCGGTCGTGGCTTCATTCGTCGGCTGCTGCTCCTCACCGCCACATGCTGGCAAGAGCGCCAGGGTAGTGAGAAACGTTAGAGGCTGAAATGTTGGGGCGCGGGAGGTCATTCAATCTTCCTTTCGAATACTGTGCAACACACATCCCACGCATCGGAGCAATCCGAGGACGGATGTGCGGGGAGGGGGTGCCAACCGTATCAGATATGGGCTCGGCTACCACTGCCTTGCGCGGCAAGCAGGTTCAAAGCCATCCAAATGCTGCACGCCCTTGCCGCAGCAGATGGATCTGAAGCCCGGTGAAACCTTTCTGGGATATCGCGCTCGCGCGCTTTCAAGCAATCGAGGCAAGCGCAGTCGAACTGTCAGCGCGCCAAGCAAAGCCTGGGTGAGGCGGAAGCGAATATCGAGAAAGCGGAGGCTTCACGAGGGACCTAGCGAGCTGGAATGCTTGTCCGGCAGAGGTTGACCCCCAGCCAGAAACGAGTCTTGCGTGGCCGTATGGTGAAACACGCCGAGAACGGAACGCGCGACAAGTTCGGGGCGGTGGGGCCGTGGTGCGTCGTCGACGACAGCGGAACGCGTTGCTCGAGTCCCAGATGCGGTCGGGATCGATTGAAGTCGGCGACGCTCCCTTGTCGTGATCCCGGATGGCTCTTCGAAGCCCGAATGCCGAGCTCGAGCTGTTCGCGCGTGCAGAAGAGATCGCGAGCAAGGCCAGTTGTAACGGAGCCGGTCGACACGCCTCACGCAGCCCAGCGCTGACCGTCACCACGACGCGCCGCACCGCATCTCGGGGTCGGGAGCTCGACCCACCGCCATTGACCGTCGAGTGTTCGAGCCGTCCCGGCTGGTGATTCCGTCCCGGTCCGCCCAGGTTCGGGACGAACCGCGTAGATATTTTCGCTAGGTTCCGAATGTTTACGGCGGGCGCAGAAACGGCTGGTTTGCAGGACTCTCGTCCGCCACTGTGGTGAAGCTATGTCGTTCCGTTCTTGGTTGCCCCGTAACGAGTCCAAGTTGCTGCTGTTGGCAATGCTACCCGCATGGGGGTGTTCGTCGGAGGAAAACCCAGGCACGACGAACCCCGGGCAGAGCGCAGCCACGACGCCGGGATCTTCCGATGGCTTGCCAACCACGACCGCGCCCGGCGCGACTATGCCTGCGGGGCCCGCGAGCAGCGCTGCCCCTTCGGCGAGCATCGGCACCGAAATGGGCGGCGCCGGAGGCACCGGCGAAACGCCCGTGGTGAACGCCGGCGGCAATGCGGGAGCTCAGCCCAGCAACGGTGGCATGCCGAACCTGGGAGCCGGCGGCGCGCCCCTAATGAACACCGGGGGCGCTGCGGGGGCCACGCCCAACACCGACGGAGGCATGGCGGGTACGGGCGGCGCGCCCCTGATGAACACCGGGGGCACTGCGGGGGCCGCGCCCAACACCGACGGAGGCATGGCGGGTACGGGCGGCACGTCGGGACAGCCACCGTCGTCGAACGGGAGCCTCGGCTGTCAAGCAGCTGAGCCGTTGGAGCCAGGCGAAAGAACCATCCAAGCGGCTGGCGCGACGCGGAACTACGAGCTGATCTTGCCGCCCAGCTACACCCCAGGCGGTGACCCTTGGCCCTTGGTGTTCGCCCTACATCCCAATGAGGCCACGGATCCAATCGGGTACTGGCACGGTGAGAACTTGCCAAATTCAGTGAACGACCGCGCCGTGTTGGTGATAACGGCATCGTTACCCGCGGGCGGCATTCACAACTGGAACACAGCCCAGAACGAAGAGGCGAACCTCGCCTACTTCGACGCCCTGCACGAAGAGCTCACCGCGAACCTGTGCATTGACGAAGCACGCGTGTTCTCCATGGGCTTTAGCGGTGGTGGGAGCTTCTCATCCGTCCTGGGCTGTTTGCGTGGAGACCGTTTCCGCGGCTTCGCTTCCAGTGGCGGCATTCTGTACTTCGAGCTCACCAACCCAAACGCACCCTGCGTGGGAGCGCCCGCGGCTTGGGTCAACATCGGCACCGGTGAAGGCAGGGACGACCGATCGCAAATGCGCGACTTCTGGCGCCAACGCAATGGCTGCGACTTGGGCGAGCCCGTTGGGCCGAACAGAGCCAACAACCCACCCTGCGACGCGTATACCTGCACTGAGCAGCCGATGACGTACTGTTCACACGACGGCGGTCACGAGTGGCCAGGATTCGGCAACGAAGCGGTGTTGGAGTTCTTCTTCGGGCTCGATTGAAGTTGCCCTTTCTAGGCTGCGAGCGTGTCAGCGCGACGGCTGTGCAGCGCTTGGGCGTGTCGCCCGCCGTCGACCCGGGGGCAGAGAGGGGACACTTTGCTGGTCGTGGTGGAGAACTGGCAACCCGACAACCTGTTCTTCTCACCCGATGCCGTCAAGCTCCTCGACTTCGGTCTCGTGAAGAAACAGAACACGCGAGAAGGAGGCCAACGCCTGACGAGTGACGAGCAGCTGCTGGGGACGCCGCTGTACATGTCACCCGAAGCCTACACCGATCCGGCGACCGTCGATACTCGTGCGGACCTGTTCGCCTTGGGAGCGGTGACGTACTTCCTGTTGGTGGGAGAGCCCACGTTCAAGGGCAAGACGGCCGTCGAAGTTGGAGCTCACATCTGCACTCGGCCCCAATCCCGGTTGCGGAGCGCGCTGACGTTTCGATCTCCGAACCCCTCGCCGCCGTAGTCCATCGTGGCCTGGAGAAGGCCGCCGAAAATCGCTTCAGCAGCGCGCGAGAAATGGTTGCCGAGCTGGAGGCTTGCCCCGAAGCCGATCAGTGGGGTGATGCCAGTGCCGCCAAGTGGTGGACAGAGCATCCCTCGCCGAGCACGCAGCGCAACCGTGCTGATTCTTTGATGGGCTTCGTCGACACCCTGCCGTTCAGGCCTTTAGGCTCGAGCGTGCGCTCCGCCCTGGGTCACGGCGCTGTCCTGACTACCTCGTTCATCCGCGGCTCATGCCGCCCACCGATACTCATGATGGAGCCCGCCGAGAACGGAACGCTCGACGATGTTTGGAGCGGTGGGGCCGTGGTGCGTCGTCGACGACGATCGACGCTTCCACACCAACTGGAAGCCCTCGCGGTGCCAGCGAAGGATGGTGCTCTACCCCGCAGGGAACGTTGACTCCCGTACTCGACCTTGACGCCAATCTTACCGTATTCGATCTTCTGCTGGCGTCGTTTCGCTTCCAACCAATTGAGGGCCATCTTCTTTGAAGGGGCCCCCATCCGGGCCGCCACGTGGTGCGGAAAGGTTGGAGCGGACCTGATGCTCACTTGCGTCCCGCTTCGCCCCTTGCCGTCCTCGCCTTCGGCTGCGGGCGCCGGGGGAAGAGCGCAGTGGGCGTCGAGTTGCGTCGCGGAATCGTCGGGGGGCGCACTGAGCTGAGCAGGCCATCTAGTGTACCGCGCTCCAGGTTTGAGCCCGCCACCGATCGCGGCGCAACCTCCCTTGCTCCTACCCAAACTGCCTGCGGCAGTTCGGCGCCCGGTCGCAGATGCGACAGGGCCCCGCGCTAGCATGCCAGCGTGGGTAGGAGCAAGGGGTGCTCGAGCTGCACCTCGGTCGGCTCCAAGTCACCCTCGTCGGGATCGCTACTGCGGCCGTGCTTCTTCAGAATCACCTCGACGCGGTCAGCGATGCGCCCAGCGATCTCAGTCGTTTCTGCACGGGTTGGCGTCGGCAGATCGTGGAAGGTGAGCGGACTGTCGTAGCGACTGGCGTTGTCGAGCACGTAGCCGCCGACAAGCGCGGTCACGCCCAGCAGGGTCATGAAGCCGAAGTAGCTTTGGAAGCTGAGAAGTCCTGCAGCCACGCCGACCATTGCCATCGGAATCGTCAGCAGGATGATCACGGGCCTGCGGATCGAGTTAAACTGCAGTACCAGCAAAATGACGATGACGAACATCGCCATCGGCATCTTGTCGTTGATCGACCGATTGCCCTTCTCGGAGCCTTGAGCGTTCACTGACGCTGCCGTGATGCCAGGGTCGAGATTGGACTTGATGGCCACGGTTTGCAGGCGATCACGGCGCAGAATCGCTGGAGAGAATTGCTAGACGGGTCTACTCAACCGTTATCTTTATACTACAACCCATCAACGGCGACGTCGTTTCACGGAACGCCAACACGAGTCCACAGCCTCCCAGCATGGAGGCACGAAGTGAGCCCGACGGCTGGCGGTGAGACATCAGCCGCTGAGGGATCTCAGACGCAGACACTTTGCAAGTGTCTTTGGCGCGCACCGTCGTGACGCACTAGAATGGACCGGCTGAGACGAGTTTCAGGAAGGAACAAGTTTCTACCAGACAGCTCTTCGCTCAGCAGCTGCGCATGGCTTCGCGAGCCCGCGCCACATGGCCAGGGTGGACGAAAGCGCTTTGACAGACGGCACTTTTAGTTCCGGTTGGGCTACCCCAAGGCATCCGGCCGGAGGTTGCATACTCACAGCAAGCCATGTATGCAGGTTCGTCGCATTCTGCGCCAGCCCTTGGCCTGATGGTCCTTTTGGGGGTTCACTGAGCCCGCCGGGGCGGACACTTCAGGATGGGAAACGTTCAAGATGTATTTCGACCTCAACAAGCTAGTCACCGCCTGCGGCCTTCTGCTGCTCGTGGGGTGCGAGAGCAATCGGCCTGGTTTCGGAGAAAACGGAGGCGGAGCAGGTGCCCCGCAAACCGAGGATGATTCCGGCTCGCCAGGCAGTGGCAATTCCGGCGCGGCGCAGAACAACACGTCAGTCGATGCAGCAGGGGACGAAAACCCCGTTGCGACACCGGAAGGGGGAGTCGCCGAAACGGACGACGATGAAGGCTCGACGGCGAATACCGATGCAGACGAAAGCACTGACCCGGATCCCGAGCCCAGCGCTGGCGGTGGTGGGGCTGGCGGCGGTGGTGGGGCTGGCGGGAGCGAGGCTGGGCAGGCCGGAAACGGGGGACAGGCAGGATTGCCTACCTTGGCGGTTGGTGAGCCGTGCCTCAATGCAACTGAGTGCGAAACTGGGTTCTGCGTGGACGCTGTCTGCTGCGAGACCCAATGCGATGATGAGTGCGCACAGTGCAACGCTACGGGCAGCGAGGGCGTGTGCACCGCGAGCCCGAAGGCTGACTGCGGAGAGGCACAATGCGAGCTACCCATGAAGCTCTGCGACGACGAATGCGTCGCCGCTTCGGTCTGCTGTGATGAGTGCAGCGGCGACACGCCGGTGTGCGAAAACGGTACTTGCGTCCAGCGAAACCAAGGAGCCGAGTGCGACTCCGATACCGAATGCAGCTCGGGTTTCTGTGAAGACGGCTATTGCTGCGATGTTGCTTGTGATGGCCAGTGCGAGTCTTGCGCGGTCCCCGGGACACCAGGAACGTGTCTACCGGTAACCACTCCGAGAGTCGATTGTGGAGGCGACGGAGAGTGTGGGGGCTTCTGCGATGGGACACCGCAAAACCGCAAGAACTGTGTGTTTCCAGACGAAAACACTACTTGCGGCGCGGCTGTGTGCACGAGCGACTCGTTTACCTCGGAGGCAACGTGCGACGGCGGCGGCAGCTGTATTTCGGGAAGCACGATGAGCTGCACTTACGGTTGCCGCACCGACAGCGTGCCGGCGTGTGCCTCCTCTTGCCCCGGCGCCACCGAGAATCTATGCGACGGCGCCTGCGTTGATACCGACTCGAACCCTGACGCATGTGGCAGCGATTGTGATGTCTGCGAGGGTGCGACTTCCGAGTGCGTGGATGGCGAGTGCGTCGCCTGCGTAACCGCGAGTGATTGCCCTGACAGCGCGGACATGATCTGCACCGCGCAAAACGAGTGCGAGTGTGACTTCGGAACGCACGCTTGCCCGGGGGACTCCTCCGAGTGTTGGAGCGATACGGACGTGCTGCACTGTGGCAGCGCGTGTGTCGACTGTAGTCAAACTTACGCAATGCCGAGCTGTGGCGTCGGCAACAGCTGCAACAACACTTGCCTCGGCGGCAGGCAGCTCACCTGCCCGATAGTCGGCGGCAAACCGAGCTGCTCCGTCTGGGACTTCGAAACCGGTTTGGAGGGCTGGACGCTTGCACCTGCTGACGCAGAAAGGGGGCCACGAGCGGCGAGCGAGATTCGCGTTTCCACCAACCTAACGAGTTCCGGCAGCTCCTCACTGGCGATCCCATACGACAATCAGGGGGACACCGCTCGCTGGGTGGAAATCAAGGTTTCGCTGTGTAGCGGTGGTGAGCCAGTGGACGTGAGAGGCAAGACCGTCCATTGGGAGGTCCGGCTCGATCCCCCGCCGGCCCAGGCGTCTGGTTGGAACGTGTTCAGGATGTACGCAGACGCGGACACTAACTACCAGCCCTACCAATTCACGTTCGGCAACAGCGGATGGGACGAGCACGAGATCGTCCTCAGTTCGACCTCCAACTACAGTTCCATCCGAGCGATCGATTTCATCATTTTCCAGGACATCGACTGGAGCGGCACGGTCTACTTCGACAACATCTACATGGAGTGAGTAGCAATGGCGCCGCCGCCGGGCGTGTCCCTTCTCAGTTGCGGTCAACCCAGTGTACGTCGGCAACGCCGCTTTGATCTGGAGCCTGCACGATCGATCGGTTACTTAGCGCTCGCGTGCCACGGGCCCTCAGATCGTCCCACATCGAGGTTCCGGCAGGGACATCCAGCGTCCCCAACGGCTCTAGCTGGGCATCAAACACCCGCATTCGCAGCCCAGCCTCAGTCCAGTTGGAGTTGTCATCCTCGTCAATGATGTCGATAGCAAACTGCCGAACGAACACGCGGTCAGCGGTGACAGTCATGCGCCCGCAGGTCCACTTCTCCGTATCAATCAAGGACCCTGAAATGTTGACCTGCTCGAGCATCTTCGGATTTTCCGGATCACTGACGTCCAACCGGTCGAGATAGTAGCGGCCCCGACTGTCGTCGTCCTCAAGCAGCTCCAGGTGGCTGCTCGCCACGATGTCGCCGGACACGAGAGTGGTCTCCGACTGGGAACCTCCGCGCGGTCGAGGTCTTGGGTCCCCCAACCCCAGGCCATATCGACACCACATCCACCGACGAAGTAGCCCCAGCCGCGCTCTGCGATGTTTACGGGCACTTCGAACACAGTGGTCCGCACTGGCTTGGCCTCGTCCCGAATGTCGATCACCTCGTAGTCGAAGTGTTGTTTGACATCATCGCCCGCCTCAGCATACACGTAGGTGCGGCGACCAACCAACAGGGCGCTGTCCGTCTGCACGGCACCGCTGAAGTAGCTGTACGCCTTCAGCTCCCCGTTCTCGGAAAGAGGACTGGCGTCCACAGTCCGAAGGTGAGGTGCTGAGCCCACTTGCCACTCTCCTGATCCTCGGAGTGGCGCTCGACGTAGGCGTAGTCGCCGTTGACGTTGCCCCAATACGCCCAGCTGTAGCAACCCTTCGTCTCCTCGATGTACTGTGATAGGTCGACTTCTGCAACACCCTCAGGCTGGTCAGCGTCGTCAGGTCGAGGGTCGTTTGGTCTGTCCACCAATCGTTGCCAAACCTCAGATGCCAGTGCCGCCAAGTGGTGGACAGAGCATCCCTCGCCGAGCACGCAGCGCAACCGTGCTGGTTCTTCGATGGGCTTCGTCGACACCCTGCCGTTCAGGCCTTGAGACTCGAGCATGCGCAGCGCCTCACGTCACGACGGGCTCCATCCAGCAAACTGTGGCTACCATCACCCACCGCGGCTACGAGATCCCCCCCCTGCGCGCTGAGCTCGTATGGGCAACCAGCGGACCTCCTTGAACCCGGACACAGCGTGCAGGCCGAGCCGACGCCCCAGGCCATGGCGGTCGGCTCCTATACACACCCGAAGTGGAGTCGTTCAACGGTGACACCGTCCTCAGTGTAGACGGCAACCCAGTCGCCGAGCTGCTGCCCTGTCTCAGAACAAATGGCGGACGCCTCCGCAACGAGCGCCTGTCGCGTGTTGCCATCGGTCGACGCGTTGACGACGGAGTCAACGTCAGAGACCGAGTCTTGCTCCGGCGAGGCGAGTGGAGCGCCGTCCGTGCAGCATTCTATTCGGGCTTCTTCACCTTCGACCAGTAGCCGCTCTCCCGGCACACCGTCTAGGTCTGCGCAGGCCCCAAACGCGTGTGAGGAGAGGTGCTGAGAGTCGAGCTGCTGGTTTGGGGGAGCGCCGATGCCGTAGCCGACCCAAACGCAGCCAGGACCGAGACTGGGCGGGACCTCAGGGGCGTCGACACGCGGGCGTGTGACGGACGCATCAGCCACCGAGAAATCTCGTGGCTCTCCCGCATCTGGCACTTTGGAGATGGTGGCAGTGGGCATGGAATTGGATGTAGTCGTAGTGCTGAGCTGGCGGCCGGCGTCGCTGCAGGACACAATCGGCGGCGATATGAGAAAGAGCAACAGGGGGACCTGTGCTGTCGAAAAGGGCTGCATTGGTAACCTCGTTCAGCAAGCTGGCGCAAGCCTGGAGAACGTAGCATCACCGCGTGGGGCACGCCAAGGCGCCACGAGGGCCTGGCGCGCGGGAAGGTGTTCCAAAGCCTGAGAGCGTCACGAGCAACGTCAGCTAGATGGCGGTGGGCGCAGCATTCAATGGATCGCACGCTGTGCTCGATGGCCTTGGGTGTGCCCCCAATTGTCCCAATCATTGCCCCTCAGCAGTGAACATCACCGTTGGCGTCGAGCAAGCAGCCATGGCGCGCCCTCCGAGACCGCAACGAGCTCCCAAGGTCGCTTCGGTATGCGGCAATAGGTTTACCGCAACGGTCTCTCGAAGCATAAGTGATACCCTAAAGCCAGCACCGACACGGCCGGCTCTGGAGCAGCAGCGTCGTGCGCTTGCGCACCAAAACAACAGTGGAGCTACCCGGAGTGAGCGACGAAGAGAGTCGCGCAGTGGGATGCCTCGACCGCACTGCGATGCGATGCGAATCACCTCAGAACACGCTGCCGACTAGATCTGCGCTTCGCCCGTTTGGACCTTCCATAGCCGCGCGTAGGTGCCGTCGCGTCGAATCAATTCGTCGTGCTTGCCGCGTTCGCTCACTCGCCCGCCGTCGAGCACGATGGTCTGCTGAGCACCACGCACAGTGGACAGGCGGTGTGCTATGATGATCGTCGTGCGGCCGACGGTGATGCGTTCGAGGGCACGCTGGATGGCAGCTTCGGTTTCGTTGTCGACTGAGGACGTCGCTTCGTCGAGCACCAGGATGGGGGGATCTTTGAGGATGGCGCGGGCGATCGAGATACGCTGACGTTGGCCACCGGAAAGCTTCTGACCGCGCTCACCGACGACGGTGTCGTAGCCCTGAGGGAGCTGGTTGATGAAGTCGTGGGCCTCCGCCGTCTTGGCTGCTTCGATGATCGCTTCGGTGGAAGCGTCGAAGCTGCCGTACGCGATGTTGTCCCGCACGCTGCCGTGGAACAGGAATACGTCTTGGCTCACCAGCCCGATCACGCGGCGCAAATCGCTCAGGTCGATTTGACGGATGTCGACGCCGTCGAGCAGGATGCGGCCGGCTTTGACGTCGTAAAGACGAAGCAGCAATTTTACGAGCGTACTCTTGCCCGCGCCGGTCGAGCCGACGAAGGCAATGGTCTGCCCCGCAGGCACGCGCACATCGAGTTCTGACAGCACCTGCGGTCGTGGTGTTCCTTCTGTGGAGTAGTCGAATCCCACACCCTCGAAGCGCAGCTCACCTCGAACCTTGGCTGGGTCGAGGCGGACGCCACCGCCCTGGTGCTCGATGGGGCGATGGAGCAGGTCGAGTACTCGCGTGGTGGATGCCATCGCACGCTGGTACTGATCGAGCATCGTACCCAGAGAGGTCAGCGGCCAGAGCAGGCGCTGGGTCATGAACACGAGCATGCTGTAAAGACCGACATTCAGCTCGCCAGCGAGTGCCATTTGCCCACCGAAAACGAGAATCGCGGCGAAGCCAACGACGATTGCCATGCGAATGAGCGGGACGAAAGCCGAAGACAGGCGAATTGCGTCCTGGTTCGCTCGCTCGTAGGCGAGACTCTGCTGCCCGATCTGCTCGATCTCGTAGTCTTCGGCGACAAAGCTTTTGATGGTGGTCATGCCACTGATGTTGTTGGCGAGCTCGCCGCTGAGCGAACCGACCAGTTTGCGCACCTCCGCGTACTTGGGCTCGAGTCTGCTTTGAAACCAGATCGAACCCCAGATCACCACCGGCATCGGCACGATCGCCATCCACGACACGTTGGGGATAAACACCACGAACATGCCACCTACCACCAGGATGGTGGTGGCTAACTGCAGCAGTTGGTTGGCACCGGTATCTAGGAAGCGCTCGAGCTGGTTGATGTCGTCGTTGAGGATGGCGAGCAGCCCCCCCGTGCTCTGATCTTCGAGATACGCCATCTCCAGCTTTTGTACATGTGTATACGCATCCATCCTCAAGTCGTGCTGCACGCGTTGCGCCAGGTTACGCCACTTCGTCGCGTACAGGTACTCGAACACCGATTCTGCAGCCCACACCGCCAGGGTGACTGTCGCGAGCAGCCAGAGTTGCCCTGATACGTCCGTGATCCCGAGGCTCGCGAACATGGAGTCCTGCTTCGAGACCACGATGTCGACCGCTGCGCCGATCAAGATCGGGGGCGCTAGATCGAAGACCTTGTTGAGCACCGAATAGATCGTCGCCATCCCCATGGCGCCGCGCTGATTGCGGGTGGCTGCGAACAAGCGGGAAAGCGACGAGCCGGACATGGCGCGGTTATAGCTCGGCACGGCCCAAACGTAGGGTCTTCACGCCAGGCGGCGGGCCGCCGGGGGCCGTAGACGCATCGTCAGCGCTGCAATGCGGTCAGGAGCGCTGTGGTGGGGAGCGCTGTGAGCAGCGTTTTACGGGCGTTTGGCGGCCGGAACGATCAAACCAGAACTTGGCTGATGACTCTGGGCGTGTGGCGGAACTGCGGGTGGTTGCCCGCGCCCATACCCGAAGCAATGCCGTAGGGAGAGAGCGCGGTTTCGTAGACGTCGATGATGTTGTGGACGTCGTCGTAGAAACCCGGCTTGAAGTGCCCGTTTCCGCCGGCGATGGCGTGAAATACGCCGTCAGGGTTGTGCCCAGTCGTGGTACCGCCTCCGCCATACCCCGTGCCCAGGATGACCAGCGTGTTGTCGAGCACGCTCTTTCCATTGGGCTCGAGAAAATTCTGATCGTCGAACGACGTCAGCGCCCCAGCGAGGTTGACCTGGGAAAGGTGCTGATGCAGCCGGACGCGGTCCCAACGGTTGTTGTGGAAGTAGGAGTCGTGCGAGCTGGTTCCCCGCAGGTCGGCGCTGAAGTCGACGCTGCCACCGAGTGCGCTGTAGGTGCCCTCGTAGCCGACGTGGCCTCCGGAACCGATGTAGACCATGCTACCGAAGCGCAGAACGTCGCAGCGCAACGCCAGCGCCATGAGCTCGCCCTGGATCTGGAACGCCGCGCTGAAGTCTTCCCAATGCACGCGCGGAGCGCTCGCGCCAGAACCGCCCTGGGCAGCGTCGTAGGGGATGTCAGTTCCCGGATCGGTCACGCCAGCGGGGGCTTGGCAAATCGTAGCCTCCTGGTCCAGTGCATCGTCGAGCGCCTGCTCGACGGGAACGAGGCGCCGTTCGACGCCTCGGACGTTGTCCAGGTGAACTCCCAGCTTGGCTCTCGAGTCACTCCCGAGCGGCGAACGTTCCCCCGTGTAGAAGGCATATTCATCCATCACGGTGTCGAGCACGCTGCGGTCCAAATGCTGCCGGCGCAATTGTTCTGGATCCGGCGCGGCATCGGGATCTGACGGTGCCACCGCACCCGTTCCCGTGCCGAAGAACTGCTCGAAGATGCGTGTGGGTCGTCGTTCAGGGCGTTCGCCTGGGCTGCCATCGAAGTTCCAATGGCGCGTGTACTGCGACACGGAGCCCGTGCGGAACCACATCCCGACCGACTTGGATCCGAGCAGCGTGGGGACGCCATCGGGGTGAAGCGCACGCTTGGCGATCTGTTCGATGGAGGGTCCGGAAGCCTCGTACTCGCGCTTCTGCGGATCGCCGACGAAGATCACGTCGCCCACTTTGAAGTGAGGCTCGCCAGAGCCGTACGTGTGCGAGTGCTGGTGCTCGAGATTGCGGAAGATCGCCATCTTGTCCGCCAGCGGCTCGTAGGGTTGGAGCGGGCCTTGGAACCCGTCGAGCATTTGGTCACGCGGGATGCCGAGACCGAAGAACATCGTGATCAGGCGCATCGGCATCTCGGCGTCTAGAGCACGAGAAACGTTGGGCACCATCTCTTCGAAGAACGGCAACGCAATCGCGGTCGCACCGAAGCCGCGCAAGAAGGTTCTGCGGGGTAGAGGACGTCGCATTCGGTCAGTTCTCCGTGGAGTCCGCAAGCGCGGCGTTGGGGTCGAAAGTATGGATGCTGTTGAACAGGGGCGTCTTGACGACGGAAGACACCATGGCCTCCAAGGTGCTCCCTTCCGCGATGTATTCGGCGTTGACGACATCGGCGTGGGCCTTCGCCAATTGATCGGTCCCGCGCGCCGTCGCAAAGCTCAAGAAGTGTTCCGTCATGCAGCGCTGCACGACGGGCTCCGTTGCCAGAATGTTCATGTACTCCGCGAAGTTGGAGTAGCGCGGGCTGTTCGCCTCCGAACCGACGGGGACCCATCCGTCGAGCAACAACGGCTTGCCGTCTGGGTCGACGTCGCCGATGTAGCGCCCCGCCCCATCAAACCTCGAGAAACCGAACGCGAGCGGCTCGAACTGGGAGTGGCAACCCCAGCACTCGGCACGCGTCATGCGGATCTCCGCGCGCTCGCGTTCGTTGAGACCCTCGGTACTGGCATTGAACTCCTCGAGTTGATCCAGCAATCCAGCCGGTACCGCGATGGGGTTCGTGCACAGCAGCCGTTCCATCAGCACCTTGCCACGATTGACGAAAGACCCAACGTCGAGATCGCCCATTCCCGCGATCATTCCTGGGTGCGCGAACAAGCCCACGCGCTCGGGTAGCATCGAAACGTCGACGAGCTGCACCCCACCGGAGGCAGAGTACGGCGCGTCGATCAGCTCGGCGGAGCGCTCGTTGAGCATGAACTCGGTGGTGGTGAAGAGTTCGGCCACACTGCGATGGGCCTGCCAAAAGTGGTGCTGGAACGTGGCCGTCACCGAGTCGCTCAGTGCCGCTCGGTCGTCGTCCGTAGCGCCTGTGAAGGACGCGAGCTTGGCCCGGCTGAAATCGGAAATGAAGGCTTCAGTGAAACGTTGAGCCTTCGGATCGGCAAGCATCCTGGTCACCTGCGCTGATAGAACCGTTGAATCACTGAGCGTTCCCCCTTCCGCGGCAGTGAGCAGGTCGTCGTCCGGAACGCTCACCCACAAGAACGCCGCCAAGCGCACGGCGAGCTCGCCGTCCGAAAGCAGGCGATCCGTGCCGGATGTTCCCTCCAGCTCATTCTCCATTCGGAACAGGAACTGCGGTGCCTGAAGCAGGGCCTGCAAGGTGACAGCAAGCGCCCCGTTAAAGTCTTCACCCTCGTCGAGAGCGAGGCTGAAGAGCGACGTAAACACAGTCAGCTCCCGGTCGTCGAGCGCGCGGCGAAAGAGCCGGCGCCCGAGCGAGGCGATCGCCGATTGTCCACATTCCGCCGTCGCTCGTGTACAGCTGGCGTGTGCAGACAGGGCTTGCATGTCAGCGCGCCTGGCCACCGCACTTGCAACCTGAAAGTACGCAATCGGGTGCTGCTCGACGGAAGTCTGCTTGTCGGCAAAATGCTTGAACACGCCATCGCCGTTGTCGTCGGGGATCCCTCCCAACGACGCGTCGAGTTCCTCGTCGGTCAGTTGAACACCCACGACGTCCAGAATGCTGTTGGCGTACTCGACCTTGCTCAGTCGCGCTGCCAGCCCCGGGCGAGCGCCAGCAGGTGCGACCTCATCGGCACCCGCAGCCCCGCCGCTGGTGCCGCTTCCCATTGCACCGTCGACGGTGGTGGTGCCCGCACTCGGCGAGTCGACACCCCTTGTCGCTACGTCCCCACTGTCCGATGTCGGTGCGGCGCCATTGACCGCCGCCGCCCCGTTACCACCCTCACCAACCGTGCTCCCGGGTGTCGTTGCCGACCCTTGCGGCATGCTCAATGGACCGCCGGAACCGATGGGGTCACTTCCACACGCCACAGCTATCAGCAACACCGGTCCCAGTGACCACATATGACGACTACCCGCGCGCATCGAAGTAGAGGATAAGGCCATCGCGAGCTCCGGCGAGAGCAAGAAACGACATTTGCTGTTATAGGTTTCCACTACCCTTCACAAACTCTCGGCAAGCCGGAACGCCACGTATTTGGGTGAACCCATGTTGGGGTGAAACAGCGTATTTTCTACACTAGTGCGAGAATCACCGCGTCGCTGGGGGCACTTTGCGACAGCACAACGCACCCCGTTTGATAGGTCCCGTGCATCCGCGCGCGCCTACGTCGCGCTGCGTCAAAAATCGCGACTTGCACGACACGGCGGTGCACCTCGTTCAGGAAGCACGACTGCCTGCCTGGGCGCGTTTTTTGCGAACGCCATCGCTTGCGAGCACAAGCGAGCAGGCGAGGCCCCGCTCATTCCGGCGACCAGCCCAACCAGTTTTGGGCTGAACTCAGCTCGTCGAGCAATGGACTACCAGCGGTCAGCTGAACACCGCCGAACTTCACCGGTGCGCTGGTTTGGAGATCCGTGTTGCCGTATTCGTACCAAGCGTTGTTCTCCGGCCTTCGCCATCCCACGATGTGGTCGTCGATCCTGCAATTGACGAAGGCAATCCGCCCGGGTTCGCTGCCGTCGTGATATTGCGCGAGATCGGTGTTGTTCACCCCCTCCGCACCCTTGGCAACTCTGCAGTTGACCATGGCAAACCCCTTGGTGCTCCTGGCAACGACGAAGGCGTGACCCGACGTTCGAGAAGCCAACTCGCAGCCGTCGCAATAGAAGCCCCCATAGCCCCATAGCGGGTCGGTGCTGCCGGAGATCTTGCCGCCTTTCATGAACACGGTGTCGCCGTCTACCCGCAACGTATCTTGATGACTACGCAGGTGTACGTTGTCGAGGAATACGCGATGGCTGCTCTCGTCCACATACAGCGCTTCGGCCTGCTGCCCGTTGCTGTCATCCAGATAGGTGTTGAAGATGGTCAGGTTCTCGAACGTGACGTCGCTGCCGGTCAAGATGATGCCTTCCCGGCTGCTGTTCATGGTGGCGGCATTCTTGAGGGAGAACACCGACTCATCGATACCTGCACCTACAAAGTGAACGTTACTGTCCGCCATGCGCACGATACCCGGGTAGATTCCTCTGGCGACCGTGATGAGTCGCGGAGCTTGGGCAGCGTCGGGAAGCGCTTGAAGGACTCCTTCGACGGAGCAGAAGTCGCCACTGCCGTCCGCAGCCAACGTGTACGAGCTAGCGCTAGGGGGCTCTCGTTCGCGCACCGTGAAGCGCCAATCGTCAGTTTCTGCAACGGAGAAGGGGTTCCCCTCGGAGTCTGTGATCATGCCTTCATCGACAGTGACGTAGTAGGTCATGCCCGGCGTGAGCTTGCCTTTGGGTTGGAAGACGACTGTGTTGAAGACGACATCCAAGGCATCAGTGTCGAAAGTCTGCCCGCCAGAGGAGCGCTTGGCGAAGTCGCTGAAATAGAGGTCGTCACGCGGATTGGCCGTCACGCTGTCGAACGTCGCGCCCGACGCCTCGTGGATCCGCAGCTGTCCACCGACCTGGATCCTTGGCGTGCGATTGAACTGTATGCTCACGGACGCGTCCGTGCAGGTGTCGGTTCTGTTCTTGGACGGAAAAAAGGCTATCGGCGTCAGCGGCGCGGAAGGGTCGACAACCAGGGGCTCATCGGGTGGATCCGCCGCGCCGCCGTCAGCCGGTTCGAGCGGATCTTCGGATGGCGGGTCCGGGGTGACGGGTTCGGCAGTGTCTGACGAGTTAACGGGGACCGGTGCATCGGTCGTGGCGTCGGGAGTCGCTGCCGCGTCGGTGTCCGATACCGACTCGTCTGGCGGAGGAGTGAGGTCGTCAGAGCTCGCCGGACTCCCAGGCGGCGTGCCATTGGCTTCCTGCGCATCGTCGGTACCCATCGCAGTGGGGGAGCGGGGGCCTTCGCTCGGCGTGAGAGCAACCGTATCCGCTGTGTTTGGGCTCGGTAGGCTGGAATTGGAGCTCATGGAGCTGACGGGGGCCGTCCCCGTCCCCGAGTTAGTGCCATTGCACGCAGTGAACGCCAGCACCACGCTCGAGTAAAACAGACGAGGGCGGTGTCCGAGGCGAAACATGGCGCAGTCTAACTCTCCAGTGAAAGAACGTCACCCGAAGGTTGTTGGACCATGGCCGAGGCAGACCAGCTCAAGGCGCTCAATCGGAGCCACGCAGAACGTGACGACACGCGCTTGTAAGCCGTCGCCATCCAGGTAGCGGCACAGGCTGCGCGCAGTGGGCACGGCAAGCTGGCGCAAGAGCTCCGCACCCTGGTGGATAGCTATTTGGCGCTTCAGGGCGAGCTGCGCAAAAGCCTCGAAAGCGTGCTCTTGGAACAGCGGCAGCGGCTGCATGAGCACGGTTTCTCACCGATGAGATAGCTCCTGTTCACTGGGCTCCCAGGCACCGGCAAGACGATGACGGCTATTGGCATCGAAAGCGAATCGGAGGGGTGGCAGAAGTGGCGCGTGTTGGCGGGTCGAAGGCCACCCTCTACAAATTTCTCACGGAGAAGGAATCGCTGATCGGCGGCGTGATCCAATCGCTGCTCGACCGCTCGACCAGCCCCGCCAGGCATCGGAGATCGGGTCACCCGGGAACGGTTTAGGTTGAGTTTGCCGATATCACGTTGGTCGCACCGCGTTGTTGAGTCGCGCCTTCTTTTGTCTCGGACTGTGCGGCTTGACGCAGGTTCTTTCACCTTGTGCCTCAGATGTTCTGTTTCGAGACCTCTCCCTTGCGTT
Organism: Polyangiaceae bacterium; assembly: GCA_050298815.1. Taxonomy (GTDB): domain Bacteria; phylum Myxococcota_A; class Polyangia; order Polyangiales; family Polyangiaceae; genus SZUA-265. The sequence continues at coordinate 96,624 of JBNKUV010000010.1, forward strand.
TGAGCGGCATGATGAAGTCCAGCTGAAGCAAGCCGGGGCTGGTGTTCTGTTGTGGAGTGGTCGATCGAGAGTCGGAGTTGTCATCTCGTGCTGGTCTATATCAACCCCATTCACGTTTTGATAACTTAGCGCCCTCGGTTTCTTACGCAGCGCTGTGGAGGCGGTCAGGCGATGATTGAGCAAATTAGAATAAACGGCGTCGTCTGGCTGTGGGTCACAGGTATCGGGCTCGCGTTGTCGTCACCATTGGCGGTCGTGGGCTGTGTGAGCAGCCTCGAGGAAGACTTCAAGCAGTCTAAGGGGTTCACTAAGCAACCCGATTCGGAACTCAACGCTGAAAATCTCGAGGGTGACGCCTCGGCGCCCAACGGTGACGCATCAGCGCTCGAAGATGAGAAGTGTCCGGATGGAACGTATGGGTCCAGCTGTACGCCTCTCCGAACGTGCGCTCCCGGGACCTACGTCGCCCGGGAGGGCACCAAACAAGTGGACGTCGATTGCGCTGGTTGTCCATCGGGGACCTTCTCGGAAGAGGAAAACGCTGCACGCTGCCAGGAATGGACGGAGTGCGAAGTCGGTGAATACGTCGCTCGTGCCGGCTCCGCCAGGACTGATCAAGTGTGCGAGCCGTGCCCGGACGGGCAACTGAGTAGTGTCACGAATGCAGGGGCCTGCTTCAAAGAGGGGACGTGTCCAAACGGAAGCGTTGAGGTGACCGCCGCGGACGCTGACGATGCGCCCCAATGTGAAGAGTGTGCGCCTGGGTCCTTCTGTGCTGGCGGCAGTTCCGGGGCGAGTGCTTGTGCCGAAGGGACTTGGGACCACGACGCTGACGCGGCGACGCCGTGTGTCGAGCGGACGACGTGTGTCGTGGGCGAGTTCGTGGTGCAGGCGGGCGATGCGCTGACGGATAGGACCTGCGAGAATTGTACTGCCGGGACATTCGTGTTGGGGGTGAATGAAGACGAGTGCCGTGCGTTCACGCCCTGTGAGCCTGGCACGTTCGTCGCGGTCCCGGGGGATACGACGCGGGATCGCGTTTGTAGCGCCTGCGTCGGCGGTACATATACGAGCAAGGCGAACCAGTCTTCGTGCCAACCATGGACGGAGTGCGACCCGGGAGAGCGGGTCGTCGAAGAGGGCACGACGACTAGTGACCAACAATGTGAGCCGTGCGAAGAGGACTCGCCGAATCCGAACGAAGATAGTTGCACCCTGGAAAGCACCTGCCCGGCGGGGACGGAGCAAACCTCTCCGACGACGGACGAAAGCCCGCCGGACTGCGAGCCCTGCGCGGCGGGTCAGTATTGCCCCGGCGGGGACCGTCCGGCGGCGGACTGTGCGGCGGGCAGATGGGACCACGACACCGATCCGGCGACTCCATGCGTGGAGCGAACGGTGTGTCTCGCCGGAGCCTATGTTGCGGACGAGGGGGACGCACTGAACGATCGGGAGTGCGATGATTGCGCCTCGGGCACGTTCAGCACCGGCACAAACGCGCAAGAATGCCAATCTTTCAGCGAGTGTGAACCAGGCACGTACCTGGCTGCGGAGGGGAGCGCGAGCAGTGACGTGGAGTGCAGCGGTTGCCCCGCTGGTAGCTACACCAGCAGCTCCAACGCGTCTGCTTGCGCGCAATGGATCGACTGCCAGCCAGGTCAATTCGTTGCCGAAGCCGGCAGCGATTCCGAGGACCGGACCTGTCGCGAGTGTCCGGACGGCATGGACAGTGGTGGCATCAACGCTGGTGGATGTGTGGCGGAGGGAACGTGCCAACAAGGTACCGTGCAAGTGAGTCCGGCCACTGAAGAGGCGCCGCCCGAGTGCGAGCCATGCGCGCCGGGCACGTATTGTGCGGGTTCGGATGCGGAGGCTATCCCCTGTGCTGCTGGAACGTGGGATGACGATTCAGACCCAGCGACCCCTTGCATCAGCAAGACGACGTGTGCTGCAGGCCAGTTCGTGTTCATGGAGGGTTCATCCACGACCGACCGGACTTGCGTTAGCTGTCTGCCTGGGAGGTTTACCGACGTACCGAACGCCGACAGCTGTGATGGGTGGCGGGACTGCGAGCCGGGTACCTATGTCGAGTCTCCCGGCACGCGTGCGGCGGATCGGGCGTGCGAGGAGTGCGGCGACGGCACCTTCTCCGACGAGAGCAACGCTTCGAGTTGCGGTAGCTGGTCCACGTGCTCGGCGCCCTCATTCCGCCAGTCCGTTGCACCATCGCCGAGCAACGACCGCGAGTGCGAGCCCTGCGCCCCACCGGCGCAGACTGTCGAAGATAACGAAGCGAGCTGTTCGCAAGTGGAATTCCAGATGGCTGACGGCGAAGTGGTCATAGAAGTGGAGCACTACGACCAAAGGGCCACGAACGGCTCCAACGACAACTGGATTGAGGCGTCTGACGCTTCTGCTTCGAATGGTGCCGTGATGGTGGTCGGACCCGACACCGGCGATCAATGGGATGTTACCGCAACCTCACCGCGTCTCGACTACTTCGTCAACTTCACCACGGCGGGGATGTTCTACGTGCACATCCGCGGCATGGGAGGCGTCCCCGAGTACGAGGCAGATTCGTGCTGGGCGGGCATAGACGGGGTACCGATTGCGTCCAGCTTCGTGGACTTCACGTCGTCGTGGTCGTGGTTGTCACAGCCAGTGAACGTGAGCAGTACGGGCACCAAGGTGGTCAATCTGTGGGCGCGTGAAGACGGGTTTCGAGCCGACAGAATCGTCATCAACCAGAGTGCCAGTGCCCCAACAGGAACTGGCCCGGAGGAAAGCGCTCGCGAGTAACGGGCTCGCCGAGGGCGATACCGATTCCAGAGAGCGAGTCAGTGGCGACAGCATTCGACCGTCGAGCGTTTGGTTCCGCTATGCCGATGCGGACGGCATCGGGCTGCTCGTGTCCGTCCGTGGTTCGTCGCTGGTCTCGACGCCCGACGAACTGTGGTCGAGCCGTCGCGGCGTTCGATGTGCAGAGTGGTGTTTGGGGCCAACCCCGCGCAGCGCAGAAGTCGCTCCAACTGGCGGCACTTAGGGCAGGCGGAGCAGCCAACGCACATAACGGCCACCGACGCCCAGACCGAACATGACTTTGCCATCGTCCGAGATGTCGTTGACGACGTCGAGCCGCCACTGGCTCATGTCGATATCAGCATCGGCCAAGAGCTCCACCACTTCGTCGACTGACGGGGTCGAACGCGCGTTGGGACTGAGAGTACTGTCGTCGTCGGTGGCGCGATCGAGCACGCCGTCGCGCCAGACTACCCGGATGAAGTCACTGCCGTCGGGAGGCTCGATGCGACCCCCGATCAGGCTGCCGTCCACATTGACGCCGATTGCTATCGTTGGGCCGAGGGGATCCTGCTCTAGGATCGTGAGCCCGTCATCGAGGGTCCAGCGAACACCCACCTTGGGCGCGTCCGGCGTCTCGCGGGGCACGTGGGACCCGACGACGACGGTTCCGTCCCCACTGATCTGGGTCAGTATCAGCTCTTGGCTGGTGCGCGACGGTCCGAGTTCTCGGAACAGTGGCAACTGGCACGCGGGCAAGGGCTCAGGATCACAGTCACATATCAACCAAGTCCTTTCCTCGATGCACGTGCCGTGGTCGTTACATGCGGCAAGTTCACAGGTCGAGGGAGCGGTGACCGCAGCATCGACGCTGGGAACGATGTCGGGATCCGTCATCGGAGCAGGCTGGACGCCGGCATCTTCTGCAGAGGGCGTCATCGGCGCTTCGGGCTGAGTCTCTGGCGAAAGAAAGCCCGCGTCCACCACGTCGGCGTCCGGCGTGAGCATCGCCGGAGCGTCCTCAGCTTCCGGGCTCACGCCAAGTTCATTGGCTGATGCGGGATCTCCCCCATCGCCACCCGCGGTAGCCTCCGGCTCGGGATCGGGCGTCGGAGCGAGAGCGTCAGTCGCACTGTTTCCATCAGGCGTTGCACCTTCGCCCGCGTCCACATCGGGACGAGCACGAACTTCCACCTCTCCATCGTCGAAGTTCTGGGTGCCATTGCACGCCAACGCGAGGAGCGATCCGAACAGCAGCGCGCAACGAGGGAGGGGGAGAAGCATGGATGGAGACTTGGCAGGCATTGAGCTGCCCGTCCAGTACCAGTTCGCACATTTGGCGGCCCAGATCGCCCGTGATATGTGCGAATCTCCTAACCATGGACTGGGATCGCATCTGTCAGGAGTTGGTACGAGCCCTTCGCGGTCAGCGTTCGGCGGCGGCGCTGAGCCGCCGCATGCGTTTTCGTTCCAACGCAATTGCTGCCTGGGAAAAGGGCCGAAACCACCCGACCGCGTCTCAGTTGCTCGCGCTGGCGGCACGAACCGGGGTGAACCTCGAGCAAGCACTCGGCGGCTTCTACCGAGTTGTTCCAGAATGGTTGCTCGAAGCCGAAGATCTCAGTGCCCAAGCCAGCGTGATGCGCTTTCTGAGCGACCTGCGAGGCGACTTGTCCACGGCGGAGCTAGCGCGTGCGACGGGGCTCAGCCGCTTCGCGCTGACACGCATCTACAACGGCGAGGCGCGTCCCAAGGGTCCGGTGTTCTTGCTGCTGATCCAAGCGTGTTCACGCCGCGTGCTCGACTTCGTGGCGCGACTGACCTCCGTCGAAGCGATACCGAGCCTGGCTGTGTTGTGGCAACAGCAGCAAGCACGACGTTTTGCGGCGACGCGCTCTCCCTGGGCTCTGGCCGTGCTGTGCGCGTTGGAACTCGACGAGTACCGTGCCCTGCCCGAGCACGTGCCAGGTTTCATCGCCAAGCGTCTCGGCTTGGAGCTGGAGCTTGAAAGCGAGTGCTTGTCGCTATTGGAGCAATGCGGACAGGTTCGCCTGCGTCAGGGACGGTATGAACCCACCGGCGTCGAGGCGGTCGAGTTGAGCGAGGATCGAGAGCTTGCCAAGACTCGTCGCGCATTTTGGGGGCATGTGGGCGCTGAGCGTGCGCGTCAAAGCCACGGCATGTCGGCGTACAACCTGTGCGGCGTATCGCACCGCGACTTGCAGAGGCTCAAGGTCCTGCAGCGCGAATACCTTGCGCGGGCACGGGCGATCATCGCGGAATCGCAGCCCGTCGAGGCTGTCGCGCTGATCCAAGTCCACGTGCTCGAGCTGAGCCGCGCCGATTCGGGCGCTAAAAATTAACTCGGCGGATGGAACCGTGGATCATGGCAATCGTACCCCAGTCCAGGCGGACATCTGGGCACGGGGCGTGCCACTGCTAGGCTGTGTGGGGCGACTCGAGAGCTCACTCGACGAGCGTCGGTGCTGCAGTCTCCGCGGTGAGCGGTGTCCAATAGACGGCGATTCCGTCCTCGTTCTCCCCACCTTCCACGATGATCGTGACGTACTCTCCAGCCCGAGCCGAGAACGTCAGCGCGTCTCCACCTGCGCTCGCCCGTGGACCCACCAGACATCCAGCCGTGCTGGCGGTCTGACAGATGCGAGTGTCCGTTACGATCGTTTTTCGGCTGGCCGAGCCCCCGCCAGGCCGCGTCATGAACAGACCGTCTCCGAGCACCTGATACCGGCTCGAGGACTCTCTGAGAACGGAGCCAATTTCCGTTGTTTCGCCAAGTTCGAAAGCTTCTCTCGAACGCAAGTCCGCCAACTCAGCCTGCAAGGACTCCATCTCCACGCGAAGTGTGTCGAAGTTCGCGTTCATCTGAGAGGCTGATAGCGCGTCTCCTTCGGAGAAGGTGTTGGGCAACGTGAGCGCCACCGCGGCAGCGGGGACCAACAGAGCGACGCTGACTCCTAATATCTTGCGCACTGATTGTGACATGTAGGTCTCTTTATCACACTTGGGCGATCAGGCTCCAGCGCGTTGCCGTGGCCCGAACCGGCAACAGAGCCGCAACGCCCACTCGACGCAGCGCGCAACGACGGCGTTCTGTTGCGAGGGCACCACGCGAAACGCCCCGTTTCCGCCTGGACGCGCTCTGGACTGAATAGTCACCTGCCTTCGTGGTTGCAGAGCAGGTGTCGGCCGACCGCTCTCAATCGACGGAACAAGACTTGCTGTGCGGTGCTGGCTCAACTCAGTTGCTGAAGTCGCCGTCGCGTACGGGTTGTTCAGGGTCCAAGCCGTGCTCCGCGTCCGGCTGAGCTTCTTCACTCGAGGCCAGACCGCGAATGCACCCGGAACCTGCACTCAAGCCGATCACGACGACGCTTGTGGGGAGCCCACCTGTAGTACTGCAGACACCGAATGTCGAACGCACCAGCTGACGCCTCACGCAGCCCAGCGCTGACCATCACCGCGGCGTCGGATTTGTCAACGACCCTGCGGCGGATGAGGCAAGTAGCCAGGACAACCCCTACATCCGTAGCGAGCTACACCCCGCCCGGTGCTTGGTGACGCCATGAACACGGTGGGGGTCGAGACGGATAGCCTCGGCGAGGTCAGCGACGGGATACCCGGCCTTCGCGCATGGAACTGAGGGCACGGCGCGACAACGTCAGTTGCCGAGTGCACAGCGGCCGACCTCCCCACCGCAAGTGCTTCTCGGTCTTGTCACGCGCCGTTCGAGTGCAACACTACGACCGATGGGTCGCGTGCTGGTAGACAGTTCCAGGTGGCCTCTGCTCCAGGTTACTCTCCCGGAAAACCAGACGGATGCGGAGTTGCAGGCCTATTTGGACGAACTGGGTGAGTACCGCGACCGGCACGAAGCCTACGCCGTCGTCGTGCACCTCGACGCCTCGGCGGGCTTCAGTGCCCGGCAACGGAGGATCCAAAAACCGGAGTCCCCCCAACCGCATCCTCAGTGACGCCGACGAAGCTCTTCGCTGGGCCTCAGCGCAAATCCAGACTGAGGCAGGGGCGTCGAGCCGCGAATCGGCAAGCTGACGCCGAACGACAATCATCGTTGACGGCTGTCACCGACGCGTTTGCCCGGATGGGCAACGTGTCGATGGTACAGGCTGCGTTGACGAGTAACCTGCTCGGCCCTCATTCGTCCCAGGGCGGATCGTTGGCCCACAGACTGGGCCCAGTGTTGGGTCCGCAGGGTCCAGACCACGGATCGGCGAGCTCGTAGTAACCCGTGCCCCAGACTTCGAAGTGCAGGTGCGGCCCGCTGGAGTTGCCTGCACTGCCCACTTGGGCAATCACCTGTCCACGGCTGACCCGTTCTCCCGGGCTGACGAGGACGGAACCGTTTTTCAGGTGGTCGTAACGGGTGGCGAACACTCCCGGAACGTCGTCGTCTTCATGGAGGATGACGATCACGTTGCCCCCCGCGAAACACCAAAAGCAGGATCCTGTGCCCGTTCCACAATAGGGGCCGAGTTCCGTGCACGCGGACGTGCCGGTGGAGTCTCCAGGCAGGTACTCGGGGGCCGGTTGGCAATCTGGCTCCGAGTCGTTCGGACAGCGGTCGTACTTGCCGTCCGCCGTGAAAAAGACTTCGCCATCGGCAGCGGCGCGCACCGCAACGCCTTCGTCCATTCGCGCCCAGGTAACGCCGATGTCCGTCCCCTCGTGGGCTTGGTAACCTGGGTCGCCGCAGTCGTAGGCCACTCCGTCCCCGTCGATGTCCGGAGCATCCAGGTTGACGCAAGTCTCGTTGGGCACACAGTCGATTGGCCACGAAAGGCCAACCACGAGGTCGGAACCCGAGCCTCCCACACCACTGGCTTCGTTTGCAGCGCCGCCCCCAGCGGTGCCCGCTCCACCGCCGTGCGCGGTGCTCCCTCCACCACCAGTCGTCGTTCCTGCTCCGCCTGTGCCGTTCCGATCGCCAACTGGGTCTTGGGAAGCGGCGCCTCCGGCACTCGAGGCAACACCATCGCTGGAGGTCTCCGTCCCTGTAGCCCCCGCGTTCGCGGTCATTTGCCCTCCGTCGTCGTCCCCGGGCTCGACCGGGCTCGGGGTGGACGGCGTGCGAGCGATGGTGCCTTGGGAACTCGCTGGCTCCAAAGTATCAGTTGGAGACTCGGTAGGATCACCGGTGACCACTATCGTCGGCGCGGCATCATCCAAAGGGTGCATCGCCGACCGAGTTGAATCGTCTCCGCAGGCGGCCAGCACGAAGCAGAGCAGCGCTGTGAGCGCCTCTCTACTGAACATGCATCTGGCTCCAGGAGTCCATGAGCTCGATTGTAACCCACGACTTGGCGTGCACCCCAAGATAACCCGAGCTCTGATCACATCAGCTGCGATCTGGCGATCCCCCTTCAGCTCCTCCGGACCGAATACTAAAGTGTTTCCAGCTGCTTCAGCATCGTCGTTGCGTCGCTGACTTCGAACTCCCGCGGCTTCTCGATGTTCAGAACCTTCACCACCCCGTCATCAGCAAACAGCGAGCAGCGCTGCATCCGCACGCCCATGCTGGGTAGAGTGACCTCCAAACCGAGTGCTTTGGTGAAGTCTGCAGCGCCATCACCCAAGAAGCGAACCTTGCCGAGGCCGCCGAGCGAGCGCGCCCACGCCGCCATGACTTGACCGTCATTGACCGAAACACACCACACCTCGTCCACACCTTTGGCTCGCATTTGCTCCATCGCCTCGATGTAGCCCGGGGCATGTTTTGCCGAGCAGGTCGACGTGAAAGCTCCCGGTAGCCCAAACATGACGATGCGTTTGCCCTTGGCGGCATCTCGTACGCTCACGGGACTCGGCGGCAACGGGCAAGCGTCACCGAAGTCGGTGGCCTCGAAAAGTGTCGCGTCGGGAAGAGTGGCTCCTACGGTGATAGTCATGGAATCGGGCCTAGTGCGCCCGCCCGCATTGTAAATCCCCCCGTGCGTAGAAAGGACCGGCGGCTGAACAATATTCCGCCGGGCCCGTGACCCGTGATGTGCGGGGATCGGCGGTTGCACTCTCGACAGCGCGGGCAGAGTGCTGGCCAGGGCCAGCAGCGCGCATCGAGCGGCCGTCCTGGTGAGTTGGCCCCCTACGTCTACCAATCTTCAGCCCTTTCGACGTCTCCTCGAGCACCGTGCGGCGAGGCGGTGCGACGTCCGGTCCTATGCCGTAGAGGAAACGCTTCTTCCGTTCACCGTACGCACAGTCTACCTCCAATCGGTAACACCATCGCGCCAAGGAAACGGTTCCTAGTACTGGCGTTGACTACGACCGCAGCCCCTTGGAGGCTGGGTCGAGGCAGACGCGCCTACGGAGATCCAAGCACCTTTACCCACACACAAATCGGTACCCCCAAAAAGTCGATCATCAAGCCATAGCATGCCAGTCGGACTCTGTGGGGCACTGCCCGACTCATCAAAACACGGCGCGTCCCGAGCCCAGAGGTTATGCTTCAAGAACGCTGCGACCCGGTTCGTCGAAGCTTGCTCCTGATGATGCTCACGAAAACTCCTTTCAAATTCCTTGGCAGGTTCGCCGGAGCAGTAGTCTTGTTAACTTTGCAGGCACTCCTGCCGAGTTGTGCAACGAACGACCTGTTCCCAGAGCAGTCACCCGTGAGCGAGTCGGATGATGTGTCCGACTCTGAGCCGGACGGGGTAGAAGTAGGGACGACGGACCAAATCGATGCATCCGCCACGGATGTCGCCCCGACGACAGGTGAGCCTCCTGAGGCAATGTTGCCGGACGCTGGCGTCGTCGGTGAGCCGAGCAGCGACGATCCGGAACCGACCGCTCCGCAGCAAGATGCCGGGGTAAGCGACGCCCCAAGCGCTTTGATGCTTCTCAGTACCGTTCCTCCAAACAACGCCACGAATGTCGAGCCTGACGTCGACGTGCTGCTCCAATTCGACAGGAACATTGCGGCGGGCGCTGGGACGATATCCGTCCTTGACACGCTCAATGAGGCTGTTGCCGATACGGTCGATGTCACCGATGCCGACCACGTCTCGATTGACGGATCGCTATTGACCATTCGCTGGGCCGCAACGCTGGGCACGTCCACGAGCTACTCTGTGGTCATCGATTCTGGGGCCATCGTTGCAGAGGACGGTAGCGAGTTCGTTGGGCTCGGTAACATCGGTGAGTTTTCGTTTTCCATCCGAGCGCCGACGCCGGTACTACTGGAGGCAACCAACCCGAGCACAGGTGACGTGGACGTCGAGCTGGACGCGGATATCGCCCTCGTTTTCAGTGAAGGCGTGGTTCCCGGTGGCCAGGGAGCGATATCGATTATCGACGCTGACACGCTGGAATCAGTTCAGAGCGTGCTGATCGGGGACCTGACCGCTGTGAACGTGGTCGGCCCGTTGGTGAGCGTGGACTTGCCCTACAACCTTGCGTATTCGACGGTGTACTACGTGTCGATGGACGCGGGTGCCGTCGTCAGTGAACAAGGCGCTCCGTTCGCGGGTTTCGACGACGCTTCGACGTTGACCTTCAAGACAGTGTCAGCCCCTGCAATCACCCTGTCAGGAACGACACCCGCCAACGGAGCCGTTGGCGTGGATCCCGCCACCGCCCTCGTGTTTACGTTCAGCGAAGCTGTGGTGGCCGGTTCGGGCAAGATACGTGTGTCGCCGGTATCAGGTACGGGCGGTGTCGTACTCGACATCCGAGACCCTGCAGTTGAATTCACGGAGGACACCGTGGTGGTTGGCTTGCAGCCGCCGCTGGAACAGGACCGCGAGTACGCAGTGGAGATCGACGCCACGGCGATTCAAAGCACGGTCGGCGGGGCCTTCTCAGGACTAGCAGCAACCGACCTCACTTTCACCACGGCATTGGCGCCGCCGGATCCCTTGTTGCTCGTCTCCACTGACCCGACGACAGGAGCAACCAACGTACCTGTCGATAGCGATCTCGTCTTCACGTTCAACCAAGAGGTACGCCTGGGCGCCGGCAACATCAGCGTGTACGCCGAAGGAGTCATGGAGCCTCTGACCGTGGTCCCAGTCGGCGCTCCCGAGGTAACACTGAACGGCGCCAGCGTCAGTATCGACCTAGTCCCGCCACTCGCGGGCGGGTCGCCTCACTACGTTTTGGTCTCGGCCGGCAGTTTCGAAAGCCTTGCCGGCGCCTCCTTTGCCGGACTCAGCGACCCGGACGCGTTCACATTTGTCTCGGAAGAAACGTTCCGTATCGTCACTCAGCAGCCCGCCGATGGGGCGACTGACGTCGAGCCTGGCACGCACCTGACACTGACGTTCAGCGAGGACATCGACGTCAACGATGGCGACATCGCAATCTATCGTGCGTCCGACGATGCGCTACTGGAACGTGTGCCCCTCGTCGATGCCCAGCGTGTCGACATCGCTGACGCTACGCTGACGATCAACATGAACCACCTGCTGGACGACGATAGAGAGTACTACGTGCGACTCGACGCTGGGGCGATCACCTCCCTTGACGGGAGCGCTACTCTCGAAGGCATCAGCACGAAGACCGCTTGGAACTTCCGCACGATGAGCGTCGAACACCCGGGAGGCGTCTCGTCGGGGTTGGTGCTCTGGCTGGACGCCGACTATGACGCAAGCTTGCGAAAGGCCGATGGCGTGCGTCATTGGGCGGATCGGTCTGGCCAAAACCACGACGTCGCTCAACCCGCGGCGGCGGAGCGCCCCGGGTTCGTTGCCTCTGGCATCGGTGGACGCGGTTCGGTCCGATTCGACGGAACCAACGATTGGCTCGTCGGCGATACCGGCTTCGACTTCACGGGTCTCGATGGCTTCGTCGTCTGGCAAAGCTCTCAGCCCCAAGACGGTAGCCAACGGCGCTCCTTGATCGTCAACGGGAAGAATCTAGAGCTCAACTACGACCATGCGACCAGCGGCGCCAGAGGCGCGGCTTCCTCCTGCATTGGAGGCAGCTCGTGCACGTGGTTTGACACGCGGTTCCGACCGCAGCCCACTGCAAACAAAGCGACCCTGTGGAACTTTGCTTTCGACCCAGTAACCACGAGCCTAAGCTCTTCCGTCAATGGCGGCATCCCCATCTACAACTCGGGCCCGAGTTCCCAGCCGACCGGCGCCAACGACCCAATTTCTGTGGGCGGCAACCGTGACCTGTGCACTAGCGACAACGGCTGTCACTTTCCTGGAGACATCGCCGAGGTGATCCTGTACTCGCGGCGCCTGAGTCAGGCGGAGCGCTTGGCGATCGTCGCTTGGTTGCGAGACAAGTGGTCCTTGAGTCTCCCGCAATGCGGCGGCGATGAAACACTGGGCGCCAACGGCTACTGCTACTACTACTCTGCCAGCACCGTCACCTGGGCCACCGCCAGAGACACTTGCGTGGGGCGTGGAGACGGCTGGCACTTGGTAACTGCGCGCACCGCGCTCGATCACTCGGAGGCCACCGCTCGGTTCGGTGCCACAGATCATGTCTGGCTTGGCAGCAGTGACTCGGAGGTTCCGGGAACGTGGCGTTGGCTCAACGACACGCTCAATTTTTGGACGGGTCTCGCTGCAACGGATGGCGGCGAGGCGGTCAATAGCGCCTACACCCATTGGCGCAGCGGCGAGCCGTCCGGTGGCAGCGCCGAGAGTTGTGGCCGCTACACCCTGGACGGCGACGAGGGTTGGACCTGGGCGGACTCCAAGTGTGAGAGCAGCTTGTCCTATCTTTGCGAGGGGCCCGGCGACTAGAGTCGTTCCGCAGCACACGCCGCGAGGCAACGTAGGTGTTTGCTCATGCACACCTGTCGACCAGTAGTGGGAAGCACCTGCGCAACGCTGACCGAGTTGGGGGCACTGGCATACCTATTCGAGCTCTAGAAGGGATGGCGCGTCTGGTAGCTCCACTGTTCAAGCGTGTGCTCTGGGGTGAAACTCTAGCGGACGGAGCGGAACGCTTCACCGACCGGTGTTCTTCCGTAACGAGTAGTAGAGCAAGAAGGCAAGGAGGAGGATACTTCCGGCTGCCATCAGCCAATGTTCCACGTGCGCGATACCGGCTTCGACTCGTGCTACATGACTGGAGAAGAAGTAGCCCAGCCCGAACATCGCCGGGATGGAGACCAAGCCCGCCAATGCATCGTACATAATGAAGGTCCGCAAGCGAACGCCCTCGATGCCAGCGGTGATGAATAGGACCGCCCGCAATCCAGAGACGTGTCGGCCGACGAATATTGCCTGGGCTCCACGACGATCGAGCAGCCTCTGCACACGCTGTCGGCGGGCAGGCGTTGCTAGCCAGCACAGCGGTCGTCTCGTTAGGAGTGTCTTGCCGAAATGGCGTGCGAGCAGGAAGAGTCCCACGTCGCCAGCAATCGTGGCCAGGTAGACGACGATCAGCGCCGTGGCCGGTGACAGCGTGGGTGTCCGGTGAGTCAGTGCACCCGCCGCGAGCAGGATCGGATCCTCGGGTAGCGGGATCCCCAGCCCCGCGATGGCGAGCGCCAGCGCAAGCATCCACAAGGATGCCTCGGCAAAGAAGTCGTCGAGCACGGGTTGAGCATCTCAGGTGTCTGAGTTGGACGCCAGCCGGGTCTTCGCAGGGAGTCACGCCGACGGTTGGCGGCGCATCCTTGCGCCCGTCGCGATCTCGATGACCTCCTGGGTGCTCGCTTCGCGCCTGGCGGAGGACAAGCGTCGCTGCAACTTCTGGATTCTGTCATCGAGCCAGCGTTCGGCAGTCTGCGTAGCGACGAGACGTGCTCCATGCTCCGTGGCCAGCGCATCGAGCAGGAGCTCCAACATGGAGACATAGAGAATCTCTCTCGCAGCCACCGCCGCAGCATGCCGCAGCGTGGCATAGCAAACGGGAGCCGCGTTGACCAGCGAGGGACGACTCAGGGGTAGCAGAGTGACAACACGGGGCTCGACGACGCCCACGCCGCGAAAGCGACTTGCTACGACATCAAAGGCGCTCAACCGCCCAGCCATGTAGAGGCCCAGCACATCTTCTGCCAAGGTCAGCAATGCGTGAGTCATTCCCGCTGCACTACTCGGCGTTGCGTGCACGCGCTCCAGCTGTAATCCCCGCCGACGCAGGGCAGCCGCCGTGCGTCGCCCCACACACACCGTCGGCCCATCACTGTGTTGGGACCGATAAGCGACCCCCTCACTCGCGACTCGGGCGTTGTACGAACCGCAGAACCCCAACTCGCCACCGATGATCAACAACCCACGCGGTCCGACACCGGCACCCAACTCCGCCCCGGTGCTCTCGATGATGCGGTCGACGCCTTCTCGATAAGACCGCGACGGCCCCAGCGCACCACGGGCGGCATGGAAGTGATGGGCCGAAAGGCTCTTCATCGCAACGACGGCTTGATGCAGCGTCGATAGCGACTTGAGCCGGAGTTCGAGTTCGTGCTCACGCTTCACGCGACAGCCCCACTTTGACGCAACTCCAAACAGAGCGCCCGTAGCTTGGGCAGAAGATGGGTTGGGTCGAGGTTATCCTCAGTCGTGGCTTCATCTCGTTCGTAGCGTCGTGCCACTTCCCACACGAGCTTTGCGGCCGCTGGTGGCGCCAAGTCGTCCAGCAATCCCTCGGCTACACTCGACAACGCGATGACTTGTGCTTGCAGCGTCCGTGCGGAGAAGCGCCCCTGCCGCAGTAGCTCCCGAAAAATCCTGCCACGATCGAGCGCGGCCTGAGTCTTGGGATCGACATCGAGACCAACGCGAGTAATCGCCTCGAGCCCTTCGAAGCGCGCCACTTCGATGCGCAGGTTTTTGGCCACCTTGCGCAGAACGGGTGGTTGCGCCGTCCCCCCGATACGGGAGACGCTGCGGCCAATGTCGATAGCCGGGCGATGGTTGCGCTCAAAACGCGCGGCATCCAGGAATATCTGCCCGTCCGTGATGGAGATCAGGTTCGTCGGTATGTAGGCGGAGATGTCGTTGTCCGTCGTTTCGACGATTGGCAACGCTGTAATCGAGCCACCCCCAGCTTGATCGCTGAATGCGGATGAACGCTCGAGCAATTCCCCATGAATGTAGAAAATGTCTCCGGGGAAGGCCTCCCGCCCAGGCGGTCTGGCGAGCAGCAACGCCAACTCCCGATAGGCGTCCGCATGCTTCGTCAAGTCGTCGTAGACGACCACCGTGTGCTGTCCGCGCTCACGAAAGTACTCAGCCACTGCGGTGCCCGCATACGGAGCGAGGTACTGCATTGCCGGCGTATCTGCCGCTTCCGCCGCAACGACGACCGTGTATTTCAGAGCATCTTGCTCGCGAAGCGCTTCGGCTATCGCCAACACGCGAGACAGTGGCTGGCCGATGACCACATACACACAAACTACCCCAGTCGTCTTTTGGGCAGCCACGATGTCGAGCGCCAGAGCCGTTTTTCCGACGTTTCGGTCTCCGAGCAACAACTGTCGCTGACCGCGGCCGATCGGGATGGCCGAATCGATCGCCATGATCCCAGTATGTAAGGGCTGATCCACCGAAGCCCGATCCGTGAGCTCTGGCGCCTCACGGAGTATTCCGCAGCGCTCACCCGCGACGATGGGCAGGTCGTCCAGCGGTCCTCCCAAGGGATCGACGACCCGACCGAGAATTTCTCGACTCACACTCAGACCAGGGAGCTTGCCCGTTACCTTTGCCCCGTCTCCCACCGCAACGCTGGCAACGCCAGAGAGCAAGATGACGCCAGTTCGCCCTTGGCTGACATCGTAGGCCATGCCCAGCGCGCCGGAATCGAAGCTGACCAGCTCGTCTGATCCCGCCGCCTTCAGACCGTACACGTAGGCGACCCCGTCCCCCACTTCACCCACAACGCCCTTGAGCTGCAAGGCGTTCGTCAACTCGAGCGGTGATGCGTCCGAGATCCCAGCCGTTCCGAGTACGTCCTGATCGCTCATCCGGCGCTCCTCATTCGGCCCCGTCGGCCAGTTCGATGCGGTCAGCGACGTCGCTCGCCGCTTGGGTCGCGAACGACGTCGCTGTAGCGTCAACCTGCCCTTCGGATGTGGTGATGCGAACGCCGGCTCCCAGCTCAGGCGCGCCACGTTCACGGAACTCTCCCAGCACGCTGGTGAGCAGCCGACGCGATTGTTCATCGAGGGGCCGAGCATGTTCCACCAAGGCCGTGCCGCCCGTGTTGACGACGCCTGAAAGGCGCTCACACGCCGCCCGCACCAACGCCGCATCCAGGGCCGGGCCGTTTACCTGGTCGAGCAGCTGTCGAACCGCCTCACCGGCGATCTGCCCCACGCTGATGGCGAGCTCTTTGGCTTGCTTTCTGCGAGCTGCCTCGAGTCGCCGCTCGGCCTGCTCTGCAACGGACTGCTGGTCACGTCGCGCGGCATCTTTGAGAGTCTCAATCTCGTCACGGGTTCGTGCGAGCTGCCGAGCGCGAACCTGCTCGAGTTCGGCATCGATACCACGCCGCAATTGCGCAGCTTGATCCAACAGCGCCTGCGCCTTGTCCTCTTTTTCCTTCGCCTGTTGTTCCGCACGGCGGCGCTCCTCGCTTTCGCGTTGTAACGCTTCGCGCACGGGCTTGAAGAACAACCACCCCAAGAACACCGCCAACAATAAGAAATTGACGCTCTCGAATACGAACGTGGCGACGCTCGGCGACACTCAGCCTCCCGAAACGAAAGGATTGGCGAACAACAGAACGAGCGCGATGACCAGGCAGAAGATCGCGGTGGATTCGACCATCGCCAACGCCACGAACTGGTTCCTCGTGATGGATCCAGCTTCGTCGGGCTGTCGAGCCAGCGCATCCAGGCCGGCAGCACCGATTCGGCTTTCACCCAACGCAGCGCCAACCGCCCCAACCGCCATCGTGAGCCCCGCCGTAACGATGGAGCCGAGTGCAAGTATCGCTTGTTCTGTCATTCTAGCCTTCTCCCACGCGGACCGCCGCGCCCAAGTAGACGCACGTCAGGATCGCGAAAATGTATGCCTGCAAGAATCCTATCAGCAGGTCGAGAGCCATCAATGGGACCGGCACGAAAAAGCCGACCAAAGCCACGATCAAAGCCACGACCAGGTGACCGCTCATCATGTTGCCAAACAATCGCAGCGCGAGCGCCAAGGTGCGCGACAACTCACTGACGACATGGAGCGGAAAGAGGAGCGGATTGGGTTGCAGGTAGTGCACGAGGTAACCTCGTAGACCCTTGGCTCGGATCCCGACGATTGGTACCGCAAAGAATACCATCAACGCCAATGCCACCGTCGTCGGTAGACTCGATGTCGGCGTTGGCACGCCCGGGAGCTGACCGAGCAGAGCGCCAGTCGCAATGAACAAGAACAGGCTTCCGGCAAAAACCTCGAGCGCTGGCCATGGTCGGCCCGCGGCCTCCCGAGCCAAGTCCGTCAAGAATCGGAAACCGAGACGAGCGGCTGCGGCCATGGCACTCTCAGGAGCTGACCGAACTGCGCGCGCCGCCGACCTGCCGACCGCAATGAGCACGATACTGGTGACCAGCGTGGACGCCATGACGGCGGTTACCGGGACAGGACCCAGCCAAAACAAGACGGTCTCTTCGAAGATCTCTGATTTCAAGACCACCTCCAGACCACAGCGAAACTACACACGGCGAAGGTGATTGCCCAGGCCAATGTCGTGGCGAGCAACTGACCATTCAGCGCGGCTAGCACGAGTGCACCGACCACAAGCGCAAACCGCAGCAAGATCCCAAAAGGCGCACGGGCGCCCCTGGCCTCACCACGCAACAATGTTACTTGCAGGAACGCAGCAATTGCGCCCAGCGCTGCGAAGAGCCACGTCATCGTCGCCCCCCATTGACAGTGCGAAATGCGATCCACGTGCCCAGCGTTGCGCCCACGCTCAACAGGACAAAGGTAAACCGCACGCCGGAACCCCAGCGCAAGTCACAGATCCTGCCCAAGTATGCGCCGCCTGTGGAGAGCAACACGATCGGCCACCCGACACTCCCAATCAATGCGAGCGATTGCCACAGCCGGCCCCCATGTTCCCGGCGCTTGCGCCGCTCCATGTCGCGACGCAGTGAATCCCGAACATCCCCGCGTTGGAGCTTGGTGTCGTCAGTGGCCATCACCAGCTCCACCCTGGCGGACTCGGGCCAATTCATCCACAACTCGCTGCTCCAACTCTTCGAGGCGGTGACGGGCCTGCATTTCCTCCGGCGGCGTCGCCGAAAGCGACTGCAGGATCGCGTCCATTTCGTCCTCGGAAGTTCCAACAGCAGCATAGGGCGTCAACAGCTGGCACTCTTTCCGCTGGACTCGAAGCAGCCCGCCAGCGGTCGCAGCGTACACTTCTCCCGGCGATCCGTGGATGAGGATCAGCCCCGACTCCACCACCAGCGTCATCGGTTCAGAACGTGGCCGCACCCCCACGAGCCCTGTTTCCGTCGGAACGCGAACGCTGGAAGCCCAACCGCGAAAGGTCACGCCATGGGGCGTCACGATGGACAGCTCGAATGCCGTCAGCCGATCCGCGACTGGGCTCGCCGAGTCATTTGCGACCACTGCCCGCCTCCTCGATGGCGCCAATCATGAACAACTCGTCTTCTGAGCGCTCGTCGAACGCTCCTTTCACGATCGCGGCCACACCTTCCACGGTTTGCTCCAGGCTCACACGCTTGCCTTCTTGGCCAGTGTAAGCCTGGGTTACGAAGAATGGCTGCGTCAGAAAGTTGCGCAATCGGTGGGCTCGTCCAACCAGCTGGCGATCTTCTGCAGGTAGCTCGTCGAAGCCGAGCATCGAAATGATGTCCCTGAGTTCTTCGAAGCGCGCCAAAATGCGGCGCGCCTCTTGCGCGACCTCATAGTGGCGACTACCGACGATGTACGGGTCGAGTGCCTTCGATGTCGACTTGAGCGGATCCACCGCAGGATAGAAGCCCTGCGTCGCCACCTCCCGCGACAGCACGAGCGCGCTGTCCATGTGCCAGAATGTGTTGGTCACTGCGGGATCACCGTAGTCGTCCGCAGGTACGTACACCGCTTGAACCGATACCATGTTGCCGGCGTGGGTAGCCGTGATGCGTTCTTCGATGGCAGCCAGGTCAGCCGCCAAGGTGGGCTGGTAACCGACGCGCGAGGGTAGGCGGCCCAATAGTCCGCTCACCTCCATACCTGCCTGCACGTGTCGGTAGAGATTGTCGACCACGAACATGACGTCCAGCTGTTGCTCGTCGCGGAAATACTCAGCAATGGCAAGTGCAGCCAGGCCGACCATGAACCTCGCACCCGGAGCTTCTTTCATCTGAGCAAGCACGACGGCGGTACGATCCAACACACCTCGCCGCTCCAGCTCCTGCCACAATTCCAGTCCTTCTCTGGAGCGTTCACCGATGCCGGCAAAAACCGCCGCTCCACGCAAGGTGTCGACAGCGTTGTGAATGAATTCGGTCAGGACGATGGTTTTTCCGACCCCTGCGCCGCCAAAGACCGCAGAGCGCCCACCGTGCATGAACGGACAAAAGAGATCGATGGCCTTGATGCCGGTCTCGTAGATGTCACTCTTGGCCCGTCGCTGCCCTGGCGGCGGCGGTGGGCGTACCACTGGACGGGTGAGCTCCGTCCCGAGTACCTCACCGCCGTCCAGCGGGCGCCCCAGCAGATCGACGACCCGTCCCAGCAACTCGCTACCGACCGGAACGCGGAGGGCTTGCCCGTCGCTCGATACGCTGGCTCCCTGTCGCAACCCACGCGTCGACTCCAGCGCGATGGCTCGAACAACGGCGCCGCCGAGGTGCGAATGCACCACGGCGCAAATCTGGCGCTCTGGGGACAACTGACACTGGATTGCTGCAGCGAGGGGCGGAACCCGTCCGCCCCATTCCACATCCAGAACCGTCCCGCGAACGGCCACCACCCGCCCCTCCAGCCTGAGACCAGGGGACGTCGATGCGGAGCTGACGAAGTGCACCACGATGTTGGCGATCTGACCACAACAGCGCCCCCTTGACCAGCAGGACGAATTGACGCGCCGGCAACCGGCCCTCAGAAACCTGGACCGATGTGCCGCACTCCGAAGCCGCGAGTCTTGAACTTGGGAACCCGTCTAGCGCTCGATGCGAACGACACCGAGCACGCGCGGGTTGCGACCACCGCGGAAGTGCACCTGCATCATCGGCGTCAGCTCTAAACGCCGGCGCGTACGCAACCGGTAAAACCGATACTCGTCGTCCCCAGGGATGGGAATGCAAAGACGGCCCCTGTCGTCCACGAGGCGGTCCCACACAGCCACGTCGTTGTCATCGACCACTTCTACTAGGTCGGAGGTCACCAAGCGGTGACGCACGCTCAGGTCGATCATGCACAATTCGCGCTCGTTGATGGTGAAGTGGTCGAGAGCGGTCAAGCTCTGTACGTATGCTTGTCCGACCTTGTCCCGACGGGCCTCCAGGGTGTCGATCAAGTACTTCTCAGCTAGTGGGTCGCTCAACTGACCCGTTCTCACGATCGCCGTCAAGAGCGCCCGATCGAACCGCAAGATCAGTTTCGCCGCCCAGTAGTTGTCGTTGGCATCCGCCTCGGCAAAGGGCCAATAGGGGTACGCCTCCTTCCATTGCGTGGGATCGAAATGCTCCGCAGAGAAGGAACCGATGGACGGCCAACGCGTCTCCTTCAGGTGCTCCCAAGGCCGCACCCAGAAGCCAAACGACACAGCAGCCTTGGTCTGGATCTCCCAATCCCACCAGTTCTCGTAGCCGTCTTCGTAACGACCTTTCTCTGCGGCGTGACCCGCCATGGCTTCACCGAAGTCGATCAGGTAGTGGCGCAAGTAGCGTTTGCCATCTTCCTCGACGTAGCCATCGAGGGTGTTGTCTTCCTTGACGTCTGTGTGATTCAGCCACGCCGCGAAGGTCCGAAGGGCCCGAACCTCACGGCGCGTTTCGTGGCGAAACTTGTCGTTGGGATCGTCCTCACGGATCCCCTCCGCAGCCCAACCGCCCTTGGGTATACCGTTGATGAATTGGCTCGCAGATGCCCTATAGTGCCCGTCTGCCCACTGTGGGGCGAGCGCGAGGATGTCGCGGATGTCTCGTTGGGTGATCTGCCGCTCGTATCCCATTTCGTCTTTGAGTGTCGCCCCCGGTTTGACGCTCACTTGGTCACTCGTGAACGTGAAGATCGTGTCGTTGGCGACGTTGTAACCCGCGGTCCAGAAGATGCGGTTGACGATGGTGTTGATGCTCGTCTGCATCTCGGGGTTGTCTTTGGTGTCGAACTTGACGACGAAACGGCGCCCACTCGTATCTTTCGCCACCATCCCTGGGTTGATGCCGCCCGACTTGCCACCCACCACGACGATCGGCGGTACCGGAGGCCCCTCCGCCGATGCACCAGTCGCGGCTTCTTCTGGACTCACGTCACGAACACCGATGCGGTTGGTGAACCAACTCGAATCCGGCACCTCGCCCATTGCGTTGATGTTGTGTGCTAGCTCGAGGTCCCTCAACTCCAGGGTGCGGTTCAGCCGCCGAGCGACGAACCAGTCGAGCCCTTGAGCAATGGCAACGAAGGGTCGCTCCTCCGGCTCCTCGATGTCCTTCTGGTCGTCCACCTTCCAGACGATGGGCTGATCCAAGAAACGCGTGTGCGCTTGGCAGCCGCCTGCTACCATAAGCCCAAGGGCGCCCAACAGCAGTCGCTTCATAGTCGCTTGTGCCTCCTGGTAAACGCGGTCAATGGGTCTGTAGCGAAGAACACCACCAGCCCTTCACCGTATGCACCCTCGATCTTGAACAGCGGCTCGGTTCCGTCGTGCAGTACGAAGCCCAAGCCTCCGCCGTAACGGAGGTCTTTCAGCCCGTCGCCCGAGAAGATCTCGCCGTAATCTCGCCCGACCCTGCCAGCGTCGAAAAAGAGTTCACCTGCGACCAGCTCATGCACTGGATAACGATACTCAGCCGTGGCGACCGCTGCCGTCTTGTCTCGAAATCGATCGAGGCGGTAGCCTCTGAGCCGATCCGGCCCGCCCAGCTTGATCAGCTCCGAAAAAGGGATCTCGTCGTCGTCACCGTGAACCGCCTCCACGACCGCCCGAAGCGCCAGTACGCGCGTTCGCTCGTAGAGGTCGATGAACGTCGACGCAGTCACACCATAGTGCCAATAGTTGGCTTGCTCTGAGACGGGAAGTGTATGACCACCGAACGCGTTGAAATAGACGCCTCGCGACGTCAGCACTTCGTGATCTCGCGAATCGTAGATGAAGACTGGGCTGACTTCCAAGATGCGCGCGCCGGACTCGAAACCCACGAGCTGCGACGTGTCGTAGACTTGTTCGATCGAAGGTTCAGCGAATTGGCGGGCCTCCGCTCCGAACTGGCGGTCGTTGAACAGGAAATTGACCCCGATGCGGGATAGATCGCCGACCTTGCCGTTCGTGACACCCAGCGTCAGCGAGCTCATGAAGCGCTGTTCACGGTGACGAGTGCCGACCGCCGCGTCCCGCGGTCCTAGATCCTGGCCACCAGAAGTCCTCGAGGCGTTTCCGTAGCCGAAAAAGAGCAGCGCTGGCTTCACCTCGAAGCGACTGTCGAAGTCTATCCACAGTGGGCTGCCCCCAACGCGAAGCCCTTCGAAGGAGACCTTGTATGCTTGCTGGTAGAGTCCGCCATAGCGAGCTTCCGCGGAAAGCTCTTCCCCGTGCCGCAGCAAGTTCGAATGAAAAATTCGTGCTCCGAAGCTTAGACCATAACCGCTCTGGTAAGCGGCGGTAGGCAGGATCCCGGCGGTCCGTTCGTCGTTGTACAGCAAGTCTTCGGTGCGCTCGATGAGCTTGTTCTGATCGACTACGGTGGCCAACCCGCGTAGCGGAATGAACGCCACTTCGAGCACCAGATTCGGCAGAAATAGAGCGGCGCGGGGCAGGAAGAGGTAGTAGTCCTCGGGTTCGAGAGCGCGCGGCTGCTGCTGCCCGGAAGCCTGATCGGGTGCGACGACGTGCTCGTTCCTGTCGGCGTAGTCTTGGGGAACCGGGATCGACGCAGCCGCGGGGGTCCCCGCCGGCTCGGGAGTGTCGGGGGATTCTTCGGGCGTCGTCTGCGGCGACGCTTCACGCGCGGGGGCCTTTGCACGTTGCGCTGCCTGTGCAGAGTCGGTTGCTTCCTGGGGTGCGGGCTCGACCGCGGGCTGCTCGCGGTCCGGAAACTGCGTGGGCTGCGCAGGCTCAGGCGGCGCCTCGCGATCCCCGGTTGCCGTTGACGTCGGCGCCTCGCTCGGGACCGGCAACTCTGCCTCGGGGCGGGGCTGTGCGGCAGCCACGCGCACGCTCAATAGCAGCACGCTCACCTTCGAGACGAGCTTCGCGACCCTGATGACCACGACACGGAACCTAGTCGTGCGCCGCCTCCCAGGGCAACCACAAACGCCTACCCGGCCCATCACAAACCGCGACAAACATTCCAGCGACGCGAGGCTGTCTGGGCGCCGCGGTTGGTGTATCCAGGAGGCTTCGTGAGAAGGCTGCCACTCATCTGCTCGTTGTCGATGCTGCTTTCGACATTGCCCGCCAGCGCGGAGTCGGCGTCACCTCCTTCCGAATCTGGCCTAGTCAACCCACCGCCAACAGCGCCGCGAGGTGACCCGTTGCTTTGGCACCCAGCTTGGGCACGTTTTTCTTCGCTGGACATGGGAGTGATGATTGGCTCGGGACTGGCAGCCATTGGCGCATTCGCCGTCGGGCCTCGGTCGGCAACGCCCGTTCGCGGACGACTCGGCATCGATGAACGCACGCGGGACTTGCTGCGTGCCCGAACGGAAGCGGGCAGGACGCTGGCTCGGGACGCCAGCGATGTGAACATCGCCGTATTGGTTTCGTATCCGGTGTTGGTGGACGGCCTGATCAATGCCGGCTGGTACCGCCGCAGCGATGACGTGGCGGTACAGCTCATCCTGATCGACTTGGAGGCAGCCGCGGTCGGCGCCGCGTTGACGAGCGTCACGAAGGCGCTGGTGGCACGTGAACGCCCTTATGGGCCAAGCTGTGGCGGGGAGCTCGATCGCGAGACTGTCGACTGTGATGCGCGAGACCGATACGTCAGCCAATTCAGCGGGCACGCCAGCGCAGGATTCGTCGCCGCCAGCGTGACCTGCATGCACCATCAGTACCTGCCGCTATGGGGAGACACCTCGCCCTGGGTACCATGCGTCGGCGGCTACGCTTTGGCGACCTCCGTCGCGCTGCTCCGCGTCAGCGCCGACATGCACTATCTCTCGGACGTCGCCGTCGGTGCAGCCGTCGGCACCCTGACCGGAGTCTTGGTTCCGTGGCTGCACTATCGGACGGGCCCATCGACGCGCCAAGGAGCCACCTGGTGGTCCGATCACCAGCTGACACTCGCCCCTGCTCCGGGGGGCATCGGCATCGGCGGAGTGTTCTGATGCTGCGTTGTTCAACGGCTGCCATCTTCGCGGCCCTGCTCTGGGCTGTAGACGCCGCTGCTCAAAATCCAGCGCGTGATGCGCTGCGCGCATCGGAACAGTTGGCTCCCGGGCCCCCACGTTGGTTCGTCGCGTCCAGCGTGGACCTCGGCTACAAGTACGTCCGTCCGCGGCTGAACCTCGGGCGCGGCGTACCCTTTGGCCAGTGGATCGGCGTCGATCTCAATCCCCTGGTTTCCAGCTTCGCCGTCGGTGGGTACGGCGGAATCCGGATCGCGTCACCCGTCGTCAACTTGCGCAGCGGCGCGATGTACGTCGTGAGTTTCGATCGTTCGTTCTTGCCAATCCGCCCAAGCTACGATCGTCACCAGTCCGAGACCAGGGTCGACGACGAGTCGGCCAAATATTGGGCGTTCACCACTGAGATGACCCTCAACATTCCAGTGGCAGGAGGCAACCTCAACTCGGAAACGGAAACCCTCGGTGTCGTGGGTGTGCCCAAGGACCGCTACGTCTTCGTCGATACGTTGAGCGTCGTGGCGGCTGGCGTCTGGGTGTTGCGCCAACGTCTCGCCTACACGTACCCAGCGTTCGGACTGCCGGGCTTGATGGTGGGCGGCGGAGGCGAAGTGCTCGTTCTACCGGAGCGTGATGAACTCGTTTGGCGCGCTGGCCCGTTGGCTCGCTGGTGGCTTTCGGAAACCCTAGGTGCACGGTTCGCGCTCATGCCCGTAGTTGCCAGCCCCGATTCGCTGGGTCTGATCGGAGCGGAATTCGAACTCGGGATCCGCTGGCTATGGGAGGGTATTAGCACGACGCCAGGCTCGTCAAACTGATACGCAGAGAGCGAGACATGCAGAAGGCACAACGGACGGGTTTGGAAAGAGCGTTGGGCATCGTAACAGACGTGGCCCCCGGAGAAGGGCCGACCGCGCTACTGCTGACGTTGAACGTGTTCGTCCTCCTGATGGCATACTACGTCATCAAACCCGTGCGCGAGGGTTTGATTTTGGAGCTGAGCTCCGGCGCAGAGTACAAGAGCGGGATGGGCGGCGCCATCGCGCTCGCCCTGGTTTTCCTCGTGCCCGCTTACGCCCGCTTCGCCGCGAGACTACCTCGCGGCAAGTTGGTGGTTGGCGTCACGCTCTTTTTTGCAAGCCACCTATTGTTGTTCTATCTCGGAAGCTTGGTGCCTTTGATAAGGGCCAACCTGGGTCTGGTATTCTACCTCTGGGTGGGCGTGTTCAACATGATGTTGGTCGCGCAATTCTGGGCGTTCGCCAACGACATCTATGATGAAGAACAGGGCAAGCGACTCTTCCCACTGATTGGCCTCGGAGCGGCCGTGGGAGCCGCGGTCGGCAGCCAAATCACGAGCCTTCTTGCCGTGCCCCTCGGCAGGTACAACTTGCTGCTAGCGAGCGCCGCGTTGCTCGGTTGTTGTGCCATTCTGTTTCATCGCGTTCACGTTCGCGAATCGGCACGCAGCTCGGAGACCCAAACATCGCCAACACCTCAGGAATCACCGCCAGATGGCGGTTCTGGAGCCTTCGGACTGGTTTGGCGGCATCGCTATCTGCGCCTTCTGGCTGCGTTCTCCGTGACGTTCACCCTCGTCAACACCAACGGGGAATTCATGCTCAGCAAGCTGTTCAAGGCTGCAGCGACTGCGGCCGTCGTTAGCGGTCAGATCGCGCCAGGCACTGAAGGAGATTTTCTCGCTGCATCCTACGGAGACTTCTTCTTCTACGTCAACGTGGTGGGTGTGGTGCTTCAGACTTTCGTCGTTTCGCGCATCGTCAAGCACGGAGGTCTCGGCATCGCGTTCTTCGTGCTGCCGGTCATCGCACTCTGTGGTGGTCTTGCATTCGCCATCGTACCGTTGCTCTCAGTGTTACGCGTCAGCAAGGTCGCCGAAAACGCAACGGACTATTCGCTGAACAACACCGTTCGTAACATCCTGTGGCTGCCCACCACACGAGAGATGAAGTATCGCGCCAAGCAAGCCATCGATACCTTCTTCGTGCGCTTGGGTGATGTGTTTTCCACGCTCTTCGTATTGCTCTTCGCGGGTTTGCTCGGAATGGAGCTCCGCTCTTTCGCGTTACTCAACGTCGGGGTCGTCGTCATCTGGCTGGTCCTCGCCGTCCTGGTGATTCACGAAAACCGTCGACTTCAGCGTCTCAGCGACGCTTGACGAGCGGCATCAGATCGAGGTGCACGATTCGGGCGATGAGTGAAGGGGTGAATCCCGGGTTGCCAGGCCCGAGGAATAGTTCAGACCCAATGGGTTCGCCCCCTGCGTCCTGGAAACCTTCTGCAACGCTCACCGCTGCTCATTGAGAGCCCGTCTCACTGCGAGCAAAACGACCGGCACCAGATTCACACCCGACATGCCAGACGGCAACGGTGACGACACATTGCGCTCTGCGTCATTTGTTCGCGGTCTTTTGGGTTTGGACCGTTCGCCACCGCGACAAGACGAGTGTCCCGGAGAAATGGGGGACAGTCGCCGCTCGGAAGCAGAGTTGGGAGGGACAAAAGTACCCCTATCCAGAAGGAGGACACCCGTCCCATAGAGTCAAGCCAAGTCGGTGCGACTCAGGACGCCTGTGGACAATCATGACCGCGTCGTCCCGTGCCCAAACGTAGCGCCACGTCAGGATGGAGGAGAGCCAATGCTCTACGGACCTAACCTTGCCAAGATCTGCAAACGCATCAGCCTACTTGGGTTGTTGTTCCTGATTGTCGCGTGTAGCGAACCCAAGCGACAGGAAGCTCGGCTCCCAGAGGGCGCCGGAGGCTCGGGAAGTGAGGAAGGCGCAGAAAGCGAGGAAGGCGCGACGACTGATACTTCTACTTCCGACGCAAGCGCGGCGGAGCCCACTGAGGCCCCCACCTCCGACTTCACCGTGACCCTGCTCGGTACCGGCTCTCCAGTGCCGTCCCCCGATCGCTTCGGAAACAGCACGCTCGTCGAGGTGGGCGGACAGCGGCTGATCTTCGACCTCGGGCGAGGCGCAACCATTCGCCTATTTCAGCAGAAGATCCCGTTCGGCACCATCAATGCCCACTTCATCACTCACCTGCACTCGGACCACGTGAACGGTCTTTCCGATCTCTGGTTGAGCGGATGGATTCAGACGGCCTTTGGGGGGCGCAAGAGCCCCTTCGTCATCTATGGTCCACCGGGCACCGTGAACCTGACGGCTGGTTTGTGGGAGGCCTTCTCAGAGGATCGTCGGATCCGCCTGGCGGATGAAGGAAACCCGATCGAAGGCCTGGAATTCAACGCCGTGGATGTCGCCCCCGGGATGGCCTACTCAGTGGACGGGGTCGTAGTCGACGCCTTCGAAGTCGATCATGGGGAACTCATCAAGCCAGCATACGGTTACAAGATCACCTACAACAATCATTCCGTCGTCCTCTCCGGCGACACCCGGCGCTCCACCGCCGTGGAGCAGGCTGCTACGGGCGCGGACCTGCTGATCCACGAGGTCGCCATGATCCCCGAACAGCTATTCGAAGAGTTCCCAGTGTTCCGAGCTATCTTGGATCATCACACGACGCCCGAGGAGGCGGGAGAAGTGTTCTCTGTCGCCCAACCGAAGCTGGCTGTCTACTCACACATCGTGCTTTCGGGCCGTCCCGATGAGGGTATCCCGTTCCCCACTCCTCAGGAACTGCTGGCCGCGACGCGCACAACCTATTGTGGAGAGCTCCTCGCAGGTATCGACCTGATGAAGTTCAGCATCGACGAAGCTGGGGTTCACCTCGTCGAATCCCCGTTGGGGGATCCAGTTCAGCCGGCACCCTGCTTGTAGCAATGTTAACCCTAAACAAATCACTGCTCCGGTCTCGACGGCGGCCTACCACCCGCGTCGAACACTTCGGAGCGCTCATGGGCGCTCAACCCCGCTCAAGAGTGCACATTTGATCGCGGTGGGGAACTACCGTCCAGTGAAGAGCGGCGAGCCGTGGAGCTGGACTACGTGATCGTCGCTGTCACACCGCGACAGCGACGTGTCGCTCACACTCGATGGTGCCCCAAGAGCATGTCGCTGGGCCAAAGGTCGTGGGAGCCATCAGGCGCATGGCGAGAGCGCCAACTCCGAGCGTTCGACAGTGGTGCGGGCACCATGCCAAGAGGAAGCTAGCGCGCGGAGTGTGTGCCTTGCGCAAGTTCGGGTTCTGAGGCTGTTGCAGCGTGCGCAGTGAAGAGAACTGCCTGCGGCTGCCGACCGACGGTTCGGGCTCGGGGTGCATCGCAGGCTCGGCGGATGAAGGCGTCGAGACCTTGGATTCAGGGTTCGATTCTACGCCCAGGCCAACTAGACGAAGGGAATGTCCAACGAATCGCGGCTCGCCATCAACCCACCGGTTTTTTTCGTGGCGGGAGGCTTACTGCTCGTCTTCATGGCGTTCGGAGTGCTCGCGACGGATCAGGCCGCCGTGGTGCTACCCCAGGTGCTCGATGCTGTGTCCACGGGGTTCGGCTGGCTCTACGTCATGGCGGTCGCGTTTTTCGTCGCGTTTGCGCTGTGGCTCCTGTTCAGCCGTTTCTCCAGCATTCGCCTGGGGGACGATGACGAGCGACCCGAGTTCTCACGGCTGACTTGGTTTTCCATGTTGTTCAGTGCCGGGATGGGTATCGGCTTGGTGTTCTACGGTGTGGCGGAGCCGATGCTGCACTACGCCAACCCTCCAGGTGCCACTGGTCATTCGCCGTCTTCGGCGGCACTCGCGCTCCCAATCACGTTCTTTCACTGGGGCATTCACGCTTGGGCGATCTACGTCTTGATGGGCCTCGGCATCGCGTACTTCTCCTACCGGAAGAAACTGCCGCTGAGTCTGCGTTCTTGTTTCTATCCCTTGCTGGGCGAGCGCATTCACGGCTGGTGGGGGCACTCTATCGACATTCTCGCTGTGTTCGGAACCTTGTTCGGCCTGGCCACCTCGCTCGGTTTGGGCGCGATGCAGGTGAGCGCCGGTCTGAACTACTTGTTCGATACGCCCCACAACACGGAAACACAACTCCTGCTGATCGGCGTCATCACTCTGGCCGCGACGATTTCCCTCGTGACGGGCGTCAAGAAAGGCATCCGCCGTCTGAGCGAGCTGAACCTGGCGTTGGCAGCGCTCTTGATGCTGTGCGTGCTGATACTCGGGCCGACGCTCTTCATCGTGAACAACCTGGTGGAGAACGTAGGGCGCTACGTCACCACGGTCTTCACGCGCACCTTTCACCTGGTAACCTTGAGCGAACAAGACGACGACTGGATGAAGAACTGGACGCTGTTTTATTGGGGTTGGTGGATCGCGTGGTCGCCCTTTGTGGGCATGTTCGTCGCCCGGGTTTCGCGGGGCCGGACGATCCGTGAGTTCATCCTGGGAGTGCTGCTGGTGCCCACCGCAGTGACCTTCATATGGTTCAGTGTCTTCGGTGGAACGGCGCTGCATCTCGAGCTGTTCGGTGGCGGTGGCATCGCCAGCGCCGTTTCGAACGATTTATCCACGGCCATCTTCGTGATGTTGGAAAGGCTACCGCTATCGCAGCTCCTCTCGTTCGTCGCGGCGAGCGTCGTGGCTGTGTTTTTCGTCACTTCAAGCGACTCCGCCTCATTCGTCGTCGACATGATCACTTCTGGCGGACACCCGAACCCGCCCATCTGGCAGCGGGTGTTCTGGGCGACCGCCGAGGGCGCATGTGCGGCGGTGTTGCTGTACGCCGGCGGCAGCAAGGCCCTGTCCGCGCTGCAGGCCGCGGTGGTTGCCATCGGGCTGCCATTTTGCCTGGTATTGCTCGGCATCTGCGCCAGCCTGTACCGCGCCTTGCGGGAAGAGGCGGATATCGCCGAAATGGACCTCGGGCCCCAACTCGCGCTGGCAGGCGGCTCCGCTGTACCAGCCCTGCCGCTCCGCGACACGACTCCCGGAGAGCGCGCCGAGTTCGCTCGCGTCGCGAATCAAGTGCGGGAGGCGGTCCCCCAGGGAGAGAGACCCAATGACGCCGCTCATGGAGTTGGGGCGGGGACGTCGGTGGCCCCCGAGTCGTCCGCCGTACGCACCGAGAGTGGGCGCCCCGTGGCCATCCCCCAATACCGTTGGCGTCGCATCTTGGTGCCAACCGATTACTCAGAGCACTCACTGCGCGCCATCGGCTTCGCATGCCAACTCGCGGACCGTTTGGGTGCCGACACCCAAGTGGACGTGCTGCACGTCACCGTGCCCCCGGTGGACTACCTACCCATCGACGAGTGGATCTGGGGTGAGACGCGAGAGCCGAATCAGGTGACGAGAAAGCTCGAAGAAGCCGCTCGACGCGCGCTGGAGGCGTACACGCAGACGTTGCCGGAATCCCTTCGGTCGCGCGTGAAGGTGCAACTCGAGATCGGCGTGCCGTATCGCGTGATCTTGTCCGTGATTCAAGCACAGGCCTACGATCTGGTGGTGCTCGGCACACACGGGCGCATGGCGTCACAACAAGTCCGGCTCGGCAGCGTCGCCGAGCGCATCGTCCGCTTCGCTCCTTGTAACGTTGTCACGGTTCGGTGATGTGGCTGGGCAAATGCTCCACACGTTTCGCTGGCCTGAGTCTCGTTCCGCCACGCAAGCTCAATAGAACGTTGGCATCTTCTCGGGAAACGTCTGAAACAGGACGTCGCCGTGATCGAACAGCCCGGACAGCGTCGCGCAGCGTTTGGGAGTTTCCTCGGCGTCGCACAACGCGGCCTCCACCCGGATCACGTCCAAACTCACGTCCTCCCCGGGCACGGGGCGAAGCGCTTCCGACTCCAGCGCTCCTTCGTAGAAGCCTTCACCGGCGGGGCGTTCATTCGCGTGGCACAGGTAGCACACACTGCCCGCTTCACTGTACTTGATGTGCGCGACGATGCCCTGGGTCGTCACCTCATCAATGAGGGGGAAAGGGACCTCGCCCTTGACCGACCGATCCACGGAGGTGAGGTAACTGTACTCAAGCAGGTCCTGGCCCACGCCCGCGGAAACCACCGACACGATCAGCGAGTCGCCCAAAAACAGAAACACCCGCGGGTCGTTGATCCCCGCTGCAGGCTGCGCGCTGAACACGCTCTTCGTCGGGTAGGCGTACAAGGGACGAGCCAAGCTCTCCAAGAAGCACGCAAGCGACGTGGGCCGCGGCAGCGAATTGAGCAACGTCAGCAGCTCCGGAATGTCCTCGGGTGAATCGTCCACCCCGGGTGGCACCTGACAGGCGCTCGCTTCGTCGACGGTGGGCTCGGTTGCCGGCGTCGGGGACTCGCTGTTGGCAGTCACGCTGTCCGGCTCGAGCGACGCACCCTGCGCTTCGTCGATCGGGCGCATGTCATCCGCAGCGCTAGGATCAACTCCCGCGCATCCCGCAATGAGCGCTAGTCCCGCAGCTGCGTAGCGCCAGAACTTCGCTAATCTGCAACCTCCCACGTGACCTGCCCGGTACCGTGCCCCCTGCTGACCCAGTATTTCGGTGGATTCGCTCATCGGAGAACTCCTTCGTCCGAAGCCAGAGGATGCACGAGATATGCCTAGCTTCTTTCTACGGGAGTCTCCAGGGGTTACGCCCAATTCGTCATGCGCCCGACAACGCGTGGAGGTTGTTCGCCCAATAACTTGTTGTAAAAATGACAACGAGGCAACCCCAACCCATCACGCGTTCAGCGCCCGGGGGAACAGAACGTTGTTCTCCAGATGGATATGCTCCATGAGCTCGGCTTCGAGTGTTTCGAGACCGGCGTAGAGCGCGCGCCAGGTCGCGCATGCCTCGGGCGGAGCAACGAAGTTGCCAGCGAGCTCCCGCAATTGCTGCAGGTTTTCGCCGTGGTCGTCGTGCTCCTGCATCAGCACCCGAATCGGGATGTGCACCTGAGGCCCGTAGCTGCCGGATTGGATCGCTGGAAAGAGCACCTGCTCCTCCTTGGCGAGGTGTTGCTCGATCTCCGCGTGGACTCGCTCGAGGAGCGCGGCGAGACCGCGCGGGCAGGTCGGTTTGTCCCCATGCACGCGTTCGACCCTCTGCGCCGCCGCGACGAGCGCCGGGAGGTCTCTGCGAAGCGGTTCGTGGAACCGAGTCAGAATGAAGTTGATGAGGTCGGGCAGCGGCTTTTCGTCCCAGCGCTCTGCAGAGAGCGCCTCGTCCGCCACAGCGATCTCCGCGACGACCGCCGATGGGTCGAGCCCCGACTTCTCGCAGGCGTCGGCCAACTTCTGGCGTCCGCCGCAGCAGAAGTCGAGCCGGTGGCGCAAGAACACGCGCGTGGCGGCAGGATGAGCGGTTGCAATCTGCCCGAGGGTCTCGTTGGCGTCTATCAAGTTCGGCCTTCCTTTCTACCCAGTTGTTCTGCGAGCCTCATGCCACGCCACAAAGTACTGGAAATGTATCAGTTATCGAGATGATGTTATGATAAGTACAACGGCATGAGCTGTTGTCGTTCTCATAACGGCTATGGTAACCATAACCATGGGTCAACTGGAGCCGCTACTGTCTATCGCCGTCGACCTCACGGCGTCCCTGGCATCTCAGGATCGACTTCAACGGCTCGTCGACGCGGTTCGTGCGGCGATCCCGTGTGACGCCGCAGCGGTGTTGGCGTTGGCAGGTGATGAACTCGTTCCGCTGGCGACGCATGGATTGGCGCCAGAGGTTCTCGGTCGTCGCTTCCCCCGCAGCGAGCATCCTCGCCTCGACGTCATCGTCGCTCGCGGAGCCCCCGTTCGGTTTCCTGCGGACAGCCCCCTTCCCGACCCCTACGACGGTCTCCTCTTGGTCAATCCCGACGCGACGCGGGAAGTTCACGCCTGTCTGGGCTGCCCGCTGGTGGAAGGAGGGGTGGTGATCGGCGTGCTCACGGCAGATGCCCTGGAGCCCGGCGCATTCGACGATCTCGACGAAAGCTTCTTGCGAATGCTGGGAGCTCTCGCAGGGGCGGCGCTGCACACCAGCCGACTCATCGAGTCTCTGGAGGCGGCGTCGCGACACCACCAGCAAGTCGCAACGGTGCTGCAGCGCGACGCACTGCGCGACGGTGGAAATCAGATCCTTGGAACCAGCGAGGCCATCCAGCGTGTGCGGCAGGAGGTCGAGCTCGTCGCCCGTTCGGACTTTGCCGTCTTGATTACTGGCGAAACGGGAGTGGGCAAGGAACTGGTTGCGCGCGCTGTCCATCTGAACTCGGCGCGCGCCGAACAGCCGCTGATCTACGTCAACTGTGCCGCGCTCCCGGAGACAATCGTAGAAAGCGAGCTCTTCGGTCACCTGCGCGGAGCGTACACTGGGGCGACCTCGGACCGGGCGGGGAAGTTCGAGATCGCTCACCAGGGGACACTGTTCCTCGACGAGATCGGCGAGCTCCCGCTGTCGGTTCAGCCCAAGCTCTTGCGAGCGCTTCAAGAAGGCGAAATCCAGCGCGTCGGCTCCGACAAGCTCTTGCATGTGAACGTGCGCGTGGTCGCTGCGACCAATCGAAATCTGGAGCACGAAGTCGAGGCGGGCAGGTTCCGAGCGGACTTGTTCCACCGTTTGAACATGTACCCGATTCGCGTGCCTCCCCTTCGAGACCGCCGATCAGACATCTCTCTTCTCGCCGGTTTCTTCCTGGACCAGTACCGACGGCGCCTCGGGCTCGGGCCCGTGCGGCTCAATGAGGCGGCCCGGCAAGCACTGATGGGCGCTGACTGGCCTGGAAACGTACGCGAGCTCGATCATCTTCTAGGGCGCGCCGTGCTTCGAGCCAGCGTGCTGGTCACACGCGGTACGCCGATTGTCATCGGCCCCGAGCACATTCTCATCGGTGGGCGACAGCTCCCAACGAAGAAATCCGCGGAGCGCGTTCAGAGACTGGACACCGACGCTACGGTGGTCTCGGTCGACGGGATGACGCTCAAAGACGCCGTAGAAGAAACGAAACGCGTCATGGTACTCCGAGCTGTCGAAAAGCACGGCGGCAACTGGGCGGCGGCGGCCCGCTCTTTGGGCATGGCTCGCAGTAACCTGCACCACATGGCCGAGCGTCTGGGGCTACGGAAGTGACGCAGCTGGCTACGACGATGGCGAGCGTTGTTGCGCGACGGGATCGCATAGGTTGAGCAGTGAACGCACAGGGAGCCAACCCTTCCTTCGAACCCATCGGGAGAGCGGTTTGGCAGCCGATGAATGGAACGCCACTCGGGCGGCCAAAGTGCGGAACCTATTGGCCTTGCTCCTCGATCAACGTCGACCCGCGCACGACCTCGATGGCCACTGCTTCGACGAGGCCCCTCAGCGCATACTCTTGCCGCGCGAACGTCGCGGTGAGGCGGCCCAGCGTCTCGGGAGCCGCGGTGGCGCCTCTCAGCAACGGCTCTCGGACACCGCTGGCATAGCGCAGCCACATATCGACGAAGCAGCGGCGTGCTTCGTCGCGTTCGGCCATCTGCACCATCAGATCGGGCCAATCCGAGAACGCAGGAGCATCAGCGAGTACTAGTTCGGGGATCCATCCCACCGTTTCTTCCGGACCGAAACTGGCGAGCGGATCCCAACGCCCGAAGGAGTCGAAGCCGATGAGCGCGGCGCCGGGACTATTCAAGAACACATGACAGTTCATGCAATTTGGGACCGCGGTGGCTTGTGTCATTTGTGTCTGCACCGAAGTCGCCCCCGTGGGCCCCGGTATTTCACCCAGCGGTACCCCCGTCGGCACTCGAAAGCACAAGAGCGGCTCCAGCACGAGCCAGGTTCGCTTGGCGGGCCAGCTTCGAAGCGACGTACTCGCGAATAGAGTCAGCAGCCCAGCGCCCGCCAAGATCCCGACTCGATGGCCCTCCGCAGCGGCGGGCTGCATCGCCGAGCCGTCCACACCGGACAAGCCGTAGTGGGCGGCCAGACGCGCGTCGACAAACACCTGCGGCGTCAAGAGCAGCGACCCAAATGTGCCGGGCACCTCGAGGGTCTCGTGTACCCCGAACGCTGGAGCTTCGCGCTTCATCGAACTTCGTAGTTCATCGTCCAGAATGTCGATCTCGGGCTGTTTGACGACGTCATCGAACATGTCGAGTCCGAGCCAGTATCGATAGAACGTCTCCACCGTGCTCCGCGCATCGGGCTCGTTCAGCATCCACGCGGCGGCGTGGGCCGCCTCCGCGTCGGACCACGCGTCGCTGGGCGCGGCGCCCAGCGCTTCTGAAACTCGGCTCACCGCCGCTTCGGGGGACTCTTCCGGCCAAAGAAAACCCGCAAGCCGCTCGATCGCTGTGGCGGCGGAGACCTCCAACGCTGGCACCTCCGCGACCTCCTCCATTGGGGGCATCGCGGCAGTGCTTGGTGACCCGCCGCTTCCCGCGCCGGCACTCGCCCCTCCACTCGCAATGACACCGCCGCCCGCGTTCGCTCCACCGCTCGCGGTTCCCCCGCTGTCGACGCCCGTAACCTCACCGCCCGGCTGCGCCGCCCTCGGGCTTGGCGCGTCGCTACAGCCACCCAACAAGAGGCCCACACACGACAACGCGGCCGCTGCGACGCCGTGACTTCGCCAGTCCTGAGAACGCACCATCATGGAACCATACCGCGAGGGATGTGAGCGACAACGATCCGGCCGCCCTGAGTGAAGGAGTGGTAACATCAGCACCAACGCTTGGCGGCGAGGAGAGTAACTTGGCCTCTCGGGTGCATGTCAGGACCAGCAAACCGGCGACCAGCACTCAGCCCTCGTCGCGGCAGCCGTCATCCGCCGGTGCTTCGTCCTCACGACACCCATCGGACGGGGTCGTGGCCCGTTCACGGCTGATACGTTTCCCAGCCAGGCAACCCCTGTGCGAATCGCACAGGAGCGCCTTGCCGAGGCCGTTTGGCTCAGGGGAGTGTTCCGAAGGTCGCGCAGCCGCTCGCTTCTGAGGGAGAGAGTGTTCCGCTCAGCTCGACGGTGCCGTCCGCGGTATTGATACGAATACGCCCTGCGCCGCCGCCACCGCCAGGCGTGCTGTTGGTCGTATCGTAGATGCCACTTGCCCCATTCGGATCGTCCCCGGCCGAGCCCGAGCCGCCGAGCTCTGGGTTTTCGCTGGGAGCGGGAGTGTCGTTGGCCGTGGCGTCCTTTCCGCCATTGCCCCCTTGTGAAGCACCGCCACCGCCGCCATTGGCAGCGATTACGCCCTCTACCTTAACGCTGGGCGCCTCCAACAAGATCGCTCCGCCAGAGCCACCGCCGCCGCCGCCATTCTTGCCGCCACCGCCGCCAGCTTCCAAACTACCAGTCAAACCAACTTGGATCTCGCTTCCCGCGACGACCTGAAGAGCGCCACCGCCAGCGCCACCGTTGTGGCCACCGCCAGAGCCTCCTAACAAGGGTACCAGCGTCTCGCTCCCGTACGTTTCGCCGCCGGGAACATCGGTGGCGCCGTCCTCCGTCACGCCGTCACCGCCTACGCCACAGTAGCCGCCACCGCTGTCCGGGCGATCGTCGCCTTCAATGCCCGCCCCAAGGCCTTCACCCTCGGTGGACCCGCCAGCGACTGCGTTTGCTCCGCTAGCCGAGACCGAAAGGGAACCGAAGACGCGCACCGTATCGCTTGCCACCAATACCAAGGGCAGCGCGCCCGTGACGGACAGCGAGGCGCCCATATCGATCTGGAGGGAATTCACCCGCATCACGCCAAATCGGAAACCGCCCTCTGGCTCCGCAATCGTGAAGCTGAAGTCGCCAGTGGCCTCCCCAGCCCCGCTGCAATCCAGCTCTCCGCTATCAGTGTCAATCTCGCAGTCTGCGGAGATGCGCAGATCCCCTTCCGGAGCATCCGGAAGATCGGCCTCATCCAAGTTGGAAAGCTCGGGCAAGGTCACGGCCACTGCAGCGTCACCGCTGCCGCCGTCCGTCTCCGGTTCATCCGGGGAGCCGCCGTCGGGCTCATCAGTCATCTCGCCGCCGCCCCCATCGGGCTCTGTCTCCGTTTCTTCGGCGTCAGACTCGACGGGATCGGGCTCTGTCTCTTCAGCGTCAGACTCGGTGCTGCCGGAGTCAGCCTCCGTACCGTCAGAGTCAGCTTCCGTCTCTTCGGTTGCCTCAGCCTCCGTCTCTTCCCCCAAGTCCGTAGCGTCGTCCGTGTCTTCGCTTCCGTCGGATACGACGCAGGCTTGAAGGGCGAGCAAACTGGAAACCAAAGCGATTGAATAAGTTCTCATTGTGTCCGTGACATCCTTCCGTTCGATAGGTTCTTCGGTAGCGCGGAACGCGAGCAGCCGGGTTGGGCGTACGTTCCTGGAGCGCACGCCCAAGAAACTACGCACCTTAGTCCCCCAGCTTCCCCACCACGCATATTTTTTCGACCTCACGACGCAAGCGTTGGAATCACTCATCGTTTCACCGCTCAGACGACCGCGTAGACATGGGGAACGCCAACGGTTGGACAATTCCGTGGGATCACCCCCAAATCGCCTCGCCGTTGACGGTTCAACGGCGATCTACTCGAGCGAGCGCGGGGTGAACGGGACTGAGCGAGCGCTGAACTCGAGCGAGCGCGAAGTGAGCAGGACTGAGCGAGCGCTGAACTCGAGCGAGCGCGAAGTGAGCAGGACTGAGCGAGCGCCGAACTCAAGCGAGCGCGGGGTGAACGGGACTGAGCGAGCGCCGAACTCGAGCGAGCGCGAGTCGAACGGGACCGAGGCTTCGCGGAAGCCGACCCAGCGCGACTTGAACGTGGCCGAGGCTTCGGGGAAGCCGGGCGAGCGAGATTTGACGCCGACGGAGCCTTCGCGGAAGCCGAGCGAGCGTTCGGGGAAGGCGGGCGAGCGTTCGGGATTGACGATTTCGGCTTTGCAGTCGGCAATGACGGTTGTCGAGGCGGATCCACGCGTGCCCCGGTCAAGTTCACCCGGGGCGGCGTGGCGGTGTAGCGGCGTTCAACTCTCGCCGACTTCGGATTCCGCGTCCTCGGTGGCTTCGAGCTCAGTCGCTTCTGCCTCCGTGTCGGCGGCAGCCCGGAATCTGAACTGACGGGCTTCAGGCGAACGCGGTCCGAAAATGGCCCGCACGACATCGACGCCTCGCGTCAGCACCTCGTTCGCGGTCAGCGACGCCTCGGTCAGCGCAGCGCGAGCGCCATCCTGCTCGACCAGGGCGCTTCTGGCCTCGCTCGCTTCTCGCCGAGCTTCGGCGACACCATCGCCGAGATCACTCAGAGCCGCATCTCGAAAGGGAGCTGCCGCGGCGTTGTCGGCAATGAACGAGCGCAGGTCGTCTGCCACCCGCACCTGGTCGTCCGGCGTGGCGCCTCTGGGGGGTAAGGCGCGCAGGTTGGTGCTGGCGCCAGGGACCTGCAGCAGCACGACGGGCCGCCAGCGCCCCACCCAACTTCTCAGACGCCCTGTGGCCTCATCTCTCTCGTCACGCTCCTTGTCCTGTTTGACGGCGGCCGACTGATACGTCTGCCATTGGGAGTTGACGATCTGCGTCGCCGAAGCGACTGATGCGCCAATTGCTGCGAGCGCTGGTTGTGTCGGGCCCTTGTCTTCGATGAGCCTGTGCAGTCGATTGAGATCACGGCGGATTCGAGTTTGTGAACGTGCTGGCACGTAGACCTCCTCACCCAGGGTATGGAAATGAACCGCGAGTCCCCCTGCTGGCCCCCGTGGCGGGTGCCGAAGTAACGACATGTGCGAACGGAATCAATACAAAAGGTGCGGGCGCGGCGTGAAGAGTGAACATGACGCACTGCGCCCTGGTTGGGCGGTCGAAATCATGGGAGATAGCGCAGCGATTGCCCCCAGAGAGACGGGTCAACCAGAAAGATTGGACGATGAGTGGAAGTGTTGTCGGAGAGCAAGCGCGGTTCATGGCGCGGTGCGGCATCGAGTCGGGCCCTCGCAGCTCGCGGGGCTCAGGATTTGTCGCGGAGCGCTTCCAGCTGACGCTCGAGCGTGCGGAGCTTCGCTTCGGCGGCGTCGGCGCGGGCGCGTTCAGTCTCGACGACTTGTTGCGCGGCGAAGGCGGCGTGCCGTTCGGCGTCGGCGGTTCGTCGCGCAGCGTCAGCGATTCGTCGCGCGGCGTCAGCGGTTCGTCGCGCGGCGTCAGCGGCTTGTCGTTCGGTTTCGATGAGTGTCGGCCAGTACGTGCCACCGACCTCGGCGGTCATGATTCTCAGGCGTGGTGCTGGGTTCGGTGACAGCTGCCGGCCGTCGAGGACACCACGCTGACGTCGTTTGGCAGCCTCGGGATCGACTTCGGGGAGTAGCCAGGCATCGACTGCGGGAGAGTGGCCCGGCGCACTGGAGGCGTGCGTTCGCGTCATCGTTTCGCCGTGCCGCGTCCATATCTGCAGAGCGAAGGGCCCGCCGCTGCTCCTCGGTCCGGCTAGCAACGGATCGTAGACCCACAGTTCGCGCACGCCGCAGGCGGCAGCGCGGGCGGGGGTATCCAGGTAGTCCTTGTAGGGGTGACCTGGGCTGACGACTTCGATCGCCAACCAGGGCGGCTCGTGGCCGGGCTCCCACAGGCGGAGACTCGGGAGCACTGCGCCCGGGGGCGCCGGCTCGATGACGCACAGATCCGGGTCGAAGCCCGCGCGCGGTTCACTTTCGTACCAACGGATCCCGAGGTTGCGCGCGACGAGCACGTTCCGCTGCTCGCGTTCAGCCCACGCCAACAGTAGCGAGCGAAGGTACTCGATGCCCTGGTCGTGCAGGCTCGACTCAGGCACGGGCACCTCGGGCACAGCCCACTCGGGCCGCCAGCGAGGCTGGCTGTACATCAGCGTGACCGGCAGCTCGGGATCGGACATCGACACGAGTATACTCCATTCGCTCGTCCCTCGTGAGGGGGCGGCCGTGGCGGCCAGTGGCGAGCTAGAGCAAGTGGAGTGCCAGGGGGTGATACGTGGCGAGATTGAGTGATGTCGGTGTGTTGGCGCGGTGGGTGGCGCAAAGCGAGGGGTGGCGGCCGGTGGCGGGTGGCGGCAGCTGACGCTATTCAACGAGCGCTTGACCTGTCGTGACGTCGTACTGTTCTGGGAAGACAACGATCAAACCCACCCTCCTCGTTTTTGCTGCTCTGACCATCGATGTCGGTATCGCTGGCTTCCCGCGGCAACAGTTGCACCGTTCTCCCGCACAGAGAGGGCGTCCCCTGGGCGCTGTGATGACCTGCTACGTTCGCGCTCGAGCACTACTTGGATACTACGTCACTCACGGTAGCGATGATGAACGAACTGCCCGTCGTCGAGCAGGCAAGAACGTTCGGCTCTAGCTCGGCAGGAAGGCGACGAGGCACAGGACCGCCATCAGCGTGGTAACGACGGCAAGCGGCAGCCCCAGCTCGAGATCGTCGCGGAAACCGAAGAGCAACGCGTACGTCAGCGCAAAAGGATGCCCGTCCAATTCATGAGCGCTGCAATCGAGCGCGGTGTCGATGACCCGTCCAAGCGCAATTGCCCGCAGCGACGTAGGGGGCGCTCTGCGCCACGCAGCAGCTCCCGACTGAATGCTGAAGGGACTCTCGTCGGGACCTTTGTTCAGCAATATCTTTGTAAAAACAATTTGTTACAAGAACCGCTGAATGCTGGCGAATTCGCTTTGTGTCCGCGTTCCGTGGACTTCGGACGACGAACGTGCGAATTCGAGTGCATGCCCAGGCGCCACGACACTACCAACGCGACGGTGGATGGGTTTCGGCATCTCGATTACCGGGCCTATCTCACGGCGTGGTACGCCAGCAAGGGGGGCGCCTTTCGTATCGAGCTTTCGCTCGACGGGCGGGGCTGGGTGCGCCGAACTACTTGCAGCAGGTGAGCACTGGAAAACGAAGCCTGACAGACAAAACCGCGAGGCGCAGGCGCCCGAACTCGTCATCCAAGTGAACGTGCAACTATTCCCTTTGACGCAGCCGAACACCAACAAAGAAAAGGATGGGGACAAATGAAAGTTCGCCACATAGGTATGCCCGCAATGGAGTCGACACACCGGTGTTTACCAACAGGCATCAGACCGGCTGGGCCAGCTCGGCACGCAGCCCGGGCGCTATTGGCAACTGCTCTGCTCGCGATGACACCGAGTTGCGGTGCTGATTCAGCGGGCCCCAACAGCACGGAACCGGGTAACCCACCGTTGCTCACCTCTGACAAGATCCTCGTCGAGAGCGAAGGCAAGGTGCTGGTCGTGATTGGCGAGGAGGGCGCGGTCGATCCGGGGCGTTCCACCGTCACCGTGTCGAACTCATCGAATGGCGAAACGGCAAGCGTGCGCTCCAACAGAGACGGTTCGTTCGAGGTGCGCGTCGACGGAGGCCCGGAAGACTCGCTGACGCTGGTGGCGGGGTCCGCCGCGTCGGGCTCGTCCCAAAGCCTGACGCTGACCCAATCGCCGGTCGATCCGTCGCTTGCGGGCTGTGAGGCGATCTGCAGCGCGCCCGAGTGCGGTGCGTCGGAATTCGCCTTCCCGATCGTCGGGTGTCGCTGTGACGACGGGGAATGCGATTGCTCCTTCGATGATTGTGTCGAGGCATGCCGGCAGGACATGGACGATTATCGCGCCCAGAGTCCCGATTGCACCGCGGCAGTGTCAACCCTCCTAGGCTGCATGGAGAGTGCCTCGTGCGTACTCCTCGGCCAGGAAGACTATGAAACATTGCTGAAGAGCCCGGCGTGTGACGGGGTCGAAATGTTCGACCAGGCATGTACGCTGGGCGGAGGTGCGCAAGGATGCGGGACGGTCATCACCGGGCATTCCTCTGGGGCTGAGTTGTCCGCCCCCGATAGTTGTGAGGTGTTCGTCGGGTGCGCTGATGCCAACTACGGCTACGATTGCCATCGAACAGACGAAACGGGGGAGGAGTATGACTGCGTGTGTCGGGTCGACGGTCTCGCTTGGAGCTCCCCAAGCAGCGTCAGTCCGTGTGGCTTCGACGGTCAGGAAGTGAGCAATGGTCTTGCGCTGATGAACTTTCGTTGCGGTTGGGACTTACCGATGGTGACGTCCCACGAATCGAGCGGCTGCCAGGTAACAGACTCCATTCGATCTGGTAACGATTCCCCCGAGTGTGAACTCTCTGCAGATTGTGGAGATGCCGCATTTTCCGTCGAGTGCGTCGCTTCCAAGGACGAGTCGCAGGTCTCGTGCTCGTGTGCCGTTGATGGCGAGGTCGTGTTCGAAAGGCCGCTGGATGCTCAGGGCTGCCTCGGAGGAGCCGACCTGCACGACGGGGACGTTGTCCCCTCCGAGCAGACCATCTTGCGCGCGATGAATGCCCTCTGTGAGTGGCATTTGACGGCTCGGGCCGAGTGACCAGGTAGGATCGCTAGTGGGTCGGGCGGTGGATTCTTGGCAACCTCGGCCCATCGCGTCGGACCGCCGCACAGAGGGCAGCGCTCCAAAAACCAGGCCCAGCGATTCAGGCAGGAAGCAGCGCGTAGCGTGCGACCACCACGCCGGATTCGTAAGTGTGCGTATCGAGCCAGCGTGCATCGTGCCTCCGTGTGAGACCAGCTGCCAAGGGTAGCCCCTCACCGAACACCGTCGGGTTCATCTTCAGGATCAACTCGTCCAACAACCCTGCCTCCATGAGGCTGCCTGCCAACTGAGCGCCGCCGCACAGCCAGATGTTGCCCCCGGAGCGCTGCTTGAGCTCCGCAACGAAGCCGCACGGACTCGGTGTTCACCACGTGGAGTTCAGACGACCTGGTCTCGGGTCGGGGTAGCGTGCCGGAGAACACATAGTTTGGCCGTCCCGGGTAGGCGGGTTGCCCTAGCGCAAGTCCAGCGGCGAGCCCGACCTCGTACGTCTTGCGACCCATGAGAACGGCGGCGCATCCAGACACCGCCTCCATGAAGGCATCGACGTGAGGCCCGGACTCCGAGAGGCCGTCGTAGCTTCCGTCGTGGTGCGCGATGCGACCGTCCAGGGTGACTGCTACGTGGTAGATGAGCTTGGCAGGCATACACTCTCCTTTCGCGGCGTTCGGCCGCTGAAGAGCTACTCTGCTCCAAGCGCACTGCCCGGGATTGGCTCGAACGAAAAGGACGCGTTGGGCTCAGGCAGATTGAACGGATGGTCCGCCATGAGCGGCTTGAATTGCCGCGGCGCCAGGCCCGCATGGCGCCGGAAAGCTCGGTTCATGTGCGCCTGGTCGCAATAGCCCGCCTCCAACGCGACGCGCGACAAGCTTGTCGGGGCGTGCGCGAGAGCACTGACCGCCTCCGTGAGGGAGAATGCGCTCCACAGAGCTGGGCGAATGGTAGCTCTCCCATTCCCAAATCGCTTGGAGCCAGCGAGCCGCGGGGTCGTCGGCGCGTGGGGTGTGGAGGTGCAGCATCCCGAGTTGAATCTAGCATGGGGCGCGAGTTCCTAACAGGTGCGCTTCTCCTGCAGGGGCTCGACGGCTACGAACCAGCCGTCAACCCTGCGGATGCCAGCTCCGCGCAGCTCGCCTATCTCGCAAGGGTTGTTTGCTAGGCACCGACGTTGAGCGAAAGCGCAAGGGTCAGCCCCTTGTCTACCTCTTTCATCACGTGACGGGATAACGCGCCAATCCGACCCGCGAACACCACCTTATCCACGGTCGTCACTTGGCAAACCAGGACGACCGATGCTTTGGGGAGGCCGCTCTGCTTGGCCGAAACTTCGACGTTGCCAATCGCGACGCCGCGCTGCAGGTTTGACGTCAGGGGGGCCACCATTACGGTACCCAATGCGCTCTCGGTTAGCAGATCGTCTTGAACAACGAGTACAGGGCGCCGAAACGCTGGCTGTGAACCGCGAGGTTCGCCAAGGTCCACCCACCAGACATCACCACGCTTCAACGGTCAGTCCTCCCATTCGACTGAAAGCAGCGTGCGACGCGCTGTCTCCTGGCGCCAGCGCTCGAGTTCATCCGGCTCGCTGTCTCCGAACGCAAGGTTATACGATTCGGTCACGTTCCGCTCCATGCGTGTCGCTAGGAATGACTTGACGGCTTGAGTAAACAACTCGCTCCGGCTGACTCCGAGACGTTTCGCAGCTCGCTCCGCCTCCTCGAATATGTCGTCCGGAATCGAGATGGCTGTCTTCATCCGCTGAGTATAACCCCGGTTATACCTTTGGCCAACCTTCCCCGGAGACGCCGCAGGCCGAAAGCCGAGGCCGAATCAAGGGAAGCCAGCTGCCGACGACGCATATCTTAGTAATCATGAGACTTTCCGATAGGCAGCTGGGATGGGGGCTCGGCAGGTTGCGCCGCGAGCATTGGCGGGCTCAGCGACGCGCCCCGACGCCCACTGCGCCGTTCAGGTCATTCGAATTCGTCGAAGAACGACAAGATGTTCGAGGTAGCTGTTGCCGTGATGGTGTGGTCCCAATCCCCCAGGCAGTAGACGACTGGTTGTTCGCAGCCTTCGAAACTCTCGCAGCCCATGTACGATGCGCTCGTCGCTTGGTCGCAACTGTTGCGCATCGCCCAAAAA
This sequence comes from Polyangiaceae bacterium, assembly GCA_050298815.1. Lineage (GTDB taxonomy): Bacteria > Myxococcota_A > Polyangia > Polyangiales > Polyangiaceae > SZUA-265. The sequence goes on from JBNKUV010000010.1 coordinate 141,219, forward strand.
TCGCGCGTTTCCTCGCCACGGTCTTCGGTGACCAGCGAATCCCTCGTCCCCTGATGAACCATCACGGGTGGTTTGGCATCGGCATTGGCGCAAGTCCCTGGGCCGACGCCTTCCACTGGGGCAAAGGCGCGGAACCAATCAGGGTGTTCGCAGGCCATGGCATTGGTGAACAGGCCACCCATACTGAACCCTGTCATGAATATACGACCTGGGTCGATGCAATAGCGATCTTGCATGTCCTGGATTAGAGTCTCGAAGAATGCGAAGTTTTCCTCGTTGCTGTCCCAGCGTGACTCCAACACGCCATCACCCCAGTGAGATGTATCCCCCGGGGGAGGCCCTTCGCCCTGCGGGTAAACGGTTATCACTCGACCGTTGGAGCGCGACGTGAAGTTGAACAGACCGACGACCGAGACGTTGTTCATATCGAACCCATGCAACGCGAACACCAGCGATAGCGGCGTATCGTTGTCCGCGTCAGCGGGAACATCGAGCAAGTAGTATCTAGTGGTACCGTTGATCTCGACGGTCTGTTGAACGTTCGGCTGTGGGCGCATCAACGACGTACCGCAGCCCGCTGAGCGATCAGGTGGCGCGTCTGCTCCGGAGCCTCCAGCACCTCCGGCACTTCCTTCACCGCTAGCAGCACCGCCGACACCTTCGCCTGTGCTGGCGCCGCCTGTGCCTTCGCCTGTGCCGGCGCCGCCTGTGCCTTCGCCTGTGCCGGCGCCGCCTGTGCCGGCGCCGCCTGTGCCGGCGCCGCCTGCACCTTCGCCCGTTGGGTCCTCACTGCTCCCTCCCCCACTGCCTTCGCTCGTGGGAGTTGCGCTCCCACCGCTGCCCCCCATGCTGTCCGGCTCGATGGAGCCAGCGGGCTCACCCCCGCCGTTCGGGGCGCTGGGTCCGACGCCTTGATTCGTGGGTCCGGCCGCGCCTGCGCCGTTCTCGCCTGCTCCGCCGCTCGCAGCCGTCGTCGTCTCCCCCGGGGAGATAGTCGTTCCGCTTGGAGGGGTCGACTGAGCGACGTCGGTTGCCATCTCGTTCACTTCACCTGCAGTACCCGCCCCGTTGCTCGAGATGGACATTTCGAGGCCGGGTTGCTCGGCCGCGGAACCGTCCTCGGAACACCCCGCCAACACAGCGAGCGCGCCGCTCGCAGCTAGCACGATTTGCCAGCAAGCCGCACCGGGTCCGAGGACAGATGCTGAGCCGCGCCTGCCAGTAGGCGTTCCACACAACACAGAGAAATTGGTCACGCCATATAGTGCCCTGCGCGGCGCGAATGATCACGTGAAACGCGACTCGAAAGCACAAGGCTGGAACATTCCAAAAGCGGGCCCGTTCTTGGTCTTCTTCGACTAACAGTGGGCTCACCGTACCAGGCATGATCTCCCTTGGTGTGGTGCTTGCGGCCATTGCACACGCGCGCAGTCTTCTCGACAATTCGGTAGCCAGAGAGCGGACCGAGCCAACGCGGTGGCGGATGACCGCGGACGTGTTGTTGTCTTAGGTTATCCCTGGCGTCGTAGCGTCGCAAGAAGTCCCCGGCCTACCGAAATCGACGCGCAGACGGACGCAGTTGACCCAGAACCGGAGGGAGCGATCCCGGAGCCTGGCTCAGGCGGGAGGCGAAGTGTGCGTCAGCGATGACGAGCCGCTGACAAGTGGCTTGCTTCCTTCCTCGTTGCTGTTCACCAACGGAGGCACCGCTACCGTATATGAATACGAGTTGGATGCAGCGCGGCTGACCGACGACAACACGTGGTCCGGCACCGTGGCTTGGGAGGTCTCGAGCACCTCAGCCTTCGGCTACAGCGTTGCACCGCGCTTTCCTCTACGGGCCGCCTCCCAAGTAGAGGGGCGCAGCTCGAAACGCGCCAGCGCCTCCATCCTTGGCGAATTTCTCAACGATCTTGCTCGGGAGGCGGCAAGTGGCCAGCACACCGCGTTGAACACCGCGATGCACTCGAAGGCGGTCGTCCTTAGCGACAGCTCGGCTCGACTCGGGTATGGTGCGCACGCTAGTTGCATGGTGTTCGAAGTTGGTAGTCGAGATCGAAGGTGGCGTCTGACGGCGGGCGGCGTACTTGCGTGCGCAGTTGCATGTGACTCGGAGCCGCCGCTGCGCTCTCCCGCAGGTGGTGCGGCGCAAGGGGGGTCGGATGCGGGCGCAAGCAATGATGAAGTGCGCGACGGTGGCGCGAACACCGCGCCGCGCACGCTGAGCGTGCCCGCATTCACGCAGGTGCACATCTCGAGCAACCCGGAGGCCGAGCACTTTCAACGCGCGACGGTTCAAGTCGATTTCGGCGACGAGCCAGTCGCGCAGGCGACTCTCGTCGTCGAACTGGAGTCGCCTTGTTATCCGTTCGACCGTTGGACACCCGAGTCGATCCCGCCGGGACACAATTGGCCTCGTCTCTGCGACGCCTTCGACAGAACGTTTCTGTTCTCTGTGGATGAACCCGACGATGTCGCAGAGGGCCCGCCTGGGTTGGAACTCGTGCGCGCCATCACGCCGTTTGGCGGGCCAGAGAGCTTCGAGGTAGACGTGACTGACGTCGTCAACGGCCTCTTGGGGCAGCACCAGCTCACGGTCGACATTCAGACCTGGAGCGACGCCGATGGGATCGTCAGTGGCGCGGAGGGCGAGTGGATCGTCAGCGCGCACTTCGAGCTGCGCACTGGGCCTTCGCCGCGCCGAGTGCTGGCCGTGGTTCCGCTGTTCTTCGGCTTTGAGGAGGATGCGCGGCCCGAACCCATCGCAATAACGACTCCCGAAGGCACGCGTGGCGCACGTTTGGAATACCGCGCAACGGGGCATGGTGGGGGTGCGGTCGATGCAGATTGCGTCGGACCAGCAGAAGAGTTCTGCCGGCGCACTCACAGTCTGAGCCTAGACGGCACGCAACTCAGCGAGTTCGAACCCTGGCGGGACGATTGCCACACTCTCTGCTCGCTGGCCAGTTACGAATCAGCAACGTTGAGCATCGACAGCTACTGTGCCGAAAACCCTTGTGGTGCCATCGAGAGCGTGCGTGCGCCGCGGGCGAACTGGTGCCCCGGCGACATCACTCCGCCGTTCGTCGTCGAAAACGCGCGGCTCGCTGAACCAGGTGAGCACGAACTCACCGTGGAGATCAATCAAGTGGGCGAGGGCGGATCGTGGCTGCTGTCAGGGGTCTTCATCGCCTACGAGTGACGGCCTGCGGACGTTGCGACGTTCTCCCCTGTGAGGTGCTCGCGGCAACACCTCGTCCGCATCGAAGAGCAAAGGCTATGGGGAGGCCCGCCGCATCGACACTGGTCCAAGCGCCCACTCAGGGCGGAGTCGTGCAGGCGTTCGTGCACTCATCGTCGTCGACGTCGTTGCCGTCGTCGCAGCGTTCCCCCGGTCCGACGTGGCCATCACCGCAGACGTCGTAGACGCACTCTGCAGTGCAGGTGGCGGTGGGCGCGCCATTGACGCCCCCGAGATCACACTCTTCGCCGTCCTGCACGATGCCGTCGCCGCACTCCGGCAGTCGGCAGCCGACGGTGCAGCCATCGTCGTTGACACCATTGCCGTCGTCGCACTCCTCGCCTTCTTCTACGATGCCGTCGCCGCACTCGCCGCTGAACCGGCAATCGACACCGCACCCATCGTATTGATCTTCGTTGCCGTCGTCGCAGCTTTCCCCAGGACCAACGTATCCATCGCCGCACACGTTCCAGCGGCAGTCCGGCGTGCACCGCTTCGTGGGATCGCCTGCGGGCTCGCACTGTTCTCCACGGTCTTCCTGCACGATGTCATCGCCGCATGTCGGCCGCTGGCAGACATTGGTACAGCCAGCGTCATCGGCGTCATCGCCAAAGTCGCAGACTTCGTCTGGGCTCGTGATGCCGTCGCCACACTCGCTCCTTTGGCAGTTGTTCGTGCAATAGTCGTCGTCGACGTCGTTGCCGTCGTCGCAAGACTCGTTGGGGCCGACGTGCCCGTCGCCGCAAACGTCGAGCTGGCAGCTCGACGTGCAATTGCCGCGCGACAGTCCGGCGTCCTCGCCCTCGTCGCACTCCTCGCCGTCGTCGATGATGCCATTGCCGCAGAGCTCGGCGTCCCCAGGGATGGCATTGGGCTCCGGTTGGGGTTCACCGTCGCCGGTTGGCTGGTCCGTACCATCGTCGCCAATTGCGTTGGTGTTGTCAGTTGCGTTGGTGCTGTCAGTCGCGTTGGTGTTGTCAGTTGCGCGATCGCCTCGGGCGTCGGTTGCGACATTCGTCGCTGTGGGGCCCGCGTCGTCGCGTTCAGCTTGCGCGGATGGGTCGGTATCGTCCTCCGAATCGCGAGCAGTAGCAACGCAGTCGTCTGAGGCAGGGGCCGTCGCCTCGCAGTCGCTCGCCGTTGCACCGCGGTTGCCGTCGCGTGCGTTCCCCGGCTCCGCTTGCGCGCACGCTACGACGAGCACGGGAACGATGAGAAAGCACAGGCCGGTGACCTTCATGGACTTGGTACTAGCGCGGCGGCGCCGCGGTCGCCATCCCACAATGCTCGCATTCACACAACGCTTATCCCATGAAGAGTCTTGCGTTCTCGGGGCGGCTGGGGCGGTGCAGGAAGGGTCCAAGTCTGACTCCTCCAGCTCGCGCACGCTCGCTCCGAATGGGTGCGTCTCGAACCCCGCTGCTTCGAGGATTAGGCAAAGGGCTGAGCGTCGAGAGGGCATGGTTCGCAGATGGTTCCAAAACTCGCGAGCGCACCGCAGACCAATGCCAAGTCGGGAGGAGACGTCCAGGCGCTCGTTGGAATGTCAAGCAAGTACGAGTTGACGCTCCCGTTGCCGACTCCCTCATCGCTGTTAGTGTCCGCCATCGCACCCGTCTCGTGGCCATCGCTGGAGGCTCCGCCATCGTCAGTTTCGCTCGTGGAGCCTTGTTCGATGGTCGTGTCTCGTTGGTCATTCGAGTCTGCGTCCGGCACGTCGCGTTTGTCAGTCACCTCTCCGCCGGCATGTCCCCGTCATCGGTAAGCTGAGGTGGTAATCTGTCACCGTCTTGTGAGTCGCCTGTGGCATCAGCCTGCGTGGGGTTCGTACGGGCGATCTGGGTACGTGGCTAGTCCTCGCCACACGCGGTTGCCAATGCGATAGCTACGAGTCCAATTCTGCCTCTCCAAGTGCTCTTGACCACCATACCGCTCCCGCGAAGCCGGCGATGGTTGTCCAGATCCCTGACTACCTCTTACCAGATGCAGCGGAGCGGCTCCACTGGTGCCGGTGGCGCAACAGCGGCCAGGCATCCCGGCAGGACGATTCAGAAGGCGCGCGTTCGGAGACGCCCCAACCGGACACGTTGTGGTGGGATCTGATCCCGAGATGTCGTGGCTTCATCAGAAATCAGTCGTAGTCTTCGCGCTCATCTGGGTTGGGCACGGGGCCACCATTGATATCGCCCTCGACCGCACAGGGCCAGAGCCGGATTGGCTCGACGCCCGACGGAGTCTCCACCGCGTCGGGAAAGCGATCGAGATTGAAGAAGCGAAGCTCACCCCCGCGTGGGACGAGGGCGAGTACTCGCTCGGTGGGATCCAGCCAGAATTGACAATTGCCACAGATCGTCAATCGAGCTGCGTCGCGCATCGGGGGCGCCACCCATACTTCTTTCTCGCGTTGATACACGATCGTTGTATCGACGGACTCAGCTCCGCGGTAGAGCTCCGAGCTCATGCCGCCGGATGAATACGGTATGTCCGGCAATTCCATATCGACGCTCACAGGTTCACCGGGCCCATCGTCGAGTAGGTCGAAGCGCTGAACCCCGTCGGCAGTTTCCACGAACAGCAGGCGGCCGCGATCGGCCAGTGCGAACGAGCTCGCTCCTAGCGGCTCGATTGGCAGTTCGTGCAGAACGGGTTCGGCATCCGTGGCCGGGAAGTCAGCAACGAAGACGCGGTGCAACAGCGTTTCGGCAAGCTCGTCTCCACAACCACCTGGGCAGCTCGACGTAAGGCCCGTGGAGAATACGAAGCGAGCACCATCGGGGCTCGAGCTGAAGGTCTTCACCCTTCGGTCCCCGCCGTCAGGCGCCGCGAAGGGTGTCGACCGAAGGCTTCCGTCCTGTGACACTTGCAGGCGCAACAGCGTGGTATCCGGGAGTGCGACGACGAGCACAACTGGTTCCAGCTCCGATAGTTCTGCCGAGTTCGCTCCGCAAAGCAACTGCCAACGGCCGGGGGCCAGGAGGGAAACCTCGCATTCTTCCCCTTCAAACTCTCCTTCAAGACGCAGGCGAGGGACGTTGGCCCCGCAGTCCACCAACGTCTGACCCGGCGCCTCTGCGGTTGCCACGCAAAGTTGACTGGAGGCGTCGCCGAGAGGACCCCTCGTTACCCCGGCCTCGCTCGCGGCCGCATCGCCTGGCATCAGCCGCCCTGCGCGTGGTCCAGCGTCGTCCGCGTCTTCGACTCCAGGGCACGAGCGGCCGCAGACGCCGGCATCCGTTGCGTTAACGTCTTCGGCGCAGTGTTCCTGGCAGCCTTCCGCGTCGCTGGCAGTGCAGCCTTGCACGCAGGAAGGTAACATTGCTGCTGTCACGCCGACCACCCATGGCGCTCGACCCAGAAGAATTCCGCTCCAATCGACTGCCCTCACTGATTAGAACTCCTTCCTGCTTTGCCGGGGCATCCGCTTGTGCTTAGCTTTGGCCATGTCTCCTCGAAGCGCGCTTCGTCCCTTCGCGCAGTTCCCGTTTGGGCTACTCGCGCGTTGGAGCTTACTACTCGCCGCGGGGTGCAGCAATGATTCCGAGGCAGAGCCCCCCGAAGCGGGGGGTTCTGTGCTTTTGTCGGATTCTGGAGTCGACGGCGAGTCCGTCGACCACGCTCCGGACTCGGGAATGAACGAGTCTTTCGAGCGACCGAGTTTGGATGTGGAGCAAGCGCTTCGCAGTGAATACTGCGAAACGTACCCACGTTATCTCGGGTGCCTCGAGCCTGTCATGCGCGCTGAGGATGCGCTACAGTTCATCGAAGAATCGGGGAAGCTGCCAGACGGTGCGGCGCTACAAAGAGTCTACACAGTCTTGGGTGTACTTCCCGATGCGAAGAGCTCCACGTTTCGCTTCGTGTTTCTACTGCCGAACGGGGAGTTCTGGCGTTACGGTACCAACCTGCAGGATGTTCATACTAAGCAGGTAGACCGTCCCCAATGCGTCCGCGGCGGGGGTATCGTACTCTCTGAGATTTCGAGAGGGATCCTGGCCGCTGTGGAACACGCGAGGGCTGAGTACCTGGCAACATTCGAGCCGGACACGTTCGAACTCAAATTCAAACGAGAGGTGCGTTGCGGGCCGTTGGGGAAAGTGACCGTCAACGAGGTGCAGCTAAAGTTCGGCCGAATACCAACGAGTGGAGAGGAGGTCACCTGCACCCTGCTGTATATCCCGGATCGTCAAGGGCGACTACCTGAAGGCTGCGACGAGAACGGTCTGTGCGCAGCCCGCAATGCGGGCTGTATCTGTCCACGCAGCTTCGGAGGTGGCGATACCGTCCCGAGGAAGCAGAGCCCTTGCCCTGGCCGCTGCGAGGTGTTCGGTCGACAGTGGGAGATTATGCTTGCCGAAGGTGATCGACTCGAGATTCTGGGGGTACTCACCGGCGCCCAACTGGAATGTGTCCTCAGCTTGGACAGGGACGACGACAGTTTCGACTGTCAGAGCGACTTCCGAGTCGGGGACATCATCGAGGCTGCGGAGCGATCGAGTCAAGGCTGGTGCCCCAGTGACCTGCTCCTCCCGATTGACGCAGCAGGGCAGTGGCAGTGCATCTTCGACTGCACACTACGTGAATGACCCGGTCGACGCTTCGTGCAGTCTGGCGGCAACTGTGACCACGACGCACGACACCGCGTCTCGGATTCGATTCACAGCTACGCTGAACACGGTACGCGATGTCGCTCAGACATCCGGCATCTTCAAGATTTGTCCTTGTCGCATTCCTCAACGATCCTGCGGCAGAGGAGGCACGTAGCCAGGACGGGGGCGGTTGCGTCTCGCGGCGAGAAGCGGCCGGATCGCACATTCGGCACTTGTCGTCCGCGTCCACGCGCGGTAGGCGCGGGCATGCTGGGCGGATACGGAACATTTTGGCGCGCTATCGGTGCGTGCCTCGTGGCAACGGCACCATCGGGTTGCACCTCCTCGACGAACACGGACGGTAGCGAAGAGCAACAGGTCGTCTCCGGAGGGCCGGTGGGCGGGCAGACGCCCACCGGCGGCGGCAGCGGCACGCCGTCGGCAATCGGAAGTCCGAGCGCGAGCTCCGGCGGGACCGAAGCGGCGCCCACAACTGCAGCGAGTGGCGGCACCGGAGCAGGGGGTGCATCTGGAACCGGAAGTCCCAGTGGTAGCGGCGGTTCAGTGGCTGTCGGTACGTCCGGCGAAGGAACCGGAGCAGGAGAGGCAATCGGCGCGGGCGGGACCATTGGAGCGGGAGGCAGCCAAAGCGGTGGCGGCGGCCAAAGCGCGGGAAGCGGCGGTGATGGCGGCGCGGCCGCAGGGACCGGTGGTGACGGCGGCGCGAGCGTGGGGACCGGCGGTGAGTCCACGGGCAGCGGTGGGGCCGGGGACGGCGGCACGAACGCGGGGACCGGCGGTGAGTCCGCGGGCGGCGGTGGGGCCGGGGACGGCGGCACGAACGCGGGGACCGGCGGTGAGTCCGCGGGCAGCGGTGGGGTCGGGGACGACGGAACCGCGGGCGCGGCCGGCGCCGGAGGCTCGACCGCCGAGTGCCTGCCACTGCTTCCCGCAATGGGCGGCGACGAGTACTGCTCGAACACGCGGGGTCTCTTGGACTCTGGCTATTCCTACGAGTTGTGGTCACAGGGACAAGGATCGGGATGTATGACAGTTCCCGGCGTCGATGCGAACTACAGCGCCAGCTGGACACAGGCGTCCGATTTCCTCGCTCGCGCGGGCCTGGCGTTTGATTCCACCCAGACACATGACGAGATGGGCACCATTACAGCCCAATTTGCGGAGGCGTTTACCGAGGTTCCGGTGCAGGGCGCGACCAGTAAGATCTACGTTTCCCTGTATGGGTGGACCATCGATCCGCTGATGGAGTACTACGTCATCGAGGACTACGGTGACTTCGTTCCCGGCCCAGAGGCGTCCGATGGTTCACCCCGAACCAACTACGGGACCCTGGAGGTCGACGACGGCATCTACGACATCTGGGCGCTACCGGTGACGAACAGACCGGCCATCACCGGCGACAACATGAACTTCACCCAGATCTTCGCCGTCCGGCGGGTGCGCCGCAACTGCGGCACCATCTCGCTGTCCGAGCACTTTGCCAAATGGGACGAGGTGGGCCTAACGTTGGGTAATCTGGAGGAAGCCATGTTCCTCATGGAGGCCCAGAACAACAGCGGGACCATCGACGTTAGCGCGACCGTCACCATAGACTGAGAGGCGAGGCCCACGAGCCCGTAGCCTACCTGGCCGAAGCTCGGGGGCGCCGACGGCTGACAAGAAGCAGCGCCAAAAACATCGCGAACGGCAGGCCCTTGGATGAACCCTCGCCCACTCGACAACCACAGCCGTCGCTGGTGACTTCAAACTGCGGCAAACGGGCGGCACTCCTACGGATAGCCTCGGTGTTATCCTCGAGCAGCATGCCCTCGCCGGAGGTACCGAGTTGGAGGATGCGTTGGTTGCTCGGCAGAGCGCTGAGCTCCACCGGCCACACAGTTATGTCGCCGCTGACGCGGCCACCTTCAAAGCGCACTTCCCAATTGTCGTTGCAGCCGACGCGACGTTCACGAACGTGCAGATTGCTGACGGGTCCCAGATCGGGATTGAATTCAAACTGCGGATCCACCGTCATCTCGTCCGGTGAGAGGGTGGTGAACATACGTGTGAAGGTGTCGTGGGAGTCCAACAGTTCCTGGATTGCACGCGCCGGTTCGATGACGAGCTTTTCGAACTCTTCGAGGAAACGCTCTGGATCCCACACGGGGCGGCCGTCAGTCGCCATCAGCGGCACGCACGAAGGCGCCTCTTCGTCGTCGCAGACCTGCGTTTCGATGCTGAAGTTGGCGGCCGGCGGAGGCATCAATTCGACTTGCCCCAGCTCGATGTCCGGGAGGATCTCGAGCATGCACGGTAGGCAACCGACCACTGGCTCCCCGGCGCCGTCTTCGAACGTGGGCACGGTGCGAGCGACCACATCAGTGAAACCATCCCAAGTCAGAAACGGTAGCCGACCTGTGCTCAACAGGCGCTGATAGCTTGCAATCCCTGAAAGCGCTTCGCGCATCGTTGCCTGATGGGGTGCATCATCGTAGGTCGCGCCCGACAAGCGAGCGGTCTCGTCTGACATCTCGGTAACGAACCCTTGTCCGCCGGCATCGTCAGCGGCCAGACTCACCACTTGTTCGTAGTTGTTGCCGGGGTTGAACCAATCGATCAACATCTCGTTCAGCTCGAGGCTCAGGTAGTTGTGTGGGATGGCTCGATGTTTTCCCAATACCCACACAATTACGCCCATGTCCGGATTGGCAGCAACGGCAGTCGGTCGAATGGGGATCACCGGGTTGGAAGCCCCGTAGGTCAGCCGCACCGGACGGATCGAGCCAGTGTCGGCATCCTTGTTGAGCCGAAAAGCGATCAGATTCAGACCTTGCGCCAGATAGTCCGCCAGCAACTCTTCACCTAGGGCGCTGATGTCGTAGCCGTTGTCGCTCAGCCAATCGAGCACGAGGCCGGCTGGATTTGTTCGCCCTTCGTCAACCTCGAGAACCTCGTAGTCGTAGGGTCCCAGCCTCGCGCCAGCGACCACTTGAACGGCAGGCCCCGAACTGTCGCTGACGAACACCGCGCCGCTGGACAAGTCCTCGGCTTCACTCGCTCCAAAGAAGACGCCTCCACTGTCGCAGTCTTCGTTGCGCGTGTTCAATTGATACACTGGGTTGGTCGCTGCTTGCAGCTGGTCGAGTGCGAAACTCGAACCCAAACCCACCTCCGGGATCCCCGGCACTGGCAGCACCCACGAGAAGGCCTCCGATGGCCCGTCGTAGCGGATCTCGATCACGGCCGTGGTCGTATCCCCGTCCTGCGCAAAAACGATGCGTTCAGCGGCTTGATTGACGGGCGCGCTTTGAGAGCAGAAGAGGCCCCCACAAGCAACTGCGTCGTGGCTCAGCGCCATCGCTGAGCAAAAGAACCCAAAACCAAGGACGCCCTGTGCTGTCCTTCCTCGATCCCACATCGATTCAATCTCCGATTGCCTGTCAACTCAACGAACACTGAGCCCGGACGTGGCACTTGTCACTATCAGCTTCGAACATATCCTGGAGCGATTACGGACATCCATGAACGGAACTGTTGGAATGTTGCTGGAGGCGTGGCGCGACAAAGACATTCGAACTCGCAAAAACGACGTGCTGCGACCTAGAACCTACTACTCCAAGCGAAATGAGTTTCGGCGTAACCCAAATCGGCCCTGACGGTCCGACGTGTCGGTGGGCTACAGCGACGACCGTGGGTGCCACATCCTCAGCTCGAGCAGAGACATACTCGATGAACTGTCGCGTTTGACGCAGGCTCTGCCTTGAAGCGCCGTCACACGCACTCGGGTTGAGCGCGCGACTTCAGCGATTGCACCGCCTGCATGAGCTGCAGTTTGAATACGTTCGCGCCATGCAGGAGCCGGCGGCCTAGCGCCCAGTTTCGAGCCCTAGAACGCGCTCTGGCTTGCGTCGCAATACGGGCAGGCGCTAGACGAACGTATGCTCTACGATGTCCTCATCGTCGGCGGCGGACCTGCAGGCCTCGCTGCGGCGCTCGCTCTAGGTCGGGCCCGCCGTCGAGTCCTGTTGTGCGATCTGGGAGAACGCCGAAACGCCACAGCCACGCACATCCACAACTTCGTCACTCCCGACGGGACGCCGCCGGGCGAGTTTCGACGCATCGGCCAAGAGCAGCTTTCCGCGTATCCCAGTGTACAAATTCGCGCGCATCGAGTCGAAGCCATCACGGGGCAGCGCGGCGCATTTCAGGTCGAGCTCGACGGAGGAAGCGCGCGGGCGCGACGAATCCTACTGTGCGTGGGAATGCGCGATGAAATGATACCCTTGGAGGGGTTCGACGAACTTTGGGGGCACGCCATCTTCCAATGCCCGTATTGTCATGGGTGGGAGATCCAGGGTCGCCAGTGGGGTTTTTTGGTCAACCCCAAGCGGGCGGATCACTTCTTTCTCTTCGCAATGCAAGCAAGGGCGTGGACGGATAACCTCGTAGTGTTCACCTCAGGCCAGTTCGAGGTAGACCCTGCCGTCCAAGCGAAGCTGAGCGACGCGGGCGTCCGCCTCGAGACCGCACCTATCGCTAAACTGGTGAGTATTGGCTCACAACTCAGCGGCGTGCAGCTCGCGAACGGGACCGTCGTCCCTTGCGAGGCTTTGTTTGCGCACCCGCCCCAACGCCACGTCGAACTCGTACAGTCGTTGGGTCTCGCGCTCGGTGACGATGGGTACGTCATCGTCGACCCGCTGCGGAGCGAGACGTCCCTTCCGGGCGTCTACGCTGCCGGCGACCTCACGACGCCGGTGCAAGGTGCAATACTGGCGGCAGCTGCGGCGGTCCGAGCGGCCACCATGCTCAACGTCGACGTGATGCAAGAATTGCTCGCGCACGGGTAACTCTCGACGCGCGCCGTGTCCGAGCAGGCCTAATCCACGCACAAATCCGAGCCGAATTGCTGAACGCGACTGGTAGCTTGTAGACCACCTGCCCAGGGGAGCGACGCAGATGAGCGTCAGGTGTCATGTGCTCAGGGTGTCTGCTCCGGAGACCAACGCAGCAAGTGAATGTTCACGAGTGCCACCTGCTCCGTGGGCTCGGAGGCTGCCACGATAGAGCGAACCTCCCGGTACGTCCTCTGCAGGAGCTCGTGGATCCGATCGAGATTGGTGCTCGATGCCGAAACCACGTTGTACGCGTGTAGGTCGGTGCGATGAGGAGATCGCGCGCGCTGGCAGGCGCGAAGCATCTCGCGAGCAGTCAAATAAGTCAGCAACATTGACCTCCCGCGCTGAGAGGAATCGTCACGAGTGGGCGCTTGGTAGTTCGTCCGAGTATGCTCGATGGAGACAGATTTGCGCTTGCACGTTCAGGAAGAGGATGCGGCGAATTGCTGGGTGGCTCATCACCGACTCACTGAACGCTGGTAGTTCGCCAACACTGCAACAGGTCAGCAGGGTGTCAACGTGCTCGAGCGGGACATCGTCGGCGAGCAACGCGGAGCTCACGGAAAGGCTCAACCCGTCCACCGAATCGCGAGGGCGTGGCTGCAGCGTGCGAGATAGCACAACCTCGAGCCTTGCATCACGGAGAGGGTGCACCCCGAACTGCAGAGTGTCACATCCATTCTTGTTGCAGCCTGTGACTCTGACGAGGCGGTAGAAGTCGAGCATCGCCTCAAAGGGGGTCAGCGCGTCCGCTCGCTTCGGCAGGCCGACACGGAACCGATCTTCAAGTTCATGGACGCCAATTGACGGGGGCAGGACTTGCAGGCGGGAGCCAGCCACAATCAGGAGCGGCGCGGCAGGCAAGGGAGATAGCAGAAGGAGAACCGGAAAGTCCTCCGGCACTTGGACCTCGGTGGAGAAAATCACCATTGCGAAGCATGTGGCGAGTACCGCTATGTGTCCAAGCGTGGTCAGAAGAATGCCGGCGACGCGCCTAGACTTGGCGGAATGTGGTGGGCGTGCGAGGAAGCGTTGTTCGCGCGAAGTAGCGGCGACAATACCGGAGGCATGTGCGAGAGCCGCAGCGAGCGACGCGACCGTCGCGGACAAGGCGGCCTGCTGGGTTCCGCGGGACAGCCAAGTGACGACCAGCGTGCCGAAAAAGACGAGACAGAGAAGCCCGCACAGGACAACACTAGGCCTTATTCGACTGGTGTCTTGCTGAGCCAAAGGGGGCGGCACTGAACGCAGAGTGCCCCAAACGCCCGATTCGCGAAAGTATCTGCACGCGACGTGACGCAGGCGGGCAACGAGCGGCTGCGGGAAGTGCTGGAACGCACAGTCCGATGTCTGGCTCAGTATGTCGATGGCTGCTGTTGCTGCTGTTGCTGCTGTTGCTCTTGCTGCTGAAGCATGATCGTCGCCATGCCTCCGGTGACAGCTTCCCGCACGCCAACGGGTTGGCCCTCCTCGCCCGACTCGAAAGGCTGGCAGACGCAACCAACGTTGTTCGCCATGATAGCCACAGCGGATAGCTTCAGACCGATGCTGTAGCACTGGTCCTGACAAGTTTGGGTCGCGTCCTCGGGCACGTGGATCTCCGATCCGACTCGAGCGTGGCAGGCTGTCAGAAGCGGAGTCAGTGTAACGAGGGAGGCAAGCGCAGTGAGGGCCTTCATGCCGTCAGCGTAGACGAGCCCCATGCTGCGGGCCAAACTCCCGACGGTCGAAGTGTCACCGTTCGCGTGCCGTCGTTGGTAAGGGCCGAAAGGTCATCTAACCCGGAGGCGCCAAGCGCTCCACTCGGAGCTCGACTTGCGCCCTCTCGGTGAATTCTCTGAGTCCCGGCCATGAACCCATGAATTGTACCGCTCACGGATGGGTCTGAATGCGCCAACTCGCGCGCGTGAGCGATGTATTAGTCGCACTAATGGCTCGGCAAAGGCTTGTCTTCCAAGTAGGCTTCCAATGATCATGGGAGCGAACCAAGGCAGCCGTTGGGTGACGAAGCTAGCGGCATTGGACACCAACCTACTCGTTGCGTTGGACGCCCTGCTGCAGGAGGCTAACGTTACCCGAGCCGCCGCGCGCATCGGCGTCACTCAGTCCGCCATGAGCCAAACACTCGGACGGCTGCGAGAACACTTTGACGATCCGATTCTGACCAGAGTCGGGCGGCAGATGAAACCAACACCGTTCGCACAACGTATCAGCGCACGACTGCACCTTGCCATCGGCGAATTGGAGGCGGTGGTTCGAGAGCGCCCCGCATTTGACCCCCGCAAGGCATCGCGCCGTTTCGTGTTGGCTACAGTCGACTATCTTGCTCTCTTGTACGTACCTGCATTGCGTCGGAAGCTGGCCCAGCACGGGTCCGGACTGGACCTTGCCGTTTTCGCGTTGGACGCAGCCAGCGTTGCTGAGCAGCTCGAAGCAGGAATAGTCGACGTATACTTGGGTGTACACGGCGCGACGGAGCGCAGCCTCCACACCAAGCACCTGTTCAAAGAACCGTTTTCACTGCTGGTTCACGCCAAGCATCCGTTGGCGAAGCGGGTTCCGACACCCGAGTCCTATGCGAAATTTCCCCACGTGCACGTGAGTCCTAGGCGCGACAGTAGTACCGTCGTGGGGCGTGCCCTTCGCGCCCACGGGTTAGCGCGGCACGTGGCCGTCGAGGTTCCATACTTTTCGCTGTTGCCGGGGCTACTGCTGGACAGTCAGCTGGTGGCGACAGTGCCTTCAAGCCTTGCAGCACGCTTTTCGGAGCAGCACCAGTTGGTTGCCCTCGCCCCCCCCATCGAGCTCGCTAGCCTCGAGATCTGTTTGGCTTGGGACCCGCGATTTGAGCGCGAACCAGCGTCGGAGTGGTTGCGGCGGGTCGTTGAGCGGGTGGTTGGGGATTCCGGGACAGGCTAGTTGGCGTCGACGACGATGCCATGCCAGTTGACCGTGCGATTGATGAAGTCCAAGTGCTTCTGTTCCCAGGGTAGCCCCTCCCTTTGCAGCTCGGCCATCTCGTGCACCGCTTCGGCGACAAGGCGGACGTTGGCGTAGTGGTCGGCGATGGCTTCGCTGAGGGGTACGGCTTGGGCCCCGTCCCTGACCGTGTCCTCCGTTTCTGGCAGTAGCGCAGCGATCGATTCGCCGCGTTCAGCGTAGCGCGCCAACGCGGCGTGGAACTCCGGGTAGGGATCGACGTAGCCGTCAGGGAACTCGCAGGCATCGCTGGTGGTGTATGACTGCTTGGCGTAGAGCAACGTGTCGTGACGTAGCTCTGCCCAGCTCGCGAGTTGAGTGTTGATGATGCGACGGCTTCAAGGCTCCGTTTGGGCCACGGCGGGGAGGCCACTGGTCTCCTGATTTGGGGACAGGGTGCGCAATGCGCTCAACCACAGGTTGTACAAATTGGCGCCGAAGAACGTATCGTCGTGGGAGTCCGCCAAGGTGCGCACTGCGGACAGATTGCCCGCGTAGGAATACGTCTCGAGATCGACACGCTCGAGCGACTCAGTGAAGAAGGTCATGTTCCCGATGCTTCGAATGTTGGGCTCGTTGACGAGACGCTTCAAGAGGTTCGAAGGAGCGCCGGCGCCGATTGCGCAACGCTCGGCACGGAGGGCAAGCCAGGGCCAGCACCCACCGCTTGAGCCGAAGCCGCTGTGCGGCGAGTGCCTGACGCGGACGGCAAACTCCAGTGACGGCGTTTGCAAACCGCGGGGCGGTGGCGCTTGCCCGCCGCGTACCGTGGCGCGCGGTGACGAAGATCGCACTCGGAAGCGCGTGGGGCCCGGCGCGACGTGTGCTATCCCTCACCACATCATGAAGATACTGGGTGCTGGGTGTTTGATCGTGGGCTTGTCGTGCGCCTGCTCGAGTGAAGAAAGTCCCGGGGGAGACATGTCCGCGCTGGCTCCTGCCGTTCCGAGCCAGGTCGGGATGCCTTCGGGGCTCGCGTCGACAACCAACGAGCCCACGGGAGCTGCGGCGACGTCCACCGATGCTCCCGAGGCGAGCGAACCTACCGCGCCGAGTCCAGCGCCATCGACACCGCTGACGTCGCCCGAAATGGCGAGCACGTCGGGGCTCAACGCGGCGCCCGCGCCGAGCAACGAACCTTCGCCTACTACAACAGCAGAGCCGGCAGCGCCCTCCCAGCCGACGGTGCCCGCGGAGCCGGCAGCGCCCTCCCAGCCGACGGTGCCTGCGGAGCCGGGACCCGGCGAGGACTCAGGCGGTTCAGCTGGGAACGCGAGTGACGGCCCCGGTGAAAACGAACCTGACGTCGAGACCATACCGCGCAGCGAGTGCCCCGAGGCGCCGCCCGCGGAGACGAAGGCGCCTGCTGCGGACCGCGCGCTCGCCGTTTCCAAGTCTGAATACGCCCAGATGATGGAGCGCATGGACCCTTTCGAGGGGAGTCGGGGCTCGTTACCTTGGCACATGTACACTCCGGAGGGTGCTATTGCCGACGTTTCCGCGAGCTACCCGTTGGTCGTCGTGCTTCACGGCGGGTACGGTCGCGAAGTCGAGGACGGCAACATCATGGTGGATGTTGCGCAATACCTACTGGGCTCTGCCAACGGCTTGTTGACGCAGGCCAATCGTGACGCCTACCCCACGTTCATTCTGGCCCCACATTGCCGAGTGGCTGAGGGCTGCGACTTCGGCAGCAATGAGTGGGCGGCAGTCGGCGGCGCGAACTTCGATCTATTGCCCGAACCCTCCGTGGCTGGCGCTACTGCCCTGGAACTCATCGAGCATGTCATCTCGAGCTACCCCGTTGACCCCAAGCGCGTCTATCTCACGGGCAACTCCATGGGAGGCGGCGGGACGTGGGACTTCTCGTTGCGCCGGCCCGAGCTGTTCGCCGCGGTGCTCCCCGTCTCAGGTCACACGCCACGGCAAGATTTGCTTAGTGCTATCGTGGAAGCGAAGCTACCCATGTGGGCTTTCGGCGCTGAGAACGACTACACCAACCCGTACACGGATACGCTGGCGGCGATCGAGCTGCTTCAAGAGCAAGGCGGCTGTGCTTGGTTGACGACGTATCAAGGCGTTGGGCACGATGACGCGCTGTGGAGCAGTCCCTATCTCGAACCCGGCTTGTGGCCGTGGCTCTTTGCCCAAGTCAACTCGAGTGCTCCCTAGCATCGTTGGCGTTTGGACGGACAGTGGCACGCGGTTTTCGTTCGGACCGGACGGCACCGCGTTCATAGGGCGGAGCGAGATCGGCTACAGCATCACTCACGCACCCCCTCGCGGCCCCGATCCGAACGCCTCGGGTGGCTTCTGGCAGGCGGCGGGGCGGTTGCTGGCCTAGGAATCGTCGCATTGCCCGGCTACGTCTGTCGTCCCGATGTGGAATCCGGGCGCCTCGTTCGACGCTTGCCCGAATGGACGGCATTGGACGCCACCTCGAGTCTGCGCGGTCGCACTCTGACCGCGCCCAGGCACGGCGATCATCATCCTTCAGCTCAGCCGCTTCGCCAGCTCGGCCACGCTCCCGCGAGCGACGGATAGGACGCTCGGGTGCGGGTGACACCTGGCCAGTTCGACGTCGATGATGGCGCCGGCCCGTGTGGCGACGTGCGCGGTCAGCGACGTCGAGCGCTCCGCTGCTTCTTCCGTGCGGATGGGTTCGAGTTCGACCCAGAGCAGCTGACCGGGCTTCTTTCGCAACCAATCATGCATCCCCGCCTCGTAGACCTCGGACTCTGCAGGTGACAGGTAGTCGCGCATCACGGTCTGGTACGCGATGGCGGCCCGTTCAGGCACGGGAAGCAGTCCGGGAATGTCGCTGGCGGCTGCGGCGTGCAATCGCGGAGCACCTCCCATCCGGACCAAGTCGTCGTAAGCTTCGAACGCGGCACGGAGGCGTTCGAAGCGCTCCGTCTGACCGGGCCAGGTGCACGCACGTAGCCACGAGCGCGCGCTCGGCTGGGAGGGGTCGAGCGGGGAAAGGTCGTAACCCACCCGCTGCCCAACGTGTGGCGCGCTGGTTACCAGCGCGCTCCCGGCCTCATCGCGCCACGTCCAGGGCACGCGATCGGCGACGAGGTTCAGCCCAGCACTGGCACCAACGTCGTGAAGATCGACCACGGCGCCTGGCAAGCGCTGCTGCAAAATCAGCGCCGGCCACAGCCAAGCCACAGCACGCGACAGCTCGTTGGTTTGCACGGCACGCTCAGCAACGGTCCGCCAGAACAGCAAGCTGTCGGGTGCGATGGCTTCGGCGAGGGCCTGCGCCGTCAGGGCGTCGGGCTCCGGCGCAGTATCCGCAAGCGCGCGAGCCAGTGGATGGCCATCGCCCAGCTCGAAGGCGGCGGTACGCAGTGCCGCCATGAGCAGCAGCGGACGTTCGTACCATACGTTGAAGGTGCGAGCGTGCCAAGCTTGGTCGAGGCGCTCGCGGAATCCACTGCGTAGCTGTGGCTGCAATGCATCGAGCAAGCGCGCGTAGACCGGCACCCTGGCTGCGACGAAGTTGCGCAGCCGGACCAGGTCTCGCTCGATATCTTCGGTAGGTCGAAGCACGACGGAACACCCTTAGCACCAAAAACCAACTTCGCGCGGTGACCTGCTATGGGTCGGCCTCAAACGGCGGAAGGAAGGCTTCTGGCCCAGGGCGCGCAAGTCGTGGAGGTTTGCCGCGTGGCGCGTGTGGCGCGCGGCGCTTCGCGTGCGCAGAACTCAGGCGCGGCGCCGGCGTCGTAGTGCAACGGCCATGAGAGAGAGGAGTCCTAGGAAGGCTGCTCCCGCGCTGCGACTGGCGCCATCACCCGGCGCTTGAACTGCGCAGCCGCTCGAGTCACTGCTTCCGCCGCCGTCGCTCGGCATCGCGAGCCCGGCTGTCGCAGGAGGCGCGGCCGCCCCTGGCCCGAGCATGTCCGGTGTCCCGGCGCCGGGAGGCGTCGTCGTGGTATCCATCGGTATGTTCGTACCCGGCGGCGTGGTGTTCCCGGTGCCCGCAGGCGGCGTCGCGGCGGGAGGCATGGGGTCGCCCATCTCTGGGGCTTGAGGCATCGGGTCTTCGATACCTGCTGCGGGCCCTGGGTCCTCTCCAGCGGGTGGCATGTCTTCACCCATCCCGGGATCAGGTTCGCCCATCGGCATGAGCGGGTCACCGTCTGCCGGGGGTTCGTCGCCCGCAGGTGGCATGTCTTGACCATCAGCAGGTGGCATGTCTTCACCATCAGCAGGTGGCATGTCTTCACCGTCAGCAGGTGGCATGTCCTCACCGTCAGCAGGTGGCATGTCTTCACCGTCAGCAGGTGGCATGTCGGTCGGCGCCTCTACGTCGACGAATATGCGCTGAGCGAAGTTGTAAAGGCTACGATTCCACACGGTCTTGTCGTGCCCGCCGCCCTGCTCGATCTGATACATGTGCTCGACGCCGTTGTCGTTCAGGAAGTTGTGATAGTTCTGCCCGTTGCCGATCAAGTTGTCGTTGCTGCCACACGCGATGAAGATGAGCCGTACGTTGTTCTTTATTGCATCGATATCGGTAATAGTTTGGCTCGGCTGCATCGTGTTTGGCGCCGCGGAATACGGTCCGATGTAGTGGAACACGTCCGTATTCGGAAAACCGAAGTTGAAGGTTTGGCCGCCACCCATGGATAGACCAGATATCGCGCGCCAGTCAGCGTCGCTCCTCGCGGGGTAGTTGTCCTCAATCCAGGGGATCAAATCATTGAGGAGTACATCCCCATGGGCCGCAAAACCGTCTTGGGCTCCCTTCGTGTTGCCGTCTGGCATGACGACGATCATGGGAACGGCCATTTCTTGCGAGTACAGATAGTCCATCACGCGATCCGCGTTGCCCTCGTCGGATTGGACGCCGCCCCGCCCCCCGATCCACGCGTACTCGTCGCCGCCAATCCCGTGATGAAGGTACAGCACTGGATACGTCTCGTCTGTCGAATACCCGGGAGGAAGGTACACCGAGACGCGCTGTTCACCGTACTGTGTCGTCGGATACGACAGCGACTCCTGTACTTCACCGTGGGGAATGTTCCCGTTCATCGCATCGAATCCCTGAGGGGGGACCGGCAGCATGGCCTCGTTTTGCGCGAGCCCTACAGAACTGACGAGCACGCCAGCGCAGACGACTGCAACGAATGAAGCGCGCGGGCTTCCAATGCGTGAACCGATGAAACGTGCGTAATTGACCATGAGTCCTCCGAGGTGTGTTCGCTTCAGTGCCGTTGCGTTGTCAAAATGAACCAACAGTATGGTCGGCAACTGAACCCGACATTGCTCTCCGGTTAGTGTTCTACCCTGTGGCGCTCCAAGTCAAGCTCACCTTGAGCGCCACCTGGCGAGAGGGCTTCGACGAGTTGGTTCATGCTGGGGCACGACCAACGAGCACGGATTTTTCTGCCAATTGCACTGCAGTGTGTCACATCGAAAGGCGATCCGCCGGCGTTTACTCCGACCGAAAGCCGAGTTGCGCTCTTGGATGAATATTGCTCACCAACGCACAGGGGCGCGAAGCACCTCGGCGTGGGGCTCCGGTCGAGGACAGCGGTGGGCTTTTGGGCTACAGTCTTGGCCGCTGTTTGAAGCACGACTTGCCTACGAAAGACAACACCCGCTAGCCCGCACCACCTCCACACGCAGGGCGTGATAGCTGTGCGCTGCCGTGCGGAGGGCTGCAACGTGGAGCTCGACATGCTTTCCAACTGCGTTGGTCAGGGTGAACGATACACCTTCTCACCGCATCCTGAGACGGACACCAGGCTCATTCGGACGATCGACGAGCTGTATGCTGACGTCGCGCTCAGTGCGTGCCACCTACCGGGCAAGTTGAAGGCAGGGACGAGTACTGCGAACGAACTACGTTGGTCGGCGTCCCGGCGCTGCGGACCTGCAGAACGCGGTAGCCAGCGACACTCAGCGCCCGCTCTCGCCGCGCCCCCTTCGTGGTCGCCGGCATGATGGCGGACACAGGTCGAGGCCACAACGCAAGGCTTGCGTCTCGGTCCCTCCATCCGGCAGGCGTCGCGTCGACTGCCATCGGCTCCCAGCGCGGGCGAGCCATTGCGCTGTGCTCACGACCGGGCACGCGTCTTGCGATCGGTGCGGGCATGTCAAGGTCCGCGACCTCGCTGCTCGATCGATTAATCCCGACTCCGCGCCTGGTCGAGATGGACAGCGCGGAGCTGGCGGCCCCCCCGGAGCGGGTCTGGGAGCTGCTGCGCCACGGCAACTTGGCCCGGTCGCCCTTGGTGCGTTCCTTGTTCGCGCTGCGCGCACTCCCGGATCGCCTGCGCGGCAAGGTCGAGCCGATGATGATGAGGATCGACGATCTGGTGTCGAGCGAGGCCCGGCCCGGCTTTCAGGTGCTCGGCGACGACCCACCCCACGAAGTGGCGGTGGGCGCAATCGGCAAGGTCTGGCTGCCGAACATTCCATTCGTGCACGTGGCCGACGCCGAGCACTACGCAACGTTCGACGAGCCCGACTACGCCAAAGTGGCGTGGGCGATTCGGGTCCTGCCGTATGGTGAACGGGACAGCCGCATCGAGTTCGAAGTGCGCGTCGACACGACCGATGCCGAGGCGTACCCCAAGTTCCGACGCTACTTCCGACTGATCGGGCCCGGCTCGCATTTCATTCGTCGCTCGCTGCTGGCGGCGTTGGAGCGCGAGCTCGGAACGCCGCGTTCACAAGAGGACTCGCGGCCGTTGGCAGGCGATGAGCGACTGCCGGACGCCGCTGCCCACGTGACCGAAGGCATCACCATCGCAGCGCCCCCCGAACGCATCTGGCCCTGGCTGGTCCAGATCGGTTGCCAGCGCGCGGGCTTTTACTCAATCGATTGGCTCGACAACGGCGGGGAGCCGAGCGCGCGCGAGTTGCACCCGGAGCTACAACGACTCAGCGTGGGGCAGGTCATCCCCGCAAGCCCCGACTCCGACGAGGGCTTCGAGGTGCTCGAGATCGATGCGCCCCACACGCTCTTGTTTGGAGGCCTATTCGACCCGGTGGCTGGGCACCAGCTGCCGTTCCACGCGCAGCGCCCCAAAAAGTACTGGCAGATCACGTGGTCGTTCGTGCTCGAAGCACTGGACGCGAACAGCACGCGCTTGCACGTGCGAGCCCGCGCGGCGTTCTCCCCGGACCAGAGGCTACACGTCGCGTGGCTCCGACCCGTTCACCACTTGATGCAACGCGCGATGCTGCGTCACCTCGCGGAGCGCGTCGAAGGCCGCCAGCCTCGCGATGATCTGCACGAAGTGCTGCGCGGGTTGGGTGGCGCCTCGATCATGCTCGGGGCGTGGCTGTCGCCCTTCATGAGGCCGGCGCGCAGCCACTGGGGCCTGGATCTGGAAACCGCCCAGCGTCGCTACCCGGGAGACGACCTAGTCGAGACTCCGTCCTGGAGCTGGACTCACGGGGTCGAGATCGCCGCGCCCGCGGAGCGCGTGTGGCCCTGGGTCGCTCAAATTGGCGCCGACCGCGCGGGCTTTTACAGCTACCAGTGGCTCGAGAACCTGGTAGGTTGCAACGTCCACAACGCTGAGACCGTTCACCCACAGTGGCATGCCCGAGTGGGTGACGCGCTCTTGCTGCACCCCGATCCTCACGCACCGCGTTTGATCATCGGCGCGCTCGAACCAGGGCGCTTCTTGCTGGCTCGCTCGCACCCGGATGCGGGCTCGGAGTTCCCTAGAGCGCGCGTCAGCTGGTTGCTGCAGGTGGAACCTCTGGGACCCGATTGCTGCCGCTTCATCAGCCGCTTTCGGGTGGCCCACTCAGATGATCTCCAGGCGCGTTGGGCATTTGGACCTGCCTTGTTGGAGCCGGTCGGCTTCGCGATGGACCGGCAGATGCTGCTCGGAGTCAAGCGCTTGGCGGAGCGCTGCTGACGATGAACCAGGGAGCGCGTCCCCGCCACCTCGCATTGGGCTGGGCGAGTACGTGGAACCGCGAGCGTCGCTTTTCAATCGGAGAAAACGATAGCGTCGCCCTGCAACGGCGTCTCTTGGGAGACGGCCACGGCGAGGTCGAGCGCAAAGCCGCTCTCCTTGAGCTTGGGCAAGCGGCGGAAGGATCGGAACACGAACGGCAAGCCCTCGCCGGCGACCGGTTCGGCCGACTCTGAGAGGTGGAAGTGCAGATGTGGCCCTGAAGAGTTGCCGCTGTTGCCGACCAACCCAAGCACTTGCCCCGCCCGAACGTGCTCACCCACCGCGACGCGTAGCGAACCCGGTTGCAGGTGCGCATACAGAGCAAACGTCCCGCCCCCGAGGTCGAGGGAGACGAAGTTGCCCGCCAGGTTCTCGAGGGTCATGGGCACCGCACGTTCCGGACGCGACGGGTCGTTGTTGGGCACTCCGTCGAGCACCGAAGCGACGCGGCCGGCGCCCACGGCGAGCACCTCGCTGCCGTATGCGAAGTAGCTCTCGTTGCGCCGCGGATCGCCGCCGTGGTCATCGCCTGCGGCGTCGCGCTTGACCCAATCGGTGGCGAAACGCTGTGCGATGCGCGCGACCCCATCGGGCGCGATCAGTGCGCGTCGATGGTAAGAGGCGTTGGATGGCGCGCCATTGGCCATCCAGATGCCGCCCCGCAGCGGCGCCTCGAGGATCCGAGGCGGCTTTGGGTTCACAGCGCTCGGCGGGAGCTCCGCTTGCACCGGCTTTCGGTAACCCGTAACGGCTACTTCGAGCTTGTGGGTGAGCGACCGCGGCAGCGCTACTCCCTCAGGCAAGGTCAGCCACAAGAACGCGACCAGCGTTTGGCCGGCATCAACCTCGGCTCTGTCAAGCTGTCGGTCACCGAACTGCTGCAGTGCCCGTTCCAGCTCTGCGCCGCGCAGCGTGGTCAAACCCCGCCCGTCTCCGAGCACCTCGAGAGAGAGCAGAGTGGCCTTGCGGCTTCCCAGATTGGCGAGCTGGAGCTCGTAGGCCAGGTGGCGCTGTCCGTGTCCGCGAAACGGCTGCGGCTCGTGCGGAATGTGCGCCGAGAAGGGCATCGCAAAGGGCGCGCGGTCGCGCTCCGCCACGGACTTCTGCGGCGCGCCCGGGAGGTCTGCGGACGTGTGGTGCAAGACGAACGGCTTCCGCTCGCTCCCCGCCTGCGTCCAGCTACCGTCAGCCACGGCCAGCAATGCGTCCAGGGTGCCCTCGAAAACTCCGCCCACGGCCTGCAGTTCGAAGCGCAGCACGCCGTTCGCTTGTGTGATGGGGAACGCCTCCAGGACGGAGCCTTGGTCGAGACTATGGAAGCGCCCGTAGAGCTCACCCGAGCCCAACCGGACGATTTCGACACGCGCGTGCAGCTGGCCCCCGTCGCCGACGTCGATAGCTCCCTCCCAGACTCCACTGACGTCACCAAACTCCGGCGCGTGTGGGGTTGCTGCGTCCGCATCGGCTGGCAGCTTCGTCCGCCCTGGGCACGAGCGCTCTCGCGGGGGGCTCAGCGCGGGAGCGACCCCATCGGCGAGTCGCTCCGCGGGCGGCGCGTAATTCCCAGCTGGCCCTGCGCACCCGACGAGGCACAGGAAAGCAAGGGGGGTAGTCCGGGGTCGCTTCATCGTATTCGTCTTCTGGTACTGCATGGGAAACCCGGTGGGGGAGTAGCTTGGGATCGAGACGTCGTTCGCCAAGTCTCCGCGGGTCCCCGGGCCGCGCCGTCCGGCCAAGTCCGGCGCGGCACGCGCTCGGTTCAAAACGCCCGCGGCGCTCGATTGGTGGAGGCAAAGCGACGCCAGCAGGAGATAAGCAGGAGATTGAGTGTCGGCCAATTGTGCAGTCGCCCTCGAAAGACTCCTCAGGACTTCGAACACGATGGTTGAGAGTGGGGAGCAGTCATGGACCGGGTTCAGCCAGGTCGAGTACACAGACATGTGGCACGTTCACGTTCCGTGCGGGAGCACCGCTCCAGCCCCGTCGAGGTTGTCGCCGCACGAGACCTTCTCAGGCGCCTCGCCATCGAGGCACCCGAGCTGCTATGGGCCGCAGGGGAAGTCGATCGCGCTTTTTGCTCCAGCGCGCGGCAAGGCTCTCCCCTCTCGAACGGGTCGAGGCCGCTTCTCGTCATCTTGCGGAGGTTTGCAGCTTCCGACCCCGATGAGACACCCCACCTCAGCAAGTATTCGACGGCTGATCGAGTCGCGTTCCCGACTTGCTCTCGCGAACTACATTTGGCAGCCTGGAGCGATGCTATGGAACCGGTCTGACCGCGCTTGCGCGTGGTTGCTCATACCAGGCTTGATCGGACTCGTCTCGACGTCATGCGCGAACGACGACGCCACTCGTATGACCGAGCCTCCAGTTGAGTCGGAAGATGGGACCGGCGGTATGGGCGGCGATGCGCCATCCGAGGAGGCGGACAGTGGCGCTGAGTGCGAGGCCTCTTCCGACGAGATGGTGTGTGTTCCGGCAGGGTCGTTCTCGATGGGGTGCAATCAGTCGCTCGCGGACGGTTGCCAGGCATTCGAGTTCCCCTTCCACGAAGTGTACGTCGATGCGTTCGCGATCGACCGTTACGAGGTGACCGTTGCGGGATATCGCGCCTGTGTCGAGGAGGGCTCTTGTACCATGCCCGCAGAGTGTGACGGCGGCGCTGCCGATTCGGACGAGCAACCCGTTCGTTGTGTCGACTGGCAACAGGCGTCGGACTACTGCGCGTGGGCAGGCAAGCGTTTACTCACGGAGGCCGAGTGGGAACGGGCCGCGCGCGGTGACGACTCGCGATTCTACCCCTGGGGCAACGAGCCACCGACGTGCGAGCAAGCCGTCTTCGAAGAGGAAGGCGGGGGTCCGGGCTGCGACCAGGACAAGCCACTGCCTGTCGGCTCCCGCCCCTCTGGGAATTCGCCCTACGACGTGTTCGACATGGCTGGTAACATCGAGGAGTGGGTGATGGACTGGTTCAACTCCGAGTCCTATGCCGAGGCGGATCGTCGAAATCCGACCGGTCCCGAGGAGGGCACCAGTCGCATCGTGCGCGGCGGCTCGTACCTCAGCACAGCTGTCTCGCTCAGGGCGAGCAGTCGCTGGGCGTATCCGCCAGACTCACAGCTTTCTCGACTCGGGATCCGGTGCGGACGCTCCCTCCCATGACGGCTACCCTACGGCGCTGTTCTGGCTGAGTTCATACGGGGCCGGCGCTCACGAGCACCTCGTCGATCGAAGGGCGGGCGGCATGGGGTCGCAGTGAGTCGCTCTCTCGTTTCACTTTGCCGACGGCGGAGGCTCAGCGCGCGGCTTCTAGCTCAGCTGCCAAGGCATCGGCGTGCCATCCCACAATCAGGTGGTACAGCTTCTCTCCCAGAGGAACAACGGCAAGCACGCCCGCCTGTTCGAGCGCATCGCGATCCAAATCGCCCTTGTTCTTAACGATAATGCGCAGGCGAGTCGCTGCACAGGCGCTGAGCTCCGTGATGTTGCTCGCTCCGCCCAGAGCGCTGAGTAAACCTCTCGGGTCCACCGTGGGACCACTGAGGCTGGGCCCGGGGATCTGCGGAGAGTCAACGGCTCCTGCTGCGTCCCCGGTTGCCTCCCCAGCTGTGGTTACTTCCTCGCCTGTACCGCCCGCGGCGAGGTACTCTTCCATGTCCGTCTTCAAGTTCTCGGACTGGGTTCCGAAGATGGCTTGAACGCTTTGCCCGACCACAACCGTGCCGGCGGCTCCCAAGTCCTTGAGCCGCGCCTTGTCGACCGCTGCGATCGACGCCACCTGGATCCGAAGGCGGGTGATGCACGCGTCCAGGCTCTCGATGTTCGCCGCGCCGCCAAAGGCTGCCACCAATTGAGCAGGTAGGCTCGCCGCGCCGGGCAGCGCGACTCCACTTGCCGGGGCTTGGGCTTCCATCTCCGTGTCGCGACCGGGGGTCATCAAGTTGAACTTGAGGATCACGGTTCGGAACACGGCGTAGTACGTCAGGGCCCAGAGCGGACCGAGTACCAGCAGCCACAGCGCGTTCGTGGAGTTGGGAAAGAGCACGACATAGTCAAACAGGCCGTGGGAAAACGAAGTACCGTGCTTGATGCCGAGAGTGATGCACAACCAAAAGGCCGCCCCCGCCAGCAGTGCATGCAGCCCATACAGCACGGGCGCCACGAACAGAAAAGCGAACTCGATAGGTTCGGTGATCCCGGTCAGAAACGACGTCAGCGCGCCGGAGACCATGATGCTTCCCACCTTTGCCCGATTTTCAGGCTTCGCGGTATGCCAAATCGCGATGGCCGCTGCCGGCAACCCCCACATCTTGAACAAGTAACCGCCGGCCAGGTTGCCAGCCGTCGGATCGCCTTTCATGAACCGCGCGAGCTCGCCGCGGACGATCTCTGCGCCGTCGTTGAAGCTGCCAACCTCGAAGAAGAATGGCGCGTTCCAGATGTGATGGAGACCGAACGGGATCAGACTGCGCTCGACGATACCGTAAATAGTGAACGCCGCCTTTGGGTTACCATGGGCTGCAAACTGCGAGAAGGATTGGATGCCTTCGCCGATCGGTGGCCACACGATACTCAGAACTGCACCCAACACTATCGCGGAAAGCGCAGTTGCGATTGGAACGAAGCGCTTGCCGGCGAAGAAGCCGAGATACGGTGGCAACTTGATGCGGAAGTAGCGATTGAACAGGTAGCCCGCGACCAGACCGATCAGGATCCCGCCGAAGACGCCGGTGTCCATGGTCTCGATCCCCATGATCGCCGTCGTTTCTACCCCGAAGGTTTTGCCGAATACTCCTAGTGTTCCGTTGAGCACGAAGTAGCCAACCACAGCTGCCAGTGCCGAGACTCCGTCGTTTTTCGTCAGCCCAAGGGCGACGCCGATCGCGAAGATCAGTGGCATCGATGCGAACACGGAGCCGCCCGCCGTCGCCATGATCTGCGACAGCCAAGTCGGTAGCCAGTCAAAGCCCTTTGCGCCTACACCGAGCAGGATGCCGGCTGCCGGCAATACCGAAACCGGCAGCATCAACGACTTTCCGATTGTTTGAAGTAGGGCGAAGGACTTGTGCAATGCGCTCATGGTTCGTGTTCTCGTGACTCTTTCAAGCGTTGAAGTTCTGGTACAGCCTGCGGATCTGTTCCGCGCAAGATAGCTTCAGGGCCTCCTCGGCCAGCGCCTTGCACTGCAAGTGGTTGAGCTTGCGGATGTGTGCTTTCAGGCCGGGGATGGCGGGTGGGGGCACGCTGAGTTCGTCGATGCCCAGCCCGATGAGGAGTGGAGTGGCGAGGAGATCGGCAGCGAGCCCACCGCAGATCCCAACCCAGCGACCGTGCTCGTGGGCGGCATTGGCCGTCATTCGGATGAGGCGCAGCACCGCCGGGTCCATCGCGTCAGCCTTTGGCGCCAACTTGGGGTGCCCTCGGTCCATCGCGAGGGTGTACTGCGTCAAGTCGTTGGTACCGATGGAGAAGAAGTCCGCCTCGCGCGCCAACTCGTCAGACATCAAGGCTGCCGAAGGTACTTCAACCATGATGCCAATCTCCAGCTCGGATCTGGGCACAGAGTGGGCTTGTTCCAGCAACGCATCGCGAGCGCGCAAGAACTCATCTACCTGAGCGACCATTGGGAACATCACACGCAACTTGGTGTGTTCGGCTGCGCTGAGGATCGCGCGCAGCTGGCTCGAAAACTGATCGGGATACTCGAGGCTTAGTCGGATCCCGCGCACTCCGAGAAATGGGTTCTCTTCAACGGGAAGCGGCATGTAGCTAAGCGGCTTGTCACCACCGACGTCGAGGGTACGCACCACCAGGCTGCGCTCCTTGCCTAGGGCAACGCCTATCTTCGCGTACTGCGCTCGCTGCTCGTCTTCAGTAGGGGCCTGACGACGCTTGAGAAACAAAAATTCCGAGCGCAGCAGGCCAACACCATCGCACCCTTGCTGAACCGCTCGTTCAGCGTCCGCGACACTGCCGATGTTGGCGGCGACTTCGATTTCGCGACCGTCCACGGTACGGGCCCGCGGGTGAGCCGCCTGCAACTGCTGTTCATCGCGAGCCTTGCGCTCTTCGAGCTCTTGCCTCGCCGCCTGCAGCGCTTGGTCGTTCGGCGCGAGATCCACCCAGCCCTGATCACCATTGACGATCACCCGCGTCCCCGCCCGCAACCTGGTGATGGCGTCACCAACCCCCGTGACATAGGGCACGCCGATGGACCGCGCGATGATGGCGGCGTGCGAGGTTGGGCCGCCGAGGCTCGTGACCAACGCGCCGACAGTTTCCGCATTCAGGCCCGCGACTTCCGATGGCGTCAGCTCGTCGCTGACCAGCACGGTCTCCCTGCTGTACTGGGCAGGTCGTTCGGCGACGCCTAGGATCTTCCGCAGCACCCTAGCACCGACGTCTTTCAGGTCTGCGCTGCGCTCTCGCATCAGTGGGTTGTTCAGAGCGCTGAGCTTGGCGATGCGCGCGGCGACCGCCGATTGCCAAGCAGCGGCGGCGGATGCGCCACGCCCGATTTCGAGATCCGCATGAGTGCACAGTGCGTCGTCCGCCAGCAACTCGGCATGAGCCGCAAATATCTCTGCCTTCTCGCGCTCCGCCTGGCGCGTAAAACGGCGTTCGGCCTCGGACACATCCTGACGCGCGGCGTCGATGGCCTGGCGCAGTTGCTCTCTAGCGGCGCTGGCGTCGTCCGTGCGCGGGGCGAACACGGGCACTTCCTGGGACTGCACGACGACGCGCCCCACGGCAAGACCCGGAGCGGCGGAAACACCGCCAAGCACGTTGTCATCGTTGGAAACGAAACGCACACTGCGCATCGGCGGCTTCGTCGCTGCTGACGGATCTTCACCGAGGCCGCCCTCGATGAACTTGCGCAGCTCAGCGAGTGCCGGACTTGCGTCGGCCCCTCGAGCCGATAGCCACACCTGCTGGCCTTTGACGAGATCGAGCCCCATCACGTCGGTGACCGAAGTGACTAGGGCCTTTTCGTTTCCGCTGTGCAGGTACACGACGCAGCTGAAGCGTTTGGCTCGGGCGGCGAGCTGCGCTGCGGGGCGCGCGTGCACGCCACCCTCATTGACGATCTGAAAGCGCTCCGTCTGCTCCAGTTCGCCAACGTGTCGGGTGCTCGCAACGGACTTGCCAGTCAGCACGCGCATCACTTCGTCGGCGCCCGCACTGACCGCGCCCTTCACGCCTTTGAACGAGACTGCATCTGCACCCTCGGTGATCACGAGCTGGGTGAGCAAGCTGACGGCCTGCTGGGCGATTGCGTCCAGATCAAACTCGATCAGCGGTTGCTTGGCCTGGACTTGCTGTCCCGGTCGAACGAGAGCTTTGAATCCCTTGCCCCCGAGGTTCACCGTATCCAATCCGATGTGCAGCAGCACCGTGACGCCGCCCCGCGCCTTGATGGTCACGGCATGCTGGGCGCGATGCAGTGTCGCAATCTCGCCCGCGCAGGGAGAGACGAGCAATCCACTAGTTGGGTCGACGCTGATTCCATCGCCCATCATCTTCTGAGAAAACACCGGATCCGGTATCTCTTCAATCGGAACCAAGAGCCCATCGACCGGCGCGACCAAGCTCAGCTCTACGGCGCCAGACTCAGGCTCCGGACCCAGTGTGTTTGGTTCTGACATTTTGCCGCGCCATCTTCTGTCGGGCAGCGGGCAGCAGCAATAGGCGATCTATCGGGGCCTGTTTTGAGGCCTAGCGAGGCTGTCCCGCGGGAAAGATCGAGTCAGCGTGTTCCGCTCCGGGGAGTCGGATACCTCGAAATACGACGGGCCTCCGGCAGGCAACGTAGCGGCGTGAGACTGGCGACCGTCAATGAACGGCGAGCGCCTTGAGAACTGAAGCATCACCAGAAGAAGGGCAAATTCGTACGCTCGGAGGCAACGGATCGAGCTGGGAAACCGGGAGAACGAAGCCGCTCCGCGGCGGCGGTCGCGGAGCTGTGGTGGACAACCCGTGAGCTTGTGGAACGGTGGTTCATTCCCAACCGTCACCCAAAGCAACATCTCGAAGTCGGCTGGCGTGGCAAGCCCTGGTAGTAAACGCCCCTCACGAGAGTTGTTGCAGGACGTCGTCTAGCTGATAGCTCACGGTCGAGACGCTGCGTTCGCTCCTGGCTAAGAATAGTTGCCTGCTAGGCGTCGCCACCGTCGTTCTTGGGGGTTGCAATGTGGGTCACGATGTCGGGGAGCGCAGAACCGTGGAAGGGCACCAGGCAACCGTGAAGTCCTACCGGCTCGCACGACGTTCGTTCCTCGCTGCCGCCGGCGGAGCGATCGGCTTGAAGGTTCTCCTGCGCAACATGGAGCTGGCGGCGCAGGGCAGTGAGCCCCCTCCGCGTTTCCTCATGGTCCATTGGCCCTGTGGCAACGTCACGTATGCTTATGTGCCCCTAGGAGAGGGTAGGGACTACAGCGTATCCACGACGCACGGGGAGCCCGGTTACGTCATTTCGCCCTTTGCGACACCCGAACTCAAGCCGCACACCCACTTGTTTGTCGGCTTCAATGCGC
The DNA here is from genome assembly GCA_050298815.1 of Polyangiaceae bacterium. Taxonomy (GTDB): domain Bacteria; phylum Myxococcota_A; class Polyangia; order Polyangiales; family Polyangiaceae; genus SZUA-265. Next base: position 173,391 of record JBNKUV010000010.1, read on the forward strand.
AGGGGCTCAGCGCACCTGGTGGGGGAGCCCACGAATCGGGAACGGCGTTCGCCACGACGGGAGCCAGTAGTCCTGGTACGCGCGCCAGTGGCAGCGGGACGGAGGATAGCTGCGCGGGCGGTCCCTCCTGGGACCAGATCTTCTTGAAACATGTGCCCGAGCTGCCAGGCAGTGCCCGCCACTACTACAACAGCATCTGTGGCACGCTCGTACGAGGGCGAGCCAACCAAACCGACGAGGCGCTATGCTCGAGTGTGCACTTTCGAGCCCTCCCGCTGTGGCGCTTGATGCTTACGACGGCGCTGCTTGTCGCCTGCGGTTCCGAGTCCCCTGAGGAAGAACCCGCGCTGGCTCCTGAAGACCTGGGTCAGATGCCGGACGCGCCATCACCTGGTTCGGTCACGGCTGGCGCGACCAACTCTGCTGCACCTTCGGGCTCGAACGCCAACGACCCTTCCACGTCGCCTTCAGCGAACGGTGGCGCGCCAGACGCGACGCCCATCCCTGTCCAGCCCGGCCCTGAGCAACCCGAAGCGCCCGACCCTGGCATGGACGGCGGGCCTTCCACTCCCCCTTCAGACACTGCTTCGGGTGAACAAACCTCGCCCGGGACGAGCACTGCGCCGACGGGCACGCAGGTGCCGACGGACCCCGAGCCCACGGATCCCCAATCCACCGATCCCCAGCCTGAACCTGCAGGTGGCAGCCAGTGTGAAGGGGGTACACCCGTGCCCGGCTTCTACGTCGAGGAAGGTCGCATCTTCGACAATCACTGTTCGGAGTTCGATCTTAGGGGGGTGAACTATCCGTACGCTTGGTACAAAGACAGCCAAGACACCGAGCAGATGTTTCACGACATCGCGGCGACGGGCGCTAACAGTGTACGTGTCGTGCTGGCGACGGGCGGTCAGTGGACGCGCGTCACTGGCAGCGAAATCAGCAGCATCATCGGCTGGACCAAAGCGAACAAGTTGGTCGCCATCCTCGAAGTCCACGACTCGACAGGGTACGCGGAGAAAGCCGAAGCAGTTCACCCGGACGACGCCGTCGAGTACTGGTTGAGTGAAGACGTCAAGGCTGCCATAGTTGGACAGGAAGCGTACGTGATGATCAACATCGCGAACGAGCCGTTCGGTAATGACGCGACGGACCAGTGGGAACCCTTCCACACCGGCGCCGTCGCAGCACTACGTACAGGCGGCCTCGAGCACCTGCTCATCGTCGATGCCCCGAATTGGGGGCAAGATTGGTCGAACACCATGCGCGACGGGATGGGCGCGAGCAACATCTTCGCCGCCGACCCCGCCAAGAACACCGTGTTCTCCGTTCACATGTACGATGTGTACAACACGAGTGAGTTGGTCTGGACCTACTTCGAGTCGTTCTTGGGTTCGGGCATGGCGCTGATGGTCGGTGAGTTCGCCGCCGACCACGGCCCGGGCAAGGACGTGGACGAGGACGCGATCCTGGCCGCTTCGAAGGAACATCGCATCGGCTATCTAGGCTGGTCCTGGTCCGGCAACAGCAGCGATCTGACCTCGCTCGATGTGGTCGAGGACTTCAACGCGAGCGTGTTCTCGAGCTGGGGGCAACGCCTCATCGACGGCGCAGACGGTATTCGTGAAACATCACGACTGTGTCGTTGCTACGAATAGGTGTCGCGTCACAACTGACCGTTGGTCTGTGTCGCTGCGCCTACTTGCTGCACGGAAGCATCTCCGGTCCCGGACAGCGCCTCGGCTCGCTGCCATATCTCTTGGCCAGTCTTCGGGTCCTTCGCCACGATGTTGATCGCGAAACTGCCTCCTGTCGAATCAACGGACACGCTCTTCACGGACCCGACGCTCGGGTGCAACGGATCGTTGGGATGTGCGGATGTGCCAGACTGGGCATGACAGGCGAGTCTGCGCTCCAAGTATTCCCCAGTGACCCCTTGTGGCGCATGCAGGTACATTTTCGCACCTACCGTGCGCACCGGTTGATTGGCACGTGCGTAGAAGATTCGCTTCTTGATCGGCTTGGCCGCGTAGATGGCGCCCGGCGAGTACACCTGCTCGACCAATCCATCCTCGCTCAGGTTGTTGCAGCCTGACGCGCCGGCAACACGCGGAGATTGGGCCTCGGAATGGGCACAGCTAGCGACAGCACCCGCCGTAACGACGGCTATGGCAAATGTGGTGAACTTCATTAGAACTTTCCTTTCTAGTAGTGGGGACCTCCCCGGTCCCCGCTCAAAGCCTGGTCGTTAGGTGGGTTCACCCCGGACGAGGCGCAAGTGGTGCAAGCGAAGAAGTCGACTCCTTCTCGAAACAATTGCGACATTCGCGCTGCGTCATGATTTGAGCGATGGCTTCGGAATCGTTCAGCCTGCCCGCTTGTTTAGGATTGGCCATAGCGATGCATGTGTTGGCGCTCACCGGTTGGGGTGGCGTCGGGGAAGAGTCGACGCTAGCCCAGCCCACGCAACATCTGGAAACAGTGGAAGTTGTGCCCTTCGTCCCGGTCCGCGCGGCGCCGGTCCCGAACGCACGGGGACTGCGCAGTACTGGTAACCCGACGCAGTTGAAGTCACCGACGAATAAGCCAGCCCTGACCAAGTCTCCGGTCGGACTCCCCAGGGCGAACGTCACTTCCATGAGCAACCCAACGGGAATCTCGAAGGAACTCGAGGAAAAAACCAAAGTGGGTTCAGGTGCCGGCCTAGCGAGTCAAGCAGACGAAGGTTCTGCAGACGAGCCAACGGCGCACATCGACGATCCTGCCGCCCCAGGAGCGTCACGGTCAGACAGCACTGCCGGACACACTTCCGGTGCTGAGGACGAAATTCACGGCGGCTCCCGCCGCTCGATGGGCAACGCTAGCCACTCCGGCGAGGCGGAAGGGGCCCCCGCGTCACCGCAACGCGGTCGGCAGGGACCGCTGCTCCTCAATGCCAGCAAGGAGCCCTGTCGTGGTCTGTTCCCGTGGCGTGCGAGTGCCTCCCACGGGACCGTCAGGCTTGCGCTGCGAGTGGACGCGAGTGGACACGCAACACCTGAAAGGATTGTCTCCGAGCAACCACAAGCTCAAGGATTTGCGGCCGCCGCGAAGAACTGCGTTCCCCGACTTCACTTCCTTCCGGAGGCTGACGCTCGGGGTCGCGCAGTGGATGGCAGAGCTGTCGTCGCGTTGGCGTTCGAGCGTCACCAGCCCTAAACCGATGGCTTGCCAACTTTCACACAGCGGGAAGTCACGACCCTGCTGCTGGACGACGTCAAGAGCGCTGTCACCGCCCATTGAAAGCGTGCGTCGCTGACCTGTGTCTCCTCTGCGTCAGCGGTTTTGGACGCAGACGCCGTTGTCGCAGACGACCTCGGTCGCGCAACTAGTGCCACAGGCGCCGCAGTTGCTCGGATCGGCGGCAATATCCGAGCACTGGTCACCACAAACGGTCAACCCCGGCGCGCAGGCGCAAGCCCCAGCCATGCAGCCTTGCCCGGCCCCACAAGTGTTGGCGCAGGAGCCGCAGTGGCGCTCGTCAGTCTGACCGTCGACGCAGAAGCCGCCGCAATCCATGAACCCAGTACCACAGGGAGTTATCGCCGCGCAGATCGCCTCCTTGCAAGTCTGCCCTGCCGGGCATTCGAGACCACAAGCGCTGCAATTGTTCGGGTCATTCTTCAGGTCGATACAGCCTGCACCGCAATCCTGTGAACCTTCTGGGCAAGGTGTACACTGACCGAAGCTAGAAGCCGGAAGCTCCGCACGGGGACACGGCAGGTATGGGCACGGGCGCCGGGGCACTCGGGATGGGCGCAGACACCTCCGGAGGCTCAGACGCGTCGCCTACGGCGTTAGGCCCGGGGCCGAGCGATTGAGCAACTGGCGACTCGTCGACGTCCGGCGAGTCATCGGCGGGCGCAGGATTGGCTGCCGCACTGCTCGCTACGGGTCGCTCCTCGGCGGCGTCCCCATCGTCCACTTGGGCGCCACAGCCCAGCGGTCCCAATACGACGGTGAGACACCCAATGCTGAACCGGTGGTTCATCTGCCGAGCGTAGCGGCTTGATGCCACGTTGTCATGGCGTCACGAGCTTCACGGCTCGGGCACGATCTCCAAGAACTTCTCCACGTAGCGTTCACCCATGAGCTTGGCGCTCGCCTCGTCAAAGTGGGCAATGTCGTGAATGGCGGTCCCCTCTGACGAGATGACGGCCGAGTTCGGAACGTAGTCCGGTATCTGATCGACGAAGGCGTTGTGCTTTTCCCACTGGCTCGGCCCGATTTGTCCCGCCAGCAGCGGCACCGCTTCCCCAAGGTTCAGGTCAGCGCGCAGATCGGCGATCACCGTCGCTACTCGGTCGAGCCACTGAGCGCTCATCCCTTGGTTGTCGTCGGATTCCCCTTGGTGCAACAAGATCGCCCGGATCCGACCCTGTTCCTGAGCCTCCATGGAGCGCTCCACCGTCATCTCATAAGCATTGGCATATTCAGGAGGTACGGGAGCCTGGGTACCGCCCTCCTTGAGGTAGATGGAAATGAGCTGCCCAGGGACCGCGTTCGGAATCAAGCCGATCTGCGAGGTGGGCCATTCTTCCGCGAGTTTCGCTCCAAAGAAGTCGGCCAGCCCTAGGCCGATCCCTCCGGTTGCCCATTGGCAACCGTGCAGAGGCGGCTCGGCGGGTAACCACTCCCCAGCGGTTTGCCCCAAGCTCTCGCAATCGAACTGCACCATGAAAGTGACTCGTTCGTTGATGGGCCAAGGTTCACTCGGCATTGGTGACATGCCCGACATGTTCGACTGACCAATCAAGATGAACAGCTCTTTACCGGCGAATGCCTCGCCCGAGCCATCCGGCCCCAGTTCTCCCTCGGACGCAGCGCCCGCGGCACCTCCGTCTTCCGCGCCTTCTGCCCCAGTCGAGTCAGTGCTATCCCCGCCGCCCGTGCCACCTGATTCGGAGCCGCCGACCCCTCCCGCGCCGCCCGTTTCGGGCACGCTGCTCTCTCCGACATCAACCGGTTCAGGTCCGCCGACACCGCCAACCGCAGAACCACCGCCACTGCCCGGCATGTTGCCTCCGGTACCAGCGCCGCCAGCGGTCAGCTCACTCGTCGGTTCAGGAGCGGTTGGACTCGAGACCTCAGCGGTCGGCCCCGCACCGACCATCGACGAACCGGTCCCGCCGCCGGTGGGCACGTTGGTCTGGGCCGCTCCACCCATCGCGTCGAGCGAACCGTCACTGCCCGCGGCCTGACCGTCAGTATCCGTACTCGCACAGCCCGCTGCAGCGAGCACGCCAGCGGTGACATGAAAGAGCGTCCTGTGAAGCATACGCGGGGCAGCCATGGGGTTGGGGTAGCTCTCGTGCTGACCCGCGTAAAGCAGTCGGGGAGCCAAAGGCGTGCCCGTCGCCAGCATGAACCGCGTGAGCCCGAATAGTTGAGCGCGGCGCCAATCTGGCTTCCACACCCGGCCCCAAAGATGTGCTCAGTCGAAGTATTCAAGGGGGCGGGGCGCATTGTTCCAAGCTGTGAAATACGAGCCGCGCATTTGGTGACGGCAGAAGGTTCTGCTGGTATCAGCCCAATACCACATCCCAGTCCTGCAGGGACCAGCAACGCCGGCGACCTTTCGTCGACGCTGCTGGGCTTCTTCGACGCTCATGAACAGGAGAGATACTTCACCCGCGATGCTTGGGTGAGACACGGCGACTCCGCACTGCTCTCGGGGTCGATTGGGCTCAAAGAGTCATGAACCACGTGTGTGCGTCTTGATAGAAGAAGCACGGGATACCGTGGAAGGTGCCGCCGTAGTTCGAGTCGTCGTGAGGACAGAAGATGGTTTCCACGTCGCAACCATCATAGCTGATGCAGTTCGAAGTGACTGGATCGCCGTCGTGGATGCTGTTGCATGCCGTGGTCTCATAGGGCTGAGAGCTCATGTCGCAGCCGTTAGCCTCGCGGAAGTTACCTGCGGGCCCGTTCGGATCCACTGACTCGCCAGGCGAGTGGATGTACATCACCGGGACTTGCGTGGTTTGGTTGTTGACAGGACCGGACGCCACCGGCGCGATGCCGCGAAGCCCAAGATACTCCCAGTCTGCCGAATGGTTGCCCTGGAGCATTTGGTGTAAGAAGTTAGCGCCCGAACTATGGCCAGTGCCGAACATGTGGTCCAAGTCCACGCAATAGTTCTGGACCAACTCATCGTACAAGGCCTTGGTCCGCACGATGTCCGTGTTATAGGCGAAGCAACTGCCTGAAGCGGCAAGTGGGATCGCAATGACGTATTCGTCCTCGAACACCGTGCCTCGTGTCTTGTCCCAATACTCGGTACGGTTGGCGTCCCCGAAGTTTTCGGCACCGCAACCGTGCCACGCCCACAGAACCTTGAACGGCGTGTTGCCATCGTAGCTCTCTGGGAACGAGATCCAGCTGTCGCCTGCGTTGTACACTTTGCCACCGGCGGGACGTCCGCCCATGCCGCAGCCCGGACTGGGATTGACCATCCCGTTGGGCTCGGGCTCTCCACCTCCACCGCCGCTGCCATCGGCGGACATCCCGCCCGTGCCGTCGGGCGTCGATTCGCCGCCGCCGGCCCCCGCAGAGCCCGGATCTGGAGACGCGCCCCCCATGCCCTCTACGGACATGTCTCCGCCCATGCCGCCAGCGTTGACGTCATCTGCACCTCCGGCGCCTCCCTCACCCGACGTCGGCGTGAGCGCGGGAGCAGGCGTGGACGGAGTTACCGGAGCTAGGGGCTCCGGACTCGCCGGCGTACTCGCAACCGGTTGGGGCATCGGCGTACTCGCAACCGGTTGGGACATCGGTGTGGACGGCGGCGAAGCAACCCCCGTGGGCATCATCAAACCTGTTGGGTCTGGCGCCGAGTTGTTGGTGACGCCTCCAGAGCCCTCCCCAGTCGTTTCATCCCCTGAACAGGAGACAGTTAGTACGGAAAGGACGACGAGAATTGAGTACGTTTTCATGGGAGTGCTCCGCGCGAGCTGAGCGCTGGTCCAAGCGAGATACCAGCGCGAACTCGCCTTGCGTTTCCTACCGGCACTGCTTCGGACTCGCAACCTCTAGGACGTTCGCTGGGGATTCTGGAGGCATCCCACCTGTTCACGAAAAGTACACATAAGCATTGCGGATGAGCGCATGGCGCCAATTTGCAGCGATGGTGACAAGGGTTCGTGAGGGGCTCGCTTGCTGGATACCTGAACCACGATTTTTCCTTCGACAAACAGCCCGCAAACGGTCTGGCTGCCAAAAAGTGTGACCCCCCGGACCGGGCGGAGCCCGGTGCAGCGTCGCCGGGTCCGCCACGTCGCCGGGTCCCCCACCCGCCACATCGCCGACGAAGCGGTCAAACGCGTCACGTCCGGACGCAGGGGTCAAATGCGCAAATCCGTCCGCGAGCGGATGGCGGAACTGACCCCCACCACTATGCTCCGCCCATGAGTTTCGACGAATGGACGGTCCTGCCCCACGGCCCGATCGAAAAGCTGAGCGACAATCTCTGGAGCGTGTCTGGCACGATGCCCAAGGGCAATCAGCGACGCATGACCGTCGCTCGTCTGGGCGACGGGCGTCTCATCCTCCACAACGCCATCGCGCTCAACCCCGATGAAATGACCGAACTGGACGCGTGGGGCGAGGTCTCGGCAATCGTCGTGCCCAATGCTTTTCATCGCCAGGATGCGCACATCTTCGAACAGCGCTACCCGCATGCCAAAGTCTACGCCCCCCGCGCTGCGCTGACCAAAGTGAACAAGGTCGCCAAAGTGGCGGGAGACTTCGACACAGTCCCGTCGGACGAAAGCGTTCGTGCTGAGCACCTGGACGGGATGGCTGGCAGAGAAGGCGTTCTCTTGGTTCAGTCTGCGGAGGGCACCACCGCGGTCTTCAACGACGCGGTGCTGAACATGGAACCGGTTTCCGGACTCATGAATCTTTTTCTCGCACCCACCGGACGCCCCTCCGTGCCTCGGTTCTCTCGCTGGATGCTGATCAAGGACAAACGCGCGTTCGCCGATCACCTGCGCCGGATTGCCGATGGTAACCTGCGTCGAGTGATCGTCGGTCATGGCGATACTATCGAACGAGACGCGAGCGGTGTACTGAAGGGGCTCGCTGACGAGTTGAGCTGAGCCCCGCCAGGGCCGGTTTGTGTTCCGCCGCATGTTTCGGCGTTCGCGTGCGCCAGTTCGCCGGCTCCGGTTTTAGTGTGCGCCAGTCTGCCGGCTCCGGTATGCGTGAGGCATGCCACCCGGGGAGGAGTCTCGGGGAGCGCACCATGCTTGACGTGCGTGCTGCTCTCAACGTTCGTTGCAGCCTGCATTGCGTCCGACGATGGGGCCCGATACTGACCCCAGCCGTGAAATGTCCACGTCGGGCAGGCGCCCGTCTCACGGGAACGTCGGAGGGGGACTACCTCGTTGCTGGCCGTCGCGAATCGTACTTGGAGGCCATGCGGTCGACTTCGGCGCAGGCATCGGGCGCTGGTGAGGGAACGAACGCAACGTCGCCAGGATCATTGCTGTCATCGAAAGCCGGCTGGGTGACCCTTGGAAGGTCGGCTCGGTTGAATAGTGTGGTCGCCACGGCCGCACTCTTGGCCAGCTGTCGGCAGGTGGTTGCGGCGGAACAACGTTCGTAGGGTTGACAGGGGACGTACGGCCAGGTCGCCGTACTCTGCTTCGCCCCCTCGCCCGACTTGCCGCACATGGCGTACCAACGCACCGAGTACTGGCCATCGTGCTCGATTAGCTGTCCGTATTTCACTCCGGCGCAGCAGCTCTCGTCCACACTCGCCTGGGCATCCAGCGCAACGCCTCCGCTGGGGCACAGCGCGTAGCGCTCGACCCTGTCGCGCTCCTCGTAGACTCGAAACTCCCCGACAAGTCGCACGACATTGGGTTGCAACGCCGCATAGCGCTCGTTCCAATCGGGTCGAACTCGGAGGCTCTGCAGATCTTCGTCCGTTGTCAGTTTGTCGAGCGCCGCGTAGCCGAGGTGAACCGCCCGTTCCAGCTCAGTCCACGCCTCGTTCGTTCGGCCCAGGCGTGCTAGCGCGCAGGCGAGGTTGTAGTGCACGGCTTCCGGATTGGGGTGTTGCAACCCGAGGGCGATGCGGTAGGCGAGCACGGCGTCTTCCAATACCCCGACCGAACTGCGCCCTCAGCCAGGCATGATCACGCGGGCCACGATGGGCATGTCCACCGTCGTGGCAATGCGCGCATGGGGCACTTCCGGCGGTGCGCCATTCACTGTCGGTCGCTTGCATGAGGTATTCCGTGTAGATGACCGCCCGCGTGCCGCTCTCCGTCAGTTGCTTGGGGAACGGAAACTCGTGGCACCCCGCGCACAGGGTGGGGCTGTCGAAACCCTCGAGAGCCACCACGACGTGGCCGCCGACGCTCGAAGCAACCTCGCGGGTGCCGACGATGCGGCCCTCTCGGACGTGACACGCCGCACAAGCGATCCCGTCGTCGCGCGAAACGAGGCCCTGCTCTTGCGCCAGCAGCGGCGCGTGACAGTTGCGGCACCAGCGGCGAGGTTCGTGGGCATAGGCACGCTGAAAGTGTTCGCCTTTCCAAGCGGCAGCGTGCCCGCTCTGTCGCCACTGCCGGTGCGCGAGCGTGTGACACTCCTTGCAGTAGGTACTGCTGAGCCGATTGGGCTGGCTTTCCCAGCCAGTGACGACGGACTGCTCCCCTCGCGAAAACCAAGCGGCGGCTCGTGAAGTGCTGTTGGGCGTCCGCCCTGGCGCCGGCATCGATGCGCTCGCCGCTGGGTCCGCCTCGACCAACCCATCGCAGCCGGGCGTCATCAGCGCGGCGACGGCGCCCGCGAACGCCAGCGATGGGCGCGTCCCGAGTTTCTTTCGGTAGGTCTTGGCAACGCTGGCCATCGTTCGAGCGCCCAGAGCGGGCGGCGGAATTGTAGCCGGAACAGCGCGCGCGCGGCCGCCTAACGCACAACGATTTCCGCCGGGTACGACTCGCCATCTGCCTCACGGCGCCGGAAGACTCAGCGTGGTTCGCGGCCAGCGTTCTGTTTCATGCGCTCATCGCGCAAGCGCAGCGCCAACTGTCGCATGTCCGCGACGCGATCCGACTCGTCCAGGATTTCCGCGCCGAGCACAGTCTCCAACACGTCTTCCAGAGTCGTGAGGCCCCGCACCGCGCCAAACTCGTCAGCGATCAAGGCGAGGTGCTCGCGCCGCTCCAAGAATTGCTCCAACGCGTTCGGCAAGGAAGTGGAAGCCGGCAAGTACCAGGCCTCCCGTTTGAAATCCGACAGCGGCGTGGACTTGTCGCGCCCTGTTGCGAGCGCACCGAACACTTCCCGCTGCAACAGGTAACCCACGATATCGTCACGGTTGGCGCCGTAGAGTGGGATGCGTGAGAACTGTCGAGCGTGGTCGCTGGCAGCCAGTTCAGCGATGGTGGCCGTCGCTGGCATCATCTGTACCACGGGCCTCGGAGTCATCACGTCGGACACCGTGATCGACTGCAGGCTGAGCACGTTGTCCAACATCTGCGATTCTTGGGCCTTCAGGGTGCCCTGCCGTGTTGCCATCGCCACCACGGCGGCCAGCTCGCCGCGTGACATCACTTGTTCGTGGCCACTTTCGAAAAGTCGCGTCAGCGCCCGCGTGAGGAACAAGATTGGAGCCAGCACCGTGGTCAACACGGTGATCGTACGCCCGACGAACCCGGAGAGCCGTGCGGCGTGCACCGTGCCCAAAGTCTTGGGAATGATTTCGGTAAACACCAGGACCAACAAGGTCAGCACTCCCGAAAACGCCCCCACCCAGGCATCCCCGAAAACGACTGCAGCCTGCGCTCCTGCCAACGCCGCACCGATGGTGTGCGCGATGGTGTTCAGCGTGAGGATGGCGCTGATCGCATCTTCCACGCGATTCTGCTTCAGCTCCAGCAGGATCTTCGCGCCTCGATTGCCGCTGGCCGCGCGAGACGACAGCTCCGCCTCACGTGACGACAGCAGCGTCGCCTCCAGCACAGAGCAAAGAAAAGAGATACCCAGAGCTGCTCCCACATAGAGCAGCAGCAAAATGACGTCGGTGCCCATGGCGGGGCTTATACAGCGCAGGACCACGACACTGAAAACATCGTCACGCGCTAGTGCCAATCTCGCAAGCGACTGACCAAACTGACTCCGACGCCAGGGGAGCAGCCAATGGGGGTGGGAGAGACATTCTGCTGGTTGTGGAGGCGTGAATCACGATGGGGAGCGAGCCACCCGCCGGGCGCGTGCCGCCGCCAGGCGGGCTGAAATGACGCTGGAACTCGTTCCACCGCCAGATCGCACCAGCGCGCTGGCGTCGAGGTGAAACTCCGTTTTAGCTTCGATCCGGACCGCCGCTGCCCACCCAGAACAGCATCTTCCAGCGAGCGGCATCACACCGCGGGTGGTGACATTCGGCGGCTTGCGCGGAGGCGTTCGGCTGAATAGGAACCTCGCATGTTCTCTTCGAAGGTCTCGCTCATCCCCCTACTCCTGCTCGCTGTCGGCGGCTGCGGTGAAGACAGCTCGGGGAGTGAAACCCAAGGCCCCCCCCTGTCGAACGGAGGTAGCCCGACCACCAGCAACACTACTGCGATGGGCAACGCGATGGGAAACCCCATCAATCCCGGTGACCCGACAACACCGGCGGCGACCCCAAGCGTCGGCAACAGCGCGACGCCGCCGGCCGCCACGACGCCGGGCGCGACCACCACTCCACCGGTCGATACCACCGACGCAATCGACATGGCTGCCACCGATCCGACTGGTAACACCAGCCCGACGGGCACCGACTCCTCGGGCAATGGCGAACCGAGTGACGGCGAACCGAGTGATACCGTCGAACCCGACATGGGTACACAGACTGACGATGCACCCGGTACCGACGACCCAGAGGGCAGCGGCGGCAACAGCTCCGTGGATGACACCAGCACGGGAGGCAACGGCGCCGGCGAGGATCTCGGCACTGGCGCGGTCGGCAACGACGACATGATGCCCGCGAGCAGCGATGGGTGCCCCGCCGATGCGAGCTTCTGCTCAGGCTTCGAAAGTGACGAGTTGCCCACAGGCGCAGTGTTCAAGCTCAACGGCGATCCGGCAACGCCGTGGACTGCGCTGTTCGAGGTGGACACCGCTCAAGCGTTCTCTGGGGCATCGTCGTTGCGCGTACGCAAGAATTCAGAACCCGATGCGAACACCATGTACAAGATGCTCGCCGTGCCCTCTGGCGGTACCAACTTCTGGGTACGCATGTACATGCGCAGTGATATCGAACTTGGTCAAGACGGGCACAACGCATATGCTGCCGCGTCGGCCACCGACGACCCGAACGACAACACGCGTGTCGAGTTCGCCGACGACGTGGGGCTTTCGTTCAACGCGTCGGACGACGTGCGTTGGCCCGAGGGCTATGGACGACTGAGCGACGGCGGCACGAGCCCGTACACACTGCCCGCGGACATGTGGCACTGCATCGAATTGCACTTCGACGGAGCCGGACGCGCTCAGTCGATGTTCATCGAAGGCGAAGAAGTCTTGGTGGCGGCGGACTACCCAAGCTCTGCCATGGACTTTGCCGTCTTCAAGTTCGGCTATCAAGGCTTTCATAACGAGGCCGACCGCGGTGTCTGGTATGACGACGTGGCAGTTGGCCCGACCCGCATTGGGTGTATGTGAGCCACTTTGGGTTGGGGCTGCTCGGCAAGCGCGCCTCAGTTCCTCGTGCTTTCGTTCGGACCGTTGCCTGAAGGCGCGGTCGAGCTCTTGTTGACGACGATCTTGTCCATGTGGAAACCGTCTTCGCGGGCCCACACGCTGACGGTCTTGATGCCCGTGCTACCTACGTTGATCGATTGCGTTCGCCAGCCCCAGACGGCACTAGCATCGTCAAACGCTAAGTGCCGATCGGGTCCCGCCAGTTCAGAAGCCGGGCCCACCTCCCCCGCCCGAGATGGCGTTGGGTTCGAACTCCATCTCGGCCAGACACGTCGCCATAGCGACTTCGCAGGTAGCGAAGCCATTGCCTTCATCTGCAACGCGCTGGGCGAGTACGCCGGCCCCCGAGCGGCAGCCGCAATCCCAACTGTCAGAGTCCGCAGCACGGCACTCCACCCGATACTCACTGAGGACCTCGACAGAGGTCGGCTGCAGGCCACTTTCAATCGAAACGCTCTTTGCACACAGCGTGCTGTGTTGGCAGCGCGACGTGGATGCACTCCCGTCTCCAACATCACACGACACTTCCGCGTCATCGAACGCAGCGGCAAGCGCCAGATCGCACGTTTCAGCGATATCCAGGCAGAGCGTAGGACCGGCACCTGCTCTTGGTACGACTACCCGAACCGAACCCCGCGCTTCGGCGCATTCGCACAGCATGGCACCGGCGTCGGATGCATCGCATTGAATGTACATCGGCATCAGCGCCCACGCGTCTCCGTCGAGACTTGGGCTGGTGACGGTGCCACGGCATTCCAGCTCCGCACTGCAACTCTCGCCGTCCGTTGTCAACGTGCCCAGGTTGCAGGCTACGAGCTCGCCAGCGAAGTCGCCGCCATCGGCGCACAAACCTGCCGCCGCGTCGCACGCAGTGGTTCCATCGGGCACCACTGCGTAGCGCTGCCCACTTGGACCACACCGGCAGTTCCATTCCCCGTCGTCAGCGCGGCAACTCACGTAGCTCTCGCTGGCTTCGACAAACTGAACACCATCTGCCAGCTGCCCGGCGGCCTCACAGTCGTTGACGGTTTCGCAAGAGTCATCCGACGCGGTCACTGCGGTGTCGCAAACGGGTGCTTCCAGAGGTGTTTCTTCCGGCCACAAGCAGACTCTGGCGACCTCCTCACAGAGAGAGTTGGATGCTGGGGTGGCGACCTCGAACTGAACTCCGGCCACCTCCTCTGGGCACTCGCAACGCCAAGTGTCTCCCGTCAGGTTGCAACTGACAGTGGCCGCACTCTCGTCGCACACGAGCTCGGTGACGCACGCCCGGTTCCCCAATTGGTTATTCAACACAGAACAATCCGACGCCAGTTCGTCGTCGACGAGGGGACGATCGCCACCCAAACCGCCGGCCCCCACGCCACCACCGCTCGCTGGCGGGAAACCGCCGTTGCCTCCGCTCGTCGACTGGAAACCGCCGCCACCGCCATTCTCCGCTGGAAGGCTACCCCCACCCGAGCCACTTGCGCCGCCGGTGCCAGCCGCGCCTCCAACATTGGGCACGTTCTGCGCTCCGCTGTAGCCACCGGCTTCCACGTTAGTGACGTCTCCATCGTCCGGGCTGCTGGCTTCGTCTGCATCGGGGACGACGGAAGCATCGGACGGAAGCGATCCCGCCGCTGCGGGGCGCGCATCCATGAGCGACGAAGGCTCCTCATGGGGAACGCTAGCGTCCGCCATTTCGCCAACGGACTGTGTTTTTCCGCCGCAGGCAGTCGACAGCAGCAACGCTACGCAGGCAGTCAACAGCAGCAACGCAACGCAGGTATTGGCGTTCTGTGGTTGAGCGTCAGTGTCCGTCCAATGGAGCCTCACCTTTCGCACCTAGCACTCGAACGTCGGTAACGCACAAGAGAGGCTCAAAAAGCGCGGTGAATGCCGGAACTGAGGGCGGGTTGGGTGTTGAACCGCGTGCACAGGCTCGAGCCGTTCAGAACTCTGCGTACGCCGCATCGAGCCAGCCCGTGCGCTGCCGAATCCACGCCTTCATGTTGTCGACCTCCCCCTCCCAAGTCGCGGGCACTTGGTCTTCCGGTGGGGGCTCATCTTCGTCGGGAGCGGCTCCGCCACCAAGCCCGCCGAACAAGTCGGTGGTCTCCTCCGCTGGCCAACGTTCGAGGTCGCGCGGTCCGGCGTTTACCAGAGGCGCAGCCACCTCGTCCACCCGTGCCTCGAGTTCGGTATCGGACAGCACACCTTGCCTCAACTCCGCCCACCGCGCTGCCGCCGCGGCGCGAAATTCGGGTTGGGCGAACAGGATCCTGAACCAATTGCTGCCGCTATCCCGACCACCCTCGACCTGCCACCCCTCCACGTCGGAGACGTAGTTGTCCAAAGTGAAATTGTAGTCCCAGACGGGACCGGCCGTTATCAACCCATCACGTTCCTTGTGCATGTACACGCTGCGAACGTACTTGTCCCCACCCTTGGTCAGCTCGTTGATGATGATCAGATCCACGAAGCTCGCCACGTCGAAATACTGCTGGTAGTCACCGATAGGTTCAGCGACCAGTACATCGTGCGCCTGCTGCACGTAATTCTGAATCCACGCTTGTTGCTCGGCGTTGGGCGCCACCGGATCGGTCAATTCCAAGTCACTGAAGCAAGTTTCCTCAGCGCCCGTACAAGGGATTTCTATTTCCCCCTCATCTTCCCGCAAGGCTCCCATGTCGAACTTGAAGATGTATCCACCCGAAAGCTCCGACTCCAGTGTGTCGTCTGGTCGAAGCTGCCGTAGGTCGAGCCGCCCATCCATGTTCTTGATGGTTTCGGTGACGGCGTAAACCCCCTCATAGTGCGTCGACTCGAGGGGCCCCGCCTCCTGATTGATGTAAACCTCGGCGAACCGTAACTCCGGTGCCGAAAGTCCCATGGCGGCTCCTAGTGAGTACGCGAACGCGTTGCGGATCAACGTCTTGTCCGTATATGGCCCCACCATCGCCCAATCGGAGTCCGCAGGCATGCCGAGCATGGGGCGATCGAGATCCTCATCGTCTTCGTCCCAGAGCTCGACGCGGTACGGAGTCTTCTCGAAGTTGGCAGAGGACTGCCCGCGCACGTGGTACCCCGCACGACTTGCCCAGGTAGGAGCAGCCGAGAGGGTTGCGACTCCCTCCACCGTGTCAAACAACATGAACGCCAGGTCCCGAAAGACCACCTTCTCCGGCCCCGCCTCCGCAGGCGGCTTACCCGCGCCGTACGCCTCCATGATGATCAGAGGAATGTCGGAGCTGACGTCGAACGTTCGCCGGATGTAGATGCCGGTGACCGGAACTCCGACGGCTCCGCTCTCGTCGAACCGCTGCGCGCGGAGCTGCGTGGTTTCCGCGACCTCTAGGGGCGCGCCTTCATAAAGCGTCGAACTCGGCGTCGGCAGCGTACCGTCCGTCGTGTATCGGATCTCGATTCCACCCGAGGCGCCCAGGATGCTCACGGACAGCGACCCCTCGAAGGTGCCGCTAGGCACCGAAAAGCTAAGCGCACCATCGGGCATCGCAGCTGGCGGGACCTCCGCAGCCGGTTCGCCTCCCGAAGGCTCATTGGGCTCTTCCATGTCGCTCGGCGCGAGCGGTGACTGGCTCGTTGGGCCATCGCCGTCCGTCGCTGCCGGTTGCGGATTCACGGGGGCCGCGGCTTCGCCCGGAACCGATGCGGACGGTACCGCACTCGGCTCAACGCCTGGAACCGTCGCGGACGGCGAGCCACTCGACAGAACGCCCGGCGCCGCGACGTCACCCGAGTCTTCCGACGGCTGCTCTTTGGATTCACCTGAGCAAGCGAAGGCGCTCAAACCGGCAAGAGAAAAGACGAGGACGGACGAATACGATCTCAGAGTTGTCATCTAGGCGACTCGGGGCGGCGTTTGGTTCAGCGGCGATCCCTGGAGTGTGACCAGAGCGGGCTCGTCGGTCCTTTGCTCTACCCAAGAAAATGCCACGCGGGGTGCGGTATCGTCCCTGGCTCCTCTTCTGTCGTAACATTCCAATGGGACCCGCTGCAGAACACTTTCAGTTTTTGTCGTCTATCGGCGCCAGTTCCGGAGCTTCGGCAACTTCTCCAAGCGGAGTGAAAGACCGGGAGAACTCCCATTTTGTTCACCTAAAACAATGACCCTGACCACCACTTGCGACACCGCTCAGAAGCCACTGCTACAGATACACGCCAAGCTCCGGCCTGAAGAGATGCTCTCAATCTCCTCCCAGACCTCGCTACCGGCCCCCGCAGCGCGTCGCTCTTGCCGCAGCGCGTCGAGCACGCGGGCCAAATTTGCCGCATGGCAAGCTCTCAGTCTTGCCATGACCGCAACACATGAACTAACAGGCGCTGCAGCGAGTTCGTCGACGACAACGAGGCGCCGCCCAACCGCGACGTCAGACCACCACACTTCGGCGGCGGGCGAAGCACATATCGCTCTAAGGCGGGCTCGACATTCCCCTGAACCTGGTGTTCGTCGATCCCGAGTTCATGCCGACCCACCTGCGGCTGTTCATCGACCGCGCGCTTGAATACTTCGCTGCCTGGGTCCAAGCCGCCCCGACGGCGGCAGAAGACTGACGTGCCGCCGAACAACCATGGGAACGACGACAGGGCGTACGGTCGCCCGCACCAATTTGGGGCCCGGACCGAAAGCTGGCGAGAAGCACAAAGTGATAACTCCGGTGCGATCAGCACGGGTTAACCGTCCTGGAGCGAGAGAAGCCTACAATCAGCGCGTAGCCACGGCGCCGCGCCAGAGTCCACGCGGATCGCCCTGGCCTCGAAGGTGTTTCAACGCTGGCGCGGCTCCTTGAGGGTCAGCATTCGTCGTGATAGCGCACTGGCCATGAAGGCGACTGCGAATGATTGGGTGGCGGTGGCGGTGTTGCTTTGTGTCGCCTGTTCTGGCGGCAATGACACCGGCAGCACGGACGTAGCATCGGGGAGTGACCTTCCCGCTTCAGGACAACCTGCAGTGACCCCAACCACCCCCTCGGGGCAAGGTGTAGTCATCGGGGCGATGCCGACCGAGTCGGGCGCTGAAGCGCCGGGAGAAAGCCTGCCGCCTGACCAACCGGACGTCGCGACTGAATCATCCGCGGGCAACGACGTTGAGGATGTAATTGGCATAGGTGAACCAATGCCTCAGGACGTGCCAACAGCCGAACCTGAGACGCCGACAGAGCCTGCCAGCGGCGAGCCGGCGGAAGACGTCTCAGCGCCTGACCCCGTGGCAGAGCCCCCCATCGTCGACGTTTCGGAAGCGGAGAACGATGAGACGCCACCGTCGGAAGAGACCTCAACGGACGGACCGTCTGTTCTGGGGACCGCGGAGATGGGTGGGTCGGGGAGTTCTGACGATCGCTATGCGAACGGAGACGTGACCCGGAACGGCCAAAACTACTTCTTCATGGCTAACGGCTGGGGCCCTGGCTTCATCTCACAGACGGTTTCGTGGGAGGGGACCTCGTTCGTGGTCGAGAGCATGGAGGGGCAAGTCGGTAGTAACTACGAGCCCGCATCCTATCCCACCGTGTTCTGCGGCGATTACTCCAACGAGCGCTCCCTGGAGTGTGGACTGCCCGCGCCCCTTTCGGAAATCGAGCAGCTGCGAACCGGCTGGCGTTGGGACCCAGCGGGAAACACTGGTGAGTTCAATGCCGCCTACGACATCTGGCTCGGGGATGGCGACGGTTTCGCGGGCTTCGCCATGGTGTGGCTGCGAGAGCCTCCCGGTCAGCAACCTGCCGGTAGCCTGATCCTCGAGGACGTCGAGGTACTGAACGTCCCCGGCACTTGGGACATCTGGGAGGGCACCGTGTACGAGCGGGTGCCGATCATCAATTGGGTGCGCAACGAAGGCGAGGACACCACCGAGCTGGAGTTCGACATCATGGACTTCGTGCGTGACGCCGAAGCCCGCGGGCTCCAGCTTCCAGGCAACGTGGTCAATGCAGTCGCCGTGGGATTCGAAATATGGGAAGGACCCATCTCCAACTTGGCGACGGAGGACTTCTATTTGGACGTGGTCGCGATGCAGTGAGCCTCACGCTCCGCCTGCGCTCTGGATGCGTTCGCTCAGAACAGTAGCGGCGGCATCGTACGGTTCAGGCTCAGACGGCCCCGCGTGAGCGCTACTCAGAGCGAATGCCACACTTGGGCGGTGAGACCAAGGGAGTGAAGGCGTGCAGCTTGGTCGAAGACGGGGACCGTGATCATCAGCTCGTCAGGCTGGTAACGTTCGAGGAACTTCTTGAACCCCTCACGAACCGTGTCCGGCGATCCGACCATCGAGCACGAAAGGACGCTATCCAACATCGCTCGCGCAGCCGTGGGAAGGTTAACGACGCTGGGTGGCGGGAAGGGCCCCGGATTACCCATGCTCAAGCGAGCAAACGCCAACTGAAGCGAGGTGAACAAGTGCTGGGCCTCGGCGTCCGTCTCAGCCGTCACGACGTTGACGGCGAGCATCAGATGGGGACGCGACAGTGGTCCGCTGGCGCGAAAGCCCTGCCGGTACGTCTGGATAGCTTGCTCGAGAGCTGCTGGAGCGAAGTGTGATGCGAACGCGTAGGGCAAGCCAAGTCCTGCGGCGGCGCGTGCGCCAAAGGTGCTGGAGCCCAAGATCCATAGGGGTACGTCGAGTCCTGCACCGGGGATCGCTACGACAGCCTGCCCGGGCTCTGCCGGCCTGAACCAGGCCATCAGCTCTTTTATGTCATCTAGAAAGGTATCTGCGGCTCCTCGAGGGCGTCGCAACGCTCGCTGTGTCAAGGAATCGGACCCGGGGGCCCGCCCGAGTCCCAGGTCGATTCTGCCTGGGTAGAGGGACGCGAGGGTCCCAAACTGCTCGGCGATGACGAATGGAGCATGATTGGGCAGCATGATGCCCCCAGCGCCGACACGGATCCGTGTCGTTCCGCCAGCGATGTGTCCAATCACCACGGCCGTCGCGGAACTCGCAACGGAGGGGATGGCGTGGTGTTCGGCGAGCCAGTACCGTTCGAAACCGTGGGACTCGGCAGCCTGCGCGAGGGCGAGGCTATTTCGAAAGGCGTCGGCCGCCGTGTCGCCTTCGCAGATGGTTGCTAGATCGAGGAGGGAAAGAGGGGTCGACATGGTCAAAGAAAACGAAGTGTTGGGTTACGACCCACCGGTTCAACCTACCGCGTATAGCGGTGTTTGACACCGGCTGGGAAATGGCTCGGGTCGCCCAGTCGCATGAGGCGAATGTCGACGTGCTGTCGTTCCTTGGGAACGTAGTGGGCAAACTCGCTGTTGAGGCGTATCAGATGCTCCTCAGCGGCGCTAGCAATGTCCTTCTGTCTCGATTCCGTTGCGTCCCGTCCGCTGGCCAGCTCGACGGTTACCCGTAACACGCTGTCGTGATTCGCATCCTCAACCATGGGACGCGACATGGGGGCTTTGTCTGGGCCGGAGCGACACAGTGGGGCTAGCCTTGGCAAGGAGGCTACCCGAAGTGGGTGGGCGAGGTCGATGATAGTTGGCGGCGAGATACTTTGTGGCGACGGCATCGAGCACTGAACGGGGGGTTGACGTCCCAGCAGTGCGCCCGACATCTCTCTGATGAGCGATCGACTCGTCGCCGTCAGCGATGACTTCTGGAACATCCGAGGATCTCACAAGGCGTTTGGCTGGTTGGAGGTGGGTACCCAGTCGTCGCTGGTGCGCCTTTCATCGGGCGGTTTCATCCTGCTCGATGCCTACTCGTTCGACGACGATGTAGCGCACGAGCTCATGGAGATCACTGGGGGATTCGACAACGTCGAGGCGATACTGAACCTCCATCCGTATCACACCGTTCATGTGCGGGCCGCGGCAGCCCGGTTTCCCGAAGCCCGACTGTACGGCACCGAGCGGCACGTGAAGGTGGCGCCGGAGCTTCGCTGGGAACCCGAGCGCACGGACGAGCACGCGCTGCACGAAATGTTTCGTGAGGACTTCTCTTTCTCCGTCCCACGTGGTGTCGAGTTTGGCACGAGGGACCACTTTGCGTCCGTTCTCGCGTTCCATACAGCGTCGAAAACGCTGCACGTCGACGACACTTTGATGTGGACGAACTTGCCACTCATCGGCGGGTTGACTTTTCATCAGGGGCTGCGCTCGGCATTGCAGCAACGCGCCTCGGCGGCTGCGGAGTTTCGCGCCTGGGCTCGGGGATTGATCGAACGCTGCCACGACATGGACCACCTGTGTACGGCACACTTGCGCACGTTGCCGCAAGTTGGAAAGACCGACTTGTCCATCGCGGATCACGTGCGCGCAGCGCTAGCCCGCTGCGAGCGAACGCTGTGTCACCACGAGAAGCGTTGGCAGTAGGGTGCATTCGCTAGAGCCTTCGACCCGTGCCCGCCCGAACCAACCGGAGCGATGGGGCCGTCACGGACGAGACGAACACGTCGGGCGGGTTTCAGTAGGCTACGCGTGATCTCCTTCGGCGCTGCATTTTCGGTTGGCGCTGCTCCGTGCGCTTTGCGTTTCGTCCGGAGACCGAACTTGCCAGCGTATACACCAGAGGTCTCCAGACCGGCCCTCGCTCGAACCCGCTGGCTCGAGACCGCACCCTCCCGGCAACGAGCACGGTCCGCGCCGAGCAGCACTCGCGAAATCGAGCCGATGATGGCTGCCGCGGAGGTGAAACAGTAAACCGGCGAGGGACTAGACTCGGCTCAAACATCACTCCGTCAGGTGAACGAAGCGAACAACCCGCAGGGGCAGCTCGTACAGGTTGGCGGCTCAATACTCATGAGCGGGTGCGGACGACGACGGCGACTGCAGCACCTGAGATACCGCCGCGGGAGGATGCGTGGGCGCATCGAAGCTCTGGGGGGCACCTTCGGGCGGCGCGCGCACCCCGTATCCGACGTAACCAAACGCACCAATCAAGAATGCCAGGGCGTACGCCGCTCCGAGTGCGAGAGTAGAGCTCAAGCTGGGCGGTTGCAGCAACGCCTGCTGATGTACCCCCTGCATGAGCGCTGCATAGTTGTTTGGGCTGCGCTCCGTCTTGGCGCCGCGCCCACTGCGTTGTACGATGGTCTGATACAGGCTTCGCAACGTTGTTTCGTCTGCATCCCCGAGCTCGTCCGGCAACGCCGCCACCAGCGAAGGCTCCTTTCGTGCGAACTCTTTGGCGGCGCTCGCAACGAGCCAACGCGATCCGACCACCATCAGCATGAAGACGCCAAAGGCGATCAGGATGTACGAATCCAGCAGAAAGCCCATCCACGCCAGACCGACCCCTCCGAGGGCGTGAAACACCGCGTCTAGGATTGGTACGCGAGAAAATAGCAGGCGTCCCACTAGACGTCCGCCGTCCAACGGCTCTAGGGGGAGCAGGTTTAGAAGATTGAGAAACAGCATGATCTCGGCAAGCCCCCAGACCTGTCCACCCGGCTCTGCGAACCAGAAGATGCTAGTTGCCACGACAATCCCAGGGAGTGGCCCCGCCAGGGACACCAAACCATGCTGCCATGCGGGCGCTCGTTGTTTGCGGCCCGAGGCGGCCCCCCCGATGAAGGGGACGAGGAACACCCGGACGTCCTGATAACCAAAAGCACGCATGGCGAGCCAGTGCCCGCCCTCGTGGAACGCCAACGTCACGATCAGCCACAACATCCCCCAAGTCAGGCCCCAGCCTCCCGCAATGACTAGCACCGCCAACGCGCTGACGACCCACAGGTTGCGTGACGCCCATGAGCGTCGTTTCGCCTTTCGAATCACCTCGACGGTCTTGGTGAATGCCTCCTGCGCGTCGTTGTCAGCTTCCCGCGTCGCTTCGCCGTCCGTCCCCACGCCGGTATTCGTCACCCGGTGAGTCCATCACGTCTGTCCTTGCAGCGCAATGTCGGGAGGCTCTCGAGTCGACTATCCACGCGTTGTGGTGGGAGGGAGCCGCGCACGGGACGGTAGGGGCTGGGCCCAACCCAAGCCGAAATGGACCGCTGCCCCTCAGTCCTGATAGGAACTCGGTATGGACATCGACCGCCCGAGGGGACCGAGGTTGCGTGAGGCGTTGAGCCGAGCTCTGGGTCGAGTACAGTGGAGTGATCTGCGCGCCCATAGCGATCGAATGGCGTTGTTCCTAGTCGTTGACGTCGACCTGCTCGATGTCGCGGTGGCTGTCGCCGAAGACGACACGCTCGCGGTGGAGCAGTGGATCGAAGAGCGCAAGCTACTGCGGCCGAGTCGCCTTCAGCTGAGTAGGTGGAGTGACGACCAAAACAAGCCCTTCGATAGCGTTGTCGTTCAGCCCTACGTGCTCGCGGTGGAAGCGCCCGCTGGGGACGAGTGAGGGTCGACGTACCAATCGACAGCACGGAGTTACTTCCCCACCGTTGCCCCCCACGATCGACCCCGCCCCTGAGTTTCACTGAACACTTGATCAGATTCGTTGATGGTGCTAAGCCGGCTTGCATGGCAACGAACACGCAGCAGTCCAACGCGAAGACCCCGCAGAGAGGCCTCCCTGAGCCGGTCAAACGAGTCATGGAGATATTCGAGCGCCGAGATGACGCGCTTCGTTTTCCTGGGATCGACGCAGCGACACTCGCCGCGCGGGCGGAGGGGATCGAGCGATTGTCTCAAGCGGTTACCGAAGCCACCCTGCAACTCGAAGCGGCCGAACGAGCAAAGCAAGCGGAGGAGCAGGAGTTGGCTGAGTTGGCAAGGCGTGCCTACGCGTACGCGAAGGTGTATGCGGAAGGCGATGACGAACTGAAGCGAGAGCTCGAGTCGGTCGACTTCGAGCTCGAAACACGACCGCGCCGTAAGCGAAGTCGCCCCGCGGGAGCTGCAAGGCCCATCCCACGAACGACGAGCGCGACACCTGCCCGAGCAGATGGTGGGCGTGCCCATCGAAAAACGGCTCCCACAGGCGACGCGGACTCACAAGACTCAGCGCGCGTCGCCTGAGCGCGCTCCGCGGGGGCGGGATCCGCTCCGCAAGGCGTGCTTCGGGGTAACGGTCTATTCGCCGGGTGTGCTTGCTGATGCCTGAGTGACCTGCCCGACCACGACCCGTGCGGCCACGGCGCGGAGCGCGAGCTGCAGCGCACCGCGCGATTGATGACGTTGGGTCACGGGTGTGTTGACCACCCAGAGCTACCTCTCCCTACTCGAGGCTGACATCCTGGCGACTATCCGGCGTGGGGGTCCACGCAGCGAAAGGAGGGAGCCAAATGAATCAGCCGCCGAATGTAACGTTTCATCGACATCGTTGCCTGAGAGGAGTGGAGCTCAGATATTTCCACGACTTAGCGCAAGGGTGGCACTGCTACAGCACGGGCTACGACTTCATCGTTCCCATCAGCTGGGTCGGGCGCGCTTGGTGTCGAGGCCAGGAGCTCTGTCTGCGACCAGGGCTGGTGCTGTGCGCCCCGCCAGACCAGATCTATTTGGTGCGACAGGCGCAAGAGGGGGGAACGATCGCGACCTTGACGATCGACACCGAACTGTGGGAGGCAAGTGCCGCGAAGGTGGGTCACAATCTGGGGGCGAATGCGTCGCCCGTCGCGATGTCACCCAGGCTGGCGGACCTGTTCAAGACTCTGACGGGTCGGCTTCAGGACAGCGTCCAGCCGCCGGACTCACGAGCCCTGCTCGAAGCCTTCGTCTGTCAGGCTCTGCTGGAAGGAACCCTTCCCAACCCGGCCACGAAAGCCCCGAGCACGGAACGGGCGCTTCGCTGTATCCGCCTCAAGCTGGACGAGGATGGTGAGCGTCACGTCGATCTGGCCACCCTTGCTGCGCTGACAGGACTCAGTCGCTTTCAAGTACTGCGGGCGTTCAAGCGCCGCTACGGTCTTCCTCCGCACACCTACCAACTGCGAGTGCGGTTGGGCAAGGCCCAGGAGGCCCTGCGACGCGGCGAAGCGCCAGCGATGGTCGCTGCGGCAACGGGCTTCGTTGATCAGAGCCACCTCGCTCGCCACTTCAAGCGCGCACTCGGAGTGACCCCAGGACAATACGTTCGGGCTGGCGTTTCGTGACGCTCGCGTCTCCCAAGAACGGATCCATCGACAGGAATCCTTCATGCCTGCGCGACGACACGGAGGCGTCCCTCTCCGCGCCGTCAGCGGCCAGCATCCACGGCGGCGTCTACCTGCTCTGGCAACCTCGAGCACAATCGTGTGAGTGTGTCGAAGTCGCCCTCATAGCCCGCGTCGAACTCGTTGACGTTGAACTCACAGAACGCCGGCACCTTGCCGGCACACCTGGGCTCGGAAACGTCATCTTGCGTCCACCAGCCGACGAGTTCTTCAGTCAACGGGTCGTAGAAGGCAAAACCGGTGTCGAAGGTGTCGGTGTAGTGAGCGACCAGGAGTCCGCAGGCTGAGCCCAGCAGACCGGCCTCGATGGGGCTTTCTCCCGTGCAGCTTCCACGAACCACTTCCTCGGCTCGAGAGTAGGTGTCGGGGCAACCCCAGTTGAGCGCGCACGGTGTATTGTCGATGCGTCCGCATTGCTCCTTGTCAACGAGCTGCCACGCTGCCCAAGCAAACCGCGAGATGTGCTCATCTGCAAGGTCTGGGATGTCACCCCGGTCATAGGCACCGTTGATGACCTGCCAGCGATTGTCAACTCGAGCGGTCTCTCCAACGCCGATGCTGACCACATCGCCATTGCTCGCCGTGACGTCGAGCGCGTGCTGACGGTACTCGCCGATTTCCGCATCTGCCGGAGAGAACTCCGCGTACTCACACAGGAGTAGGCCTAACGACAGGGGCAACGGTTCCCATTGGTGTCCTCCGTCGCTCAGCCAAAAGAGCGTATCCCCGCTCGAGCTCGAGATGACGAGCTCGTTGGATGACCCTTCATACTCGTGGTTCCACGCTTCAGCGAGCACGTGCAGTTGGCGGCCCATCAAACGATGTGCCGGAAACCCGGGGACGGCGAGCACGAGGGTGAACTCCACGTCGTCACCCTCGAGATGAACTCGGGTCACATCATTTGGATCCGCTGCGTCGAGGTTGCCGAGCTGAAAATGCTCACAACCCTGTTCACCAGGTCCTGGACTGACCCCCGTCACAGTTGCTTCGACGTCGAACAACTGCGTATCTTCATCGGGTCGCTCGGGCTCCGCGCCAAGCCATGAAAAGCACGCCGCGAGTTCGAGCCGTTCGGCGCACGCTGGCTCTGGTGGCTCGACGGACGAGTCGGGTGTGGGCTCGGTCGGTGCCGAGGATGGCTCCCCCGATGGAGATGCGTCCGGCGTGGTCGATGCATCGGGAGCGTCCTGCCCATCGGTGGTGGTCACGTCGGTGTCGGTTGCTCCCCGAGTCGATCCGACGTTCGTTGCAGGTGAACCCGTGCAAGCCGCGACGCACAGGGCGAACAGCCACGCTGAGAGGGTTTGATGGGGGCCCTGGCGGCCGCAGGAGCGCGAGCTGAACGCCCCATCGAAGTCAGTCATGTTCGGACCATGAGCGACAGAGCGAGACTGTGCCAGTTATTGAGTGGCAAGCAGCGCGGTGGAACGGCCGCCTTAGCGGCTTCCGCTGATATTGTAAGTCGCGGCGTGAAGCCCACCCTACGCTACGTGCACATCGGCTTGCGCGGCTCCTTCTTCAAACGCCGCGCTCGCGGGTTGACGCGCAGCTCGCTGCGACGCTCGGGGCCATCACCCGGCCACCTGCGCATCAGCTAGTACAACGCGCCCAGAACCGATATCGTCTCGCTTCATGCGTATCGGGAGACAAGTGGAGCGCTGCGCCTTGCTTGCCAGGAAGACCTCTGGGTGCAGGTGCGGGTCGCTGCCGAGTGCTCGTTGGCTCGTCCGGGGAGCGATGTGCGCCTCGATCGTTACGGCCGTGGCGTGCACGGGAGATGATGGGGAGCGCTTTCCGCCCGCCAACCAAGATAGCAACAGCAATGCCCGTATCTTTGGCGGGGGCGCCAGCGGCAGGATGCTCGGGGTCGACGCCGGCTCACCCAGAGGGCCGTCAGAGGACCCCAACGAGGCAGTGCAGGTGCGCGGCGTGGTGGCGGTCGCCATCACCGCAGATCTACAAACCGTCGTCGACCTCGCGGTTGGCCCCGTGGATGTCGCGGTCAGCGGCGCCGAGGGCGGAATCGATGCCGCGGAATACCTCCCGGGGAGCGCCTTCGAGCTTTCTGCAAAGGGGTTACCGGTACTGCTAGCCGTGCAGCCGCGGGACCCGCAGCTGGGACTGCTGACGACCCTGCAGTGGGTCCATGACCCAGCGGCAGAGACTGTGGCGCTCGTGCTCAACCGCGTCGTGCTCGATGGGCTGCTGGACAGTTTCTCCAGCGGGCAATCCTCGTTGGAGCCCAATCGCGCCCACGCCATCCTCAACTTCTTGGACGACCGTGGGACACCCCAGAGCGGCGTGACCATCAGCGCTGGCGACGCCATCGTTGGCTACGATCAAGGCCCTGCTTACAGCGACGTCCAAGGAGCGACAGCTGATCGCGGCAGCGCCGTTTTGATCAACGTACCCGCTGCAGCGACCGGCTTCCCCGGAGCGACGCAACTGATCGGTATCGAACAGGACGGCACGGTGACGGAGCTGGAGCTCCACTTGGCCGCCGGCGCCGTGACTCTGGCGAACATTCTGCTCTGAGCGCGACATCCCCAACCACATCAGCAGGCTAGCGCGCGGCCGAAGGGGCGCCTTCATGCCGGCGCCTAGACTACGGAGGGCGACGATTGAGGGAATACACTTTCGCTGGGGCTATCCCGATGGCACCGCTCACTTGCTTTGCAAAGGGTCGCCCCAGTTGACCAGCTGTAGGTTGACGACGGCGGCGGCCTCCTCGCTCGGCGTGTTGGCAACCATGCTGCGAATCTCTCGATACGTGGCGCGCAACAGATTGCCTATCCGCTCGACATCCTGCGCTGATGCGGCCAGCACGTTGTAGCAGAAGACATCTCCCGGTTGAGGTGCAAGTGCACGTTCACTGGCAACGTCGCTCCAGTGGGCCTTGAGCTGTCCTAATGCCTTGGTATCGACACTCAGCGCACTGACTACGCTGAACCGCGGTTGTTGGTAGATGACGATCCCCGCACCAACCAAACGAGCCAGACAATCTCGAGCGAGTTCCTCGGAGATCCCCAAGCGCTCGGCAATGCCCCGGGCGTCATAGTCGCCGCGACGCGCGTCCTGAGTCTCGAGTAGTCGAAGCACTGCTTCGGTCCAGGGTTGGTCGTGCGCCAAACGGCGGGCAGCGCGGAGTTGGGCATGTTGGGCACACACGCTCGGCACACGCTCGATCGGCACGAGCTCGGCGATCAAGTCCGGCAGGCGTCCGGTGATCGTTTGAACCAAAGAAAAGAACTGCGCCAGCTTCGGAGCCGCCTCGTCAGACAACCAGCGACGTATTTGATGTCTCGAATGACCGCTCTCGGCCGCAAGATGAAGCGCTGTTGTGCTACCGCGAAGCTGATCGAGCCAAGCCCCCAATCGATAACCCGCCGGCCCCTGCTCGAGGGGAATGTTGACGAAGCGCAAGAACGCCTGCTGCACGGAGATCCCAACACGGTCGCAGGCACGGAGCGCTTGAGCGGCGGTGGGGCTTCGACGGCCTGCTTCCCAATTCGCGATGGGGTTGCCCGTGAAGCCCAACTTGCGCGCCAACGCGACCTGAGAACGCTCCCCACGGACAGCCCGAAGAAACTCCCTAGAGACATTGTCCACGGCCAGACCATATCAAATTCGAGCACAAAGCGACGAACTCGGGACACGAAAAGCTCGATTATGATCCAGTTGGACCTTTACCCGGCTAGATTGAGCGGTCAGCATGGGGTCATGAAGCGCCCACGCAGCCTATCGCTAGGATCCCTCGTCTGGTTGGTGGGCACCTGCCTACTCGCAGAGTCTTGCCTCGAAACGCGGGACGACGCACCAGCCCCCAAAGACGCGGAAGGCTCTGAGGTCGCCCTGGAGCAGGGGCAGTCCGGTAGTGAAAACGTGCCCGATGGCTACAACCCGGTGTCGGCGAGTTGGCGACCTTGCCCCTGCGGGCTTCAAGCGAACGCGTGGCTGAAGGCCACCGTGTTAGAGATCGGATCGCAACGAGTAGAGCTGTCTCTCGATGAGGTACTGTTTGGTCAAGCTGACCTGCAAGTAGGCGATTCCTTCTCTGGTGAGTACTTGGACACCCTGTTTTGCGGCGGAACTGTCTGTCAGAACCTAGCGAAAGGCGAGTCGGTGTTGGCTTCGTACCGTTTGAAGCAGCCACCAAAGCCTCCTTGCGCGGCGTATGACAATTGCTTGGAGACTTGCCGTGCCGAGCTTTCCGCCAACGCACCCAGCAGCGAGCCCGTGGCGGATACGTGCCCAGCTCCTTGCGAAGCCGACACCCGAGACCGGTGTCCCGAAACCCCTTCCCCCGATCCAAGCGATGCGACGCTGGGGATCATTCGTTGGGAAGACCCCCTCGTCCTAGCAAGAACAGAGCTGGCTGAAATGACACTGCCCCTCGAGCGAGTGAACCTGCTTTGGGCCGATGCCGCCGAATGCGACGCAGAGTGGGAGCAGCCAGTCTTCGAACTCGACGGCTATCCCACGCCCTACTACTCGTTGGAAACAGAGGAGTTGGTGAGCATTCCGCCCGAACCCGAGTGTGACAGATCGCGGTAGGCTGGTCGGCACAGGCTGTCTACGGCCCGGACCGCGCTATCCATACCCGACGGCTCGCAACTCTCTCGGGCGACGCGCTGACCTGCGTATCGCGTGTCTCCCTGACCGGCCGCCACAGGCGGACACTCTCCTGCAGTTTCCGCCACATAGGCGCGAAGTGCTGGCGCGATGATTTTTCTTCGACGGAATCTCCGAGGGGCCGCGTTGAGCTCTTCGAAACCGGCCACCTCGGCCCCTCCCCAGGAGATAGCAATGAACTTCAAGACCCTATTCATCACCACACTGGCCGCCTCCTCCGTTACCGCCGTCGCCTTTGCCGGATCCCACGGCGCGAAGCTGCTGGAACGTCTCGACGAAAACCAGGACGGCATGGTCACGAAAGCCGAGATGCAGGCCGCTGCTGAAGAACGGATCAATTCGGCGGACCAAGACGGCGATGGTGCCGCGAGCCCCGACGAGATGAAGGCGCACTTCAAGGCAGCACATGAAGCCCACCGCGCCGCCAAGTTCGCCGAAAAGGATACCAACGGCGACGGCGCGCTCAGCCGAGACGAAGTGAGCAGAATGCCCCAGGAGATGTTCGACCGCCTGGACGAGGACGGCGACGGTAGTCTGAGCCAAGCAGAGCTTGCCGCAATGAAGGGCAAGCGTCACCACGCATCGCCGGAGCGCAACGCCAAACGCGGATCTAAGTTCTTTGAAAAACTAGACAAGAACGACGATGGCTTGCTCAGCAGGGACGAGCTGGCGCGCATGCCGGAGGAGCGCTTCACCACATTGGATAAGGACGGCGATGGCAGCCTGAGCCAAGCCGAGTTCGCCGCTGGCCACAAGGCTGGCAAGCGAGCAGGTAAAGGAAAACACGGCGCCGCTGCTCACTTTGCCAAGGCGGACACCAATGGCGACGGCCGCGTCGACGTCGAAGAAGCCCGCGCGGCTGCCGGACAACACTTCGACCGCCTGGACAAGAGCGGCGACGGAGTCCTGGTCGGAGAGGAACTGCAGTTTGGGAAGAAAGCCCACGGCAAGCAAGGCAACAGGCGCAACCGGTAACCACCAGCGCACCGCTCGAACACGAAGGGACATCGCACACCGCGGTGTCCCTTCGTCATTTGGAGCGCAACTCATGAATCGCGGGGACGCCACCTCTCTGGGGAGCTGCAGCAAGCAGAGGGCCTACACGAACTGACATCATGATGACCGACTTAGTGAGTGCAAAGGCGAGGCACGCCGCACCGGGGCCGCCACGTCGAGCCCCCGCTTGTCTCGAGGTTCGACCGAGAACGAAACGATGGTGAGCTCGCCGCTGCGCATGTTAGAGTGCAAAACTGGATGAGCGACGAGATCTACCAGTTGGTGTATTCGAGTGCGGCCACCCACTCCTTTCGGAGCGCCGAGCTGGCGGATTTGCTGGAACGGGCACGAGCGAACAACGCGCGCCTGAACGTCACCGGACTGTTGCTCTATCATGACAGATCGTTCATTCAGGCGCTGGAAGGCAAGCAAACGGTTGTCGAAAGTCTGTTCGAAAAAATCAGAACAGATCCGCGCCACGCCAAAGTCGTTCAGCTGCTCGCGCGAAGCCTCAATCAGCGCCAGTTCCCGGATTGGAGCATGGGCTTCTTGAGCGACCATGATGCGTTTGAGAGCCTGCCGGGTTTTTCGGATTTCATGCGGCAGGGCGCAACCGCGGCGGAGCGCACTCAAGCCGCGAAGGGTATCCTGGAGGGATTTCGCCAGGGACGCTTCCGTAACCGAGTCCTTGGCTGAAACCGTCACGAGCGACAAGTCGCTAGCACCAATAAGATGAGGGCCCGAGTCTAGACCCGAGCCCTCATCACTTGGTTGACCGAAGCCAGCTCTTGCTTCGGATGCGCTCGAGCGTCAGTCGGTGACGGTGGTCGTCCCACTGGCGCCGAGGTTGGTTCCCGAGAACGAGATCATCCAATCGTCGCCAATATCAGAGGTTGCGCTCGCGGTCGCGCTGATGCTCATCGCACCAGTATCCGGCAACGGTTCGAGTAGCGAGGCATCCACGCTGACACCACCCTCATCAGACGGGACGACGCAGCTAATCGCAATGGTTTCGTCGTTGGTAGCGCCCGACAGAGAAACGCTCACCATGCCTTCGCCACCGCCTTCCCACTCGACGTCCAGGTCCGACGAACGAGAAATCGCGAAATTGCTCAGCGCGTCCGCTTCGGGCGCCGTCACTGTGATGAGGTCGGGGAGTGTCAGGTCCATGCTGAACGCTGGAACATCATCGCTACCCGTTGCCTCCACCGTCGCCTCAACGGACTCGTCCCAAAGGTAGTCTGCTGTCGGTGTGCTCGAGTAGATGCCAGTCGCTTCGTTGTAGGCAACGGCAGGAGTTGACCGTAGGCCGCTAACAGTGATGTCGCCCGCGCTGACTGTCACCGAAGTTGAGCTGCCGCCGTTGCCGTCCGGAATGGCACAAACCGTCATGGTGCACGAGTCTACGGTCGTCGACTCACAGTCGATTTCGGCTTGTTCTGTGGTGCTCGTCATGGTGAACGCGCCGCTGATGCTTGCAGATACGATGGGATCCGGCAGAGCCGCTACTACTAGGACGGACTGTGTCAGCGAGATGCTACCCGTCTTCACTTCACCACCACCGCCACTACCACCGTCGCCTTCGGCGGTGTCAGTCTCTGCTTCGCCCCCGTCGCCTTCCTCTGCCCCGCCGTCTACATCGGCGCCAGCATCGTCATCAGCGTCACTGCCAGCACCGCTATCTTCCGCGTCACTGTCTTCAGCGCCGCTATCCTCGGCGTCACTGTCTTCAGCATCACTGCCCTCCACTTCAGTGTCCTCAGCGTCGCTGGCTTCTGTTTCGGTGTCCCCAGCGTCGCTTCCTTCGGTTTCGCCGCCGAGATCGGACTCTTCGGTTTCGTCCGTATCATCGTCGGGATTCTTGGTGACGACGGTGCACGCTTGGGAGGCCAGCGCAAGTGACAGCAAGCTGGCGATTGTTTTCAAGTAAGGCATTCGAATCATTCTAGTTTTCCTTGATATGGTCAACGACGGCAGCTGGCTGGCCCAGCAAAGAGGCTAGGTGTCGGAACCGCCCGTCGATACCCGAACGGAGTCTGCCCAGGTACCTCGGCTTACGTCCACTTCTTGCCGGACCTTCCCTGCTGTTTTTCAGGGTGCTCTGAAGGCGTAGCCTGCGCTGACCAAAACCCGCAATATCACCTTGACGTACCGCGGAGGAGAGCGTCCCAGCCGCCCGCACCGACGGCGATGCACCACGCGAATCGCAAGGACGTGGATCAGCTCGAGACCGTCCTGGAAGGTCTAGCGCGCCAGCGAGCTTTCTCAGCGCGCCGGCAGATGCCACTCAAGGGTGGGTGACGGCTCCTGCGATCAACGCACGGAGGCGCGCCGGACTCGTAGCGCTCGTCTTGCACATGAAGCCACTCTTGTGAGCGAAGTGGACGTCAGGTTCGGTCGCTACTCGTGAGAAATCCAACGCTGGGTGGTCTTCGTAGCGCCGAATTCCGTACCCGTCGCCACGACGATCTGGGTACACGAGCGCCGCAACCTGCTCCTCCAACCCCTTGAAGCGTACGTAGTTCGACAGAGCTGTGCTCGGTTCGTCGACCGCCGGATCCGTTCGCGGCAGGAAGAGCGCCCCAAGCGTCACCTCACCAGCGGAGACCGACCACGATTCCACGTGCTCCTCCGCAAACGCGATGCGCTGTTTCGCCCCGCTCAAATACTGCAGTAGGTCTTCGCCAATGTAGCGCATGAACTCGTAGAGCGGATCACCGGGAGTCAACTGTGTCGTGTTCGCGAAGCGGCGCAAGAGGGTGACATCGATCGGTGAGTTGAGCTGAGAGATGACTCGCCGGTGTACCCCCAACCACTCGGCAGTCTTGTTGGGTCCACGGGAGTCGAACCACTCGGCAGGCTCCAGCCACTCGCACAAAGAGCGCGCTTCTTCGTAGAGCTTGAAGTGCTCCAAGATCAGGCTGAGCGCGCACGTCGGTGGATGCGCCCGATCGAAGTGATGGTGGTCGAAGTTCATCAGTTCGGGGTCATGGCTGCCCCCAACGTCCACGATCGCGACTTCCGGGTCGCGCAGCTCCTCGTCCGTCGGCTCCTTCCGCACAACGGGCGCCTCGTGCTTGGCGATCAAAACGCACACGGCGAGCAGATCGTCTTTGTGAGCGCCGCCGGGATGAGTGAGAATCGTGTGAACCATGGCGAGAGCCTTTACCACGAAGCGCTCCGGGAGCGCCGCCCCTTGGTTAGGCCAAGACACTGACAAGTGGCCCGTGATTGGGTTCGATACCGAAGCCCCTCGTTTCGTGTCCGGCTGAGTTGCGGCGCAAAGGACTCGCTGGTGAGAATCGCCGTGTGCGGCTGTCTAGCTTGAAGGTCCAGCTTCAGCTGTAGGAACGGTTGAGCGGAGAGCGCGGACTTCCCCTTGAGTGCGTGGGCAAATGAGCCATGACGCGTGGCACATTCGGCATCGAGCGGCAGAAAGATACCTCTACTTCCAAGCTTCTCGCGATTGAGGAAGAGAAATCGTTGCAGAGTGGTTGTCGCCGTCGTGTGAGTGCCGACGTGAAGAAAGACTGTCTTCATCAGCTCAGCATCGTACAGAGCGGTCGAGACATCGCAAGTCGGCACGGCTACTCGGCGCAATCCTGTTGTGCTCTTGTGGGCTGAAGATGAGCCCTTGCAGATGTCCTCACTCCTATTCCTCCAGCCGAGCCGATTGGCCGAAGAGTTTCGCCCTGTCGCCGACACCGAGAACCCGTCCCTTTGACGGCGTACGCAACGCCCTGGATCTTGTTCTTGTGGCGCGTCATCATCTCACGGATTTGGGCCTTCGCTTCCTCAGACGGAGCGTCTCTTGCAGATCCGGCTCGACGCGACCGGCGATGTCGCTCGTTTCTTCACGAGTCGGCGTCGGCCGTGAAAAGCCAGAGGCGACCGCGCCCCAGGGACGTGTGAGGCTGAGTTTCAACACATCACGAGGTATGCTCCGACGATACTAAGGCGACACAGCCATGCCACCGCTCGGTTGGCATCGTGGGTCCTTCTGCAGTCTCGAGAATACAGCCACATGATTCGAGCCACCGAACCCATCACCCTGTCGGCCCACGTTCTGCTTCGCGTCGTGCAATTCTGTGCACGCCGCGGACACGATCCGGAGCTCTTGTGCAGGGAGGCTGGGTTAAGCCATGCCCTTCTCTTGCAGCAGGAGGCTCGAGTACCCTTCGCCGCCGTCGAGCGCCTTTGCCAGCACGCTATGGCGATCGTCAATGACGAGCACTTCGGACTACACCTTGCTGAAGACGTCGGCGATCCACAGCACTATGACATCGGAGTGCTGGCGCTCATGGCGAGTGAAACTCTTGGAGCAGCTCTTGAACGTTTCGCTCGAAATACGCGGTACTGGGGCGACGGACAGCGGTTGGAGTTCGCGCGTGATGGCGATGCTATGACTATACGCTCGCTCTTTCCCGCTCCGAAAGGACCCTTTCGTCGCCAGTCTGAGGAATGCGCCCTGGCAGAGGTGGTGCTCGGCGCCCGCGCGCTCTCGGGAGCACCCATCCAACCCCAGGTGGTCCGCTTCGCCCATGACGCACCGCACGACCAGCGCGAGCATCGACGGATCTTCGACTGCCCCCTCGAGTTCGACGCTGAGCACAGCGAGGTGGTTTTTGACGCTGCAGGCTTGGCGACCCCGATGCGGCATGCCAACGCGACATTCTTGGCGGTGTTCGAACGGCAACTAGCTGACGCGCTGTCGCGCTTGCCGGACCCCGCGCGCGCATCAGCTTCAGTTCGCGCAACAGCTCAGATCGCGCTGTGCAGGGGAGGCGTTACTGTGGAGCAAGCCGCGCGTCAACTCGGCATGAGTGCACGTACGCTGCAACGGCGCCTTCACGAGGAAGGGACATCTTTCGCCGATATCATCGACTCCACGCGCCACGAAATGGCACTGGCCTACCTGGGCCGCGGTCTGCCCCTTCCGGTCGTCGCCGAACTCCTTGGTTACTCCGAGACGAGTGCTTTCCACCACGCATTTCGTCGCTGGACGGGCCAGAGTCCCACGCAGTTCATGGCGCACACGCCAAAGAGCTGATATAGCGCGCCAAGTTCAAACTCCTGCGCGAGTTGCCTGTCCAACGTCCGCATGACGACTCCCACTCGTTCGGTTAGCTCAGTATTTCAGTACTATGCTCTGGCCTGCGGCCTCACCTGGACTCTGACGGCGCCCGCCAGCCTGGCTTTTGCGCGCCACGAAGAGCCATCTCCCCTCGCCGTAGCTGGCGCTGGACTGAGCGCATTTGGCCCGCTTCTGTCAGCCCTCGTTTTGTCACTTCGAGACGGCTCCACCAAGGAGGTCTTCGTTCGCCTGCGAACCACCCCGAGCTGGTTCTGGTGGGCGCTTCTGGCCTTGCTAACGCCCTTGGTTTTACGCCTGGCGGCGGCGCTACTGACGGCTGCCCTCGGCTGGGAACTGTCCAAGTGGTTCTACCCCCCAGTACTGGCCACGCAAATGGCTGCCTTGGTGGTATTTCCTCTTGGGGAAGAGTTCGGTTGGCGTGGCTTTGCCTACCCGCGACTGCGCGACCACTTTGGTCTGGTCAAAGGCTCGATGTTGCTCGGCGTGATGTGGTCACTATGGCACCTCGGCTATATCTTCAACCCCGCCACGGGGGAACTCGATTGGATCCGTCAGGCGGAAAGCGTCGTCACGTTGTGCGCGTACTCCGTCATCATGACCTGGTTCTTCGAGCGCGCGCGGGGCAGCATCGCCGTCGCTCTGGGGTTCCACGCAGCCGCACACTTGAATCACGTCGAGCTCGCTCCTCTGTCGGAGGTGGGTTTTCGTCTGATGCACATCGGGCTCGTGATCTTCGCAGCGCTGTTTGTAGCCCGACGTCTACGCGGCGCCGAGTTACGGGATGAGTAGCTTGCTGGACGCACGACAGGCGCTACAAACCCGCAAGTTGCATCCGGCGTCTTGGTGGCCAACCACAGTGTGTTTGATAACCGCGGCGGGCTACACCAACAGTTCGTCAATCAGCCGCGGGGTGTATCGGAACGTTGGATGATTACCAGCACCCATCTCGGAGTTGACGCCGTATGGGCGCAACACGGTCTCATAGAGATCGATGATGTTGTACTCGGTGTCGTAGAACCCCGGTCGAAAATGCCCATTGCCACCAGCAACGGCATGGAAGACTCCCTCGGGGATGTGCCCAGTGCTGTTGCCACCGCCGCCGTAGTCCGTGCCCACGACGACGAGGGTGTTCTCTAGGACAGTTTTGCCGTTGGCCTCGAGGTAGTCAGCATCGTCAAAGGCTAACAGGGCGTGCGCGATGTTGACCTGGGCGAAGTGTTGATTGAGGCGCACCTTGTCCCATTGGTTGTTGTGGAAGTACAAGTCATGCGGAGTCGTGCCCTGTAGGTCCGCAGAAAAATCGATACTTCCACCCAACGCGTTATAGGTCCCGCGATAACTGACGTGACCACCCGCGCCGACGAACAACATGCTGCCGAAACGCACCACGTCGCAACGCAACGCCAACGCCATCAACTCCGATTGCAGCTGGAATGCCGCACCGAAGTCTTCATAGGGGATGGCAGGGGCGCCAGACCCCGTTCCGGCCTGTTCCAGCTCGTACGGGAGATTGGTACCCGGATCTGTCACTCCATCAGGGATGTTGCACAGCTCTTGCGAGACCGCATCCTCAATCGCGGACTCCACCGGGGCGACCCGTTGCTCAATGCCTCGAATATTATCCAGGTGCACTGACAGCTTGGCTTTCGAAGATGCTCCAAGAGGGGAACGCTCGCCGGTGTAGTAGCTGTAATCGTCCATCACAGCGTCCAGCACACTGCGGCGGAGGTGTCGCTCGCGAACCAACGCTGGATCCGTCGGGGTATCCGCGGAGGGAGTCTCTGCACTTTCGATTGCCGTACCGAAAAACTGCTCGAAAATGCGGCTGGGTCGCCTCTCCGGACGCTCACCTGGGCTGCCATCGAAGTTCCAATGACGCGTGTACTGGGCGGAGGATCCGGTACGGAACCACATGCCGATGGACTTCGAGCCCAATCGAGTTGGCACGCCGTCAGGGTGCAGCCTCTGTTTGACCAATTGCTCCATCGATGGGCCTGAGGCCAGATACTCTTGCCGTTGCGGGTCACCAACGAACACCACGTCGCCGATCTTGTGGTGCGGCTCTCCTGAACCGAAGGTGTGCGCGTGGTTCAACTCCAGGTTGGTGAAGATGGCCATCTTGTCTTGAAGCGGCGCGTAAGGTTCCAGCGGTCCGTCGAAGCCGTCGAGCATCTGCTCGCGCGGGATCCCCAACCCGAAAAACATCGTGATCAGACGCGTTGGGGGTGACTCAGCCTGTGCGCGCGGCGCTCGTGGCATCATCTCCTCGAGAAATGGCAGTCCAACGCAGACTGTGCCCGCCCCATGTAGGAACGTCCGCCGTGAAAGTACCTTGACCACTTTACAACTCGCCCCCGCTGCTCGGCGCTTGACCGGTCATTGATGTCTTGAGTTGGGAAAAGAGCGGACTCTGTGCAATAGCTGCGACAATCTCCGGCAATGTCGCTGCCGGCACCTGCGCTCGCACGAGCTCTGCGTGTGCTCGCCCCAACGCGTCTGGGCTTCGGCCCGTCGCGAAGTCCAAGAAGTGTTCGGTCATGCAGCGCTGCACTTGAGATTCGGATGCGAGGATCTCCATGTACTCGCGGAAGTTCGCGTAGTGTGGCGCACTCGCTTCGGCAGCGACGGGAACCCAGCCTTCCATGCTCAGCGGCTTCCCGTCAGCGTCCAGCTCGCCCAGGTAGCGGCCAGCTGCATCGAAACGCGAAAAGCCAAACGCAAACGGCTCGAACTGAGTGTGACAAGCCCAACACTCCGGGCGCTGCATGCGAAGTGCTGCCTTCTCCTGTTCGCTCAGCCCGGCGGTGTCAGCACTGAACTGCTCGAGCGACTCAGCAAGCTCCACTGGAACGGCTATGGGGTTCTGACACAACAAGCGTTCCATCAAGTACTTTCCGCGTGTGACGAACGAGCCAGTTCCACGGTCGCCCATGCCTGCGATCATGCCGGGGTGGGACAGAATTCCAACCCGTTCCGGCAACTGGCTGACGTCAGCCACGACCAGCTCCTCGGCAGAGTCCGCCACGGCCAACCCCAACAGTTCGGAGACGGCGGGGTTGACCATGAACTCCGTCGTTGTAAACAGCTCCGGCACACTGCGATGGGCTTGCCAAAAGTGGCGCTGAAACGTGGCGACGATGGAGTCGTGCAGCGCTTCTCGCTGTGCTTCGGTGGCACCATCGAAAGCAGCCAGGTGAGCACGCCCAAAGTCTGTGATGAACGATTCCGTGAAGCGCTGCGCCTTCGGATCGTTCAGCAGACGCGCGACCTGGCCTTCGAGACCCGAAGGGCTATCCAACTCCCCGCTGACCGCCGCGTCCAACAGCTCTTCATCCGGTAGACTGACCCAGAGAAATGACGCCAGCCGCGCCGCTAATTCGTAACCCGTGAGGCCGCGATCCTGTCCTGCTACTCCGCCAGTTTCGTCTTCGATGTGAAACAGGAACGCCGGGGACTGGAGCTGCGCTTGCGTCACCCAACGGGCTGCCTCTTCGAAGTCAGCCCCCTGCTCCACGGCTTCAGAGAAGATGTCCAGGTACAGCGTGGCTTCGCGCTCATCCAACGGGCGTCGAAACAAGCGCCTCCCCACTGCGTTAACCCACTCACCGCCACAATCCTGCGTGGCGAGCTGGCAAACAGCGAGGGTCTCGGCCAGCTGCGCCACGTCAACACGTTCGCCGATGGAGACCGCGACTTCGAAGTACGCGAGCGTGTGCTGCTCGGTCGAGCTTTGCTTGTCGGCGAAATGACGGAACACTCCGTCGCCCGTATCATCCAACAGTCCGCCGCCATTGCCGTCGAGCTCTTCTGGAGTGAGCTCGACGCCGAGTGCGTCGAGGACGCTGTAGCCATACTCGCGTTTGCTCAATCGCCCGACGAGCCCTTCGCGAGCACCGGCCTCTGGGGCAACCGCCATGCCATCTCCCACGTCGCCCTGTGCGGTGCCCTCGCCCCCAGTTGGAGTTGCGCCCACGTCAGGCTGAAGGCCCGGCGCCCCCGGCGACGCGGTGGATGCACCGGCACCTTCCGAGGCCCCCGGCATCGCAGGAGAATTCGAGCCGACAGTCCCTGGAACCGGATTGCCTGCTGATGGCGCCCCCGCAGCTGACAAACCACCGTCCGACCCCTCCCCACACGCTACCGCCAGCCCCGCCGCGGCAAGCCACGGAAACGACCGACGCTGGAGGCGCGCGATGGTGCAAACCATGAATGATTCATTACCACAAGCGTGAGTCCAACCGACGAAACACTGCGTTAATCCACAGGTACTTATTCGCTGTGTGGAAGTCTATGAGTCAAGTGGACGGTCCGAGTGCATTCCCCGTCGGGGCAGGGCCATGCACCGGGCAAGCGTGATTGATAGGGACAGCCTGTGGGGCTGGACCTTGACTCAGCGCGTCAACGCC
This sequence comes from Polyangiaceae bacterium, assembly GCA_050298815.1. Taxonomy (GTDB): domain Bacteria; phylum Myxococcota_A; class Polyangia; order Polyangiales; family Polyangiaceae; genus SZUA-265. The sequence continues at coordinate 213,302 of JBNKUV010000010.1, forward strand.
AAGCGCGAACGTCCCGCGGCGGGCCCCGAGAGTCCAGCATCAGACGGCCCCCCCGCTGGCGTCGAGCCGGGTGGAGAATGGTCGCGTAAGAGGCTTCAGAATCCGCCCCAAATCTTCCGGAATCGCGCTCTTGCTTCCGAATCGGCAGGGTAACTTCAGAATCCATTGATCTAACTAAGGATTTGGCGGTCAATCGTTTTCGGGGTCGCGCGTTCCGATTCTTGGTCGCTCTGAACCGGATCTTGGGAGCCAGTCACGACCGGCGCCGCCGAGATGGCGCAGCGCGCAGCCGCGATTCTTGAAGCCTTTTTCTGGTGGTTTCCGCAAGCGGCGGCGGAGCCGCGAGGTTCACCTTAGGGCTCCGCCATCGCCCGACCCCGATTCGAAAGCATCGGCGCGGGTTCCTGAAGTTTCGGACTCGATTCGTAAGCGCCGGACTCGATTCGTAAGCAAGTCCGGTTGCGAGCTCACGCCTCTTGCGGTCCCAGACCGGGCTCGACCGGTGCGTCGCTGCCGCTCTTCTTGCGTCGGCGTCGAGCAGCGAGACCGAGACGGATGAGGGTTGCTCTGCTGGTGATGCTCTTGCGAGCCTGGGCGCTCCAGTCTGAGTGCCAGCGATAGAGCTCTATGAGGATCTCGTCTCGCTCCCGTTCGCCGAGCCGGGGAGCGGGTGCGACGCGCTTCGTTGTTTCGACCAGACCACGCAACCGCTGGCGCTCTTCTTTCGGGTAACCGCGAACCGCTAGCAAGGCGAGGGCGGACGCGTCTTTCTCTTCTGCACCCGATGGCCGCCCCTTTCCGCTCTCGAGCGCATCGAGACGATCGAGCAGTTTCTCGACACCGGGAACCGCCTCCGGTCCGTCAGAAGCCTCCAAGTTGTCGAACAGGAACTCCGCCTGTTCCGCGTGATCTCGCATCAGCGCTTCGGCAATGGCCGTGAAATTCGGTCCATCCCACGCGTCGAGTTCGACGATCGCCCCGCGCACCACGGGATCGATCGCTTCGAGGCGCTTCGGTAGTGCCCCCAGTTTCTGGAGTCGACTCCAAGAGTACTCGTGCTCGGCGGGAGTAAACCCCACACCCATCAGCACCGCACGCGCCGGCAAGGACTCAGCGAGCCCCATCAGGAATGTGAACACCCGCCCAGGCACCGCTTCGAGCGTTTCCTTTGACGGCAAATCGGAAATTGCCATACTGCCCTTTCTCCCTCTTGCACGCGACAGATGCGTCACGCGACGTGTTGTTTCACCCAGCGCACTCACGCCCCCACGGCGCGACCCACCGAATGCGAGTTGGCAGCTATCAAGAACCCAACACTCAACACAAGCGCGAAGTGTCCAATCAGGTGCACATTGGGAAACCTCCCATGCAGCGTGGGAGCTTTCCCAAGCCATTGTCGATCTGGGTGCACTTTTTCCGGGTGAACGATACTGACGCATGGAGTCGGAGGCATCGACCAGCAGGACGCTGCGCGCTCTGCACGAGGGCGCTTGACTCGTCGACTTCACGACACGATCAAGCCAAAGTCCGCGCTCTTCGGCCTCGTAGAGGACCTGACCCGAACGGGCGGTGACCTCTTGGCGGAGAACGCCGCGCTACGACAGCAGCTCATCGTTCTAGCGCGGACGGCGAAGAAGCCTCGCCTGCGACCGGTTGATCGTGTGATCCTGGTAGCTCGCCAAACTGATCGCATCTCCCAAGTATACACCCGTCCGCTGCATCTGCCGCCTATGTGTCCAAACGAGTGCGTCACTTGGTCCCTGTCCTGGCTAAGTCATTCATCCGCGGCTGATGCCGCCCACCGATGGTCATGATGGAGCCCGCCGAGAACGGAACGCGCGACGATGTTCGGAGCGGTGGGGCCGTGGTGCGTCGTCGACGACAGCGGAATGCGCCGCTCGAGTCCCTGATGCGGGCGGGATCGATTGAAGTAGGCGACGTACTCGTCGAGCACCGTGCGAAGATGGTTTTCGCCAAGGACGATGACGTGATCGAGACACTCGCGACGGACACTTCCGAGAAATCGCTCGCACGCAGCGTTCATCAGTGGGGCGCGGATCGACCGTCGGATAGACGATAGAAGCAATCAAACACGGGCTCGTGCGTTCCGACGGTTTGGTGTTGCAGGCGGTACGGATCGCGGTGCAAGGAGGCAGCGAGGATCAGACGACGCGCGAGGAGAAGGCTCTCACTGGATCCATTCCTCGCGACGCATCGCCCACAAGATGCCTGCCGCGATGTGTCGCTTCATGTCGGGGTCTTCGAAGCTTGCCGAATCGAAACCAGGCATCGTGTAGAACGAACGGAATCCGCTCCACTCCCGCATAAAGCTCACCGGCTGGACGACGCCACCGACTTCCGCCGTGCCCAAAATGATGAAGCCCGGCTCGCTCGACCACTGGTCGAACGCCTCGAGCTCGAAGAAGACGTCCGACACGACCCACGGCGACGAAAAGCCGGACAGCGCGACGAAGCTGAGTCCTTCCGGCGTCCACTCGATTTCGACGTCTGGACAGCAGGTAGTGTTCAGAGAGGCGTTTTCACCCACGAGTTCTCGGTAGAAATCCCAGTCGGCTTCGCTGGTGATCGCTATCGACGTAGCGGCGAAAGCGCCATCCCTCGTGGTCAGCCACTCTTCGAGCGCTTGTTCCTCGTCGTTGTCGAGAAAGTCCCCGCTCGTGTTCAGGAAGAACACCAGATCGTATTCCGAGAGGTACTCGATCGTCAGCTGTGGGGAGGTCTCGTCATGCTCCTCGAGCGAGAAGGAGTATTCCTCTGCGATCTCGGAAAGCATGGCGAGGCCGCTGGGAATGGAGGATGTCCTGTAACCCGCGACTTCGACGTCGACGAGCACGCTGAGTGGTCTGTTGCGAGGCCCATCGGACCATTCTCCGCCCATCGCGCCGGCACCCTGTTGCCCAGACGCGCCACCGCGACTCGAGTCCGCGTCACCGGCAGCGCCCTGCACGCCTCCAGCGCCACCGCTGGACGTCCCGCCCTTCGAGTCGGTCGCACCACCCATACCAGCCGTGCCGCCGCCGGCGTCTCCACCCTGCGCGGGGCTCGTCTCGGTCGGTGCCGCGGGCGCTCCGCCCTGTGCCGGTGGGTCTTCCTCGAGCGTCGTCGAGGAGTCACCGGACGCGCCCTGGGCTTCGGACTCGACGTCATCGTCCGCGTTCACATCATCGGCTGACGGCTGCACGTCGTCATCTTCCGAGGGTGACGCCGACGAATCCTCCGGAGGACTCGTTACGTCGCCAGACACAGACTCTGCCGGAACGTCGGGTTCGACGGAGCGAACGGTACCAGCGTCCTCTTTCGACGAGTTGCACGCGACACCGAGCACCGACACGCCGAGTGGCACGAAGATCCAGTTCCAAGTCCGCAGCACCCGCGTGACACTAGCAGACATGGCCCCCTCGCGCTCCAAAAGCGGCCTCAGGCGGTGAGACACCGCCGTTCTCAATGCTGAGCAAGGTGAGCGGCGGGGTCGTCGACTCGATACTCGCCTTCTACGAGCGCCGCATGCGGGCGCTGCTCGGTCCTCTGGCACTTGTTACCCTTTCACAGGAGCCCGAGCCGTCCGAGGAAGGTCGCGCCCCAACGCCGACCGCTGCAGATGGCGGAGGCGCACGCAAGGCGCGCTCGACTTGGAGGCCCCTTCAAGACTTGTTCTCGTCGAATTTCTCAACGATCCTGCGGCGGCGGAGGCAAGTAGCCAGCACAGCCTTGCCCGAGACCCCGTTGTAGGTTCACGTGCTACGGCCCGCCGGATTCGTGCCTTTGCGCTTGCAAAAAATGCTGCTCGATGATCTGCAGGACATTCGAAAGGCTCCCAAACATCATGAACCGCGTCAGAGTATTCATCGCCACATCCCTCGATGGTTTCATCGCCGGGCCCAATGACGAGCTCGATTGGCTACCGTCAGGCAACAGCGGCGCCGAGGACACGTTCACCCCGTTCATGCAGCATATCGGCGCGCTATTGATGGGGCGACGCACCTACGAAGTGGCCAACGGCTTCGATGGGCCTTGGCCCTACGGCGAAACGCCGGTGCTCGTTGCAACCAACCGTAACCTCGAGCCCCGCCAAGACACCGCGCGCGCCATTGGAGGAAACATCCAGGAGCTCGTTGCCGCTGCCAAGCAAGTCGCGGGCAATCGTGACGTGTACATCGACGGCGGTTCACTGATCCGCTCAGCCTTGAAGGCCCAGTTGATCGACGACATCACCGTGACGCTAATCCCAATCGTGCTGGGAAAGGGCCTACCGCTGTTCGCGGGTTGCGCCGAGCGGCACGCCCTGGACCTCGACAGCACGCGCAGCATTGGCGGTGGGTTGGTCGAGCTGAATTATCGACCGAGCCGATGAACGATGCGCCCCGAGGCCCGAGGCTAACCTTGCTGGATGGAAAAATCGCCATGGAGTGGTGGTGGTGAGTTCTCGGGATCGAATTGGATTCGCAGCGGCATTGAAGGGATGCGATGCGTCGTTTCTCCGATCGTGGCTCACTGTCTTGGCTGGCTGCGTGTTTCACACTGCAATCATTCGGTGTGGGCGCCTGTGGTGGGGCGTCGTCTGCGATTGAGAACGCGCCTCACGAAGGAAACTCTTCCGGCAATGGCTCGTCGAATGGGGCCGAAGGAAGCTCGGATCCCTCGGGAACCGAAGGTGGTGAGCCAGGCACCTCGAGCGGTACACCTTCACCCAGCACCGCCATACCGCCGCTCGACACGGGAGCGACCACCTACTCGAGTTCGGTCGGCCTCGATGGTGACCCAATCTACACGCGGGTGCAACGTCTGACCCTCCAGCAATGGGAGCGGGCCGTCACCGACCTGCTACGGTTGGAACAAGCAGCAGATCTGTCTCGGGACTTCGAAGCTGACGCTGCTTTCTTCAGGCCCTTCTCCAACAACGAGCTACTGCTAGAGGTGAACGGGGCCAAGTTTCGGGACTTCGAAGCGGGCGCTGAAGCAGCGGCTGCACTGGCAACGAGTTCGCCGGAGGCGTTCGAACGTCTCTATTCCGGAACCGACGCAGCGGGTTTCGTCAGCACCTGGGGCCGACGCGCCTTCCGCCGGCCTCTGACCGAAGAGGAACAGTCCAGGTACGAGGCTGTCTTCGCGCGCGGCCTGGAGCTGTATGGTGACGAGTTCATGCAGGGTGCGGCGATGGTGATTCGGGCGATGCTGCAGTCGCCGCACTTTCTCTATCGCGTGGAACTCGGCCCCGCTGGGGAAGCGCTGAATAGTTACGAAGTAGCGGCCAAGCTCTCGCTATCGCTGTTGGGAACGACGCCGAGTGACGAGCTGCTGGATGCGGCTGACGCCGGACAACTCGCTTCCGCAGATCAAGTGGAAGACATCGCGCGTGACATGCTCGAGCAGGCGCCCGCCGTCGAGCTGATGCGAGACTTTCATTGGCAGCTCTATCGACTTGACCGCCTCAGCGGCATCACCAAAACCGACGGTCCCGACTTTGATCCAGCGGTGTTGCCGGAGTTACAGGACCTTACCTATCGCTTCTTCGATCGAGTATTCACCAAGGACGAGGGGCTCAACGAAATCCTGACTTCCCCTCGCGGTTTCGTGGGACCGCTCTCGGCAGACCTGTACGGCGTTGCGCCGCTCGAGGAGATGACGGAGTTGGAACTGGGTCCTGAGCGTATCGGCTTCTTCCTCCAGGTGCCCTGGTTGATGTACTACGGGCTCGATCGAGCGCCGTCTTCGGTCCATCGAGGGATTGCATTGGACCAACAGGTACTCTGCCATGAGCTACCTTACGAAGCGTTCCCAGATCCACCGTCACTCCCCGTCGAGCCTGATCTCACGAACCGTCAACGGGTGCAACAAACGAGCGGTGAGTGCGGCCCCATTTGCCATGGCATTTTCCTCGACCCGCTCGGCTTTGCCTTCGAAGGGTTTGACGGCATGGGACAGCCGCGTGAGTTGGACAATGGGCAGCCCGTCGACAGCACCGGTGAGTACCCATTCGCGGATGGTGAGCAACAGTTCGATGACGCCAACGACCTGCTGCAAATCATGGCGAGGACGACGCAGGCGCACGTGTGCTACGCGAGGAACGTTGCCAGCTATGAGCTGCAACGAGACATGGTCGAGGCCGATCGCCCGCTGCTGGAGTCATTGGCAGAGGTGAGCCGCAATGAGTCGCTCAAGGAACTGGTGATCGCGTTGGTGCGCAGCCCAGCCTACCGTCTGCGCGCGGAGGAGGCGCCATGAAGACACGACGAGCCAGTCACCGCCGAAGACTCGAGCGACGCGCGTTCCTACGGGGTGCCGGAGGAGCGACGTTGGCGCTCCCATTTCTCGAGAGTCTTCCTCAGCGCTCCGCCTGGGGGCAAGATGAGCAGCCCATTTTTGCGCTGCACTTGTGCGCCGTTTGCGGTGTGGTTCCCTCCCAGTTCTTTCCGCCAACCACCGGCCCGCTCACGAGTACGGCACTCGCCGAAGCGGGCACGGCCACCAGCGCTCTTGCCGCGCATGCGGACGACTTGTTGTTCATTTCTGGGGTCAACTGGTCAGGTTTCGGGACGGGAGACGCTCACGTGGATGGGTTCTGCCACGCGTTGACGGCCAGGACACCCACCGGCAGCAGCAGCAGTGCTGTGGCAGCGGGCCCTTCCGCGGACGTGGTGATCGCCTCCCACGTGCACCCGGAGTTGGAACCGATCACCCTCTTGGCCGGAGATGACCGCGGGTATGTGGGCCCCAGGCTGTCTTGGGCCGGCCCTGGCGAGCTGCGGGCACCAGAGAGCAATCCCTACAGATTCTATCTGGAGCTGATGGGCCTCGCGGCTCCGGGTGGGGAGATGACCGCTGAGGCGCAGGATGCAGCTCGCCTCCTCGCCGAGAGCCGCAACAGCATTCACGACTTGGTTCGAGACGAATTGACGGAATTGATGGGGAACTCGCGCATGGGCTCTGCCGACCGTCTGCGACTCAACCAGCACTTGGACTCGATCCGGGACGTCGAGGTGGCGATGGGCGATCTCGCCGACGAGGCGGTCGGTGCCTGCAGCGCACAGGGGCTGGAGATCGACCGCCTCGAGGCGCTGGAAGACTACGTCTGGAGCCCCCGCAGCACGGACACGGAGGACACGCTCCAGCTACACATGAGTCTCGTGGCACTGGCGTTCGCCTGCAACTACCGGCGTGCTGCCACGATCCAGTGGGGGGAGGGTTACGACCAAACGGTCTACGAAGTACCGTCGAATACGGGCATGCATCGCTTCAGCCACATCTGCCACCGCGTGCAGAGTGATGGCGGCTCAGGCCCAGCTATTCCCTACGCAGAGGAAGCCCATGCAGAAATCGACGCCGTTCGTATGCAATCCCTCGCCCTGGGTCTAGACCACTTCAAGGCCCGCGGGTTGGAGAACCAATCGTTCGTGATGTGGACGAATCACTTCCTCGACGGCCCGACACACAGCTTCAACAACATTCCCCACATCGTTTGGGGCAGCGCCGGTGGCTACCTGAAACAAGGCCAACACATCGACGTCGGCGGTGTCACCAATGGCAGGCTGCACAACACACTCATCAGCGCTGCCATCCGAGACACGGGGGCGAGCGAAGAGGAGTTCGGCGACGGTGACAGCGGCCAGCTCGAGGAACTCCTGGCTTGACGTCGACGCGAGGCAGCGCCTCCATCAATCTGCAGAAGCTGCGGCCTCGAGCTCCAGCAAAGCCGGTTTCGCCCTGTTCGCACGGCGGTGGACCTCCCCCCTCCCCCCTCCCGACGCTGCCGTGCTCCTATTTGAGGTATTTCGAGGACGCACCCGCGCGTGGTTCGGTGCTTGCTGACGCTGACCGGTCCCCCTCGAACCAGAGCGCACCAGCTTGGGGAGTCCTCCGTACGAGCAACGGTCAGGGTTGAGTCAACATCGACTGAAAGTTCGGAACGCAGCCATCGAACTCCACCTCGCAATCCTCGAATCCCAGCTCGGTGCAGTCGATGGCTTCCAGGCGACCCCCATTGAGTCGACACAGAAATGAGAGTGGGTCCAACGAAACGGCGACGGTACCGTCGGAGAAGGCGCGTTTTCGGCCAAAGAGCGAGAAGATGCCATCGATGGAGTCGGAGGTGCGGCGAGCTATCGACGCAGAAGAACTCTTCGGGCCGGACGTCGAGGATCCAGACGAGTCCCCACAACGGGGTTTGGATGTGCACGCAGAGACAATCAGCGCAGCGTTGGCGCAAGGACGGGCTACGGCTACGAGGTCGTCCACGGCCGACAGGAAATCCGAGTCTTCGGCCCGGAGCAGATCCAATCAAGGTACGTCAATAGCGAGGCAGTCGTCGTCTGTCGCAACGCCGAGGGGCTGTTCGACGATCAGCCGCAACCCAGGACGGCGACGTCACCGAACGCTACGCCGGCGTCGGAACGCAGGCAGTGCATCCCAGGTTCGAGTCAGGCCTGTACGGGTGCTGGCGGTTGCGTCGGCGGGCAAACCTGCGCCGCGGATGAGCTCTCGTACCTACCCTGCGACTGCGGCCCAGCGGATAACCCCACTGCTCCTGGTGTCCTCTGAGCGTCTGAGTCGCCGACGAGAGGGGCAGAGGAGCCTTGCCGCAGGCGGCTCAAACTTCCCCCAGTCCGAGCCCCACTCGTGATCACCCCGGCGGCTTCAGCACGACGCGGTGCCACAGCGCGGCGAGTTCGAGCTCGATGGCGTCGAAAGCTTCGGCCCGAACCAGGGCGTCGTCACGCCAGACACCCAAGAGAGACCAGCTGACGCCCTCGAGACGCAGCACTTCCAGCGTACGCTGCAAGGGATCGACGAGCCATGCCCAGTGGACACCTTCCCGAGCAAAGATCGACAGCTTGTCCGTGCGATCGTATTTGGCCGAGCGCGGACTCAAGACTTCACACACCCAATCCGGCCGAAGTGTGAAAAAGGGTTCGTCATCGACCATCTCCGGCATGCGCTCCACGCGCCAGCCAGCCAGATCGGGCACGAGGATGTCATCGCCCAAGTGAAGCTCCGGTTCGTCGAGGATCACCCAGCCTCCGGGCCCCCCACGGCCGCGCTTGAACGGCGGGCCCAGCTCTTCCCCCAGCGCACTGGCAGCAGCTGCGTGGGGCTTGGAGGGACGAGGGTGAAGATGGAGTTCGCCGTTGAGCACCTCCGCCACCATGTGCGGGGGGGCGCCTAGAACGTCTTGGTACGTGGCGCGGCGCTTCGCTGGATCGGTCATGAACGCTCCAAGAGTGTACTCCGTGAAAGCGCCGAGGTCACCCCGGGTCGCCAAAGGGCCGCAGTAGATTCGAGAACTACAAGAGCATTCCCTCGCTCGAAGACTACATCTTGGTCCGCCAAGGCGAACCCGGCATCGAACTCTACTCGCAAAGCACGGGCTGTCACAGCGGCCGGTGAACGGTTGCGAGCCCATGGCGAGAGCGCCAAGGAGCACCACGCGAGTGCCTAACGCTCCGGTTTCTCCCGAAGCGTCTGCTCCCCGAGCTGTTGGGCGAGCCCGATGAGAATTCCCTCTGGGCCCCGGATGTAACAGAGCCGGTAGATGCCTTCGTAGTCGACGACTTCATCGACTACCGTCGCACCGAGCTTGCTGAGCCGGGCGAGGGTGTCGTCGATGTCCTCGACCACGAACATGACGCGCAGGTATCCCAACGAGTTCACGGGGGCCGTGCGGTGATCAGACACGATGGCGGGGGCGTCGAAGCGCGAGAGCTCGACGCGGCTGTGGCCGTCGGGGGTTTGCATCATGGCGATCTCGCCACGCAGGCCACGCACTCCGGTGACGCGGCCTGCCCAATCGCCTTCCATGGGCATACGGCCTTCGAGGGCAAGCCCAAGTTCAGTGAAGAACTCAATGGCGGCATCGATGTCTTCCACCACGATGCCGACGCTATCCATACGCTTGACTGTCATATGATGTCTCCTTGGCGTCCAAATGCGCTCACTTCATCGACGCCCAGACTCGACCGGCGTCAGCATAGTACGCCTGCGGCGTCGAGTCGACCTCTCGTTAGAGTTGGATACCTCACGGAGTGGCGGGCGGCGGCGGCAGCGCTAGCGCTAAGGCGCGGCGGCGCTAAGGAGCAACGAACTGCAAGAACCGTTGGCTTGATGAGTAGCGGTGATGACGGTCGTGTCGTGCTGAACCCCTGATTCAGCTCGATCACCATCTGCGTTGGCAGAGGATCGGTGAGAAATTCGACAAGAACAAGTCTTGAAGGTGCCGGCAGATCTGGGGCCGTCGAGCTGCCGATCGCGTCCGGGCGATCGAAGCACTAGTCCGTACACTCGAACTCGATCCCCGTAACGAAATAACGGGTCTCGTCCGTTTCGTTGAACACGAGGACGTGATCGACTGCCCGTCCGATGTACCGGGCCCCGAACCCGTCATCGCGCCGCACCATCAAGTGGTTGACGAAGAACTCTACACCACCACCGCCCTCGAAGTCGACGATGGAGAACGGCGAGTAGTCCTCGCGAGTGCAAACGTGTCGATAGTCCAATAGCCGTCCCGAGTCGGGAGGTAGGTTACCGGACACGACGCGGGTGGTGGTACCGCTCGCCAGGGTGATGCTTCCGTAGTCTTGATAGCTGATGGGGCAGCTCGGTGCGTTGAAATAGCCGCTGAAGGACTGGTTATGCGCTGCCAGCGGGTTCGTCTGGCACTGGTACTCGACGAAGTCAGAGTAGCGATCCCCGTCCGTGTCGAGATGGAACTCGTTCGTGGCGAGCTCCGTTTCCTGAAAGTCCGAGAGGCCGTCGCTGTCGGTATCCCGATGGTACAGCCGTGACATCTTGCCAAAGTAGGTCTCCGAGAACTCGATTCCCGACAAATCTTGCCAGGTACTGAGTACATTCCAGACGTTCTCGTAACCGGGGACGAGTGCGTGGGCGTAGGCGAACGCGCGAAACATACGTTCCCCGTGCATCGGGCTTATCACCCCGTTCTCCGAAAGCGGCGCCTCCAGCAGGGGCAGGTACCCGTCGGGCTTTCGGAATCACGGCTGATGCTGGTGAGGCACTTGCCGTAATTGTACGTCGTAGAGCGACGAGATATAGCGTTCCCAAACCTGCCAGCCTTCCCCCGAGAGAATGCGAGAAGCCGAGGCAAGCTGCAAGCACGGCGGTCGACCCACATCTACCTACTCGTCTCCGCGCCTCGAATGGCTGGCAACCCGTGATGTCTTCGTGAACGAGGACGACCAGACGCCAAAGCGCTGAGCTGGCTTTCCACAGCGTTGGCGCCGCCCACTGTCTGCACAATCGCAGGGACACCCAATGGTTTCCGTTTGAACACCTCGGGACCAGGTGACTCACACGAACCCCCTGCACAAACTTAACACACGCAAATGTTTATCCCCAGCGTGGCCCCAACGCAAACATTGCGATTCAGCCCGCCCAGCAGTGACCGTTTCTAGTCCATGAGGGCTGTGAAACCATTTGATCCCAGAGATCTCCACTGCGATCTACTCGATGTCTTGGACGCCGCGGTTGTAGTGGTAGAGGCGAACGGCAGCATCGCCTATGCTACCGACCGCGCCGCATCCATCCTGAAAACCCAACGCGATCAACTACTGGGCGCATCGGTAGCGAAGTTGATCGCACCGCTGGATGAACTGCGGGCTGAAGAACCTGCCGAGGAACGCCGCAAAGTGCGGCTCCCCCAAAACGAAGATGTGGTCGTCGGCTACCGTACGGCTGCAGTGGGAGAACAGAAAAGCCCCACACACTGGGCGGTCGTCTTTCAGGACATCACGTCTTGGGAAACCTTGAAGGACGAACGTGACCGACTGATGCGCCTGGCTGCAGTGAGCGAGGTGCTGCCATCCATACTCCACGAGCTCAAGAACCCGCTGGCGGCGATCGGCACGGCGGTGGAGATCTTGCTCGAAGAGTGCCCACCCGGAGACATCCAAACCGACCTGCACTCGGTCTTGACCGAAATCCGTCGCATGAGCCTGACGCTGGAGGGCATCGGTTCCGTCGGGCGTGGCCTACGCGCCCAAAGCTACGGTGCAGTGGACCACGCCATGCTCCAGACCGCAAAGGTACTATCGCGTCAGGCGGAGGAACGCGGCATCACCATCGATTGCGACGTCCCGGCCATGCCCCTGCTCCCGTTCGACGTTGCGACCATCCGGGCGATACTCTTCAACCTCGTAACCAACGCGATTCACGCGTGCTCCTCTGGGGACAGCGTGAAGGTGAGTGCGCGCCTCGTGGAAGACGGCCGGCGTCTGAAGATGGCCGTCGAAGACACCGGCAAAGGCATGCCGAGCGCGGTCGTGGAACGGTGCAGAGACCTGTTCTACACGACGAAGCCCCGGGGCACGGGGATTGGACTCGCACTGTGCGATCGCGCCGTGAAGTCGGCGGGAGGTGTGCTGGAAGTTGATTCGGAATTGGGACGGGGCACGCGCATCCGTCTCGAGGTGCCGGTTTCGAAGCCACGCAATCGTGGGTTCAGGCAAGCCGCTGCGGCGGCCAGAAGATGACGAGAAGGGAAGGGAGGCCACCATGGCCAGAGTCGATGAACTGAACGGTATTTTGAGGGCACTTCAGTCGGGGACCCCCGACATCGAGGCCAGTGCGCTCATTTCGGAAGATGGTCTGATGATAGCGAGCGCGCTGCCCCAGCACATCGAAGAGGTGCGCGTGGCCGGCATGAGCTCGACGCTGCTCAGCCTCGGCACTCGTGCAGCAACCGAGCTCGAGCGTGGCGAGGTCCAGCAGGTGCTCATCCGCGGCGACAATGGCTATGCCGTGATGGTACGCGCGGCGCCGGGCACGGTGCTACTCGTGCTGACTTCGGCAGACGCCAAGCTGGGATTGATCTTCTTGGACATGGGACGCGCGGTCACTGAGATCGCAAAGGTGATTTGAAAGGGGGCACAGGATGAGCACGCAGATACTGTTCGAAGAAGGCAACCACAAGAACATCCTGTTGGAAGGATTCGAGGAAGGCACGTCCATCCCGACGAATCAGCACGTCATCGTGCATGACGGCAAGGCGATGATCCTCGATCCTGGCGGCCACAAGATTTACAGCAAAGTGCTCGCCGAAACGACTTCGCAGATCGGCCGCGGGAAGTTGGAATACCTATTCCTTTCCCATCAGGACCCGGACATCGTTGCTGCGGTCAACGGCTGGCTGATGACGACGGATGCCGTCGCGTACGCCTCCAAGCTCTGGGTGCGATTCATTCCCCACTTCGGCTTGGACCGGCTAGTCGCCGATCGTCTGCACGCGATTGACGACGAAGGCATGTTGTTGGACCTCGGCGGCTGTAAGCTACCGATCATCCCAGCCCACTTTCTCCATTCGTGTGGCAACTTCCAGGTGTACGACCCTGTCTCCAAGATCCTGTACACCGGGGACCTGGGCGCCTCGGTCGGAGGAGGGCATGAGGTAACCGACTTCCCGGGCCACATCCCTGAAATGGAAGGTTTTCACCGTCGTTACATGGCGGGAAATGCCGTCATGCGGGCGTGGGCAGCCATGGCTCGCACCCTCGACATCGAAGTCATCGCCCCGCAGCACGGCGGCTACTTCAAGGGCAAGGACAAGGTCGACCAGTTCATCAACTGGTGCGAAGGCCTGGAGTGCGGCATCGATCTCATCACCTCCAAGTTCAAAGTTCCCACGGAATGAATCGCGTCACCCGACGGAGTAACTCATGTCACGCGTCTTGATCATCGAAGACGAATCCGTGCTGCGCTCCAGCGTAGCGCGGGGGATCGCCAAGCTCGGCGTCGACGTGCAAGAAGCGGGCACGCTCAATGACGCTTTGAAACTCATCGACGCCAGCGCCCCCGACCTCGTCATCAGCGACATCGACATGCCAGAACGTTCCGGCCTCGAGCTCCTGGGAGAGCTTGGGCGTCGCGACCTGAACATCCCCATCATCTTCGTTTCCGGCTATCTGAATGCCTATCGTTCGCAGATCCCCCACCACGCATCGGTCGAAGTGTTGGAAAAGCCGGTCCCAATCGAGGAGCTGCGGGCTGTCGTACGACGCCGGCTCGGTGATGATGGCGCATCTGAAGTGTCTCCCTTTGGTGTGCCTGATTATCTCCAGCTGGCCTGCATGGGGCGCCACTCGGTACTGATCGAGGTAGAGCGGGATGGGAATGTCGTGGGCGAGATCGTGATCTCCTCGGGAGACATCTGGAGTGCGAAAGACGAATTGGGCAGCGGACTCGATGCGCTCGGCCGATTGACGTTTTCGGAGGGGGCCTTGGTCAAGTGCCGGCGCCTCGCGGACAATCCGAGCGATCGGGATCTCGAAGGCGGCTGGGAATTCCTGCTGATGGAAGCGGCCCGCGTCGTCGACGAAAGTCGACGTAGCCAAGAAGTGAACGCCGTCTCCGCCCACACGGATGGGGTCGATAATACATCAGAAACGCCTGGGGAAGATGACGCCCACGGAGCCACGGGCAGCAGCGGCGAGGTCACGAAGTCCAACGACGGACCAGGTCCCAACGAGGAGTTCGCCGAGCTTTGGGACCAGGGACTGGAAGCGATGCTGAGCAAGGATTACCCGCTGGCGCTGAACGTCTTCGAGAAGGCCCTCGCTCTGCAACCGGACGACGCCAAGCTCAAGGCAAACATTCAGCGATTACACGAGATGGGGTTTGAATCGGCTTCTGACGAAGAGGCACGACCCGGCAACGAGGAGGAAGCGGTCGCATGAGTCACTGCGTCACGATAGCGAGCGAGAAGGGCGGCGTCGGCAAGACGACCGTAGCATTGAACTTGGCGTTGGCGTTGGCCGAGCGTGGTCGAAAGACACTCTTGGTCGATCTCGATCCACAAGGTGGCATCGGACATTCCTTGGCTCGTGCCGACACCGAACATCAAGGTTTGGCGGACGCACTAGCGGGTCAGATCCAACCGGGTGACGCCCTGCTCCAGACGAAACAATCGGCTCTAATCCTGCTGCCGCGCGGGCGCCTCGATCCAATGGACACATGCGAGTTCGAACTCGCGTTGCGGGGAGAGCGTGGCTTGGGTTGGGTGCTGGATGAAGTCGTGCCCAGCTTCGACTTCGTGTTGCTGGACACCCCTTCCGGCGTCGGTTCGTGTACCCGATCCGCGCTCGCGACGAGCGATTCGGTGCTGATCCCGTTCCAAGCCGAGCCGCTCTGTCTGCGCTCGGTGGGGCGAATGTTACGCGTGATCGAGCGAGTGCGCGAACGGGAGAACTCGACGCTGGCGCTCCTGGGGCTCTTGCCGACGATGGTGCACCGTCAAGGCGAAGCGTCTCAAGCGGTGATGAATGAGCTGTGGACTGGCTTCGATGCGGTGTTGGATACGACCATCCCGCGCGCTGACGTGTTCGGGAATGCCAGTCTGCAAGGGGTCCCGGTCGCCTACCTGCCAGGCCCCGTGTCACCCGAAGCTCGCCGTTTTGACGTGCTCGCTGCCGAAGTGGAAACCCTGATCGCTCGACTAACCCCCGGAGTGGACCTCGATGCCCAACGAGAACAACGTGCTCTTCTCTGACGTCGATACCGCGCGCTCACTGGCTCAGAAGCTGGCGGGTCGGGAGGCTGCCAGTCCGGTTGCCGAGGGCGAAACACCCGAGTTCGTCAGCTTTCGACGAGCCGCAACTCCCGTGGGCTCATCACAGCCCCAAGGCGCGCCTCAAGTCTCCCCACCACCGCCGCCACTATCAGATGACAGCTCCGGCTGGGGGGAAGGCGCGTGGCAACAGAGGCTGGAGTGGCTCGCGCAGACCGCAGAAGCGAAGTGCGCTGTCGTGCTGGATCGCCAGGGTTTGGTCATCGCCACCCACGGGGACATCACACCAGAAAAAGCACAGGCTTGGGGCGGACGGCTATTGCTCATGTTGGACCAAGCGGCGCACATCGATGACCGGCACGCGCGCTGTGTGTGCCTCGAGTTCGATGGCGAATGGCTCACTGGAATCGCCGGCACCGGACCCAACCACCCCGAGGTCGCGATCGCCGTCTTGGCACAACGGCCCGTTGCCGACACCATCCGCGTGGCGTTCGCGACGTTGTTCAGTCGCTGAGTTCGCGCCTGAGCTCAGGCCTGCCGAGGGTGCACTGGCTACTTGCCTCCTCCGGCGCAGGGTTGTTGAGAAATTCGACAAGAACAAGTCTTGAAGGTGCCGGCAGAATCTGAGCGAAATCGCAGGCCGTGTTCAGCGTCGTTGGAGCTCGGATCCAGGACGCGGGGCGGCGCGTCGTCGGAAGCGTCACTGCCCGGCTGCGCGAGGCGTGTCGTCCGGCGTTGACCGTTGGCTTCGCTCGGGATCTCTTTCGCACGCGTTAACGGCTCATGGTCGAGAACGCGATGCTCCGACAGCAACTCATCGTGGACGAAGTCGCCGACAAATTTTTGGGCATGGTCCAGTGAAGCGGGGGGCTTCTTGCGGATGGCGTCGGTCTTGAGCGTGCGATGCATGCGTTCGATCTTGCCGTTGGACTGCTGGTAGTAGAATAACGCTCTAACGTACGTCATGCCAGCGACTCGAACAAGAAGGTGGGCTTCACCATGACTATCGCTCGGCGGCATGAGCTGCGGATGAGCGAAGTAGCCAGGGCAGCTCAAGGACAAACTGATGAACGCGTTTCGACGGACGCCTGGAGATGTCGACGCGATCGTCGAGCCCGCTGACCTGTCGCTCAGAACGGGAGATCTCGAACTCGCGCTGCGCATGTGTCGTGCGTTGCTCTTGCATCGACAAGCCAAGCTGAGTAAGGTCGATTTTTTTGAAGCTTGCGCTCGTTCACCTTGCAGCGAGGTGAGCGAGACAAGTCCAGCGCCATGCTCGAACGCGCGCTGCAACTCGACCCCCAACACGCGGAAGCGGTGGCCTTGCGGCAAGAACTCGATCAGTCGTGAGCATGCGAACCTATTCCCCACACAGTATCGCTTCATCTTCGTCGAGATCGTTGCTCGTCGCCTGTCGGCGCACGAAGCGGTTTGGTACGGGGGGCTCTCGCGCAGGACTGGCGGCACTCGTCGTCGCGGTGACGCCGGGTTGCGCGAAGCAACCGAACGCGAACCCTCCGAACGGCTACGCCCCCCAGACAAACACCGCGAGCGCCAAAGCCGAGCCTGACAGTACAGCGGAAACGAGCGCGGACGACAACGCCCAATACACGACCGCCTGGAACCGCTGTCGCGACGAGGCGGTGAAGAATGCACCTGCGCCAGGCACTCCCGAGTACACCGCGAGCCCCAGCTTCACGATCGATGAGGCTCCCGACTATCGTTCGGTACAGCGCCCGCCACGATTCTTCCGCGTCCGGGGCTACGTTCAGTTCACCGTTCCTTGCAGCAACGGGAGCCAACCCGGGTTCTGCGGGCGAAACGAGACTCACCACGTGGTCGTGGCGCAATCACAGGACGCACGATCCGAGCGGGTCTTTCCCATTCACTTGGCCAAGGATGCCCACGTCGTTTGGCCCGAAGTGGGCAGCTACACGGAGTTCGACGTGGTCAAAGGTCTGCCTGATTGTGTCTACACCTCGGTGATCAACGTCGCGCATCGCGCGATTGAGCCGCCCGACGTCGGGGGCGCCTCGCCAACCTACGCGGATGGCTCGTGGTCGGTGGCCGATGCATTCGAGCACGTGTTTCCCCACGGCGGTGGGGGACCACTCAGCGTGACCGGCTATGTCGCCGGTGGACAATTCTGCCCAGCGTGCCCTCCAGAAATCACGTGCGCGCCATGTTTCTCACGCATAGAGCTGGGTGATAGCTACCCAAGCACTGGCCCGAGACTGCATGTCGAAGGCGCAAGTCCGGACCTGTCGGGGCAGAGCGCGGGCGGCCTCGGAAAGCGCGCCCGCGTGAGCGGCATGCTCAGCGCAGCAGCCAGTGAAGCCGACCAAGCGCGCGTGCTCTACTACACGCACCACGCGGACGCGCCGCTCGAAGAAAACGATTGCGAACTGACACGCGACTCACTCGCGTTGACCCAAACCAAAGAACTCTCAGACCGCATCTGACGCGTTCAGGTTTTGGTTGCGAAATCCCCAGCGCAGCCCCCGGGTGGGACGCTGCGCCGCGGATCCGGCCCTTGGCTGAACGGGTCGCCCGGGCCGTGAGAGATTGGACGAAGTTCGACCCGGTCGTTCCAGCTTTGATAGTGCCGCGGGTGCGTCGGTTCTTGGGGTCGGCCGTCGCCGGGGCGCTCGGACGCAGCCACCAACGGGTTACTGAGAAGCTGTGGGTGCGGGGTGCGAGGGCTTGAGGGCGAGCGCTGTGCCTCCAGAGCCCGCCTGTGAGCGCCGGGCACTAGCGCATCGCTCAATCGAGGCTGCTGCTCAGGGCAGCAGCCAGCGTCGCTGCAGTTCGACTTCGGCCGTTGTTGGTTCTTTCGTCGCCCCACGCCGAGTAACGGTGCCTAGGACTAGATAGGCTTTCCCGGCTTCGAACCATGGCGACAGAGGTCCGTCCGTTGTGAGAACAACGTGAGGGGTCGTCTCACTAGCTGACGCTTGCAGCACTGCGTATTCGATGCACGGCTCTCCGCAAACGCTTTCGCCGTCGACCTCGAAGCAATCCGGACACAGGGATAGATCGCCGATGACGCCGCGCAGAGTGATGCGGGCGCCGGCTCGGATCGTGTCGTCCTCGACCAGCTGAGTCACCGACAGACTCTGCTGAAGCGTCTGCGCTGATGCCGTGGTGGGAGGGGGAACGGCCGGAACCTGAGCCGGGTCGGTCGAGTTGGCTGCCGCGGTAGCGTGAGCGGCGCCACTCTCCGGTGATGAATCCGCAGTGGACTTCACCGGTCGTGAGCAGCCGAGGAGCAACGCCACACAGCACGCTGTCGGAGCGCGAAACCTATGGACGAGGTGTGGGGAGCGGATCATGTGTCGAGGTTCTCAGGCTGACCATACTAGCGACGACTCCAAACTGCGACGACTTCCTCCGTTTGGTCGGTGGCTTGGAGCTCACGACTCCTAAGGGCGTTCATGGGGGGCAGGTCGTGAGGGCGGCCGGGTACTTGTCGTAGGGATATCGAGCTGCTTCGGTCAGACAGAACAGTTCCTGGTTCATCCGCGTGCGGGAGCCGACGATGAAGTGATCCAAGAAGTCCGCGAGGTCGACGCCGTTGCCGTCGCGATCCGCGTAGCTGCCGGACGTCGGGGGGGCGAACAGGACGTTGAGAACGAACCGCGCAGTCGTCGTGTCGAAGCGATCGAAGGTGCCTGTGCGTGGTGCGGTGCCTAGTGCCTAGCAGCCCGTGGCAAAAGGCCGTCTGATTCAAAATCGATCGCAAACATCTGAGCTTTCGAAAGCATTGCCGGTCGCAACAGTCGCTTGCAGCGTTTCAAAGCTGGAAGACGTTCCTCGCCAACCACACCGTCTGGGCTTGCGACTTCCTGCGGGTGCGTGACGTCTGGTTCAGGCCAATGTTCGCGCTTTCGTCGTGGACGTGAACACCAAAGAGGTCGTCCACGACGGTGTGACACGCGAGCCCAACGAGGCATGGACTGCGCAGCAGTTGCGGCGGTTGACGCCATTCGGGGAAGGCCCCAAGTTCATCATGCGTGATCGCGACGCAAAGTTTGGCGCTGGCTTGCTCGGTATCGATGCGCGGCTTTCCGCGCTGCGTTACACCAAGGGACGAAAGCAGGGCACAGCGCGCTGCACGGCGCCAACGGCCTCAGTCAACACATCGCTCACGCTCGACAGACCCAGCAATTTCTTCGCGCCCCTGCAGCGAGCGGCCGAGCTCGGCGATGATTGCAGCAAGCACGTCGGCGCAAAGGCGCTTGTCTTGGCCTAGCAGCACGCGAAGGCCCCGCGGCAGGGGACAGATTCAGTGCCGCACCGGCGCTTCGGTCAGCACTCACTGCTCCAAGTGCACACAGGTGTCAGCTATTCGCCCAGCCATAAACCTGGATGGAACCCGCGACGTTTGCACCTGAACGCGACGGGCTGCGAGTAGCCACGGCTACGACACCGAGCAACAGGTTGTCTTCGAACTCGCCAGCGATGACCCTCAGCACCCCCCCACCCTCTTCCGTGCGCCCGCGGAACGCCCGGTCAGTGTGCCGCAATCGTCTGATACAGCATCAACGATGCGTAGTTATTTGGGGAGCTACTCATCGTTGGTGCACAACGCCGAAGGCACCTTGCCCGAGGACGTCAAAGCATCCGAAAGCCCCGCCGATGAAGAAGCACGTCGTCTCGCTCCTCGAGCAGCTTGCTGCAATCGGAGTACGGTCAGCACCAGGGAACGCGTGTTCATTCGACGATCCGCTCACGTTGTGCGTCGCAGCGAAACGGTGGGTCTCGCGCCGCCCCTCAACGACGTTTCGTTGGGATGGAGGTTCCCGCGGCGGTGGGGTGGGCACGGTGGTTGCAGCAGCGTTGGTTGCAGCAGCGCTGGTTGCAGCTGGTTGCAGCAGCGCTGGTTTCTACTCGAAGAATACCCCGACTCTCAAATGCAACTCATCCATTTCTTGAAGCAGTCTCGAGATACCTGATAGGGTTGCCGTCGCTGGTGGTCGGTGAAGTGGGTGATGGGTAGGAACGTCCTGAACCGGCGATTGTGACCTGCTTGGTCCCTGGAGGGAAACGTGGCGCTTGAATCCTCGAGATTGGTGAGATTGCGATGGGGTCGAGCGTCCTCACTGTAGTGCGCGCCTCGGCGCCACTGGCAGCGGCCCTCTCCTGGGCTTGCACCAGTGACCTGAATCAAGCGTTCTCCCGGGACGACATGCGACCCATGGTCGAGCGGGAAGCGGGCGGGAGTGGTGTTGAGACGCAAGTGGTTGATCGCGGACGTTCCAGGGGCGCGAACGGAAGTGACGTCAATCAGGAACTGACCGAGGGTGCGGACGCGGGAACCGAAGTGCAAGCCATGACTGCCGATGGCTTCGATGCATCGGTGCTCGACGCGTCAGACCGGACCACTGGCACGCCCAGTCTCCCCGCCCCGGCACCTCCTCCATCACAGGACGCCAATGCCAGCAGCGGGACCGACTGGCTCGAAGCCAGCGAACCAGATGCCACGAGCGAGAATACCGCCGGCGATGCCGGAGCATCTGACGACAGGCCTACGCGCACCGACCCCGCGAGACCCAACGATGGGAGTGAGGAAGGCGCCGATGGAGCCCGGACCGCGGACGCGGGTGCGGATGATGTGAGTCCCCCGCCAGCGGCACCTACGTGTGGATGTGCCGGTAGCGGCCGCGGCGGCGCAGTGGACTGGAGGTGCACCGCCCTCAGGCGTACACTCCGGCACAGGTATTCTTTCGATGGCTCTGGACCACGCGTCATCGATCGGGTTGGGGCTTCCGACGGTACGGCGATCGGAGCGACCTTTTCAGGCGACGCTGTGATCCTCACGGGAGGTGCAAACGAGTACGTGGACCTTCCGAATGACTTGTTGAGGTTCTTGACCGACGTAACGATCGAAATCTGGATGACGTGGGACGGTGGCGACGACTGGCAGCGCCTTTTCGACTTCGGTTCGAACGATCACGGCGAAGGGCAGCAGGGGACGGGGACGAGCTACTTCTACTTCGCCGCCTCGTCGACCGAGGAGCAGAGTTGGGCGCGCGCTGCCATCCGAGGCCTGGGCGGGCCGGAGGAAGGGGTCTCTTTCCCCACTGGGGTTCCCATCGGCACGACAACTCACGTGGCGGTCGTCTTCGACGACCGTGCCGATGTGATGGTGATGCTGATCGACGGCGAACGAGTGGGCGAAGGCACCGTTCTGCAGTCGCTTGCCGACGTGGTGTCGGTCAACAACTGGCTGGGGCGTTCCCAATTCGACTCCGACCCCAACTTCCGGGGGAGCCTCGATGAGGTGCGGGTGTATGCGGCGGCCCTCGACGACGAGCTACTGGATTTCAGTTTTTGTTTGGGGCCGGACGCGGGTTTCTATCGGCTGTGACGACGGTCAGCTCGGCGCGGCGTTGTGGGCTGAGCAAGGGTCGAGTAGACCCGATTCTAGAACACGCCGCAGAGAGTCTTGCCTGCTCGTCTTCCACACACGGCGCACGCGGGAGCTGTTCGATCCTCTGACGCGCACCACCCTTGCGCAGTGCGCGCAGGCTCGAGTCAACGACGCTGGCAATGCGGACGCCGCAGTGGACGCCGCGAAGCTCCGGACCAAGAAAAGGCGCACCTGTGCATCGCCCTGTTAGCGTCGCTCACGCGGTGGGCGGCGGAGTCGAGGCGCGCCCATGTCCTCAGGCAGGCTCGCCCTTGAGCACTCCTTGGTGGGGCGGCCCTGGGTCATGCCGCTGATACCTCTGGGGCTGGCGCCCCCCCCTAATTCCGCAAGATCTTCTCCATCGCTTTGCCTCTTGCTAGCTCATCGATCAACTTGTCGAGGTAGCGGATCTCTCTCATCGTCGGCTCTTTGATGTCTTCCACGCGGACGCCGCAGATCACCCCTTGACCAGGGCACGCGATGGGTTCAGCTGAGGCGCCTCCGCGAAGAACGTTTCAACATCGACTTGCTTCTTCAACTGGGATTCCAGCTGGCGTTGACTGTACCCAGTCAGCCAGCGAATAATCTTGTCGACATCTGCCTTCGCACGCTCTTTCTTCTCCGCCTTGGCCACGTAGTGAGGGTAGACGCTTGCGAAACTCATCGTGTAGATGCGATGCTTTCTCATCAGTCAAAATGCCTCTCCAACGGTCAAGTAGGCGTTGCTCTCCGAACTGGTCCTGTCCACCAAGGCGCGACAGGCGATAAAAAGGAACGTTCCCCCCCGCATGCCGAGAAAAATATCGCAGCGCCAACACCTGCTGATCGCTGAGTGGCACGAAGTGACGAAGATCGATCTTGACCCTAGAGAATCCGTAGTCTGCTCCGAACCAGCGCAGGAACGTCCGCATGGACACCTCGTAGCGGCCACCACGCCGCGTGGAAAAGTCTCTATCACGATCATCCCAGGCCAAGAGTGGGCCCGCTCCCAACAGCTCTCCCCCTAGGGCGCCCGCCACGGAGCGTGAAGCCAACAAGCCACCTGCCTGGGGCTCGGTCAGCTGCAAGGCGCTGGCTTCCACCGTCCACCCCAGGTAGATGTCGTCGACGAGTTGCCTTTCCAAGGTCGATGTCAATGCCCCAGAGCGCTCGACAAACTTCTCACGGGAGTCGTTCGGACTCGTGGGGCCCGGTGCCCAGAAGAGGTTTGGAAAGTAGGCGACTCCCAAGCTCGCCGTGAACCGCCAACGCCCATCGTCAAGATAGAGCGTCGGCGACAATTCAGCCGCGTACTGACTTCGGAGCGAAAGAAACGCTGCGCCAGACAAGGCGGAGCGACGAGGTCTCGCACCAGCTAGGTGTCGGGCCTCGTTCGACCTCGGTGAATCGAAGTAACGCTGGCCGAAGGCCCCGAAGATCCAACTCGTTTCGGGTTCGTAACCAACGACGGGAAACGCCGCCCACCGTGTCGCCTCCTTGCAGGGGGTGATCGGCTTCGCTTCGCCGCATTCGGGGAGCTCTGCCCGGCCGGTTGATGTGAAACCAAGCAATGCTATGACGACTGCCGCCGCTCCGGGCGCGACGAACAACCGAGGCAGAACTTCCGATAGGGCGCGCCTCTGGCGTTGTTTCACGACGCGGAGCATCCACGCGGCGCAGAACACGTGTCCACTCCATTCGCATTGCGGGCGAGGTTTGTAGTGGATTCAGTTAGCGCAGCGCGCGATTGTGGCGGGCAAGTGTCCAATCCAACGCATACTCCACTGCCGTCCAAGTCGGCCTTCGAGTGGCGCGACCTGCTGTCCTGGACTCCGAGTCCCACGTCGCTTGGCGACTCACGGGCATTCCTGCAAAAGCGTGTCGAGCTGTACCTGGGTTTTCTGCTTGCTCTGTTCGGCACCTTCTACGTGGTCGACGGGACTGTGCTGGTGCTCGAGGGCGGAACCGTCGGATTGCTGCAGCCTGGGCAGCTAGCGCACCTCGGTCTCGTCGTCTTGATCGGCGTACTCTGGCTCTGGACTCGCGTCGGACAGCGAAACGCCAGAGCTCTGGCCGTGGCTGAGGCCGTGACAACACTCTCGGTAGCTGGCGTCGGAGTCGTTGTCCTTCAGTGGATACCTCGAGGAGAGATCCCTGCAGGACCGATGATGGGGCTAACCTTGATGCTCGTCGGTCGTGCAGCCATCGTTCCAAGCACAGGCTTGCGGACACTCTTGGTGGGAGCTCTGGTCACCGCCATTCTCGTTCCCGGCTACGATTCGAGAGGCGATGATTCAGACTTCGCCGGATTCGTGTTGATCTGGATGTCAGCGTTTACGCTTGCCGCTGCATTCGTATCCCGAGTGATTTACGGATTGCAGGAGCAAGTAAGACAAGCTCGGCAGCTGGGGCAATACGTGCTCGAAGAACGACTGGGTGAAGGAGGCATGGGCGTGGTCTATCGAGCTAGTCATCGTCTGCTGCGCCGTCCAACTGCCGTCAAGTTGATGTCACCAGAGCGTACGGGACAGAAAGACAGCGCGCGCTTCGAACAGGAAGTACAGCAGACCGCTCGTCTGAGCCATCCCAACACGGTCACCGTCTACGACTATGGACGCAGTGCTGAGGGCGTCTTTTACTATGCGATGGAGTTGCTCGACGGCGCCACGCTGGAGGCGGTGGTCAACGCTTCGGGCGCGCTACCTCCAGCTCGCGTCGTGCGCGTGCTCGCTGCCGTCGCAGGAGCGCTGTCGGAGGCTCACTCGAATCACCTCATCCACCGAGACATCAAACCAGCCAACATCATGTTGTGCGAGCAAGGTGGGCAGGTGGACGTCGTGAAGGTCTTGGACTTCGGCCTCGTCAAGGACATCAGTGTCAACACCGAACTCACCCAAGAAGGCGCGCTGACGGGCACCCCGGCGTTCATGTCTCCTGAAACGATCCAGAATCCTGCTGCCATCGGACCGAGGAGCGACCTGTACGCCCTTGGGGGAGTTGGGTACTTCTTGCTGACCGGCAAGCACGTGTTCGACGGCAGAACCGTCGTCGAGGTATGCAGCCATCACTTGATCTCACCGCCGATCCCACCATCTCAACGCGCCCCCGGTGGCTGCCCCGAGGGACTCGAGCGAATCATCCTTCAATGCCTCGAGAAAGCACCGGAGCGCCGCCCACCAAGCGCCCTCGCATTGCGCCGCGCGCTATTATCACTTTCCGACCTCGGGGAGTGGACTGACGACGATGCTCGTGAGTGGTGGAAGCAATTCCGTCACAAAACCGAAGCTGAGGCATCCACGACGCCAAGCCCTTTGTCCGCTACCTTGGCCGTCGACCTGTTCCAGCGTTCCTAATCGCCGATTCTGCCGTCTTTCGGTAGGGGTCCGCCAGGGCGCTCAGCGATCGTCTGATTGAGACGGCCGAGCCGCCAAGCCAAGACTGAGCCACGCGGACAAATGCCCGATTCGGGCTACCCATTCCTCCCGACGCATGTGTTCAATCTGGCACGCAACAGGTAAACGGGAGTATCGTTGGGTGGCACTCCAAACACACTGTACCCTCGCGTGCGACGGAGTTACTCGCTCCGAACAGCAGTCGAGCTCAATCGAGAAATGGCGGCTCTCGTCCGCTATCGTAACTGTATTGGATGCGCGCGGCACCGAGTGCCAGACACTGGCGTAATCGAGGTCCCCCAATGCCTGCAGGCGCTGCGGAACTGTCTATAAGCATTGTTGTTTGGGGGGACAAGAACGGCGTTTGATGGTTTCTTTCCCAGACCCGAACGTGTAAGCTCATGTGCGTGCGACAGGAGCAGAAGCTTTTTGGTGGCCGCTATTCGATGACCAAGCCGCTTGGGCAAAGAGGCCAGGTGTTTGAGGCGTACGATGCCGTGGCGGGAGAACGCGCCGCACTACGAACGCTATCCTGGGAGGAAGCCCAGCTGCTGGAGGAGGGCCAGGAAGTCGCGCGATGGGCGAATAGTTCGCAGTCGCCACTGCTCCTAGGCCACAAACTACTCGAGCGCGGCCAGTACCTGCAGGTGTGTCCCTGGATCGACGGAGTCGATCTGGAAAGCTGGCTCGCACAGCGAGGGCCGCCCTCTGTGCGAGAGATCGTAGAGTTGTTCGACCAGGCCTGCGGCGTCATCCAGGCGCTGCACGAACGGGGGTTCGTCCACGGTCGCCTCGCACTCGACAAGCTGATCTGTTCGCAGGATGACGCAGGTCAGTTCAGAGTCTGGGTAACAGGGGCCTTTCCGGTTGCCATACGGGGCGGGTTACCTCGCTTGAGCCTGGACTTGGTACCGCACCCGGCCCCCGAACTCGCGTGGAGCGCCCATCAGGTCGAAGTCGGGGCGGATATCTGGGCGCTCGGCGTCATGCTCTATCAGTTGTTGACAGGAGAGCTTCCGCTCCTTGAGCGCACGCCGGAGGGGCTCATAGCACCTATTCCGAGCGCTCATGCCCCCGGCGTTGCAACGGACTTCGACGAGATCGTCTCCCGCTGCCTGCGCCACCGGCCCCGAGAACGCTTTCGGTCGATGCGTGAGCTGCGCGCAGCGCTGTGGCCTGCGAAACAACGACATTTGTCAGGTGCCAGTGGTGAACGGAGGATCGCCCCCGCCGTTGGTGTTGACGACAACGTGCTGTTCACCGTCTACCGCCCTCGCACGGTACGCCCAGACAAGTGGTACGGTTTTCTCGCGTTCGCGCATCTGGAACACCGAAGAGCAGACGCGCCGAAGGGTGAGACCGATCCTTTGGAAGAGGTACAGCGACAAGCTCAAGCGGTACTCGCGAACAGCACCAGCGAGGGCGGCAACACGTCTCAGGAGGTACTCCAGGGCGTTCCACGCGCCGGGGAGTTGACGTTCGTCCCGAACATATCTGGCTTGGAGTTCAATCCTCCCCGCGTGACTCTACGTTGGTTCGAGTCTGTGCACCGAGCGGAGTTTCGCGTGAGAGCCTCGAACGCTCTCGACGGTACGACAGCACGAGGGACGGTGAGCGTCTACCTCGGGAGCATTCTGTTGGCGGACGTTCCTATCAGTATCGAGGTCAATTCGGCGCCCGGGCAAGATGAAGCCCTGCCGGCCGAACCCATCTGCACTCGTCCGTACCGCAACATCTTCGCTTCATACTCTCATCAAGACGCAGCGATCGTCGCGCAATTCGAGGCCTTCGCAGACGCCCTCGGCGACAAGTACCTGCGGGAGGTGCGTGACCTGCGTGCTGGAGAGACTTGGAACGAGGCCGTGGCCAAGCTGATCGAGCAAGCAGATGTATTTCAGTTGTTCTGGTCCGCCCATTCGATGACGTCGGAGTTCTTGCGCCGGGAGTGGGAGCATGCATTGACGCTGGGACGAGAGAACTTCGTGCGCCCGGTGTACTCGTCCCAGCCATTGCTACAAGGCCCAAGCTCCCTGCCCCCGGAACTCCAGGAGGTGCACTTCGAGTTTCTAGGTGGCCTCCCGAGCCAACCCAACCCGACAACGTCCGGAGGGGCGGCCATCTCACCCCCGGTCGCAGCACCAGAAACGACAGCCGACGACGACATCGACATCGAGATGTCCGTCGACCCCCCAGCGGTCAGCGTGACAACGCGACCTCCAGGGGTCATCGCCGAACGCGCGGTTCTGCCCGTGCTTCCCAGGAGCAACCAGCACACCAACGAAGTCGAGCTGTTCGAGCGATCCATCAGAGGCCGGTCAAGATTGGTCGTCTGGGTAGCCCTGGCCGCAGTGGCCTTCGCACTCTTGGGGTGGTGGCTTAGCCGTTGAGGCCCTCGGCACCTCGTCGGCGTGTTCGCAGCTGCACTGCTGCACGCACTTGGTGCTTGCGCCACTCTGACCGCGGGCGCATACTGCACTTTCTTTCAGTGTTAACGAGGGTGACATCCCATGAGACCAGTTGAACTCAGCGAGCCAGATGGCGGCAGTGTCAGCTACGACGAGGCGCCAATCGCCGAGATCAGATTGGCGGGCGTCGAGTACCGTGTCGACTTGGGTCGTGGCTCAGCCGTGGCGGTCTCCCAGCGGGAGGAAGGGACTTGGAGCTGGCAAGTGCTCACCGAAGGACGATGGGACGGGATGTCACTCAAGGCAAAGTCACTCGACTTTGCCCTACGTGACGCACTGTCGAAAGCGCTGCTCGAGGCGATGCGCGCGAGCCAGGAAGGGGAATGAGACGTGGCCATCAAAGATGACGACGCGGAGCGCCGCATCCTCACGCGCAAAGAGCTAGCCAAAGAGCAGCGGCGGGCGGCATACCAACGCCAGAAAGCTCAGCGCGCCACCGATCCTCGGTACCTGGCGATGAAGGAAGCCGCCAAGGAACAACGCCGAGCGGCATACCAGAAGTTGAAGGAAGGCCGCCAAGCTGAGAATGTGGCCAGCAAACGCGCCGCCAAAGAGCGCCGTGCGGTCGAGCGCAATGCGCAAGATGACGCGCTCGAAGCCAAGCGCCGCCGGACTCTTGAGCGCGCTTCGCTGGACGTGAGCACGGCGCCACTAGTTTCCGACTCATTAACTCGAGACAAGCCCGAAGCTAGTTCAGATGTTGCTGTCTGCGACTCCGAGCTCTGGAAGTACGTCAACTGGGTCAAGAAACCGAAGCTGCTGAGCTAGGACTTCGACCAGGCCGCAGCGACCGCAATCCATCGGGCTGACGCTTCGCCCGATACGAAGCGCCCGCCTGAATGGCACGCTCGGGTGACCAACAGGCACACGTGATGCCAGCGTCGTGTGGCATTGCTTTGGAGAGTGATGTCCGCGCTGGGCTGGGTCGGTCTCGTGCTTGGGGGCGTTTGCGCGGTCGCCGCCCAGTGAGAGCGACGGACAGAAGCCGTATACTCTGTGAGTTCTGCACATCGACAGGCTGATCTCACGGATGATATGTGCAGTACGGACCTGGTTTTGGACGAGGGCGCGGTGCATCTTCAGGTGGCAAGACCCCGACCACAGAAACAGCGGGGCCTGCGAGTTTGAACAACTGGAGAAGAGAACCCATGAATGCCCGAACCCAAACAACGATGGCGCGCTCGACCCTGAGCGCTTGTTCGGCCCTACTGTCACTTGCTTTCGCAACAACCGCTTTTGGACAAGAAGAGTGTGGCGAAAGTACCTGCGACAAGGGCTTCACCTGCGAGGTCGGTGACGCCGGCTGCCCGCTCATCCTGTGCCCGGAAGGCGAGGACTGCCCCCCGTGCGAACCCACTCCCATCGAGTACTGCGTGCCGATGGAGTGCGACAGCGACTCCGATTGCGCTGAATACATGGAGTGCGCCACCTTCGAGAACACCATCTGCCCGGAAACGACACCCCAGTGCGAGGCAGGCGAGTCCGACGAAGACTGCTCCGCAAAGTGGAGGGCCTGGGAAGAACAGTGTGAGACCGGCGAGATCCAACAGTGTTCGCCGAGTTGGTACCAGACCTGCGAAGCAGCCGCCGATTGCGGTCCTGGCTTCGAGTGCGTCCCCTACCAAGAATGCGACTGTCCACCTGCACCTGAGTCCGAAGATGAGTTCGATCGTGAAGCCGCTGCCCTCGAATGTGTGTGCACGGACCTCGACGAAGGTTATTGCCAGGCCAACGAACAAGCGTGCGACGAGGACGCCGATTGCTTGGACTACTGGACGTGCGGCGAGAACTACAACTCGGTGTGCGTAACCGACGGTGAAGGAAACTTCGAATGTGAACCTGCCGACCCGGCGAAGGTTTGCTACCCGCCAGAGCCAGGCGGCATCGGTGGCGGCGTGATTGCCCTGGAATCAGGCGTGGATCCCGCAGTGTCTGATCTCGCCGCGCAGTCAGGCGCCGCCGGCCCCCCAGTGACCAGCGCAGCGAATGCGAGCAGCGACGACACATCGGAGGTCGAAAGTGCCGATTCCCCGGACAGCGATGGCTTCACCAGTCGTGGCGACCAGGTAGAAGAGCCTGGCATGTCGGCGGAATCGTCCTCCGGCGGTTGCTCGGTGAACGCTTCGGGCACGTCCAACGGCGCGTCGATGCTCCTGCTCGGACTGGGTCTAGTGTTGGGCTTGCGCCGTCGACGGGCCTCGTAACCCCGACACGAGCCCGAACCCGGTGCGCTCACCAACGACAACAACGTGACCAACGTGGGGCCTCGCAGCCCTCCCCCTCCCTCTTGGCTGTGGGGCTCCGCGTTGGCTTTTTGCGCATGACTCGAAGCTGGCGGGCGGCTGCGGGACAGGGTATGCACTCCCGATGGAAGTCGAAAGCTGTCGGATCTGCGGGGGGGATGGGCGCGTGAGCAACGCCTTCGGGGGCAGTTCGACGACCTGCCCCGGGTGTCGTGGTACAGGGCGTCGTACCGAGCCCGAGGGCTTCCGTGACGTGACCAAGACGAAGCCCTCTCACCACCGAGGTGCGGAGAAAGCCGTCGCGGCCGCAAAACAAACCTGGCCGGCCACGCCACGTGGGATGCAGCTTGCCGAGGCCGTCAAGGAATCGGCGCTGTCGGAAGACAACAAGACGCGCTTGGTTCGAGAAATCATCGAATACGAAGATTCGCACGGCACCTGTACCCAGACCTTCACCAAGAAGGTTCGAAAACAACTACAATGAACGGTCCCGCGGTTTTCGGGTGAGGCGCCGAGCGCGGGAGTGTGTCGC
This sequence comes from Polyangiaceae bacterium, assembly GCA_050298815.1. GTDB lineage: Bacteria > Myxococcota_A > Polyangia > Polyangiales > Polyangiaceae > SZUA-265. Next base: position 243,854 of record JBNKUV010000010.1, read on the forward strand.
TTTCGGCTGCAAACCCACGCCGTAGAAAGACACGGACCCAGCCACGAGTTGTCCGAGCGCGAAGCGCTACTTGAGGTGCCCAGCGGCGGCGTTGGCAAACAAGGAGCGATACTGCGCGGGCATGTTTGCCAGGTGCTGAGCGGTCACGCGCAACGGCGGCATCTCGCTGAAGTTGTCAGCGTCCCGGAACCACGGACGACTGTAGACGATGTACAACACTGGGCGCGGAACCAGGCCAGGGTTTGCAGTCCCGCCGTGGCAGACCCGGTAGTCGATGAACACGGCGTCACCGAGCGAGAGCGGCAAAACAGTCGACCCTGGGAGCTTGCTGAGCCAAAGGTCCGGCGTCGCCATCTCCGGGCCTCGGGGCCACACCTCGGTGCTTCCCGTGGACTCGTCGAGATCGAGCAGCGGAATGATCGCCGTCAGCGCGTACGGTGGAGCGGACATACTCGCTGCTTGGTCGCTAGGAAACAGCATGCCGTGGTCTACGTGCACTCTTTGAGCTGCCGCTCCCGGGAAGGCAATGACGACAGCCAGGCTGTTGATAACCACATCCACGCCCAACGTCGCACGCGCGACCGCCAACAACGGCGGACTCGCGAAAAGATCTGGCCGATCGAAGGGCGGGTCGAGGTTCAAGGTGACCATGTAGCGGCCATCGCCGACCCGGATGCCTTCGCGCTTCGCCCCTTCAGTGTCAAGATGACACAAAGTCTCGACCATCGCGCGGCTGGCGTTCCGCGCTGCCGAGCGTTCGACCGAGTTCTGAAGGATGACGATGCCAGGCCCCGACAGCGCCTCCTTGGCAGCTTGCACGACGACGGCGTCCGGTTGCACGACGTCAGTGCGTATTGTGGTCACGGCCATTCGATCGAGTTCTAGCCCGAAGCCTCCCCCAGCGACGAGTGTCCGTTCGGAATCTTCGTCGGAACGCTGGCACCATGTGCCGTCCGGCGTCCGTCCCTTCGAGCTTTTCCCCTAGAAACAGCACTTCACCGCCAGAACGGTGCGACGGTGAGGATCCGCTCGTGGGCCGCTACGTCAACCGACTTCATCTTCCCAGGCGGTGGCGAGGAACCAACGACCGGCGACCCGCGCTTTTCTGGGAGGCGGTGTCTGAGCCTGATCGCTTCGACACAGCTCGCTCCCCAGCGCCCTCGACTACCGATGGAGATGGCGCACACAAGGCGCGCTCGACTTGGACGCTTGTCCTGAGCTCCTCTAGCGCAGTTTCGACATCAACATCCAATGCTCCAAGAGCGGCGGGGCGATGCAGCCCAAAGCCCGCCCGACCCGTCCCCAAGGCCAGCCCCGGTATTGACCGCGCTGGACAGCCCACGATGCGCCCCAAAGTGCACAAGCCTGCCCGCGGCAGCCGATCTTCAACCTGCCACGCGTGACAGCAAGGAATTGGAGCGCTGACTATCTGGCGCCGCGTCGAGCGTCGCCACACCGCGCATGTAGTTGTAGTAGCAACGCCAGATGTACTCCTCGGCCGCTTCAGCATCGAACATCGAGCGCTTGAGCGTCGGTATGATCTTGTCCTTGGCCTCCATGCGAGATGGATCGATCGTCGTTTCACGCGCCAGCCAACCAGCAGCCTTTGCGGCGTCGGTTTTCAGCATTCCCGAGTACTCTAGAAGAGCGGCGATTTGACCCGACCGATTGACGACACGAAGGCTCTGTCCTGCACCTTCCCCACTGTCTGCTCCGTCCCCGTTCGCGGGCGACGAATCGTCCCCGCCGGGTCCGAATAGCTTGCGGTCGAACACAAACTGCAATGGATCTCGCTGTCGTTGCAGTAGCGCCTGGTAACGGCGCAGGCGGTCGCGGCATTCCTCAGATTGCCCGGCGACGACGTCCTCAGCCAGGAGGAAAGTGACCACATCTAGGACCCCCGGCGTCTTGGCCTTTCTCCTCGTAGCCTCCATGAACGACCAGAACCCGCAAGCAACGAGTAGCAACGCGACTACCAGACCGAGCCCCGGCAGCTGGTCTTGCTCGACGATAGCGTACACATCCGTCGCACCATCAAGACTCGGCACGGCTTCATAGTAGGACGTACCGATCAGCCCGAAGATCAAGAACATGGCGAAGGCCGAGATGCGCAGCAAAGTCAGCGTTGGCTTACTCGGGGCCCAAGTAGGCAGTACGACGAACAATGCCAGCGATAGGCCAAAAAGAATCACCGTCAACGACAGGGAGAAGTAGCGCAGAAGCGGAAACACCCCTCTTCCAATTTCCAAGATCAGGTAGTGCTCCCACGGCACGGCCACATGATCTCGCACGGCGGGGAACGTCTCCATGATGGTTTTCTCCCAGCACCAGCAGAACGATCCCAGGCTCTCGATCAGCTTGGAATTGAACCGCAGCCGAACATCGACCACGGCGCTCGCCAACAGTGCCGCGCAGAACAGCAGAGCCGCACTGCTACGATGAGCGAGCCGAACGATCTCATCGCGCCGGTACCACTGCACCAGCATGGCCAAGATCGCTCCGACGATGGTGAACTTCAAGCCAAACAGCAGCTGCTGCTGAGTGATGCGTTCTTTGACCTCCTCGCGCACGGCCATGTAGTTCTGGAGCAAGAAGGCCTCGTGGAAGTCGTCTTCTCGAAGCTGCTCCGGTGGCCGCGCGGACGCACCTCCAACCTGTGCGGGCGCAGCAGGAGACCGGGCAGGCGCAGCAGTCTCAGACCGGGCAGGCGCAGCAGGAGACCGGGCAGGCGCAGCAGTGTCAGACCGGGCAAGCGCAGCAGCAGACTGTGCAGGCGCCTTCTTCGGCTTTGGGAACGTCAGAACCGAAAGCTCGCATTGGCTATCCCTGGCCTCGATCTGATCGGACAACCTCTTCGAGACAGCTTCTGCCTTGCTGGATATCAACTCCCCCGGAATGGCGAGCGCGCTCTCGAAGCGGATCCACATGGCGAAGGGATTATTTAGAAGCAAGAAAGCACAAATCAGACTGCAACCACTCAAGAGGTGAATGCTCGTCAACCAAGGCAGCGCCCGCGGTAATCGCATCAATTGCGGTAGGTACGGCAACCGAATTCCCACGACAACCAATTTCCTCCACCGCGGGCAACTCAACACTTAACGAACGACGGCCGACGGCGGGTGCCGCTGCTTCAGCTCTGGCCGTCATTTGAGCTCACTCGCACCGGCGTTCGCTTGCCGCACTGCGTCGCGACATTCAGACGGGTGAGTCGGCTCGAGTACTAGCGCAGGTGACCTGGCCGGGGCGTCGTCGACCGTTTACCTTCGCGCCCGCCGCGTGAGATTGGGGCGTATCCACCTAGTGTAGGGTCCGCCGCGCGTTGGGAGCTATCCACCTGGAGCGGGGCCGCAGACTCGGGCCCCGGCGTTGTCATGACGGCTCCTACCCCCCTCCGCAGCGTTTGCTCGGTGCCATAGCCCGTGTATCAAAGACGACCAGACCCCGCACCGAGCGCTCGCCTCAACTGCACTTGTGAACGGTCATCGTCATCAGTGAACGCCTTCTCGACTCGGACACGTGCAAGGCACCGACAACACGTGGCGCGTCGTTGGCACGGAGTTGGCATTATCACTCTGAAGAAGCCGCAACGCTGAGTCCCAGCAAAACGCCGGTTTCGTACTCCTTGCACGGCGGTGGGTTCCCCTCCACCTCCCCTCCTGCCGCTGTGCCCCTTTTCCGCACGGCAGCGTCGCCCCCCCCCCCTCCCGACGCTGCTGTGCTCTTTTTGTCGGAGGCTCCTCGCGCCCGCTTGTCCCACGGTCCACGCGCGGTGGGCAGCCAGCGTTCAGCGCGCGCGGCCAATGCCATCGGCTTCATGCCGCGAGGCGATGCCACCGTCAGCGCTCAGGGAATACACTCGGCAACTGTTTTCCCCAAGTTGGCGCGTGTGTAGGGCTTCTTGATGAACCCAGCGGGGGATACTCCGTCGATCGACTCTTCTGAGAAGCCTGAGATGATGACGATCCGCACCTCGGGCTCGATTCGACGCAGACGTTCTGCCACCTGGGGGCCTCCCATCTTGGGCATCATCATGTCCAGCAACACGAGCTGCACCTCGGCCTTGTGCGCCTCGTAGTACGCAATCGCCCGCGCCGGGTCGTCGAACCCGATCGCTTCGTATCCCAAAGACCCCAATAGCTTCTGACAGACGTCGAGCGCTATTGGGTCATCGTCGACCACCAGGATGCTCCCATCCGCACTGGGCGGCGGCGGTTGCGATGGCGGCCGGGTACTACCCGGACTAGCCTGGGGCAGGTAGACCTCGAAGCGTGTCCCTTGGCCAGGCGTCGACTCGAGCGCAATGTGCCCTCCGTGATTGATGAATACGCCGTACGCCGTGGACAAGCCGAGACCCGTTCCCTCGCCAGACTGCTTGGTGGTGAAGAACGGATCGAATATGCGGTGTTGGATCTCGTCAGGGATCCCAACTCCAGTATCTTCTACCGTCAAGCGCACCCAACGGGTCGTGCCGGACGAACGGTCCTTGGAAACCCGACTCGGCAATGGGCCTGAAACACGGTCGAGGGCGATGCTCAGGTTGCCGCCATTCGGCATTGCGTCCCTAGCATTAACGGCTAGGTTCAGAACTGCACTCTCGAGGTGGGACTCGTCCCCCACTACCCAGGCATCGTCAGCTGCCTCCACCTGGATATCTATGCGTCTATCGATTGTGCGACCCACCATCTTTGCGACGCGGCTGACAATCTTCTTGCAGTCGACAGGTGTCGCCACTGGCGACTTCCGCCGAGAGAACGTCAAGAGCTGCGCCGTCAGGTCCGACGCCTGCTTCGCGGCTGACAGTATGCCTTCGAGAGCCTCCCTGGTTTCGCCCTCGGTCCCTGGCAGGCAGAGTTCAGCGTACCCCATGATGCCAGTCAATAGGTTGTTGAAGTCGTGGGCGACCCCTCCGGCGAGCTGCCCCAACGCTTCCATTTTCTGTGAATCTCGAACCCGCTGCTCCAGGGCAGATCTCTCAGTAACGTCGCGCGCAACGATCAGCGCAAGCGATTCCGCCGCCTCGTCGCCTGCTTGCACTCTGATGACGACACCCTCGAACCGACGACGCCCCGCCGGAACATCGAGCTCGTAGTCCAGCCGGGTAGATTCACCCGTTTGTACGGTGCGGCGTAGTGCCGACACGACCTGGGCCCCGATCGGCTCGCCCAACACGTCGCTCACTGAGCGTCCGAGAAGCTCCTCCTCACCGCGCGCCAAGAGATCGGGCGGTCCGGCCAGGACGCTCTTGTAGACACCGTCTTGATTCATCAAGAAGACGAGGTCGGGCAACGCTTCCAGCAGTGCTCGCAAGCGAGCTTCGCTGGCAGTGCGCTCTGCACGCCGAAACTCCAGCTCGTCCAGCATGGCGTTGAAGCTCTCGTAAAGCTCGCCCACCTCATCCTTTGCTTCATGCTGGACGCGCTCGGTCAGCTCGGGCGCTTCTCGCAACCGACGTGCTGCGGCCGCCAAGCTCAACACCGGTAGTGTGATCAGCCGCTGCAACTTGGCGGCCAGCAGCAAGCACAACAAACACAGCACCAACAGCACCGCTACGCCTTCGAGATAGGCCCGTCGAAGATCGCTCTCCACTTTGGCGGTGCTGGTCTGCAGAGCCAAGTAGCCAACAGTCCCGCCATCATGGGACACGGCGACGTAGGCCGTATTCGCGTCGGCACCACTTCGCACTGTCCCAGCTGCCCTGTTTGCGGGGACCGAGCAGGCCGTACCTTCGGAAGCGCTCCACAGTGCGATGTCCTCACCGTCAAGACCGCTCAGGCGAGCGCATCTGACGTCACCGTTACTCTGCAACTTCGAGAGCAACTCTTCTGCTCCGGCGCGATCGTCGAAAACGACTGCCGCAGCACTGTACTCGGCGACCATCGAGGCGAGGGCTCTGGCATGCTCCCTGGCACTTTGCCTTTGTGCGTCTTCGTAGCGAAGGAGTGTGAGCAAGGTGGCCGCAGCGAATCCGCAACTCGCTAGCGTCGCGGTCAGAAGGGCGATCTTCTTGCCGATCGGCAGCTCTCGGAACCACCTCACAGTCACGGGTCCTCCACGATCCGGGCAAGTGAAAGCAGCTTGTAGCTCGCCGTCAACCCGCGACGCTTCAGACTCTGCGGGTTGATCTCGAACCGTATTTTGCCGTCTTCCTCGTAGAAATTGACCGCAGCCCCTAGCCTTGCGCCGCCGGGTACATGGGTCACGACCAACACCGGCTGCCGCTCGAGCGCTCTGGCAATTTCCGACACCTTCGCCGCCTCCTCGGGCGCGACGTAGAGGAGATCAACGTCTCGCCAGGGTCCGGATGTCGACAGTCTTTGCACACGCACCGTCGCGTCGTGGAGTTCGTGTCTCTCCGCCAAGCGCCGCAACGGAACTTCCCGGTCTGTCGCGCCAATCACTCCCAGCCGAAAATCCGACGGGAACTCGTGCGGCCAGCGAATGAATCCTGCCACACGGAAGACCATCACCGCCTCGATCTGAGCTGCCGAAAAGCCGCTGGCCAATGCGTTGGACGACCCCACCCCGACCATCGCTATGAGTCGGATGAGATCCCTTCGCCCCACCACACCTGGGCGCGCCCCCTTTTTACAAATGGGTACCACCGGCTTGGCAATACTAACCGTGCTCCGTCCGAGTCGCCAGCTTCACATCGGGCAGGCGTCTCGGTCACGGCACATGGCCCTACACCTGAGGCACCCTGACGGTGCAGGCGAAGGTTGTGCCAGCGTGGCAGGCTGACTATCCTCGCATCCAAGGAGGTGGTGTGGTGAGCGTTTTCCAGCGGAGTCGGCACTGGGCCCTCGTCGGATCACTATATCTCGTGAGTCAGGTGGATTTCGCGCTCGCGGCTCCGGCGGACGAGTCTGAGCTGATGGACTTGAGCATCGAAGAGCTGCTGACCGTGCGTTCGACGGTGGCTGGCAAAGTTCCCGAGCGCAACGTGCAAGTACCCGGCAGTGTATCGGTCGCGACCGCAGAAACGATGGAACGCTACGGCCTCTACACGGTGGCCGACCTTGCCGACATCACGCCGGGATACGCGAGCTACAGCATCTTCGGAGAACGCGTGTTGAGCACTCGAGGACAAAAAGCCGGCAGCTTCAACAACAACAAGCACCTCTTGTTGCTCGACGGGATCCCGATCAACCACGCCCGCGGCTACAAGGCATCGACCGAGTATGAGCTACCGTTGTTCATGGCGGAACAGGTCGAATTTCTGAGCGGCCCGTCGTCGGCGTTCTACGGGACGAGCGCTTTTCTTGGCGTCGTCAGCGTCGTCCCCAAGCAACTCGAGCTCCCAGGCACGTTGGTGGAGACACGGGCGGGAGTCGGACCTCTCAACTTCGAACGGCGGGTGTTCACCAACATACTGCACCGCAACGCCAGCACCAAGACTGGTATCAACTTCGGATACTACTCGAGGCAACCCTCTCGAGACTATGTGGGTAGGGACGAATCGGAACTGCATCGCAATTGGGACGATCAAGACTCATTGTTCCTCCGTATCGCTCACGATTCCATTTCTGGTCCCACCGAGGGGCTCGGCGCGGGACTCATCTATCTGGACAAGACAGGTGGCCTTGGAGAGTTCTGGTCCGGCGACTTTTCCAGCGAGCTGAACCAACTCCGATGGACGACGTTCGTCCCTTACCTGCGATACCGACACGTCCTCGATGACCACCTGACCATCAACAGCTACCTGAAGTACAACCTATCGCGCGAGGCCGGGAATGCGGTACCGTACAGCCGTGACGACTTCGAGTCCTACGACGGCACGGGCGCCGTCTTCTCCACATATGACTTGTTCGTCCACGACATCGAGGCGCTCGTTGAGCTGCACGTCACGCCCAACAAGGCCGTTGAGTTGATCACAGGCTACAACATCGATTCTCGCGTCCAGGCTGACCCAACGGATCAGGGCCACAGTCGCGTACTCGAAGCGAGCCAAGTCCCGCCGCTATCGGAAGACACTGCGCTAGTCTCACCCAGGGTGACCACGCTGTCTACTTACGCACAAGCGCGGATTAGATTGCCCGTTCTGGAAGAACTGTCGTTGATCGCCGGCGGGCGTTTAGACGGTTCGTTGACATCCGAAGAGCAGTTTCTCCGAATGTCGCCACGGGTAGGTATCGTCCAACAGTTCAGTGACTCTTTTGCCGTCAAAGCGCTTTACAGCACGGCCTTGCGCGCTCCCGGCATCAAGGAATACGGCCTCAATGCCGAAGCCCGCGCTACCTTGCGCAGTGAAGGGGGCAACGCCGACGGGATCGAAGAACTGACAGCTGAAACAATCCAATCCTTCGAGTTGGCGGGCGTCTACTCCACATCAAAATTGAACGTCGAAACGAGCCTTTTCACGAGCACGACAGACTCCGCTCTGAATGGCGTTCGATACCAACAGCAGAACATATTCGCTAATGACTCCGAATCCGAGCGCGCCCTCGGGTTGACGGCAACCGTTTCGCTAAGACCACTTCCGAGTTTGGACTTGATGAGCAACTATTCGTACTCCGTGCCGTTCGAGGGCTCTGCGGCAGACGAGGTGCCGGACCACGACCTTCACGCCGCCGCTAGCTACCTCGCGGGTTGGGCGCACAATCTACGGGCAACACTGTGGTCGCGCTGGGTCGGCGCCTACTACAAACCGGGAGATGCAAAGCAGCGGTCCGCGGGTTTCACACGCCTCAACGCCAACCTACTTGCCCCCCTGACCACAAGCACCCAGCTCGAACTATTAGCGCGAAATCTGTTGGGGGCAAAGGACTACTATCCGTTCAACGGCAACCCGCAGGTATCGCTCCCCGAACGCAGTGTGCTGCTCAGCTTCCAATTTCGCAGCGACTGACGCCGACACACCCTTCGGGCGGGTCAACGTGAAGGCGGACCGTACAACGACTCGCGATACATCGAGTACCCGAGTGACTCGGTGGTGAACCTTTGCAGCTCCTTCTTCGAGGGATCCACTTCCACGATGGTGCCTACATTCGAGTACGTAATCAGAGTGTTTCCGTTGCCCAACCGTTGAACATCGCCCAACGTGATGCTGCCTTCGGCACCAGCATAGTCCCAAAGCAACGTTGCCTCGTCGTTACGCTCGTCCAGCGCATACTCTTTGACTGGCGAGGGATTACCGGACTCATTGTTGAAGAACAGCAGTGCGCCGTCTGACTGGAAATGGTGCCCATGGTTGACTTGCCAGTTTCCCACGAAGTGCGGCCCCATCGGGTTCGAGCCGCCGAACTGCCACAGGAGTTCACCTGCACGAGTCACCCGTACGAACACGCTCGCATTCCGATCGGAAAGCACGTACGTCTCGGCGTCCGGTTGGTAGGTGATGGCGTTGACGTGACACTCCTTCTTGCCGGTCAGGCCACCTCCAAGCCGATACAGAGAGCTGACGTTCTCGACCACCGTGGTCAAGGTACCGTCAGGGTCACGCTCGACGATCGCGTCACAGCCGTTCTTGTAGACAATCGACGTCACGACTCCGCCAGGTAGCACGGCAAAATCGTGATGCGTATCGCTCAAGCCGGCGACGTCTGGCTCAACTTCCAGCCCGTCCATCGATACTCGACGCATCTCACCTCGCCCGGGTGGATAATTCAGCGCCGACATCCACATATTCTTGCCCTCCCAGTCCATTCGCGCCCGGGTCGTGTTGTGGGGCGAATTTGCCCACCACACGATGTCTCCATCCATGTCAAAGATGAACATCGGTGTCCCCGCGGGCGGGGCATTCGCACCAGTCCCGAAAAAGTTCCCCATGCCAGCACTCGTCACGATGAATCCCGTCGCGGTGGCGTCGTCGTCGTTCCGCTCGTGGGCGATCCTGGGAACAGCGTTTGGAACGGGGTCAGTCGTCAGCGTGTACCCCTGGCTTCGGCAATGCTTTCCTTCTCCGGTCACCATGATTTGAAACACGTATTTTCGCTTGCCCTTCATCCCCAACAGCAAAGTCCGATAATCCGGAGCGCTCAAATCGACCGGCGCGAACATCGTATGCCCCGTCTCCTTCAGACCAAAGAAGATGCTCGCACTATCGACCTCGATGTCCGCAGCCCAGCGGACGATCCCAACGGTGCCAATCCCGGAGCTAACCTCGTAGTCGACGTCGAACTGGCAGTCACCGAGCGCACCTGGGGTATCGGGATCGAGGGGCGTCGGCTCGCTGGGAGCCTCCGCCGGAGCGCCGTCATCCGTATCTTCGGCGGGGCTGGCCTCGTCCTCGCTCGAATCAGCGGGGGCACCGCACCCGGCACTCAGTCGCGTCAAGAACCCGATGACTAGCCAGAGGATGAACGAACGACGCATAAACGAAGGATTTTGCCCGCTGTCGAGCGAACGTACTCTAGCACTCCGGCGCCGGTGTGCCGTCTACGGCCCAAGTTGGCCCGGTCAAGCCGAGCGGGGAGGGCTTGTGAGTCGACAGACCCGCGCCCAGCAGCGCGCCTACGTGTGCCGATGTTATCCTACCGTCAGGTCCTCGTCTGGCCGGACCTGCAGCGTAGCGTGGCACCTGGCGGGCTTGAGCCACGCTACCGGGAAGCGCGGGGCGTCTTTCACCCGATTGCCACACTCTTGTTTCCAGTTCGCCAGCGATTCAGTGCCAAGGCGGGCTCATGCACATCTTCGGTGATCGACTCAGTCTGTTCTTCGGATCGATATTGGTCGTCGGGGGGGCTGTCTTTCTGGCGTGGGCGCTCGGATACACGGGCTACCAGCAGGTGGCGCTCCTCGTACTGGCAACGGGCTTTGGTCTGTTCATGGCGTTCAATGTCGGTGGGAACGACGTGGCCAACTCCTTCGGCACGAGCGTTGGTGCGGGAACGCTGTCCATCAAGCAGGCTCTAGCCATCGCCGCCGTGTTCGAGGTGAGCGGTGCGATGATCGCGGGTGGCGCCGTGACCGACACGATTCGCGGTGGAATCGTAGACTTGGGAGCTATCGCGCACAGCGATGATTTCGAGTCTGAAGACTTCGTTCTCATCATGATGTCGGCACTGCTGGCGGCAGGAACCTGGCTGCTTGGAGCCACCAAGAAAGGCTGGCCCGTGTCGACAACCCACGCCATCGTCGGCGGGATCGTCGGCAGCTCCATCACCCTCGCCGCAACGGCGGGCGGGCTTGGTGATGCCCTCACCCTCGTTCGTTGGGGAGAAGTTGGCAAGATAGCTATCTCCTGGGTCGTCTCACCCCTCCTCGGAGGTCTCGTTTCGTACACTTTGTTCTCTCAGGTGCGGCGTCACGTTCTTGTGTACAACGAACAAGCGCAGCAACAGCTCAGGGAAATCGAGCGGCGACAGGAGCAAGCACACACGGAGCAGAAGACGGTGTTCGAGCGCATGGCGCAACTCGAGCAAGTGGCTTTTGGTGCATCGTTGGCCCGAGACGGAGCGCGTCTCCAGCTAGCAGATCCGGACTCCGACGCACAGTTTGAAACCCCGTACTACAAGAACCTCGTCGCTCTAGCGCGCAGTCGAGATGAAATCGATGCACACCGTGCCTTGGTGCTGGTGGTGCCGACACTGGCAGCGGGAGCGTCGATGGTGATCACGGCCATGTTGCTCTACAAGGGGCTCAAGAACATGCATCTGGGTCTTTCAGACCTGCAGAACGTGCTCATCATGTTGATGGTCGCGGCAGCCGTGTGGATGGCGCTGTCCATTCTGGCACGTACCCTACGAGCTCGTTCCCTAGATCACTCGACATTCCTGCTCTTCAGTTGGATGCAGGTCTTTACTGCCGCAGGTTTTGCCTTCAGCCATGGCTCGAACGACATCGCCAACGCGATTGGTCCTTTCGCCGCGGTGCTGGATGTCTTGCACAGCGGTAGAGTCAATGCGTCGTCGCCGGTCCCGCCCGGCGCGATGCTCGCCTTCGGCATTGCTCTGATTGCGGGCCTGTGGTTCATCGGAAAAGAGGTCATCGCCACAGTCGGCACCAACTTGACCAAGATGCATCCCGCGTCGGGGTTTTCGGCGGAGCTCTCGGCCGCAGCTGTCGTGATGCTCGCGTCAGCTCTCGGCATTCCTGTATCTAGTACGCACATCCTGGTGGGTGCCGTGTTGGGCATCGGGCTGGTCAACAAGTCCACCAACTGGGACCTGATGAAACCCATCGGCGCGGCGTGGGTGATCACCTTGCCAGCAGCGGCAGGCCTGAGTGCGTTGGGCTTCCTCGCGCTGCGCGCCGTATTTTGACCGCCGTTCGTCTCAGCCCTGAAGCGGCCAGCGCCAAAGCAAGACCAGGAAGGTCGTCATGCCGATGACGAGATTCATGGGAATGCCGACTTTCAGGAAGTCGGAGAATCGATACCGACCAGGGCCGTAGACCATCAAGTTCGTTTGATAGCCAAGAGGTGTCGCAAAACTGGCCGATGCCGACAGCATGACAGCAAAGACGAAAGGTTCTTGGTTGAGCCCCGCTTGTGTCGTCATCTGCAACACGATGGGCAACATGAGAACGGCCGCGGCGTTGTTGGTGATCGTCTCGGTCATCAACGACACGCACGCGATCGTCAGAGCCAGCATGAGCCAAGGTACCCCATTGCTCGCGCTCACGATTCGGCCAGCAATGAAAGCCGCAGCGCCCGTTTTTTCGAGCGCGATGCCGAGAGCAAACGACGCGGCAATGGTCGTCAGCACCATGAGATCGACGCTCTTTTCTCCCCGACTGGCCGAGACACAACCAGTAATGAGCATCAACCCTGCTGCGATCAGCGCGGCGTTGAGCATGCTCACGACCTCCGTGGCGGCAGCCCCCACTGCCACCAGCAGTATCGCCCACGCCAGGTAGGCCTTGTCATGGCGCGGGGTTTCGGCGTCGAGATCGTTAACGAGGAGAAAATCCTTGTTGTAACGCTGTCGGCTCACGAAGGCGGGGCGAGCTTCTAGAAGCAGAGTATCGCCCGCTTGCAGCACGATGCTTCCGAGGTTACCTGGCACGCGATCTCCATTTCGCGCAACGGCGAGCACGACGGCGCCATAGCGGTCGCGAAACCGTGCTTCGCGAATTGCGTGTCCAACCGCGCTGCAGCGCGGTGACACGACGGCCTCGACCAATCGACGATCCAGGCGATCGGCAATTGGAATCGAGCTTTCCTCGTCGCCGGTGGACGGCACGATGCCGTTGATCCTCAAGAGATCCGAAATCGCCTCCGTGTCACCGGCGAATACCAAGCGATCACCACCTTTCAGGCGCTCCTCGGAAGATACCGCGGTGAGAATCGTCCCCTGGCGTTCGATTTCAGCGAGGTAGACTCGGCCGAGGTGACGTAGCCCCGCTTCGACGATGGTCTTGCCAACAAGTGGGCCTTTCGGTGCCACTCTGACTTCGAGGGTGAATTCCCGCATGTCGCCGAAGGTCTCGGTCGCCTTGGCGTTGGGTAGCAGGCGGGGGAAGAAGAACCACATGAACAACAGTCCGACTGCAGCGACCGGGAGACTCACTTCGGTGACGGAGAACAGAGTCAGCGGAGCTCGGCCAGTGAGCGCTTGATACTGACCATTGACCACCAGATTCGTACTGGTGCCGATCAGCGTGAGCGTGCCGCCGAGGATGGCCGTGTAGCTCAGAGGGATCATGAGCTTGGAGGGTGAGATGCCGATCTTCCTGGCCCACACGTTGATGGCGGGAATCATCGTGGCGACCACAGGCGTGTTGTTCAAGAACGCGCTCAGCAGTGTCACCGGAAGGAAGATGCGCGTCAGGGCGCTTCGCACAGACTTCGGCCGCCCGAGGAGCCGATGCACGATGATGTCCACGCCGCCGGAGGCGTGGATCCCCGCAGCAACCACAAACATTGCCGCGACGGTGATGACCCCGGAGTTGCTGAATCCGGAGAGAGCCTCACTCGCACTCAGCACGCCCAACGCGCTCAGCACCGTCAGCACGCTCATCATCACGATGTGCGGCCCGACTCGGGTGAGCGTCAGGACGGCCAGTGCGAGAACCGTCGACCCCAGCGACAACCAGCCTTGCCAGCTCACATCTACCTTACTTCCGGACGGCGTTCGCTAGCACGGGTGAGGCGGCAAGTCCATCACCCCCGCGTGGGCGCGGCGCGCGGCACCTCGTGAGGATGCGCTGTTGACGTCAGCTGCCTGCGGAGATATCCACTTCGAAGCTCAGCGTGGAATTGACCGTGCCACCGACGAAAGTGAAGCCACCTTCGATCGGCATGGTGTCGCGTTGATTGGGAGCAGCACACAGTGTCAGGTGTTCGCTGCCTACTTTGGTGCCGTGTGTCGGGTCCCACGCGCAGCGCAGACCGTTTGCAACGGCGATCTCTGCCCATGCATGCAGCTGTCGCTGCGTCAGAGTAGTCGATGCGCGTGCTTGATATCCGCTGACGAAGTATCCCTGCAGCCCCATGGCTCGGCAGGCTTCCAGGAACAACACGGCCACATCCCTACAGGCGCCAGAGCCCGAAAGCAGAGTCTGCCGAGGTGTCTGTGCGTCACCCTCCAGACGCTGGTGTCGCGCCGTGCGCTGGTAGATCCGCTCGCACAGCTGATCGAGGAACGCGTGCGTCGTGTAGCCAACGCCCGCTGCAACTTCCTGGGCAAATGCGACGACGTCAGCATCCAACCCCGGCGGGGGAACGGCGACCCACGGCAGCGGGGGCAGACCCACTGGAACCGGCGCCTGATTGTATGTCTCGACTTCACATTGGCTGGTTACATCCAAGTGCGTCGTGGCTCCGCCAAACGTAACGCGCGTGACCGTGTTGCCCCACTCATCGACCTCGTCCCACTGACGCACGGGCTTTGGCTCGACGACAAGCTGCCGCGACAACACGGACGCGCCCTGGGCGCGCGGCGACAGGCGCAGGGTGTGCAACCCGAGTTCGACGGGAACATCGTACTGATATCTGCTGTGATGACGAACGAGGAAGCGCACGCTCCGAGCCTGAGTTTGGCAGCGGTTCCTGTCCAGACCGACCAACACTGCCTTATGACCTCATTGTACACGTCCGCAGTTTCAGTCAAGAACCGAACTCCGGGTGACCCTCCTAGCCCATCCTGCTCTAGGCATTGTCCCACCGCAGCTGTTCGCTCCCCAAGCGGCCCCGCACGGCCCCCGCCTGAGTCGCATCAAACAGGTCCGGTCACACCTGAACGATGGCGCCTGACGCTATAGCCTGCTCATTGGGGGTGCGCTGTTGGCAACCGCACACCCGTCACCCATACTGCCGGCGGGAAAGAAACATGACCACGCTCTTCGGCAAGCTGTCCACAGTACTAGCATTCGGCACATTCGCGCTGTTCCCTTCGCACAGCCTGGCTTGCGGAGGATGCTTCCAGCCTCCCAGTGAACAATCTGCGGTCACGGGCCATCGCATGGCATTCGCTGTGTCAGAGGATCGTACCGTGCTGTGGGACCAATTCGAATACGAGGGAGACCCAGCCGAATTCGCGTGGGTCTTGCCGGTGGCTCCCGGAGCCTACGTCGAGTTGGCAGATCAAGCATGGTTCGACGCCTTAGAGGGCATGACCGCGACCCAAGTGCTGGCACCGTCTTACCAGTGCGGCTCGTCTGGAGGCGGCGGGTGCGCCCGGAACCGTCCGAGCTTCTCCTCCGACTTGTCAGCGGGCGGAGTAGTGGACAGTCCGAGCGTGACGGTCCTGCGGCGTGAGAACGTCGGTCCCTACGAAACCGTGGTCTTGCGCTCGGATAACGCCAATGCGCTACATGAGTGGCTCGACGACAACGACTACTATGTCCCTCACGACATCGAGCCCGTCATCGAGAACTATGTCTTGGAGGGTGCTGACTTTCTGGCACTCAAGCTGGCACCTGGTGTCGGCGTTTCGCGGATGGCCCCAGTGCGGGTCGTTACGCCGGGGGGTGACCCGATCCTTCCGCTGCGCATGGTAGCCGCCGGGGTGTTTGATGACGTGGACATCGTCCTCTACGTCATTGCGCAAGGTCGTCACACGATCCCCGATTTGGAGCAGAAGGAAGTCGACCCCAACGACCTGGTTTGGGATTTCCGGAGCCAGGTCTCGAACTATGCCGAAGTCCGCGCCAACCTCTTGGCAGACGAAGACGGGCGCAACGTACTGACCACCTACGCCAGACAGGGCCCCCTGACGTCGAGTGCTCAGCTCGCGATCAGCACGTCATCGAACACCGTTTTCGACACGTTCGCCAACAGCTACTATCAGCTGGCGGGGGAGTCGTGCCAACTCGGCTCGTCGAATTTCGATCAGCGGGTCGTTGACCCTTGCTATGGAAACCCCGACGCCGACCTACCTGTCGCGTGTGAAGACGCCGCCGCAGAGGAACACGCATCGAGCGCCTTCGTGTGCGACGAGTTGACGGACCTTGCGGCCGCCCTCGTGGGCATGGTTCCCAGCGAGACCTGGGTCACGCGCTTGGAAATGACGCTGCCGCACTACGCGCTCGACATGGACTGCGACGTCCTCGCGGTGGATGACGACCCCATCGACAGCTTCCTCGTTGCGACCGAGCACGAGGGAACGCCTCCCTGTCCACCTCCGCAGTTCGCCGCTAGTCTGGCCATGTACGAGCCCAAGGCCATGCCGGTACTCGCGCTGTTCGGCGTGGCCTTGGTTGGGATATGCTGGCGCCGACGACCCTCGCGAACTGACAGGCCCGGGCACGCCTAACTCGCAGCCTGACGCTCAGGGCAACGGTCGCGCCATTGCCACCCGCGGCCAGCGACGAAGCTCACCTTGATCCTCGTCGTGCCTGATGGCCGCGAGCCATGGAGGCAATAGGTCGTTGTCCAGTTCCGCAAAGCCCCAGCGTCGGTAGAGGGGGGCGTTCCAATGTACGTCTCTGAACGTGGTCAGTGTCACGCTCCGTAGCCCTCTTCGTTCGGCTTGCGCCGCTACATACTCGACTAGACGCCGCCCCACACCTCGGCCCATCCACTTCGGGTGAACATCGAGTTCGCGCAAATGCAGCGCATCAGGCATCAACCAACAAAGGGCGAAGCCAATCGGCGCGCCATCGTCCTCGGCAACCCACAATAGGCCAGCAGCATGGGCGGCTGCGATCACAGCGTCGTCCAACCCCTCGAGGTCCGGCGGTATGCCAGCTTCGGCATAGCGCTCACCGGCCAAGTCTTCCAGTTCTCGGATGCGATGCAGTTCGTCGGCTCGTGCAGGACGGACCTCAGTCATGGCGCCCAGGCTAGTACGGCGCTCGTGCCAAAGCCAACGTGTCGGCGGGATCGCATCGAGCTCGAGCTCTGGACAGCGCGCAGATTGGTCCGGTTCCGGCGCGACGGACACGAAGGCGGTCCAAGCGCCAACCGGCACCTCCGCACTGCTACGCGAATGGTGAGGCGGTGTTGAGCGCCCACGGTATCGACGGAGACGTCGCGCAACGGCGCCTCGCCCTCCCCTAAGTCTGGGCGTGTCAGTGGCTGGGGTCGATCAGCGTGTGGGCCCAGACGGAAGTTGGACGCGTTTCGAAGTCAATCCCTGCCCTGGTGTTCCCTTCTGCGAGCAAACGACTGAGCGCGGTATCGCTGGTGCAGTCGCGGATGAACTCTGTTCACAGTCTAGTCGAAACTGGAGGCGACGGAATCGCAAATGCTCCCGCAACTTGGGAGTTGTTCGAATCACGACTCCTACGTTGCGCTTTTTAGTGCCGTACGTTGTCCGACCTGCGTTCGCGAGTGGTACGTTCTCGATCATGTTGACGTGGCGACGCACTATCACTTTCGGATGTCTCTCGTTGGCGCTGTGTTGGGGTTGTTCCGGGGAAGGCCAACTCGGGGTCGCTGTCGAGTTACCGGCAGAAAGCGAGGACCTCGCACCGCCCCCTGAGGCCCTGCTTCAACGCGAGTTGACTGCGCCTGAGCCTGACGCGGCCCCCCACTTCGAAGCGTTGACAGCGGCTTTTCTCTCCGCACGAGGCAACCTCGAACCGGGGGACGCCTGGGCTGGCGCAGGGTTCGCCGCCCGCCGAGCCTCGGACGGGTCGCTTTGGTTGTCCGAAGACGTGCAGTTCCAGGCCCCCCACTACTCCAGAGGCACGGCAGAAGGAAGCTCCGCGGAAAGACGGCAGGACGAGCTCGTTCACTCAATACCATTACCCCTAGATGACTGGTGGGCCTTTGGTGTCGACACGGCCATTGGCGTCCGCTTCGAGTTGAATGACGCTCCGCCCGGCTTCGGGGAGCTCCGCTTGGACCTGCCCGTGAACGGCGCGAGTCTATCGTTGGAAAGAGCCAACCGCGTCGTCGCGGTAAACGAAGACTCGGCATGGCTCATCAGCGAGCTCCACGCCCAAGACGCCGCTGGTCGGATGTTACCCGTCGCTTTTGCCGTAAATGACGGCGCCCTTCGCATCCGCGTCGACGACCGCGGCGCGATGTATCCGATCACTGTCGATCCATACATCTCCATCTACACCTGGACCGAAACGGCCGCACTGGTCCCAGCAGCATTTCATTTCGGGCCCCCTCCGCAGTGGGGAACGGCGATCGCCACGGACGGCCAGCGAGTTCTGATCGGCGGAGTTGGGCAGGTCGACATGTACCGACGAATCCCTCTTCGACTTGGAGGCCACTACTACCACCGCGAAGCTAGCTTTTTACCCCAATCCAATTCGCCTGGCGGCGCCTTTGGACACGATGTTGCCATCGATGGTGATCGCATTGCCGTTGGCGGCGCGGGCTACGAGAACGGGGGTTCCATCGGCTATGCTGACGTCTACGTGCGGAACGGCACTGGATGGTATCACGAGGACACAGTGGTACCCGAGGGATACGACCCCGATTACACATTGACTCAATTCGCCTTCGGTAGAGTGGTGGATCTAGACGGAGATACGCTGGTCGTGGGCGCGGACAGGTACTGGGCTGCGCGCGGCGCCGCCTTCGTGTATCGACGCAACGGAAGCTCCTGGGACTTCGAGGCCTTCCTCGACCCTCCTTTCGACTACAACGATAGCTACTTCGGCAAAGATGTAGCGGTAGAAGGTGATCGCATCGCCATCGGGCACTCAGGCCTGGGGCATTTTTCGGATCACATCGGTCGCGTCCTGGTTTACCGGCGAGAACCCAGCGGCGACTGGACACTCGAGGCGACGCTTTTTGACCCACAGAGCGGTCCGAAGGACGAGTTCGGCAACGGTCTCGCATTCTCCGGCAACGATCTAGCAGTATCGAGCAACGACGGGCCACGCGTCTTCACGCGCAGTGGCAATACGTGGTCTCTCACCTGGCAAGGTCCTAGCCTGTCCGTCGGCAAGTGGTTCGGCTTCGACTTCGATGGCACGCGTATCGCCAGCTGGGAACCCGATGGCGTCAACGTCTTCCGCAGAGGCAGCAGCAACTTCGTGTTCGAGCAAAAAGTCGCCCACGACAACCCATATGGCGTCGCTCTAGGTTGGCCGATCCTCGCCATAGGCGATCCCGAGGCGCAGGTCGTCACCGCGTTCGAACGTAAGAGCATCTTCATTCTAGGCTCTCCGTGAGCAGCGCGGTAAGGCGTAAAGGCTCGCGCGCGGTATCACCTAGCGGACCCCACAGGGAAGCCCTAGATCGACAGCGCGGGTTGCCACCGCTGCCAACTCTGTTTGCGCTCGAATGGCAGGTAGTTGAGACGGAGCAGGCACAAACGGATAGCCCGAGGGCAGGCGATGATGTTGTCTCGCGCTCGTCCTCCTTTCCAATCTAGTCCGCGTTCAGAAGGTCGTGTGCCTCGTTGGTGCCCTGCACTCGAGTGCCGCGAGGCACCGGTCGACTGTGTTCACCTGCCATTCGGCGGTGGTGCCCACCTCATGTCATGCAGTATCCAAACGAAACTTCAGGAACACCTGGCCCGCGTATTCGATCTCGCCGACTGTCTCGGCACCGAGTCGTTGCAGCGCTCCAAGGTACCTTCGGGACGGCGGCAGCAGAAACGTCACTCTGGAGATGCGTTCGTCCGCCTTGGCGAACTCGAGTGCCTTCCTTGTGATTCGCAATCCCAAGCCGAAGTGGGCGGGCTTCAGCACCAAACCGAAGTCCCATTCGTCTCCTTCCTTCTGAAAACCGCCCCAGCCAACGTAGCTTCCGTCGGCGAGGATCCCCCAATGACCGAGGCCGTCTCGTTGCCAACACGCTTCCTTAGCTCGAACGAAGGCCGCACAAACTCGCGCGTCCCAAGGCTCCGTGGCGAGAGGCATGTGTTCGGTCACACGCGGAGTGCGCATGTGTTCGGCGATTTCGTCCGGGGAAACTTCCGTCAATCGCACGAAGCTGATATCGGGTTTGCTGCTGGTCTGCATACGCGTTGCTGTACGCGTCTTGCCGCTCGGGGTTTCAATCAGGCTTCCGATTTCTGCCAGGTCCGGTTCGGAAGCATCGGACAGGTCAGGCAACGTTGCGGTCGTCAACTCTGGTAGGCTTCAGACCCTTCTGGATTAGTGCTCTCAGGTGAGGAGTCGTTCCCTACTAGGGGCCCACGGCGTCAACTCTGCCGCATCCTCCGTCGCAAACCGATCCAAGCAATCCCCAGAAGCGACCAAGCGGGTAGACCGCCAACCCGCTCACCTGTTACACTCACCGAACAACCACCCTCGTCGCTGGGAGCGACCCCGCGGTTGTTGGACGCAGGCGCTTCCCCCTCGTCGGTCGCTGCGGAGCCTTCGTTCACGGCGTCGCGATCCTCCGCGGCTGACTCGGAGTCGTTGTCTGTCGCCCCACGACCGTCGTTCGATCCCGCCTCGTCGCTGACGTCGCTCTGCTCCGATTCGCCTGACGCGCTACCTTGGGTGAGCGGCGTTCCTTGTTCAGGGTCGGTCTCGACGGCGTAAGCGTCATAGCTTATGGCACCGGATTCACAGGAGACGCTATTCAAGGTACCGACTTCGCTGACCTCGAAATCGCCAGGACAGCACTCAGTCCATTTTCCGACGCGTCCGGTGATATCGCGATAAGCAACCTCGAAGCAACTCCTGCCGTCCCACATTCCAGTCAGCAGCTGGGTCGGACCTTCACTGGCATAGAACGAACTACTATCAACATTGTCAACATTGGTATTCGGCGGAATGTAAATTTTCCCTTGTACCCCAGAAACACGCCCCCGAGTGCCAGATCGGCGGGCATCTGACTGTGGACGCACAACCAATTAACGCTGGAAGAACAAGCGAACAGCCAGTAGCCGCGTCAAGCGCCGTCAAACCCGAGATCACTGGATTTTTTGCCCATTCCTCGGAGGGCCGCTGATACCGAGAACCGCCAGTAGTGAACGACAGCGGATGTTCCCCATCGTAGTCGTCGATGACGAGGAGGGTGTATTCGGAGTACGGTGCGAGGTCTTCTGCAAAGAATACCTCGATACCGCCGGCTCCCTCTTCCACCGAGAACCCGGTCTCTTCGCCATCGGGTCCGACCACCGTAAGGCCTGCGACTCTTCCGAAAACGATTGGACTGACGTCGATTGGGACGTCGACAGCCCCGTCCACTGGTAGCGCCCCTCCAACCGCCTGGGGTAGGGCGGGCTCGCACGCGGAGGCGGGGTCCGCACTGAGCGTCAAAGCAACAGCGTTAGCCACAACAACACCACGCAAGTATGTCAGTCGAAGCATGCTGACGGCTGAGCAAGTTGCGTGCCATACAACAAGCTGGACCTCCCCTAAGACTCGAAGCGTCCGTTAGACGCTCATTTAGCACCGTCAACGCTATTGCCACCAACTTGGCCACGGTGACGGCGTGGGAGTCGGATCGGTCCGACGTGCAGTGGCACAACCTGGCGCGATCTTCGAGCGCTGGGAGACGTGCTGAGGCGCCGCTCAGGCGCAAGCGCTCACAGATAGGTCGTCAAGACCTGCAGCGTCGCGGCAATCGCCATCAGTGAGGCCGTCTCGCTGGCAGTGTGATACTCGGTAGTCGGTATCTGCAGGGTCGATCCGTTAATCGCGCCTTCGGTGGCGACCGCTATACGCCCTAGTTCCGTACGACCGAGTGGATAGGGGCGGCTTCTGGTTTGGTTTTGCCGCTCGATGTACTCGTCTTTGAAGCCGTAGCTCACCCCCAACGATTCGCACCTATTCACCAACTCGTCGGTCATGGCCTTCGAGAACTCCCCGTTCGCGTCTTTCCTGCGCAAAGTGACTAGCTGAACATCAGCGTCTTCTCGGGTCGCGTACGGGCTCGTATCGAGCACGATGAGTCGTTGAGTCGTAATCTCTTGGCGCTGAAACCAAGACAGAGCGTAACGCCAGCTGCGCCCAGATTCTTCTTGAGCGGTGAATAGCCCAGTGCCCTGAAACCCCTTCCGGAACAGGTAGATGATCAGCGCCGCGCTCACCACGTTATCTAGCTGGCAACTGACCAACCCATTTTCCACCTTGAGACGGTCCAGAAACGATACGGGTGTTCCGGGCGCCAGGAAGTTCAGCCCCGCTACTTCGAAGATCAGGTTCTTGCGGCGCGGACACACGAACGAGCGCGTGATGGTCCCTTGCCCGAGGTAGGTCCCCGTGTAGGGCATGTGCGCTTGGACACGTTGTCCCTGAAAACGGTCTTCGATTTGTCCTAGCATGTGAGCGGAAACCGACTCAATCATGTTTTCGCCCTGATTGCCGGCGATGAACGCCGCGTACTCGAACTCATCGGGCCCGGTGCACAACAGGCCATGGCGATCGATGTGGGCCGACAGGTACAAATCATGCGGACGACTTCCCTGAGCGACCAGAACACCATGAAAATACCGGACCTCCGCATTCACTTCTTCCAGCTCCCGACGCAGGACGCGAAAGAATGAATCCTCCGCGCCCACGACCGAGGGTTCCCGCACAAGGGGCTTGAGGATATCCAGAAACTCGTCCATCTCGGGATAGGGACTGAGCACAGGCTCGAGGCCTAGTTGGTCACCCAACCCGTGGTTAGCCGCAACACTGGGCTCACCAGCAACGGGGGAGCGTTCGATACTGCTGATAGACATTCTGCACCAACCTCACGTCACTGGGCCCGGTCGCGGTCGGGGATTCGCCGAAGCTTGGGACCAGATTTCGCGATAGGCTGAAGCGCCATCGGCTTCGCACGCGTTTCGGAGGCGAGTCCGAGGAACGCATGGGCCGAGCAAGGGCGTGAACGTTTGGACGGGGTGGACGCTCCCCCAGCTCGGGTCGAATCGTCCTCAAATTGGGTCGCCGGAGGTCAGAGGCTGTTCGCTTCCCGAGGGCAGCAATTGCAGACCGGCGTCTCCTCCGGCGTGGCCGTTCGCCTCGCGGCGTGCTGATCTCCGCGACCAGCGGACTGGTCCAATACCGATCCGAGGTGAGCCCAACGTCGCAACCATTGCGCCTTGACCGGGCGCCGCGGCAAACCGGACGCAGGAAGTCCTGAGCTGGAGCGGGGAAAGACGACTCTGAAGCCGCTGCACCCCGTGAACGCGCACTGGCTTCGTTGTTGCAGTGCGCCCCGCCATGAAGTGGAACCGCGTGTTCGGTGTAGCGGGCCTCTTTTTGGCCGGAGGCATCGCTATCGGGGCGGCGCTCTTCTGGCGAGACATGCGCTCGGCCTATCGTCGCATCGAACACCGCGCCACAGTCGTGCGTTCACCCTTCGGCGACATCCAGTACACTGAACGCGGAGCGGGACCGGACGTTCTCGTCGTCCACGGCAGTGGCGGAGGTTACGACCAAGGCGAGCTCATGGTACGAGCCGTGTTGCGCGATGACTTCCACTGCATCACGCCGTCACGCTTTGGCTACCTCGGATCTACCTTCCACGATGGCGCAACGTTCGACGACCAGGCCCACGCCTACGCCCACCTACTCGACCACCTGGGAATCGAACGCGCAGCAGTGGTGGCCCTCTCCCACGGCGGTCCATCTGCACTTCTGTTCGCTGTCCTCCATCCGGACCGCGTCTCATCGCTCACCCTGCTGAGTGCCGGCGTTGCCTCCTCGGATACCACCGAACAGAGTGCCGCCAACGAG
Organism: Polyangiaceae bacterium; assembly: GCA_050298815.1. Taxonomy (GTDB): domain Bacteria; phylum Myxococcota_A; class Polyangia; order Polyangiales; family Polyangiaceae; genus SZUA-265. The sequence continues at coordinate 267,767 of JBNKUV010000010.1, forward strand.
CGAGGCAGTGTCCTGAAGATGATCTTCGATCACGACTGGCTGTATTGGGGAGTGACGCGACTGTTTCGCAAACAGTTCATGAACCTAATGGGCGCCAACGACGTCGTCGTCTCTCGACTGACACCAGAACAGCGGCTTCTGGCGAATGAGCTCATCGACTGGATGAACCCGGTCGCTCCGCGCTCGGCAGGAGCAACCTTCGACAACCAAGCCGCCCTGCCGAATCATCGGATTCGAGCTGTGCTGGCGCCCACTCTGATTCTCCACGCCAAAGACGATGGCCTGCAATTGTTTCACAACGCTCAGTTCGCGGCATCTAACATTCCCACAGCAGAGCTAGTCGCTTTCGAGACGGGCGGACACCTGCTCATGATCACCGAGCAAGCGCGCATTCGCTCGCTGACCCAAAGCCACATCCGACGGCACTTCGGCCTCCCCGCTCGCCCATGAAGACGAGGACGTGGAGTGGGTGGGTCTGTGCGGCGGTGTTGTTTCAGCCGTCGCCATCGGTCGCTGCACGGTCTGGCTCGGAAGAGGTAACCACCACGACGGGGGACGAAAGCCTTCGCCAAGACTACCGTCTGCTATCCGCTACCGGTCTGGCTGCGGCGTACTCTGGCTTCGCCGCATGGACGTGGTTTGCCTGGTACGAGGACAAGCCGACGCAACCCTCCTGGCGCTACGGCGGTGACGGCGCCTTCGCGATCGATACGTACGCGGGCGGTGCCGACAAACTCGGGCACGTTTGGTCCAGCCTGGTCTTGTCACGCCTGGGGGCTGAGCTACTCGAAGCCGGCGGCTGGGACCCCGCCCCAGCGAGCGTGATCGCTTCTGGCTTGTGTCTCGGTGCATTGTCTTTGGTCGAGGTAAACGATGGCTTCTACACCGAGTTTTCTCCGGGTGATCTTGCCTCGGACGTCGCCGGTGTAGGAATTGCACTGGCAATGCGCCATCTTCCGAAGGTCGACGACGGCCTGGATTTCCGGGTTCAATGGTTCCCGAGTCCGGCGTTTCGGCGTAACCCTGGAGCCAACTTTGCCGAAGACTATTCCGGGCAAACCTACTTGCTCGCTTTCAAGCCAGGGGCATTTGCGATGACCCGCGATTCGAGGAACCTGTTTGGGATTCTGCAATACATCAACCCTGTCGTCGGCTTCGAGAGTCGGAACTACATGCCTGAGCCGGCCGATGACGATCGCGTCACTCGCCGCCAAGCGGTCCTGCTTGGCCTAACCGTCGACGTTCAAGCGATCGTCGATAGCCTGCTGTCGCACCAGGATTCGACCCTAGCTCGCATCTCACGCGGCGTTGGACACAGAGCCTTTGAGTATGTCAACCTCCCGTACGCTACCTTGCCGGTCGTTTCCCTCGTGCGAGAGAAGGAAGTGGCGGTGGGGAAAGAATGATTCGCTGTGGTCCGCGGACTACTCCAATTCGCCGTTCTTCACCAAGCGTGTGGTGACCCCACGACTCGTGAAGGCCAACGCATAGGACGATGAAAGGTCTGCCATCGCTGCCTCCATCAACGGTTCACTCACTTCAGCGGTACTTCGCCAACGCACCAAGTAGTTCGCCCCAGAACCGCCTTCGCGATCTTTCTTGCGTACGAGAAAGCTCGTTGTTGCCATCGGACCGAGCGCCTGAGGTCCGTCCAACTCCTCCCGCAGGAACTGCCCGGACCCGTCAAAGTAGCGAACCGACTCGAGGACGAGGTGATGCTTCTCGTCTGTGTTCCGAATCGTCAACTGAGCGCTCAGCTCGACCATGGCCTGCCCATCTGAGTAGGCGAGGTTCGAGTAGATCGGCACGTACACCTCGGCGTGCACGGCAGGTGAACGCGGCAGCTCAGCTGCCGTGAGGTGCTCCCCGTCTTTGCTCAACTTGCGAGGCTGCCCCTCAGCACACGCCACCACTAAGCCGAGCACGAGCAAGAACCTCCAGCGTCGGACCATCTAAGCAGCGTCAGCATAAACGCCGTCAATGTCAAGCAGCCCTGACAAGTCCCGCCGCGGCCCTCGAGTTTTTTGGTCCAGCCTGAAGCCAGTGGGGCAGCCTGATCGTGCAAATTGAAATCACCCGTCAGGCACTGCTTCCCGTCCTCACAGCTCCGCCTGTCCCTCCTGAATCTTGCTACGCGTGATGTTCGGATCCGGCGACACCACCGCTTTGAGCACCTGGACGGCGTGAAGCAACCCCGCCTTACCACTCTGGTTCCAGTACTCTGCGTGCTCCGGATGAAAGTGCACAAGCCGAAGCGCTGGGTCATCGGGACCGGACAAACCCCACACTGCAAGTTCCTCGCTCCAGATCTCCTTGGCTTTGAAACGGTCGCGAATCACCGTTCCCGATCCAGACAAGAAGACATAGCGGTGCGTATCTTGTAGCGTCAGTGACATCAGCGCCCCCGGCCCCACCTCGGCAGTCATTCTCCCAGGCCCACAAACAAACCACATATCGCGAAGCCCGTTGCGTTCGACGATCCTCATCGGCCTAGCATGAATCCGGCCTTCGTCGTCCCGCGTAATCACCATCGCCTGGTCGAACTTCGCCAAGAGTTGTTCCAGCACCTGCTCTTCTTCTTTTTCGTTCTGTTTGTTTATCATGACCCTTGAATCCGTTTCTCGTCCTGTCTGTTGCTCATAGTGCTCGATGACGATGCAACGCGTGTGCCAGTCCGACACTACTGGGTCGGACCAGTGGGCCCCGCACCGCGCAGTCGCGAGACTACTCAGAGACGATCTTGAGCTCGCTGAGTACTCGGATCGCTCCAAGGCACTACTGGGGTGGGTAACGACCAGTGCGTTGATGACATCTTCAACACCGGCGATCCCTTCAACGATATCTTCCGCCTCGGCCCGCGTCGCGAAGTGCGGCACGTCTCCGGAGAGCGTGACCACACCGTTGATGACGCGACACCAAACGCTCGCCCTACTGGCACGGGCACTGCAGTGATCCGCAGCAGTAACCGCGAGTGGCGAGACCATCTGACACGAGTCTCCTCGGCGAACGAGCACTAGGATCCAGTTCGTTTACCCGCGGTAATCACACAGCGCCAGAAAGGACTAAAAATTGACTATCAGCTTCAGAGAGACCACGGGGCATGTGCTGCAGGCAACGGATGGGGAAATCGGTCGCTGCAAAGACTTCTTGTTCGACGACGAGACCTGGACGGTCCGCTACATGGTGGCCGATACTCGAAAATGGCTACCTGGACGCAAGGTGCTCATCTCACCCCTGGCGATCTCGACAACAAGCTGGGAAGACAGGACATTGCCGGTGCAATTGAGCCGCGACCAGATCAAGAACTCGCCAGAGCTCGATGAAGATGCCCCGATATCACGGCGACAGGAGAGACGTTGGGCAGACTATTTCGGCTATCGCCGTTACTGGGCAGACCCGATCGCCTGGGGACCAATCGGCACGGGGATGGGCCCCGCCCTGCCCGTGGATCCTAGCTTGTACCGCTCCGAGCCCGCTCCAGAGCTAGAGATCGACGACCGTGTGCACATACGCTCGTGTGACGAAATGTTGGGCTACGTCGTTCAAGCGACCAACGGTGAGTTGGGGCACGTCGCTGACGTGCTGATCGATCCCAAGCGCTGGAGTCTACACGCGTGGAGGATCGCGGCATTGACATTGTCCCAGCAACGCGATGTGCCAATCCACGCTACTGAGTCCATCGACTGGCATGCGCGCACGGTCACACTGTCCCTCAGCCGTCAGGATATCGCCGGTGGGACTTCGGACTTGACCACGTAGTAGAACAAAGTGGCTGCTAGACGACCGACACGCGGCTCGGACGACGCACACTGACTGTGGCGTCCTGCACCGGCCGTGGGGATGTGCCTCGCACGATCCTGGCTGGCTGCATCGCGGTACCTACCGAGCACTGCATGGAAACGCACGTCGGGCGACGGTACGTCACCCATGTGCCTGGCAAGACTCTTGCACGAGGGTGTCCCATGTCGCAGGGAACTCAACACACACAGAGGGTGGAGGTAGCTCAAACCTTCGCGTCGCTCGAGGGGATCTTCGAGCAGTCTCAGTGCTACTTGAGTTGGGCTCGAAACGCGGCGATGGCGGAATCACGTAACCAGGACGATCCGACTCGACGAATGCTGCTGCTGGCCGTCAGTGAGACGCACGCACGCTTGTCTGGACTCATGGCGGAGGCGATGGGTGATGTCAGGAACCCCAACCGCTTCTTTCAAGTCGTGCCGAAGTCGATCCCCCGTTCCCAGAGCGTTCCACCCTGGCCGCCCCCAGGAGAGCCTCCGACTGAATTCATGACGGCCACGCGCTCCAATCTCGGCACCTGGGCGAGACTTTGCCAGGCTATGGCACTTCAGTGCCCGCCGGGGTGTCGGACCAAGGAGGTCCTCTTGGACTTGGGTCGCGGCTTCACTGCCGCGCAACGCCGCCTATGGCAGGTCGAAGTGGAGTTTTTCGACTACTAGGGAAGGTGGCATTCCCGAAGTATGGGCATCTGAAACTGGCCAAGAAATACACTGCGAAAGGTTACTAAAAATGCTGATTGAAGACATACGACAACTCGACAAATCCGAACGACGCGCTCTGGATGAGAGTTTTCATCCGGAGATCACCCGGCGCAGGTCCCGTGGCATCCTATTGAGCGCCGCCATCGTCCTGTTGGGCGTCGCCCTATTCGCAGGCTTCGGCGTCAGCATGATTTTTTTCGCAGGCCTGACCGCCGCAACCATCCTCGTGTCGGCGGTGGAGAAGCTCACATATCAACGTGCGATGATGCGTTACGAATCACTGATTCGAAAGCTCGTACATCGCGTCGAACGGCTGGAGGAAGTGCCCCTGTCCGTTGCTTCGGACAAGGACTCGACACCAACAATTCGTGTGACACGCCGCCGCGGCGAAGAGACTCGCACCGCGGGGTGGTCCGCAGACCAACGCACGGCAAGTCAGAATCTGTTTGTCTGACCCCGCGCGTAGGACTGGGTTCGATCAGCTATTGGGTTCGCCTCGGGGGGACCTCAGCAGGAGCTGGCGTCGGCATGGGGGATTCAACAGGCGACTGGGGACGGCTTGGATCTCTGGGAGGAGGCACTTCGGGTTTGCGTCGAGGAACAGGCCGCTCAGGCGGCGCCTCGATGAGCGGAGCTTCCCGAGGCTGCTTTCTGGGAACTTCGCGGGGAATGGGCGGTTGTTCTTCGATGTTCATGAGCAATGATTATGCAATGAGCGCACCAACCAGGAGTTGGACTCTCCGCCCTTGACAGCCGCCCAGCCATGCGAGCAGCAACACCCGACGGGCGCGAAGGAAAACCGCCGATAGCCGACGGAGCATGTTAAGTCATGACGCATGAGCGCTGTGGTGGCGCAGATCGTTCGACGGTTCATCGCGGTGAGCCGCGGACCCGATTCTCCTCAAGCACTGCTCGGGAGCGTCGGCTTGGCCGACGACAGCGGTGATGCCGCCGCGCTCATCGCGGCGGACGTCTACTACGACCTGCTCGAGCGGTGCTTCGGCGATGGCGATTGGGCGCTACCATTTCGGTACGGCGCGGCGACGCACCCTGAGGACTTTGGGGCGTTCGGTCTCGCGATCAAGACGGCGCAAAGCATTGGCGAGGCGTTGGAGCGTTTCGTTCGCTACATCCTCGTGGTCAGCGACACGCTGCAATACGAGCTCATCGACGAGGAGGGTGGTCGCGCGCTCGTGCTGCAGGGCCGCCCCTACGAGCAACGCTTCGGCGTCCGACTGGCGAACGAAGGCGCGCTAGCAGCAATCAAGTCCATTCTGGATCAAGTCGCGGTGGCGCCCGTGAAACCCGCCTGTGTCTCGTTCCGACATCCATCTCCCACCGACGTGACGGAGCACGACCGGTTCTTCGGATGCCCGGTGCACTTCGGAGCTCGAATGGATGCATTGCATTTCGGGGAGCACACGCTCGCGACCAGATTGCGGTTGGGGGACGATGGCCTGTCGGCCTTCTTGCTTTCACAGCTCGATGAACTCCATTCGGTACAGGTCGAGCTCTTGGAGCAGTCGCTGGTTCAGCGTGTACGTAGTGCTGTTACGGATATGCTGTGCGATGGCGTGCCTCGCAAAGGCGATGTGGCACGCCAGCTCGGCATGAGCGACCGCACCCTGCAACGGCACCTCGCAGAACACGGCCAATCATTCCAGTCGCTGGTCAACGATGTCCGCAGAGACGTCGCCCAGTCGCTGCTTTCGGCGACGAAGAGCAGCCTCAGCGAGGTGGCGTTCCTGACCGGCTTTGCAGATCAAAGTGCGTTCCAGCGCGCGTTCAAGACCTGGACGGGGCAAACGCCCCGCGGGTACCGCCAGTCTGTGGTCTAGCGCGCTCCCGTTTGGCCAGATCGGTCAGCAAAATGGCCGATGCTGCCAAGAGACCAATCGGGGGGATCGGTAGGCTCATGGCTCATCCACCAACCGAAGGGAGAGTTCCAATGACCGTAGCCACGACACGCCCCAACCCACGAAGAATCGCTCGCCTCACGGGCGCTGCCTACCTCGGCATCATCGTCACGGGGATCTTCGCGGAGTTTTTCGTGCGAATGAGCCTCGTGAAAGACGGCGACGCGGCGATGACCTCGACCAATATCGCGTCCTCCGTCAGCCTCTTTCGCGCCGGAATCGTCGCGGATCTGGCTATGATCGCGCTGGACATCTGCGTGGCCATAGGCCTGTACGAACTCTTGCGCCACGTGCACCGCCCCCTCGCGCTCCTCGCCGCTGCTTTCCGCCTCGTCCAAGCCTCTGTGCTGGGCGCGAACCTGATGAACCTAAGCCACGCCCTGGGGTGGGCCACCCTTTCGACCGCCGAGGGCGGGCTCGACAGAGAGAGCACCCAAGCGCTGGTCCTGTCGTCGATGGAACTACACGGAGTCGGCTACGACTTGGGGCTCGTGTTTTTCGGGCTGTCATGTTTGGTTCTCGGACACTTGATGCGGGTGTCCAAGCTGGTTCCCATGGCCCTCGGCATTGGCCTGTCGCTGACGGGCTGTGTTTACCTCGTTGGATCGCTGTGTGTGATCCTGGCACCCGAGATCGCAGCGAGCCTGGACCCAATGTACGGGTTCACTCTCATGGTCGAGCTCTCGGTCGCGGGCTGGCTCCTGGTCAAAGGGGTCCAACTCCCGCGGTGGGCCCAAACACCGATGATCGCGGCCGCCACGCTCTTGTTTGCGGCGTGCGGCACTGCTCCCACTGCCGGCAGTGAGGAAGGCCGTACCACACCAGGGGACACGGAACCAACGAACACGACGGACACAGACCCGGGCGCGAGTGCCGCTCTCGACAATGAACTCGTCAGCGGCAGCTACATCGAGCTGGGCCGCCACGACGTCGGCTACCGGCAGCTGCAGTGGGAAGATGCCTCTGGAGGCAAGACACTCGTCAAGGCTTGGTACCCTGCGATGAAGCACGATGATGATGACGCCATCTCGTACGAGATCGAGCTCAAACTACCGGGGTTTCCGGTCGAATCCCCCGCATTGGTGCTGGGCCACGCGCTGCTCGATGCCAACGTGAAGTCGGAAGCGAGCATCTAGGGAGTATCCCGCTTCATCGGCACCAACTTTCCAGTAGACCTCGCACACTTGCGATCCACGAGTGCGCCCTATCAACCGCGTGCGAGCGGCCGCTGGCGTAGAGGGGTCGCTCCCGTTAGGTTGATGGCGAGTGAGCGCCGCCATGATGATTCGTCCCGGACACCACTTCGTGGCCACCTGCCTCGTGCCACTGTTCTGCAGCGCCGCATGTTCTGGTGAAGACAGCGCCAACCCATCGGGCAGAGCTAGTGCTCCAATGGCACCGGGGCCAGAGGTGACCAGCCCCCCGGCGGTGGCACCCCCTCCTGCGACGACGAACGCCCCGGCACCACCGACGACGACCGCACCCGAACCTGCCCCCGCGGAACCCTCGACCTCCCCAAATGAACCGGGTGTCGCGCCTGAACCCTCGGGACCCGAGCCTGCAGACACACAATCCCCAGAACCTGCAGAAGTCCCAAACACAGAACCGATGCCGACGGGACCAGTGCCCGCGGAACCGATGCCGACGGAACCAATGCCCACGGACGCGCAAGAGTTGCCCGTGTTGCCCTACATGCTGGGAGCCGACATCTCCTTCGTACAGGAAGAAGAGGACAAGGGGATCGTGTTCACTGATGCCGGCTTCGAGAAGGACATGCTCCAAATCTTGAAGGACCATGGTTTCAACTTCATCCGCCTGAGGCTGTTCCACGACCCTGGAGCCCCGGGTGGCTATCAAAACGAGTTCGTGACGCGCGCCGAGCCGTATTGCGATTTGGAGCACACGCTCGAGATGGCCCAACGAGTCGAAGCCGCGGGAATGGGCCTGTTGCTCGACTTCCACTATAGCGACACCTGGGCAGATCCAGCGGACCAACTCAAGCCCGCCGCTTGGGAAAGCCTGGCGTTCGAAGACTTGCGTACGACCGTCTACGAATACACTCGTGACACGCTGCTCGCGTTCGAATCCGCAGGAGCACTTCCAGAGATGGTTCAGGTGGGCAATGAGATAACTCCAGGAATGCTCCGTCCCGATGGCGCCACCTACGACCCTGACAATTGGGACCAACTAGCGGAGCTCCTTACGGCCGGTCTCACTGCAGTCAAAGACGTCGATCCCAGCATCTACACGATGCTGCACATCGACCGAGGCGGCGACAACGAAACCACCGTGTGGTGGGTAGGTGAAGCCATGAGTCGCGGAGTCGAGTTCGACGTCCTTGGACAATCCGCATACTCCGCGTTCCATGGCGGTCCGGCGGATTGGGAAGCCAACTTCGTCGACACGGCCACGCGCTACCCAGACCTGCGTTTTGCCATCGCGGAGTACAACGGCGAAAAGCGCGCCGTCAACGACATCATGCGCAACTTGCCTGATGGGCGCGGTATGGGTACGTTCTTCTGGGAGCCCACTGCCAACGGCGAGTGGGGTGATGCGATGGTGACATGGGCCGGTTCCCAAGCGCAGATGAAACCGGAGGACCTGGCCATCTACGATCAAATCGCCGACGACTACGGCCTGCGATGACCCGAACCCGCTAGGTCGGGAAACTCGCGTGGACCCGTCTGGTACGACTAAAGTTGCGTATCGAGCCAGGCCATGCGCTGGATGGTCCACTCGAGCAACGCTGATACCTGCCCAGGCCAATCCGCTGGTGCAGCCTCTGTGTCGTTGCGCCCACCAAAGCCGCCGACGCTCGTCTCTCCCACGGGCCAACGCTCCAAATCTCGGGGAGCCGCGTTGGTCAGCGGCGCCGCGATAGTGTCGATGCGGGCACTCACTTCGGCGTCAGACAGTAGCCCTTGGCGCAACTCCCGCCAGCGCACGCTCACTTGGTCAATGAAGACGGGATCATTTGCCAACCTCTGGAACCAGTCGTTGGTACCTCGACGCCCGTCCTCCCACTGCCACCCCTCGAGGTCAGTCGAGAAATTGCCGAGCGAGAAGTTGTAGTCCCAGATGGGCCCCGCCTTCAGCGGCATCTCTCTGTCCTTGTGATAGTAGTGGCTTCGGATGTACGCATCGACGTCTCGAGTGATCTCGTTGATGATGAAATGATCAACGAAGGACCCCATGTCGATCAATGAAGCATAGTCCCCCAGTGGTTCAGTATGGAGCGCGTCGTGGAACTCCTGAAGATAGGACGAGATGTAGGTCAACTGCTCATCATTGACAGGATCCGGATCGACCAGCTCCAGATCCGACCAGCAGTGCCCGGCCTCTTCATCCTGTTCGTCGTTCCCCACCTGACCGAAACCACCACGCGTGCTGAAGAGTTCTGAGCCCGTGCACTCGATGATTGTCTCATCGTCGTCGACGGCAGCCTGGTCGAACTTGAAGATGTACCCGCCGCTAATTGCGGTCTCGTCGACGTCCTCCGGCTCCAGCTGCTTGAGGTCGACACGGCTCTTCTGATTCTTGATCGTCTGGGTGACAGCGTAGATGCCCTCGTAATCGCTCTCTTCAAGTGGCCCGCCATCTTGGTTGATGAACACCTCCGCGAACCGCAGGTCCATGGCGACAAGCCCCATGTCGCGACTCAATGAGTACACGAAGGCATTGCGAATCAGGCTTCGGTCCGTGTAGGGCCCAATCATCGCCCAATCCGCCTCAGCCGGCATGCCGAGCAGTGGATAGTCGGCATCGTCGCCCGCGTTGTCCCACAATTCGACGCGGTAGGGCGCCTTCTCGAAGTTCGCTGAAGACTGCCCACGCAGGCGATACCCTGCGCGAGTGGCAACGTCGGGCAAGCTCGACAAGCTGGCGATGCCCTCCGCTGGTTCGAACGCCATGAACGCCAAGTCGATGTAGTTCTCCTTGTCCTCGGGCTTCCCGCCGCCGTATCCCTCCAAGATGACTATGGGGATATCCGACGAGAAGTCGAAAGTGCGCTGAATGTAGATGGCTGTACTGTCCAGCCCTGCGACCGCGCCGTCGAGGTATGCCAGCGCGCGCAACTGGGTGGTCTCGGTCAACACCAATGGCTGACCTTCGTACAAGGTTGACTCGGCACTCGGCAATGTCCCATCCGTTGTGTAGCGGATCTCGGCACCCACCGTCTCCGACTCGAGTCCCACGGTGAGTTCCCCCTCGAACGTCTGACTCGGCACGGAGAACGTTACGTCACCGATCAGCGATGGCACAGACTGTTCAGTTGCACCATCTTCCACCGGGGAAGGCTCGGCCTCTTCAGCTGGCGACGGCGCCTGCGGAACATCGGCTTCCTCCGGCACCTGCGGAACACCTTCCTCCGGCTCCTCCCCTTCAGCGGGTACCGACGCCGGTGGTTGCCCTTCAGCCAGTTCACCTGGACCCATTGGTTCCGAGGACACGCTCGGCGCCACCGGCTGTCCCGGAGGGGTGGTCGCCGAGGGTAGGACCGACGTTGGCTGGGTCGACGCACCGCCCGTAGCGGCGCTGGTGGCTTGCGGCGCTGCGGGCGGCATCGACGATTCCGGTGCCGCGTCAGTCGAATTGCCGGAGCATGCGAGAGCGGTGAAGGCGGTGAGCAGGACCCATGTGGAAGCGTGCTTCAACTTTTTGAATTCTCCCGTCGGCGACTGAGGACACATTGCAACGATGTTGTTACAACACCAGGAACGGCTTGACTCTGAGAGAATACATGACCCGAAGCGAGGACATAGAGCCCCGCCGAGATCAGACCGAACCTGTTCTCACTTCGAATGGCTTCCGCTCAATTGAGCGTCGGTATCAACCGAAATTTCGCTCCCTACTAGATGACGGCAACACTGCCGCTTCTGCGTGGGACGTGCTCCACGGAGCTTTTTGGTGCAACCCAATCAGGTGTTCATCTTTGCCCGATAAATCCGATCCCCAGGCAAGGAAGGAAACCCCTCTGCGAACTCGAGTTGTCTCAGAACGGACCATCGTGGTCATTGCGTGTGATTTTAAGTGGCTACGTGCATGAACCAGCAGAATTCGACGATCTATGGGCGTCAAACGGCAGTGACGACAGTGGCGCAGACGAATCCGACTGGACACATTCGGTTCTTTTTCAAGTTCGCATTTATTGTCGTGCCAATAACGATACTCTCGCTTCTTTGCGCCACCTCCGTTGCGAGCGCCGACGAAGCCGCCCCACCCCCAATCCAATCAGACGCTCAGGCATCGGCGCCCAACGACACAGTCGCCCAAGCGCCGGAACCCATAGCGCCAGGTGGGCAGGGAGCGTCAGCGACCACACCCACTCGAGCTCAGCCGATCGAGGCGGCGGCTCAAACCCCTTCAGCAGACAGCAGCGCCACGGCGGAAGGCGGAACAGGAGTGGGCCAGTCGGTGCCGGTCACTGCACGACAACCGGCCGCCGGGGTACAGGTGACAGAGGCATCACCAAACACGACTACGAAAGGCGGACCAGTAACCGAAAAGGCCCCTCCATCGTCCGACGAAGAGCTGACGCTGGAGTTCAAAGCGAGGTTGCTCACTGGTTGGTCCTACGAACGTGAGCAGCCAGACGAACAACAGTTCGGCGAAGAACAAACAGAGTTCGGACTGTTTGTCGACCAAGCGCGGCTCGGTGTGGACGCGGAGTGGGACAACTCCCTGCGACTGCAGATCGAGTTCGAACTCTCATCCGCCAACGACCCGCCCGCGGGCATGCGCGACGCGTGGCTCAACTGGAGGTTTTCGAAGGCTCTGCAGGTACGGCTGGGGCGTTTGAAGCGACCGTTCTCCCGTCTGGAGCTCAAAGGTGCAGGCGATTTGCCGGTGCGGGGGCGCGGATTGGGAAACAGTCTGCTCGTCGAAGACATGGGCTATGGTGAGCGCGCCCTCACAGGACAGCTGCACGGTCGCGTCAAGGCTCTGAAGCTCGACTGGGCGGTCTCAGTCAGCAACCCTCCACCTGACCAATCGGGCGCCGATCTGCACGCCCGGCTGGCGGTCGACGTCGCCCGTTGGCTCGAGCTGGGTGGCAGCGTTGCGCACAAGATCGTCGATGATCCTGGAACGCTCGAGGACGACTTCATCGCCGGCAGCGGCTACAACGTGGATGTTCGTGTGAAAGCCGCTGGGCTGTACATGTTGGTGGATGGGCTAGTCGCGGAGGATTTACGGTTTGGCAACCGTCCACTGGCGGGGGTGCTGGCAGGTTACGCTACCTACGACATTCCCCTAACAGATGTCTGGGCGCTGCAGCCGGTCGTCTTCGGCGAGTGGGCTGATTCAGACTTGGAGTTCAGCGGTTCGGAAGCGGTGCGGTTCATTGCCGGCATCAATGCTGTGTGGCGCGACTCGAACCTGCGGATCATGCCCCAGGTGGAGGTAGTGCGCCCCTTGCAAGTCATGGACACGACTCTTTGGGTAAGAACGGACGCGTTCTACGTGATGTTGGGAGGTCAGATTTGAAGCCTCGAAAGTTCGGTCAGAAAGAAGGTAGGGCCGTGATGCGGATGCTTGGTCTTGGTGCGTGGTTGGTAGTATTCGTCGCAACGACGGGCTGCAACCAGGCAGAGCCAGAAACCGACGGCCCGGGAAGCACTCCTGCGAGCGAACAACTCTCCCCAGGAACTGGAGGGATGCCGAACGAGCAAGACCCCGTGCCTGGCGGGATGTCGTCGTCGGATGAGATGAACGGAACTGAAGAAGCGGCAGACGTCATCACCGACGTCACGGGCCCGGACGGAGCGGAGGACTCCACGGACCCCGGGAGCACAGCTGCCGTGCCATCGGAAGCAGAGCCCAGTGTTCCGGAGTCGGCGGAAACAGACGTTGGAGAACCACCGATAGACAGCACCCTTCAGAACGTCGAGGAGTACTTTCCGCTCGCCGATGGTGGGTCTTGGGTGTACCGCCATACTCATCTCGTCGACGGTGAATGGCTGGAGGAGGTAACCATGGAGGCCACCACCTACGACGACAAGCCCGCGTTCCTGGTCTCCGACTCGCCCGACTTGGACCAAGAAATCTCTCTCCAGACTTGGCAGCAGTCCGGAACGGCCATCACCCGTGTTTACCGTGAGCAGGTACTTGACGAGGCAGTTATTCTGAGCGTTGGCTACGATCCAGGTTTCCTCCGGTTCGATACCCGCTGGGACGCCCCGGGTATCGTCACGGTCAATACCTACCGCCGAGAAGAAACCAAAGCAGACGGCACCAACAGCGCGGCTATTCGCGAACAGACCTTCACGGTCTTGGAAACGACCGCCACGGTCGACGTCGAGGCAGGCACCTTCGATGAATGCCTGCTCGTTGAGCGCGTACGCGCGGACAATGCCTCGACGGCACTGTTTTGGTTCGCTCGCGGTGTTGGAAAAGTCCGCGAGGAGGACCCGGAGACGCAGACCGTAGAGGAACTCGTCAACTACGCGTTGCCTTAGCCCGCGACTGGTACGGCTGGCGTAGCTTCAGGACCAAGTCCAGCGTCGTTGCATTTCTGTCAGCGCCTTCCTCTCATAGCAGCCAATGCTGTTGCGCCACTGAAGCCACCGGGATTCGACGCGACCAACAGTGAATCTGCGCTATCGTGCACCGGCAGCGCGGGACTGACGGCTCCGTGCCAAACGGTCACGTATAGCAGCTCGGGGTGAACGCACCACGACGGCAAGGAGCAAGCGATGGACAGCAATGCCACCCAGGCCACGCGAGTAACGTTCCCCGGTGCTACCCCGCATGGCAGGCCGCGCCCACTGCTGCAGGCCGGATCGGGCATGGCTCGCCGCTCACCGACCCCTGTCGCCGGCGTATTGTCCTCTGTTGATCACCTCCTGCGGTGACTACGGCAGCGCTGAACGTGACTCAGCTCTGGTGACACCACCGTCATCGAGCGTTCCGGTCGCCCTCGAGCGCGTGGCCGACGAGCGACCGCCCGTAGTGGCGGAATCAGCGCCGCCGCCAATCATGGGAGGCAGCCTGCTCGTGCTGGACAACGGCAACACAGCTGTTGCCGCGGATCCGGAACGCGATGTGATCCACTTCGTCGACTTGGCAAGCGAAGCGCGCACAACAGTTTCCGTGCCCAGAGGAGCAGAGCCCACTCGTCTGGCGCAAAGCCCCGAGTTGGTGCACGTCGTTCTGTTCGGGGCGGGCCAGGTTCGCCACGCTATCGACGGATCTCCGGAACGTGCTCGTCGTGCCTTCCCCAGAACGACTCCGACGAGCCTATGGTGTACGTCACTCGCTTTCGCTCGGCAGAACTGATCCCCATACACGTCGACGGCACCCCGGAACCCGTCCAATCCCTTCCGAACATCCCGCAATTCCGCACTCGCGTCGTCGAACGAACAGCCGCCGCGCCGCAACTGGAGCTGGAAGCTGAACTGATCCAACCGGACTTTGCGGCGAACGTTGCCTGGCGCGCGCGTGTCGTCGGCAACGAGATCGCCGTGCTTCATCAGCGGGCTCAGCTGGGCGAAATCGCCGTTTGCAGTGGCGGCTATGGCGGCGGGGGCTGCGAAACCGCTGTCGGTGCGGGAGTCTCCAAGGTGGGGCCCGACGCTGCGGTGCTCACTGGGGGCCCACTCTCACTGGTGAGAGTGGGCGTGGACCTCGCGGTGTCACCGGACGGAAAATGGTGGGCCCTCGTCGACCGCCCTGCCGCGTATGTAGACGTCTCGAGCATTGGCAGCTACCCACCCCCGGTGCAACGCTATTTGAAGCGCGTGCTCAGCGACGGGAGCCGTATCCCCCAAGCGGTCGTGCTAACACAAAGCGGTACGATGAACACAGGCGAAGGGGAACAATGGGCCCCATTCGCATCCGATCAGTACGTCGTGTTGCACAAGCCTGGCTTCGATTGGAACGCAAGCGTCCGTATGCTCCCGGGCGTCGGTGTGCGCGTTCACGACGCCTACGTCCAAGGAACCGGGTACCTGGAGGCCTCGCTGCTCGGACTCGTACAAGTAGCGTACTTGCGAGGGAACAGCGGTGACATCGCCGAAGGCGAACTGATGCGTTTCCTCGCGGAGAGTGCGTGGTACCCCCAGGTGCTGCTGCCAGGCAACGGCGTCGAGTGGGAGCCGCTTGACGACCGCTCGGCGCGCGCGACGTTGAGCGATGGCAACGTCACAGCAAAGCTGACGTTCCTCTTCGACGAGGCGGACCTCATTGGTGAGGTGCGAGGATACCCTGGTCCCCCTGGACGCGGAGGTGGCCTGGGTGTTACCCACCGGAGAGAAGCCCTATTGGCGCGGTCACGTAGACTCACACGTGGCCGCGTACCCAGCGGACGACCGGTGGCGCCGCGCTAGCGACTTGGCGGAACCGTCTGACATCCCAGCAATACCTGGACAACTGGGTCAGTTGCTGTTTCGATTTCCGTGCACGTTGCGGGGCACGCGATGATCTGCTGGGGCGCACTCGGGTTGTCGTAGTACCAACCGAACCCGCCGCTGTCCGCGCAACCGGTCTCGCTGACGACACCACCGATCGAGGTTGGCTCCCCGCCCTCGGTGGCGAGCGTAACGTTCACCAACTCGGGGCGGAACTGCTCGCCATCGGGGGGTTCGGGAATGCCCCACTGACAGGCAAGGGTCGTCGTTTCCGTGACGATTTCCGTCTCGATTATTGTCTCGATGGTGATGACGCTGTCGCGAATTGCGCTGAGTGCGTCCGCGAACCCTTGGGCTCCTGTTTGCGACACGTCGCACGTCTCCGCCCCTTCGACATCGGGAGTGCAGTCCGTTCCGCCCGCGGCAGCAATGGCGTCCAGAAGCTCGAACCCCTCTGCGGTGATGCCGTCCATCCCGACGGTGAAGGTCTTCACTCCTGCGTCGTTCCCAGCGGCCGCCAGGGGGGACAGCATGGAGATGCTGTTCTCGTCGTAGCAATCGCCCCCGCCGGCATCGCACAGCCCGCAACCGCGAGGCTGTCCGTCGGTCACCAGAACGACGACGCATGTCGTGTCGGGGTTCGCCTGCTGGTATCCGTCGCAGTACTGCACGCCGCCGGTCAAAGCTCCTACGGTCGGCGTGTATCCTGTGGGCGCAGCTTGACCCAAAGAAGCGACGAGGGCGTCCGCGTTGTTGGGGAGCACGTCCATCGGAACCGCTGGTGTGCCGTGCCCGGACCCATCACATTCATCCGGGTCATCTCCGACCCCTAGAGGATGAAAGTACTGGATAGCCATGCCGATGCCGGCGGAAGCGTCGTCGCTGATGAAAGTCGTCAGGGCTTCGACGGCCTGATTCCACTTGCTGTCAGCGGCCCCGGTCATGGTCCCGCCGCCACCGCCGCCACCCTGCTGGCTGGGCGAGTCCCGCATGCTCTGGGAGTTGTCTAGGACAACGTACAAAGCGAGGGGCTTCAACTCCTCGTGTTCGATCTGGATCTCCCGCTCGATCTCCACTTGGACTTCTTCGGGCGCCACTTCGGTGCCTGCACACGCGGTTTCGTCGCTCACAGGCACAGCGCTTGGCGCCTCGTCGTCGACAAATACAACCTCTCCTCCACCCGCCGGAGGCGTGACTCCGCCGGAGGGGGGAGGCACCGCATCGGGTTGTGGATTGCCAGCGCCGATGCCGTCCGTTGGGGCAGGAGCTGTCGTCATGGGGCTACTCGCACCTGGACCCCCAACTGCACCAGTTCCGTCACCGGTCGTAGGTGTCTCGTTGGTCGCACTAGAGCAGCCCAAAGCAGCTACCGCCGCACAAGCTACGTGCAACATCCATGTGGGAGTTGTGGAGTTACCAGCCATCATTCGCCTTCCTTCTTAGCAGAGCTTCTGCCCTGCGCACCGCAATGCGGCCACCCTGCCGCTCCTGATCTGTCAAATGTCGGAAATCATCGTCCCGATGAGGACCGTTACAGACTCAGCCTCATTCGAGTCTGTGACTGTAGTCGGTGCGGGGGAACATGAACCCAACCCGCTATGCCAACCCGCGACGCGGCGCAACGGTAGCCGAGCGGACGCTACTCTGTTGCTCGATCAATCGGTCAACGCCGAAACCCACGTTCGCATGCTGTGTTGTGAAGCTAGCACCGGGCACACAAACTGCCCAATGACACCGCCGGCTGCGCAGACGTGCAGGTCTCGGGGCGAACGAACAAACGATGAGAACAACTGCGACGCTCAGCGCGAGTGCAGGACTGAAACACCAGCAAACCCCAACCCCCTGAAGGTCTGCTCTCGCCGTCCGGCGTCATTGTCGGCGGTGTCTTGCAGCACGCCTCCCCCGACGAACGCGCGAAACAAGCGATGGGGCTGCCATCCGAAGGCAAGCCGATACGGGATCCGCCTGCGACGAAAGTCTTTCAAATCCCCTTGCAAGTCCATGCGATATCCCACGTCGGGCTCCAAATAGAAGTTGCCCCAGGGTATGCGCCCACCCAGAGAAATCCCGGGGCTATAATACGCAACTCCACCAACCTGTTCATAACTGGCGCTGAGCGTTGTCGCCAAGAGTCCCGCGGAAAACCGAAG
Source organism: Polyangiaceae bacterium (assembly GCA_050298815.1). Taxonomy (GTDB): domain Bacteria; phylum Myxococcota_A; class Polyangia; order Polyangiales; family Polyangiaceae; genus SZUA-265. Next base: position 285,679 of record JBNKUV010000010.1, read on the forward strand.
TCCGACATTGAGAGGATAGGCGGTGCTCGTCCAAACCGTGGGTTGGATCCCATCCTCGATACTGATCGGCAGGATACCAATCGAGACTCCGTCGACTCGTTGCGCAATGTTGACCACCCCGACCTGAACACCTCGGACCTTGCCGCCAACGTTGATGGCGCCAACCTGAGCACCAGTCGTCTTGCAGACAGACACGTTGGCCGCTCCGAGCTGAAGGCCGGAAAGTGAACCTGCCACATTGGACGCGCCAATCGAGGTACCGGTGTGACCACCCGTCGACAGGTTTCCGAGGGCAGCAACCATGACCCCTTCAGAGGGAGCCAAAGCGACGTTCGCCACAGCCGCTACCTGTACGCCTTTGAAGCGTTGTCCAACGATGTTCGCCATGCCAGCAACATGGACGCCTTCAGCTGTCTGCTCGCCATCGTCGAAGCTCGTTTGCACGTTCCCAAGACCAGCAACCCGTACGCCGTCCAGCGGGCCATAGCCAACGTTCAAGAAGTAGCTGACTGACACCCCGTTGGTGGGACCTTCGACGATGGAGGCGGCTCCGGCGAGAGCGACTCCGCCCAAGTACCTCGTGCGCAACACGCCCAACGTGACGCCAACGCCATCGAGCGCCCCGACGTAGCTGTAGACGAGACCCAGCTCCATATCGACGCGGTACTTGTCGCTGTCCTTCGCCCCTATCGGGTGGAGGAGCGAGAAGTTGAAACTTCGCCGGGGTAGTTGGCTCGAGTCATCCGATGTTTTGATGTCGCCGTCAGCGGATTCTGCTCGAACCCCGTCGCCGCCCGTTCTTGGGGCGTCCGTTTTTGCGACGCCTGGTTCGGTACCAGTCGCTTGGGCTGCTGGCGGGGTAACCACGACAGGCACAGTGGAAGCAGTTGCCGGTACCCCTGGGGCGGGCGGCTCTGCCGGGCCAAGCTCGAGCACGACGCTCTTGCTTTCGGAAAGCGCGACGTCGACGCTGACCTCCGACGGTAAGTAGCCGGGGGCTTCTAGCCGCAACACGTAGGTCCCTGGATCGACAGGCAGCGAGATACCTCGAATATTGGCTGAGACCTCCGTGTCGTTGCGATACGCTTTGGCTTCTGCTGGCACATTCGGTGCGACGGCGACACTGAGTTTCGGCAAGACTGCCTCCAGCTCGGCCACAGCGCGTTCCGCGGCAGCAACGCGGCGATCGTTCGGCGCAAGCTGCTGCAAGACCCCTCGGTAGAGCGCCCACGAGGAAGCTACATTTCCTCGTCGACGCTCGCACAATGCCAGGTTGAACTGCGTCCCCACGGCAGGATCCAGACGGTTGCTCTCGTTGAAGTATCCGCAGGCAGCGTCGTGGTTCTGCTGCTCCATTGCCTGCCGCCCCTGGTCAAAAAGCGTCTGCGCAGCAGCAGCGTTGTTGTTCTGCGCCCACACGCACGGCGCCCAGAGCACCGCAAGCAATAGAACGAGCACTCCGAAGCGGGACACCGAGTGGGTATCAATAGCGACTATCGTACAGATCCGGTTCATCTTTGGCTGGCCTGGGGCGACGAGGCACTGACTTCGGCGCCCGTTTCGGCGGCGGAGCAGTCGCTGAGACGGACGGTTCAGCTGGCTCGGTCGGCTTGGCGCCTTGGGTAGGCTTCGTTGAGGCTTCTAGGCTCGTTTCGCCGTTGCCGTCGGCTCCCGCCACCCCTCCCTGCAACTCGGCCGCATCCTGTGAAGTTCCTAGCCCAGAGTGAACAGTCGCTGACTCGACCACCACGGGAAGGTCTACTGAAGTCGCCCCGGCAACTTCAGCGGATTGAGAAGTGGGCCCGGCGACATCAGCCGATTGCGATGTCGAAGGTCCGCCAAACAAGAACACCAAGAGCGCTACGACGACTGCTCCTCCTAGGACCCAACCAATGAGCGGTACACGTCGACTCCCTCGGGTGGTCGTCCAACCTTTGATGCTGCCGCTCGCCGGATTGGACCCCGGATCGCTATTGCCGATTGGAATCGGCTTTGGTGGCGTGTCCAAGACACGGCGCACGCGCGCACCGGCTGCCAAGAACGCAGGCGACGCGAACGGGCAGAGCGCTTCTGCCAGTTCCGCCACGTCCACGAAACGCTGTTCGGGGTCCCGAGAGATGCATCGGAGTACAACTTCATCGAGAGCCCTGGGGATCTCCGGGACGAGCTCGCTGGGCGGGGTGGGGTCGCGGTTCATTACGTCCGCACAGACGGCAATCACCGTCTCACCTCGAAAGGGACGCTCCCCGGTCAGCGCTTCGTACAAGACGACCCCAAGAGACCACACGTCTGTTCGCGGCCCGACTTCGCTCGGGGTGGAGATCTGCTCCGGCGACATGTAGGTGGGAGATCCCATCAGCCGGTTGCTGGCCGTCATCGGTCCGGAAGACATGGGCTTTGCCAACCCGAAGTCGAGTATCTTCAGCTGATGCGTGCCGTCGGTGCGCTCCTCCAAGAACAGGTTGCCGGGCTTGATGTCGCGATGGATGATGCCGCCAGCGTGAGCTGCCGCGAGTCCCAAGCAGGCTTGAATACCAACGTCCGCGACCTCGACGACAGGCAGCGCTCCGTCACGCTTCAACTTCGCGGACAGATCTTCGCCGCGAAGTGATTCCATGACGATGAAGGGCTCTCCTCGGTCCGTGCGTCCCCAATCGTAAACCCGTACCGCGTGCTCGCTCGCGATCTGAGCTGTCGAGCGAGCTTCGCGCAAAAACCGGTGAAACGACTCGTCGTCGAGCCGCGTGGTCAGGAGGAACTTGATGGCAACCTCCCGACCCAATTGGCCATCAGTCGCCAATACGACCACCCCCATGCCGCCCTGCCCGAGCACCGCTCCCACGCGATACCTGCCGGCGATGGTGTCGCCAGGGCGTACGGCTTCCTCGACCATGCGCGGCAGCGTACACCCCCTCGGGGTTGTTGTTCAGCTAACCGCAGGCGGAGCGACCTGCCGACAACGCGACGAGCGCGTCCCGACTGGCCGTCCCGCCCAGGTTCGCCAAAGCTCTCCACCCTACCGCTCGATCACCAGTGTCTCCACAGCGAGTCCGCCCCGACCGTCCCGCACTGCGACCATTACGGTGACGGAAGGATCGTCCTGGCCCAACTTCAACTCGGTGGAGCGCGCATCACCGAACGTCAGAGGCGGATCGGTCTCTCCTACTGTCGAGTACCACGTGTACAGGTACTCCTCCCTGGTTGTCTCACCGCTGTCGAGATTCTCGTAGCGCTCCGGCTGGGACACATCCACTTGCAACGAGACCGTAGTCGCTCCCGCCGTATCTCCTACGATCCGGAAGTCCTCAATCAACGGATTTTCGTTGGGAGATTCATTTGACTCCCGCACTCGCACGCGTTTGACGGTGGAGATCTCGCAGCCCCGACAGTCGGGTCCACTATCGAGCCTGACCCAGATGTCAAAGCCGCGCTCCAAGCTCCTCGGTCGGCCGTCGAGCTCCGGAACATCCCCAACACTAGCGAGCAGTTCACGGATACCGAGTTGGGCCAGGTCGAAATTGACCGTCTGCGTGTTCCCGAGTTCGAACTGGAGCGCAGGATCTGCGCATTCGAAGTCCTGCGCAGCGCCTAGGCCATAGAGACACGCTGTCCACTCATACGCCAATGCATCTCCATTCGGGTTGAAGTCGTGAGCCGTCAGAGTCACCGCGTCATCGGGAGTGACTTCGGGCGGTGACGCCACCACGCCGACGACTCGATAGCTATCGAGCTGCGTTCTCGACGCGAACTCGTCGTTGCAGGCCACCAGACTGAGAATCATCGCTGCGCCCGCAGCGTGGGTTGAAAACCGTGTAGACATCAGAATTCTCCTTTCACACCGAATGACGGGAGCAGGGGTAGGCCGCCGACGGTAGACGACTGGCTGTAGTCGTAGTTGTAGTTCGTTCCCTCGGCGTTCTGTCGGTTGTAAGCGTTCTGCACGTCGAGGTAAGCCGTGAGCCGCCAGGTATCGAATATGAAGTGTTTGTCGACCCGAACGTCGAGTTGATGAAAGGACGCGAGTCGCTCACTGTTGAGGGCACCGTACTGGGGTACGAAGATGTCCGCGTCGCTATCGTAGGTGGCGCCGACGACGGGCGTCGATGGGTTCCCTGAGACGTAGCGGAAGCGTGTTCCCAACTCCCATGTCGAGCTCAGGCGATACTGGGCCACCGCGGTGAGGTTGTGCGTTTGGTCGCTGTCGAACAATCGATAGTCGCTGGCTCCCGCATCACGACGCTCTGAACGCATCAACGTGTAGGCCAGCCAACCATAAAACCGCGACTGCATGTCGTGGCGGAGTAGAAACTCGCCACCGTATGCACGCCCCTTGCCAGTATTTTCGTACCTGACGTCGGGATCGTCCACCGGCACGAGCATATCGTACATGTGCTTGTAGAAACCCGTCGCTTGCGCAGTGACGGCATCACCAAAACGCTGCTCGACGCCAGCTGAGTAGTGCACACTCTTATCTGGTCCTGCCGCAGGATTGCCGAATACGTCGTTGGTCTCGTCGATAACCGGCGCCTCGCTGTAGTAACCCACACCCGCCTTGAGAGCGGTCCTGTCAGTCACCGCCCAACGTGCATTGAGCCGAGGTTGAACTACCGTATCGCCATCGAACTCATTGACGAAGCTGTAATGGTCGACACGCAACGACGGCACCAACAACACCGGGCCGAGCTGTATGTCCGTTGCCGCCCACAGCGCGGGTAGTACGGTCGTCGCCCGGCCACTGGCGTACAGGTTCGTTTGAGCCGCCAGTGGCTGAGGGATCTGTCCTTCCTTGGGAGGAGGCGGAACGGCAACGTCGAAGTTGTAGTAGTCGACACGTGCATCCAAGCCACCACGCAACGTGAGCCAGTCATTGACCTGGTGGGTCATCTCGTCACGCAATGCGAACAGCTGCGTGGTAAACTCGATCTTGGTATCCTGGCCGACGTGCTGTTCTTGCTTACCCACCAGGTGTGACAACGCGAGCGTGTGCTTGGTAGCGCTGCTTGCTTGGTAGTCCCAAGCTACCTGCCCTGTTACCCAAGATTGGGCATATGACAAATCACCTCGAAGCGCCGGATCCGTTTCGTTGGGTTCGTCGAAAAGCAACTCCATCGAGTCGCTCGACGCCAACACGTTGGCGCGAAATCGGTGATTGGCGTGCTTGTAGTCGTAGGCCACTTGCCCGTCGTAGTAGCGCGGCGCCGATTGAAACGTACGCTTGCCGTCTTCATCCAGCACGAGGGGCAGGATCGAATCGATGTAGCTGCGACGAACGCCGATGGCGAAAGTGCTCTTGTCGTTGACCGGCCCCTCCAAGAAGGCGCTAGCATCGAACAGATCCACTTGACCGAATCCGTGCAGGCCGTCCTCTGCCGGGCGCTTGAGCTCGATGTCGATGACACCACCATTGCCACGCCCGTAACGCGCATCGTAGTTGCCTGGCGTCACATTGACTGACTCGAGAAGACCGCTTCCAATGGTGCTACGCAGACCGAAAAAGTGAAACGCGGCCGGTAGCGGCAAGCCATTGACGTAAACCTCGGTGTCCCCACCGCCGCGCAAGATAATGCGGTCATCGGTAGTTCTCGCGACGCCGGGCAAGTTCTGAACCGCTTTGAGGACATCGCCATTGGACCCTGGCACGGTCGTGACCTCGCGAGCAGAGAGCGCATGGCGGGTTACTTCCTTCTTGGCAGCTCGTCCTTCCACCACGAGGTCGTCTTCACCAAACCCGGTCTTGTCGACGTAGTAGACGACCTCTGTACCGACGTCTGCGGTGACACGTTCCTTGTCGTCCACGCGCTGGTGCTCCACGTCTTCGACGACGATACGCACCTCGCCAGCCGGGACCTGCTCGAATTCGAAGCGTCCTTGGGCATCGGTCAGCGTGTCGCGCTGCAGGTCCGGTAGTTTGACAGTCGCACCAATGAGAGGTTTCCGCGTACCTCGCTCGGTTACCCTGCCACGCAGCGCCCCGACCGGCACAGCCTTGCCCGTCTCCGGAGCAGCAGGTGGCGTTGTATCCGGCTGCTCGTCAACCTCTGGCGCGGGCTCGGGCAACGGGGGCTCGAAAACGTAGCTGTACTGGATGCGGACGGCGATGGCTTCATCACCTCGTTTTGCTGGCGAAAAGCGAAACCTCTCGACGGCGCGTGCCGCGGCGGCTCCGAGTTCGACGTCAGCTGCATCGAGAACTGCAACGTCGGCTACAGATCCGTCAGCGAGAACGGTGAGCTCGATCGTGACGGCGAGCGGCTCCGTGAGTGCTTCGGCTTGTGGCAGCCTTTCGGCTTCGACGAACTCGACGAGGGCGGGTGGCGTCACTGAAGCCTGGCTTGGGACCGCCTCGTCCGAGGCAGCCGAATCTGCGTTCGTTGGACCAGGCTGAGCCTCGGCTCGAAGTGAAGTTCCGACAGCGACGACAAGCGCCAGCAGCGAAACGGAGTTCTGCGGAGTCAATAGTTTCATCTGAACGTCCAATGTGAGAGCGGCTGGAAACCGTGTTAACCTTTTAAGGAGAATCGAATACTGAAACGACGAGTGGACTGAACTGGCTGACCGCCGAGAGTGGCGGGTTGCCACACGGTGCGACGTGCAGCACTGACGGCCGCTTCATCGAGACCTCCACCCAGTCCCTTGAGCACCCGAGCTTTCTGAACTCGTCCGTCGGTACCGATGGTGATGGCGAGGACGACGACCCCTTCCAGACCGAGGTTCCTGGCGCTTGCGGGATAGGCAGGCTGCACCGAGCGCTCGAGCTTGGCCGCGACGCTCGTTTTGCTGGTGCTCGTGCCCCCGGATGCTGGACCGCCTCGAGCAGGAGCGGGCGCGGAAGGCTGCACCCGCCTAGACGGACGCGGAGCTTTGGCGATCCGGTCCGGCTCACCCATTAGGCTGTCGCCAACCGCGAAGCGCGGACCCCGGCCATTGGTTGTCGTGCTCGACAGCGTGATGCCGAGGGCCAAGGGTTCAGCGGCCATCGGCTCTGGCGTTGCCTGGGGCGGTGGATCAAGCGGCGATGGCTTCGGCAGCTTCTGCGGTGGGTCTTTTTGGACAGGTCGTGCTGCTAGTTCCCTGGGGGGCTCTGGCTTTGGTTCGGGTATTGGTGATGGCTCTGCGGCAGGCGGTGCCTTGGGAGTCTCCACCACGCGCATGGTGATGACGGTGGGGGGCGGCTTGCGGGTTTTTGGCGGCAGCTGCGCTGACCAGCCCAGAGTCGCTCCGAAGATGGCGCAGCCGAGGGTGCCCCCAGCCATCAAGATGTGCCATCTTCGTCGACTCTCGGGTTCTCGTTGAAGAGCGTACATGGGGCGTGCCTTTTCAGTCAGTTCGATGGCGCGTCAGGCGCATCGATGTTGATGGCGAAGCTCTTGACCCCATTCAGCTTCACGACGTCGATCAAGTGAACGACTTGCCGGTGAGCCGTCGCGCCGTCCGCGGCAATGATGGCTTGGATGTTGGGGTTCTGAGCGCTCAGTCGCTGACAGTGCTCGGCGACTCTTTGTTCGTCGGTCAACTCACCGTTGAGGTAGAGCGTTCCATCACGAGTCAGGATGAGCGCTATGGTGGTCTCAACCGTCTCCTGCCCAGAAGCTGCTTCGGGCAGTTCCACCTCGATGGCGGGGTTGGTGATGTAGCTCGAAGTTGCCATGAAGATGATCAGCAGAACCAACATGACGTCGACCAAAGGAGTCACGTTGATGCCGGTGATTGCTTGTCGGCTGCTCGTTGCGGCGGCCATGATCAGCGACCCCCTTCCGGCAACTGCGCCAACACGATGCCACTCAGAAACTCGACGTTGCTGATGCGACCATCGACCAATCCACGAAAGTAGTTGAACGCGATGACCGCTGGGATGGCGACCATGAGCCCAACCGCGGTAGCAACCAGTGCTTCGGCGATTCCGGGGCCAACGACTGCCATGCCTCCCTTGGGGTTCGCCGCCAAATCTTGGAAGCTGACGATGATGCCGATGACGGTCCCGAACAAGCCGATGAAAGGTGCGTTGTTACCGAGAGTACCAATCACGGTGAGGGAACGCTCGAAGCGCTGACGCTCCCGCTCGAGGGAGCTCTTCATCACGAGCTCCACCGCGCTTCGTCCTCGATGCCAAGCAGCGAGCCCGTCAGCGATCACACGCTCCTCCATGCCGCGGCCACGAGACAGCAATTGCTGCGCATCGTCGATGGTGCCGCGCTCGAGGCAGTCAATCAGCGCACGCCCGATGCTCGGCGCATCGACGCGACTGCGGCGGTAGAGGATGGCACGCTCGACGACGATAGCGCAGAGCATGACGGCCAGGGCTACCATCAGCCACATCACCCATGTGGCACCCAGGTTGGCGAAGTTGAGAAAGGCGGTGATGATGTCGAAGCTGTGTTCTTTTGAGGCCATTGTGTTCTCCTATTTCCTTCACCCCCGGGCGCCTCGTTGTGCGCTTCTAGAGTGAACAGTAGTCACGCCGCCAAAGCGGCGGGAGCGCCCGTTTCTGCGCTCGCTCGGACGCCCCTAGAGCAGCAAGCGTGCCAAGCGCGATTTCAGCTCCCAGAGCCCTCTATTCGCCAAAAAAAGAAGCCGGCTGGGGACACCTGTCCGTGAGCGGACACCTGTCCGCGGGACCGTCCGCCCACGGACCATGGCGCGAAGAGCGAAGGACGTCGCTCAAGCTCCACGTCGCAGCGAAGGGCGTTGTCCAAGCTCCACGGGGGAGTTCGCGCGGCGGCACCGGGTTGCTTGGCGGGCGTCAACTCACGCCTCACGGTCAACTCGCAGCTAAGCGAGGAAAGCGACTAGCGCACGCGGGCGACGCCAGATCGTGGCGCCAAGCGGAGCAGCGCGTCCTTCGTCACCCGTAGGTCAGCGTGAGTCGCGACCGGGTCAGATCGACCTCTTCCGCTAGGCTCGGACCTGGCAACACGATGCGAATGCGGGCTCCGCCGTCGTCTCTGTTGGACAGCCCCAAACTACCACCGTGCGCTTCGACAATCTCCTTGCACAATGTCAGCCCCATCCCGCTGCCATGCTCCTTGGTCGTGAAGAGGGGCAAGAGCGCCTGAGCCAACGCCTCTTCGGAGAAACCGCGCCCGCGATCCAGAATCTCGATATCGGTCGATCCATCGTTCTGAACAGAAGCAAACAGCGCGACTTCAGACTCGGCGCTCCCTGCTTCGATGGCGTTCTTCACCAGATTCACGAGCACCTGCTCCATCTGGACGGCATCAAAATAGCCCGGCCGCGATGGGGCGGGTGACACCGAGAGCGCCGGATACAGCCCCTGCAAGTGCCCAAGCGGCCCAGACCAGTCCACCTCTTCTGCTTTGGGGGCAGGTAGCCGTGCCAAACGCGCGTAGCCATCGATGAAGGTCTTGAGGTGTGCAGCCCGTTCCGCGATCGTATCCAGGGCTGGCGCGAGGCGGCCATGATGTTCAGGGCGCGCAGCAGCCACTTTGACTGAGTTGACCAAGGACGCGATGGGGGCCAGGGAGTTGTTGACTTCGTGGCTAATCATGCGAACGACTCGTTTCAGCGTGTCCACGTCGCGTCGACCCACCTGACGGGTCAAGCGCCGCACGAGTAGCACGCTGTGCGGCCTATCATGCAACGCCAGTTCTCGACGAGAAACGTAATAGCTCTCGGGCCAGCCATCGGTCTCGATGCTCAACAAGCGGTCATTTTCTCCGAACAGCGCCTCGCGTAGCGCCTTCGGGGCGCCCTCCATGATCTTGTGGAAGTTGCGCCCTTCCTTCGACTCGCCCTCGAAGAACAGTTCCCGAGCCATTCGATTCGAGTAGCGGATGGTGCCATCCAAGGAAAAGCACAGCAGCGCATCGGGCATGCTGTCGGCGATCGCCACGACGGATGACCCCGCATCAGACTCCGTTTGGCCTGCCGAACGACGCAAGAGATAGCCGGAACACGACGTGAACCAGAAGACGACAGTGGCCACCCCCCAGAGCGGCAAGCCAAAGGCGACGGCCGCCGTTGTGACGGCAGCAACCAACAATCCGAGCAGTAAAGGCCACCAGACGCCAGCTCCTACTGGTGAGGAGCCCTCCATCCGCGGTTTCGACATGGCCGGATGATAGAGGCGGGGCGAGGTGGTGGCTACCGGATCGGGCAAGAGCATCTATCTCACCTCTCGCAAGACTCGCGCCAAGGTTGACCCGCGGCCGAACTAGGGATAGCGAGAGAGCATGCAGGTGCTGGTTGTCGACGATCAAGAGGCAGTGCGCAGCGCGCTACAGCTCCTGTTCGAGTTGGAGGGGCTCGAGTGCTTGACGGCCGCAAACCCTGACGACGCCGTGGACTTGGTGCGCCTCGAGGATGTGGGGGTCGTCGTTCAGGACATGAACTTCGCCAAGAACACCACGAGCGGCGAAGAGGGAGTCGAGCTCTTCCAGCGGCTTCGAACCCTCGACCCCGAGTTGCCGATCATCCTGCTGACGGCCTGGGGGTCGTTGGAAACGGCAGTCAAGCTGGTCAAGGACGGCGCTCACGACTACCTGGAAAAACCCTGGGACGATGCGAAGCTGGCCATTGGAGTCAAGAACGCCCTGCGTCTGCGGGAAGCGACCCAAGACCGACGCCGACTGCGGGCCCACGACCAACGCGGCCGGGGGGAGGTCGCGACCCGCTACGACCTGCGCGGCTTGATCTACGAAAGCCGCGTCATGCACGAGGTGGTATCCCTTGCCGTGCATGTCGCGCCATCGGACGCTCCGGTGCTGATCACTGGCCCCAACGGCTCAGGCAAGGAGCGAATTGCTGAGATAGTTCAGGCCAACTCACGTCGAGCAGACAAGCCGTTCGTCACGGTCAATGCCGGCGGGTTGCCGGACGAGTTGCTGGACGCTGAGCTCTTTGGCGCCGAAGCTGGTGCGTTCACAGGAGCCACCAAGTTGAGAATCGGACGCTTCGAGGCTGCCAACGGCGGCACGCTCTTTCTGGACGAACTGGGCAATCTGTCGATGAGCGGGCAGATGAAGTTGCTTCGGGTGCTGCAGAGTGGCGAGTTCCAGCGCCTCGGAAGTAACATCACTCGTAAAGTCGACGTGCGGTTGATCAGTGCAACGAACGCCGACTTGCATGCCGCCATTCTAGAGGGACGCTTCCGCGAAGACCTCTACTTCCGCTTGAACGTCATCGAGCTCGAACTCAAACCCTTGGCCGAGCGCCCCGCGGACATCCTGCCCCTGGCCGAAGCGTTCATCGGAAAGCAGCACGGAGGTGTGCTGGCGGACGACGCCCGGCAGGCTCTTCTGGAGTACGACTGGCCAGGCAACGTGCGCGAACTCGAAAACCGAATCCAGCGGGCACTGCTGGTCCGCGACGGACAGGGGCCCATCCGCGCCGCAGCGCTCGGTTTTGACCGTCGCGAGCCACCACAAGCAGGGGCACCGCACGCCGCCCGAACGCCGAGCAAGCCCCCGCCCCCGTCAGTCGGTTCGCTTGCCGAGGCCGAGCGCGAAGCAATCGAGTCGGCGCTTCAGCGGGCCGAGGGTGTCATCTCCCGCGCGGCCGCAGAACTTGGATTGAGCCGCCAGGCGCTGTATCGGCGCATGCAGCGCTTCGACATCAGCGTCGAGCGCTCTGTGCGTTGAGACCTAGAACCGGCCCAACCCAAGTGACGCTCGGCCCACCAATTCTTCCCATTGACGCCGCGGGTGCGACGTCTCAAACCTGCGGCGATGGCAAAGTACAAGCTCACCTATTTCGATTTCCCTGGCAGCCGCGGCGAGGAGTGTCGACTGGCCCTTTCTGTCAACAACGTGGAGTTCGAGGACCATCGGATCCAACGGAACGAATGGGCGAATCTGAAACCCACCACGCCGTTCGGAACCCTTCCGACACTCGAGCGCGAAGGGTCAAAGACCCTCGCGCAAGTCAACGCCATACTCAGCTACATCGGTGCCAGCTACGGGCACCATCCGAGCGATGCCTGGGACGCCGCACGTCATGAGGCCATCTTCGCCTACGTAGAGGAGCTACGAGGTGCGATCGCTCCAACAGGAGAGACGAAGGACGAGGACGAGAAGAAGCGCCGCAGGCAGGCCTTCGCCGAGGGTTATCTGCAGCGCTGGTGCCACCATATCGAGCAACAGATAGCAGGTCCGTTGTTGGAATCAGAGAGATTGCACTTGGCGGACATCAAGCTGTTCGTCATCTGCGAAGCCTTGATGAACGGCGCCTACGACCACATCGATGCCAGCGTATTTTCGCCCTTTCCCAAGCTCTGCTCGCTGCATCGCGCGGTCGCCGAGCATCCCAAGGTCCGAGCTTGGCGTGAGCGGTGACGGGCGACGTCTAATTGGGTTCGCTGTCGGCGCCGGCGGCTAGAGCCCGAGTAGGGCGTCCATCACGCTGTCATACGCGGGCTTCTGATTGTAGTCGTCGTCCCACAACAGCGGTCTGGGAAGTTCGTCGCCTTGACACTGCAGATCCGTTCGCGAGTTCAGGAACGACTGCGCATCGCTGATGCCCCAGATGGTGACTGCCGTACACTTGGGCTCTGCCAAGCAAACCTCGATGATGTCATGGTAGCGAATGGCCTGCTTTTCGAAAGTGCCGTCGGCGCAAAGGCGAACGTCCATCTCACTGATCACCACCTCTAGCCCCAGATCGACCATGCGCTGCAAGTTGGACTCGAACTCGGGAACGGGCGGATCCTCATCCGTCGTCCGCGTGTGCATTTGCATGCCGACTCCGTCGATGGGAATGCCTCGGTCCACTAGGTCGGCAACCATCTCGTAGACGGCATCCGCCTTGTCGTAGAAGCTCTCGATGTCGTAGTCGTTGTAGTACAGCTTGACGTCCGGATCGGCAGCTCGCGCTGCAATGAATGCATCTTCGATGAACGAGTTACCCAGGGCGCGGCTCCAAACTGAGTCGCGCAGTTGCCCATCGTCCTCGAATGCCTCGTTGACAACATCCCAGGCAATGACCCGACCACGGTAGTGGTCCATCAGACCTTCGATGTGGCTGAGCATCGCATTGCGGAGTTGTGTTGGGTCCGTGATGTTGGTCAACCAGGTTGGCAGCTGGTTGTGCCAGACCAACGTGTGCCCTTTGACGAGCATGTCGTTTTCCTCGGCAAACTCGACGATCTGATCTCCCTGTGAGAAATCGAACACACCCGGCGATGGTTCGGTGGCGTCCCACTTCATCTCGTCCTCCGGGGTCACGTAGTTGAAGTGCAAGGCACGCTCTCGATACTCGGGTTCGTTGAGGTGCCGTGTCGTGAGCGCGACGCCAATGGGGCGCCCTGTACAAACGGCCGCCTCCTTGAGGATCTGTGCACCGTCACAACGGGGCAAGCTCTCGGAGCCAGCTGCTCCGTCCGCGTTGGAGGTGGGCTCACCGCCACCGGCGCCGCCATCTCCAACCCCTTCAGTGCCCCCCACCCCCTCGGCGCCGCCGACTCCGCCAGTGCCAGCTGCCGACTCGGACGTGCCGCCCCCGGTGCCGCCGCTCGCGGGACCACCTCCGCCCCCAGCACCACCTCCGCCCCCAGTACCACCGCCGGCCCCAGTACCACCGCCGGCCAGACCATCTCCGCCTGCTCCCTCTACCGGGGTCGTGGGGCTACTCGGTGCTTCGCCTGGCATCCCGCCCGAGCCTTCGAGGCTGGGCGTCGGTTGGTCCACACCGCTAGGCATGGGCTCCGTGGGCGGAGGCGCTGGCTGAGAGTCCGCCGGGCTCGGCGTGAGGGCACCGGGACTCGGAACCTGGGGCGAAATAGCCATATCCATGGGACCGGTGGGCATACCCTCCGCACCAACAGCGAGCTCGTCAGGGCCAAAGAGACGGTCTGAGGTGCAGGCCGAACTAGTCACCATGGCGGGGAGCAGGAGAGAGCCCGTCAGGAGTGCTGTACGCATATGGGGCCATAAGCCCACATGGTGTGGCTTCTGATCGCACTTTCGTCAGTCCGGCTGAGAAAGTGAAACGCTTTCTGGGCGGCTGACCCGAAGCTCGCGCTGTGAGCCGGACCACCTCGTGCGGAGCTTGCTTTTGTCACGGTGGCGACAGCGCCACCGTCGCATGGGGGGCGTTTCCTGCACCTTTCGCTAGGACAACCTCTGCAGTCGTGTCGCTGGGACACCCTCTTGCAGTCGTGACACCGTCAACGTTCGGATGGGTGTGATCCCGTATGGGTTGGGACATTCGCTCCCAATGGACGTCGTTGGGTCGTGTCGTTGGAATCGCACCAAAAATGACTGGTCGTGGCTAGAGTGAACGGTTGGGCTCCCCCTCGGCCAATGTTAACAAGTCATCGTGCTCACGAACAAGGTTTCCCTGCGCCGGATTGACGAGACCACTTTCGCAGACCGACCGCGGCCCGTACTTCTCAACGCTACGTGCTTTGCATTGCTGCCGATAGTGATCGGCTGCGGAACCTCGGCCGACTCGTCGAATCAGAACGCGCCTGAGTCCCCGACGACTTCGGAGCAGGTTCCTGTGGGTCCGGGATCGAACGCGATGCCCGTCCCTACAGAACCAGCTCCAGGCATTAACGCGGATCAGGTTGCCATGCCTAGTGCACAGCCTAGGACACCCGTGACGAGCACCACAAGCGCCCAACCCCAGCCAGTGCCGATGGCGTCGACGGCGCCGGAACCAACCGCCCCTGTCGCTATGCCGAGCGCCGAACCGGATGGAGCCGGGGGCACGCTCGGGGAGATGACGGACGAGCCCATCACCCCCGAACCGGAAATGACGGACGTAGTGCCGGTCGAGACGGACATCGTCGAGGAAACCGACGTGGAAGAACCCATCCCGGAGCCGACGCTGCGCGACGGAGTTTGTCCGGCTGGTGTCGAGTTCGCAGCACCAGCATTCGACGCTCCGTTCGAATTGGTGATGGGTGATCCGGAGGACCTATCGGGCCTGCTCGAAGGCGTCATCTGGGTGGCTGAGCGCGGCGTACTGATGCACACGGAGCTCGTCTTCTCGGGGGAATACCCCTCCCGCCTTTTTGAGTACACGCCCGGCGGTGGGATTCAGGAATTGACACGGTCGTTCTGGCTCAATGGACTCGCCCTCACGGCCAATGACGACGTCCTGGGTACTAGCTACAACCCTCCGGGCATTGCTGCCGTGGTACCGGAAGCGCAAGAGCTGCTTGCCTCCATGACGCCCACAGCAACGTCGTTCAACTCCCCCAATGACTTGATCATTCGGTCCGACTCGAACGTCTACTTCACCGACCCAACCCATCAACTCAACGGGCGTGAATCGGAAACCGGTATCACCGGCGTCTACCGTCTGGATCCATCGGGCGTCGTTACCGTCGAGGAGAGCGAACTCCAGGAACCCAACGGATTGGCCCTCTCCCCAGACGAGCAGCTGCTCTATGTCGGTTCCGGTCCCGTGGAGAGCGGTGGCATCGTGGTGTATGACGTTCAAGCTGACGGCGGCCTGTCCAATCGCCGTCAATTCGCCTCGATTGGGGGCACGGACGGCATGACCATGGATTGCGCTGGGAATCTCTACGTGGTCGAGCACGAGGAAGGGATCGTCCACGTGATTGCCCCAGGTGGCAACGTGCTCGGAACGCTCGATACACCACCCAAGGCCGGTAACCTCGCGTTTGGTGGCCCGGACCGTCAAACACTGTACGTCACGGTGAGCCGGGCACTGATGTCCCGCCCATCGACGTTGCCAGGCTACCCTTACTGAAAGCCACTGCGGCGCTCAGGGATCGGGGCTATGCTCAGCCCATGCAGACCCTGCGCTTGTACACGGACTTCGTCTGCCCCTTCTGCTTCATCGCGGAGCAGAGCACGGTGCCGAAGCTGCTCACCGAGTTCGAACTCGAACTCGATTGGTGCGGTTTCGAGCTCAATCCTGGTACTCCCAGAGGCGGGCGCCCGCTGGCGGAACTCTTCCCCGGTGTCGACCTTGCTCAGCTGCACGAACGCACCCGGCGATTCGGTGCGACATTTGGGGTGCCCGACTTCTCGCCCCCGAACCGGTTGCAAAACACTCAGCGAATTCTGGCGCTTGCCGAGACAGCAAGGGACGAGGGGCGCTTGACGCAATTGCGAAACGTCGCGTACGAAGCCCACTTTAGAGCGGGGGCCGACTTCGAAAGCACTGAAGACCTGCGGACCATCGCTGCGAATGCCGGACTAGATGCCGACGTCGCGCTGGCCAAGGCCGCGACGCCAGCAATCCAGCAGCGAGTAGCAACACGGCAAGCAGACGCGAAACGCGCCGGCGTCCGCGGCATCCCGACGTTCGAGCTCGCAGGTCAGCGCATTGTCGGCTGCCAGCCCTACGATGTCCTCGCTGACGTAGCAACACGTGCTGGCGTGTCGTCACGGTACTCCTGACCGACCCCAAAAGGGTCCCACACGTGTACGTCGGGACCACGAACCCCACGCAACAAGGCGTTCACTCGAGGCGTAGCGGCTCCTCAGCCCCGGAGGGGGACGTTACTTTGGGTGACGCCACCAGGGTATTTCACCATCCAATCCACTTCATACCGAGTGCAATTTCCCCTCCCCAGGTCCTTCTGTGTCGGCGGAGGCAACGAACGAGCACGTCGGGACCAGAGTGCGGCATTGGATGAAAGCCCGATACCCAGCGACAGTCACGTTGGAGTAAGTGGCTCACGTACCATGATGAAGGCCAAAGACGCACACCCACACTTCTATCGGCTAGCAGGCGCCAAGAGGCCCTTCATGCGAAACGCTGGGCCACGTAGTATCGACAGGCGCGTACGGGGATCGGACAAGCCGATCGCGAACGGCTCGAGCTTCATCTCTCCAGCCTGCGCGACATCGAAAACGGACTGACCTCCCCCCCCGATGGGCGCCGTGGGATGTAGCGAAGACAGCCTGGACACGGAAGCGATCATCGCCTCAGCCGACATCTACCGGACCAACGGCTACGTCGAACACGTTGCGGAGCTGCAGATGCAATTGGCCGCATTTGCGTTCGCCTGTAACATCAACCACGTCGCCACGCTGCAGACCGGTGATGGCGAAGACGGTACAGTCTACGATGTGCCATCCAACGAACGGGGCTGGCGCTTCCATCACATCAGCCACCGCATTCAGTCGGATGGGGCGGTGGGCAACGATCCGCTCGCGGAGGAGGCGCACCGGGAGATCGCGGACTTGCTGACCTAGAAACTAGTGTGCCGAGTCCAGACGTCGTAGCAGAATTGCTGAGCCCCAGGCTTGGGACACCAGAGGCACCTCCGGGTGACGCTGCCTGCGACGGCTGAAATCCACATTGCGCGCCCCGCCGCGCTGGAAAAACTACACCCAACCAGGCACAGTCGTCCAACTGTGGCGAGCAACGAGAGGAACCAGCCCCACGCAAGGAGCGCTCTCGACGACATCGGAGTCGGGGCGTGAACGAGGCCACTTGGACGCCCGCCAAGGTCGCACCATTCGCACTTCTGGCCGCCCTCACGCTCTTCGGCGCGATCAGCACAAGCAGCACGGCACTGACGCAAAAACTGTTCGTCAGCACCACATATTATCTCCTACTGGGAACGGTGCTCTGCTGGGCGGGGACCTATCTGCACGTTGCCCGCGACTTGAAGAAGGCCGTCGTCGTCGAGTGGGTCCGAGAGAACTGGACAGGACTGCTCATCGCGCTCGCAGTCACGGCCGTCGCGGGACTTTCGATCGAACCGGCTTTGCGGGTTCTTTCCGACGAAGCGAATTTGGTCGGCGTCTCGAAGAACCTGTTCGCGTCAAAGACGGCGACGTTCACCATCTCTGGCAAGTACTACTATGAGAGCTATTGGAACGTCGATGTCGCCATCGATCGTCGTCCGACGTTGTTTCCATTTCTCGTCAGTCTCGTTCACACGGTGTTCGGGTACGATTATCGGAACGCCTTCCTCCTGAATCTACTGGTGCTTCCGGTGTTCGTCCTGCTGTCGTACCGGTTGGCGAAGACTCTGGGGGGCGAGGCCTTTGGAATTGCTGCGGCGCTCCTGGTCGCCGCACACCCGACGACGCTCATTTCAGTGCGTTCGGCTGGCTTCGACTTCTTGGCCGCATTCTTCAGTCTGCTCGTCGTCAAGAGCATGCTGGACTTCTTGCAACGTCGCTCTGCAGGCACCTTCGCCGTCCTTTGGTTGAACCTCTGCCTGTTGACGGAGGTCCGCTACGAGTCTGCGTTGTTCATGGCTCCCGTGTTGGGGGTGCTGGTGCTGTTCAAGCTCATCGACAAGAGCACTCTGCGACCGTACGCCTTCGTCCATGCGCTGACGCCGATGTACCTGCTGCCGCGCATCTGGCAGTCCATCCTCCGAGGGAACGTACCCGAGCAGGACGCCGGCACGACTACTTTCGGTGTCGAGAACTTTCTCAACAACGGCCGCGAGTACTTCCTACCCCTCCTCGAGCCGAGCAAGTCATACCCAGCCCACTCGGCTGTGGTAATTTCCCTTGGCATCGTCGGTTGCCTGTTTGGCTTGCGCTTGCTGTTCGAACGGGGGCGGGCAAGTGACTGGCGATCGCCTCAGTTGAGGTTTGGCATCTTCGTCATTGGCTGGATGGTGCTTCAAGCCGTGATCGTTTTTACGTACTACTGGGGCCGGGCGCAGTATCCTTCGGCAGCGCGTCTCGTGATTGCGATCGACACGTTCTTTTCTTTCGCAGCGGCTTGGGTGCTTGCCGTCGCCTTCGGCAAGCGGAGTGCGTTGGTCCCTGCCTTGGTTGCAGTCGGCATCCTGACGACACAGGTGCCGGTAGCCTCGCAGCACCGCATGCCCAATCACCTCACCCAAACCAGGGAAAACGCCTCAACCTGGGCATTCTTCGAGCGGCTCGAGGACAAACGCATCCTCATCGTCACCGATCGCCCCAACCATTTCACAATCATGGGATACGGCGCGATGAGCTTCGAAGCCGCCAAGAGCGACAAGTTTCTGTTCACGGCGCTCGAACGTCGTTTGTTCCAAGACGTGTACGTGATTCAGCAAATCCAGCTATCTACGGGTTCACCTTTCCCGGGTTACGAGACATGGCCCGCTCGAGAACTGGAGGCCCTGTTCGAATTTCAGAACGACGCCGACGTGCTGGTGAAGATCTCGCGTGTGGTGCATTGAGCGGGACGGTGACGCGACCCAATTCCGCCTACTCGAGTTCGTAAACCTTCAGCGATCCTTCTTCAAACGCGGGATTACCGGCTAGTTCAGGTGGCCAGTTCACCTTGTTGCCGGGTCGGAGCACGAACCACCGAATACCAAACGCGTGGGCTGTGCCGCGCGCCAGCTTCTCCTGCCGCATCAGCATGAGGCGATTGACAGCCTCACTTCGCTTTCTCACTTCCTCCGCCCGAAAGTCCATCCGCGTCAACGTGTGTGCCACGAAGGTTCTGCGCTCGGCGAGCGCGGCTACGGCGTAGAAACGATCGAACTGCGAGTCCTGAAATACTTCCTCCGGTGCACTGTGCTCACGAATGAAGTCGGCCGCCCGCACCAAGGCAGCTGGGAGGCGCACAGGAGAGATCTTGTGCATGGCCCACATCAACTGCACACCTGGACCGAACATCGCGGGCACTATCATTAGGACGGCAGCCAGCCCGGCCGCGGCGGGCCGCGCAACCTGACCGAGCCGAGACGAACGAGCGACCACCAGTCCTATCGCTCCTCCAACCCATGAGACTACGAAGAAGTAGACGATCATCACTGGGCGGTGGGAGAGCTCGTCCGGCGTGCTGCTAGTCATGTCGAGCGCTAGGCCGAAGAACATCGCCAAGAAGTTGACGATGAGCAGCACCGGGAACATCCAAGCTGCAGGGGAAATCTGCTTTCGAAGCCGCACGAGAAGGATGACAAGCGCCGGCAGAAACAACCCAAGGGCAGCCAACAGCACATACGGGATCCCGTAGAGTAGGTTGGATGTCCAAGGGGATTGTGCCCCCATGTGCTCGACAAGAAACTCCTGGAACGCACCTGGCAAAGCGAAGGTGTGAATCAAGCGCAGGATCTCCCCATTGCTCGACCCATCGAAACGGATGACTGGTACTCCCGGAACCTTCTGACCCACGAAGAGCGCAATACCGTAGAATGCACACGCCGCAGACGCCCACAGCATGCGTCTACCCAACGTCAGGCTCCCTCGGAAGAACAATGCCGGCACCAGCAGCAGAAGCAGCGCACTCGCGATGACATAGTGCAGCTTGTACGCAGCAAGAACGCCCGCAAGTAGCCAGCCAACGACGACCTTCCCCCAGCTCCCTTGCTGAGAGCCCAGCAAGACGAACAGCCACACGAGAGCCAGCAGTGCCATGCCGTAGGTTGCGCTGGGCGAAATCTGGGTCAGCCAGTGGTAGGACATGAACGGGTTTTGCATGCCCTGCTGTGCGCCATCCGGCAACAGGAGCAGCGCAGCGGTGGCCGCCACCCCGGGCCAAGCTCCCCACAGCGTTCCGAACAGGCTATACGCCGCCAAACCCGTGAAGAACACCCCCACAGGAGCCAGGATCCCGGCGAACGCTGCGTAGGAGTGAAGACCCGATGCCGCTTTGATGAGAGCAGGCAGCATGTAAACACCATAGTGATACAACCGGGCAGGCATCCCAGCCAGGCGGAAATCCTCAATGGTCGATGCGCCGTGACTCTCAGCGAAGATGCGAACGTGCACCGAATGGTAGAACCCATCCACCCACGGCTTGAAGAGAACGACGCGCTCGTTTTCGACGATCGGGTCGATGGAGTCTTGGCACCAAAGCGTGGTCGCGATCAGTGCGATACCGACTGCCCAAAGGCTCGATGGGTGTGCAGCACCTGTCTTGCGCTCTCCAGCGGCAAGAACGACGAAAGCCAGGGCAAGCAAGACGAGCCCGAAGTTCGCGAGCATGCCTAGAGGCGAAAGCCAAGCCAGACCGAGCAATGCTGTGTTGACCACGACGTATCCCACCAGCAAACGCAGCGGCAGCTCGAAGAGCACCCCCGTGGCTAGTGCCGGAAAGCCTGCAGCCACGGAGCCCGCGAGATAGAACGCGAAAAACAGCACCTCACAGGCCACCAGCGTGAGCACAGAAAGTGTTTGCCCCGCCACACTGGCCCAGATCGCCACCACAGCGGCGATCAACGCAACGACGACCAAGTCCGCTTTGCTGAAGGTGATGCTCAGCTCCCGAAGCGCGCGAAGACCCAACCTCATCTACCGCGCGCCTCTGCGTGCGCGACCTGCCAAGGTCTTGCGCCCCTGGAAGAAACCCGGCACCAACGTCTGACCCAAGGCCATTGCGGCGTACAGCGGGACCGCCCTTCGAGGATAGTACAGTTTCCGCTGATTCGTTCGCGTGAAGCGTGAAATGGCCTGCACTGTGTCCTCCAGAGACACCGAGAAAGCACTCTTGACGTGACCCATCCACGCCGGAAATCGATCAGCCATCGTGAAGATCGGTGTCCGTACTGGCCCGAGCATCACCTGTTGAAAAACGAGATCCGTCCCAGCGTACATCTTGGACCAAACATCAAAGCTCGACGTCAGCGCGCGCTTGCTCGTGTGGTATCCAAGGCCGTAGGGGTTACCGACGTAGCTCGCCATCGAGCTGATCGCGACCACGTGGCGCTGCGCCGGCCCCGGGGCGAGACCCGTCAGGGGTTGGACGAAGTTCAACACCCCGTAGAGGTTCGTCTCCACGACGTCCCTGTACGCCCCGAGATGAAACGACTCGTCGTTGTCGACGCGATTGATACCTGCATTCAACAGCGTCAAGTCGGGGAGGGCACCAGCTTCCGCCAAGCGGTACACGAGCGCGCTCACCGCCTGGGAATCGCGAACATCCACGCACTCGAAGGTAACCTGAGGGTGCGTCGACTCCAGCTCCGGTACACTGCGCCGGTTCACTGACGTGACGCGCGCGCCGTGCCCGACGTAGTGCTCCAGTAGAGCCCGCCCCAACCCGGAGGTGGTCCCAGTAATGAGGACGCGCTGTGGAACCGTCACGCCTTCCCTCGCCCTGTGTCTGTTCGCGCGCCAATCTGGCCGGAGCGGCTGCGCACGAAACTGTCGATGTCGGCGGCGCTGGTGAGGTGCTGCTCACCCACCCGAATTGCTTTCCTGACGAACCTGGGGCGCCTTTTTGCCTCTTCGAGAATCTTGACCACGTACTCGCCGACAACGGCCACTGCCAACAGATTGAGACTCCCGAAGAACGCCACCACGGAAAGCAGAAGCGCGATGCCGAGGGGTGCGTGGGGATGCTGAAAAGCATCGACAACGCCATAGAGAACAGCTCCAAAAGAGAGGAGTGTCAGGATGCCGCCGACGTAGCCTAGAACCTCAATCGGAGCGAACGTGAAGGCAAAGATGCCCTTCTTTGCCCACCAGATGTTCTTCAGCCAACTGTGAGTGGACCGTCCAAAGACACGTTTGGGTCGAACGTAGTCAACCCCGATCTGCTCAAAACCAACCCAGGCGCGCAATCCACGCAAGAACTGGTCCGTTTCCGGCAGAGCTAGAATAACATCGACGACCCTTCGATCCATCAGCGCAAAGTCTCCCGCATCGACAGGGATAGGCACGTAGGACAGCTTACGAAACAGCCGATAGAAGAGCTTGGCAAAAAGCGCCAGCTGGAGCGACCCCTCGCGCCTGCCGCGACAGCCGTAGACGACATCATACCCGGCGCGCCATTTCTCGTAGAAATCCGCAATCAATTCCGGTGGGTCCTGCAGGTCGCCATCGAGCACGATGACACCATCTCCGGTTGCAATCTGCATCCCGCTGATGAACGCATTCTGCGAACCGAAGTTTCGTGAGTGCTCGATAGCGAGCACGTGACTGTCGCTTGCTGTCAGCTTGTGCAACACGTCATCGGCGTCGTCTGGGCTAGCGTCATTGACGAAGATGATCTCGTAGTTGACTCTCAGCCGAGAAAAGACCTCCGTCAACCGCTGGTGCATCAGCGGGATTGCCTGCGCATCCTTGTAGCAGGTGACCACCGCTGAAAGCGTTCGCTGCTCATCGGTGCCGGCGCGCGCCTCCGGATGGGATGTGTGCCGGGGTTCATCCACGCAGAAACGTCTCCAAGCGAGTGACCAAGGCGGGTCCGCGAAGTCCACTCTCTGTCTGATGCCACCGCTGACTTCCGTAGCGGCCGGATGGATATCCAGCAGCATGTAGGGACATCATCGAGCGCGGCAACACACCGCTGCTCAGCAGCAGATGGCTAAAGGCCTCGCCCAGCCCGCCGTGGGCATAGTGCTCCTCGATCGTGACGACGCGGCGCTTCTCTTCGATACTCGCCGCCAACTCGGCGGGGAGTCCTTCGAGGGGGAAGGTCCCCACGGTCCAGATCTCCAGCTCATCCAACAGATCCTGATCGCCCATCTCATACAGACTCTGGATGATGGGCCCCATCCCCACGACGACGCAACTCCCGCCCGACTTGAGGCGGCGCCAAGGCGCAAACGCAGGGACCTCCCCTGGGAGTTCCAAAGCGCTGTTCAGACGTAGATAGTTCGGGAGGGGATCGGCCGCCATCGCCGCGACGGCTGTTGCCACGTCCTGGGCGAACACCGGGATAAAAAGCCTCATGTTTGGTAGCGATCGCAAAGCGCCGACATCCTCCAGAGCGTGATGGGTGGCGCCCATGATACCGTACCCGTAGCCCCCACCGTTACCCACGAGCTTGACGGGAAGCTTGTGCAAGCACAGGTTGTCTCGGATCTGAGCGTAGGGTCGCAGCACTGAAAAGGCCGCCATGCTGTATACCCATGGTAGGTGTCCTTCCCTCGCCAGACCGGCGGCAACCGAAACGGCGTTCTGTTCAGCGACCCCAGCGTTGATGAACCGATCGCCGTACACTTCGGCGACCTGTTCGAGCGCCATGTAGCCGAGGTCGAGGGTAATGAACACGCAGTCCTCTCGCTGTGCGAACAACGAGACCATGGCTTGGGCAAACTCAGTCCGCATGGCGATAGGCCTCGAGTGCGGCCTCGTGGGCTCGTGTCACCTCTTCCAGAGCCAGCTGGTATTGAGCGTCGTCCATCGGCAGGTAGTGGCAATCCACCGTATCCTGCATGTAGCTGATGCCATTGCCCTTGACCGTGTTGGCGATGATGACGACGGGCGCAGTGCCTCGGCTCACGATCTCTGCGCACGCGTCCCGAGCCGCGACCAGCGAGGAAAAATCATGACCGTCTACCGTCACGACGTGATAACCAAATGCGCAAAGCTTCGCGTCGAGGGGCTCTAGAGCCATCACGTCTTCAGTTCTGCCGATGGCCTGAAGATGGTTCCGATCAATGACCCAAACGACGTTGGTGAGCCTGTGGTGGGCGATGAAAAGAGCGGCCTCCCAGACGCTGCCCTCGTCGAGCTCGCCGTCCGAGGTGAGACAAAAGACGCGCTTGTTCTGCCGATTCAGCCTGGCTCCTAACGCCATACCCGCGCTGGCAGAGAGACCGTAGCCGAGGCTCCCCGTTGCAAATGGGACGTCCTCGAACGCATTGAAGGGGGGCAACGCTGGCAAGCGCGTTCCCTCCTGGTAGAAGGACTCGATCTGGGTCGCCGTGAGTACCCCAGCCTCCGCCAGCAGCGAGTACAGGGCAGCAGCGGCGTGGCCTTTGGAGAGGACGAAGCGGTCTTGCTCCCCCATCCACGCGAACTTCAGGAACACGAGGAGCTCGGCGCAGGACAAGGAGCTGCCGATGTGCCCAGCGTTCGCCTTCTTGTACATGGCCAAGAAGCGCCGCTTGACCGAGAAGACTCGCTCCTCGAGCATGACACACTCAGCAATGGCTTGTCGGTTCATCAATCGGGTGGGCTAGAAGGCGGGCAACAACCGCGAGCTTCGCCCGAGATGCGACCGAACGGCAACGGATAGTGCCCACATGGCGAAAGACCGCGCCCGAGGGCGCGGCCTTTGTCGCATTGTTTCAGTCGAGGGCCAGGTTACTTACCGTACCCGACTTCGACGACGTTCTGATGAATCGCCTCGTCCGTCTCATCCGTGGGGTAGCCCGACACGATGGCGCCTTCGTAGAAGGTGCCCTCGCTGAGGTTGTTGTTGCTGTAGCAGCAGTCGCCACCCGCGCCCATGATGACGGCACCCTGCTTCTGCATCGGGCGTTTCGTGTTCGGTAGTGGACCATCCCACATGGTGATGAGCTCGGCCGAAGTCGCGTCCGCTCCCTTGAGCGCGAAGGTGTCAGTCCCGTTGTTCTTCTCAATCGCCGTCACGAAGGGGAACGGCAGCGGTATGTTGTCGTTGTTTTGGGCGCCTGGCGTGCCGCCAGCGAGCATGCCGTCCTCCATGTCCGCCATGACCCAGGGGCCTTCGTTGCCCGCGCCCGTTCCCCAAATCTGGTTACTTCCGAAGTAGACCGAATCCATCATGGGTCCACCTGAGTACGACCGGTCTAGCTGACCGTTGCCGTAGTTGTAGCAGCAACCCTCGTTGAAGTGCGTGCCGCTCGTCACCATGTAGACGCCCTGGGGCTCTGTACCCACTGGCATCCCATTCTGCGAACCATCATTCCAGTATGACTGGCTGGGACGGGTGAACAGCGAGTAGACTTCGTGTCCACCAACGGTGACCTTCTCCGCCGCCGCGTTCGCCGGGCTCATCGAGGCGTTCATAGTGGTGGCGACCTCGCTCTCCATCGACGTTGCTTCCAGGAAGTTGCCGTTGCCCGTTTGATCGTAGATCTTCCACATCACGCACGAGCTCCCACTGCAGAATGCCTCCTGCGCCGCCGCGTCAGCGAACCCTCCTGGGCTGAGAACCGGGATGTCCTCCAGCATACCGTCTTGACGCTTGACTTGATACAGATCGCCGTCGAACGCGCCGAAGAGGGCCCGCACGGTGCTGTGAGCCGCGACGCAGGGCGTGCCCGCTGCTTCGTAGATGTCACAGGGGCCAATCACGTCGCCAACCGGTGGGTCCCCTCCCTCACCGCCCGCTCCGCCAGCTTCGACCGGACCCTCCATACCGCCCGCTCCGCCCTCGCCGCCGGACATCATGCCGCCTTCGCCGCCAACGGGTTCCATGCCAGTGTCGCCGCCCATCCCGTTGTCTGGGGTTGGATTGACCTCACTCCCTTCCTTCTGCAGCTCGATGGTACCGGTGAGCGCTTGCATGGTTGGAGTGACCGTCAAGGTGTCGCCCGCTGAGCAGTACTGGTACTCGGCGTTCATTGCCTTGAGCATGGTGTCCATCGTCGAGTACGTGCCCGTGGGCTCGGTGTACGAAAGCGGCATGCCCATGCCACCGTCTTGTTCGACACTGAGCTCGCAGTTGCAGGCGCCAGCATCGCCGGAGCACACGGCCTCGGTCCAGCCGAGCCCCATGAAAATACTGCTAGTGCGACTGCACTCCACGTCAATGCCCGAAATTGCCAGACACGCCGCATCCAGCGGGAAGCTGACGAACCCGGTCGTCGTGGTGTTGTCGCTATAGGTGCCGTCCGCGCGGAACTCGATGCTGCCCGTCGTCTCGAGTTGACCTGTCGCCGGCACCGTGGCGCATGCCAAACTGGTCAAGAACACATCTAGATCGCCCTCCAACTTCAAGCACGACGAGGTGACGTTCCAAACGCCCACGACGTCGCCCCCGCAGGCCGTGACGTCCGTACAGTTCAGTGGCTCGCTCGGGGTGTTGTTGGGGCCTGGCGTCTGAGTTGGGTCGCCGGGGCCGGGCATGACTGGAGTGGGAGTGCCCCCAGGACTGGTCGGGGTGACGGTAGCTTCGCCGTCGGTACCGGGACCAGCGGGTGTCGGTGCGGTCGCGCTTGGCCCGGGGGTGCTCGGGCCACCGGTGGTTTGTGCGCTTTCGCCTTGACCATCGGCGTCGTAGCTGCAGGCAGTGGCCGAAGCAGTCACAACGACAGTCAACGCCCCCAAGTATTCTAGATGTCTCATTCTCATCACTGACCTTCCGAGACTAACGATCTTGTTTCTAGCAGCCAATGCCCAAACCACGCAGGGAAAACCTCCGCTCCTCGACCACGAGTGCCGTCGCCTTGTCGCTTAGACAGTCCCTTTCCAGTCAAAAAAAATTTCCGACTGCTTTTTTCGTGGCGCACCCCTGAGATCTCGTCTGCTTACATGCAGCGACAACGCTTCCCGTCGCGTGTCTATCCAGTTCGAGTGACGTCGACTGTTCCTTGCTCGAACGGACCCGAACGGGACACCGCGCGTCGAACCGGCTCGACTTAGCGCAGCGATCCACAATTTCGCGGCACGAGGAGCGCGAGCGCAGCGCGGGTTCCCCACTATGCGCCTTGTAGGGTTGAACGCGTCCCAACCTCCCCGTCGGAGTTCATCGACTCGATGAACCGCATCCGGTTAACAACCTTGGGTTGGACCGAGAGACGAGTGACACGGGCGACGTCTGAGCGACAGTACGGGCTTGGATGGGGGCCCGACGGTAGGACGCGGAGACGCAAGCGAGCGGTGGGAGCAGAACGTGGAGGCAGCGGGCGACCATCCACAGCACCTGGGGATACCCGCCGGCCTGCGCGTTGAACTCGAAGTCAAATCGCCCAAACCTCGGGACCAGCTGGATGGGCGGGACGCGCACCGAACGCGCAATGACGGCAGCGCCTCTTGCGGCGAGCAGCGAAGTCCGCGGGCGGCCAATCCCAACGCGAGTTCGACTGCCCTGGGGCTATGGGGTGCCTATTCGATCACCACGTTGTCGATGTAGACGGTGCCCTGCTCGTAGGGTGTGACGTTGAGCGCGATCTGAATGACATCGACACCCGTGGCAACGTTCATCGTGCACGAGAAGCTCTTCAAGACACCCGTGTCGGTGGTGATTTGGCAAGGCTTCATGACCAAGCTACCTGCCACCACGTACCCATCGCGAAAGTCAGTGCCGATCGTCTGAGTGATTTTCACGTCAAACGAGATGTCCATGCCCCCTACGTTGATCGACGCTTGGTTGGGACACAGGTCGAATTTGAGGTCAACGTTCGAGGAGCTGTCGCTGTTGTAGTCCACCGCCAGCCGCATCGAGCCATCGATTAGCCGGACCTCAGGGCCCTTGGTGATTGCGCCCGGGGTACCACGATAGTCGCCGCGCGCCCACCCCCCCACGTCACCGTTCTCGAAGTCCCAACTGCCGCAACTGGGGACGTCGGCGAGGCAGGCTAGGCTCGTGCCTGTACACTCGCACTTCTGATCACCACCGCAGGTACCGGTCGTCCCGTTGTAGTCGCTACAATCGAGACACGACGATCCGCAATTGTCGCCGTCAGTGTTCGCATAGCAAGGAGGCGTCGAGCTTCCGCAGCCGTGCCTTCCAGCGCCACAGACGCACGATCCTGACTGACAAACATCCGCCCCGCAGTCATTGCCGCAGCTGCCGCAATTGTCGGCGTCGGTGTCCGGGTCGATGCACGATCCGGAACATTCCAGTGCTCCCGCGGACGTGCATTCGCAGGAGCCGGACACGCACGACATATCGGCAGCACACTCGTTGCCACAGGAACCGCAGTTGTCCTTGTCAGTGTCGAGGTTGACGCAGGCGTTCGTGCACCAAGTCTGGCTCGAGTTGCAGGCGTCTTCGCACCCGCCCATGCCGTCGCAGAACCTGCCCGCGCCACAAGACGTCGTCGAGCTAGTGAAAGATGGAATGCAGTGCGCCGCCTCGGTGACACATTGACCAAAAGCGGCACAACGGTTTTGATTCAGCGGGGCAGGATAATCGGCGCACGTGGAATCAGCAGTGCACGTAATGGCCTGGCAACTCGAATCATCTTCGGGAAAGTCGTTGCAGAAGCCGCTGGAACCACACGCTTCGCACGTGCCATCGCACTCTTGATCGCAGCAAACCATACTCCCGGAAGCGGTAGCGGCGCAGACGCCCGAACCGCAGTCGTCGTCAGCGCCACAGCTTTCGCCAAGGTCCGCCTTGTCTGGCACAACACACTGTCCAGACCCATCGCAAGTGCCAGCGCCGCTCTGACAGGCTGTACCGCTCGCCACGTTCATTTCCACGCATGCCGGCACCGTTGCGCACTGTCCGAGTCCGTCACAATTACCGGCATCCTGCGCCTGATACGTCCTGCATTCCGTGTCTGTCGGACAAGAAAGGGTCCCGCAAGCGTCATCCTGGACGGCCGCTGCGCACGTTCCAGCGCTTCCCGCTCCATTGCACTCCGAACAGACTCCGACACAAGCCGTGTCACAACAAACCCCATCCACGCAGTAACCCGAAGCGCACTCTTTCCCCTGAGCGCACTGCACTCCGAGACCGAGCAGCATCGCCGCAGGAGGCTCGGTTTCTGGTGTGGCGCCATCGGTACCCATTGGCTCCTCGTCGGATGCTGTGCCGGAGCTGGGCTCCACGCCTTCGGACTGTCCGGTGCCCGCATCCGTACCTTCCTGACTCGAGCCGGCGGCTCCGGATTGCCCGGCTTGCAGCCCCCCAGACTCAGGATCGCTCGCTTCGCTGGCACCGTCTGAACCCGATGAACTCATCTCGCCGGATTGTTGCTCCCCGAGCTCTGTCTCGTCGGCTCCGTCATCACCAGCGGAAGCGTCGGCGTTGCCTTGCGAGGTATCGTCGGCGCCCCCGACCCCATCGTGACCGCCAACATCACTCGTTTCGGTCCCGTCAGCAGAAGCGGCATCGTCTTCGAAGTCGGGCCGATCGGCAGTGCAGCTGGTACACACGAGCAGACCCGCGGCAGCGCCTAGTATGTTGAGTTTCAGATGCATTGCTGAGACGACCCGATATCCTTCTGTCCCTTGGGCCCAATCGAGCCATGAGACCGGTAACAATGTGTGGAGCTAGCAGACCACCGCCTACATTCCAAGCCCTGTTTTCGCAGGGTCGATGCGGCGTCAAGACGGCACGGATGATGTGTGGCCTTCTGGTGCAAACAGCGACTTCGCACGTGCTGTTACGGCCGACACCCCAATGACATTCCCCATTGACCGCACTCAAAAGCCGCACTCAAAAGCCGCACGCCGCGGGAGCGTCGACGCGGATCGCTCTGGGCGAGTCCATGAAACACGCGAATGAAACCGCAGGGTGTTTCGTGCTTCGGATGCACCGGGGGTCCCTGTTGCGGCTCACGGCCGGGACGTCGGGGCGGCCGTCAGGCGCTCGGCTTCATCTCTCGTGCCGTCCACCTCAGGGAGTAGGGGCCGAAACCGAGGGCCGATCACTGGCACGACACCCAGCAAACGGTAGGCCAGATTCGGAAGCACCCGCAGCCTCGCCAGCGGCAACGTCACCAGCAGCATGAGAGGCAACGCTCGACCCACCGCGGACAGGATGAAGACGTGCCCGTGTTCTGCCCCGGTGCGATCGAGGAGCAGACCTCCCACCAGGCTGCCGGCGAGCTGCAGTCCACCCTGAAGTGCACCAGCCAGCGCCAAAAAATCAACGGCCAGGCGCGGCTCGGAACTTCCCAACAAGAGCTGGAAGCTAGCGTACTCCACGGCAGCCCAGGCAACACCCCCCAGCACGTGGATCCATAGCAGTTGTCCAAAGCTCGGCCCCAACGCCCACAGGAGCGGGATCATCGCAACCCCAAGCCCACCCCAAGCGAGCACGGCGCGCAGCCCCACTCGCGCGGAGATGTGGTGGCCCAGGGGGAATACCAGCGCCTTACACAGGATGGACATCGCGGACAGCAGGGTGAACTCTCGAACGTCCAGGTGCAGCTCGCGCAACATGTATGGCGTGAAAAACGGAACGGCGATGTAGACGCCGAAGCCGAGCAAAGCGATGTAGCTAGCCACTCGCCAGCCGGAGCTGCGCAAGACTTCTCGAAAGTGACCACGGGGCGCCGCCGCCAACGTCGGCGCGTCGGGATCGGCCTGCGCCGCCAGCACCAGCGCGCTGCACAGTCGCGCTACGAGGGACACCAACATCAAGCCCGCCGCCGTCAGCAGTATCTGCCGCCCATCCCGGCCACGTTGCAAGACTTCTCCCGCCACACAGAAGCTGATCAGCAGAGCTACCTGAACGAGGCTGGAGCGCAACGCGAAGTACCGCTCACGGTGCGCACCCTGAGTGAGAGATCCCATCCACGCGCCCCAAGCGGGAACCACCTGCATGCCGGACACCCAAAACAAACACTTGAACATCAAGAACAGCCAAAGCCCTCGGTGTGACGTCCAGGCCACCCAGGCAAAGCCCAGATGACAGAGAGCCTGGATGCTCACGAAAGCCACAGGCTGGATGCTCTCCGACGCTATCGGCGAAGCTCTTTACTATACGCGTCTAGTATATTCTGAAAATGGAGCAAGCCCACGAAGGTATCGGGAGCGCCTGCGGGGCAGACAGGTAGCTGTGGAAGCCTCGATTGGGTTAGCTTCTCCAAAGCCTTGGCCAACGTGTCTGTCGGTGCCACAGTCGCGAAAGGTGATGCACAATCGACCGCGACCGCAGCGACACCCGCGTACTCATCGAAATAGGCGCTGCGAAGTGAATCCAAGTTGATGATGCCCGCAGGTCGCTGATCCTCAGTCTGCACGCAGACGATCGCGCTCTCGAGGTCACTCCCGATGCGCAACAGGTCAGGAATCGACATCGCCGCAGGAACGCAACGAACTTCGGCTCCCATGCTTGCCGCGTCTTGTACGGTCAGACGCTCCAAGGCCGCCAGCGCATAGTCTTCAACATGAGCTGGCGAGTGACGTCGATTGGCGACTTGCGCGGAATACTGGGTCCAGCGATGCATGAGCGCCACGGTAACGGCTTCCGCCAGCATGATCGGTACCAACAGCTCGTAGTTACCGGTCATCTCACTCGCCATGACGAGAGTCGAAATTGGGGAATGGGTTACACCACCGACGAAACACGCCATACCGACAATGGCAAATGCAGTTGGCTCGGGAACGACGTCCGGAAACCAGGAGTGAAACGCCAGCCCAAACGCTCCCCCAACCATGCCCCCGATCACTACCGACGGGCCAAACGCCCCACCGGCTCCACCGCTTCCGTGACTCACGCTGGTCGCCGCGACCTTGGCCAATGCGAGCACAAGCATTAACCCTATACCCGACCAACCCAACGGAAGCTTGCCCGTGGGCAACAGCACCTCCTGCAGCCAACCGTACCCGGCGCCAAGCACGGGAGCCCCCAGCATGTCGTCGGCCGACTCGGCCAGTCCCATAGTTTGAGCTAGAACGGGGGTGCCAATAGCCAGAATCCCCACGCACAATCCACCTATCGCCATCTTGAGTGGGAACCAAAGTCGAACCTTGCCGAACAATTCCGAGCTTCCCCGGAGCGACCAGACGAACAGGACGCCAACAACTGCGCAACCCATCGCCATCAACAGGTAGAGCGGTAGCTGTCGCGGATCGAAGGGAAACTCCGGCGCGACGAAGAACATCGCACCTTCGCCAAAAATGAACGTGAATGTCGAGTACGCTACCACCGACGACAAGACGGCAGGAACGAGGGCCTCCGACTCGAAGTCGTCGCGGTAGAGCACTTCGACAGCAAACAGGGCCCCGCCAAGAGGCGTGCGGAAGATCGCTCCAATTCCACCCGCGACTCCTGCCACCAATAGCAGACGGCGATCACGGTCACTCAGACGAAAAACCTGGCCAAAGCGAGCACCTACTGCCGCGCAAATGTGAGCGATCGGGCCTTCTCGGCCAGCGCTATTGCCAAACCCCAAAAAGAGCGCCGATGCGATTAGTTTGGTCAGGGGTAATCGACGCGGGAACTGAGGCTTGGGGGAATGAAATGCTTCGATGTATCCCTCGGCTCCCCCGCGTGCCTCAGGACACAAATAGTGCAAAATCAGCCCACACAGCATGGCGCCGATTGCCGGGGCGGTCACGAGCAACCAGTAGCGCAAACCTGTGAAATGATACCCGCCGGCAAAGAATGCCGGTTCCCCTTTGGGCGTCGGCGGATGCAAACCAACACCTGCCACGAAGACGAGGTGCCGCACCCCATCCGCCGCCAAATACATCAACGCGGCCAAACCGCCAGTGGTGAGCCCGACGAGCAGACCGAACATGACCCACCGCGACACGGCGCGAAACTCCAAGTGGCGCGCTAGCCTGAACAGCTCGCTGAGGTTCTGTAGTCCCGGAAAAGGTCGTTCCAACTTCATGTGAGCCTCGAGGAAGGGCGAACAGCAACATCGCAAAACACCCCCCGCCAGCGTTTCCGGCAGGGTAGACTTGGTTTTCTGAACTCCGCCCCAGATGCTTGCGCCGGGGACTTGCCTCGCGCCCGCACCTCCATCACACTCAGCGACGTGACGTTCTGGCGTTGGCTTTCGCTCTTGGCGCTTCTGCTACTCGTTGCAGGCCCATTGCAGGCCAGTGCCTACCAACAGAGTCCCTTCCAGCAGGGCGTTGCCTGCCATCACGGTGGCGACGGCCCCAACGCGCTCAGCGCCGCTGCGCAGGATGCAACGCCTACGCTGTGCGTCGCAGACGCCGAATCGGGCGCGGAGGAAGAGAGCGAACAAGCCGCCGTCGTTCGCCCTTGGGGCGTTTGGTTCGGAGACTTGTCCGACTATCAGACGATTGCGCGCCCTGCAACAGTCGATAGCAATTCATCTAGGCCCCGGCTGCAGGCCCGCCAGCGTGCACCGCCGCTGGTGTTCGGATAATCATTCCCGAAACTCATCCAGCCGAGGCTCATCGAGCGTTCACAAACGCTCTGCCCCGCTGAAGGCCGTCCACGAATGCGAAGACTACTAGTCCTTCGCTCGGCGCCTCGCGGAAGCCGAGGAACTCAGTGTGCCTTGCCAATTAACGGCACGCTCAATCAAACACATGCAACGCCAGGCGCCGACCGCCTCGGCGCTTGGAGGCTTCATGCCAAAAAAAGAAACCCCGACGCACCCCGTCGCGGCGGACGCAAATGCGCCAGACGACAGTGCTTTCAAACCTATGTTACTCCTGTTGGTGCCGTTCCTGCTGTTGCTGGTTTATGGCTACTTCACCTGAGATGGATTCGAGGGTCCTTGTCGCCCGAATGCTTTCGGGCCGTGGTTTTTGGATCGCTCTGTGCGTCACGGCGGGGGGACTCTACGCAGCGTGGCGGTCTCGCACTCGTCATGCCGGCGTGCGTAGGATGATGCACGTCCGCTCGAAGGAGAGCGGGAGTGTTCCACAGCATGGCGCCGGAATGTCGGTCATCCGCAAACAACTCGAACCTTTGCTGGGTGTCGATCTCACGCACCTTCGGCCCCAAGACAAGGTAGCGACCGTGCTCGATTGGGACGAAAGCCGACGCTTGGTGGAGAGCCTCGAGCAGGCCCTGGACACCACCTTGCCCGACGTCCGAGCCGTTCGTTCAAAAACGTTCGGGGAACTCTGTCGTTGCCTAGGCACAAAGCCCGAGGCAACGACGAGCGAGTCTTGATGCGTCACTCAGCAGCACACGTGTCGACGGCTTGGGAGCACGTATCCCAAGCCGTTTCGGCTGCTGCGACCTCGAACGTGCTCGATTCGGTGTTGGAGTAGCAGTTGCAAAGCCATTGACCGTCCCCCGGGTCCTGACACGTTAGCCCCATACCCTCAGCGATTTCGACACTGACGTCGCCGACCGATGCGGTACGATTGCAGGAGAGTTGAGCTTGGCACCAGTTGCCGCTCGCAGTCTGGTAGTCGACCTCACACTCTGCAGGCTCGTCGCTTTGGACCGGCTCCGCACTTTGGCAGATTTCCAAGCCGGCGCAGCAACCGCTACGTCCACTGCAGGCTGAGCTGCCGGGTCCATCTCAGACGCTATGTCGACGTCACTCATCGGCGCCTGATCAGGCGTCGGAACCAAGTCCCGCACCAGCTCGATATCTTCCTCATCGAAGACCCTCTACCCGGACTGCAGCGCCAGCTGCCGAAGTAGGCTTCGGTGACACACCCAACTCAGGAAGTGGGTTTGTCGAGGGCGACCCACAGCGCCTGCCGGAGCATCGACCAGCGGGCGCTAGCTACCGGAAACCTCGCTACCGGGCTCTGCCGCGTGAGGTGTACATGCAGGTGTTGCTGCACTCGTCGTTCGGATTGCCGTTGCCGTCGTCGCACTCCTCGCTGCCATTCTTGACACCGTCGCCACAGCGCGGGCCCAACACGCACCCCGGAGCGCACTCACCGTAGCCGCCATCGTTCTCCACGTCGTCACATTGTTCCGGGCCATTGACGACGCCATCACCACACAACGGTCCGTACGTGCACATCGGCCCGCACTCACCGTAGCCGCCGTCGTTTTCGCCGTCGTCGCACTCTTCGCCCAGCTCTTCCTGGATCACGCTGTCACCACATTGGGCGCCCAGGCGACAGGTTTCGGAGCAGTTGTCACCTCCGTCGCACTGTTCGCCCCATTCCGCTTGGGTAACACCATCACCACAGCGAGGTCCTGGTTCGCACTCCGCCGTGCAACTGCCGTAGAAACCGTCGTTGATGCCGTCGTCGCAGGTTTCGTCGCCATTGATGACACCGTCGCCGCAGCCCGGGCCGAACTGGCAGAAGCTATCGCACTCGCCATAGCCGCCGTCGTTACCGTCAGCACCTTCGTCACACTGCTCGATACCGTCTTCAACGACGCCGTCCCCGCAGCGCGGACCGAGCACGCAGTCAGGAGCACAGTAGCCGTACTCTCCCGAGTTCTCGCCGTCATCGCATTCTTCACCCGCATCCGCTTGCACGATGCCGTCACCGCAGATGCCGGCAAAGCGGCATAGCTCGGTGCAATCCTCGTCTCCGTCGCACTGCTCGCCCCACTCCTCCTGCACGACTCCATCGCCGCAACGCGGGGCAGGCGCGCAATCCGGAGTACAACCGCCGTAGCTGCCGTCGTTGACACCGTCGTCGCAGGTCTCGTACCCCTCGTCTTCAGTGCCGTCCCCGCAGTACGGGCCGAGCAGGCACGCCGTGGTACAGCCGTCGTAGCCGTCAGCGCTATTGTCGGTGCCATCGTCGCATTGCTCGTATGGCGTGTCGAGCTGGCCATCTCCACAGGTTGGAGGTAGCACACAACCGGGAGCACAAGCGTCGGTGTCAGCGTCACCCCAGATGCTCGTATTGACACCGTTGTCACATTCTTCATCGCCGTTGGCGACGCCGTCGCCGCAAAATGGTCCCAGCTCCTGGCAGTCTGACGAGCAAGCCCCGTACTCCAGCTCGTCGCTACCGCTCGGGAAGTTGCTATTGGTCTCGCCGTCGTCGCACACTTCGTCGCCAACGACTACCCCATCGCCACAGATGGGCGCGCACACGCTCTTTGGTTTGTTGAAGTTGCGCAAGGTGAGCTTGAAGTTCGACCCGCACTCATTGCGCTCTGCGTGGAACATGCGCAGCTCGTAAACTTGACCCACAACCAACCCAAGATCTGCCGTGGCGGTATTATCATTGTTACAGGTGAAGTTATCGGGACAGGGAGCAGTACCTAGCGAATCGCTCCCTCCGGGCAGGAGGTTGTTGTCGATGGTTGCACTGCCATCGCTTGCGTCCAGAGTAAACGAGCCATCGCGGATCCCGTGCAGCCCACCGAGATCGATCAAGAGCTCATTGGCCACGAACACCCACACGTCGTCATCACCAGAGAAGTCGAACTGTTCGCCGCCCTGATACTCGAACCAGAAGCGTGTTTCCGACGAGTACGAAACGTTGCGGTTCTCGCCACAGCTGGCGGGCGTCTCGTATATTTGCGGAGTGCACCCATCGCACAGCGGTTGGGCGACGTTCCAGCCACGACCATTGAGAGGCGTGAACTGGCCCGTTGCATAGTACTCCGCCGAATCGAAAACGAACGACCCGTCCGGTTGTTCCTCTAGGGGGAGCTCGTCGTAGATGGTGATGTTGACGTAGGGCACGTCATCGTACCACTGGTCGAAGTTAGCTGGCGTGGACATGTTGGGCACGCCGCCTGGGTTTTCGTAGAGCACACCGCGGTTTTGATCACAGTCGCCACCAGGGCAGCGGAAGACGGGGTCGCCATCGGGTCCGAGGTTCACCTCGACAATCTCCAAGACACCACTGCCATTATGCTGGTTGAAGTCGATGTGCGGCGAAGCGCCGTTCGTTTGGCGGCCGTTGCCAATGAAGTCGCGATAGACGATCGGCACAGATTGCGCAGAATCGCCGCTGGCGTCCACGCAAGCCCACACGTCTCCGGTCGAGCCATCCGGCAGCTCGGCCTCTTCGATGGCGCAATCGCTGTCGCAGCCGTCGTCATCCTGGTTGTTGCCGTCGTCACATTCTTCGTCGGCGTAGCGTTGTCCATCACCGCAGACGGCCTGACACGCCCCGGCCATGCAGGAGGGTTCAATCACGCAGCGGTAGCAGCCGTCGAAGGGTAGATCGGCCTCCCCCTCATCAGTGTCGTCGCATTGCTCCTGCGCCTCGACCACTCCATTCCCGCACACGGCGAGCACACACGCCTCGCCCGCGTCGGAGCAAACATACCCCGGCTCGAGTCGGCACAAAGCCGAACAACCGTCGTTGTCGCTGGGTGTTGTGTCGTCATCCTCGCACTGCTCGTTACCGGCGATGATGCCGTCGCCACACTCGCGCGCTCGGCAGCGCCTACCAGCGACGGGACACACCCAGCCCTCTTCTACGGTGCTGCAATCCGCAGCGCAGCCGTCATCGCCCTCAGTCCCACCGTCATCGCAAGCTTCGTCGCCGTTGACCACCCCATCGCCGCACTCCACCGCGTAGACGCAGTTGGCGCCATTGCCATCACAAACCCAGTCGGCCTCGATCCGACACTCGGCAGAGCAGCCATCGCCGCCGTCATTGCCACCGTCATCGCACTGTTCGCCCGCTTGGCGGGTGCCGTCACCACAGAAGGTCGAGATCTGACAGGCGCTGCCGGGAATGGGACAGACGAAACCACTCTCGATCTGGCAGCTGTCGTCGCAACCGTCGTTGGCTAGAGCGTTGCCATCATCGCACTTTTCGCCGGCCACCGCACTGACCCGGCTATCCCCACACTCGTAGAGGCGCGTGCAGGCCTCGCCAGGAACGCACACGTAGTCCGGATCCTGCTCGGTGCAGTCAGCACTGCATCCGTCGCCGTCTTCGGTGTTGGCGTCATCGCAGACTTCGCCCGGGTGTCGGATGCCATCGCCGCAAACGATGATGGACATGCAGTTGGTACCGTCTTCGTCACAGACGTGGAACGGGTCGATGTTGCAAATGCCGGAACAGCCATCCCCCCAGGTGGTATTTGCATCGTCACAAGCCTCACCCGACTGCAGAACGCCGTCTCCGCAACGTTCGTCGACCACGCAGGGCTGGCCAGGCCGGCGACACAGGTAACCCTCCTCGAGTTTGCACTCGGCATCACAACCATCTCCCGCTTCGGTGTTGCCGTCGTCGCACTCATCGGACCCGTTGATGCGGCTATCGCCGCAATCGAAGAGACGCTGGCAGGGTTCGCCCGGCTCCGGGCAGAAGTAGGACGTGTCCTGGTCGATGCAGTCTCCACTGCAACCATCCCCATCTTCGGTGTTACCGTCATCGCAGAACTCACCGGGGTCGACCTTGCCATCACCACAGGCAATCGTCGAACTGCAGTTGCCGTCGTCATCGCATTCGAAGAATGGCTCGACCACGCACGCTCCGTTGCACCCGTCACCGGGAAGGCTGTTGCCGTCATCGCACTCTTCACCGGGGTCTTTGTGTGAGTCTCCGCAGGCCGGGCCGGCATCCCCAAGAATCTCACATACCCCACCATCGCACTCAGTCGTCTCGTCTTGGTCGTCCTCGTCGTCGGCGCCCACGAAGAAGTCATCATCGCTGCCTTGTTCGCTGGGACCGCCCACGGACGCCTGCGCGTCGCCGTCGTTGTTGTCACTGGAGCCGCTCCCGCCATCCTGAGTAGGGTTTGACCCACCCCCGGTGGTGGGTGCATCGCCGCAGGCGAACGTCGTGAGAGCAGCAACTGAAAGGATGGGAACGAAGCGCAGTCTGAGCATGGGGTATTTTCCGAAGGCCATAGCTATCCAGTGCACGCACGGACGCCAGCGGGCTCACTCACAATGACAAGATTGTCCCTCTCTTGCATGTCACAGAGAAAGGAACGCCACATCATGCACCTGGGTTACCACTGTGCTGCAGGATGTGTCTCGAATAGAGACCCCGGATACCGATTCGAAAGTGAGCTCCAGTGCGCGTGCGTTACCGCAAGCAATACCAACACCTACACGCAACAGCTTCAACCTTGGGAACGCGGTTGGATCCGCGCCAAAAACGTCACCCATCAACCAGGAAGACAAGCCCAACGTCGCCACTCGGGAGCAGCATCGGTCTAGTTGAGTCGCGACCCACGTTCGCCGGAACGTTCGAATTCGGCCAGTATGCACCCGCGCCCGAGCGACCTTGAACGGTCACGACACCTCGACTAGGTTCGAAGGATGATCTTGTGCCCGGCGGAGCTGGAAGCCACGCGGTGTCACGGGACCACCCCCATCTACCTCCCGCGCAGCGACACGCTTCGGAGCCGGGAGTGAGCCCGGGGCTGCCTCCGGCACGCGACGACCAGCTTCAGATCGGACGCGTCGTCGGGGGGCGTTACCGCATCGAGAAACGCTTGGGGACGGGGGGCATGGGCGCAGTG
This sequence comes from Polyangiaceae bacterium, assembly GCA_050298815.1. Taxonomy (GTDB): domain Bacteria; phylum Myxococcota_A; class Polyangia; order Polyangiales; family Polyangiaceae; genus SZUA-265. Next base: position 325,162 of record JBNKUV010000010.1, read on the forward strand.
TATTGCGCCACGCAGATACACATGCGCAGAGCGGTCGCACTGAAAGTGTTGCATCATCGCATGACCCAGATGCCGGAAGCGGTTGCTCGCTTCGAACGCGAAGCCGTCGCGGCCGCTCGCATACAGCATCCCAACGTTGCGGCTGCGATCGACTTCGGACGCCTCGATGATGACACCTACTATCTCGCGCTCGAGTACGTAGAAGGTCACAACCTACGCCAGGTGCTGTACGCAGCGGGCGGCTCTCTTCCCGTAGAGCGAGTGCTCCGCATCGGCCAGCAGCTGGCAGAAGCGATGGCTGCCGCTCACGCCCAGGACATCGTTCACCGGGATCTCAAGCCCGAGAACGTCATGATGCTCAGCGAGGGAGCGGAGTCGGATGCGCTCAAGGTCTTGGACTTCGGCTTGGCCAAGATAGCGCTGGATGACGACCCAGACGGCGACGCTCCGACACAGCTGACCAAGGTAGGGACCATCTTTGGCACTCCCACCTACATGTCACCTGAGCAAGCTGCCGCCGGAGAGATCGGACCGAGCAGCGACTTGTATTCACTCGGCGTGCTGCTCTACGAGATGCTTGCAGGCAAGCCGCCCTTCGCTGCTGACTCGGTGGTCGTGTTGCTGAGCAAGCACATCAACGAGCGGCCCGCGCCGCCACCACGTCATGTTCCGCCACGCCTGGCCAGACTCGTCCTGCGCCTCCTCGAAAAGCGCCCGGAGGCTCGCCCTGCATCTGCTGGTGAAGTCGCCGCAGACCTTCAAAGATTGCAATCCGGACTGGGCTCGAGAGCCCTCGGGGGCGCCGCAGACTTCACCCACGCACTGCGCTCACGCATCTCGTCCGCCTGGCATGGGGCGCTTGCCCAAAGCCGACAGCTGGTGGATCGCATGAGGCCTCTGATTGGACGCGCGTTCCGCCGCGTAGAGCAAACGATCCCCCAAACCGCGGTGCTTCGCCGCTCGGTTCCAATTGGAGCGTATCGCGCGAGCGTGGGCCTGCTGCTGGGCCTGATGAGCGCGCTGGCTGCGTCGTCGCTGTGCGTGTGGATGGTGCTGCGTAACCACAGCAGCGCCTCGCGAGATATCGTGGTTGCCAACGACCAGCCTTCGATGATGACCATCGAGGCAGACGAACCGCAGCGTCAACCCCAGCTCGACGAAGATCAACGTTCGGAGCTCGAACACATCGAGGCTCTTCCCGTCTACAAGCGCACTGTGACTCACTGGTTGACGCTGGGCCGGCTCGCGACACTGACCGAGGACTGGCCCAATGCGGTGTTCGCCTATCGCAATGCAGTTCAGCTCGACAAGAAGCAGGCAAGAGACCCGATCTTGCTGGGAGCACTTCGCGCTGCGGCTGAACATCGCGAGAGCTACGAGGCAGCCATCAACTCCGCTGTCAATCTGTTGGGAGAGCCTGGAATGGACCTCCTGTTCGATCTGTGGTCGTCCGTCAAAGACGATCGAAGAAAGCGTCCTATCAGCGAGTTGGCCGAAAGTCGGCTCCGCATTCTGCGACTCAAGAACGCGTCCGCTGCACTGCAAGTGCGCCTGGAGCTCGAGTTTGCCAAGCCGAACGACTGTGATTCCATTAGCAAGCTGCTAGCCAGGGCGCTTCGTTCCTCCGATGCGCGGAGCGCACAGGCGCTCGAGGCGCTTCGCCAAGAACCGGCTTGCTCCGCGAACCAGCCCTCAGGTTGTTCGTCCTGTTCGGGTGGTAACGACGACTTGGAGGCCGCGATCAACGAAGCCAGGGCGCAACGCGCGCCGAGATTCGAGGCTGGCAGGTACGTGCCCGCGCCTTGAACCAGAAGGACCTATTGATGCCATCAGCTCCAGAGCGACGGCGCCGAAGAGTCTCCCTGGCCGGAGCTCTCTGCGTCGGCATTCGGGAGCCGAGCCTGCAGATCTGCCACATAGCTGGTCCGATGTGCAGATCAAGTTCCAGCTGACGCGCGTTGGTCACGACAACCGCAATCATCGTCTGGAGGCATAGTGGCGCGGGCGGTGAGCGAACCGATGGCATATAGCCAAAGGCACCGGGACACATACGCCCCATTGGACCTATGGGACGAGCCCTGCTCCGTCAAGCCCCGGTGTTATCTTTGAACAGACAGCCCGAACCGGCAACTCATGGAACGTTTCTTGTCAAAGGTGTGACTGTGTTGACTTCTTCCTGCAGTTGGCCGATGATGCTGTGTACGGAGCACTTGATGGTGCTCTGCATCGTTCAGGCAGTGCCGCCGGACGTGGGCTCGGGTGGGGTACCCTCGCCTTGTCTATTTCACGAGCCATCACGATGGCTTCCACCTTCAACAGGAGGGCCTCACAATTGGCAACAGGGCAAAGCTCAACCGTTGAACCCACATCGCATGGGCGACGCAGAGTGTTGATCTTGGACGTGCGCCCCCAGGTAGACGGCGGACGCTATGCGGTTTCTCGCATCATCGGGGAGGACATCCAAGTCAGCTGCGACATCGTTTCTGATGGCCACGACCTGGTCGCTGGGGCACTGCAGTACTCGAGTCCGAGTGATTCGGGAACTTCTGGGACGAGTTGGACAGAGTTGGCCTTGACGCCCGTCGGTAACGACCGTTGGCAAGCTAGCTTCTCCGTTTCCCAGCTGGGGCGAGCTCGTTTCCGAATCCACGCCTGGGTGGACGAATTTGCGACTTGGCGCCACGGCCTGGAGCGTAAGCACGCCGCTGGTCAGGACATAACACTAGAACTCGCGGCTGGGGTCGAGTTGATCGACAATGCGGTCGAACGCGCATCGGGAGCGGACGCTGAACAGCTGGCTCGGTTGAAAGACCATCTCAGCGCGGGCGATCTCGACGAACGTGTGCGAGCTGCACTGAGCGACGTGTTGGCCGAGTTGATGAGCGCCCACCCCAATCGGGAACACGCCACGCAGGGTCAACAATTCGAAGTGCGCATCGAGCCTGAGCTCGCTCGTTTTTCTTCGTGGTACGAGCTATTTCCTCGCTCTTTTGGCGGAGGGGGCCAACACGGTACGTTCGCGGACGTCACACAGAAACTGCTGCCCTACGTGGCTTCGCTCGGATTTGACGTCCTTTACTTGCCTCCCATTCATCCCATCGGAAAAGCGTTTCGCAAGGGGCCAAACAACACACTGACGACGACGGAGGGCGATCCAGGCAGCCCTTGGGCGATCGGCAGCGAGCACGGCGGACACAAGGAGATTCACCCGCAACTCGGTACGGTCGAGGACTTCGAACACCTGGTGGTCGAAGCCAGAAAACTAGGTATCGAAGTGGCCTTGGATATTGCGTTTCAAGCGTCGCCGGACCATCCCTACGTCAAAGCCCACCCAGAGTGGTTCGTGCATCGGGCAGACGGAAGCATACAATACGCAGAGAATCCGCCAAAGAAGTACGAAGACGTCTATCCGTTCGATCTGGCTGGGCCAGCCTGGCAATCGCTGTGGCCAGAGCTGGTTTCGGTGTTCGAAGTGTGGATTGAGCGAGGGGTGCGTGTATTTAGGGTGGATAACCCGCATACCAAGCCAATCCCATTCTGGGAGTACTGCATCATGACGCTCAAGGAGCGGCATCCCGACGTCATCTTTCTAGCCGAAGCGTTCACTCGCCCAAAACTCATGTACGCGTTAGCAAAGGTTGGCTTCTCCCAGTCCTACACCTATTTTACGTGGCGCACGACTGCTCGTGAGCTGCGCAGGTACATGGAGGAGCTCACGACGACCGAAGCGCGAGAGTTCTTTCGTCCCAACTTCTGGCCCAACACGCCTGACATCTTGCCGGAGCACCTGCAATACGGAGGGCGGCCGATGTTCATCTCCCGACTGCTCTTGGCGGGTACACTTTGCTCCAATTGGGGGATCTACGGTCCAGCATTCGAGCTGATGGAGCACGAGCCGCGCCCTGGTGCGGAGGAATACATCGACAACGAGAAGTACCAGCTTCGTGACTGGCAGCTCGATGCCCCGCATAGTCTCGCGCCGATGGTCGCCCGTCTCAATCGGATCCGGCAGCAAAATCGCGCCTTCCAGACCAACGATACGTTGCGGTTTCACGACTGTGACAACGACAACATCTTGGCCTACAGCAAGAGTGACGAAGCGACAGGAAACGTCGTGCTGACAGTCGTGAGTCTCGAGCCGAATCACCGCCACAGCGGTTGGCTAACGTTGGACCTATCCGCGCTAATGGTGGATACCCAAGAAGTGTTTCAAGTGCACGACCAGGTGTCTGACGCCCGCTATCACTGGCAAGGCAAGCGGGTCTACGTGGAGCTGGACCCAGAGATGCCGGGGCACGTCTTCGTCGTCAAACGACGAGTGCGCAGCGAACACAACTTCGAATATTTCCTCTAGGATCCGCTAGGCGGATAGATTCACCTTCTCGTCGCGTTCACTGAAAGCCACCATGCCCACAAAGAAAGCTACCCGTACGGCATCTCGCCCCTTTTCCAAGGAACCGCTCTGGTACAAGAACGCGATCATCTACGAGATCCCAATCCGCGCCTATGCGGACGCCAACGGAGATGGCATCGGCGACATCAACGGTGTAGTTAGCAAGCTCGACTACCTTCAAGACTTGGGCGTCACTGCGATCTGGTTGCTCCCCTTCTACCCGTCCCCTCTCCGCGACGGTGGCTACGACATCTCCGACTACACATCGGTTCATCCGATGTATGGCACGTTGGCGGATTTCAAGCGCCTCCTCAAAGAAGCGCACGAACGAGGAATTCGTGTCATCACCGAACTGGTCATCAATCACACGTCCAAAGACCACCCTTGGTTCGAGAGGGCGCGCAAGAGCCCACCTGACAGCAAGTGGCGAAAGTTCTACGTTTGGAGCGACTCCGACGCGGACTATGGCGACGCTCGTATCATCTTCCGAGACTTCGAAGCATCCAACTGGACGTGGGACCCTGAGGCTGGCGCGTTCTACTGGCACCGCTTCTACGCGCACCAGCCTGACTTGAACTTCGACAATCCCGAAGTGCACAAGGCGGTACTCAAGGCTTTGGACTTCTGGCTCGAGTTGGGCGTGGATGGACTCAGGTTGGACGCCGTGCCGTACTTGTATGAGCGCGAGGGAACCAACTGCGAGAACCTTCCAGAGACCCATCGCTTCTTGAAGAAGCTTCGCAAGTATGTCGACGATCGCTACGAAGACCGCATGCTTCTGGCAGAGGCTAACCAGTGGCCGGAGGACGCCGCGGCGTACTTCGGCGACGGCGACGAGTGCCATATGAACTTTCACTTCCCGCTGATGCCACGCATGTTCATGGCCGTGCAGCTGGAAGATCGCTTCCCGATCGTGGACATCTTGAGGCAAACGCCAGAGATCCCAGAGTCGTGCCAGTGGGCAACCTTTCTGCGCAACCACGACGAGCTGACACTCGAGATGGTCACGGACGAAGACCGTGACTACATGTACAAAGTATATGCCCAGGACCCAGTGGCACGTCTGAACCTGGGCATCCGGCGGCGCCTAGCGCCGCTGTTGCAAATGCGGCAGAAGGTAGAGCTGATGAACGGGCTGCTCTTCTCGCTGCCTGGCACCCCCGTCATCTACTATGGCGACGAAATCGGAATGGGGGACAACATCTACCTCGGCGATCGTGACGGCGTGAGAACTCCGATGCAGTGGTCCGCTGACCGCAACGCCGGATTTTCCCAGGCCAACCCCCAAAGGCTCTACCTGCCGGTCATCACCGATCTGGAATACCGCTACGAAGCGGTCAACGTCCAAGCCCAGCAGCACAACGCTTCGTCCCTGCTGTGGTGGATGAAGCGGACAATCGCTCTGCGCAAGCAGCACCCCGCGCTCGGCAGCGGGGAGTTGGAGCTACTCTCGCCCGACAACAGCAAGATCCTCGCCTTTCTGCGTTTGTTGGACCATGAGAAGGTCTTGGTCGTGGCTAACTTGTCGCGCTTCCATCAATGGGTGGAGCTGGATTTGGCCCGCTTCGAGGGATTTTCGCCAGTGGAGATGTCGGGCGGCGTCCGGTTCCCGGCGATCGCCCGAGAGCCGTACCGACTTTCGCTCTCGCCATTCGGCTTTCTCTGGTTCTTGCTCGAAGAGTCAGAAGCCCCCCGAGTCGACGAGGAGTCGATGCCTCACCTGCCGGTAGGGCGCGCCTGGTCCGAAGTGTTCGGACCTGGTAACCGGCGCAAGCTCGAGAAGGCGCTCGCGACGTGGGCGGTGGAACGTCGCTGGTTCAGAGCCAAGGGACGAAGGCGACGCAGCTGCACGATTGCCGATATCCTGACGCTGAAGAGCGAACCCAACCAGGCCCTCGCCATGGTTACAGTCGACTTCGTCGAAGGCGAATCGCAAACATACCTCGTCCCTCTGGTGGTGATCCCAGCGGAGCAAGTCGCCGAGGTGGAGCAACGTTTCCCGCATGCCATAGTGGCGTATGTCGACGGGGGGCTAGGTCACGGCTTAGTGGCAGACTCCGTGGCCTGTGGCAAAGGAGCCAACCTACTGCTGTCACTGGTACGGCAAAAGGGACAGGCCAAAGGAGCCGGCAAAGCGTTCGGAACCGCCGACGCACAACTGAAGAAACTCAAGGAGCTCCCCAGCGCCAAGACAGTCGAGTTCGAGCAGACCAACTCCAACTTGCTCTTTGGCGATCAGCTGATCTTGAAAGTCTATCGACAGGTAGAGTTCGGCACGAACTCCGAGCTGGAGATCGGTGAGTTTCTCACTAATCGGGTCAAGAATGCGCCCGTACCGAAGGTACTTGGGGCCTTGCGGTATCAGGATAGCGGCAATGGGGATGCCGTGGTGGCTCTGGTTCAAGAGTTCGTCCCGAACCAGGGCACGGCGTGGGACATGACCATCGACCGCATACGCCTCTTCTTTGATCGTGTGCTTTCCGCAGCCGAGAGCCAAGCCCCGAATGATACAAGAACGGAGGCGCGACGCTCGTCAGCTCCCCCAGCCGAGCCAGACGAGGCACTTCGGGACTTGTTGGGACATTACCTCCGCGAGGCTCGGCTCATGGGGGAACGCACGGCACAAGTGCATCTAGCGTTGGCAAGCCGGAAGGAGCCAGCTTCGTTTGCCCCGGAACCGTTTTCGACGATGCACCAGCAGTCCATCTATCAGTGGACGCGCCGATTGTTGGTGCGCACCTTTGAAGCGCTGCGCAAGAGGCAATCCAAGCTCCCTGCGGATGTCCGGCAAATCGTCACGAGTTTGCTCCAACACGAGGGCGATATCGACGCGGCGCTGCGACGGGTCAAGAACGCCAAGATCGATGCGAGACGCATTCGGTGTCACGGCGATCTTCACCTGGGCCAGGTGCTTCATACAGGGGATGATTTTCTGCTGATTGACTTCGAAGGGGAACCGGCACGCCCACTGAACGAGCGCTCATACAAGCGCTGCCCACTGCGCGACGTGATGGGAATGGTGCGCTCGTTCAACTACGCGACGGAATCCGTCCTACGTGGTGGCCAGTACCGTGACGCGGACGTGGAGAAGCTTCGACCATGGGCGCGCGTGTGGGAGGCGCATGTCCGCAAAGAGTACGTTGGCGCTTACCTGCAAACGGCGGCCGGCGCGCCGTTCATCCCCAAGAAAGAAGAGCACATCGACATGCTACTGACCTTCTACGGTATCGAGAAGGCCATCTATGAAGTGGGCTACGAAATGGACAATCGCCCCGATTGGCTTCCCATCCCGATCACCGGGCTTCAATCTTTGCTCGAATCGGAGATCGTAAATGAATGATGACGCCATTGGCGAACTAGATTTTCACCTGTTCAACGAAGGCCAACACAGCCGAGCATACGAGAAGCTGGGAGCGCACATTCTCCCCGGTCCAGGCCCCGCGAGAACCCGCTTCGCGGTATGGGCTCCTAACGCCAAACGTGTCGGAGTGATTGGAGACTTCAATGATTGGTCCGATCCGTACTGGCTGAGTGCTCAAGGGAGCAGCGGCATCTGGGCCGGGGTCGTTTCGGGCGTCGGGCACGGGGCACTGTACAAGTACCGCATCGAATCCTCGTCCGGAGCCCAAGTGCCGGACAAATCCGATCCCTTTGCACGCTACTGCGAAGAACCTCCAAAGACAGCTTCCGTCGTCTGGCAGTGTGACTACGAATGGCAGGACGCGGACTGGCTATCCCGCCGAGGCGTCGCCCACGCACTCGGTGCCCCCATTTCCATCTACGAAGTACACCTGGGCAGCTGGATGAGAGGCACCGACGGTAGCGCTCTTTCCTACCGGGAGTTAGCGCCTCGACTCGCGCAACACGTGCTCGATACGGGCTTCACCCACATCGAGCTAATGCCGATGATGGAGCACCCGTTCTACGGATCGTGGGGTTACCAAGTAACCGGTCACTTCGCCCCCACATCCCGCTACGGCGCCCCGGAAGACTTCATGTACTTCGTGGACTACATGCACCAGCGGGGTATCGGTGTGCTCCTGGATTGGGTACCGGCCCACTTCCCCACGGACGCGCATTCGCTCGCCAACTTCGATGGAACGCATCTCTACGAACATGCCGACCCGCGTCAGGGGTTGCACGCCGAGTGGGGAAGCGCCGTCTACAACTTTGGTCGCCACGAGGTGCGCAGCTTTCTACTCTCCAGCGCCAACTTCTGGCTCGATGTCTACCACATCGATGGTCTGCGTGTGGATGCCGTCGCCTCGATGCTGTACCTAGACTATGGCCGCAGCAATGGAGACTGGATACCCAACCGGTATGGCGGCAACGAGAACCTGGAAGCCGTCGAGTTTATCAAGAACTGCAACTACGAGCTGTACTCACAGCATCCTGACATCCTTACCATCGCGGAAGAGTCTACTGCTTGGCCTGGCGTTTCTCGTCCGGTCTACACCGGCGGATTGGGCTTTGGCCTCAAGTGGGACATGGGTTGGATGCACGACACCTTGGCGTACTTCAGCCACGACCCGGTCCATCGCAGCTACCATCACAACCAGTTGACGTTCCGGGGTATGTACGCCTTTTCCGAGAATTTCGTGCTCGCCCTTTCGCACGACGAAGTCGTTCACGGAAAGCGTTCACTCCTGAACAAGATGCCTGGTGACGATTGGCAACGGTTTGCCAACCTGCGCCTCCTGTACGCACAAATGTGGAGTCAACCCGGCAAGAAGCTGTTGTTCATGGGGGGCGAGTTCGGACAACCCAACGAGTGGAATCACGATTCGCAGTTGGACTGGCAATTGCCCCAGGGCAATACCCCACATGCGCGCCTGCAGTTGCTCGTCGGTGAGCTCAACCGACTGTACCGGGAGATCCCCGCGCTGCACCTCGGCGACGCCCATCCCGATAGCTTCGAATGGGTCGACGCCAACGACTCACTTCACAGCGTGTTCTCGTACCTTCGCAAAGGCCTCGACGATCGGCCTGTGCTCGTGGTCCTCAATGCAACCCCTGTGGTCCGCACGAACCACCGAATCGGCGTCGATCGTGCCGGGATCTGGGAAGAAGTCCTGAACACGGACGCCGAAGCCTTCGGTGGTAGTGGTCAAGGCAACAGCGGAGCGGTGGAGGCGAACCCAGTAAAGGCCCATGGTCGCCCCTACTCCTTGAACCTCACTCTGCCCCCCCTCGGAGCGTTGTACCTCAGGCCACGGTGAGCTCATCGCTGTCGCACGGTCGAAACACTGTGGTTGCAGTCTGGACGTGACCGGGTTGCCGACAGGCTTCCCGGCGACACGTGCAGGTGTTCTCAGCCCAGCGTTGCAGGCACAATGCGGCCGTGAATCCCCCCGCGCACGACTCGGAGCGTTCCAACCGTTGGGTGCGCCAAGCCCTCGAGGTGCTCGGCGTCGATCACTTGGCCCTGATTGTCTTCGACGCCATGCTGCCCAGAGACAGAAGCCATGACCTGGGCACTGGCACGCCCTACTCGAGCTCCGCGAGAACCTTCTTCGAGTTCGTCGCGGGTTTGGGATTCAACGGAATCCAGTTTGGTCCCCAAGGGGCGGTATCGAGAGACTTCCCGTCCCCTTACGACGGAACCGCTCTGTCACGAAACCCCCTGTCCATCGCGATAGAGGAAATCCCGAACCTGGCGCCGTTCGCGGATGTCGCCACCACCGCCTGGGATGAGCTCCTGCCGATGAGCGAGCTCGAGGCCAGCGTGGAGCAACGCCCAAACTGGGCCACGAGCAGCGTGGCCCACACCCACGCATTCGACCACCAACACCGCATCCTCAACTTGATAGCGGACCGGCTAACGATGGCGTGCTACACGCGCGGTGGAGCGGAACTCAGGCAACGCTTCGCCCGCTTCTGTAGCGAGCACGAGCACTGGCTCACCGCAGACGGCCTGTATGATCCCCTCTGCCGCGCGCACCGCGCGACGGACTTCACCCAATTTGATGGTACCCCCGACGCTTGCCTGTGGCAGGCAGACTGGACGGCCCCAGCGGAACCTGCAGTGGCTACGTTGCTCGGCCACCATCTCCGGGGCGACAACGCACGGCGGCTGCGGGAACTCGTGGAACACCACGACCATTCCCTAGAGCGCTACCGCTGGCTGCAGTTCATCGTTCACTCTCAACACGAATCCTTGCATGAGTGGACGAAACAACTAGGGCTCGAGTTGTTCGGTGACATGCACGTCGGTTACTCGCGTCGGGATCTATGGCACTATCGCTCCGTCTTCCTTTCAGACTACGCGCTAGGAGCGCCCCCAAGCCGCACTAATCCCGACGGACAACCATGGGGGTGCCCCGTGTTGGACCCGGAACTCTACTTCGAACGCGACGGCAACGTGGGACCAGCGCTGCGACTGCTGACGTTGCGTGCTCGAAAGGCGTTCTTGGAGTACGACCGTCTGCGCATCGATCACCCTCACGGATTGATCTGCCCGTGGGTATACCGCCGCGGCACTTCGAATGACCTCGAAGCAGTGCAGACTGGCGCTCGTCTCTTCTCATCGCCAGACCTTCCTGACCACCCGGCACTGGCGCGATACGCCATCGTCGGACCTCGGGACCTCGATCCTGCCCAGGCACGGCACGCCGACGACTGGGTGCGGACTCTGAGTGACCAACAGATTCGAAAGTTCGCGACAGCGTTCGACGTCCTTGCGCAGCAGGCGAAGTCGCTGGGAAGCGTCGACCGGCTGCTGTGCGAGGTACTGAGTACCCAGCCGCGCGAACTGGGTGCTGTCCTGCAGAGCTACGGACTGGGGCGTTTCCGAGTCACGCAAAAGGCGAACGTGGAAGATCCGTCTGACGTCTACTTGAGCGACAACGCCGAACCGGAGGACTGGATGATGCTTGGCAACCACGACACGATACCCATCTGGCAGGTCGTCGAACGCTGGCAGGAAACCACACAGGTAGCTAAGCAGGCCAACTACCTCGCGCGGCGGCTGTGCAGGGACGAGTCGGATCGGACTCGGCTCCGGACACAGTTGTGCTCGGATACCAGTCTGCTGGCGCATGCCAAGCTGGCGGATCTATTTGTCGCCAAGTCCCGCAGCGTCGCGGTGTCGTTCAGCGACCTCTTTGGTTTCAAAGAGCCGTACAACGTGCCCGGAACCGTGGCTGCATCCAACTGGTCCCAGCGCTTGCCGGAAAACTTTGCAGCCGCGTACGAGCAAAACAGGGCGAATGGGCGAGCCCTCGATCTTGAGCGCGCGCTGCGCATCGCGCTCAAGCGAGTAGCGCCCAACTCGCCACTTCTTGGTGACGACTAGCTTACGTTCCCAAGTGACTGGCTGAGCGAGGAGCGCCCAGCTCGCCACTCCTGGTGACGACTAGCCCACCTCTCAAGTGACTGACTTGTCTGATCGAGCTCGCCCGGCGAGCGTCCATCAATTCAACTCGGTAATATGAGTATTAAAACTAATTAATGGATAATTCGGTGGAGTATCCCAGTAATTCTTTCAGGATCCTATGGAGATTCTCATCCAATTGACGCATGAATTTTTCATGCGAAATTGTTCAAAATTCATGATGAATTGCTGGGAAATATCTGACAATTGCTGAGGCGAGTTGGATTCGCCCCCGGAGAGCGCCGGGGCCCCGGTGCCCATGCCCGGAAAACTCTTCACGAAGGAGGACGGAGGGCTCGCGCGGCGCGACAAAAAGCTGGAGAACAGGCGTGCCGAACGTTGGATCTGCTGACGGGGCTCTACGAGCCGAAGGTGCAGCGCAAACTCCTGCCGTTCGGCCTCGATGACGAGGAGGTCGAGGGGATAGACGCTCCTCAAGCAGTGTGGGCAACGTCGTAGACGCGAACCCTCTCCCAGCTCGACGAGAACTTGTTGAGGAACTCGTGATGAATCGCGTGGTCCTGGTAGCGATCGTGGGCCGCTAGGTCTTCGAAGGTCAGAACCAAAGCCCACGAATAGCTATCGTCGAGAACCGCCCGCTTCGGCGTCGCTTCAGGCTTGCCGAAGTAGGCCGTTCGCACATCGGGGATGGTCGTGAGTTGGGCCAACCCACCTTCGAACTGCGCGACCACACTCGGATCGGCATCAGCCTTGAACCAGAAATATACGGAGTGCACGAGCATGCGTTGCCGTCTACCATACGGACACTTCGAAGTCGCTTTGTTGAGTCGCCGTGAGGATGAGAACCTGGATGTCCTCGCGTTGCCGATCCGTGCCCAGTTCTACCTCGATCAGGGTGGCGTCCTCCGTCAATCCGCTCACGAGTACATCGGCTGGGGCATCCACATGTAGCTCCGACACTCCGTCCTCCAACTCGATGTAGAAGAGACCGTAGGGCTGCAGCACACCGCGGCGACTTTCACCGCTGCTCAGTCCGATCGCGGCGGGTAGCTCGACGTCCAGGACATCGAAGCCGTATCCACGATCGGGGTCATCCAAATACAATGCGGCGGCCATTTGCCGAAACATCCCCAGCGCGGTCGTGCTAAATCCAGTCGTTTCGAGGGCCAAATCCAACCCGCGCCAGCCGTCCTGCTGTTGGAGCGTAGCCGCGCGCGTCAACGGAGCTCCACCCTGCTCCCAGAGGTAGGCCCCAAAAACCAAGCCAGCTCCATACTGGAACCTGTTCAGTTCATCGCTGCCGGGACCCCAATCGACATTGGGGTTCCTCAAGTAGGCCTGGAGCCATTCCTCATCTTCGGGAAAGCCTGCAGCCACCATGGCCGCCTGCGCCAGGGTTTCATCCACCCACACCAGTTCATCCTCATCGTACATGCGATGAACTAGGTGGAACAACTCGTGTGCCGCGATACCGAAGGCGCGATCGCCATCGAGTGGCTTGAGTAGGGTGCCATCGAGATGCAGCTCACGCTGTTCACACCAGCCACACACGTAGCCTTCGCCCGCTTGCCCTGTGTCGATGACGAAGATCGGGATCTTGCCACCCGGAAACAAGTCGTACTGGATAGGGGCAAAGGCATTTTCCAGGGTTGCCAAGATGCCGTCTGTCGCTTCGAGGCGTTCTACGAACGCGTCGAGTTGTGGCTGCGTGACTGGACGTTCGTACAAGCCCTCTTGGACGAAGAGCATGACTCTTTCGCCACTCGCACGGCAGTCAGCGTCCAGATCGCTCACCAGGTGCGTTTGTCCGTCGTACGTCTGCGTCGTTGCGCGCGCCCCGTATTGTTCTGCGTCCGAGCAATTGAGCGTCCCGGACGCCCTGGGGGGCCCTTCTTCACCCGCGACGTTGGGCTCGTCGGTGGCCTCCGTGTCCGATTCTTCAGAGCTAGGGGCCCCATCACTCTCCTCATCAGATGAGTCACTCTGGGCCGCATCGTCGGTGGACGGCCCATCTGACTCGGTACCGTCACTCTCACTCGACAAAAGTGGCGGTTCCCCCGAGCACGCTGTCACCACCAACAAACAAGTCAAAATTCGAACGTTCACGCTAGTTCTGACAAGTACACGGTCAGTTTCGCCCGTTGTCAATCTCGCTGGGTACCGCTACGGAGGTCCGAAAACCCGGCGGCGCGAGCTTCGACGTGGGCTCGGACGCTTTGCGCTCAGTTCCCGACCACGAACTGTCCGCGTCCGTCGAGGCGGTCAAGCGGGGCACCAGGCCAACCCGTCGGCTGGGGAGTGGAATCGGTCTGCTCACAGGCGCCCGGAGTGGGCACTACTTCAGCTGTACGCGGCGGCACGGATCGCCCGCCGCAAGGTGGTCATGTCTCGCCTTTATCACACACTCGTCATCCTCGGCGGCGCCCTCGTGGGCTGCGGCGCCAACTCCGAATCTGATTCCGCAGCGGAGAGTGAAACCCACGATACGGAACCTGAGCCGACGCCGGTCATGCCAACAACGACGGAGCCTGGTGAGTCCAGCACCACCCCGCCCGTCGGGCCCGACAACACCGAGTCGCCAGAAGGCAGCGACCCAATCGCCCCCCCCAATCCAGCGGACCCTGACCCAGAAGTACCGTCTACTCCGACACCAGTCGATCCAATGGAGCAGGTGGACGAAGTGAGTCCAGAGACCTATGTAGGTCAAGCCCCGAACGAGGATTGTCCGTCCTCCCAATGGACCTGCGGGGTGCCAGGCTGCGATCAGGATGGAACCTGCTACCAAAGTAGTGGCAATGCGCAAGACCCGCCCTGCCCTGCGCCGGTCCTGGATACGTGCAGCTGTGACCCCACACGTCCGCTCAGCGCTGCCGAATGTGGCGAAGGCCAGACATTCACCTGCCTCTACGGCGCCTTCGAACTGCCCGACGGCTCCTCGGAGCAGGCGCCATACGACTGTCATTGCCTCGACGGAAACAGCGATGGCTTCGTCAATTGCACTGACCACCCAAACGGTGCAGAGCTGCGCAACTCCTCCGTCGACGCGACGACAGAGAGCGAGCTCTGGTGCGGCAACTGCGCCGTACCGCTGATACGATGACTCATGCCTGACCCGCCATCGGACGTATTCGCCCCGCCAACGCGGGACGTCTGCATCGCTGGCCTCGATGAGCTCACCCCGACGCAACGCTCCTTGCTGCTCGACTACTGGCGAAGGCGGACAGACGCCGAATGGACGACGATGGAGGCACTCGCCCACGTTCGCGAGGATCTCGTCACACTGGATGCGCCCAGCGTGCTCATCGATACAGCAGGGCGCGCCATCGCCGACGAAGAGCGCCATAGCCACTGGTGTCATGCCATGGCCGAACGCGTCGGCAACGAAACGTTCCGCGCACCACGGCTACGAGGGAGCCAGCGGTTGACCTTTCCGGGAGCGAGCGAAAGCGAAAACCGCTTACTTCGCCCCATTTTCGCTGGTTGCTTGAGTGAAACCATCGCCGTCTGCGTGCTAAAAATTAATCGTGACGAGATCCAACCAACGATGATTCGGGAAGCCCAACGTGTCCACCTCGCGGACGAAGTGAATCATTCCCGGCTCGGATGGGGGTTCCTAGCTCACGCGGCGAAGAGCGGTTGGCTCGAAGGCTCCACACGTCATGCGCTCGAGCACGCTCTCCCGATGATGTTCAGGCTGGCGAGGGATCTGTGGGGAAGCGGCGACATTTCCGACGATCCAGAGCTGGCCGCACTCGGCTACTTGACTCGTCGACAGATCGACGCTGGGATTGAAACGGCGTTCAGGGACGTGATCGTTCCCGCGTTCGAAGCGCATGGCTTCGGCCGTTTGGAAGACTGACACCGGAGAATAGACTCCTCCCATGCACATCGCCAGCGGCGGGGTCCGCCCTCCAACTGGGCTCGACTTCCACCTCGAACTCAGCGCGAGTGGCTCTTGAGCACGGGCCACGCAAGGGAAGCAACGCCGTGATCTTCACGCCCGCCCTCTTCGGTGCATAGAATTACATCCACGTCCTCAGCGCACCCAGCGTAGGAAATGCACCCATTAGCGTCGGCCGTCGATGGCCCGCCGGTGCAACCATTGATCTCTGCCCAACGTTGAGCGGTGGCTTCCGCCCCGAGAAACGTGATGGGCATCCCCGGAACGACGGAGGAAGGGCCTCCAGCATAGGGCACCCGGGTGTCCGCCGTCCCGCGAAATGACATCACGGTGATCGGCCGTGACGGCACGCAGTCGTCCACCGTTTCCTCGAGCAAGTCGAAGGCGGCCGGCGCCACAGCGGCGAAAACGTCCGCCGCCTGACAAGCAAGATGGTAGACCATCCCGCCGCCAGTCAGCACCCCCACTGCATACACTCGGTCGGGATCAATGCAGGTCCGCTCTTGTACGTCCGCCACCAAGGCTCGCGCAAACGCATAGTCATCGGCGTCTGCTACGCAGCACGGTCCCATGTTCCAGCCGCTGCCGAGCGGACCCATCAGACCATCAGGAAACGCGATGATGACACCTTCGGCGTCGGCGACGGCTGGGTAGGGGGACTCCATGAGTTCGCTTTGCCCCGTACTCCCAATGCCGTGAAAGTCGACGATGAGCGGCGCCGGCTGTGTGCCGTCGTATGTGGTCGGGACGTGCAGCAAGTAGCTTCTCGTGGCGCCGGCCACCTGGAGTGAAATCGTGGAGTTCCCCGGAGTCACAGTCGTTGCACAAGCTGCTGTGGTGGCGGGCTCACTCCCGGCGTCGCTCTCGCTCCTTGGTTCGTCCACCGAATCCGTCGTGCCGCCTTCGGTGGGTGGTGCAAGAGAGTCCATTTCGCCCGCGTCAGTTGCGCTGGCGACGTCCGTGTCAGTCGATGGGATGGGATCGCTGCCGGGAGGAGGCTCGCCAGGAGTCAGTGAGTCCGTTGTGTCGATTGCTTCCGATTCCGTGACCGCGTAGATGTCCACCTGCTCGCATGCTGTCAGCCTCGCAGCGCAGAGTATCGCTATCGCCGAGTGACTTCGCATCAGAGCCATTTCCCCAATGTAAGGGTCGACGCCAGGTTGGGAAGCCCACTGGTTGCGACCATCTCGTCCAGAATGTGAACGGCGACACTGGGATTTGCCAGCTGGACGTGTCCTGCAAGAGTGAGATAGTAGCCATCTAGCAGGCGCAATTCGGCGCCCAGGCTCGCATCGAACAGGAAGGACCATTGCAGCTGTTGCCGGGACACCCGTGGCGCCGTGGCCTGCCCGTCGACGAACGTACGAAGCCCTCCGGCGGAAAATGAGAAGAACGGGCGCAGTCGTCCTCCGGGTGCGAATCGATAGCGAGCGCCGATGGCAGCGTACCTCTGGTCGATTTGCGCACTCCCCGCTGGCGCGGACACCGTAGGGCGGCTCCCCAGCCCCGCCAGGGACACCTGGAATGCCAGCCAGGATCGGAGTCCAAGGTCCAACCGCAGCAACGGCATGACGGCTGGTCCGACCCCGTCCAGCCCCGCCACTGTGGCTACCCCCACGGCAATCCCCCACTCAGTCGGAGTTTGGGACGCTGGTTGTCGCTCGTCCGGTGGCGCCGCGGGCTTGGCTGGTGGCGCACTTGCAGGCTCTGCTCGTCGTTCACCGGTCGCCATGTCCATCTCCAGAAAGACCGAGCGGAGAACTTCGATGGCACGGATCGAGAGTTCCTCTGGAGCGTTCTCTGCATCACGGGGCACTTCGACTCTAGAAACCCGCGCCCGCCCCGACGTCAACTCGGTAACCCACACGTCGACGACGAACAGCGACGTGCTCGCCACAACCTCGATGACTGCGTCGAAGTCACCATCACGTAGCCAAGTCCGCGCGACATCGTCACCATGGCTCGCCCCGCGTTCGATTCGCCTTACCGACAGCCCGACGGCAAGCAACTCGCCGTGTAACCGCGTGGCAATTTCGTCGTAGTCCGCGTTCGCGCCGGGCGGACTCACCACCGCGACGTCTCGCGCTTGCGCAGGCGTCACCCACAACACCAGGACAAGCCCCAGCAGGATCCCAAAACACCACCAGGCCGCGGGCGGCCGACTATCTGTCATCGAGGAGGGCACGCGCAGAGCCAGCATAGCTCCCCCGCGGAAAACGGCGCAGATAGTCTTTGGCGATCGGCTTGGCTTGTATTGGCCCAGATGACTTCCTAACGAGGGTCATCTTTCGCCCCAACGCCTCCGCTGCATACGTACCTGACGGGGCCCGAGCGAGATACTCCTCGTACCACGACATGGCGCCATGCACGCCACCCCCACGTGATTCTTCCACTCTTCCAAGTAGGAATGTGGCATCGAGCGCCCTCCCCGACTGCGGAAACCGGCGGCGCAGCGCCAGCAGCGCCTGACGAGCCAGGTCGTTTCGGCGACGGTAGCGCGCCGCGGTGGCCAGCGCGAACAAATCCTCGCTACCCGCACTACTCAGCGTGGATGCAACACCTGCCTGCTCCACATCCGCCAGAATGTTGTCCCAGCGACCATTGGCTAGCTCCTCAGCCCAACGACGGGCTCCCCTTCCCTTACTCGGAGTGGACCCCGGCGTAGTGGCTGAGGGCTGGTGTACTTCATCTGTGGCTTCAGGGCCCGTTGCCTCGGCTTCCTGCTCAGGTGACTGGTCCGCCTCAGCTGACGGAGGAGAAGGAGGAGGCGACTCGAGCGCATCTGTCGCGGCGTCCGCGGACGCCTCTGTGATGACAGTCTCCGCCCTCGGTAAACTGACGACCAGGCGCTGGCCAGCTCGCAGCGTGAGGTCCCCGCCTGTCACCGGTCCGCTAACGACGACACGGCCCCGGGTCAAGTTCAACTCGAAACGCTCGCTGGAGGGATCCCACGCCACAGTAAACGACGTTCCTTTCACAGTAACCAGGAAGGGACCCGCTTCGACTTCCCAGGTGCGCCCAGGCGTGGGAGTCACCTCAATCGCCGCGTGTCCATTTTCGAGCCCAACGCGGACGTTCGTGTCGTCAACCGTGCGCAAGCGCGCTCGCGCGCCGGTGGTCAATACGCACCGTGTACCCTCGTTGAAGGCCAGCGTGATCCCCTCTTGCCCTGACTCCCGCAGGTAACCACCCTCGAGGACGCTGCCACCCTCGATTTCGTAGGTGAGCGAGGTCGGCTCGGGAGCAGACCATTGGCCGCCAAACATCCAAACCACGGGCAGAAGCAGCATCACCACCAAGGTCGCCACTGAAGCCACCCAACGGCGCTGCACGCGGCGCACGTCCATACGGTCTCGCAGCGCCTTCAGCCCCGCCTCGAGTTCGGACCGCGTGGGCTGATGGGCGCTGTCTCGGCCCAACTCGACAAGAGCGTCGAGCGCGCCGGCCTCGTTTCTTTCTCCCGGAGTGGTCATCGCCGCCTCCTCTGTTCATCCAGCAGCCCTGCCAATCCGGGCTCCGCATCGACCCACGTCGAAAGCCGCGTGGATGCATGGGCCATCGATCGCTTGACTGTCGACACGGAGATGTTCATGTGCGTCGCGATCTCGTCGACCGTCATAGCCTCCATCCGTCGCAGAATGAAAACGAGTCGATCGCGTGGCGACAACCGGTCCAACAACGTGTGAAATCTGCGAAGCAGATCTCGGGACTCGACGTTCAGAGTGTGACTGTGGGAATCTGTCGCCGAATCGAGCGACAGCCACGAACGTAGCTTTTTTCGACGGAGTTCAGTCTTCAGAAGGCGAATCGCAAAGGAGTAGATGAAGCTCCGAAGACTGTCCGGTTCGCGCAGCGTCTTCGCTTTCCTGAAGACGCGATAAAAAACCTCCTGCGTCAGATCCTCGGCCTCGGACCGGGACCCCAAACAGCGCTCGCACATCACCAGAACCATGGGCGCAAACCGTTGCCAGGCTTCGCCGCTAGCCCAGGGCTCACCAGCGATCAGCGCCTCGGCTACCTCACGGTCGCTGGCTTGGCGACCAGCCACCAAAGACAGGCGGCGCGGGGAAGTCCGATTGTGCAGGACACTTGGCATTTGTGACAACGTGGCAGTCGCCGAATCGGGCATCTTTGGGTCAACCTTTTTTGGGATTTGAGCGTCGCTCCCCGCCGCACCGCAAAATTGGTTCGCCTTTTCCAATCGGGTACGAAGGGCGGCGACCTCCCGTCCACACATCACCGCAAACGTACGATTCCCAACCCCGGCGGGTCCCTCCGGCCGCCGGCACTCAGCAGGCGTCCCTGGGGTACTCCAAGAGAGTCCCGACTCGGCTGTGCATGCCAGGACAGCGGCTACTTCGGAGCGCCGCGCGAGCGCGCTGTGGGCTCACTCCGCGTACAGATAGTGCCAGACCGGCTCGAACGCGGCGACGTCCCCGGTAGTGACCGACTGGTGGGCGTCACCCACGCCCGCGGAGCTGAACAAGCGGTGGGAGTCCGAGTAGGGAGGCTGAGCACCATCAACTGTCACCGGTTGTCCTGGCAAGCCGAGAGCTGCGAAAGCGTCGAGGTGGCCCTGGTGCTGTCCGTCCCCGGAATGTGTGAACCCGTAGAAGCGATCCGGAGAGGTAATTGGTGTGTTCGACAGCCAGGCCTGCCCCGGATCGTAGGGGCCAGCAAGCATGACGACACGGAACACATTGCGGTGCATCCCGATCACCCCCGAAGAACTCGCGCCGTGCGAGTGGCCGGTGATGATAATCTCTGACCAGCGCGGCAGGTCCCCATCCAAGAAGTAGTCCCAGTCACCAGCTGGCAATTCCTGCTGCAAGTACCTGAGCCCTTGCACGATCCTCTCCTCGATGCTGTCAGGCCGGGAGATGTTGACGAACGGGTGGTGGTCCTGACCTTCGAACGCCTCCATGCGGCAGCCTTCGATGTCGTCGCCGCAATTGTCCACGCCGTAGTTACTGGAGAAACACGGCGCAAACCAGTGAAACCCCCAGCCTGCCACCATCGTGCCCAGCGGTAGATTCCCGCAGTCGTTGAAGGAACCTGCGCCGTGCAGGTATACAACCAGCTTTCCGGCGGGTTCAGCCCGGGTGTCGAGATAGGCGTACTGATTGCCGAGCGTGGCGCCCGCTGCCGAATCGGCTTCGTTGGCCCGAAACTGAAGCTGGAAGAGTTGTTGCTGCGAACGGTCGACGTTTGGGCCATCGCCTCCGCTGTCACTCCCACCCATGCCACCAGCGCCAGCACTCTGGCCCATCTCTCCACCAACTCCATCAGCGCCAGCGGCCCCGCCATCACTGACGGAACTGGTGCCGGCACCGCCACCCATGGCGCCACCAGCACCACCCGAAGAGCGGCCGCCGCTGCCACCCATTCCGGAACTGCCGCCTGCGCTTGGCTCGCCTGGCATCTCGGAGGGGCCAGGGGGAGTGACAGGCTCGGGGGTCGTTGTGGAACTCGGCTCGCCGCTGGTCTCCGTTGTGGGCGTGGGGCTCGGCACCGACGCGGGCGTTTGAGCCGGCGCCGGGGTGCTCTCGCCGGGTGCGGACGCTGGCGAGCTGGGCGAACTCACGGCACTTGGCGTTTCGGGCGCCCCCATGAGTGCACCGTCCAGGCCGTCGCTGTCTTCCGAGCTGCAGGCCAGTGGCCCCACGACGAGGCTAGTCGCCACAAGGGCACGGAGTGATCGGAGCGAAGCCTCGCGGCACCACGACGGGTGTGCTGACGGACGAAGCCTCATGCCAACAGTTCTGTCACCAACTCGTTGGGTATACCCCGCATGTCTTCGCCGAAGCTCTGCACTCCCAACTGGAAGTAGCTGTTCAGAATCGTGAAGTGGACGTCGCGCAGCTGACGGATGCTTTCGATTTCTTCGGGTAGGGAAATGAGCTCGTTCTGACGAAACGTGCCGCTCCCGCTTCCGAAGAGAGCAAACGGCAAGTCGAACGAAGCGTGATCCCCGTGATGCATGCCGCTGGAGAACATCACCAGACTATTGTCCAGCAACGTGCCCTCATCTTCTTGCACGGCATTCATCTTCTGGAGCAAGTCCGCGACGATGCTGATATGCCAGTTCGTGATTGACGCGAAATCGGGGCTGACTCCGGTGTGATGCTGCGACTCGTGGTAGGCGGTTGAGGTACCACCCACTTCCACTCCACCATTCTGGAAGTCGCGCCGGGGCACCCAAGAATACACCAGGTCTGAACGGCTGTTGTCCAGCATGTAGGTGACGATGCGGGTCACATCGCACTCGAGCGCCATGACGATGAGATCGTTCATCGCAATGCCGCGTTCGTACGCCTGCAGGTTACCGCCAGGTCGATCGATGAGGTCGCAGCTCGACTCCACCTCGATAATGGTGGTCGACCGCTCCTCGAGATCGCGCACGCCGGTCAAGAACTGGTCCAGCCGCTCGTTGTCGCTCTGTCCGAGCCTGGGCTGTAGCTCCATGACGCTATCCCGAAGCGCGTCCAAGGCGCTCAGATCGAGGGCACGTCGCCGCCCCGCTTCCTCGGCCGCAACGGCGTCGCCGCCGTCTTGCCCAGCACCGGCAGCCACCAGCTTGTCGAAAACGTCGGCAGGTTCGAGGTCCTTGCCCAGAGGCGTGCCGTCCTCGGACCACGACATGTTGCGAGACATCGCGCTGTGGCGCTGGTCGAGATCACCTGCCCCATTGAGGATACCAAGCTGCATACTCAATAGCGGAGTTTGCTGCTCGACGCTCCGTGCAATCAACTGGTCGACGGTTTCCGCGTTTTGGGCGCTAGTTGCAGGGTCTTGCCCCCGTTCCGCCCGGTAGGCGTCGCCATCGACGCAATTGAGCAGCGCAGAAGGATCGCGTGAATGAGAAGGCACGACGTAGGCGCCATTTGGCATCTGACAGACACCGCAAAAATCGTTGCGCTCGCGATAGGTCGTCCAGGCAGGAGCCATCGTCAGCAGGTCACGGCGCCAGGTGAAATTGCCTAGCTGACGCACCAGGAGCATCTTGTCTTTCACGGGCTCGAAGGGGGCCAACAACGGCGACAACTGCCATTGGTCCCCAGCCCCACTACCGGTCGTTTCCCACCACAACACGGACGCTCCGTTGGGCAAGTAGATCGGAACGAGTCGCTTTGCGGCTGTACTCTGAGCACGCGCAGGCTCTGGCGCCAGAGAGGGTAGCCAAGGCAGCGCCAACGCCACTCCGGTTCCTCGAAGCACGGCCCGGCGAGACAAACCGCGGCCTGAACGTGCACCCTTTCGAGACTTCGTAGACATCAGGATCCCTCCGCACGACGCAGGCGGAACGTGTCGTTCAGCACTGTTTGCTTGATCAAGTTTCGTAGAGTCAGCTCGTCTGCTTGCCAAGCATCCACAATCTGTTTGAGGTAGGTTTCATCAGTGATCGTTCGCCCCATGGCGTAGGTGTTCAGCTTGCGCGCTACGCACGGTACGAAGTTCGAATCCTCGCTGAGCGCAGCGCTCAACGACTCCAGGCTGTCCACGTCACGACCACCAGGCAACGTACCGACAGTATCGATTGGCAACCCGTTTTCGTAGACATCGCGGAAGCGCCCAATGCCGTCGTAGTTCTCCAGAGCGAGCCCAATCGGATCGATCAAGTTGTGACAGCCGGCGCAAACCGGGTCCTCGCGATGCTGTTCTATCAACGCCCTGACCGTCGTGGGCGCATCGTCTTCGGCTTGCTCCGGTAGTGGCTCCACCACAAGACCAGCGGGCACTTCGAGATGCTGACACAACAGGGCATCAAGCACCCATTTGCCGCGGATGATGGGCGAACTGCGGCTTTCTCTCGACGTGTGGGTCAAGAATCCCGCAAGGCCGAGAAGCCCGCGCCGTTGGTCGTCGGTGATTTCTACACGTTGCATACCGGCTGCAGCCGGTGGCTGTACGCCGTAGAGCTCTGCCAAATTTGCGTCGACGAAGTTGAAGTCGGCGGTGAGCAGCTCGCTGTACGGGCGATCACCCAGCAAGAACTCAGCGAGGAACAGCTCCATCTCCTGCTCCATCGCCGCTGCCAATTCAGGCGTCCAGCTCGGGTAGATGGTCGTGCTCGCAGCGTGTTCTGCCACTCGATCCGACCCCAACCATTGCGCGGCGAAGTCCTCGATCAAGGCTTTTGCCTTGTCATCTGCGAGCATGCGGTCAACCTCCGCCTCCAGCGTCGCGGTGTCATTCAACGCGCCGCTGGCAGCCAGGCCGAGGAGGGTATCGTCGGGCATGCTACCCCAAAGCGCGTACGAAAGGCGGCTGGCGAGCTCGTACGAATTCAGTGGATGAGGCGTAGTGTCCGTTGGACTCGGGTCAAACTCGATGCGGTACAGGAACTGAGGCGACGCTACGATCACCTGCACGACGTGCTGCATCGCGCCCAGGGCGTCCTCACCCAACCCCAGAGCGTCCTGGTACTCGGTAACCAGACGCGTGACCTCCGTCTCCGTCAACGGGCGACGAAAAGCGCGCTGCCCGAACTCTCGAACCATCGTATTCACGCAGCTCTGGTCTACGGCATCCGGCGTACAGGTGAAAATGAGCGCCCGCTGCTCGGGATTGGCAAACGCCTCTCCAGCGAGTTCACCCGCTGCACGAAAGTAGTCATCCAGTTGACGCGGGCTCATGGATAGCGACGCCGCGATGTTGTCGAATCCCTCTGCTTCCTCGTGCACGAACCCGTCTCCAAGACGGAGTGTCGTCCCGAGCAAATCACGCACGGTGTTGTCGTACTGGTAGTTGCTCAGGCGGTGGATCGCCTTCGTGCCGACGTCCGCGCCGGCTGCGACGGGAGCCGCTGGGGTGACGGGGTTAGGACTTGGCGTCGAGGGAAGTGTACCTGGAGTGGGTGCCGTTGTGGCGCCGGTTGCCGCGGGCACCACTGATGTCCCCACACCTGGGGCGCCGGTTTCCGTTGGGTTGGTGCTCAGTCCAGGAGTCGCGCCGGTGCCCCCAGTGCTTGGCACCGTTGCGCCAGGCGAGGGATCAGACGACTCAACTGGAGCGGAACAGGCCCACAAAGCCAAGGCGCCCACCAACGGTGAAAGCGCTAGCGACCCGGACCAACCTCGCCGCCACAGGTGCGGCGTCGTACAACGTTGAAGGCTAACCATCGGAATAACCTACAGTAGCAAGGCCAGAGGGCGATGGAAGTGGTTGATTCCCTTTTGTTCGACGGTCGGGAAAAAGCTGCGGACGCAGTTCCCGAAGCGTTCTTTTTGAGGAGCCGAGCGCAGCGATTGGTGTGTTGCACCCTGAAACGGTTCAGACCCTTTGGGTGAGTGAGGGTGAGTCGCTTTCGGGGCCAGACATTCGTGTTTCTCGCCACAGACCGCGCAGGATCAAGGTTCGTACCCGGGGCGGAGATTTGCAGGACCGACCCTCCTCGGGTGGTCGGCTTCTTGATGGGCGTATTTATGTGGCCAGGCGCGAAACTCTCGCTCCCCGCGGGCCAGCGGTGAGGAGCTCGGAGCGTCTGCGCTGCGCGGGCGGCCCGCCGCGGGTCGGCGCGACCAGCCTCGCGTCGTCCGCACAGTGCACGTCCCCGAGCCTGGCGGCAGGAGATGACCCGGGCCAGAGGACGACGGCGGCAAACCCCGACCCGGCGACTTGGCCACAGCACCGGGATATCAGGTGAGATGACGACGCCAGGCAGCTCGCTTGCGAAAACGTCGGAAGCTGAAAACGTAGGGGGAACCTCATGAAGTGGTCGGAACGCGCTCGAACGAACTCACATCGCGCTCGTTTGTGCGCGAACGAATCATTCCGCACCGCACGCCGACGCCAGACGAGCAGTGGGACGAGCGCCGCCCAATGCAGAGACCTGCTCGCTCGTCCACTGACCGCACAATCACACCCCGCCTGGTGCGTTGTTGACGCTCGGTCCGTCAGTGGATCGCTCTCGGCGGCACCACCCTCCGTGCCCCCATCCGGACCCTCCGACGATGGCACGAGGGTGAGCAGTGAGAGCCCAAAACGCGGTAGCTCGAAAGAAAACGTCACGCGACGACCCTGCACCCCCAGCACCTTGCCCGACTCAACGGTGACTGGAGCCATCGAGCTGCGTAGTTCTTCAAGTTGAACCATCGAAGGCGACTCGGCTCTGCCTTGGGCCTCCCAGGTGGCGTAGGCGTTGCCGTGGGTCGCATCAACCCGAGTGTGCGTTAGCGCTACGTTGTTCCCGAACTCAGGGGGCAGCGATACTTGAAGATCTACCTGGTGCGCGGGGGCATCGACCAGATCGTCGTGGTAATTCCAAACCAGGATACGGACCTGCTCGCCATCGATTGCTGACAGTGCGTCGATGTCCGGTTCAGCCCGCACGCTGTTGTCCAACAAGTCACTCATGGGTCGAGCAGCGCTGCTCACGACCGGGAGTCGTGCTCCTTCGAGCTGCGCGAGCAGCTTGAACGCGTTGAGCACCGGCAGATGAATGCCATTGGTGGATAGCGCACGATAACCAGCAAAGTAGGGACTCCCCGGAAACGTGAAAGCCCAGGTCAGAGTCCCCTTCAAGTTAACACCATTGGCTTCCGCGAGATCTAGGGAACGTTTCATCATCGCGACCTCGTACGCGCCGTAGGCGGGCGAATTTCGGTAAGCGAAGTGGGGCGCGGTGCTCACTGGACACGCTGCACAACCATCGGGATCCGCTTCAGTGAGGACGATGGGCGTGTTTGCGAAGGCCGAGTCTGCCACGATCTGAAAACCTGATTGGTGCAACCGCATTTGATTGCCCAAGTCCATCTGCACGTGCCCATCCGTGATGAGAACCCCACCTTTGGCATGGAAGCTCACCATGTCCAGCCGCGTCCCGATCTCGCCGGTCACGGCGTTCGTACCATTGGCACAGTGCTCGAGGAAGAGCTCGAGAAATCCCTTGGTGGGAACCGCCGCCGCTGGGCCCCCCAACGAGGCCTCTGGCAGAACGCTGTGCAGCGCCGCCTCGGTGACGTCGTAGAGCCGAGCATACTCCTCGAAGGTGCCCATCCAATAGGCAATGTCAGGTTCGTTCCAGAGCTCCCACTGCCAGTCAGGCACGGTTTCTGGATAACGTTCCTTGGCGTGTTTCGCCCAAGCAGTCACGAGCGCGCCCCATTGATCGTAGTCATTCGGCGGGTAGAAGCAGCCGCCGTCGAGGACGTACGTGTTCGAGTTCTCGTACGGTTCGGGACGTGTGGAGAGGGCCTGAGGCATGAAACCGAACTGGAAGAGCGGCAGTGTCCCCGAGCCGACAGTGGCGTCCATGATGGCATCGATCAGCGAGTAATCGTAGTTCGGGTTCCCATCGGTACCTTCCGTGTAGACGTTCGTCGAGCCCCACTTGAGATCGGGTGTCCCATCGCCTGTGTTGAAAAGGAAGTGGGTGCGCATGCGTGCTGGCGTCGGATGAATGCTCGCTAGAGTCCGCAGCAGCTCCTCGCCCTCGGGCGTGTTGGTGTAGTTCGCTTCGTCGTAGCCGAAATAGGCCCAGATGGGTTCGAGCGGTCCTATCGCCGATGTGGCGTCCACCTCGATCGTCGCGTGATCGGTCTGCCCTGCTGCCATCCCAGAAACCGAAGCCATCGCGACGGCAGCGGCGAGACTGGCACCGTGGATCCGACACCATCGATGTCCGGCGACACGCGCCGGCTCTCCCCGGTTTACGCAGTTGAGGTCTCGCACCGACCCACCGAGGCGCGAGCCGCCACGCCTGAGAACCTCACCAAGTCGCACAATCAAGCCTACTGCAGCGCTTCCACCGCAGCACGCTCGACGGCGAGGCCCTTCTTGTGGCGCGCGAAAAACTCCGCAAAACCCTTAACGTCATCCGGATTGGGCGCGACGGGCTTACCAATGCTCTTGGCGATCTGCGCGTCCAGATAGTCAGGGAGGGATTGCGCGCCTTTGCGCAGCATGTATCCGGCAAGCACGGCCATACCCCATGCGCCACCCTCCCCGGCGGTCGCTGGGATACTCACGGGCACGTTGAGCGCCGCTGCCATCATGCGCTGACCGGTATCGCCACCCTTGAAGAAGCCGCCATGACCGCGGATCTCCTCGATGATGACGCCTTCCTCTTGCGTCAGGATATTCATGCCTGTGCGCATCGCGCACAGCGAGGCGTAGTACATGGCACGAACGAAATTCTCGAGCGTGAACCTGCTGTCCTGGTTCCGCGCGAACAGGGGTCGACCTTCGGTGAACCCAGTCATGTGTTCTCCCGAGACGTAGTTAATCGCAAGCAATCCACCCGCGTCGGGATCTCCCTGGGTAGCGAGGGGTAATAGCGCGCTGTACAGCTCATCCGGAGACTTCTCCACACCGAGGGCCTTGGCGACCTCACCAAACAACCCAACCCACGCGTCAAGATCGGACGATCCGTTGTTCGAGTGCGCCATCGCGACGGGGCTACCGTCGGGAGTGACCACGATGTCGATTTCTTCGTGCACCTTGGACAGACTCTGCTCCAGAACAATCATTGCGAATACAGAAGTACCCGCTGACACGTTCCCGGAACGCGGACGCACGGCATTGGTGGCGACCATCCCGGTGCCGGCGTCACCCTCGGGGGGACACAAAGGCACTCCAGCCGAGAGCTTGCCGCTCCGGTCGACGAGTTTCGCGCCTGCCTGAGTCAGCTGACCTCCGCTTTCTCCGGCGCTCTTCACCGTCGGCAGGATATCCCGCAGCTTCCAGCCTAGGTTCCTCGGCGAGATGAGCTCGTCGAACTTCGCCATGCGTGAGGCGTCCCAATCCCCCGTCTTGGGATCGATGGGGAACATGCCCGAAGCCTCTCCGATGCCCATCAAATGCTCCCCGGTCAGCTTCGCGTGGACGTAGCCGGCGAGGGTCGTCAGCCGCGCAATCCGCGGAACGTGCGCCTGTCCTTCGAGGATGGACTGGTAGAGATGCGCAATGCTCCAACGCTGCGGCACCGCGAAATCCAGCAGCGGGGTGAGCTCTTCACACGCCTTCGCGGTGATGTTGTTGCGCCAGGTTCGGAACGGGACGAGTAACTCGCCGTTGCTATCCAAAGCAACATAGCCGTGCATCATGCCGCTGAATCCCATCGCGGCAACGGACGTCAGTTCGATGGAGTACCGCGCGCGCACATCCAGGGCGAGTGACGCGTAGCAGGCCGCCAACCCTTCCCAAACGGCTTCCATGTCGTACGTCCATACGCCGTCTTTCAGTTGGTTTTCCCAGCCGTGTGAACCCGAGGCCAGCGGCGTCGTATCCGGGGCGATGAGAGACGCCTTGATGCGAGTTGAACCAAACTCGATCCCCAGTAGTGCCCCCTCGGATTGAATCAGGTCCATAGCCCTCTGATGATTGTTGTCCATCGGATCCTCCTCCACGCGGCGCCAGTCAAGTCACGTGCGGGGTATCCGCACTGGCTCCGCACTGTGGAAACGCTGCGTTGTCTGCCCAACGCCCCACGGTTCTACTACACGGCCCCGCTCGTTGAACAGCGCACAATGCCCCTCGATTGATTGGCATTTTCCAGAGCGCCACATCTTGGACGGCCGCGTCGGATGCGGCCATCGGGGCCTACTTCTGTCCGTAGTAGGCGTTCTTGCCGTGCTTGCGCTCAAAATGCTTGTGGATCAGGCTGTCCGGCAGCCGCGCAGCGGTCGGATCCAGCGTCCGGGTGACGAATGCCATACGCGCGAGCTCTTCCAGCACAGCCGCATGATAGACAGCCTTCTCCGGTGTCTTGCCCCAGGTGAATGGCGCATGACCAGCCACCAGCACCATCGGGGTGTGCAGCGGGTCTCGATCCTTGAAACAATCCAAGATCTGATTGCCCGTCTCGATCTCGTAGTCACCCTCGACTGCGGCATCCGACATCACCGCCGTACACGGCACGTCTTCCGCCAAGTGGTCAGCATGGGTCGTTCCGTAGATGGGTATGGGCCTCCGGGCTTGGGCCCAGCCGGTGGCGTAGGTGGAATGCGTGTGAACCACACCGCCAATCCCCTTCCACGCACGGTAGAGGACCAGATGGGTCGGCGTGTCGGAGGACGGTCGCAACTTGCCTTCGACTGTCTTGCCTTCGATATCCAAGACTACGAGGTCGTCGACCTGGAGGTCGTCGTAGGGGACGCCACTAGGCTTGATGGCCATCACGCCACGCTCCGCATCGAACGCCGACACGTTGCCGAAAGTGTAGATGGCAAGACCGCGCTTCGGGATCTCTTGGTTGGCAACCCAAGCGCGCTCTTTCAGCTCACGATACGAAGAAGACATGGCTGATTGCGCTCCTACAATCCGAGCTTGAACGCGACGTCGTTCCAACGCAGCTCGTTCTTGAGCGAGCGCAGGTCGAGATCCGCGCCAAGCCGGATGACTTCCAGGCCGGCGATGGCACCGAAGTCTTCCCATTCTTCTGCGGTCACCGCTTGGCAGAACGCCGCATGGTGGGCGCCACCCGCTTCGATCCAGCCCTGGGCGCCACGCTTGAAGTCAGGGCGCGGGATCCAAACGGCGCGCGCCGTCGGCAATTTTGGCATGGCGTGCTCGGGCTTGATGACGTCTAGCTCTGCGACGATCATTCGCATGCGACCGCCCATGTCCACGAGTGTGGCATTCACCGCGGGACCGGGACCCGCATCAAAGACCAAGCGCGCGGGATCTTCTTTGTCACCGATCCCCAAATGGTGGATCTCTAGAGAAGGCTTATCACCGGCGATGGAGGGGCAAACCTCCAGCATGTGCGCACCCAAGACACGCTCTTGACCGTTAACCAGATGGTAGGTGTAGTCTTCCATGAAGGAGACACCACCGGGGCGATCGCCGGTCATCACCTTACCGAGTCGAACCAGTGCAGACGTTTTCCAATCGCCCTCTGCCCCGAAACCGTAACCCTCTGCCATTAGTCGTTGACACGCGAGACCCGGCAGTTGTTTCAGACCATGTAGATCCTCGAACGTCGTGGTGAAGGCCCCGAAGCCGCCCGCTTCCAGGAATGCCCGCATCGCGATTTCTTGTCGGGCTGCGTAACGCAGGCTCTCGTGTCGATCGCCACCGCGCCGCAGGGGTGCGGAAATCGTGTAGCTTTCTTCGTATTCGCCCACGAGGCGATCAATCGCCGCGTCAGAAACCTCTGCGATGGGCGCCACGAGATCGCCCACACCGTAGCCGTTGACGGACCAGCCCAGCTGGATTTGAGCCTCGACGCGGTCGCCACCGGTGACCGCTACCTCGCGCATGTTCATGCCGCCAAAACGAGCGATCTTGAGCTGGCGCGACTCGGCCATGGCCAGCGCAGCACGTGCCCACCCCGCAAGCCCGGCCAGGACCTCTGGGTCTTGCCAATGGCCGACCACAATCTTGCGGTTCATGCGCAGACGCGCACCGATGAACCCATACTCCCGGTCACCGTGAGCGGACTGGTTCAGGTTCATGAAGTCCATGTCGATTTCGCCCCACGGCAGCTCTTGATTGAACTGCGTGTGCAAGTGCGCCAACGGCTTCTGCAGCCGAGTCAGCCCGGCAATCCACATCTTGGAGGGCGAGAAGGTATGCATCCAAGTGACGACTCCAACGCACTCGGAGGCCGCATTCGCGGCTTGGCAGACCTCGAGGATGCCATCGGGGCCGGTCAGGATGGGCTTCCAGACAACCTTGGCGGGAAGCTTCCCAGACAGGTCCAAAGCTTTGGCGATCTCTTGCGAGTTGCGCGCAACCTGCTTAAGGGTCTCATCACCGTACAGATGCTGGCTGCCGGTCAGGAACCAGAGTTCTAGAGTCTTTTGCTGAGCCATGTTCTTAATTCCGTTCCCTACGGTTTGTGAACGCTAACATACGCGCTGTCAAGCCTGCTAGTATACCAATCCGATGACCGATCGACCTCCCAAGCCGGAAAGGCGGCGACCCGCTGTCATGGCTGACGTTGCGCAACTGGCTGGAGTCTCTCACCAAACGGTCTCTCGCGTGCTCAACGACAGCCCCAACGTCAAGAAAGACACCCGCGAGCGTGTCCTTTCGGCGATGCGCCAGCTCGACTACCGTCCCAGCTCGACCGCGCGCGCCCTGGCCACCGGACGCTCGAAAACCCTTGGGGTCGTCAGTTTCGACAGTCACGAATACGGCCCAGCCTCCACGCTCTTCGGCATCGAGCGCGCCGCCCACGACGCGGGATATGCCGTGAGCGTTTCGAGTCTGCGCGCGCTCAATCCGCAGAATATCCTAGGAGCGATTCAGCAGCTTCGCGGCCAGGGCGCTGAAGGAGTTGCCGTCATCGCGCCTACGAGCGCCGGGGCGGACGCGCTGCGCCACGTGCGACCGGACTTCGCTGTCGTGGCTGTGGAATGTGGCGCAGACGCAACGATCCCCGTGGCCTCCGTCGACCAAGTCGCCGGCGCGGCAGCTGCCACCCAGCACCTCCTGAGCTGCGGTCACAAGACCGTGTGGCATCTGGCTGGACCGCCTGATTGGAAAGAAGCAGAAGACCGCATCGTGGGTTGGAGGTCGACCTTGGAAGCGCAAGGAGCTCCCGTTCCAGCCCCGTTGCGCGGGGACTGGACCCCTCGCTCCGGCTACGAACTCGGACAACAGTTGCTCCGGATCCCGGATCTGACCGCCGTTTTCGTTGCCAACGACCAAATGGCGTTGGGCCTGCTTCGCAGGATCCATGAAGCTGGCAAGAGCGTCCCGCACGACCTGAGCCTCGTCGGATTCGACGATATTCCGGAAGCAGCGTACTTCACGCCTCCACTAACGACAGTCCGTCAGGACTTTGCCGAACTCGGCCGGTGTTGCCTACAGATCCTGGTGAGCTTGATCGAAGGCCAAGCCGGCCCATCCCGAGTCGTCGTTCCTCCCGAACTCGTGGTCCGGGAGTCCAGCGGGGCGCCGCCGAAGTAGTCGCAAGACCGGGCTCCGCTCGGACTATCAGAACGAAACGCTGGCCTGATGCTTTCCGGGTTGGGTCGTCTGAAACAGTTTCGGATCCCGCGTCCACTGGCTGTTGTAGTGGAGGCTGAGCTCGATGTACTGCTCGTGCGCGACCTTCACGTCTTCGTAGTGAATGATGTCCAAACCCACCCGTGGACTGGTAGGGCGGCGGGGCGAGGAGGCTGAAGCCACCGTCGCGGCTCATACCAACACCTTGTGTCGCCGTGGCAGTGAACCCGCCACAAACGGCACGATCGGCCATAGCTGCTCGGCCATTCAACGGAACCGGCCGAGAGTGAACGTATGGTACTTTTCGACGCGACTAGACTTGGGCCACCACGTGCGCGGCTATCACACATGCATCGAGAGCAACGAGCGACGAGTGCCACATAACGGAACACCGCTGAACCGAATACGTCCATTCTGCGCCAGGGCGGCTGTGGGCATCCCAGTGACTGCTTCAAGTACACTGCATACATCCGGGAGCGCAGTCTCGTGCTCAGGGCCTAGCTGCATGAAACCTCGCGCGCCGTATTCTGACGGGTGGACGAAAGCAATCGACGTAAGCAAGAAGAAGCGAGATGGGCGTCGCACCCGCTGTGGCTGACCTTCGTGGTGACCGCGGCATGCTCGGGCGCCCCTGGCGCGCCACCGCTGCCGGGGGACCTGTCCGAGATGGCGACCGGTAATGAAGTCGGTAGCGAGCCTTCCGCAGACGCGACAGAGATGGCGGCGCCGGAAGTCTCAGCGCCGCCCCCTCTCCCCGCGGAGCCAGAAGCGACCACCCCACAACCGCAGACGCCCAGCAACGTGGAGGAACCTGCTGCCAGCCCCGAACCCGCCGATGGGGCCGGATTGGGGGACATAAACCTGGAGCCCGCCGAAGCGCCCAGCGAGGTTGACCCGAGCCCGCTTCCCTCGGCGGAACCGACAGACGAAGTCGATCCGGAACCTCAGGCAGTCGACAGCCCAGCCAACCAGCAAGCAGAGGACGACCCGACGGAACCATCACCCGAAGAGCCTCCGGCAGCGAGCACGCCTGAACCGTCGGAGCCAACACCGCCACAGGACGAACCCGCCGAACCTCCGGCACCCGTGGTCGCTCCGCCTGAGCCCGACCCCGCACCAGGCAACCTGATCACCAACCCGGGGCTCGAGAACGGTTCTGCAGGTTGGACAGTGTGGAGCGGGCAGCTCGCGGTCACTCAAGGTTTCGTACACACAGGCAACTCAGCCGGCGTCGTCACCAATCGCACGGAGACCTGGAACGGACCGGTTCACGATGTGTTGGGAGCGGCGGAAGCGGGAGCCACCTACCAAGCGGCTGCGTTCGTCAGCGTCAGCGGCAGCGCCAACGTGATGCTGAGCATCAAAGTGACCTGCAACGGAACCGAGGAATACATAAACATCGCGAGCAGTACCGCATCACCTGGGAGCTGGGTGGAGGTGTCGGGATCCGTGACGTTGCCGGACTGCGCGCTCCAAGAGGCAGCCTTCTACATCGAGGGACCGCCGGCAGGAATCGATCTGCACTTTGACGACGTGACCTTTACGCCATAGACGACCACAAGCGTCTGCATGCCAGTCACGCGCACGCCACGTCAACGCTGCGCGCACTGGTACATCGCAGCGATGACAGCCTCTGACAGCCTGCAACGAGATGGCGTTCTGCAGTCCCGGCGGTGCTGAAGATTTGTCCCCGAAGAGGCCATTTCGGGGACCGCAAGGGCGTGGGCACTCGTCCTGAACAATCGCATTGAAACGCCATCCTACTCGCCCCAAAGACAAGCTCACATAGCACCCAACGCATGCTACCAGCCTGCCCATGAGGACCGCTCGTTTTGGTTGGTTTGGTGTGATGGGAGTGCTCGGGGCGTTGGCACTAGCTGGGTGCGACCCCGCCGAGCGGGAGTTCGGTCCAGCGGGCTCGACTACGGACGCGGACACCGACACTGACATCACGGTCGAATACCCCCTCGACCCGCGTGACGATACGACGGACACGGACCCTCAAGACCCGAGTGCAGACGACACAGACCCGGAAGAAAGCGATGAAATCAGTGGCGATGAGGAGGACAACGCCACCGATGCCGGCGCCCCGGGCTCGGAAACGGATGTCACAAACGAGGGCGCCCCTTCCTCAGAAACAGACGGCGGACAAATCACGGACGAAGGTGGAGAAGTCGCCACAGACGAAGACGGTGCAGACGACGATGAAACAAACGAGTCGGAAGAACCGGGGACCGATGCGCAGACCGACGAACCACCGAGCGAGGCAACGGATCCAGAGGACCCGCAAGAACCCGCCGTTCCGGCCCAACCCAAACTCGCCAAAGTCGAGCTAGCCCTAACCGATGTCACCTTGCGTTCGCTGGACGAGAGCGTGAGCTTCGAAGTCTGGTGCACGCTCGGCAACGGGTTGGTTGAGTCCTGCGTAGACGCAGCTGTGATCGAGCTTTCGAACCCTGAAGTCGCTTCGGCAACCGATGACGGCCAATTGGTTCCGATCACCAATGGAACGACGAGCATCGTCGCCTCGGTCACTGGCGTTCACTCTGATTCCGTCGAATTAACTGTCGACCTGGGCCCAATTTGCACGGCACTGCACATCAACGGTGAGACGAGTGCGGCCGCCGGCACGTCGGTGCCGCTCTCGGCAACGTGCGATTACGACGACGGACGCACCGGCGTCGACGTGACGGACATGGTTCAGTGGTCCTCTGGCAGCGAGAGCGTGGCGACGATCACCGAGCTCGGCGTCGTGGCTGCCCACGGCGTTGGCTCGACGACGATCACTGCGACACTCGACAATCCTGACGCGACTACAGCATCTCTCAGTCGCGGTTTTGCCGTCACCGAAGGGCAGCTGATCGGCATCACCATATCGCCCGAAGGGACATCCGAAGTGCCAGCGGGTGTGACGAGTGTGTTCAGCGCCGTTTGCGAGTTCACGGACGTGACCATCGACTGCACCTCTGCGGTGGATTGGAGTACGGAGAGTGCTTCCATTGCCACAATCGTCGGGGGAACGGCTACCGGGCACAGCACGGGCACGACGAATGTGGTCGCAAGCCTGGATGGCGTGACGTCTCCACCGGTCCCGCTGACAGTAACCGCCGCCGTACTGGTGAGCATCGCCGTTACGCCAAAACTGACGTTGGAGTTGGACGTCAATGCTCGCCGCCAGCTCGAGGCCGCGTGCCTCATGAGCAACGGCACCTCGACCAGGTGCACCCGCGCCGTATCCTGGCTTTCGTCAGATACTGAAGTCGTTGCGCTGAAGGACACCGGTGGCCTCTTCGGATTGGACGTTGGTACCAGTTTGGTCAGTGCCAACCTCTCCGGCATCACCTCCAACTCGCTCACCGTCACCGTCGTTCCCCCGACGGGCTGCGAAAGTGAGCTCAACTTCCCCGACATCGCGCTCGAAGCCAGCATTCGTCGAGACATCAGCAAGCCGTCTGGACCGATCTACTACGAGGACGTGAAGTCGTTGACGAGGTTCGAGCACTGGACGATGAACGGACAGGTGGACGACCTAACGGGGCTACGTTGCCTCACAGGCCTCGTCGATCTGAGCATTCAAGAATCCACGTACGACGACATGAGCGAGGTCACTTGGCTGGTGCGGCTCGAGCGTGTGAGCGTGCGCTGGACCAACGTTGCGATGGTCCCCGATCTCACGCGCCTGTCGCGGCTCAACAATCTGGATCTGGTGGGCACCGCCATCACGGACATTGCCAACATCGCCAATACGTCCCACTTGGGTGACGGGGGCATCGTCAACGTCCAGAACACGAGCCTCAACTGCGACGACGAGTGGATACTCGATCAAATCCGCACACTTTCCGCCCGAGGCGTGACGGTGCACAGCTTTTGCAGCATCTAGTCTCCCGCATCAGCGACCTAGCGGTGACGGATTGGCGATGAGGTTCACCGTTGGTGCGTCATTGCCACTCGAGTAGGTAATCCGCGTCGCACGGACTGAGCGTCCGTATGCGTACGCTCCCCGTGTGGCCAAAGTGTTCAATCACACCTTGGAAAACGCCAACCTGAAACGAGTTGGTGAAGTTCCAGACGGCGCGCAGCTCGATCACTGCCCGTCCCGGCGTCACCTCCACCGGAGTCGCTCGACCGGGCGAAAGGCAGCGTTTGTAGGCTTCGGAAACCAAGCCCAGCGTGGCGCCGAGGTCACGCCCGGATATCGCGAACAGCACTCTGCCCGCCAGACTCGATGAGAGAGTGGAAAATCCTCGGCGGCCAACCAAGCAGATGGCCTTGGCGGTCGGGGTGCCAGGGTGCGCCTGTCGCGCCACGTCCACCACCGCCCGCATGTAGTCCACCAAGGGATAGTCGTTGAAGGTCGCGAAACGCCCAGCAGGCTTCGGCACGCCGCACGCGTCTGCAACCTTCTGCAGGTCACCGAAGAACATGCCTTTGACAGTCGCTGAAGCCGGAGCCAAGGCCAGATGAGCCTCCACGTCGAAGTCACGAACCCAATCCGGAGCCTCGAAGGGGAGCTCAATGCGCTCAGCGGTGCTTCCTTGCTGCATCCTCTGTGGTCAGTCCTATTGACGATCAAAGCCGTCCGGAATCACACGACCAGAACTACGAACTTCTTAAGCTAGCACGGGGCAGGACATGCCGCATCGTCGACCTTCCAGACCGTGAGGTACGACAAACGGCGCGGAGCACCGACCTTCCGCCACAAGCGCTGGCATTGCGACAGCGCTTTGCTTAGGCTGTCGGCATGGCGAACGCAAGCAGGGCGGATGCGGGAGGAGCGGCGAGTTCGTGTCTGCTAGTACCCCGTTGGGGCGGCAAATCGACCTCGGACTGGTACCCCTGGTTCATGGACGAAGTACCCGACGTCGGAGTCTTACCGGGACTGCCCAAGGATGCATCCCCCCAGACCTGGAGAGATGCGGTCGCCGCGGCGCTTCCAGACGATGCGGAGGCGCTCTCTTCAACGGTGGTTGTCACTCACAGTCTGGCGATGCACGGTCTCATCCAGGCGTTGGACTCGCGCCCGTCGGGGCCACCACTCAAGGGCGCCCTATTGGTCGCCGCCTGGTGGGACATCGACCGTGGCTTCTGGAACAGGATTGAGGAACCGTGGAGCGCCATCGAACCTTGGCTCGACTATGCGTTCGATCAACGAGTCGTGCAGCGCCGACTTGGGAGCGCGCTCGCCCTCATCGGTGACGACGATCCCATCGTCAGCGCTCCAGCAGAGGTCACAGCGGAGCTGCTACGAAGCAGACTCGGCTGCCAGGTTCGCATTTGCCCAGGATGTGGGCACTTCAACCGGGAACAAGAGCCTCGAGTCGTCGAAGCGTGGCAAGAGCTTCGCTGAGTCAGCACACGTGATCATTGTGCTGGTAGCCACGTCCCAGCGCAGGCGATCTCCCAGAAAGCCTGACCGGCCGCAACTAGGTCAGCACTCTCCGCTCCCACGTGGGTGATGTAGCAGCGGTCGCTCAACGCCTCCGTGAAGTAAATGCAGGAACCCACGGCAAACTCATAGGCGCCACAGGGCGAATCTTCACGCACGTCCACATTGGGATCTGTGGAACACGACTCTTTGACGCCCGTTATATCGCCAAAATAGTCTGAGCAACCGTAGTAGCCCTGAGAGGCTTGCGGGTCATCGCAAGTCACAGCAAAAGCGAGCTCTTCACAGGGGACCATCACCCCATCAACGCCGCTTGGACTGGGCGAAGGCTCCGATGGGACGGAGGGGTCCGTCTCCACTCCGGAATCGCTCGTGGGAGTAGCTTCGGTTTCGTCATCGGTACCGTCCACGTCGCTCTCGACGGCTCCTTCGTCACTTTCAGCCGGGGAACTGTCGTCGCCGGCGGTCTGCTCGCCGTCGGTTTCCCTCTTCTCCGCGCTGTCGCTGGCGGCTGCCTCGGCATCGTCACCCGACGCGCAGCCCAGGCAGCAACTCGCCGCAAAGATGAACGCACCAACACACGCGGTGCGATACCAACTCCAAGTGACTGCTCGACACAACATGGACCTAAAACCTCCAGTGACGACTAGTCATCTATTCGCACAAATATGAGCGTGCAAGATCATCTGATCGAGAATCACTCAGGATAGACCTCGCCGTACCATTTCGCTCGTGGTGTTACCAATACACAAGCACCGCCACAACGTGTGGGTGAGTATGACTGAGTGCGCCCTGTCGCTTCACTCCCTCATCGACGTTGACACCGTTAGCGTCAAACATGTACAGCCTTGGGGATGCGGAATCGAAGGGATGGAGGGTTGCTGTGGCTGGTGTCGATGGCCTCGCTATTCGCCACGGGGTGTCTCGGCGGTGGCGGTGATAACGGCGGTAGCGGTGGCAACCTCTGTCGGCAGGCACATTCCCTGCTCGAAGGTTGTGGCCTCATCGCCGACGGGGACAAGTTCGACTGCGAGGAACCGAAGAGCGCACACGAGCATTGTGAAGCGAACTGCATGCTCGCGCTCACTTGCGATACGCTCTCGGCCGTCTTTTGCGACCAAGACGAAGCAGCCTTTGCCTCAGCTTCCGAATGTTATGACGAGTGCCTCGAGCAACACGGGTTTGCGTGTGAAGACGGGTCCGATACGCTCTCGGACTCCTGGGTCTGTGACGGCGAGAATGACTGCGATGACGGGTCGGACGAGGACGGGTGTGGCGAGATCGAGATGCTCCCAGACTTCGACTGTGCTGATGGCTCGAGCACCGTTCCCGGAAGCTGGCAATGTGACAACTTCGACGACTGCGATGACGGGTCCGACGAAGTCGGGTGCCCAGGCGAAAACGCGCCGAACCTCGCGGACATCCTCGTGTGCGAGTGACGTCTAGTCGCGTGTGTGACTGCCGCCCAGTCGAGCCCCGAGCGCCTGGGCGGCGCCAGGACAATTCATCCCAAAGCTGGGGCGTCGCCGGCTTCTCGCGGCGATCTAACGACTGAACTTCGCCTTGGACGACGACGGCAACCCGGACACCCGTAGCATGTGCGCTGGGCAACGGTTCTCTCGGCGGCGTCCCACCACCCTTCGACCAGTCAGCCTAGGTTGCGCGGCCAGGACTGCAGCAGGCGAATGTAGTTCGCCCGCTCATAGGCGCGAGGGTCCGGAGAACGAGCGAGGTTCATGCTACCTCGCATCTGCAGCAGTGACTCGTAGTCTCGCTCCTCGAGCCAGTCCGAGAGTCCCTTAGCCAACTCACCCAGGCGCGTGGGTCCGTGCTCGAGCACCTCAGAGACCACCTGGACCGCTGTGGCCCCGGCCATGACTGCCTTGATCCCGTCAGTCACCTGGTGCACCCCTCCGGTCACTGCCAAGTCGGCCTGGACTTGAGCCGACAAGATAGCCAGCCAGCGAAGGCGCAACAACAGTTCGGAGGAGTCCGACAAGTGCAGTTGGCGCGTCACTTCGAGCTCATCGATGTCGATATCGGGCTGGTAGAAGCGATTGAAGAGAACGAGGCCCCGCACGCCCGCTGCAACTAGGCGCCCAGCGAAGTGAGAGAGCGAGGTGTAGAACGGTGATAACTTGATTGCCACCGGCAAGCTCGTGCGCTTCGTCAGTGCGGCAAGCATTTCCAACGTGTTGTCTTCGACCGCCGCCGCATCTTGACTTGGGTCGGTAGCCAGCGCGTACACGTTGAGTTCGAGCGCATCCGCTCCAGCCTGCTCAATCAAACCTGCGTACTCGAGCCAACCACT
This sequence comes from Polyangiaceae bacterium, assembly GCA_050298815.1. GTDB lineage: Bacteria > Myxococcota_A > Polyangia > Polyangiales > Polyangiaceae > SZUA-265. The sequence goes on from JBNKUV010000010.1 coordinate 365,385, forward strand.
CTTGCTGATGCCGTTGAGCGACCCAATCACGGGAATAGCGACGGCCTCTTTGATCTTCCTCAGCTGCTCGAGGTACTCGTGCGGCCCAAGAGCAAAGTCGTCAGGTTGTGGAAAGTAGCTAGTTGCCTCCGCGAAGCTTTCACCGTGGGCATCCACCGCGTCGTGGTGCACTAGCTGTTCCGTGTGCAGCTGCTCTTCGAATAGGGAGTGCATGACGATAGCGGCTGCGCCGCCGTCTTCTACCCGACGCACCGAATCCAGGTCGTCTACCAGGGGCGAAGCCCCCATGACGAAAGGGTGCGCCAACTTCAGCCCTAGATAGTTCACACCGATGTCCATCAGGATGCCTCCTTGCCGCCGTCGTGATCACCGTGCTGGGCGCTAGCCTCGGTACCAGGAGGCACAATCAACTTAGCGAGCTGTTCGTAGACGTTGGTGTGCTGAACGGCGTAGCGCTCTGCCGCCTCCAGCAGTTGCTGATAGCGCTTTGGGTCCCGCTTCTCGACCATGCGGAAGCGGGTTTCGTTCTGCATGTACTCCCGCAATCTCTTCGTCGGGTGAGGCGAGTCTAGCAGTAGTGGCGGCTCGCCGCGCGCAGCTCGATGGGGGTCGAAGCGAAACAGGGGCCAGGCGCCCGATTGCACGGCGAGCTTCTGCTGCGCGGCGCCCTGGCTGAGATCGTAGCCATGGGCGATACAGGGACTGTAGGCAATCAACAACGACGGGCCGGGATGCGCTTCGGCTTCGATGAAGGCGCGCACGGTCTGAGCATCTTTCGCGCCGAAAGCGACGCGAGCGACGTACACGTGGCCGTAACTCATCGCCAACAAGCCCAAGTCCTTCTTCGGAATGCTCTTGCCTGCCATCGCAAACTTGGCGGCCGCTGCCAGCGGTGTGGCCTTGGACTTCTGCCCGCCGGTGTTCGAGTACACCTCGGTGTCCAGCACCAAGACATTGACGTCGTGATGCGACGCCAGTACGTGGTCGAGCCCTCCATAGCCAATGTCGTAGGCCCAACCATCGCCCCCAACCAGCCACACGCTACGCTTGACGAGATGCTCAGCGAGGTCAAACAGCAACGCTGCTCTCACATCCTCTGAACTCGCCAAGATTTCTCTGAGCGTGGCCACGCGTTGTCGCTGTGCATCGATCTGCGCAGGATCCCCCTGTGGCGCCTCCAAGATGGCTCCAGCCAAGTTGTTGCCCACCATGGACGCAAGTCCACGCAGAAGCTCTCGTGCGCGCTCCGTCAGCGCGTCGATGGCAAGTCGCATGCCGAAGCCGAACTCTGCGTTGTCTTCGAACAGCGAGTTCGACCACGCTGGACCACGACCGTCCCCATCCGTCGTGTACGGGGTGGTCGGCAAATTGCCACCGTAAATCGAAGAACAGCCCGTGGCGTTGGCTATCAGAGCCCGATCGCCGAAGAGCTGCGTCAGCAGCTTGATGTACGGCGTTTCTCCGCAGCCCGGGCACGCTCCGGAGTACTCGATGAGGGGCCGTAGGAGCTGCGAGCCCTTGACGTCCAACGACAACTCAACGCGTTTGGGCTCGGGCAGGGCGAGAAAAAAGTCATAGTTCTGCCGCTCCTGCTCTCGCAATGGCTGCTGTGGCAGCATCTCGAGCGCTTTGTGACGCGGGTTCGCCTTGTCCTTGGCCGGACACACCTCGAAGCAGAGTCGACAGCCGGTACAGTCCTCTGGCGCGACTTGAATCGTGTACGCCTGTCCTTTGAACGGAGTCCCTTTCCAGCGCGTCCACTTGAAGCTCGGCAAGGCCTCGTTCGCTAGCGCTGGCTCGTAAACCTTTGCCCGGATCGCCGCATGGGGACAAGCGAGCGTACATTTGTTGCATTGAATGCATATCCCGGGGTCCCAGACGGGTATCTCGACGGCGAGATTGCGCTTTTCCCAGCGACTGGTGCCGACGGGCCACGTGCCGTCCACGGGGAAGGCACTCACGGGCAGCGAGTCACCCTTCCCTTCGAGCATCATCGCCGTCACCCGCTGCACGAAGTCCGGCGCTTCTTTGGGTACGACTGGTGGCAGCGGTTGGCCAGCATCTGCGCCCTGTGGGATCTCCACCAGAAACAAGTGCGACAGGGCAGCGTCGACCGCCGCAATGTTGCGACGCACGATCTCTCGGCCCTTCTTTTCGTAGCTGTGCTCGATGGCCGCCTTGATCTTGTCGATGGCCTCATCTTTCGGGAGCACGCCCGAGATGGCGAAGAACGCGGCCTGCATCACCGTATTGATGCGTCGACCGAGACCGGTCTCACGCGCCACGCGATAGCCATCCAGTACGTAGAAGCGCAATTCCTTGCGTCGGATCTGAGCTTGCACCTCGCGCGGCAAGTGCTGCCAAACCTGCTCCTTTGGGTAGGGGCTATTCAACAAGAAGACGCCACCGGGTTTGGCCTGTGCGAGCACATCCCGCTTGCTGAGAAACTCGAATTGGTGGCAACCAACGAAGTCGGCTGACTCGATCAGGTAGGGCGCTCGTATTGGCTCGGGACCAAATCGCAGATGAGAAACCGTGACGGCGCCTGCCTTCTTGGAATCGTAGACGAAGTAACCCTGGGTGTGGTTGTCCGTCTCCTCGCCGATGATCTTGATGGTGTTCTTGTTCGCTCCCACGGTGCCATCGGAGCCCAAACCGAAGAACATGGCTTCGTAGGTCGAGGGGCTCAACACCGGGGTGGGCGCGCCTTGTGGCAGCGACCGGTGGGTGACGTCATCGTTGATCCCGACGGTGAAGTGACGAGGGACCTCGTCGGCGTGCAGTGCTTCGAGCACCGAAGCCACCATCGTCGGAGTGAACTCCTTGGAGGACAAGCCGTAAATGCCGCCGACAACCCGAGGCGGCGCGCCCAACCAGCCTTCAGCAAGCGCGGTCACGACGTCCAAATAGAGTGGCTCGCCGACACCGCCGGGCTCCTTCGTGCGATCCAGCACCGCAATGCGCTGTGTAGTTCTAGGTAGAGCATCTACGAACCGACGCACGTCGAAGGGGCGATACAAGGCGACTTGGACAGCTCCCACACGCTGACCCTGCTCCGAAAGCACACGCACCGTCTCTCTTGCCGTCTCTGCCCCCGAACCCATCAACACGACGACCCGCTCCGCCTCCGGATGCCCCGTGTAAACGAAGGGCGCGTACCTTCTGCCGGTGACTTCGGCGAACTGGGCAAAGGTCTCCTCCACGACAGAGATGCACTCGGTGTAATACTTGTTGGCAGCCTCTCGCGCTTGAAAGAAGGCGTCGGGGTTCTGGGCAGTACCCCGCACGACGGGTCGATCCGGGGACAGCCCCCGCGTCCGATGGGCGACAACGAGTCGGTCGTCGATCATCGTCCGCAGTTGCTCGTCGCTGAGCTCTTCGAGTTTTACGATCTCGTGTGACGTTCGAAATCCGTCCATGAAGTGCAGGAAAGGAACACGAGCTCGCAGCGTCGCCGCCTGAGCAATACATGCGAAGTCCTGCGCTTCCTGCACGGACGCGGCTGCTAGAATGGCGAAGCCCGTCTGGCGACACGCCATCACGTCCGAGTGGTCGCAGAAGATGCTCAACGCGTGAGTCGCCACACTGCGCGCGGCGACGTGCAGGACGAATGGCGTCAACTCTCCGGCAATCTTGTACAGGTTCGGGATCATCAGCAGTAGCCCCTGGGACGCGGTGAACGTCGTCGTCAAGGCGCCGGCCTGGAGCGCACCGTGCACTGCCCCCGCCGCTCCCCCCTCGCTCTGCATTTCCGCGACACCCGGCACGCTGCCGAAGATGTTCTGTCGCTCTCGTGACGCCCATTCATCTGCCCATTCCCCCATCGGGGAAGCTGGCGTGATGGGATAGATGGCGATCACTTCGTTCAAGCGATAGGCAACCGAGGCGACCGCCTGATTGCCATCGATGGTCACTTGCGTGCTCACCCCGTGCCTCCAGAAAAAAGCGAAGCACTGGGCGCCTCGCTGGGAAAAGGGCTTGGCTGCACAGAAGGGCGTATCGTCACTCAACACCCAACTGCAATGGTTGTGCCCCGCACAATCCTCGGTCGCAGCGAACGATGAGTCGACTCGAGGCGCACGAATTGCACCAAGCGCGCCCTGCCCCGCAGACGCTGCAGGACTCGTCGTCCCCGTCGGGTCGACTTCGGAGACCGCCTCCTCACTTCCCCGCGGCGTCTCGACACCAGCTCAGCCTCAATCGGCAGACCGCTAACTCGCTCACGCATCGACGCGAGCAACCCGAAGCGCGTGTCAGCGACCGCACGCCCGTGCTGCCCAGCTCGGCCGCAGGTAGCGCTGGCTGGGCATGAATCATGCACTCCGGCGACGTCGACTGACGACCGCCTTTCCGCGCCATGAAACAATCCCCTCGAGAACGACCATCGATATGACAGAAAGCGAATCTCGCACAGCACGAGTGTCGAACGGAGCCGCGGCATGAAGGAACTCGTCATCCTCGGAGCAGGTACGGCGGGTACCATGATGGCCAACAAGCTCGTCCGAGAGCTATTGCCTAGCCAATGGCGCATCACTGTCGTCGACCGCGACGACGACCACATCTACCAACCGGGTCTGCTGTTTGTACCCTTCGGCGGCTACCGCGCGTCGCAGCTCGTGCGCTCGCGCAAGAGCTACGTCTCGCCACAAGTGCGCCTGCTGAGCTCCGGCTTCTCCGGCGTCGACACCAACGCGCAGCTCGTGCACCTGCCGGACGGACCCATTCCGTACGACGTTCTGGTCATAGCCACGGGCTGCGAGATCGCGCCGGACCAAACGCCTGGACTCACGGGTGTGGGGTGGCAACACGACGCGTTCGACTTCTACACCCTCGAAGGCGCGTCGGCACTGGAGGCCCGTCTAGCCAGCTTCGAGGGCGGTACTTTGGTGGTCAACGTCGCAGAGATGCCGATCAAGTGCCCGGTCGCACCGCTGGAGTTTCTCTTCCTCGCCGACGCCTACTTCTCGACGAGGGGCAAACGCGGCGACGTCAAGCTCGTCTTTGCAACTCCGCTGGAAGGCGCGTTCACCAAGCCCAAAGCCTCGGCGCTCTTGGGTGGCCTTCTCGAGGAGAAGGGCATAGCGGTAGCTCCCGAGTTCGCGGTGGAGAGTGTGGATGGGAACGTGAAAAAGATCACTTCCTTCGACGGTCGCAGCCTCGACTACGACCTGTTGGTGAGCGTGCCGCGCCACGTCGGAAGCAGCGCCATCCGCGAGTCGGGGCTCGGCGACGACTCAGGCTTCGTCCCGACAGACCGACACACATTGCAATCGACCGCACATCCCAACATCTTCGTCATCGGGGATGCGACGAACCTGCCAAGCTCCAAAGCCGGATCGGTTGCCCACTTCCAAGCGGATGTGCTCACCAAGAACCTCGTCAACTACACTCGAGGTCGAGCAATGACCGAACAATTCGACGGCCATTCGAATTGTTTCATCGAAACCGGTCACGACAAGGCCATGCTCATCGACTTCAACTACCAAACCGAACCACTCCCAGGCCGCTTCCCGCTACCTGGCGTTGGACCGTTCACCTTGTTGGAAGAGAGCCACATCAACCACTGGGGCAAACTGGCTTTCAAGTGGGTGTACTGGAACGCATTGCTCCCCGGCAATGAGCTACCGCTCGAACACCAGATGTCGCTGGCTGGGAAGTGGAGTTGAACATGCCAACGGACGCAGCCATCCATGAAAAACTCGATGCTTTGACCGCGCAGGTGGCGCACCTCGTCGATGCGGAGCGACGTCGTTCGGAATTGTTCGAAGACCTCACTCCGGTGCTGCGTCAGATGCTCGGCCTGGCGACGACTCAATTGGGCTCGCTGGAAGAACGCGGCTACTTTGCTTTCGGCCGAGGCCTGCTCGATGTTCTCGACCACGTCGTGCAGGGATACAGTCCCGAAGACATCGAAGAGTTGGGTCGCAACGTCGTGACCATCATCGACGCAGTGCGGGCACTGACTCAGCCCCACATGATGGCACTCGCCAACGACGTCAGCGGCGCTGTGGAAGCGGCAGAAAAGATGAAACCACTGGGTGTCATCGGGGTAGCCAAGGCCGCGAGCGATGAAGACGCTCAGCAAGGCATGGCCGTCTTGGTCGAGGCGCTGCGTCGCCTCGGCAAAGGCGTCAAACGCGCGGCGCGCCGAGAAAGCCTCAATCGACAACTCGGTTCACGGCGCCACACGCCACAGAGCGCCGTCCCGCGCAGAAGGGCACACGCCACAGCGGTTGCCGAACCCGGTAGTGGGCCGGTGCCCCCGACGGCTACTGCACAGGCTGACATCCCGGCGCCGGCCCCGTCGCTACCTCTGGCAGGTTTCGAAGGCGTCGAGCGAACACCGGAAGGTTTCCTCGTCGACCACCAAACCTGGACGCCCAAAGTAGGCGAGGCCATCGCCAAATCCATCGGTGTCAACATGACGGACACACACTGGCGTTTGATCCACTTCGCTCGCCAAGAGTACGAGTCGACCGGGATGTCGCCCAACATCCGACGACTGACCAGCGGCTCCGGACTGAGCACGAAAGAAATTTACGGACTCTTCCCCAAGGCGCCCGGCAAATGCACGGCAATGATCGCCGGTCTACCCAAGCCAGTTGGCTGCATTTGAGCCATCGACCTGAACCCGAGGAACGACGTGTCACTGAACGAAAACAGAAAAATCGCGCTCATCGTCAGCAAAGGAGGATTGGACGACGCCTATCCCGCCCTGATCCTCGCCAATGCCGCCAGACAGAGCGGCATTCAAGCGTTCATCTTCTTTACCTTCTACGGTTTGGACGTGATCACCGAGTCCAAGGTCGATCACCTGCACGTCAATATGGTGGGCAATGCCACGAGCCCGATGCCATCTATGATCGCCGGCCTTCCTGGCATGGACAACCTCGCCGCCAAGATGATGCTCAGCCGTATGGAAGAACTGGATCTACCGGGGCCGCGAGAAATGCTGGAAATTCTCACGGATTCCGGGGCCGAGCTCTACGCCTGCGAACTGGCGATGAAGATGTTCAAGCGCACGAAGGCAGATCTCGTGCCTCAGGTGATCGATGTCATCACCGCTGGGGATTTCTACGACCTGAGCGAGAACGCACAGATCGTCTTTACCTAACCCTTCACCTTCGCCTCCGCGAGCTCCAGCTTGCGCTGAAACACACGCTTTTCAGCTTCGGTCGGAGCGGACTCCAGAGCGCGTTTTAGGAAAACGCACGCCTGCTCGAAGTCCCCATGGCGACGTAGCAGCTCCCCTTGGGTGCCGTCCCAAAGGTAGTAGCCGAGGAGCCACGCCGGAGGTTTCATCAAAGCGAGCAGCTCCAATCCAGCCTGGGGCCCCTGCCATTCTGCGAGAGCGATGGCGCGGTTGAGGGTGTGCAGGGGTGACGGCTCGACGCGCTCGAGCGCCTCGTAGAGCTCGACGATCTCCTGGAAGTTCGTCTGTTCGAAACTCGGCGCCATGCAGTGCTCGGCCAAGATGGCCGCTTGGGCATGGTAGCGGGAGAACACTTCGCCGCGCCCCGACTTCCACAGGAAATGGATCCCCTGCGCGATGAGCGCGCGGTCCCACCGATCCCGATCTTGCTGCTCGAGCAACAGTAGCCCCCCAGTGTCGTCCAAGCGCGCGTCGAGGCGCGCGAAGTGGAGCAACATGAGAGCCATCAGCGCATCGGCCTCTGGACAGCCAGCAACCGGATGGCGGGCCATGATCTCCCCAAGACGCAGAGCTTCCTGGCACAGCTCGCGACGAATCACTCTGTCGGACTCGAGCGAGCTATAGCCTTCGTTGAACAACAAGTAGATGACCCGAAGCACCGCGGGTGCCCGTGCCTTGATCGTCGGGCTGCCTGGCTCTGCCCACTCCCGTTCCACGGGGTCGTAGTTCGCGCGCAGATTCGAGCGGCCCCGCTCGAGTAGCTTCTGGACGTTGCTCTCCGACAGAAAGAGCCTTGCAGCGATCTCCTGTGTGGAGAACCCGCAAAGGAGTTTCAGCGCGAGCACCAACTGCATGCGCGACTTGATGGACTCGTCGCAACAGACGAAGAGCATTCGCAGTTCGTCGTCGAAAATCTGCTCGGGGAACCCTGTCGCCCCCGATGGCGGTGGTTCACTCGGCGCAGGGGACTCTTCGTCCAAAGGCTCGTCGCCAGCATGGGCACGCCGGAGTTCGTCGATGACGCGGTTCTTGGCCACACGCGTCAGCCACGCGGCGGGATTCTTGGGGATACCGCCCCGTGCCCACGTCGACACTGCGGCAACCAAGGCTGATTGGGCAGCGTCTTCGATCAACTCCAAGCGAGCTGCACCGTACCGACGCACGAGGCCGGAGATGAGACGGCCATACTCGTGGCGGAAGAAATGCTCGACGAGACCGGGAGGAGACGCAGCGTTATCCATGTCGTCCTTGTCGTCTCCTCCCGACGCTCACAGCTTGTTCAATAGCCCATCATCTGGCGAATCTCGATGCTTGCTCCTGGCATGAACATGATGGGGCACTCTTTGGCCACTCGGATCGCCTCATCGTAGTCCTTGGCCTCGATGATCGAGAACCCGCCGATGATTTCCTTTGCCTCTGGGTAGGGCCCATCGAGGATCTCGTCACCGCGGATGGTGCGCCCACCATGGGCGAGACCGTCACCCATGTCGACCACCTGAGCCTTGAACTTCTCTTTCCACGCGGCCCACTGCGCTAACATCTGCTGCATTTCTTCGGGGCTCGGCTGCTTCTCGGGGCCTGGTGGATTCCAATACAAAAACAAATACTTGGTCATAGTCGTCTCCTGGAGCTAGCGGGCGAAGACCCTTCCTACGGATACCATTTTTCCGTGCTCACCTCCCCTCGACGGGTGAGTTCCCGGTTTTCGGACAACCGTGCTCAGTTTTTCTGGCGGCCCTTTGGCTTGGCGACCCCGATCCCCGAACCAGCCGCTCGAGGATCACCCGGACTGGTGGGTCATCTGTCGCTGGAGCGCCACGAGCACGGCATTTGCTCGGTCCGCAAACCCAGGGTCGAGACCGAGATGTGCACAGGCACCAGCCATTTGCCTTGGGGCGAAGCAACTGATCGTTGGGTTGATGAATGTCAAGGCGGAACCGAACGCGCGCATCGAAAACGATGGGGAGACGATCGCCGTCAACGGATCCGTCCGGTTTGCTAAGCGAATGCGATCGAGCTGCGAACGGGTGGGACGCCCTCCCTCGGTGTAAACCAACAACCGAAATTCGCGCGAGTCTGAATGCAACGCCTCAGCTGCACGGAACCACTTCTCCCACTCTTCGTCGGTAGGAGTGTTCCGGTTCTGCCGGGAGATGATGAGGCGCACTTCGGGCATGACCCGAAAAGCCAAGTTCGCCACGCTCCCTGACATTCGCCACAGCTTGATTCGCGGCGTTTCGTTTCGCAACTCGTTGCGACCTGCGGGGATGCGGAGCGAGACGGGCTTCCCCATCAGTCGGAGTGCGGGATCTTGCACCTCATTTTGAGCTGTGGCGCCCGACAAAACGCCCTCACGACGTGCAACATCGTACAATACCTGAGCAGTCGTTCGCGCGATGGTCGACGCATGATTGGTTGTCTTTCACTCACGAGCGGGCGTCGGTGGGGTTGTTTCTTGTGTTGTGTGCTGGGAGCCGCTTGTAGTCCGGCCCGGCCCGATCTCGGGTCTTTTGACGAGTCGAGTCGGGGTACAGAAGATGTCGACCCCGTCACTGAAGAGGGCGGGGACTCGATCTTCGTTCCAGGCACCGGGCCCACGAGCCCAACGGGCGGCGCCTCCAGCAGCACCCCAATGGCAACGGCGGTGACTGCCGGCGCCGACAATCAAGAACAAGCGCTCGCAGTGTCAGCTGGCGGCGAAGGCGCCGATGCCCCCGATCTCGCTGAGCCATCTGGGGCGAACACTGAGATACCAAGCGACGACACCACGGAGACGGAGCAACCTGTGGACGATACTTCCGTGGAGGCGTTTGGGACGAACAGCTCCAGCGGCGGGGAAGGCGGTGGGAGCAACGGCGCACTCGACACCATCGAAACCGAGGACGAAGACGACGCCATCACCGAGGACGACGCCATCACCGAGGACGATGCCATCACCGAGGACGATGCCAACGACGTGGACGATGCCATCACCGAGGACGTTGCCGACGACGTGGACGATGCCATCACCGAGGACGATGCCGACGACGTGGACGATACCATCACCGAGGACGATGCCGACGACGTGGACGATACCATCACCGAGGACGATACCATCAGCGAGGACGATGCCATCACCGATACCATCATCGAGGACGTGGACGATACCATCACCGAGGACGTGGACGATACTGCCACCGAGGACGTTGCCGACGTGGACGATACTGTCACCGAGGACGAAGACGAGATCTGCGGTGACGACAACACCACCGCCAACGAGCAGTGTGACGACGGCAACCAAGTCGATGGCGACGGGTGCAGCGCGACGTGTGAGAACGAAGTCTGTGGCGACGGTAACACCACCGCCAACGAGCAGTGTGACGACGGCAACCAGTCGAACAACGACGGGTGCAGCAGCACGTGCAAGAACGAGGTTTGTGGTGACGGGATCGTTCAGACGCCGCGCGAGGAGTGCGAAGATCTGAACACAGTCGACACCGACGTCTGTCGAAACGGCTGCATGCACGCAGCATCCCTGAACAGCCTGAGCAGTTCCTGCGAGTTCACCAACCAGATCACACAGACCGTCTGCATGGTGGCTACTGCCAACTGGTGCGCGCAGTACGGTCACAGCCCGATCGCCGGCATGGTAACCGGAGTCAAAGAGGATGCGGATGATCAGTACACGGTGGGGTGCATCATCGGTTTCGAACGCAACGTGGTCCCCACCTCACAGCTGGACCAATGCCCCGGCGGTCGACAACAGAGCCCGGCGTGCCTAGACCAGATCAACACCGCCTGCGTCGACCTCGGCTACGCACGGGGCTTCTACCTCGGCCTCGGCTCCGCTCCCGACACCTACGCGGTCGCGTGTGACGACGGCACCACCAAGACCGAGAGTGTTCCCGGCTGCAACGGTATCGAAGACACGAACCCGGTGCCGGTGACTTGCGCTGACGCACTCTCCGCCAAGTGTGGAAACAACAAGGGCGGCATGATCCAAACCCGCGCCCAGTCGGACGAAGTCACCTATACTTGTATCGATCTGTCGCTTACCGGCAGCGTTCGACAATTCTGAATCGGAACGGAATACCGGGGATGGCGACACAGCACAGTCAGCACCCGCGGGGGGAGGGAGCCGCGCGCCGACGAAAGTGGCTGGGCCCAACCCAAACCACTGCATGAAAACACGCGGAGCGACTGCGTGCGATGGGTGAATTCACCATGACAACCAGTGGGCGCAGGATACTGTCGACATCGGTGCGCGATGTCCGGTCCCGCGGCGGAGGCGTTGGCGCGAAAGGTGCAGAACACCAGAGGTATGAACCACAAGACGCTCAAAGCCATCGCCAGTACCTCATGTGGAGGCCGAGCCGTGAGGAGCGCGTGCATAGCGACGACGTTGGCGTGCGCTTTGCCTGCGTGTGAGCCATCGGCTCAGCGGGAGACTCCAGACCCACAAGAGCCGTCGGACACAACCGTTGGGGTCGAGACACCCGGCTCGGAAGCCTCCCACGAAGGCGACAATGAAGCTGCCCACCCGAATGCATCCAACTCGAAGCCAACAGCTGACGAGGCGGAGAGCGCAACGAGGCACGCGCTGAACCCCGGCGACGATTCTCCGACCTCCCGAGAGTCGATCAGCAGCGCACCGTTCGCAGGAACCGTCGGCATCGTGGACCAGCCGCGCGCCACGACGCCGGCGCTCTTGACCGAAGTGCGCAGCGCCCGGCACCCAGGGTTCGATCGTTTCGTTTGGCAGTTTTCCGGCCAGCACCTCCCAGGTTACCACATCGAGTACATCGACAAGCCAGTGCGTCAGTGTGGTTCGGGGAAGCCAACGGACCTCGCGGGCGAGGCCTGGTTGGAAATTCGTTTGTCGCCGGCCAACGCCCACACCGACCAGGGAAGCGCGACCATCGAGGAACGGGAGCGACTACTCGACTTGGGCGTGGCCAAGGAGCTCGAGTCGACCTGTGACTTCGAGGCCGTCGTCACTTGGGTCATCGGACTGGCAGCACCCAACCGCTACCGCACACTGGAACTGTCGGAACCCCCTCGTCTGGTCGTCGACATACGTCACGACTGAGCGAATGCGTCGAGCAACGGCGCTAGCAGGAGCAACAGCGCTAGCCTGGGTTCGCCGGACCAGGCTGCAGGAAGGCAGCGAAACCGGAGGCGCGCCCGCGCGTCACGCCTCGAGCGCGCGCTCGCGACGGCAGCCCGCCACCTTAGACCTCGCCGATGACGGCCCGAGCGGATACAATGGCCCATGGCCGAATGGCTGGGCATCGCGATCCTCGTCGCCTTCTCCCTCGGGCTCAACGTCTTCATGCGGTTGGAGCGACGAGAAAAGCAGCGCGACCTTCCCGAACACTTGGGACGTTGGGTGCGCGATCCGACAGAGGTTCGGGCCGAGACCTACTCTGAGCGACGAGCGCTGCTTGTCGCCGGAGGACTACTCAGGAAAACACGGCTCATCGAACAGTGTCGGACGCGACGCTCCAAGGACGGTGAAATCCTCGACGTGCTGCCCGAGCGCACCCTGGACGCATGGCGCTGAACCAAGGAACAGGAGACGGCTGTGCGCACACGGGAGTACACCAAGGGGATCGCCTTCAGTGGCACAACGAGTGGAACGTTTCCGCCTCGGGAGAACGGCGAAGCGCGCTCACCGAGCCAGCCGCAGAAAAAAGAGGAGCGCGCGAAAAAAGATTGGGCGATCCGAAGGGCGCGGGTTGTTTTCATAGATGAGCATGAGAAGCGTTCCAGGCAGTAGGACGGCAAGGACCATCCGCACCACCAAAGAGGTCGTCCCCGCGTCCCGCTCCGAGTTGGAGCACGCAACGACCGACAACGCGCCCAAGACCACCCCCGGCGCTGCGCAGGCGCCACTGCTCTTACTTAGTGGAAACCCCAAGGCCCCCGCGGCACCCAGCGCCGAACAGCTCATGCAGCAGGTCGCTGCTGGGTGCGATGATGCATTCCGCGCACTGATGTTGCTCTGCTGGAAAGATGTCGCCACGCTCTGCGTGCGCTTGAGCGGTGATCCCGTTGTGGGAGATGAGCTCGCGCAACAGACCTTCGTTCGCATCTTCGAACGACGGCAGCAGTATTGCCAGACGGGCAGCTTCATGGGCTACGCCAGTACTATTGCGTATCACACCTACCTCAATCAGGTGAAGTCCAGCAAACGGGCGAAAACAACATCGCTAGATGCCGCTGGCCAGCTCTCGATCCCACCTCAAAGTGAGGAGGCGTCGCTCGTGCTGTCAGCCTTGCGACTGCTAGAGCCGCAGGCGCGTATGGCGTTCGTTTTTCGCTACTACTACGGGTACACCTACCCAGAGCTGGCACACGAGCTAGGAGTGTCGAAAAACACCGCCAAGTCTCGGGTTGCAGCGGCGGTCAGCAGGTTGAGCAAGTTGTTGGAGGGGAACCGTGGCTGATTGTCCGGAGCTCGATGCGTGGCTTTGGGATGGCCCCGTGTGCACCCTGAGTGACTATCGTGCTCGCCTCGAGCACGCACGCAGCTGCGAACGTTGCGCGGCGCGGCATAGAGAATCGCTGGGGCTGAAGCGCCGGCTCGGCGCGGCAATTGCGCCACGCCCAGTTGAGGAAGGCGTCGAGTTGGTGCTGGCGCGCTTGGCAGTGAGAGAACCGCAACCTCGATCGGAACAGCCGAAGCTGAGCCTAGCCCGGGCATGGTTCGCCGCCGCCATCTGTCTTGCGACAGTGTTCTGCCCCCTATTGCTAGCGCCGATGCAAAGCGAACCTGGCCTCACGCCGAACGTTGCCGGGCTCGAAGCCCTCAGGTTTCTTTCGGGAGACGCTTTTACCAGACCAACCTCGATGCCGAGCGCCCTGAATGCAACGGCACGGGCTCCGGCGCACGCCCCCGCCAGATAACTCACCCGGCTCACCTCCCCGCGTCGCTGGCACCGAGCGGCGGGACCTACGTGCCGCCACCCGAACAGAACTGAGCATTTGCCTCAGATCGCTAGAGCTGCACCCTGGGTAGCCAGCAGCTCACCCATACATACGCAACCGCCATCAACCAGGCGAGCTTACCATGAGTCCCATACGACAAGCACCCAATCTCGCTGTCGCTAACCCCAGCGCCAGCTCAACCACCACCGGAACAAGCACCGCGCCTTGGGTTACCACCTCCTACTTGGCGATGGGCGCTGTGTACATGGGGGTCGGCAGTACCACCAACATCGTGTATCTCGATCTCGGGCTCTCCGTCGGCGACGCTGCCTGGCACTCCAGCCTGTTCCTGACTCCGTATGTGTTGAAACCGCTGTGGGCACCACTGCTGGAGAGCTTTGCCACCAAGAAGCGCTTCGTCGTTTGGACACAGTGGGCTCTCTCCCTGTGCTCACTGCTGGTCGCTTGGGCCATCGGGACGGATAGATTCCTAGCGCTATCCGCCACAGCGTTTCTCTTGATGGGAGTCTTGGGCTCGACCATGGATACCGCCAACGACGGCGTGTATCTAGCTGCGCTCGACCGGGATGAGCAGACACGGTGGACGGGCTATCAAACAATGGGCTGGATGCTCGGACCGGTCATCACCACCGGGCTCTTGGTCACGTTGGTTGGCTCCTTGCAGCGACAGGGCAGCAGCGCGAGCGGGTCGTGGCAGGTCGCTTGGTTGTCGATGGCGGGCCTGCTGCTCTTGGCGGCACTCTGGCATCGGCGCGCGCTGCCAGAGCGCGAGTTCCGAAAGGCACTCCCCAGTGTGCAAACCACGGTCAAGACGGCGCGAGACACCATTCGCACATTCCTCGCCAAGCCAGGGATTTGGTCGATGGTCGCGTTCGCAGCCCTCTACCGAACGAGCCAAGGCTTCCTCGACAAAATCGGCCAAACCTTCCTCAAAACCCCACCGTTGGAAGGGGGCCTCGGTCTCGACAACGAAACCCTGGGGTGGATCAATGGCACTCTGGGCAGTCTCGGGATCGCCGCAGGTACCTTTGTCGGCGCGTCCATCGTACGACGCTTTGGGCTTCGTCGGAGCCTGCCGTGGTTGTGTGCCGCGTTCAACGTGCCCAACGCCCTCTACCTGGCGCTCGTCGTGGCCCGACCCGAAGATGTGTGGCTAATTGGGGCGGCAGTCGGCTTCGAGAAGTTCTGGTTTGGCGCGGGTGCTGTCGCCCACATGCTCTACATGATGCACGAGCTTGCCCCGGGGCCGTATCCGACAGCCCACTTCGCTTACGGCACGGCACTGATGGGCCTGTGCATGAGCGTGACGGGCATGCTAGGCGCGCGCCTGTTTCCCGCCCTGGGTTACCAAGGGTACTTCATCCTCGTGCTGGTCCTGACGCTGCCGTCGTTCTGGGTGGTGCAAAGGGCCCCCCATCACTCCGTCGCTGTGAGGGCGCGCGGGTGAACGCCTGCTTGGGGCAGCGTCCACCCGTTCCCATTGAAACATCTATTGGGCGCTTGCGTCGACGTGCCCGGCGTCGTGCATCGCGACGCCCGCATCGTGCGTGGAGTGCCCGGCGTCCGCCGCGTGTTCATGGGCGCCGGCGTCGGTGTGCTCGTGTTCACCGCTGGCCTGCCCCTCGCTGACCATGACGTGCGCGACTCCCCAGATGGGTTCGCCTTCGATGGCGTAGGCGCGATGGTCGTTGGTGCTGAGTTCGATGGCGACTTCGTGCTCGCCTTCGCTGAGGCCAGACAGATAGTACCAGTCACTGTAGACGCGAGTCTGTTTGATGCCGTCAACGTACAGGTGCATGTGGCCCTCGCCGTCAACGTGTTCCAGGGAAGCATTTTCGGGCGCCAGCAGGAAGCCAGCCGTCGAAATCTCCAGGTTCCAACCGCTCTTGGGATCGACGTGCACGTCGAGCTCGACGCTGGGAGCGTCCGCAGCGTCCACGTCGAAGGTCTCCCCCTCTTCGTGAGTGTGGTCATCGGCATGTTCCGGCTGCTCGATCATGACGGTGTCGTCGATGAGTTCCCCTTCGAAGGAGAAGGGAGCGTGGCTGTTGGCGCTGAGTTCCATACGCAGCTCATGCGCTCCCGGAAGCAGTTCGCCCAAGTAGAACCACTCGCCGTACACCCGGGTCAGCTTGACCCCATCGACGTACAAGTGCATGTGCCCCTCGCCGTCGACATGCTCGGTCGATGCATTCTGAGGCGCTAGTTCGAAGTCCGTCAGTTCGACGTGGACGTTCCAGCCTGACATCGCGTCCGCCTCGACCATCAACGCGATGCCGGGGATCGTGTCGTCTGCAGTCAGCTCGATGGGCTCAGCGTGCTCATGTTCATGCGCACCCCCGTCGCCCCCCATGCAAAACGCCATGCACTCGTCATAGCGAGCTTCACATTCGTCCACGTCCCCCAGATGACCAATGTCGTGGCATTCGTCAGCTAAATCGCCGCTGCCGTCGTCGCCAGCGTGGCAAGCAGCGGCAAGCTCTGCACACATGACTGCACCAGCGCTGGCATCCTCCGGGATCTCATGACCGTCGGGGATGTCTGTCTCGTGATCGGTGTGGTCGTCGGTCGCTGCCGTCGGTTCGACGTCGGTCGGCTCCGTCGCCTCCGTCGCTTCTGTCGTATCGTCCGTCGTCGTCTCTGTACCGCCGTCAGCGGCTGACCCGCCGTCATCGTCACCGCAGGCAAGAGCAAGCAGCATGACTAGGCCCAATCCAAGTGTCTGTCGTTTCATGGTCGTCCGTCTCTTCAAGAAATTCCGCCGGGTATCGGCAATGAGGTGCAGGGTACGGCCTACGCCCGGCCCGCCGATGGTGCAAGCTACACTGCCCAGTTGCCAAAGCCGAACGTAACCGCTGGGGCATATTTGCACAGATCCGGACCGCGTATCGTCTCGGGAACTTGCGCTGCTCGCCGGTTCCGAGCTTGCCGTCGACCTGTGATTTTTCCACACTGGCTCAGTCGCTGGCGGGTCCAGGTGAGCAATCTTGCCACGTTGACGGCGCGCGCGACTTCAGAGATGGCTGCCCCCGACGTGAAACCGAGCCCCAACGCGACCGCGAGTCTACCGTGGTTGGTGCGCCTGCGTTGGCTGACCATTGGCGGCCAGTTGGCAGCAGCGGCCATCGCGCAAGAAGTCGTGGAAACCGACGTCGTCTGGTGGTGGGTGTCGGCCTTGGTAGGTATCGCCATCGTCTCCAACCTGTGGCTGTCGCGCGCCGCTCGTTTGGAGACGCGGAGTGAAGAGCGAGGAAACCGCGTGATGGGGTGGGTGCTGGTGCAGGATACCGTGATGCTAACGGGGGTGCTGCTCGCGTCCGGGGCGAGCGCCAATCCGTTCACGATTCTCTACCTGGTCTATATAGTTCTTGCTGCCCTCGTGCTCGACGCGCGCTGGACGGGGTGGCTGACGCTGCTGAGCGCCGTGGGGTTTGGGTGCTTGTTCCTGATGCCCGTGCACGAATCCGAGATGCATCACCACGGGCACGCCCAAGGTTATTCGAGTCACCTCGTTGGCATGTGGATCGCGTTCGCGGTGACGGCCGCGATCGTGGCGTATTTCGTTCGAATGATATCGATCACGTTGGAAAGTCAGCGGACTCAGATCGGAGTGCTGCGAGAACGAGCCGCAGCGACCCGACACCTCGCGTCGTTGACGACGTTGGCTGCTGGCGCGGCTCACGAGCTGCGCACCCCACTTGCCACCATCGCACTCGCGGCGCACGAGTTGGGTGCTGCGTGGCGGCGCCTGGCGATCCCTGCCGCCGACACTCAGCGCGGTCTGGACGATCTGCAGCTCATCGAGGCTGAGGTCGAGCGTTGCCAAGACATCCTGTGGGCAATGAGACCGGGCTTCGACGAAGAGTTCGCAAGCTCCGGCGCTCGACCACAGGAGATACTCGACGAAGTCTTGAGAGGCTCGTCCGCAACGGACACTCCCGTGGCGGTTCGCGTTCAGGGCGACGTTCCGGACGTGCAGCTCGCCGTGGGCATTGCGCCCGCGGCACGCGCCGTATCGCAACTCATCGTCAACGCGGTCGACGCGTGCTCCAACGGCGGCGAGGTGAAGCTTGGCGTTGTCGTCGTTGGTGACGCAGTGGTGTTCGTGGTCGAGGACAACGGCGACGGCATGAGCGCAGACGTACTGCAGCAAGCCACCACGCCGTTCTTCACGACCAAGCGTCCCGGGGAGGGCATGGGATTGGGATTGTTCCTGGTGCAAGCATTTGCGTTGAGCTTTGGAGGGGAGCTGCGAATCGAGTCCACGGCTGGGTCCGGTACACGAGTCGAACTCAGCGTACCAATCAGCCCCCGTCTCGGAGAAGGCGAGGCTCGGGCATGAGCCTTCCGTTGCGCATTCTGCTCATCGACGACGATGACCGATTCAGGCAGCGCATGACCCAGGCGCTGTCCGAGCGGGGACAAGTCGTCACTGACGTCGATGGCCCACTCGCGGCGAAGGAGCTGCCCGAGGATCAGTCCTTCGATGGCATCGTCACAGATCTGAAAATGCCCGGTGCAACGGGATTACATTTCGTCGCTGCCCTGTGCGAACGGTACACGGAGGCGCGCGTCGTCGTCCTGACTGGGTACGGCACCATAGCAACCGCCGTGGAAGCCATGCGCGTAGGTGCCGCAGACTATCTGGTCAAACCTTGCCAAGCGGACCAGCTACTGAGCGTGCTCCGCGGTGACGAACAGGAGCGCACCGAAGAGCACCTGAGCGAAGAAGTACCGAGTCTGGCCCGCCTGGAGCGCGAGCACATCGAGCGAGTCATCTTGGAGTGCGGTGGCAACATCTCCAAAGCGGCCCGCGTCCTTGGCATCAACCGTCGCACGCTCCACTACAAGCTCGCCAAGTTCCCCTCCCGACGTTAGGGAGCCCAGTCGAAACAGCCCGGCCGTCGACCGGGTTCTTTGGGACGCAGGCTCGCTCCGCTGTGCCAACATCGCTCAGAGACGTCACTCCGCCGACATCGCTCAGAGACGTCACTCCGCGCGCATCAACTCGGTGAGAACCTCTCGGCGGACGGATCCGTCGGCTTGCTTCTCTGCTTTGACAGTCCGATAGAAGGTCGCCAAACGAAATAGCGGCTGAAAATGCTTGGGATTGCGAACAGCGATGGAGATGGGTTTGGCCTCGAGGGCAGCGAACTCATCTTGTTGTGCCTGCGTGTAATCACCGGAGTAGGTCGCGCTTTTTTCGAACGCAGAAAGCACCTCAGTTTTGGAAAGAATGTACTCCCTCTCCGAATACGCGACCTCCGTAGCGACGCCACCTTTGGGGTCGTTCTTGATGCCCTTACCGGTGTGGGAAGTCATTCGAATCAGGAAGGGCGCACCGTTCTTGTAGTAGACGTGCGTCGTCTCGCCGTGATGGTCCCGGCTCAGACTTTCCCGCACGTAAATGACCTCACCGCGGTCTCGAAACTGCTCAATGCTGCCGGTCAAGCCATCGCTTCCCGAGGCAATACTCGTGGGTTTGATCGCCAAGATGTACTCCTCGACCTTCTTACGCTCTTCCGCTGCAATCTCCACAGCATCGACCGGCGTCGAGTCGAGCATTTCCTCCTTGGCAATCAGTAACTTTCCCCCCTCACGTACCAACGAGAGGCGCTTGGCCCCTACATCCTTGTAGTTACCGGAGGCCCACGTCTGTGTGAACTCGACGGCGATGGGCTCTTTGTCGGCGCGAACCACAATTTCGTCGACCTTGACGTTCATCGGCTTTCGGAACATGCGCTTCCTGTCCTTGAGCCAGCCCGCCCGATTGAACTGCTGCTCCTTCTTTCCTACCCGCTTGATACCGACCAAAGTCTTGGCGAAGGTGGCCTCGTAGGCATCGAATTGACCGTTGTTCTGCGCTCTGAGCCAGGCAAAGAGTACGGATTTGGCTTCATCTTCCAGTTTCGACTTCGCTTTCGCGCTCGGCGCAGCGGGCGGTTGGCTGGGCACACTGGGGACGCTCGGAGACACCGAATCGGCGGAAAGCGGACCGCCGATCGTCGGATCGCCGGTCTCTCTTGCGCGCTCGGAAGCCGAGTCGCAGCTGCCGAGGGCCAAGGCCAGAACAGTCGTCCACGCGATTGAACCAAACGGAAACTCTGTGCCTCCCATGGGGCGTTAGTAGCAAACTTCTTCGACGCTGACCGCCTTCTTCCCCGAATCGGTAGGCGACACCCGAGCGGCGCCGCCTACCCCCGGAGCGGCGGGCGTGGGGGGGACTGACGAGCCGGACAGGAACCCCCACAGTGCGCGGACCACGGCTTAGATTTCTCGTCCTTGGGCAGTTGCAAATTCCGCCCGAGCGCTTTGGCAAGCCGCCGCAGCCATCGCCTCCTGCTTGGCAGCTTCCGCAGCAGCCAACTCACGCAGATTCACGATCACGAGATCACTCGCCCCACGGATGAATTTCTCACGTTCCGCTTGGGCCAGGTCACGGGCAACCTCGAGCTGATTGTGCGCGAGGGTCCATCGCTCGTAGGCGGTCTGCACCCGCACGAAGGAAGTCCGCACTTCCGCGCCGATCAGGTCCCGCACACTTTGGAGTTCAGCCTCCAGCTCACGGCGCTTCGCCAAGGCGCTATCGCGCTCACCGCGCGCCTGTCGAAGGCCCAAGGGCATCTCGAAGGAAAGGCCGACTGCCAACTCTGTTTGCCACAGCTGCTGAGGACCATCTCCGATATCCCTCGCTACGTAACCTTTGGCATCCATGCTGGGTGCCACGCGATTGTCGGCAAGCTCAACTTCCACCCGAGCAGCCTCGAGTTGCCTACTGAGTGCGCATACCTCGGGGCGCTTTGCGATTGCACCCCCGATGACCTGAGCATCGAGCTGTTGTGGTAGCCGCTCTCCGGGGCTCAGCTCCGCGGGTAGCCTGGCGTCATCTACCAAGATTGGTTGGTCGTCGCGATCTCTGTAGTACAGCGATAGCGAGATGCTTGCCTCCCTGAATGCCTGCTGCGCAGCGTTTAGCTTGAGTTTGCGGTCGAGCACGAGTCGCTGGTTGTCCAGCACGACGACAGGCGCCAGCGCACCAAGCTCCGCCTGAGCCGAGATCGCCGACTGGCGCTGCTCTGCCACATTCAACAGATCTTGCTCTATCGCCATGATGTGACCGGTAGCGACCCAAGCCCAGTATGCCGAGGCAGCAGCCCGTTGCAGGGACAACCGTGTTTGGAGCTCGGCACAACTGGCGGCCCCTGCAACCCATTTGGCTTTTTCGATAGCTGCTCGACGTGAGTCGATCGGCCCGTCTTGCCAGACGGGAAGGTTGACTCCAGCCCGCACTTCCCCCGCACTGAGGGTCTCGTGCTCAGCGCGATACACCGGGAAGTCCCCACCTCCAACACGATAACCCGCGAACAAGGACGTGCCCCAAAGCGGCGTGTATTGGGTAACCTGGGCGTCTAGGTGACGATAGCGATAGTACCCGAGTTCGACGGACTTGCCTTCGATACTGAGACGTGGGTCCCAAGCGCCAAACGTTCCGGCGGCAGCGGCTTCTGTGCCTCGTCGCTTTTGCAAAGCGGCTCGCCCTTTGGGATGTCGCTCCACTGTGTTCTTCAACACCTCAGCCAAAGACAACGCAGCTTCGCGCCCGCGTTCGAAACTCGATGGATTGGCCACACCAACGGAACTGGCTTCGCTCGCATCCTCCATAGCGAAAGTCGCTCCAGCAAGAGTACTCAACCCCACCACCATGAGCGCGACCAGAACCTGGATACATCTGAGAATCACTTGGCATCCTCCTTTGAGGTTGCTTCCACTGGCTTCATCAAGGCAGGTGGAAAGCCGTTGAAGCGGCGCCAGAGCTCGAACCCAAGACTGACGGTGTCGAGCAAGACCCACCCGTTGGCACGCACCCCTTGACGTAGGTAGCGCGCTTCTGGCCAGTTTTCACCTTCGGCCTGCACGACCACCACCCGAAAGCGCCCCGAACCATCGCCGTGCGCATCGACGAACGCGACTTGCCCTCCGAATGTGCCCACAGCCGCCGACGGCCAACCCACGAACTGCACAGCAGGCCAGCCCTCGAACTGCAGGCGGACCTGACGACCTGGTTCAACGAGGGGAGCGTCGTTGCCATCCACGTAGAGCTCGACAGCACGCGACCCGACGTCCGGAACCAGCGTTACCAGCGCGTCTCCTGGCTTGACCATCTCCGCGCCTTCTTTCGTCAGCAGCTTCAGGATCACACCGGGGCGAGGCGCCACTACCTGCATACGGTCCTGGCGAGCTAACTTCACCTCCACTTTGGTGAGTTCCGCAACAGCTTTCGCCCGCTCGCCTTTCTGCTTCTCCAGGGTGGCTTGGGCGGATTCGATCTCTGCATCGTTCTTGGACGCGACGTTGCCCCGAGATGCAGAAAGCGCGGTCACCTCGGCGCGAGCCATCCGCAGAGAAGCGTGCGCCCGGTCGAGGTCCGTTTTCGCACGCTTGGCGTCGAGGAGCGACAGCTCGTACTCCCGTTCAGAGTTCAACCCCTTGTCGTGCAACGCACGCTGACGGTCCAAGTTGAGCTCCGCCGTCGTGTGGGCAGCCTCCGCAGCGGCAACGGCTTGTTCTGCGGCGTCCACCGCACTGCGCGCTTTGAGCACTTGCTGTTCGGCGTTGGAGACAGCGGCGTCCCGCGCCGTGCGCAGCGAGGCGATGCGGGACTGAATTAGGCTGATGGAGAGAGAGATGGCGTCGACTTGGGCTTGTGCCGCATCTCGTTCGCGCCGCACGCGCTGCACGATATCTGGATCATTGTCGGCAAGTTCCGCGATTACTTCGCCTGCGGCCACCGAATCACCCTCCTGAACGTGCCAGCGAACCACACGTCCCTCAATCGGGGCTTCGATGACTTGACGCCGCTCCAGCGGCGCGTACGCCACCACGCTGCCCTCACCATGAACAGACTGCTGCCAAGGGGTAAACCCAAGTACGAAGGGCGTGGCTACCGCTGTGGCAATTAGGAGCCAAGCCAAGATGCGCACCGCTCGAATGCGCCCAACCGCGCTCAACGCAGTGGTCGGCACCTCCAGATTGAACGAACTCATGCCGCCACCTCCTGCCTCAACAACGATAGGTCTTGTTTGCAACGCCGACGGATGTCCGGATCGTGGCTCGTGACAATGGCTGTCCACGGTGCGTCGGGAGCGAATACCCAATCGAGGACGCGCTGCTTCTCCACCGGCGAGAAGTCCGCGTCGTCGATGATACCGCCCAGGATCGCGAGCGTCGGTCGCGTCAAGTAGAGCCGTGCAAGACACAGGCGAGCCGCTTGTTGTCGCGTCAGAGGGGCACCAGTCATGAACACTGGAGCGTTCAAGCCCTGGGGTAGCCGGTCGACGACCGAGCCTAGCTCGACTGCAGCCAATGCTTGGCTCAGCTCCAAGTCGGTCGCGTCGGGACTCAACAACCTCAGGTTCTCGGCTAGAGTTCCGTTCACCAGCTCCCCCGCAAGCAGCAGCAACGAATGCTCCTTGAGTTCATCCCGGCTCGAAGTTCGGCGCTCTCCGTCCACGTCTGCGACGTGTATTCTGCCTGCCTTTGGAGGCTGCAACCCAGCGAGCACTTCGAACAACTCGTCCCGCTGACCGCCATCGCCACCACTGACCCAAATGTGCTGTCCCGGCCGACATGTCACGCTGAGGGCGGCACAAGGATTCGAACTACCCCCCACGACGACCTCCTCGAGCTCGACATGGGGACGAGTGAACGCTGGTGCAACGGCGGGCGCGTCCGTCGGCAAGTCCAACACATTGCCGATCTTGTCTAGGCTGGCCACGAGGTCATAAAATCGCTCGAAGTGTTTGCCCAACTTGGCAAACCCCGCGGCAACTCGGCCAACCACGAGCTCCGCCGCTACCAACTGACCCAGCGTCAACTCGCCTTCGATCACCAAGTACCCCCCAAGGCCCAACAGCGCGACCATGGCCAGCGCTTGCAACCCCGCGCCAGCGCTCAGCTGGCGGAACACTTTGGCATAATGGCGTTTCCGAGCCCGCAGGTACTCTCTTGTCAACTTGTCTGCGGTAACCGCTGCCCCTACCGCCGCCGCGCGACGATGAAAGAGCGTCGGGCGGGCAGCGATGTTCTCCAACCAGGCGGCGATGCGGTACTTCGCTTTGCTTTCGTCAATCGCTGTCTTGACCGAACCATGGCCCAGCGCCACGACAACGAGCAGACCGACCACCAGCAGGATGTCGAATACCAGCAGCGAGGGATGATAGAACGCGAGCAGTAGCATCCCCGTCAGGGTCTGCAGCGCCAACGCCAGACCATCGAGGAGCAGCACACCGGCGCTCTTTTGGATCCCCGCTGCTTCGAAGAAACGGTTTACCACTTCCCTAACATCGTGCTGCCGGTGAACTGAGTAACGCACCGTGGGGAGGCGTCGAGCGAAGTCCTCTGCGACCTGAACGAAGAGCTTACGCTGTAGCACCTCTGCCGCGTACCACTGCAGCAGCTGGAGCGATCCGGCCAATACCAGAGTTCCTAACAGGAGCACGGAGAGTACGACCAACGGCTGCAAGAGCGACCCTAACGCGATGGTGTTGACCAGCACCTGGGCGGCGACCGGCACAGCCAAGGACAATCCGCCGAGTACCAAGGCATATGCAACGAGCGTGCGTATATCGGCCAACTCCAAGCGTAGGAGCCGCCAGAGTCTCCTCCAAGGGCCGATTTCACCGTCGTCCGACGTCAAGGTCGCGAGCTGAAGTCGCGCTTCAATGATGATGACGGTAGGTTGTTCTGGCAGACCGATGCGACGTAAGTGCCTCGGGGTCATCGGAACACCACGCTCCTGTGCCCCTGTGACCCATTTGGCAAAGTTACCCTGGGCAACCAACCAACCGTCGGGCGCTGGCACCAAGATAACGTTCTCGGGACCGGCAACATCAGCCAGCTGCGCCAACGATACACGTCTATGCCGCGCAATCACGTCAGCGGTACGGCATATTTCTCGCGCCACGGCTTCGGGGCCCAAGTCTCCCAGCAAGCGGCGCACATCGAATTGTCCGGGGCGCCCTACCCTGTCCAGCGCCAGTTCGACGGCCCTACTGACGGTCCCTGTTTCTCGCAAGGGGGGCTCCCGCTCGTTGCTCTGCGTCACAACATTTACCTCTCGTGCCATGATTCAAAAAACATGAATTGCAATTCATGTAATAGCGCGCTAAGAATTTGCAAGGACGGCCGCCGTTGAAATCGAACACTTCCCCGAGCGCTGAACAAACTGGAGGTTCTTGGACGTTCCTCAGCAATCACGCGCACGTGCTCGTGTGCCTGGCGCGGGATCCGACCTCGCGCCTGCGGGACGTCGCCCAGCTCGTGGGCATCACCGAGCGCGCCGCTCACCGAATCGTAACGGAGCTGGAGCAGGCGGGGATCGTGCTTCGAACCAGGGAAGGACGCCGCAACCGCTACCAGATCAACCCCGAGGCAGCCTTACGACACCCGCTGGAGAATCAGCGCACCGTGGGCGGCCTGCTCGAATTGCTGCTCGGCAAAGCCGAGGTGAAACGCCTGCAGACCAAGACCAATGCCAGGACGACCTAGTCCTAACCGGGAGCTCAGGACCTGCAGTGCCTGTTAGCGCCCATGCCGTGCCGCAAACGGATCGGCCCCGGTGGTGAGGCCGACCCGCCGCCGCGGCGATGACGTCATTAGTTCGCTACGTCGATGACGCCGCACTCGTTGGGGTTCGGGACGCCGCACTGCAAGCCAGCGGGGCACTCGCAGGCCAGCACGCCGCCGCAACCGTCACCAGTGAAGCCGCACTCGATGTCCACTTCCTCGCAGGTGTGCGGCACACAGGCGCCGCACTTGTTCGGCTCGAACAGGCCACAGATTTGACCTTCTGGGCAGGGGCCACAATCGACGGCGGTACCGCAGCCGTCGTTGATCAGACCGCACTCGGCGTCGACGTCCGTGCACGTCTGTGGTTCGCATACGGGAGGCTCAGGGGGGTCACCCACGCACGCACCCAGGTCGAACAACATGTAGAGGAGGACCTTTTCCTGCGGGGTCAGATCTCCCTGGCAGTGCTCCGGAAACACGGCCTGGTCAAATGGGTCTCCCCCTTGATTCATGCCCTGCTGCGCCTCGCTCGCGGAGACGTGGAAACCACTGTAGGCGACGCGGCCGCAGGTGCCCTCATCTGGGGCGCCGAACGGCGCATTGAACGCGTACTGTTGGACTGACGTGATGAGCTCTGCTGCGGGCTCAGGTTCTGGGGCAGCACCACCCGCACCCATCATGCCGCCGCCCATCATGCCGCCGCCCATCATACCTCCACCTTGGGTGGCTTGGTACTCGCGGTACACGAACTCTTCTGAAGGCGGGTTGACAGAAACCGCCAGGTCGCGAGGCTCCAGGACGTTGAACTCGAAGTCGCCGGCGGCCACCTCGGCGGCCGCGCCTTCGTTCACCAGCCACGCTGCGAAGTCGTCGATCTTAGCGGGGTTGGCGTTTGGACGTCCCGTCGAGACGTCACCTGTCGCCTCCGCAGGTCGCGGACTGTTGTCCCCAGTGCAGGTCGGGAACTCCGCCGATAGCGCGAGGCCCGTGGCGGTGGGGTCGTCCGCGCTGTAGGCGGTCTCACCGTTGCGACAGATCCACTGGTAGCTCCAGTGGCTAGCGAACATGCGACCGCCACGGTTGACGTACTGACGAACGTTGTCCATGGCCGCTTGCGCAGGCGGGTCGAGATAGTCACCACCCTGGCAATCGAAGACGAGCATGTCGTAGGTCAGGACGCGCTCGAGGGAGTTTTGCAGCTCGTTCTCGCTGGGGTTGCCTTCTGGCATTTCGGCGCCGTCGTCTCCGTAGAGTTGGATGCGTTGGGGGGTGGTTGCGTCGCCGCCAACGCCGTACTCGCTGTGGGCGATGCCCATCTTTTCGAAAACGCATTCCATCGCGTCCACACCACCCGTCGAAATGGCGACGCGGGGAATGTTCACGCCCAAACCGTCGTCCATCGACCGGGGCAGTCTCGTCTCCAAGGGATCGAGCTCCGTCGTGGTGCAAGCGGCCGTCTCCGGGAGCGTCACCGGCACCGCGCGACGGAAGCGACCCACCTTGACGACCAGCAGGAACTCCACGCCGACGGGGATGTTGCCTTCCAACGTGAAGTTGCCGAGTGCGTCGGTGGCGGTGCCCGCTAGCAGCGGTCCCAGGTCTTGTCCTTCGCATCGGTCGCAGGCGGTTCCGTCCTCGGGGATGCCATCGACGAATGGCGGAAGGTCGGCTGGGTTGTTGTTGGTCAGGATGTAGACGAAGGCGTTGGGAACGCCGACCTGATTGCCGATGTTGTCGTCGCTTCGACCGGGAGTGATGACCCGCCCGGTCAGCGCCGTGGCCTGAGCTTGGCCGTCGCACTCCGGCAGGCCTTCACACACGTCGCAACCCGCTGCGCCACCGAACCCTGGCACGCACTCAGTCGTGCCGTTGTCAGACCCGATGCAGGTTTCGAAAGGCTCACAGGCCAATCCCTCTGCGGCGCAGTCGAGCACATTGCCGCAATCGTCGATGGCCACACCACATTCCCAACCGAGCTCGGCGCAGCTCGCCGCTGCCTGACAGGGGGGAGGTTCCTTGCAGATGTTCGGAGTTTCGGCTCCACACAGCTGCCCTTCCGGGCAGCTACCGCAGCTGACGGCCTGACCGCAGCCGTCCGGCGCGTATCCGCAGTTGATGCCGAGCTCTTGGCACGTCTTGGGAGTGCAATCGAGGTCACCTTCATCCTCCGCAATGAACTCCTCACCTGGGCCTTCCTGCGCTGGGGTAATGACCGAGATACCGCCGGGAGAGTCCGAGCCGGCAGGGTTGGTTGTTCCTTCGCCGCCGGGCGTGGATTCGACAAAGTCGCCCACCTCCGGAGGCTCCTCCATCGTGGTCGGGGTTTCGGAGCTACATGCAGCAGTGACCAGGATGGCTGCGGTGGCGCTGAGGATTGACGAAAGTAAGTAGTTCATTCGGGTTTCTCTGGAAGACTTGATTGGCCGCGTCTGGCAGGTACTGAGCCGACACAGCCTCAACCGCCCAATGGCGCAGAATGCCCACACGGATCAATCAGAGCCACCACCCTCCCTCACACGCCGCATTTCGTTCTCGTGCTGTCAACAAAAGCTCCTCCCCATGGAATTCCAATGTCGATTCGTCGACGTGTGAACCTACTTGGGACAACTTCCGGCCCCCACGACGGCTGAGCTACCCGGCGGGTGTGGGCTCGCTTGGGCGGACGCGCGACCTCCCGAGGGACGAACCGGGCGAAACGATCCGGAGACACCTGGCGTGGTCGCAGCGCTTGAGTGCCCCCGGGGCCGCCTCCAAAACGTCCTGGCGGCGGCCCCAGGCCTAATCAGAACTCGCAGGTTTCCATCGCACAACCCGCAGTCTCCGAGCTTGCTGGGCCCGGTTGCGACGAACATTCTTCCGTGGAGTAGTCGACGACGTATTGTGAACCGTCGCACTGGTAGGTAACGATGTCGGTGTTCGACGCTTGAACCGTGGCTGTCATCACGGAGTTGCCAGCGGCGTTCTTCCACACGTAGCTGTAGGTCGACGTTGTCGCCCCGCTGAATTCTAGGCTGTAGCAAGCGTCTCCGTTGACCTTCTTGAACGTCATCACCAAGGGCTCGGCGAGCAAGCCAGTGACCTGGGCCTTGACTCCATTGGAGTAGCAGACGTTCGTCGACACTGGAGTGACGCCCTCGATGTTCGTCTGGCAGGTCTCTGGCACGTCTGGAATGCAGTCCTCGTAACCGACTTCTGTCCAACAGGGCGGACCCTCGCAGGTTCCCGTTGGGTCCGTGCCGACGTCGGTCATGTCCGTCGTCGTATCGGTGCTGTCCGTGACTTCGGTTTCCATCGGATCGGTGATCACGTCCGTCTCCATTGTGTCGGTTTCCATCGTGTCCGTGCCGTCGGTTTCCTCTGTACCGCCGTCGGGCTCTTCGCCCACCAGGGTGACGACGCCGAAGGTGGTGAAGTGCTCGACCGCGCAGGTCACGGCCGCATCAGCCACGGTGCACTCGGTCAACGGGATCCACTCGCCGGCATCCAGCCACGCAATGGCCACCTCGGTATCCGCTGCGGCCTCGGTATCGAAGGGCAGTGTCAACATTGCCGGGGGATCGAACGTCACACCGTCGGGCTGGAAGTCCCACGCCGTCGAAACCAGCTGACCGTCGTCGTCGACTTCGATTGCAGCGAGCGAAATCTCCGAAGGCGGGTCAATCGAGTCAGGAGGAATGACCAGCTTCACTCCGTCCTCGTTCTCGATGGTACCACCTTCAGCACCGATGAAGCCTTCCGGTTCCGGTTCGGCGCCGGCGTCTGGCTCGTCCGTGTCCGTGTTTTCGACGTCCGTTGCTTCAGTGCCGTCGGTCTCTGCGTCCGTGGCTACTTCGGTCTCCGCGTCCGTGGCTTCGGTCTCTACATCCGTGGCAACTTCTGTTTCTGTGCCATCGGTCTCTCCGACCGTTGCTTCAGTCTCGGCGGTTTCGTCAACGTCCGTCTCATCCGTCGCATCGGTCGCTTCGGTTTCACTCGAACTACTGCCGTCATCGTCCCCGCAAGCAGCAAAACAAACCGCAACGGCCAAGAGGCTCACGGTCAAGCTAGATCTCATCTTCATGGTTTCTCCCACAACAAAGGAATTACCGCCCTGAGCGGCGCTGAAGAATTACGCACCGAAGGAGCTTTGGCCACCAATCAGTCACAACGCCGCAGGTACAACGCAGGGAGTGAACCGTAGTGAGTCAGGAAAGCCCCGAGTTGTGCGGCCCCTCCCCCCGTTCAAGGTGGGCCCTGTGAGTCGGTATCGTACACTTGAGGCTCCTAGGTTCCTGCTGGAGCCTAGTGCGCCTGACGGCAATCCGCGATCTGCGTTGGTACCAACCCTAGGCGCACGATACGCCCGTCTGCGAAACGGTACTCACCAGGCCGGTCTGGACTGACGGTGGCGACTCTCTCCGTTCCCCCCAAGTCGAAGTTCACCTGCTGCACTTTGTCACTCAGCTTGGCCAGGGGCGTTGACACCCGCACCAATTGTCCATCGACGCGCGCGACATATGTCTTGGAGCCCTGCTTACCGATTTGCACGTCATCGAAGTTGCCCATCCACGCGTTACCAGCGATGACGACTGGCTCCTTGCGCCCGCAAAGGAGCCACCGAAGGCTCCTCCAACTGTAAACAACGCTTTGAATCGCACGAGAGCGAACCTCGTAGAGCACCCCAAGCCCTGGTCCGTCGGCGCCGGGAACGCTCGCAGTGGAGTTGTACCCTGTCCGCTTTCGGAGTGGGACGATGGCCCGACGCATCGGCCAAGTGGCGCCCTCGTCGTAGCTCAGATGAACGAACATCCCCGTGCGGTGCTGCGAGTTCCCAGGATTGACCAGGAACAAGCGAGAGATGGGTTCGATGGAGAGTCGCCCCATTGAGGCGTGCACATGCTTGGGCCTGTTCCTGCAGCCTTTGGGCGAAGGCTTGGCGAACGCGACTTCACAGCGGTCGACGGTGCTGGAGCAGACGCTGCTCTTGCAGTAGTGACCAGGCGACAGTGGTTGGTTCTCTTGGGTCCACTCGGACCACTCCGTGAATGTGTCGTTGAGACTGACAGAGACGGCCCGACGAAAGACACGCTTCCACGGCTTGGCCGAAGGTCGATACCCTCGCAGCAATGAGCCATCGTTGCGTTGAACGACGGTTCCCTCCATGAAAGAGAACTCATCTGGGCCTTTGCGTTGACGGTAGTCCCACTGATTGTGGTCGCGAACGATGAGTCGACCCCGGGCTGGAAAGACGAGCCGACCATCATCGAGCTGGATCCCGTTGCCCGGCCCCGCCGCATCCCAGTTCATACCCGGTGGAGCTATGCCCTCGAGCCGCTTTGGAGACGTGAACTGCAAGTCCGCGCCGATGGCGTCACCGACTTGCACGCTCGTGGCCACATAGGTCGGGCGCGCGTCGGGTGCCGACAACAACATGCCATCCAACTGCCGATGGGTCACACGCGCGTCATTAACACTCAGCAACACGACTAGCTGCCGCGCCTCCGAATCGAACACCGCAGTTGGGTTCCCGCAAGTGTAGCCATCCGGATTCTCTGGTGTTGGTGGGAAGTCGCACAGCACGCGCTCTGGACTCCAGGCCTGAGAGGCATCCGCTGGGTTTTCGAGCACGCGGTAGACTGTCTTGATGTAACCACTGTCTCGATGCCTCTTCGAACAGTAGCGCTTCTCAGCAAAGGCAACCAACGCGCCGTTGTCCGCACGCACCAGCGCTGGGATCCGGTACTCGAAGCGCCGCTCGTCAATCCCGTTGCCTCCCTTTCCGCATCCCCCCGGAGGCGCTTGAAATACCATCTGCTCGGGAACGAACTCGCCGGAGGGCCCCGCCAAAACTACGGCCCCCGAACGAGGCTCGGATGGGACTGTTGGGGCAAACGCCTTCTCGGCCTTGGCTTCCGATGGCGGGTGCGCCTTCAAACCTTGCGCACTCGCTCCAGGCGACGGCGTGGGTCGGGCGCAGGCGGCCAGTATCACGCACAACCCACCCCAGGCGGCAACGGCGGTTTTCATACCGCCCTCATAGCACCGCGACCGGCAGGTTGCCGGAGTTCGTCACGGGAGGTCCGCGAGCACTTGCGGCCTCGAGAAGCGCTCACGCTGTCCAACCTGAGCCAGCGGCGGAGGTGGCTTCAGCGCCAGCCTGGGAAACCGCCGAACACGAGACTAGAAGCTGTCAAAGAAGGCCTTGATCCACTCGGTGGCAAAGTCTGGCCAGTTGTGGTCCTCGTCATGCACGCACCAGGTGACGGGATAGGCGGCGTCACACTCGTACTGCGTGCAGAACTCTGTCGGTTCAACCGGTGTGCCGGAGTCCGGATCACAACCATTGACCTCCATCACCCGTTCGATCGCTGACAGGCCACTGTCATAGTCGACCGTGCCATCGGGATCACCGTGCGCCCCCCACGCGGCGATGGGTCCCGCGCAATCACCACCTCGACCAAACATCGCGCCTGCCACAGGCGCAATCGCTCTGAGCACATCCGCGCGCTGACAACCCAGCGTATGACTCATCATCCCCCCGTAGCTGTGCCCAGTGGAAAACACCCGTTCGCTGTCGACGCAGTAGTCGGCTTGCAGCGTCTCCATGAGTGCGTCGAAAAACGCAACGTCTTGTCCTCCCGTGTTGGGCCACCCTTTGTTGCCATCACCGGTGTCCAGACCATCGGGGTAGACGAAGATCGTAGGAGCACCGCCGCTCTGCCCAAACCCGAAGTAGACGCGATTGCCGCTAACCAACTCCGCGCTACCTCCCAGGCCGTGAAAAGCGAACACCACGGGATATGGCGTGCTGGGATCGTAGCCATCCGGCAAGTCCACGATGTAGAAGCGCTCGGTCCCATCGACGTCCATCGATAGCGCGCCGTCGGGTGGCGCGGCGTTGCCTCCACACCCGGTACTGGCTCTCGCCGGCACCTCCTCAGGGTCAGTCTCTGGCTCAGGCGCCGGCGGGTCGGCACCCTCCCCTGCCGACGGCTCGATGGCGGGGTCAATCATCGACATGTCGCCACTTTCATCCTGAGATGCGCCCCCTGGTTCAAGCACTGCTTCGCCGCTCCCCGCTGGCCCCTCCGCTTGCGGGTCGTTCTCGGACGGGCTGGAGGGCCCCGCTGGGACGGGCCCGGGTGCACCTTCTCGAGCAGTTGTGTCCTCACCAGCGGGACCCGTTGCTACTTCATTCTCGCCTGCAGCGCTCCCGGCGCCCTCTTCGCCGGATTCGCCACAACCTGGCGTCAGGGCCAAAGAGACTGTGGCCAGCAAGTTTACGGTTAATCCCTTCACCACATGCCTGTTCATTTCTTCTCTCCCGTCGACTCGACGAGTGTAGCCTTCCTCCCCGGGTTGGCCCAGCTGAGTTCGAGCAGCCCTCCGCCCAAAGCAGAAGGGTCCCCCGTACCTGCAAGCCCCGGGCGGGGTAGAAAAAAGTTTGTTTGATTGACGGATACCTGTCCGGCAGGCGTCACGACACCGAGCTGTCAGAGCTTGTCATGACTGAAACCGGTAAACGCCTACATTGTGCCCTCTGGCGCTCGCGAGCCACCACACGTCGGCAGCAGCAGCAGCAGCAGCAGCAACATGCAACACGCACCGCCAGAGCACAACCGCCCTGCACTCGACTTTCCGCACGTTTCCGTCATTGCCCGGGTGGGCCGCAATCATGGACACGCCTTGTTCGTGAGCGTGGAAGACGTGAGTAGCGGGGTGGAAAGGAGCTACCAAATTTGAGCGTGGAGGGCACAACGCGCACCGACACCGCGTCCTGGTCCGCGTGGATCCGGATCCGCTCCCGGAGGAAAGAGTGAATGCCTGCCGTGTTCAGATCGGCGGCAAAGGATGACCACGAACTCGGTCATTCCTGAGAGCCTTGTGCGCAGTCGACGCGAGCGTCACTACGACGTGCAGGGCGTCGCCGGTCACACGCACACGCTCGTCTTGATGTCGGCCCACGTCGAAGCGCTCCTGGCTGGTAAGCGACTCGATCTGACCACTGGTCGAGGCGCCGCGCACTTTCACTACGTCTACCTGAGCTACCCGGCTCAACGGCACGGCCGAGCACCCCGTGGTTGCGGTGCCCAGTGCTCGAACCAGATGACAAGAACACAACAGACGACAAAAACGAAACGAGGCGGCGTAGTCGATACACGCCACCTCGTCTCCCCAGGACGCTAAGCCCTAGGCGTTTGTTGCCGCCAATCAGTGTGCGTGAGCGGTTGCGGGAGCCTTCTTCCTACGGGTGACCGCAATCAACGCGAACACCACAGTCAGAACCACGGGCAGCACTGCTACCGTACCCAACGCTTCCAGGCCGGCTGCAGACTGGATAGCCGCCGTCGCTTCTTCGCCGGCGGGCGTGCGTGCCTTGATACCAGCATCGTACCAGCCGCCGATGATCGGCAACACGAAGCTCACGCTCAACATGCCGGCGCCGCCCATGATGGCCAGCCCCAACGCGCCCGTCTTCGGGTAGTTCTCAGCAACGAAGCCGAGCATCGTGGGCCAGAAGAAACAAACACCGAAAGCGAAGATGGTGGCAGAGGCGAAGAGCATCGCACCGCTCGAGTGAGACATGGCGTAGAGACCCACTGCGCTGACCGCGGCGCTCGCCACCAACATCCCGATGGGCGATAGCTTGTGAACGAAGGGGCCTGCGAACATACGCCCAACAGCCATGAGACCCGTGATCCAGACGAGGACCAGGATTCCGGACACACCAGCGTTCTCCAGGATGGAGGGGATCCACTGACCTGGCCCAAGCTCCGTGGCAGCGGTCATCAGCATGCAGCCAACCATCAGCAGGAACCCCGGTGAGAGGCAGGCCCCAAACATCGATGCCGTCGACTCACCGCGCTGTACGCGCTCCGTCTGCGGGAACGGCTGACGGAAGAACATGAACCCGTAGCCGACCAGTGGCACGATCATGCTGGCGAACTGAACACGCCAACCGAAGCCCAACTTGCCGAAGAGGAACGACAGCAGGCCACCGATGACGATACCGCCGGGGAACCACACGTGGAAATGGTTGAGTTTCGTCGTTTGATCCTTGGGATACAACGCGGCGACCAACGGGTTGCACGCAGCCTCGACCGACCCATTGGCGATGCCAAAAAGCAGCGTGCCCAAGAACAGGCTCCAAAAATCCCAAGCGACGAGTGTGAGGGCGATACCCGCAGCATGACCGATGAATGCGACGCCAACGATGCGGCCTAGGCCCAGGGCATCCACCAGTGGACCACCGATCACCATCGCCAGGGTGAAGCCCCAGAACGCGGTACCGTTGACCCAACCGGCTTGCTCGTTGGTCAGGTTGAACTCAGTAACCCAGTCACCGGTTGCCGCACCACGAAGAGCAAAGCTCATGGAGGTAACGATCAACGCGACACAACTGGCAGTGAAGAGACGAGAAGGGTTCATAGATCTTTGACGTCGAGTGAGATGGGCGGCCACAGCGGGCCAGTGAGTGAGGCGGTATTGAAACAGCATCGTTGGCGGATGAACACCCCTTTTGTCGAACTAGTCCTCCGCGAGGGCGCAGCGTGCCTGTACAGCGCTCCAAGGCTGCGCCTCACTTCCCAGTATCAACACCGTACGACCAGAGCACGGAAAGACCCGCCGTCGCACGAAAACGCCCGCGAATCCTACGCGCTGTTTCGGCCGGAAAAGAGACCTCCGACAACACCGGCGCCCACCCGGAGTGGCGTCCGAACGCAGTTTTCTTGCGTCCATGATTTTCCGAGGAGCTTCGGGGCCCCACCCGGGTCTGGGTCGTGTCAAAAGTGACCCCCTTCAAACCCGAGTGCCGTGGCAACAGTACACGCCACATTCGGGCTGGACAGACGCCCGGGTGGTGAACGGGCGAGGACGCCTTCGGCCCATACCTACATCGACGCCTTCAGCACCTCCGGTCGGAAGTGAGCTGGCGTCGCGGTTCATGATCTCGCCTTGGGTCTCGCCCCAGCGCCACGCGTCACGCGGGACTCGTGGGCAAGTGAAACACGACCATCGATCCCAGCCAAACGAAGACGACCGTGCCTCACTGACGGGTCAGCGTTTCGAACTCTGGGGCTCGCCGAGGCGCCGTTTAACGTAAAGTTACGAGAGGACTGGAATCGTTTCCATCCCGTGACCAGTTCAGCACGGACGCACGCCATCGAACTACAGGTCGAGCCGAGCTTGCGCCTCCCCCGCAGGCTCGCTTTCCAAAGACTCCTCGTCCCGACGCGCGAGTTGCTCAGAGTCCCCCGTCGTTCCGGCATCGACGAGTACCCCTTCCGTGGGCGGGCTCGACTCCTCATTGGGCAGCCGCGCACGCCGTCCAGATACGAGCACCTCTTCAGTGCCATCTTCAGCCACTCGGCGTACCAGACGGTAGGTGGTGTTGCCCTCAGCTCGGGCGACTTCAGGCGCGGCGATCAACAGCTGCAGCTCCAGCGTCTGACAGAGTTCGAACAGCACACCGAGGTTATCCTGCGACAGGCGATTCGCCTCGTCGAGGAACAGGAACCGCAGCGAGCCAAAGCTCTTGCTACCTCGCAACAGATTGGCATCTCGCTCCCATTCGGTGAGAATCACCATCATCAGCGCTGCGCCCACTCCGATCGCCTCACCCGTCGAGACCCGTGTCGGGTTGGCGGGCTCCCAAGGGCTCTCGTCGCCCCGACGTTGCACCTCAACTTGCAAGTCGATGTACTCGCGGTAGTCCAACAGACGATGCCCGCCGCTGCGCCCCCCACCATACCGAAGGAAGATCTCGTCCAATGCCTCCTCGAACGGCAGGTGCGCTTGGAATAGTAGCTTCTGTGCACTTCCGTCGCGCAATGCACTCAACACTTGGGTCATCTTGTCGACACGACCAAGCTTGATCCGAATTCCCGAAATGCTACCAAAGCGGATGCCCTCGAGGTATTGGTTGATGCGCCGTATTTGCCGCGTAGCTCGCCTCACCTGCGCTTCGATGCTGCGGGCAACGTCTTCGGAGGCCCCGCGAAGCTCGGTTTCTTGGAGCCGTAAGCGCGATTCGAGGGTAGTCAGGTCGTCGCGTAGTCTCGCCAATGCTTCGAGTGGTTCGGCAACGTCGGCAACCTGGGCCGGCAACCGCCTGTGCAGCCATTGCCGAACAGCCTGCCACAACTCGAGGTACGTCTGAGCCTCGTCCCGCGCACCATTTTCGAGTTGAGGCAGCAGCTCCGACGCTTCCCCCGTCGCGACCAATCGGTCAGCGAGGAGTTGACGACGACTTCGAGCCATGGCCCACATCCGGTCGCTCGTCTCCCCTTCTGTCGAGCGGTTCGTTGGCAACTGCAGTTTTGCCGAGCCAACCGCTCGTTGCAGCGTTTGCCACGCACGCTGAGCTGGCTCGAAGCGTTGTTCGATGCGAACGACGCGACCGATCGCCTCGTCGCGGCGCTCGGTCGCAGTAGTTCGACGCTCGGTGGCCAGGGCCGTGCGAGCAAGAAGCTCGCTACTCTCTGCCTCCAGCTCCGAAACGAGCAGCTGAGCGCTCGCGGCATCCGCTTCTAGTTGCTCCAGTGCCACAGCATCCGGAGCGTCAATGCCAGTTTCCGTCAGCTCGACCCGCGCTCGCTCCAAGTGCGCACTCAACGCGCCATGGTGAGCGTTGGCCTGCTGCAACGCCTGAGCAGCCGACTCCCAATGCACTTCGCTCTCCGCGTAGGTCGCTTCCGCTTCGGTCACCGACGCCTCCAAGCCCTGGTGCTGCTGTTCCAACTCAGGCACCAACGAGCTCTGTCGTTCGAGCGCCGCGCTGGCTTGCTCGAACTCGAGGGCGTGTATCGACTGAGCGCACGTCTCCAACGACTCGATCCCACGAAACAGCGAATCTCGCTTGGCGTCGAGTGCGGCCTGATCCGAGCGCCAACCCTGCAATGTCGCATCGTCGGGGGGTACCACTCGCAACGCATCCAGCAAGCCGCGCAGAGTCTCCCGTGCCTCGCGCACGCGCTCGAGTTCGCTTTTGGCGCTAAGTGCCACCTCGAGACGTTGACGGCACGCTTCCACTCGCAGAGGCAGCTCAGGCTCGTCCAGCAGCGCCGCATCCACGAGCAGAGGGCGCAAGCTCTCGACCCTGTTCGACGCCTCGTCCGCGCGCTGGGTCACCTGCCGCGCACGCAAGCGTTCGCGCTCCTCAGCCGCCACCGTTTCAGACAACACCCGCTCGAGCTCCGCGGCTCGTGCGCGGGGATCCCCCTCGAGCCAGAGCGCTCGGTCGCGAGCGAGAGCCCGTAGCTCCCTGTGCAACTCTCGTAGACGTCGGAGCTCACGCTCCTCTTGCTCCAACGTCGAACTCCGAGAGGCCGCAAGCTTTCTCAATGACTCGGCTCGACGCTGACGCGCTACGCGCCCGAGACTCGCAAACTCCGGAAGTCGACTAACGCGCACCCCCCCTTCGGTCGTCACTACGAGGTCTTTGTCCGCCAGCGCCTCATGGCGTAGGCTCGCCGAAAACTCAGCAGACGCCGACACGAGCCAAACGTCTGGCAACGAGCGCGACTCCTCCGCGAGCGCCTGTTTCGCCTGCTCCAAGTCCTCGACGACGATGGCGTCGCGCAGCGGTCCCAAGCTCGCCTCGACGTAGCGCGCTTCTTCCGGCTCCAGGTCTTCGAACCGACGCGACAAGAATTCCCCACAGAGCGCATCGCGCAGACGGCTGAGCTCCTCGCTAGGCGCCTCCTCGATTGCCTCGAAGCGCGCAGCCTGATTCAACGCGTCTTGACGTTCCGAGGCGAGACTGGCCACGCGCTGCTCCAGCGCCCCAAGGCGTCGCTCCAACTCCTCGGCGCTATCATCCCAATGCTCCCCCTCGTGATCGACGTTGACGTCGGCTGCCCGGAGCTTGCGGTAACATTCTGCAAGCTCCTCGTAGCGCTGGCGCCGACCTGTGACCTGGGCCAACTCTCCCTCCAACCGCGCCCGACGTTCAGCCAACTGTCGCACCTGCCAGTTGGCATCGCGGGCCTGTTCTCGTGCCTCGCGCACTTCGGCGTCGAGTTGGGATATCTGTTGGTGCAGCGCCTTGGAGGCAATATCCTGCGGCAAATTCAGCGCTGAAGCGCGCTCGCGTGCGCCACACTGACGCTCGTGCCTTGCTTCGAGCGATGACAGCTCAGCGCGGACTGAAGCCACCGTGGATGCCGTCTTGTCGAGCTCGGCCAGGGCAGTCAGCCGAGACCGGGCGGCGTCGAGCAGAGGTGGCGTTACCTCCTGGTCGCCAGCGATGAGGCGAAGCGCCGCCAACGCCTGTTCGTGTTCCTGGCGCTGCGAGCCGGCCGTATCCGTCAGCCGAGCGCGTCGTGCGCGTTCCCCGTCAGCTTCCCCGAGCAGCGCTTGTGCTTCGCGGCGCAAGCCGGAGAGGTACTCCGCCAGAGTATCGCGTTCACTTCGTGTGTTCGAGAGGTTTTGGAGAGGTTGAAGGCGCGCTTCCTCGAACCCTGCCGTCAAGAGCGATTCCCGCGCCGTAGCGATCTCGGCAACGACCTTTCGATAGGCATGCGCCCGACGGTGCAACTCTTCTAGTCCGGTTTGTAGATTCGCCAAGCCGACTGCACTGCGTGAAAGCGCCGATTGCACCTCGCTCCAACGCTGACGACAGCCTGCGCGGTGGGCGGCGGCCTCGTCGTAGCGCAGCTCAACCTGTCGCACCTGGCCTTGAGCATCGGCCAGTTCGTGCTCTAGTTTAGAGACGCGTGCGACGGCTTGTAGTGAACGTTTGTAGCACTCGACGCGCTCTTTGGCTCGAGCCGCCGCCTGCCGCGCCGTGTCCAGCCGCTGGCCGATACTGCTACTTCGACTTCCGGCCTCCGACAGCTCGAGCCCCTGCTCGACCAGTACGGTTTCCGCTTCATCGACCAAAGCCTTGGCTCGGGAACGCTCCCTGGCCGTCTCGGAAGCTCCAAGCTGGGTGGCAAAGAACGCCGCTTCGAACATCGATAGGCCAGCGTCATAGATGCCGCTAATGTGGCGCTCGAGCTGACGCGATTCGACGACTTCTAGGCGGGTCTTGCGACAGGCGGACAGATTTCCCCGCATGCGGGTCAACGTATCGCTAAGGCCTGTCTCCCGTTTGAACACGAACGATCGCAATTCCGACGTCAGGGTGCGCGAGATGCCCCCGGTCATGCTGGTGCGCAGCATGTCGTTGTACTTGTTCCGTTCCTCGTCCGAGGAGAGGCGCATCGGACTGATGCCCAACTCGAACAACGTCGCGAAGTACGCTTTGCTGGTAGCGAACAACTCGAGCTTGGCACCGCTATCGGCGACAGCCTGCTTGACCTCGTCTACCGTGGGGATCTCGTCGTGTTCCTCTGCCACACGAAGCAAGTAATCTCTCGCCCTGGCTTCGGGAGGAAGGTCACTGATCAGAAACGGCTGAAGCTCCAACGACGGCTCCGCCTT
Source organism: Polyangiaceae bacterium (assembly GCA_050298815.1). Classification (GTDB taxonomy): domain Bacteria; phylum Myxococcota_A; class Polyangia; order Polyangiales; family Polyangiaceae; genus SZUA-265. The sequence goes on from JBNKUV010000010.1 coordinate 405,442, forward strand.
GCGGGTGATGATCACACCGGCGATGAGCTCCCGTCCGTCTCCGATGCGCAATGTCATCGCACAATACGACGGGCGTGCCAGCTGCCCAAGTCGGCCCCAGATCCCCTTATCACCACCGGTGGCTCCGGTTTCGCCAACGTTCGTGAAGCGCAGGCGTGACAGATCGGGAAAGAGCACGACGTACGCAGCGATCATCACGGTTGTCTTGCCCGCACCGTTGTCGCCTTCGAGGGCGGTGACATTCGAGTCGAGGAGGTAGCGCTCGTAGAACACGCCCTTCCAGTTGACGAGCGTGAGCTCTCTGGCTCGAGCGCGCTTCATTCCGGACCTGCCCGAGTGGGCCCCTCTTCGTCGTCGGCGCCGTCCTCTTCGGCGTTGGCTTCTTCGTCGTCGGCGCTAGCTTCTTCGTGTACGCCAGCGTCGGAACCGTCAGTAGACTCCTCGTTCACCAGAACCGCCTCACCCTTCTCTACGAGTCTGCGCAGCGCTTCACTCGGCGAATCGCTGGTGCGTACCGGCTCGGCGAAACGCATCAGCGAGGAGCGCAAGCGGTAGGCATCCTCTTCGAGCGCTTCGATGAAGCCCCCTGCGGTCAGCTTGCGAAGGCCCTCCGCGACGCGCGCCCGGACCGTCTCTTGGGCAACTCGTTCGTCCAACCGCTTCTTCTTCGGGTTGAATGCGGCCATCAAGCCATCGGTCCCCATGACCGAAGCCATGTGACCAAGCACGTCTTGTCGCGTGACGATGCCACCGCTCTGAACGGTATGCGGGTCGAGATACAGCAGCGCCAACGCCTGCCCGACCAACATCTCGCTCACCGACAACTGCCGTCTCCCCAAACGGTCTCCTGTCGGAAGTAGATAGAAGTAGCCATCAGTCTTGTGCACCAGCTCACAACCGTACCTGCGATAGAAGGTCTCCAGCACGCGTTGGGCATCCACCAAGAACGCGTACCAAGTACCGTCTTCGCGATCGATGTGACGTCCACGACGCAGAGCGAGGTCGACGTCAGGAAAGTTGTCGTCGAGCACGACGCTGCCGATGTCGTCAAAACTGCTGGACGATTCCATCACGGATCACCTTCCGCGCGTACTTCCCACTGCTCGAGGGCCAGGTCTTCGTCGACCTTCACCCAGGCGCGCTCGCGACCTACGATCGGGCGCTTCACGCGGCTCAGCGCCTTGGCGATGCGCCCCGCCAAGAGGAAACGGTTTGCGGGACTGAGATCCTGGGTGAGCCTGGCGGTGAGCTCGCCAAGTCCGGTCACTCCCTCGTTCAAGAGCTCTCTGACTTGCGCCTCCAACACTTGCTCGGGATCGGGCTGCGGCTCCTCTTCAGTGGGCTTTTCATCTTTTGGCCGCTTCTTGCGGCGAACCGGCGGGGGCTGTTCCGGCGGGCGAACCTCACGCAACAGTCGGATAGGCGCGGCGGACGCGACCGTCAGCGCATAGGCTTGCCCCGATTCTCCACGCAACAGCTTGCGAAGACGTTGGGTCAGCGCACGACTCGGGTCGAACCGAACCACGTCTCGCAGGTAGCGGTGCACGTACTCGTAGTACTCGCTCCAGGCGCGCTGACGCACCGAGCCCCAGGCAGCCATGCGGTCCACCAATTCCATGACCTGAACGACAGCTTGTTCCGCTTCCACGTGCCCAGCCTCAGTGCTCAACGTCAGCAGCTCCTGCAACAGGGCCGACAGTTCGTGGCTGCCGCGCAGCAGTACATCATTCAACTCGGCAAGCGTCGTCGCCGTCGTTTCCAAGAGTGCCTGGCACTGTTCCAGCGCCCCAAACCAGTCCGCACTCAGCAGCGTTGCGATGCGCTTCTGGAAGTTCTCTTGCTCGAGGTCCAGGTTGCGCTGCCGCGTCTCGACGTTCCCAATCAGATCCGTGACCGTCACACGCAACGGCCCGATGACGTCGCTCTCCCACTGCTCTGGAGGTGGCCCCTTGCGCGCCACCGCCAAGACTTCAACCAACGTCACGATCAACGTGCGCGTCAAGAGCCCAAGACTTTCGCGGGTGAGCGATTGTCCCGCCAAGTAGAAGTCGACGATGCCAACGGCGAGGGGGCTGAGGGAAAACTCCCCCGCGCGCAGCACACCTGCGGCATCGACACGGGCTAGCAAGCGCTGTTCTCGCAAGCGGCGGATGGTGTGAGTCGCCCGCGTGCGTACATTCTCCGTCTCCGGTTCCACCGCTTCGCACACCTGCTCGAATGCGTCGGCTAGGCGCTCTTCGTCGAACGCATTCGACGCTTCGTTTCGAGATACCACCCGAAGCATCAGAAGGAAGCACAGGTCTAGGGTGCTCAACTCCAGGGAAAGCTTTTGCTCAGCAAAGGCGGCTAAGACCTGCCGGGGATCTCTCGCTGGTTCGGACACGCCAGGCGCGTATCACGGAAGGCCCCACCGCCGCACTCAGCGATCACTCGGTCATTCAGCCGAGCGCGTGGCCTGACACAGGCCCATCGAAAGCCCGCTGGATTTGAGGGGTTTTTGGGTACGGTGAGTGACCCACCCCGACCAGGACGGTCGGCCTCGGACCTGACACCCGACGGCTCGGGGCCCCACCGAAGGCCAGAACGCGCCCCACCAACGGGGCCTGCTTCTCGTGCGGGCTCACGACATGTGGGCCACCGGGCACGGTGGTGCTGCGTTTCTACCCCAGCCGCTTGTTTTCCGACCGTTCATCTAACACAGTCTCGTGCTCACACACGGCAGGTGGGTCAACCACACCCTGCCAGGCCGTTCAGGAGCTGCGGCAATCCGAAACGCTCGGACGGTGCAAGCCTGTGTTGCAGCAACATCGGACGGAACATTCGTGCGACGCCGTTTGCCTCGTTCGCTGGGTTTTGGCAAGCTCAAGGACGGCATTCGCTGCGAGAGCTTGCAAGGCAATACCTCTCGACTTTTTTTTGCGGATGCCGATCCAAAAAGGGTGGTGAGTTCATTGAATAAGGCCCAGTCGATCACGGCCCGTCAGCGCTGCGAGGTGCTCATGCCTCTCTTCGAAGGGCCGTCTGGCGGTGCGAGCCTGGGAAGGCTCCTGGAGGGTCCGGATGCAGGACGACTTGCGTTGTTGCGCAAGGTGTCATCGCGAGATGTGGTCGGACTGGAGTTGACGGTCGATGTCGTACGCTCCCTCGTTCACCCCGCAGTCGCCAAGGTCATATCGCTCGTGCGGGCGGACGGTCAATTTTATGTCGCGAGCGAGCACATCGACGGTATCACAGCGCATGAATTGCGCGACGCGTTGGTGGCGCAAGGGACCACGCTGAGCGCAGCGGTTGCCACGCGTATTGCTCATGACGCGCTGATCGCCGCTGACGAAGTCGACGCGCTGCTCGCCTGGAAGCAATCCCCTCGATGCATCCACACGGATACCATCTGGGTGGCTGAATACGGCACGACCTTTCTGTGCGAACCTGGAGTGGCCGACTACCTTCACCGCGCAGATCCCCCTCTTGACGGGTCAGGGACGAGCGGTACGAGCGCGCCGGTGCGGAGTGACATCCTGACCTGCAGTCAGTGGCTGCGAGAAGCAGTCCAAGGCGCACGAGAGTCTGCTGACGACGAGGACCACGAAAGACTCCCAGCGGAGCTGGAACTCGTGTTGCGGCCCGGTCGGGGATGGCGCTCACGTCGACATTTTGCCGACGCGTTGAGCGCACTCCCGGAGGAACTCTTCGGCTCCGAGCAGGACGTCGCCGAGACGGTGCAAGCGCTCGTCGGCACCACCTTGGAGATCCGTCGCTCACGGGCCATACCCATCGAGGCGATTCGAGATCACTACGGAGACGACGATGAGACGGTTTGCTTCGTCGCTCCAAGTAGCAAGCAGAAGAAAGACAAGGTAAGCGCGCCCATTCATTCCGAACCGAAGGCGCGCGAGAGGAGCGTCGTTTCCGGAGAACGACCCATCGTGCCCGTTTACCTGAGTCAGCCGCTGGCGCAGCTCCCGGACGACGACGATCAAGAGGTCACGACGGCCTTTCGCCCCAGCCGTATTCCTCGCTCTGGCCCTGAACCAACCGACACCACCGGCTCCACCACGCCCGAATCAGACCCTGGCGAGGATACCTTGGCGGACTCGCAAGGGGTGATTGAGCGAGGACTCGTCGTCGAGGTGACTCAGTCCACGGAAGAAACGGCCATCATCCGTCCCCGATCCGTTCGTGGCAAGCCGCGCAGCACGCGTTGGCTTCTCGTCCTCGTCTGCCTTTTGGTGGCAGTCGCGTTGGGTGTGCTACTCGCCAAGCGCTGACGTTCGGGTGCTGCGCGCCCATCGCCGGGGCGCGGACGTCGGTCGACGCCCGCGCGCCGTCACTCGGCAGCAGCCCCGACCTCGGGCTCTTCTTCCTCTGCCTCACACAACGTCAACCCCATGGAGTGCTCGCAGTGCTCCTCCGGGTCGAGCATCGCCGCCGACGTCACATGGAACAGGCGACATTGCACGTGGTTGCCGTCGGCCACTTCGACGTTCGTCGTTGAATAGCTCGCCTGGCTAACGGGTAGTGCCTCACACGTATCCAGGCACGCCGCCTCGCTTTGGAACCGGTAGATGCCTGCGTCGTCCTCGTTGCACACCTCCATCATGATGGAACAGAAGCCTTCGCAGTTGCTGCCACAACGCCCGTCCCCCCCGGGGCCCGCCTGTCGACAGTACGCCTCGTGTTCCGTTCCAGCTGCGTAACGCGCCTTCGATGCGTAGCGCAGGCGGCACGCGACGGAATTGTCGTTCTCATCAGCAGTCAGTTCCCCCTCAGGCAGGAGGGAACACACGGTCATGCACTGCAACATGTCGCGATACTGAGCGATATCGTCAGTACACAACTCCATCACTTCTTCGCAGTACTGCTCGCACAGAGTTACCTCCTGTGCCTCGGGCTCCTCGGTTTCTTGGGACTCCGCGTCCTCGGAGACCGGCTCTTCCGTTTCGGCTCCGTCGATTTCCGCTTCGTCGGTTCCAGCCTCGTCGCTCTCCGACTCGAGATTCTCCGCTTCGTCGGTAATAGCGTCATCCGTCCCGTCCTCAGCGGCTGGTGTCCCAGGCGCCCCACCTGACGACATTAGATCGGACACGGCGACTCCATCGCCCGCGTCCCCCTCCTCGTCCCCTCCTGGCGCATTTTCGAAGCTCGAGGCTTCGAGTCGGGGGTCCACTCGAGCTTCGTCGATACCCATCAGGGAGTTGCACCCTACTAGGCTTCCGACGGCCAATAACCAAACACTTCTCACCACGTCCCTCCGAACTCGACGCTGGCCCCAGCCGGTGAAGCTCCGGCGGTCAGTGTCAATCTCTTGCTGTCGACGGCAGTTCCGCGTTCAGAAGGCTCCGTCAGCAGCAGCACCACGGATGCCCCAGCCAACGCAAAGCCTGCGGCTGCGGCAATCGTTGCGTAGTCACCCTTCTGGCGGGCCTCATCCCGAATCTCTTTGCCTCGGCTAGAGCACGCATTGCCCTCACCGGCAAGGCAGTGCTCCAGCGACTGATCATGCAACTTGTAAGCCCGATAGGCGAAGTACCCACTGGCGCCCAATGCGACGACTCCCAGACCACCACTGACGTATGCCAGCACACGTTGAGTCGACGACTCGCTCGGGTCTGTGGAGAACTCAGGTGCGGTGGGCTCGTACGGCGTCGTTTGTTCCGACGAGCTTGCGTCTGTCTCTGCATCCTCCTGACGAATGAGCTGTGGAACCTCCATGGCCTGCTTGCCTGGTTCTGCTTGTACGTCCACCTCCTCGGTCCACTCCTGGTAGCCAGGGGCCCGAACGACGACCACTTGCGCTCCTGGGTCGACGGGAATGGGCGTGCCCCAGCTACCGGCTGGTACCGGCGTGTCGTTGAGCAGCACCTGAACTCCCTCGATCTCAGCCGTCGACGGCGCGACTTCGAGCGTCAAGTACGACAAGCGCTCGAACAAGTCTTCTGCGCGCTCCGCTGCGATCTGTTCACGCTCCGGCTGATCTTGCTTGCCCGCCATGTTGGCCGCCTGTTGGAACGCCGCCCAGGCACTAGCTGTTTTGCCGATCCGATCGTAGCAATCGGCGAGACGCAGAGTGGTCCCCAAGGCAGAGTCTAGTTGTTGGCTGGCTTCGAACTTGTCACAAGCCTCTTCCATGTCACCCGCTTCGAACGCCTTGGCGCCTTCGCGAAACAGAGCTTCCGCGGCCGCCCCTTCGGAGAAGCCGGCTTGAGCCCACGCTTGCCCTGAAAGCGTCGAGCCTGCGATTAGCAGCGCTGACACCAGAGTTGATCTGAGCGCGTTCATCATCGTCTTGCTCAAGGCTCCACCAAACTGAAGCCTTCGTGCTCCAAACCGTTCATCTCACCACTCTTTTCGTCGTGCTTCGACAAGTACAGCGGCTGCCCGCGATAACTCACCTGCTGATTGGAGCCCTGCCCTTGCACGAACTGGCTGAGATCTGCCGGCTCGAGCTTCGAGACGGCCTGCAACGACTTGACGCTGAAGGGTCGGAAGTTCTTGCTGCATTCACCAACGCAGTTGACGCGCGGCGCGGCATTTCCGTTGCCAATGTCATCCCCCTCATAGCTGTACAACGTGTAGCCTCGCCCGTCTGCCAGGTACTTCACACCCTCGAGCTCTTGGGGGGCACGCATGATGACGAGATTCGGCAACGACTGCTCGGCCAGGTACCAAATGGACCCCTTGCCTTGTCCGCCCGTGGTGCCGGCCGACTCGTCTTTGGCGTAGTAATACAGCGGCCAGCCTTGGTAGGTCGTCTGCTGCACGCCATCGTCTCGTACGAAGGTGCCAAAGCCGACATCTTCCAGCCCCTCCCCGAGCTGTCGGTCCCAAGCCTCGAATACCGGCCAAGCCAGCAGACAGTCATCGACGCAGGTGGAGACAGGAGGGTTGTTGCAGTCGCCGGGAAGGTCCGCCGTGTAGATGTACAACGCGTACCCCTGGCCATCCGTGAGGTACGACCCCAGGAACGCGCTATTCGCAAGAAGGACGTGCGGCGCCTGAGGTGGGCCCGCGTCGGGGAGTGCATCCGGTGGGAGCGAAAACGGCACGGGCTCCGACTCGAACACGCAGTCGTTCATGTCGATCCAGCCGGCGTCGAGCAACACGCCGTCTTCCTCCTCGGAGACCTCGCTGGTGGCGGGACTCCCCGCATCGGGATCGGTCTCCTCCTCGTCGGTCTCAATGGGCTGCTCTACGGAAGCATCAGCAGCATCCTCGCCGTTGCCTTCGTCCGTCTCCATGAGATCGGTCTCCTCACGGGGCACCTCCGTCGCTTCGTCCTCAGGGACTTGCTCCGTCGCCTCAGTTTCAGTTTCAATCTCGGTGTCGGTAGGAACGCTGAGGTCTGTCTGCGCTGCGTTGGTGTCCTCTGCCTCGAGGTCGAGTTCGCCGTCGACGGTCTTGATGCAGCCGCTGCCGAGCAGCAGGCAGCAAACTGCACCGATGAGTTGCCTTGTTCCGAAAGTCTTGAGCATTCTCTATTTCCTGTGGCTCCCCTCAGCACCGCTGCGGGCGAGCTTCTGTCGTTCCCATTGGGAACTTCCTGTTGCTGACATGCACAACGACGTACCGACTCGATCTAATAAGCGCCTCCCCCACCGAGCGGATCTACAGCCAGACTAAACTCCGTCCCGATTCGATAGATATCGCACCAGACCGCACGTCGAGTGCCACTGGTGCATTCTTGACCGCGTCGAGTGACACCGATGCCTCGACTAGAGACGACCGCCAAATGTGGACGGGTCCCAAGAATTCGCCTTGCTCTTCGGGCTCTTGCCGACCTTCTCCGACACCTTCTCAGCGTCGTCGGCAGGCGGCGCCTTGTCGAAAGTGGGCGGCTTCAAATCCGGCTCTACCGCGGTGGCCGGTGCGCGTGGCGCAACGCGTCGTCGCACCCGCACAGACTTCGGCTTCGCTTTTCGCTTCTCTTCCTCACGTTCTTTCTCCGCGGCAACCTCGGTGGCGTCGTCCACGCTATCCTTAGCCTCATCCACATCGACGGGTGGGGTTGGCGGGGTCGGCTGGACTTCTTCGACGGCAGTTGCCCCTGGGGTGGTGAGTAGCGGCTGGTTCGCCGCTGCCGCATCGGGTGAGATGCCCTCCGACTGGGATGAGTTGGTCTGACCGAGCAGAATGCCAGCCAACGCTCCAGCAGCGACGACTGCAGCTCCAGCCCAACGCCAACTGGTCGGATTCTTGAAACTCACCTCGTTGGCGCTGGCAAGGGTCTGAGCCGCCACGCGGGAGTGAGTGCCGGTCGAGCCGATCGACATCGCCGCGAGCGACGTCGAAGTGCCCCCCGACAACAAGGCGCCAGCCTGCCGCTTGTCGAGCAACTCCCCTGCCGTACGGATGTGGCGGCGGCGTTGCTCTCCTTGCCCGCCCGAAAGCCCACGCATGTATTCTGCGACCTGAGCCTCGATACCGCGGGACTCAGGCACGGCCTCTTCCAGGGCCAGCAACATGTCGTGTGCAGTATCGAAACGCTTGTCACGGTCCTTGCTCAAGGCCTTGAGCACCACCTGCTCCAGCGCCTTGGGGTAGTCCGGCACGACTCGGCTTGGCGGCAACAGCGGAGCCGCGGAAAACAGCTTCGCCAACGTCTCCCCGGGATGCGCTCCCTTGAAGGGATGCTGCCCGGTCGTCACCAAGTACAGCATGGTGCCGAGCGCGAAGACATCTGTGCGTCGGTCGACGCTCTCGCCCTTGACCTGCTCGGGGGACATGTACGCGAGCTTGCCCTTGACCTCGCCATCTTCCGTCATCGACGAGGCTCGTTGGGTTGCCTTAGCTATGCCGAAGTCCACCAACTTGACGACGCCGGCGTACGTGACGAGCACATTCTGGGGCGAGATGTCCCGGTGCACCACACCTAACGTATTGCCATCTTCATCCGTGAGTTCGTGTGCGGAGTGGGCACCTTTGCACGCCTGAGCGATGATATTGACGCCAATTTCGAGGGGAAGGGGATCCCCGTCGGCGCTCTCCTTGACGACGGTGCTCATGGGTTCCGCGTCCGCCCACTCCATCACCAGAAAGAGCGTCTCGTCTTGCTCTCCAAGTTCGATGGTGGAAACGACGTTGGGGTGTTGAATGCGAGAGGCAAGGTGCGCCTCCGCCAGGAGCATCTGCTCCAGTCGGGTATCATCCATCACGCCGCGGCGAATGGTCTTGATGGCAACGAGCTTGGTGAACCCTCGCGTACCATGCAGGCGAGCCGCCCACACTTCAGCCATACCACCGCTGGCAATGGGGAGGAGCAACTCGTAACGACCTAGGATGCTACCGGAAGTGAACTGAAACATTGGAACTCTCGCCGAGTGGTCTAAAATGGGGCAACAGTACCCTTGCTGAACCACTACCGACCCTAGGGGGTTACGGATGGTTCACGCACCCCTGAACCCAGTGAGCCCATCTCTTTCGGGTGGGATGTACCAGAAAAGCAGCAGCAAGCGGTAAAGTCGCACGATTTCCCGCAAGTAGAGAACGATGACCGTCAGGAGTTTTCTTCGCTCTCATTTCGTGCTCAGTCGAATTTGTCCAGAATCTCGTGATTCCGTTACCACCAATGCGCCACAGCGACTGCGGGAGCGTCGACTCACCGTGTGCAGTTACCAGTGCAGCTTGGCGACAATCCGCGATACCTGACACAGACACTTAGAACCGATCCTAAAAACGCCACAGCGCCGTGTCGGTGCCAGGGTGTGAGAACCGCCCCCACGCTACTTCTGCCCGCCATTTTTTTTGATCATGGTTCTCGGGTGTTGCAAGTGTAGGTTACCCAGAGGTCCGCATCCTGCTCGGGACTGTCCAAAGACCGATCCTTTTTGGGAATCCGTTCTTGGACGGATCGCGCATGTGCGCAGACGATGACAGGGATGTATGCCAAGAACTACAAGGGCTGACCAAGACAGCGACAACCACCTTCGCCGCCGTTATCCCTTCGCAAACCGCCTGGGCAAAGTTCGGCCAAGCGTCTCCAAAGCTGCTCGTGCCTCGTCCTCGTTCAGAGCAGCAAAGCCAAAACGCACTGCTCCGCAGTAGGCACCGTCAACGGTGAACTGACTCCCGATCTGAAAGTGCACCCCGCGCCGTGCGCTGTTGGCCTGCCACTTGGCCACGTCCACGTCGCCGGCCACCGATGCCCACAGCGTGATCCCGCCACCGGGTTTTCGATACTGCACAACTGTGGCCAGATACTCGTCCACGGCGTTGCAGAACGCGTCGCGACGCGCTTGGTAGATGCGCTTCATACGACGCGCGTGGCGTTGCACCGCACCGTCCTCGAACAACTCGGCGATCGAGCGCTCGAGCACCGCGTCGCCCTGTCGCTCGACCAAGACGCGCTCGGCGGCGAGACGCTCCAACAAGGCCGGCGGCGCGACGACAAACGCCAAGCGCAGCCCAGGCGCCAACACTTTGGCGAGCGTCCCGACGTAGATCACGTTTCCCGCAGAGTCGGAGCTGGCTAGCGGCATCACCGGGCGACCATCGTAGTGGAACTCCTGGTCGTAGTCGTCTTCGATGACAGCGATACGCTCTCGCCGCGCGATCTCCAACAGCGACACTCGCCGAGCCGGCGAAAGGGTCACCGTAGTGGGATATTGGTGGTGAGGCGTGATGTACACAAGTCGCACTTGCCGCTGACACACGAGCCCCTCGAGCGCTTGAACGTCGAGACCTTGCTCGTCCAGCGGCAAGGGCACTACCTCCGCCCCGGCGCGGCGAAAGACGTTGATCGCGTTGGGGTAATGAAGACTTTCGACAGCCACCACGTCCCCTGGTTGGATCAGGCTACGCGCGATCAGATAGAGTGCCATCTGACTGCCCCGCGTGACCATGACTGAATCAATGCCGGCCCCAAGTCCCCGTGACTCGGAGACCAGCGCGGCAATGGCAGCTCGCAGACGGACATGCCCCAGGGGATTGGCGCCATAGCCGAACAGGGTCCGTCCCTCCCGAACGGCAGCGCGACGGTAGGCGCGCGCCAACAGGTCAGTAGGCACTAGGCGCAGATCGGGACTCCCGCCCCACAGGTAAACATCCCCTCGCTTCGACTCGGGTGCCTGCGCCAGAGCACAGCGTTCTTTGCCGAGCTCGAAGCTTGTTGTTGTCGGAACGCCCACTCTGCTCTTGGCCCCTCGCGAAAACCTTCGCGGAGTGACGTCTGGAGATGTGTCCGCGACGAAGGTCGCGCCGCCCGGTCGCGTTGCCACCCACCCCTGGGCGGTCAACTCAGCATAAGCGGCGACGACCGTACTGCGGTGCACGTCGAGGGTCTGCGCCAGCGTGCGAGTGCCTGGCAGCCCATCACCGGGTCGCAATCGGCCCCGTCGAATCTCATTCATCAGGGCGGTTGCGATGCGCACGAACAGCGGCTCGTGGGACTCGGCGTCGAGCTCGAGTGCGAAGTCGTGGGGTCGTGACGTCACTGGTAGGTGAGAATTCCACGAACTGGTCGTTTATCAAGTACCAGTTTTGGAGCAAGCTGGGCGCATGACGCGTTCCCCCCACTTCGAGACCAACGAGCTCACACGTGTTCGGCGCCAGCCACCGCGGGCTTCGTACGACCGGCAGCTGGCCTACGCCATCATCGACGAGGCCCTGGTGGCAACGGTGGCGTTCGCACAGGGTGGGGGGCCGTTCGCTATCCCGATGACGGTGGGACGTTGGAACGACTCGGTAGTACTTCACGCCGCACGCTCGAGCCGTTTCGCGAAAGTGCTCGGCAGCGGCGCGAGCGTGTGCATCACCGTTGCCCTGGTCGACGGCTTGGTCCTGGCGCGATCCGCGATGCACCACTCCCTGAACTATCGGTCCGTCGTCATCTTCGGCAAGGCGACCGAAGTGACCGCGAAAGCCGAAAAGCTCGAGGCGCTGCGCGCGCTCGTCGACCACGTACTGGCTGGGCGTTCCGAGGGCTGTCGGGTGCCGAACGACAGTGAGCTGAAAGCCACGAGTGTCTTTCTGATCCCCTTGGAGCAGGTGTCGATCAAGCGGCGTACCGGTGGCCCCCTCGACGACAGCGACGATCTCCAGTTGCCGTACTGGGCCGGCGAGATCCCATTGCGCCAAGTGCCCCTCGCGCCGCGCGCGGACCCGCTGCATCCACCAGTGAACCCAGACCCGCCCGCCTACATGCGCTAGGCCCGCAAGCGACCCCGGCCCCATCCACGGTATCTTAGGCTGTGAACCCTCCGACGATCCCGGCCCTGGACGTCATCGACGCGACTTCGGCTTCTTGCCTTTGGAGCTCTTCTTGCCTTTGGAGCTCTTCTTGGCCTTGGCTTTCTTCGGACCAAGATTCCACTTCTTTCCGATGCGCCCACGATTGGGTTTGCCTTCGAGCCAGTTGTGCCAAACGGAGAATTGAAACGGACTCGTCAGCCCATCTTGGACGTGGAACGAGCTCACCGCGAAGGCCGCCAGCACGGCACCCCAAAGCCAGCGATTGAGCCGTACCCGATCTAGCCAGATCCCAAAGAACAACACGAACATCGGCATGATAGGCACCAAATGGCGCATGCCGACGCACCAGCCACCGTAGTTGGACGAGCGGAAGATGTAGAACAGGAGGAACGCTGCGATGGTTCCCAACGCGAACAACGCCTCGGGCAATGCCTGACGGCGGCGCAGTGACTGCACGAGACCCCAACCCGAAAAAAAATAAAGTGGGGTCATGCTGAACAGCCCATGGTGACCCAAGAGCAGGTTGAAGGAGTAGATGTGCTTGGGCTCCTTCAGCGCGTCGATACCTGTGCGCCCGTGTCGAAAGTAATTCTCGGCGAAGTCCTTGAGCTCACGGTTCATGTAGGTCGGGATCATCGACCCGGTGATCGCGTAGTTGAGCGCTTGGTGAATCACGACCCCTGGTAGCAGTGCCGGCGCCATGAACAGCAGGGTCTTCTTCCAGTCGTACGTCCCCAAGTAGAACAGACCGGCGATCATGAACGCGCCACTCGTCAAGTCGACGGCGGTCATCAACCCAAACCAAAGACCCGACAGCACCCAGTGATGCAGCTTCGGGTCCAGATTGTGCCGGATGCGCACCGCGTAGTAGAAGCCCACAATCCCCAGTGCCCCAGCAATGCTGTGGTTGTTGATGGCCGTCGCGTAGGCGACACCCAAATAGGCAAAGGCCCCCACAGCAACGGTGCCAACGATGGCCAACTGCCGGCGCAGCAAGATTTTGGAGAGTCTGTACAGGTAGATGAGGAACGCAACGTGAGCTAGCCAACCCGTGAACAGACTGACAACCCAAACGACGGGACCTTCGTTCCGAGAGATCTTGAGCCCCGTCAGCTTCTGTAGGACCCAATAGACACCAGCCCCGTATGTCGGAAGCGCCGGCGGCTTGGAGGAGATGAAGTCATCTCCGACCTTCATCTTGTCGGGTGTGCGTACGTACTGGCTCTTGTTGATAGAGTACGTCCCATAGTCGACAAGGGACTGGATGGTCGCGTAACGACTGCCTGTGTTCGCGTTGGTCAGCGACGCATCCTGCAGGTTCCAAAGCACCATGACAGCGCTCAACACCATGAACAGAGCGACGACCGCACGTTCCAAGTCCCACGGCTTGCCGCTGTCCACTGTCGCGCCCTCGGGGTCCGAAGCCGGGGGGGGAGCGCTCGCGGATCCAACATCCGCTGAAGGAGGTACGGAGTCGCCTCCCCGTTGCTCAGTCGAAGACACCGGTACTTCTTCGGACGGGGCTGAATCGGTCTCGGTCTTGCGTATCGTCATGGGAGTCTCTGGCGTCGTCAGAACCTGTTCGCCCGCCGCTGAGCCAATAGGCCAATTGACGCGGTGGAGCAAGCAGACGTTGCACTCCTACACGTGACGACCCGACAAAGGAGAGCCCGGTGCTGCCTTCGCATCCGAGCCCAACAGCGTCGAAAGTGCTGACTGTTAGTTTTTTTGATCACGACGGCGAGATGGACTCATTGCTCCGATGAAGACGTCGGGCGCAGGCGTCGCTTGCTGAGCTTTGTTCGGGTTACCACCCGTCTTTCGAGTCGCACCCTTGCTGATGCCCCTTTCAAGGGTCGCGAATCTGCTGTGAGAGCGCCCCTCGGGGTCGCTGCTCACGCACCACGAACTTCACTGCACCGCCGCGCGGCGCAGGGACACCCCTACGTTCACCAAGAGGTCTGTCATGCATATTCGTCGTCCGCGCGAGTCAGCGCACCTGCGCCCGCGATCCATTCGCCCACTCCCGGTCCTGCCATCGATGTACTCCAAACCGAGGAAAGCTCAGCTCACTACGGGTCTCCTGCTCAGCGTCACGCTGTTCTGCCTGTTACTCTGGAGCTGCGTGGACCGCCCCATCGGCACTCTCCAGCCGCGCACGACCAACGTCTTGACGGACAACCTCGTCAACACCGCCGTCAACAAGATCGACCTCTTGTTCGTCATCGACAACTCTCTGTCGATGGCCGACAAGCAGAAGCTGCTTGGCAAGGCCGTGCCAGATTTGGTCGATGGTTTACTCCAGCCCTCCTGCATCGCCGGCGATGGAAACATCGTGGCTCGTGGACAAGACGGCCGTTGCCCAACAGGCTCGCAACCCGAGTTCGAACCGGTGGACGACATCCACGTCGGTGTGATCACGAGCAGCCTCGGTGGCTATGGCGCTAGCGTCGAGTGCAGCGCCACAAGTGGACCCGAAGCCCAAAGCACGGACATGGCGCACCTCCTCGGCTCCCTCCCGCGAGGACAAACCGCAGCCCCTTCCGCAACAGACGGCTTCCTGAGATGGACGAAGAACAGTAACCGCGAGCAATTCATCAGTGAGTTGGGGGCTTTGGTGACCCAGTCGGGCGAACGCGGCTGTGGTTGGGAGGCACCACTCGAATCCTGGGTACGCTTTCTGGTCGATCCACATCCGTACACGGAGGTCGTACGCCGCCCTTGCTCGGCGGGCGATACCAAGGAGCGCTGTGTGGGCCCAGCAACGAACAGCAACGGTGAGCAGCTGGTAGACACTGAGCTACTCGCGCAGCGGAGTCGCTTTCTCCGACCAGACTCCCTCGTGGCCATCATCATGCTGAGCGACGAGAACGACTGCTCCTTCCGCCCGTCGGGGCAAACTTGGCTGCTGTCACAGACCCGCACCGAGGATCGACCCTACATCCCCGCCCTGAAGGCGACGGACGCCTGCGAGCTCGAAGGGCCCAACTCGAGTTGCTGCCACTCCTGCGGACAGGTCAAGCTGGTCCCGGGGTGCCCGACTGCGATTGACGACGAAGGCAACACGGTTGCCGCCGGGTGCGAGCTCGGCCTGCACTACGAGAGCTCGGACGGGGACCCTCCGAATCTCAGGTGCTTCGAACAGAAGCGCCGCTTCGGTGTCGATATGCTGTACCCGGTCGAACGTTATTCCAACGCCCTCAAGCTCAAGCAGATTTGTCCTTTCGCCGATGATTTTTCTCCGGAGTCGGAGTTGTGCGCTGGTGGGGTCGGTCTGGTTCCCAATCCGTTGTTCTCGGACCTCTCTATTGACGAAAGCAGCGCCAACAAGCCGCCCGCGCCGGCCCGCCCCGAGAACCTGATCTTCTTCGCTGGGATAGTCGGCGTCCCTTGGCAAGACGTTGCCGTGTCGACCGACAAGAGCCAGCCCCTCGTCTACCGCACCAATAGCCCCCCCAGGGACGAATCGGCGCCTCCCCCCATCGATTGGAGCTGGATCGTCGCCGGACGCGACGCCACGCTCGGCGTCACGCCTGCCAAAGATCCGTTGATGCACGAGTCGCGCGAGCCCCGAACTGGAACGAGCTTGGCGACGGGCGAACCGCTGGCAGCACCCTCCGCTGGCCCCAACGAAAACTCCATCAATGGTCACGAGTGGGAGGCCTTCGGCGCGGGTGACTTGCAGTACGCGTGCGTGTTTCCGCTGGAGAGTCCAGAACCGTGTTTGACAGCGGCACAACTGAGCGCGCTGCCTCGAGAAGAGCAGCTGACGACACCCTGGTGCGATTGCACGGAAATCGGCACCGATACCTACAAGAGTCCGCTCTGCCAAGCTCCCGACGGAACCTACGGCCACACCCAGTACTCCGCCAAAGCATACCCCAGCCTGCGTCAGCTCCGAGCGCTGCACGACTTCGGCGAGAACTCGATCGTGGCCTCCATTTGTCCCAAGACGACGGATCCCGCCGCCGTCGACTACGGCTACCGCCCCGCCATGGCGGCGATCGTCGAGCGACTCAAGTCACAGTTGGGGGACAAGTGCTACCAACGCCAACTGGCGACCGCATCGGACGGCAGCACGTCTTGCATCATCGTAGAAGCGACACCACCGGATGACGAGCCAGGAACATGTGAACGACTCGCCAGAAGTGATGTCACCCCAGACGTCGAGGAATCGGTACGGAACCGACTGCTCGACTCGTATCACTGCGAAGACGAGACCCAATGCGCGGCGTGGCAGCTCTGCGAAATCGATCAGATCCGAGCCGAGACGGATCAAGACGGCCTGATGTCCTGCCGCCACGATGGAACGGCCATCGGTGACGGCTGGTGCTACATCGACGAGCAGCTCTCGTTGGGCAACCCGGACTTGGTGAGAAACTGCCCCGCCACAGCCCGCCGCAAAGTGCGATTCGCCGGAGCCGGACGCCCCGAACCCAACTCGGTCACCGTCGTCTATTGCGCCGGGGCTTCGTTCGACGACCTTTGAGTGCTTCGGATACCCTTAGTCTAGTTCCTGATGAAGAACGGCCGTTTTCAGGCTCGTCCGGGTTGTGGGGTGGGGCCTCGAAGCTCCGCTTCGCCGGGCACTAGGCTAGCCTGAGCTAGTTTCTTCTTCACGGCGCTGGTTTTCACCCAATGCGCGCACCGCCGAGGTGCGGGGTTCCCCCAGAATCCCCGGCGGGGGCGGCACCTGGGTGACCGCCAGAGCATCCGTGACCGATGCGAGCGCAAGCTTCCACGCCTCGGCGAGACGCGGCTCAGCGTCACCTTCTACCTTGGGGTCACACTCACTCGCGAGTTCTGCCAGTACTTCCACGAACGTGGCAAAGTGCCCCGGCTCCAACCCGAGAGGCCCGTGAACTCGTTTCAGCCGAGTGAGCTCCTCGAGACCTTCGGCGGCGTTGTCAGCCAAATCTAGCAGCCTATCCACACTGGCTTGAAGGGCGCTGGTGTGGCGATCGATGTTCAACCGAAGCACGTGCTCTCGGAGCTCAGGTACAGCCGCCAAGCGCTCGTAGAATTTGTCGAAGAACCGCGGGTCAGCGTGCATGCATCTGTCGAAACTCGCCTTGGCAATCTTTCGCGCCCGCGCGGGGTCGATCGCCGGCGTGCTCGGCAGCATCGCCGAGGAGAAGCGAACGCCGCTCCAGGCCCGGATGTCGTCCACCATCCTTCGACTGGAAACGAACCGCTCCTCCGGTGCCCGACTCATCAACCGTGTCAATGTCGCCTCGATGTCCGGGGGGCAATCAGGTCGCAGGTCAGTGATGGGCCTCGGCCGCTTGCGACAGTGCCCTTCCATCACTTGGAAGGGCGTCCCCTGATACGGCGTTTGCCCGCCGAGCATCTCGTAGAGCAGAACGCCAAGGGAGTACTGATCGGTGCGTGTCGTCGTGCGTTGTCCCTCGCATTGCTCGGGCGCGGCATAGCCCGGCATCGCGAACAAGCTGGACGGCTCGCACTCTTCCGGACCAACCTGCGCCAACCCGAAATCCATCAGCACGACCTGGTTGCACTTCGTCAACATGACGGCAGTCGGATTCAAGTTGCGATGCACGACGTCTTCACCGTGAGCGACGCACAGTGCCTCTGCAATCTGTAGGGTTGTCGCCCGCACCTCATCGAGCTCCAGGCGACCACGCGCCATGCGTTCTGACAGGGGCTCGCCGTCGATGTAGTCCATGACCACAAAGGCGATGGTGTCCTCCAAGCGCAGGTCGCGAACGTTGAGGATGTGGGGGCTCTTGAGGGACTTGGCGGCGCGAATGCCTTGGAGGTAGCGTTCCAAGAAGGCGGGAAAGAGGAACATCCCCGCCAACGGCGTCACTTTGATGGCCACCAGATCTTCCAACTCCAAGTGCCGAGCCTTGAACACCACGGACATGCGCCCGCTACCCAGTTGCTCCAGGATTTCATACTGACCGGCAGTCTTCTCTTCGAGCGTACGCCTGAGCTCGGCGATCGCCTTCTTCAGCGGCGTGACCGTCCCCAAGTGCTGATGGAGCGACTCGAGCAGGGCCGTGGCAGTGGACTCGCTGAGCTGCCCCTGGCCATCCCAGACCAGTCGCAACCCTTGCCGCTCTCCGAATCCAAACGGCAGATCCTCCATCTGGATGTCGTCGACGAGGAGCGGCAGCATGGCGCAGCTGTTCTTCGCCAGCTCGGCCTCCGCCCGAACCCAATCGCGACCCATCGAGTGCCGGGACCAGAGCACCAAGACGACGCCCGCGCCTTCGATGTTTTCCCTTATCCAATCTCGCCAACTGACGCCCGCCGGAATGTTGCGGTCGATGGCGACGCTGATGTCGTTTCTTCGGAGCAGTCGCTCCAGCTCTTGCGCCACGCTGACGTCATCGTGCGCGTAGCTGATGAAAACCTTCTCCATTGGCGTGCCTCCCCACGCGGCGGGCAGATGCCCGCCTGAAAACCCAATCATGCAGAGCCGGCAGTCGCCGACACTCGGGGTGCCTGGTCTGTCTTGCCTGATCCGGCCCGCCCCAAAATCCTGGAGAAGAAGCCGTCCGACTCGTCGAGGATGAGGTCATTGAGCCGGGCGAGCACCTCGCGGGGATCGCGCTGATCCGGAGGTGTCGTCACGTAGTCATCGCGCTCACGTTCGAGACGCTGAGCGGTCATCACCATGTCGTGCCAAGCCGCGCCCCATTGGAATGACTGAGACAAGCCGCCGACAACCGCGCTCCCCGCCGCTAGGATCGGTGTCCCCACGGTGAACACGATGCGTAGCGTACCGTCGGACGCGATGACGTCCATGGCAGACAGCGACGCAATCAACGTCACCAACGCGCCCAGGCACACCGTCAAGTAGCGAAATAACTTGTAGGAACGTTTGTTCCTCCTGCTCGCCACCCAGTAGTACTGAATCGCGTCCTCGAAGCGCTTGAGTACGTGGGGATGCGCGTCCTGCTCGGCTGCCATGCTTGTCTCCCTGTTTTCCGACGAGCCGCTCGGGCCCATCGGGTGCGCGAGCTTGGTTGTCGGCTACTGTCCGTCCCCGTCATTGTTCACTCTTGACCGTTCAGCCGTCAACTCATTAGCTTGGACTTGGCCCAATCTGGAGTCCGTCATGGGAGCCACTCCAGAGCCCTTGGGAGCCAGCGTTGTCGCAGTGCGTTACGCCCCCGTTACGGCAACAGGCCAGCCCCCACTACACCCACATTCACCCCTACGCGCTCCGCCACCGCGGCGCCTGACTCAGTGAACACTCACGAGGCAGGGCCGCGTCCGGAAGCCGTACGCAAACCTAGTAGGCCACCTCACCGCTAGCGATTAGCTCGGAGTCGCGCCGATGCATCGCCTCGACGACCTCGTCACTCGCGGAGTCTTCAGCAGCGAAGAACTCCACCGCGCCGGAATTGACATCGTACAGGCCGCCCACGAGGGCCACCGCACCAGTCTGTACCATCTCGCGCAGGGCGTCGCTGCGCTCCATCACCACGCGCATGGTGCGGCGCACGTTGTCTTTCGTCACCAAGTGGACGTGCTCCGGATCGGGTGGACTCGTCAGCTTTGGTTCGAGCGACGGATCGACGGCCTTCTGTATCTCCGTAACCAACGAATCGATGTGTTGACAGCCGGTGGCCTGGGCCGCCGTCTCGTGACGGTGCAGCAGATCGAGGGCGGTCGTGACCGCACCACAGGAGGTGTGGCCGAGCACCAAGATGAGCTTGGCACCCGCCACTTTGCACGCGTACTCCATGCTGCCGAGCACCTTGTCGCGCGCCACGTTGCCCGCAATTCGGATGCTGAAGATATCGCCGATACCGAGGTCGAATACGTGCTCGACTGGCGCTCGACTGTCGATGCAGCTCAGCACGACCCCCATCGGGTTCTGGCCGTGGGCGGTCGCCTTGACCTGCTTGATCAAATCACGCGTCAACCGCTGACCATTGCGGAAGCGCATGTTGCCTTCCTTGAAGATCCCGAGGACCCGCTCGGGTGTGAGCGCCGTCTGTACTTCTCTGGAGGAGAAGTCGACGAACTGGATATCGTCCTCGAGGGCGTAGCGTTCGCGGAAACCGAGCAAGCTCAGCTCCACACCCCGCGCGGGCGCCGTCTTGTTCTTGAAGTCGAAGATGAGATCGAGAATGTCTGGGTCGATGTAGGCGGTGCTGCGAGCATCCAACAACACACGACCACCGCTCGGCACCGATGCCAAGACATTGTCCAAACTCGCTCGATTGAGGAAGCTGACCTGATTGGCCAGCTCCACCCGGAGGACGTCACCGGTGACATGCTTTTCACGGATGAGGCGCATCGGGCGCTTCAAGTTGCTGTAGAGAATGAAGCCGACGCTGACGGCCAAACCCACGATGATACCCTTGAGCAGGTCCGTTGCGACGATGGCAACGACGGTGGTGACATACGGGACAAACTGGCTCTTGCCCTCGCTCCACATCTGCTTGACGAGTGCCGGGCTAGCCAACTTGAAGCCTGTCACGATCAGGATCGCTGCCAAAGTCGCCAGTGGGATCATGTTCAGCATCCAAGGCAAAGCGAGCAAACTAACCACTAGCAATCCGCCGTGTATGATGGCGCTCGCTCGGGTTCGCCCACCGGAGTTGACGTTCACGCTGCTTCGAACGATCACGCTCGTCAACGGCAAACCACCAATCAAACCAGCAACGATGTTGCCGGCGCCTTGAGCCAAGAGTTCCCGGTTGGGGGGCGACTGCCGCTGGAACTTGTCCAACTTGTCGACGGCTTCGAGGTTGAGCAACGTCTCGAGCGAAGCCACGATGGCCAGGGTAATGGCTGCCATGTACACCGCCGAATTGCTGAGGGCAGACCAGTCGGGAAACTGAAGCAATCCGAGCATCTCGGAGGCGTTGCTCGCCTCGGGGACACGCACCAGGTGATCGGCCCCAATGACCCAAGTCTCGCCCATCCCACCAAAGGACAGACTCAGGAGCACGGCACCGACGACCACCACCAATGGCACCGGCACGAGGCTCTTCTTGAGTGGCGGGATCTTGCCCCAGCCGACCAGCACGACCAGGGACAGCAAACCGACAGCCGTGGCCCCTGGGTGAATGTGAAAGAGCGTGTCGAAAAGCTCCGTGAACGTGGTCTTTTCGTCAGGCTGGTCGAAGGCCATCTCGCCCACCGGGTCGGGATCGTGACCGAAGAGATGCGGGATCTGCTTGAGGATGAGCAGGACACCGATCGCTGTCAGCAGGCCCTTGATGACGCTGGAAGGGAAGAAGGCCGCGATCGAGCCAGCTCGCGCCAGACCCAAGCCCAGCTGCAGCACACCGGCCAGCACCGTTGCCACCAGGAAGGCTTCGAACGATCCCAAGTGGGTGATCTCCACCGCAACGATGGCCGCCAGACCCGCCGCAGGACCAGCGACGCTGGTGTGAGAGCCGCTGAGCGAGCCGACGACCAAACCACCGACAATGCCAGCGACCAGGCCCGACATCAGGGGTGCCCCGGACGCGAGCGCAATCCCGAGGCACAACGGCAGAGCGACCAGGAAGACGACGATCGACGCGGGGATGTCGTGCTTTAAGTTCGTGAGCAGCGTCCCAGGCGCGGGACCCTGCGCCGGCGCCTGGGAGGGAGTTTGGGGTTCAGAAGAGGAGGAGTTCATGATCAGACTTTCCAGACAAGGTGCATCGGGGGTGCTGGTGGGCTCTAAACGCCGGGCCAGCGGTCACGTGAGCGCCAAAGCGCCACGGCAAACAGATTTGGGCGGCCGCCTCGGGACAGGGTGCATCGGCCAAAAGCGGGTAAAGACCCTCAGTTGCGGCGCACACGCCGCACGAGGGCGCTAGGCGCGCCGGGGCGGTCGAAACACACCGAAGACCAACTGCGCCCCACGGGACGGAGTCTTCGCGGCGGTATCTAGACCAATGCTCAAAAAGCTCCGGCCCGAAAACGGGCTGGAGTCGAGCGGACACACGTCATCGGGCTTGTCGTCCGACTCGCCTTGGGGGCTGTCTTCCGAGCCCTCACCCGGCAACTCTCCGAGCGGTTCACTCGGCGCCTCCCCCAGCGGTTCACTCGGCGCGCTTCTCGGCGGCTCGCCCGGCGCCGCCCCCGGCAACTCACTCGGCGCGCTTCTCAACAGTTCATCGGGTGAGGTCGCCCCCACCGACTGCTCCGGCATTTCACCCAGGAGCGCGGGGTGAACGGCATCAGCGCCGCCGAGGTCTTGCCCGCCCGCCAAGCCGGTGCCGAGCAGGAGTTGTACGCAGACCAACAGGGCCAGCATCTTGGACGGGCGCAACGCGTCGAACACTCGCTGCCGCAGGCCCACCAGGCCCCAGTTTTTGGGTCGCTCCAACACTGCGTTCTCTTATTGAGCCTCAGACCCCATTGCGAGTCAACATTCCGACCGCTGAACAACTGAACCCCAAGCCCGTCTATTCCTGCTCTGCAATTGCATTTGGTAAGGCGCCGGTTCGAGCTGGCAAGCCCCCGACTCAAACCGGGGCGGGCCTGGTTTGGCCCATCGGTTGGGATTTGTTACTTCACTGTCCCGCGCGCTGTGCCGGGCGTGACGCGAATATGACGAGCCGACCCAACGGGCGGCGAGGCCAGCGCCCCCACGCCGGGCCCCACGAACGACCACCCACCCCCCCGCGGGCGGGGTCGGAGCGCGGCGCTCCCATCTCAGCGCACGTCGAAGGTCCGGCAGCCGTGGCAGTCGTCAGCCACGGCGTCGTCACAGTCCTCGTCGTGGGTGACCACGCCGTCCCCACAATATTCAGCTAGTTTGCAGTCCGTACCGCAGTGATTGTACTCGTCACGATTGAGCTCGCCGTCGTCGCACTCTTCGCCGTACTCGACGGTCCCGTTGCCACACTCCCCACCACAGCTCGAGCGCGCTGGAACGAAGCCTGAGAGCGTCAAGCGGAAGGTGGAGCCCGTCGTATGGCGCTCAGCGTGAAAAACCTTGATCGAGTAGACATTGCCTGGCGTCATCTGATGCGGCGCGCCAGTGCCGCCGACGAAGGTCGGCTCCGCACCCGAAACCGTCACCTCGCCAGCGACCGCAGGATGTAACCCGCCTAGGTCCAGCGCCAACTGGTCGTTGATGAACACCCAGACGTCATCGTCTCCCGTAAATCGCAGGGTCGCGTTGGTCGTCTCGTCGTAGGGAAACCAGTATTCCACCTCGGACGTGAACGAGAAGTTGTGCAGCGGGGCGGCGCCCGTCAGATCGAACTCGGTGTACAGAGTCCCGTCCATACCGTACTCGGTAGTTGAGATTTCGGCCGTGGACACGGCGTCTCCCCGCGCGTCGGGAATGCCGTCGATGGGGAAAAAGAACGGAGTACCGTAGAAAGGCCCGCAGTGGGGCGGCACGGAACAGTCCACACCGTTGTCGAAACCGACGGTCGTGAACCAAGGTTCGCCGTTCATGCCATAGCGATTGACGTAGTTGCCGTCGCCGTCGTCGTACAACACCAGCTCAGTCGGGTAGGTGGTGCTGTTGTCCGTGTCGGTGTACCAATCGGCAAATCCAGCCGTGCACATCTCTTGCCCCGTCGCCACGGGTTTGCGGTCGACCAGCACCGTTTCGACCAGACCTGGTGTCGTTTGGGTTCCAGAGCAAGCTGCCTCGAAGTCGCTGTGCGTCGCGTCGAAGTCCCGGTAAGTCACCGGTACGCGCAAAACGCACTCGTCGGTCGTCTCCGAGCGCTCGCAATCCAAGACTTGTAGCTCGCAGCTGTAGCCGACCTCGATCTGACAGGTGGCATCACAGCCATCGCCCGTCAACACGTTGCCGTCGTCACACGCTTCGTTGAGCACGATGCCATCACCGCAAGCGGACGTACACGCGCCCGGTCCCGAACAGTCGGGCGCGAACTGACATTGGGAGGTACAGCCCTCGTCGAGGGTCGGCTCGCACAGCTCGGTGCCCTCCACGACCCCATCACCGCATTCGGTGGGCGTACACTGACTCGGTTCCCCGCTACATTTGAAGTGGAGCTCGAGTTTGCACGTCGGATCACAACCATCGTTACTCTCCAACCCGCCGTCGTCGCATTGCTCGGGAAACGCCAACACCCCATCACCACACCTGGCAAAGGGGATGCAGCTTTGGGGCAAGCCATTTTCGGGTGGCTTGCAGACGAAGCCTTTCTCGACGAAGAGGCAGTCCCCATGACAGCCGTCGGCGTCCGCTTGGTTGCCGTCATCGCAGGCCTCGTCGTCGTCGAGCACCCCGTCGCCACACACCCCGCGTTCGGGGTCCGCCTCGGGTCCGATCAAGTCTTCCAGGGGCTCGTCTGGCCGATTGCCGTTGGGAGGAGCCATGGGTGCCCCGATGGAGCCGTTTGGCCCAGCCATACTTCCAGGACCCATCGGCGTCGTACCGGCCGGTGTCGGCAGAGGCGCCGGTTCGGTGGCCACACCCTGAGGGCTGTTGGGCTCGCTGGAGCACGACAGTGCCGATCCAAGCGCGAGCAGGAGCACGAGGGCATGACGGAACTGGATGGGTGATGTCGAGCGCATGGGAAATTGGGGCGAGAGCTCTCATATGCTACACGCGTCGTTTGTTGACGCGAGGAGCATCCTCCCAATGCAGCCCCTCTCTGTACCGACCGAGGGCAATCACTCTCTTCAGCTACGAAAAAATGGCGCCGAGAGCAGACCCCATTCCGGCACGAACGATCGCAAATCGTGCTTGGTGAAAAACATCCCCAACCACCCGGGGCTGTTGCCGACACGGGCGGGACGCGTGTCGATGGGCCCCATCATGAGGGGGCGCTGGCCCTGCCGGCGACTCTCCACTATGATTGCGGCTGGGAACCGAGTGGGCCGGGCTAGTGCGAATTAGATTGGCGAGTACTGAAGCATGGGCGCTGTTGCGATGTTCGAAGGAACGAGGCTGTCGACGGGCAACTACGATGCGCTCTTGATCAGCTGGAGTCAGCAGGACGTATCCCCGAACCTGAACTTTTCAGCGGGGAACTCTCAATTCAGTGCCGGCGAAGCCGCCGACGCCCGGCGCCGGCTGATCGAGGAACACGGTTGGCAAATCACAGACGGCGGCGAAGCGCCATGAACGGCGGCGGGAGCGCCGCAATCCAATCGGCGGCGGGAGCGCTCGCAGGACTGCGCCATCCAACTATCTTGGCACCTCTGCCCGCTTACCGATGCTCCTGCACGGGCGGCTCGAGAAGAACGAGCCTGCCCGCGCGGAGCTCCGTTCACGCGTGGGCTGCGGTGAACTGACCACCGCCTGCACCGAAGTTCTCTGTCGGGACGCCGGCCGCGGTGATGGCCGAAGCCAGGATCGGTCCGTTGTTTCCGTTGCCTTCGATGAGCTGACCCTGCTTGAAGAAGCCGCCGCCGCTACCCGCGATGACGATGGGCAAGCCGTTGAAGCCATGGGACGGACCGTCGGCAATCGAGTTCGTCCAGTAGATGAACGAATTGTCCCATAGACCATACTGATCCCAAACACCGAGAATGTGCGCCATCGTCGTGGCGCGAATGGTGTCGATCTCCGTGTGCGCGTCCTTGGCCCAAGCGTCGTTGCCCGACGCCGAGTCGCTGTTCGTGCGGTGGCTGATCTTGTGGAAGGTGTTGTAGCCACCAGTGGCTTGCGTGTCGTACACAGTACCGTCAGTACCATCACCCCACTGCAGAGTCGCTGTGCGGTTAGCGTCGCAGGCGAATGCCAGCGCGACGGTCTCACCATGGAGCTTCACCAAGTCCTCAATCATGTGAGACTCACGCTGGAAGCGGACACCGTCCTTGAAGGCGTCCAAAGCGCTCTGACTCGGCACCGTCGGACTGCATCCGCCGCCGCTCGGCGCGGGCATGGCTTCGTTGATCTCGTTGATGGTCTCCCCGGTCGCCATCATGTTGGTCTCCAACTGACGCACGCCTTCGAGATGGTTGTTCAGACGACGCTTGTCTTCGGCACTCAGGGCTTGATTGGCCAACAGGGAGTTGAAGTCCTCGAGCACTAGGTCGTTGACACTCTGCTTTCGCACCAGAATGTCGTCAGCCATGCTCGGGGTACCCGTGCCTGGATCGCCGCCAGAGGTGGTGTCACCGCCCGCGAGTCCGACGAGCTTCTTGTATGTCTCGTAGGGGTTGAGCTGCGCAGGTCGAGCGGCGGTGTTGCCGGAACTGAAGCTCACGCGTTCGGCGATGAAGGCCCCCTGATGCGTGCCGGAGTAGAGCGTCAGGGCGTCAGTCCCCGAAGGGTTGAGGGCTTGAGAGATGACGTAGTCCGCGGACGGTCCACCGCTGGTGGAGGAGTTTCCGCCACTGCCGGGAGACACGCCAGTGATAGCCTGGACATAACCTTGAGCGTGACCGCAGTTGGCGGGCGAACCGCCTGGGTACTTCAAGCCTTTGATGAAGAGCAATCGGTCCGCAAACGCAGCCATCGGCTCCACGCTCTTGCCGGCCATGCTCTGCGCGCTCAGGGCACCTGATGCAGGCCAGAAGCGGTCACCCACGACGCCGTTGGCACCGACGATGAAGAAGCTGAACACTGGGGCCGAGTTGGCGGCCCACGCCGAGCGATCTGGAAGCCCTTCGAGGAATGGCAACCCGATGGCCACCGTGCCGGTGCCACGCAGGAAAGCACGACGATTGATACGTTTTCTCATTGGACGCTGAAAGTTCACAGTGCACCTCTCTCGCGGGTACGGAACGCAGGAGCTTTGACCAGCTCGAGAATCACGTTCTTCATCGAACCCTGTTCAGACTTGCTGTAAGTGGCTAGAGAATCCAGGAGCGCCTGATCCTCGGCCACGATGTCTCTTTGCAAACCGAGGCTTGCGATGTTCTTGGCAAAACAGGCATGAGCCTGGTCGCTTTCCACGAGCAGCTCCATCAGCTCAGGTGAGCCGTTGAACGCTTGCGCTCCGTTCGCGAAGGGATAGGCGGAATACGTATCGACGACCTGACCGGCATCCATGTCGCGGGTGCGGCCCATGCCATCGAAGTTTTCGAACGCGAAGCCCAGGGGATTGATGTACGCCCCATGACAGGCCGCACCACACTCGCCGGTGAGCTCTTGAATGTACTGACGGTCCGTCTGCCCTGGGGTGGCAGCCTTGGGCTCAGGCAGGTCGAAGTTGGGCTCCGGCAGCTGGGCGCACAAGACCTGGTAGTTGATGAACAACCCGCGGTGGATGGCGTCAGCCTTGCCGTCAGCACCGAAGAGCATCAAGTACGGGACTTGGGAGAAGAAGCCGACGCGCTCCGCCCCGAGCTCCGTCTTCATGACGGTCGCTGGCGGCGTCACGCCGTACAACTCTGCCAACTCTGGGCCAACGTAGCCTTCGGTGCTGGTCAGAGCTTCACGCAGACCGTGCCCATTTTCGTAGATGTCTCGGAAGAAGAGACGCGACGCCTCTTCTGCTTCGGTGCCCATCTCGTCCACGTACTCGGGAACGCTCTTGACGATGGTGCGATAGCGGATGAATTTGAACATCTCGGCGAACATGTCGACAGCCATCTCGGCAGCTGCCGGGTCTTCCAGCATTTCCTGAGCGACTGCGGCGGCGCCATCTTCCGTGGCCAGCTCGCCACTCTCTGCGCGGTCGAGCAGCATGTCGCTCGGTGTGGTGTTCAAAAGCCAGAACGATAGCTTGGAGGCCATCTCGAAGCTGTTCAGCGGTTGTCCCGTCGGAGCGAGCTCCGTGCGGTAGAGGAAGTTCGGGCTCTGCAGCATGGCTTCGATCACCAAGCCGGCTCCCTTTTCCATCTCGCTGCCGTCTCCCGACAGCGCCGCACCCACGTCGAATGCTTCCCGATAGCGAGTCATTTCGTCGTCCGACAGCGGGCGTCGGAACGCACGGCGACCCAGCGTGCGAATGAAGGAGTCGGCGTCCCCTCCTGCACCGATGCGATCGACTCCCCCAGGAGTCGACACCACCGCATCGGCAACCTCTGCGGCTGCCAACTGATAGGACTCCCGGAGTGAGTTCGAGACTTCCAGTACTCGTTCATTATTCGGGAATAGACTGAATCCGCCGGATGGCTTCAGGAAGGAGTTCGCCTGGGCGGGGGGCTCCGGAAGATTCAGAATGTCTTGTACGGCATTTGCCCACTGACTGTTCGTCAAGGGTACGGCGCGGGAGTAGATCGGCTCGCCGCGGAGATCGAACGGCGCCGGCCCAAACTGAGAGTAGTCGACTTCACCCGGCGGAGGTGAAACCGTTTCCCCCGCAGTGGAAGGAGTCGTGCTTGCCCCGGCGCTAGGTACAGCACCCGGAATGTTGGAAACGTTATCGTTACCCTGGAACATCTCATCGGGGGCGAGAGATGAGTCACCTGGTACGGTTGAACCCACCTCCCCGCTGCACGCGAGTAAGACGCTTCCGAGTAACAGAACGGAGGAACGTGCTTGTTTCATGGTCGCGACGTATTAATGCCGCAGATCTCACAAACCGGTCGAGTAAAACACTGTGTTGCAAAACTAGACGTAAATCCGAACACACTATTACCCCGTAGGCGAAACGCACCGCTTCGGCACCGCATGTTCGTTACCATTGACGCTGTGCGTTGGGGACAACGTAGACGCTCGGGGGACTAGTGGGCCGAGCCGACAAGTCGAGGTTGACATGGATCTGGTGTTCGACGTGGCTAGGGAACACCCGCCGCATCGCTCGAATTCTTGGGGCTCGGTCCCCGTCACGGCCGGTCGGGCTGAGCACGGCATCTCGAGCTCCGGGGGGAATAAAACCAGCACGACTGGCCAGGTTCCTCTGGCACACGCTCATCGTTACCCTGATACACTCACCCCGGTCTATGGGCGTGAGCGGACGCGCTTCAGCAGCCACGGCATCAGAACGCTCTTGGAACGCTGTGACAGCGCCCTGAACCAGGCCAAGTATCAAGGGCGCAACCAGCGGTCAGGCACCGACGCCACGTCCCCAGCTGAACGTGATCCCCGGACGAGCCGGACAAAGCAAGCGTGTCGGACCCTCGCCGAAGCGGTCGGAAGGTGCACCAAAAAGCTACCCGTTGCGGGCTGCGACGCCCATCGACGCATCGGGCGAGCTGCTCATTTTGCCCGCCGCGGATTTTGCCAAGAGCTACAGCATTGCCAAGCGCCCAGGCCGGAGGATATTTGCCGGATCCTCACCCAAGAACGCCCGTCCGGGTACATTAACCGCGTAGCCAAGTCGAAAACAGGAGTAGCAGGAGAAACGCATGGGACAACCGATCGCCAAATGGATAGCCGTGCTGCTGTCCATCACCGCCTGCACCTCCGAAGACGCCACCGGCGACTCGCCGATGGAGGTTCAGACGAACGGTACGACATCGGGGCCGAGCACCCTGCCCAACAGTCCCTCAGGACAGCAAACTCCCGCCGCGATCCCCTCGACTCCACAATCGACGCCGCCAAGCGTCTCCTCGCCTGCGGCTCCGACTGAAACCGCCATACCCAGCAACGATGGCGCGGGTGGCAGCGGAGCTGGAGGCACAACCGCCGCACCGACCCCGCCGGCCCCCACGAACACGGGCAGCGCCGGAGCTGGCGGGAGCCCCACCAACGAGGCTGCCGGAGGCAATGGCGGCTCGGGTGGTAACCCATCAGCCGCCGGCGGTGGCGATGGCAGGGGCGGCAATGGCGGGAGTGCGACAGAGGCGCAGGGCGGCGCCGCTGGAACCGGCGGAATGGATGGTACCGGCATCGATCGCCCTGCGCGCGTGCTGCTCTATTCTTTCAGCACGCTCAATATCCCTTCGGTGCCGGCTCAGCTGACGATACTGAGCCAGCACCTGCAAGAATGGGGCTACGAGGTGGACGAGTCCGTCGATCCGGGCGTGTTCACTGACGAGAGCCTCACTCAATACGCCGCCGTCGGCATGATCAACACCTGCTTCAGTCCTTTCGGCGAAGGCAACAACGGACAAGCCGAAGGAGAAGTGCTGCAACGCTTCCTCCAAGATGGCGGCGGACTCTTCGGTACTCACTGTGCGGACGTGACCTTCCAATCTGCCAATCCTCCAGCGCTCTACAACGAGCTGCTTGGAGGCCGCGCGAGCAGCCAAAACTTCGAAGGCTCGAACCAATGCCGCAAGATGGAAGAGC
The DNA here is from genome assembly GCA_050298815.1 of Polyangiaceae bacterium. Classification (GTDB taxonomy): domain Bacteria; phylum Myxococcota_A; class Polyangia; order Polyangiales; family Polyangiaceae; genus SZUA-265. The sequence goes on from JBNKUV010000010.1 coordinate 435,668, forward strand.
ACCCCACGACGGCGGGATTGCCGGACACCTTCGAGTACGTCGGCAACCTCGACGGCACGGACTTCATCGCCGATGACAGCACGATCCTCGTGCGCTGCCAGTGGGGCGACCAGAACAACACGGACGTCGCAGTCTCGTGGGTCCGCAACGAGGGCCCCGGTCGCGTGTTCTTCACCAACTTCGGCAAGGTCGACATCGATTTGACCAACGCGACCGTCGGCGATCCGCACATCATCGCCGGGCTCGAGTGGGTGCTGGGCCTCTAGCGGGTCGCCCCCAACTGCGCGATGGGCAGCGCGGTAATCCCATCGTCGAGCGCGAACGCCCGCTCGCCGGGATACACCACGTTGAGTTGCCAGAGGCCCAAGTCCTCAATCGCAGATCGCATCGAGCGGGTGGTACGCGGCGCGTCGGTGAGCTTCACCTCAAAGCCGACGGGCGCTCCGTCGTCAAACACCAACAGATCGAGCTCAGCCCCACCGTGGGTCGCCCAGAAGTATGCGCCGCGTTCCGAGTATTGGCGCACCAGTTGTTCGATGACGAACCCTTCCCACGACGCGCCCACCGCTGGGTGTCGCTGCAGTGCTGTTTGCTCTTATTTGCGAGCCACTCCAACCCTCCGCGCCTAGCTCGGGCTCTTATTTGCGAGCCGCTCCAACCCTCCGCGCCTAGCTCGGGCTCTTATTTGCGAGCCACTCCAACCGTCCGCGCCTAGCTCGGGCTCTTGTTTCAGAGGGACTCGAACCCTCCGCAGGGTGGATCAAGCGCTCACTTGCTGCGGTTTCAAATCCTCCGCGCCTAGGTCCGGCTCTTGTTTTCGAGCCACTCGAACCTTCCGCTCCTAGGTCCGGCTCTTGTTTTCGAGCCACTCGAACCTTCCGCGCTTTGCGCGAGCGCTGACTTGCTGCGGTTTCAAACCCTCCGCGATTGGATGCAGGTGTTATTTTCGAGGGACTCGAACCGTCGGCTTCAGGGTCGAGGACCCTCACGCCGAAGGTTCGACAGGCCGTGACGCGACGCGGCGAGCTGCCGCTCTTGCGCAGTGTGTCATGAGTGCTCGCCGCTTCGGATGCTCCTGTTTGTAGCTGGTCACTCGTCACACCCTGTCCGCTCGGGCCCGTCGCGGGATGCAGTCTTGGGAGTTTCTGCAGCGCACGGCTCTGTGACGAAATCAAAGCACGCGGCACTTGGCACTTCCTCAGTCACGAAGTTGTCGGTAAGCTTGGGCCTCAGTGGAGGTGGACCCCGGGGGGTTGGGTACGCGCGAAGGCGTACGGGAGATCCTCTTGGATGCACTGAAGCTCGGAACGACAGCGGCGTGCAGCGCGAGCGACGCAGAAGGAGCGAACAAATGGCATTCAAGAACCTATCCAACGAAGAGATGACGGCGGTTTCAGAGGCCTGGGTCACACCCAACAACGCGGCGCACAAGGCAATGCAACCGATCGACCGCCTCGTCGGGTTGTTACCCGTCGTGCGTGCGCGCCATTTTGCGTTGTCGTCCGTGTTGGCGGCGCAACGAGAGGACGACGACAAGGCCGCCAACGTTCAACGCGCCACCGAATTGGACACCGAACACGACACCCTCGCGACAGCGGTCTACGGCTATCTCAGCGCGGTGGCGAGAATGAACCCTGACGGGGAGAGCCTCATCGCGCTGCGCGACAAGCTCATGCCCGACGGCTTGGGCAAGGTCGTGCAGGCTACCTATCGCGGACAAGCGGGATTCGTCGCGAATCTGCGCGCCCGTCTGGACGAGGCCACTCGTGCCCAGTTGGAGGCGCTGGTGCTACCAGATGGCACGCTGCTGGACAAAGTCGAGGCTTGGATGGCCGCGGGTGAATCCCTGGGTGCGCTGGAAGAAGAACGCTCCCGTGCGGAGGCCGAGCGCATCCGCAACGACAGTACTCAGGTCATCGAAGCGCGCAACGCCTGGGTCGGCATGGCCAACGCCCTGGTAGCAGTCGCCGCGCTCGGTCCGCTCGATCGCGAACAAGAGGATCTGATCTTCAGCCCGCTCCGCGACGCTGAAAAAACCGCCGATCTCCGCGCCGCGCGGCGCGCGCTGGCCACCGATCGCCGTCGCACCCCCACGGTGTCGGACGTGGTCCCCGGTCCAAACGCCTCCCAACAAGACGACGACGATGCCCTGACCGGCTGAGCGCGACCGCGGCGACGGGTGGGTGAAGCAGTGTCGACTCACTGTGCTACCCACCCGGGCGCCGGGACTCGTCAGCGGCAAGTGCGATAGACGGCCAAGGGATCACCGTCGGTGGTCCGAGACACGAAGTCCACCCCAGCTTGCCAGTACACGGCGTGCGCGTCGGCGCCAATGTGGCCGTCTGCCTAGCCTCTCTTCAACTCCATCGACGACAGGGAGAGCGGCGTCGTTGACGCCGCTCTCACTTGTCTCAACTCAATTATTAAAGGTTTCCGCGTACAGGCGTGCCAAGAACGCTTGATTGCAGCTGGGATGGGTCATACCAATAAGGCCGCTGCCGTTCCAGTTCAAATAGACTGGAGTGTTGCCACCGCCAGTAAAATCGTCGGCGCTGCACCCGGATACCCAGGCGCCTTGTTGCGTCAACCCACTGATCTGGGAGGCGGTACCATTGTACAAATTGACCGTTCCCCAGTTCCCTTTCCAACTACTGTTAAGATAGAAGGACGCCAAATTGACCCAACTGCCGCTGGGTTGCCTGCAACCGAAGTTATGCCACTGAGAGCCTGCTGACCACCAGGTTATCTGAAGGGACTTGCTGCAACGCGCCATGGCGTGGTCGGCTGCGGTTAGGCTGGCGATAGCCACCAATGCGGCGCTCAATTTATGAATTACGTTCATTCTCATTCTCCGATGCTGTTTGTTGTTTCTTTCCACGGCCACCTCCAGGGTAGCCAGGATCTGATTGGCCTAGACTCACCGGTGTAGACCGTTCGCGGCGGAGCTGTCGGGTGTTCGATATGAAGCATTGTTACGGGCCCCGGTTCAGTCACGTTCGACTCCGTCATCGCTGATGTCTGGCGGTAGCAATGTGACGCTCACTGGATCATCGGTTTCGGTAACTATCATCGACTTGGCCCTCCCCCAGGGAGACTCGACGAAGACGCGGTAGGTGCCGGCGACAAGGTTGGCGAAATCAAACAGGCCACTTCCGTCTGTCAGCACCGGAGCTGTTCTGTTCATCGGAGCGAACATCGGCGAAAGGGCAACCCATGCGTCGGGTATGGGTTGCCCCTGACTATCGACAACGCTGCCGCGAACGGAGTGGTGCGAGTCGACGGCGATCGTCGCTTTGACCGTTTCATTGGCGCGCTCCAAGAGCACGCTCCCGACAACGGCGCCGTTGGGCGACCCGAGCACCACGTCGTGGCGCCCGAGGGCTACGGAATCGAAGCGGTGGTAGATGTCACCGAAGTGGGTGCCCTCCGTGACGGTGCCTTGGGCTGAACGAAGAAACAACGAGGTGAGCTTCGGTTCGCCCGCCGCTTGCTGAAGGGTGAGCTCGACGCTACCGAGAGCTTCCAGCAGGTGCAGCTCGACGCCGACTACGTCATCCACCCCGACATCAATTCGCACCTGTTGGCTGATGGGCTTGCCGTTGGTCTCAGCGAAGCAGCTGTAGTTTCCAGCGCCGACACTGAAACGGAATGCCCCCTCCTGGCTGGTAAGGCCGCTCACGGATGTGCCGGTGTCGCTGGCCAGCGTGATGTTCAAAACTCCGGAGACCGGCTCGCCCTGATAGGTGACGCGTCCCTGAACGGTCGTCAACGCAGCAAGTTCGACAACTTCTTCAGTGACGTCTTCTGCGTTGATCGTCACGGTTCGGCTAGTGGGTTCGCCGTCACTGCAAATGATGGTGGTGCGATAGTCACCAGCGATCACGCCGGTGAAGACGGCGCGGCCGTCCTCACCGATCGGCAGAGTCTTGCCATCGAACGTCGCGAAACCGGAGGCGCATTCTTTCCCGTTGCTCAACTTTGCTCGGATGACGAGCGAACCCCCGCGCCGAGCTAGGAGCTCTGTCCTCGCCTCGGTGCCCGGATCGACGGGTACGGTCGTCGGCGATATCGCCCAAGTGCTCGACTGCAGGGTCAGCCGATAGCTGCCAGCGGTCAAGCCTTGGATGCGAAAGCCCCCTTCAGAATCGGTCGTGGCGCTTCCTTGACTGGAGACCACGGTCCCGAAACGTTGCGCCTCAACCGAGACCCCAACGATGGGTGCGCGGGATTCCTCATCCAACAGGCGGCCCGCAATGACGGAGGCAGGTGCCAGCGCGAGCTCGATGGTCCGTTCCGGCTGCTCGCCGATCCAAACCTGCGCGCTAATGCGCGAATAGCCACTGGCTTCGGCAATCAAGCGCACGGGTCCCGCCGGTAAAGACATCTGAAAGCGTCCGAGCTCATCCGTGAGGGTTACGGCGAGCCAGGCGTTTGCGGGCTCTTCTGCGGTGCCTGACGCTGGGCTCTTGCCGACATCCGCTTGGGCGCGGATGGTAGCGCCGGCTATCGTTCCGCCGTTGGCATCAAGCACCCGTCCCAGCAGGTTGGCCTGGGCCGGCTGCAGAGTCACCGTGATTGACTCCAAACCGGCGAGTTGCCTCGAGGACAGACTGACGACATCGTCGAGATAGCCCTTCGCGCTAGCAGCCAACAACGCGTCAGGAAGCGGCTCGCTGGTCTCTAGTTCAAAGTGGCCGGTTGGAGTGAGGTTCACACACTCGCTCGCATCGCCTGCCAGATTGCCGGATGCCGAAGTGCTGGATATCAAGCAAACCACGCCATCGTTGATGGCGTTGCGCTCCGACCCCAGCACGGTACCGTGGAGCGTGACCCGGGACGGCGCTGGGGTTTCCGTACTGAACTTGGCACTCAAGCGAGACCGAAGCGGACTGTGAGAGGTTCTCGCCAGGCGTTGGCCTTCCTCGGGAACGCCGTGGGCTGCTTTTGAAACGAGCGAGTCATCGTTCGCGAGTGTCCAGCACAACAAAGCACCCACGACTAGCAGGCCGGTCACTAGACACAGCCAAATGCGAAGTCGGGTCATTGGGTATCCCTTCGCGGACGATAGTCGGCTAGGGCTCGGTGAATCGCGGACCAATACTGCCTGTAGCCCGCCACGCCGAGCGTGTGGCGCAACTTGGCGAGCGCGGCGTCAAGCGCTTCGCGACGAGCTACTCGCGACTCTGCACCCACGAGCTGCGTGGAAAGCTCGTCCAAAACAGCGTCATAGACTTTGCGGTCTGCCGCCAGCAGTAGTTCCTTTGCACTCGAGCCTCCCTCACGCATCACCATGTCGACCCACTGCTTGATGAGCTCTGGAGGGAGCCGCTCAGCGGACACATGGACATCGGGTGCTGTGGGAAGCTCAAGCCGCGTGAGTGGTCCTGGCGGGGGTTCTACTTCGTTCGGATCCAATCGTTTGACCAAGGCAACTCGACCGTAGACTTCGATCGGCTCTGGCGTGACTTCTCCAATACGCAGCTTATCGAGCTGTTCTGACGCCCCTAGTGGCCCCCTCCCGTACGACCACTGCTCGATGGTAGGGGGGCAGCAGTGCTCGCGCTGGAGCTCCGTGAAGCGAGCTGGATCCTCTCGGAGCGTTCGCCCGATACGACTGAGCTCTGCGAACGCGCTCTCGCGGGAGTTCGGATCACCTGCAGCGGCTTTGGGGTCAAAGCGCTTGAAAATCGAGTCCATCGCATAGCGTGGGCGTTCCCGCGCCTCGGTTCGCTGCAAGACCACCACGCCCTCGAAGCTTTCAATCGGCTCCGAAATCTCTCCAATCTCGAGTTTTGACAGCGCCATCAGCTGGCGGGACAGCGGACAGGGTTCGAGCGACGACCATGACCCGATGTCGCCGCCGTATTCCGCATCGAGATGCTCCGAAAATTCATCGATTAGCTTTTCGAATTGGGCATCTTTCTCCCGAGCCCGGCGCGCCACCGTGCCCCCGATTTCAAGGGCCTGCTTCAACGAACGCACTGGGAAGTCACGTCGAGCTACGGAGCGAAGCCAACCCGCCTCCTCGTGACCAATAACGACCCTTCGCGCGCTGAGTGTCTCTTCCGGCGGCGGCAGGTGGCGCATCAGAATGTGAAACCCAAACCGCGTTTCCACGACGCCAGAGGGCTCGCCAGGGGCCGTTGTGAGCAGCGCGTCGAGCACGTTGGGCCATGGGGTGAGCTCAACGGCAGTGACACCTCCGAGTAGTCCGCCGGTTTGTCTGCTGGTCAGGTCATCAGAGCGCGAGCTGGCCACAGTCGCGAATTTTCCCGGGGAATGCGCGAGCTGCTCGGCCAGACCGTCGGCAATCTCCCGCGCCTGTTCTCGGCTCCGATCAACTGAATGTGAGGAATTCCAAAATCTCGAGTCGAACGGTACCTCGCTGGATGACTCGCGATGCGCGATCAGAACGTGGGACACCCAAAGTGAGGCCCGCGCCAGTTCCTCTTGGGGAATGAAGCGCCAATCTCCACGCTCCTTTTCGCGCGCTGGGCTACTCGATGGAGCGGCGGAGGCGACGCTGACTTCTTCCGAGCTCGCTGCCTGCGTTTGCCCGCACGCGCTCGCGATCGCGACACCCCAAAATACCCAACGAGACCAGCCTCTCAGAATCTTCACAAGTACCCTCCCGTTCCGCCACGACCTACGCCAGAGTCCAGGCGACACCGTTATTAGTTCACTGCCCTTGTTGGGAACTCCATTTCGAAAAGACGGCAGGTGAGGCGGTTGTGGGCGGCGTCATGTTGGCGCGTAAGTGATATAAGCGCCCCCCTGTTGGCCGGCGCGGAGCCAGATGAACGCCCGAACCCCCAGACCCACCGACAGCTAGCGACCGCCACCCCCAAGTTCTTGGCATTGAACATTGCCGTCTCCCCTATATCGTTGCGTCCCTGATAAACAGGGATGGCAGACTCTAGAGGTGCACAGCATTCGTGTCAACACCGCTGAACCTGAAACGTCGCGAGTGATGTAAACATCATTCACGACGTGGGCCGTTTGAAGAAACAGTGTGAAACACTGAATAGCCCGACCTATCGCGACATGACTTTGGGTCGCCGGAATTTCCATTTATGAATCGAGACACTAGGAGCAGGTGGGCTCGTCGGAGATGCCTAGTCGATTTGGCGGATTGGGTTTTGTTCGCGGACGCCTCTCGAGACTCGTTGCGGCACGAGATGATCACGGCACGCAGGCCAATGCGCCGCGATCGTCTGATACAGCACCGTCTCCTCCGGACGACGCCTCTCGTAGCCGTCGGAACGAGTGGGGTCGTGGGCACTCGGATGATGCGTAGCAGCGGGCTCGGCCACTCGCTGACCAGAGCGAACCGCGTGCCCGTGAGCAGACCACAAGGATTCCCAACACTCGAGTCATCTGACGAAGGTGGGGTAGCAGGATGATGTCGGGAGCGCTCGACGGTCTCGCTGACACTGCCGCGATGAGTTGCACGGACGCTGCGGCTTTGTAGCGCCGTGCGCACTGCCGTGACGAGGGATTGCGGTGTGAAGGGCTTGGTTCGCGCTGCTCTCGTCAGTCACGGAGCCCATCACGTCCAGTTGGTCGATTACCACTCGATTTCGGGCAGCCAAAACCGCGCTCAAAGACCTTGCCGGGCGCGAATGCCCTGTACGCAGCGAATCCGGAGCCGCGTCCGCAACGACAGCACCTAGGTCATCGAAGCGCGCAACGCCTGGGTCGGCGTGGCCAACGCCCTGGTAGCAGTCGCCGCGCTCGGTCCGCTCGATCGCGAACAAGAGGATCTGATCTTCAGCCGGCTCCGCGACGCTGAAAAAACCGCCGATCTCCGCGCCGCGCGGCACGCGCTGGCCACCGATCGCCGTCGCAGCCCCACGGTGTCGGACGTCGTCCCCGGTCCAAACGCCTCCCAACAAGACGACGACGACGCCCTGACCGGCTGAGAGCGATCGCGGCGACGGGTGGGTGAACCTGTGTCGACCCACCCGGGCGCCGGGACTTGTCAGCGGCCCATTGCCGGTACACGGCGTTTGCGTCGACGCCAACGTTTCAAGCGCTGCGGTGGGCCGTCAACGGGACTGCACCCACCGCGCGTGAATCAGATCAGAGATTTCAGGTCGAGCATCTCTTCGACGTCGGGCAGCATCACCAGCTCGACGCGGCGATTCTTGCTGCGGCCTTCTTCAGTGTCGTTGGCCACGAGCGGATCGGTGTAGCCATAGCCGGACGCGCTCCAGCTGGTCTCCTTGAGACCGCCACCGCCGCCCTTGGTGTCGGGAGGACTGACCATGTACAGCAACACCGAGCGCGCCCGCATCAGCGACAGCCCCCAGTTGTCTTTGAACTGCGCCTTGGTCGCCCGCAGCGGCTCGCTGTCCGTGTGGCCTGCGACCTGGTACTGGCGTGCGGCCAGCCCGGGATCGCCCCCGATCACTTCAGCGACTTGGCGCAGGATCTCCTTGCCCTCATCCTGCAGCTCATCCTTGCCGCTGGCGAACAGCACGTCGCCGGGCAACGAAATCACCATGCGGTTCTTGCGCACTTCGATCTTCAGACCCAGCTGAGTCAGCTTCTCGAGCTTCTTGCGCAGGGTTTCGAAACGCGCCTTGATGCGCTCGAGCGCTGCCGCCCGCTTCTTGTAATCCTCGAGGGCTGAGCTCAGGCGCTGGTTGTTTGCCCCAGATTCACTCAGCTCGAAGCCGAGCCTCTTCAGCTCCTCTTCCAGCTCCGCAACGCGCGCCTTGGTTTGGGCGAGCTCCTGCTTCGTTGCCTCGTGTTGATCGTTTAGCTGACCGTACTTGGCCAGCTGGGCTTGCCACTCGTCCTCACTGTAGCCACAGGCGAGCACGAGCAGACAGGCGAGCGCCGACACGGCGACCCGCAGGGTGTTTCGAACGGCAACCACGCGGGTTGCCTCGCTGATGTTCGGAGCAGTCATGGCCGCACGATTACCATGGTCGGAGGCACAGGCCGAGCCCCCTCAAGGGACAAAGCTGAGCAAGCGGCCGACGTCAGCCGGGACCCCTGGACGGAGGCCGGAATGGCCGCGACCGTTTCAGCACATTGGGCGACGGGACGCGCCCGGGACAGGGGTGCGGGTGGGACAGGAGCTGCTAATAATACTGCGATGGCTCGCGCCGACTAGGGGGAGGAGGGTGCCGTGGCACTGGGCACAGCCGTCACGCTCGGCTCAGCTGCAACACTCGGGTCAGCCGTGACGCTGGACGCCACAGCACAGTCGTGAAGCACGTCGACTCCTCGCAGCCTCAACGACTCGAGGTGGGGCGCTTGGGCGACACAGTCGATTGGGTTTCGTGTGACGTTCACCGTATCACCAATTCCGAGATCCAGGTTCTCGGCCAACGGGGTCAAATCCGCCACGGCATTGTTGGAGAGATCCACCTCTTTGAGATGTGGGAGTGAGCGAAGCGGGCGGAGGTCGGAGATGAGATTGCCCGTCGCGTTCAACGCCTCCAGCCGAGATAGCCTGCTGACGAAGGCAAGGGTCGTCAACTCGGCATCTGCCACGCTCAGGGACAGGAGTCGATCGAGCTCACCCAAGTCGGCGGTGGCAGGCAGTGGGTTGCTGGCCAAGTCCAAAGACTCGAGGCCCGTCAAAGCGGCGAGCGGCGATGGGTCCGTGATGAGGTTTCCGGCGAGCCCCAACGTCAGCAGGTGGGACAAACCGACGAGTGGCAACACATCAACGATCTGGTTGTTCCCGAGATCTAGGGTTGTGAGCCCTCGCAACTGGTCGAGTCCGCTGAGCGAAACGAGGCGATTCGAACTAAGGTCGAGCCGCGTCAGGCGAGCGGCACCGAACAACGAATCAATACTCGATAGCTGATTGCCGGCCAGAGACAGGCTGTTTAGGTTCTCGAGCGTTGGCAGCGTCTGCAGCTCGCTGAGTCCGCATCCGTCGAGCCATAACTGGTGCAGCTCCACGCCAGCCAAAGATGCTAGGTCGATGGATGGGTTCCGGCTAACGTCGAGCTGACTAACATTCGACAGCACACGGCGCAATGGCGACAAGTCACTGACGGGGTTTCCCGCGATGAAGGTCCCCGTCATCTGGTACAGGCAGTGAATACCCTCCAAAGACGAGATGCCTGAGTCCTCCGAAGTGAACGAACCGACGGAGCTCAACTGAGCCGGCGTGAGCGCCTGCCCGTCGTCCGCACCAGTCGCTCGACGCATGGCCTCACGCAGCGCCGCATCCGGAACTACCGTGAGGTAAAGGCAGTTGGGGGCGTCCCTATCGGACGGTTCGCCCACGCCGTACTCTTCATTGAGGTCCGCGGCAGAGGAGCGCGAGGTACCGCACGCGACTAGCACCGCCAACAGCGACGCCAACCCCAGAATACTGCTCGCACGCATCCCCTCAACCATGCCACGGTTCAACCTTGGTTGAGGTTCAATGCCTTGCGGGGGTGCTTGTTTCGTGTGAGTGCACCTACAGCCCCAGACGGTAAACCGACCGACCATTCACCAATGTGGGCTAACCGCTCAGACTGGTTGGATAACTCCGAACGGCAAGCGAAAGCTGTGCACGGTGTACCACCGCGAGCACCACAATCGTTGCGACGTGGACGAACGCGGGTCGGAGGGGACGCGTCCTCTGCTATGCTTCGGGCCATGAGGGACGGGAGTAAGAGTAAGCTGCGGGCTGCGGACGCCAGACGGCAACACGGACTGAGCTGGTGTACGGCTGCCCTGCTGACAAGCTGTGCAGTGTTGGGGTGCATTCCCGAGCGCGAAGTCGTTGCCACTGAGATGCGTGGCGAAGACGTCCGCGAAGATGCGGAGTACGACTCCAACCGCGACGCACCACTTTTGGGCGGCACTCTGCTCGTCACGCGGAGCGGACAACTCGCAGTAGCTGCCGATCCGGATCGCGACAAAGTGTTCATTGTCGATATGAATACGGAGCAAGTAACCACCGTGGCACTTCAAGTCAACGACCGCCCGGGTCGGGTGGTGGAGGGCCCTGACGGCATCGTATTCGTGATCGCCCGCGGTCCCAACGCACTCGTGCGAGTAGACTCCGACAACGGCGGGGTGACTCGACGCGACCAGCTGTGTGCCGCACCCTCCGGCATCGCCTACGATGCCGAGCAGCACCAGGTCGTCGTCGCCTGCCGCTCGGGGCAACTCGTCAGCATCGATCCGAACACGCTCGAAACGGTGCGGGAGCTGGTATTGGACGACGACCTGCGGGACGTGGTCGTACAGGGAGACGAGCTGGTCGTCACACGCTTCGCAACGACTCAGGTTATCGTCGTCGACGCGACAGGCGCTCCAAAACGACTGGGAACCCTCGCAGCGGAGCGGGCAGACTTTGCTGCCAACAGCGGCTTTCGCGCGGTTGCAGTCCCGTCAGGAGGCGTGGCCGTCGTCCATCAGCAATCGACGACGGCGATGCTGCCCGGAGGCGGAGGTCCGGGGGGCACAGGCCACCAGTACCAAGGGGGGGCGAGCTGTGTCGGCACCTTGGTTCAGCCTGCCATCACGGTCGTTGCACCGTCAGTGGCGAACGCCTCCGAGGCAAACCTGCTCGGCAGCGCGACCGCAGCGACGTTGCAGCTAAACACCCAGCAGCTCGGCAGCGCGACGGGACCACTGGACGTGGCGTTCTCCCGGGATGGCTCGAAAGTGGCGCTCGTCGCGATGGGCAACATCTGGGCTCAGAGTGAACCATCGAGCCGCCCCACCCTGTACATCCTAGACACGGTGCTGGGTCAAGCCGCCTCCAGTCCGTCGACTAGCGCGTGTTCGGAGATGCCCAACGCCTATCGGGCCTTCGGACAGCCCGTCGCTGTCGCATTCGGTGAGGGTGGCCAGTATGTCGTTCAATCGCGACAGCCGGCGGCACTCGAGTTCGCAGATGGTCGGGTCGTCCAACTCAGCGACGAAGCTCACGAGAGCAGCGCGCTGCAGCTATTTTATCGAAACAACGGTTTCGGCGTGTCGTGTGCCTCTTGCCATCCCGAGGGAGAAGAGGATGGCCATGCCTGGCTGTTTCAAGCATTCGGTGTCCGACGCACCCAAACGTTGGTCGGCGGCTTGAGTCAACGTGCCCCGTTCCACTGGGCCGGAGAGTTGGATTCGTTCGACGCGCTCGTCGACGACGTCATGGTCGCGCGTATGGGGTTCACTAGCCCCAGTGAAGCGGACGTCGGACGGCTTCTAAGCTGGCTTGATCGCCTGCCCGTCGCGAACATGGCGCCCGCATTGGAGCCCGAAGCCGTCGAGCGTGGACGAGCCTTGTTCAACGATAGCTCCCTCGCCTGCAACACCTGCCACTCCGGCCAAACATACAGCGACGGTTTGCTCTACGATGTGGATACGGGGGGAAGCTTCGTCACGCCATCATTGATTGGCGTCGGTTTGCGAGCACCCTTCATGCACGACGGATGCGCCGCGACACTAGAGGACAGGTTCAGCAGCTGTGGCGGCGCGGATGAACACGGAATCGTCTCCACCCTGTCTGAACCGCAGCTCGACGACCTCGTGGCGTTTTTGCGTTCGTTGTAGGCGCTGGCGCCGCAGGCGGCGGACCTGGTGCTGGGCATTGGAGGTGCGTTGAGCGCCCTGCGGGAATGTCCCATCTGGCGGTGTGACGACTGAGCTGTCACTGATGTCGCTGAAGGACGCGTGCTTGTTTTCGAAGTCGACAGCTGTTGGAGGGTAGTCAGAGGTGTGGTACTTGTCGACAGTAGCTCCCCACAGGCTTGGGGTGTGTGGGCAAACCGGGAGACATGAAATGAACTGCAAGCTTAGTGCCCTCGCGGCCGTGATCTCCGCCGCTCCAATAGTTGGATGTGGCAGCGATCGCCCTGATTTCGAAGAAAACGAGGCCGTGATGGCTGGTCCTAGCGCGACCCAAGTGGTCGATATGGGCGCGGGTGGACTGGGTGGCCAAGCCGGTCAGGGTGGTGCCGCAGGCGCCGGTGGTCAGGGTGGCGGCGAGCCGACGACCTCCTCCGAAACCGATTCTGCAGAATCTCCCACGGAAACCGACGACCATTCGTCACCGACGCAAACTGATACGAACGTCACCACAGACCCATCCACGGATGTAGCAACGGACACGATGGACGTGGGACCAGATGGTGCCGCCACGGACGTGGGCCCAAATGGTGCCGCCACGGACGTTACCCCGGAGCCCGCACCGGAACTCTCCAAACGAGGGGAGCCCTGTGGCGAAGCTGCGGAGTGTGAAACGGCGCATTGCGTGGACGGAGTGTGCTGCGAGACGGCATGCGCGGAAGAGTGCGCGCAGTGCGATGCACCGGGCCAAGAAGGCACGTGTAGCGAAGCGCAGGAAGAGGGCTGCGGCGAGCCGCAATGCGCGGCGCCCATGAAGCTGTGTGATGGCGAGTGTGTTGAGGGCTCGGTGTGCTGTGGTGGATGCGGGGCCAACACGCCAGTCTGCAGCAACGGCACTTGTGTCCAGCGCAGCCTTGGTGAGGAATGCACTGGCAACGCGGAATGCAGCACGGGGTTTTGCGCCGATGGCTACTGTTGCAACACGGCCTGCCAAGGCCAGTGCGAGGCTTGTGACGCCACCGGTACCTTCGGCACGTGTATCCCCGTGACGACCCCCAGGACCCCATGCGGCGGAACTGGTGACTGCGCTGGGGTTTGCGACGGTTCCGCGCAGAACCGCGCCAGTTGCGTCTTTCCAGAAAACACGCCATGCGGAAACGCTTCATGCAGCAACGGAACGTTCACCTCTGCACCACAGTGCGATGGCGCAGGTAGTTGCGCTCCGGGTGTCATGATGAGCTGCGAGTTCGGCTGCGATACGCAAAATGGCCCCAATTGCTTGTCTTCCTGCCCCAACTCCAACGAGAATCTCTGCAATGGGTCCTGCGTCGATACGGAGTCGAATCCGGCTGCTTGCGGCGCGGCCTGCCAAACCTGCTCAGGCACACGATCCGAGTGCTTCGAAGGTGAGTGTGTCGAGTGTGTCAGCGCGGCTGACTGTCCCGACAGCGCCGACATGATTTGCAATACCGACAATGAGTGCGAGTGCGGCTTTGGTACGCACGCGTGCTCTAGCACGCCGGGCGAATGCTGGGATGACGGCGACGTCGAGAACTGCGGTAGCGAGTGCATCGACTGCAGCCAAGACTACGCGAGCAGCGCCTGCGGCGTGGGCAACTCCTGCGACAACTTCTGCCTCAACGGAAGGGATATCGGGTGCGCCCTCGTGGGTGGCAAGCCGGACTGCAGCTACTGGGGTTTCGAGACTGGCGTGGAAGGTTGGGAAGTCGAGCCTCAGATACAGGGCCAACCTGCTCGCTCGGCCAGCTCGCTTAGTACCTCCACGATGTATTCAACAGGGGGCACGACGTCGTTGGCAGTGCCCGTCAACAACGGCGGGACTACGAACCGCTACGCCAACATCCGCGTGCGACTCTGCGATGTGGCTAGGGCCGTCGATCTCAGAGGCAAAGTGATCCATTGGGAGATCCGAGCTGACCCCCCCACCTCCCTCTCCGGCTTGCACTCCCTCATCTACTATACCAATCCCGAGCTAGAGAATGGAACCTATATTGGGGACCATTCCGCGAACGATACGGCCGCTTGGGAGGTGGAGTTCTTCTCGCCGTTGGAGAGCTCGAGTTTTAGCTCCGTCTACGGCATAGGTCTCCACTTCTCCCAAGCGGAGAGCTATTCGGGAACCTACTACATCGACAACGTGTACATCGAGTGAGCACTGACGCGACCGCGCCGCGCGGGTCGTCTCGAGTGAACTACAGCCGTCGGCACCAACGCGACCGCGCCACGCGGGTCGTCCGAGTCCACTACAGCCCTTGGCACCAAGCAGAGGGCTGGGGTGCCCACAGGTCGTGGTCGAGGCCATACAAGACGTGAGTTGAATCGTCCATCAGGCGGACGATGTCTCCCTCGCCAGGTGCGGGGGCGATCTCGAAGTGGATCGCGTGGGTTTCGTTGATGAGCACGTCAATCTGGAGCTCGTAGGGAGAGCCAACGGGCAGGGAGCCGTCACGGGGAGTCGACTCGAGAGAAGCAAGGTTTTCTAATGCGCGTCGAACACGCTCTGCCGGCAACGTGCAGCCGCGTTTGCCAGAGAGCACCCAGTCCTGCCCCCGCTTGCGAATCACCACGCCACCCACATGAGCGGACACGCGTATCGTGGTGAGCTTTCCCAAGTCGGCTCGATCGAGCACTGTTGCCGTCGCACCTGGCGGCGGGGGCGGCCTGGGCTCAGAGTGCAGGGTGCAGTCGTGAGTGGAGTGGTCCTCGTCAGCTGGTGAGGCAGACGCGCCGGGCGAGACCCCGGTTGTGGCTGTGGTAGTCGCGCCGGGCGAGACCCCGGTTGTGGCTGTGGTGGTTGGCGCTGCGGCAGCTGTCGCCGCACCCGAAGATGCGGAGGGGCTTGCCACCGGGGCTGTGCTTTCGCCGGCCGTTGTTTCGTTCTTGTCGTTGCTCCGACAGGAAAATACAC
Organism: Polyangiaceae bacterium; assembly: GCA_050298815.1. Lineage (GTDB taxonomy): Bacteria > Myxococcota_A > Polyangia > Polyangiales > Polyangiaceae > SZUA-265. The sequence goes on from JBNKUV010000010.1 coordinate 451,125, forward strand.
AAGCAGCCATCAACGCGACCAGGAGGGTGCGTGATGGCTGCCCGCGAACGCTCAGCACGTCACGGATCGAGATCGTGGACGCGCACAGCGTAGGCACTACCACTCGAGGGTGACGCCAGCGTTGACGATGTTGATGTTCTGCTCAATTTCTTCGAACTGAGGCATGCCCGTCTCCTGGGTCACGAGACTGGGGTCGAAGCCGTAGTGTGCGTTGAAGTAATCCAAGCCGAGCACGATGCTGTCAATACGATGAAATACACCAGCCGAGATACCGCGCTGCTCTCTAAGCAACGGGAACGCGTCGACCGTGTTGATATCGATGTCCGTGTCGATGCGATCGAGGTAGGCCGCACCCCACCCACCCATGAACCAGGTATTACCGAGCGTGATCGAAAGCTCAGCCAGCAAACCGCTCACTGGGCGGAAGCGACGTTCCTCATTGTCGAGTGAGCTCTGGCCGACGAAGATCGGATTGAATCCCAAAAACTCGAAACCGTCCATGCCCTGACCCATGAAGCCGGATACGCCAAGCTTGAACATGCCGAGGTAGCCGATGAGGCCACCGCCGGCTCCATACGCGTCTTGGGTGAAGTCCTCACGACCAACGACCATGAACGTCGTCGGATCGGTGCGATCGACACTGGTGCCGACCTGCTGGTAGGCACCGTTGCCCCAAGCCTTCACGCCCCATCCCTCGTCCCAACTGTAGTTCAAGACGGCTTCGCTCTCAAACCTCGGGTACGGCGTCTGGACGTAGCTGTAGGTAGGGACGGTACGCGGGTCGAAGATACCGACGCTGACCTGGAACATGTCGCCGAAGTTGGGCGTGCTGTAGGTCAACTGAGCGCGGAAGTCCGGCCACAACGTACCGAAGCCGACGTGACCGCAGGCACCGCCGAACACTTTTTCATAGGCACACGGAAAGCCGACGCCGTACGCATGACCCAGTTCATAGTTCATGAACAGGTTGCCGCGAGAGAACAGTCCGAAGTCGCGACCAGCTTTGACGCTACCCCAATCCCCGGAGATATCCAGGTACACGGCGCGGGGATCCATCCATGTCGGGTTAGCAATGGCGGTCGGGTCTTCGTTCGCGATCTGCATCCCGAGCTCCGCTCGAGCCTTCATCGTCAGCCCGCTCTTCGTCTGCTTGGAAACGGTGAACGCGAGCGTAGAGGGGACATAGCCGCTACGAATGTGAGTCTTGCGAAGGTTACCGTCGGCATCAGCTTGAGCAGGGTTACCGCTTTCGTTGAACCCCACCCAAGGCAGACTCTCGAGACCGCTCGGGCGATCGTTGCCCCAGACGTGTGAAGCGAAACCGTTGACACGACCATCCGTCGTCACCACCCAGCCGTCTGATTCACCCAGCTTGATTTCGGCCTTGGATGAATTGGCCGAGATGAACGCCGCGCATGCAAGCGCCAAAGCTCCGGCTTGCTTCCTGTTAACCCACGACATGGACACATCCTTTCTACCGTGATTCTTCACGCAGAATCCAACCCTTGAAAATGAAAAAAGCGCGGCAGAAGCTAACCCTCTACCGCGCTTTAATCAAAGGTTTTTTCGTGACTTGGCTACTGCACTAGCTCTGCCTCGCGACGCACTGCCCACATGATACCTGCAGCGATGTGTTTCCGCACGTTGGCGTCCGCGAAGGTCGAACCTTGGTGTCCAAGTGAGGTGTAAAAGGAGCGGAAGTTGTTCCACTCACGGACGTAACTAACAGGCCGGGTGTTACCGTTGGTGGTGACACGGCCCAGGATCGTGAAGCCCGTCTTCGAGGACCACTGGGTGGCACGGTCGAACTTGTACCACTCTTCTGCGCGACGCCACGGGTTCGGTAACCCTTGAACCGCGATGAAGTTCAGGGCCGCAGGGTCCCACTGAATCTCGGCTTCTGCACAGCAGTTGTCATGCAAGTCGTAGTACTGGCCGGTCACTTCCGAGTAGAATGCCCACCCGTTCTCTGTGTCCGTCGCCGCGTGGACCCCACCGAACGCGCCATCGTGATTGGTCATCCAATCCTCGAAGACCTGCTGTTCGTTGTTGTTGAAGATGTCGCCCGTGGTGTTCATGAAGAAGAGGATCTCGTAGTCGGCAAGCGTCTCGAGATTGACCCAGTCGTTAGCGGCTGTCGTGGTCACCTCGAAGCCCTGTTGGGCACCGAGCTCGGTCAACATTTGCAAACCGTTCGGAATCGAGTCGTGCTTGAAGGCACGAGTGTTGTAGTACGCCAACATCTTGAACGGGCCGGTGCGCGGCGCGAACGGGCCCTCCACCTCAGGCTCGGGCCCCACCGGAGGCATTCCTCCAGCACCGCCAGCGGCGGGCTCGGGGTCGATGGGCGGCGTGGCTCCCGTTCCTTGGTCCGGCCCAGGACCGCCGCCACCGGCGCCCCCCATGCCCTGATTCACAGGAGGTGGAGGCTCACTGCCGCCGCCACCCACGCCCTCGGGCGTGACAGGCAGTGTGGGTTCGGGTCCTGGAACGGTAGTGTCAACGGGGCCAGGGCCGTTCACGGGCATGGGGCTCACTGTGTCTTCAGTCGTCGGAACCCCGGATGGCGGTTCGCCCGTCACCGAGCCGGGGGTCGTCGGCGTCGCGACGGGTGCAACAACCGACGTGTCGGACGTCGGTGTCGCAGATCCCATGGGCTGGGTACCGGACGTGCTGGGCGTGGTACCAAGCATGCTCTCGTTCAGCTCGTCAGCGGATGGGTCGTCGGACGCGCAAGCAGCGACGACAAGGGCGGTAAGTGAAACGTAGGTGGCGTGAAGCACGCTGGATCGCATGAGAATCGACCTTTCAGAGGGGGTGCCGGGCATCCCGAACAGCAGAACCGAATTGGCGACTTGACTGAGGAGAACCCGCGCTTAGGCATATGGCCCAAACGCGGGAGTCTGTCCACCAACGGTAGCCTGGAGGCTATAACCCCGTTAATGCCTACGCCACCTTGATCCATTGCCCACTCGATGCGGACCGTTCAATGGCATCAAGCACACGTTGATTTTTCAGGCCATCTTCGAAATTCGGCTTCGGTGATGTGCCATCGTGGAGAGCTTTGAGGAAATCGTAAACTGTGTGGGTGAAGGAGTGTTCGTAGCCAATGATATGGCCGGGGGGCCACCACGCGGAAATGTACGGGTGGGCGCCGTCCGAAACCTCGATCGTGGAAAAGCCGCTCAGCGGACCGGACTCGACGTAGAGCTCCAGCTCGTTCATGCGCTCCAGATCCCAGACGATGCTGCCCTTGGACCCGTTGATCTCGAACCGATTGTAGTTCTTGCGGCCTGGTGCAAAACGGGACCCTTCGTAGTACCCGACAGCGCCGTTCTCGAACTTGACCAGGGCCTGGGCGGAGTCATCGACGTCCACCTTCCCCCGACCACTTCCATCCGGCAGGGGCCGTTCGGGGATGAACGTCTTCAGGAGGCCGGTGACTTCGACCGGCTCCCCGACGAGATAGCGGGACAAGTCCATCGTGTGAGACAGGATGTCTCCAAGCGAACCGGATCCTGCGCGTGCCTTCTCCAGACGCCAGACTCGGGGGAAATTGGGATCGACGATCCAATCCTGCAGGTACAGGCCCCGGTAGTGGTGGATCTCTCCGATTTTGCCCTCATCGATGATCTGTTTCGCCAAGGCAACAGCCGGGCAGCGTCGGTAGTTGTGACACAGCATGTTGACCACGCCCGCGCGCTCGACCGCCGCTAACATGCGCTCCGCGTCTGCCACGTCGTTGGCCAGGGGTTTTTCGCAGAGAATCGCCTTGCCGGCTTCGGCCGCCGCGATCGCGATGGGTGCGTGGGAATCACCGGGAGTGACGATGTCGATGATGTCGATGTCCTTCCTGGACATCACGTCTTCCCAGCTCGTGGCGTACTCCTCGAACCCGAGGCGCTCGCGCGCCTCTTTCACTTTGCTCTCGGTGCGTCCGACGACGACCTTGAGCACGGGCTCGATGGGAAGGTCTGCGAAAAAGCGGGCGACCTGGCGCCACGCATTGGAGTGGGTACGACCCATGAAGTCGTAGCCGATCATCGCAACGTTGACTTTGCGCTTACTCATAGCTGTTACCTCCGCAATTCTTGCAGTAACTCAGGTCCAGTAGGGAACGCGACCGCGGCCCTGCACGGGGATGTCCTGGGACGGCAATACTTCGTGGTGAAGGGCGTACATGCACGCAGCGGCTTCGTCGATCTTGCGCGCGAAGGCGATGGAGCCCTCGAGAATTGGCTTGAGGCGCTCCTTGTCCTGAATGCGCGCCCGCGGGTACTCGTGCTCGATCACGAGAGCGGTGTTGGCGACGTCCAGCTTGAGCAGCTCACGAGCGGCCAGCTGGTGATCGAGCCAGTCCACCGTGCGGTTCTGTAGGTAGCCTAGCGGATCGTGTTTTGCCGTACCTGGCAGCTCGTGCTCGCACAGTACAGTCTGCTTCTTCCACGCGTTGAGCTGGTCTGCGGGGTTGTCCGAAGGCTTGCCATCGATCCAATCCCCACGCTGCGCCGTCTGCCCGCCGTAACCCCAAGCGGATACACCCTTGGGATCGATGACCTGACCTTTGACGTGGAAGCCGCTGATGATGAAGTCATAGCCCTCGTCCTTGAGATACTGGAACATGGAGCGGGTGTCCTGACCCATCAGGATCGAGTGGGATGGGTCGTAGTGAACGCGGAATTGGTCACCAACTCCGTGCTTTTCGCAGATGCGGTGCAGCGCAATCCACATTGCCGGCGTGTAGCCGATGTTGTTGTGGAAGTTGTCCCCCACCGTCCAACCTGGCATCGGGCACTGCTCAACGCGGTACTCGACGCCGCGAGCCTTCGCTTCCTTGAGCAGGGGTACGAATACCTCTTCGAAGAAGACGAGATTTTCGTCCATCGACATCTTCTGATTGCGTCCGATGAAGCCGCAGATGGCTTCCACACCCAGCAGCGCCGCGGTGTCCATCATGCCGATGACAAAGTCGTGCTTCTTCTTACGAACGTCAGCATCGTCGTGGAGCAAGTTGTCGAAGAAGGCGATGTCCGTGATCCCAACGCCGGTGGACTTCATCGCTGCGAGGACGCGCTTGGCGCGTGCCTCATCGAAGGGCTTGCGCAGGTCGAGGGTGTTGGCCACTGGATCCAGCATCGCCTCCGGGGGAACGTCCGCCTCCGTTGGGTGAAGCGCAGCCGAAAGCTGGATGTTCGGGCAGTTCATCTCGCGCGAGAACTCTAGCCAGTCTTCGATGGCACGGTCCGGATCCGCATCGCGGACTTCGCGCGGCGTCAGCTCCTGCAGCGCGGCAGTCAGGACGCTCATCTTCATGTATTGGGGCTGGAATGGACGCGGATTCATAGCTTCACCTCTGTTCCTTGTGTTCCTTGTTGGGGTTCCTGGTGGTCCCGGAGTCGTCTGGTGTCTTGGAGTTCGAAAATCTTGCTCGGGAGCTCCGCTGGGAGCGGCCACTGCATCCTTTGTCAGGAGCGGTCCGTGGCGCGGACCGTTGCAGAGGCGATGGATGCCCGAACGCCGTGTTCGGTAACCCCTTTGCGGACGCAATGGAAGCAAGCAAATCGCCAAGCCGTTGCCCACAAGGGACGCTTACATACCACCCCGTTCGAGAGTGCCCACCGGGCTGGCGAGTATATCGAAGCAACGACGAGCACGCGAGCGCGCGTGGCTCCGATGACAGACCGCAACCAGGCGTTCCACGCAAACTATCGAACGAGGAGCCGGTCACTTTTGGAGCTGAGCGTCACTGCACCCGCACCTGGGTTGCGCCTGCGCTCTGCCTCCACATCGCTCGTCACCAACTCGCCTGACCCCGAGGTCGTCACAGCGGTGTTGTCTGAGCATTCCGGATACACAGGAAAATTGCCAGCGACCTGAGTCGCTGGTGCGCAGGGGCAACGCCGATCCGGACGACCCGCGATTCAGGGCAACCCGGGCACGCTCATTCTCAGCTCTCTCAGCGCCGTGCCGGGGCCCGTGACCAACACGGTTTGACCATCTTCGCCACCGAAGGCGAGATTGGTCCCCGATCCCCAGCTTCCGATGTTTCCGCCTTGCGCGTTGTAGATGTTGCCATTGGCGTAGACATTTCCGGCGCAGTCGACGGCCATGCCATCTCCGCCCGTGAACATCATTTGAGGGTTCGAGGGCACCCCCGCGGCATCGAGATCCCACATTTGCGAGAGGATGACATACAGCTTCGTTTCATCGGGTGATAGCGCAATGCCGTTGCAGTTACCTGCGCTGATGAGGCTCACTTGCCCATCGGGATCGACACGGTAAGAGCCCGGCCCCACCCCCACTGGACGCCCGGCGAGCTCGTTCGTCGGGTTAGTGAAATAGATGCTGCCATTCGAATGCTGAATCAGATCATTGGGAGTATCCAGCATCGTCCCCATATAGCTGTCAGCAACGGTACTCGTCTCTTTGGTTTCCAGGTCGATGTGAAGGATCGATCGGCTCTGCTGACATGCCGCCAGCAAGTTGCCGTCATTACTGACCGCCAAACCATTGCATCCAATGTCCTGAAGGAACGTTTCGCAGCTGCCGCCCGGGGTGTACTTGATGATGTCCCCACCACTGGCGCTCAACGCGACGAAGTTCGAAAAGAAGAACGCCCCCTGGCTCTGTACCCAGGTCGGCCCTTCATTCCAGCTGTAGCGCAGGTTGAAGCCCGCGCACGCGTCGGCGCTCGACGTCACCGACGGCTCTGCAAATGGTCCTTCTGGGCACACGGGATCGACCGGTTGTTCCACGCCGCCTGCTCCACCGCCTCCGCCTGAGGCCGCCCCCGCGGAACCTCCAGCAGATGGTGAGCCGCCCGCTCCACCCGCTCCGGGCTCGATGCCGGGCATCCCGGAGCTGCCACCAGCGCCACCAGCACCGGCGTCTCCGGCCTGACCACCCTCAGCACGTGGGCCATCTTGCACGGGAGCGCCCGCCGAACCAGCATTTCCGAAAACCCCGCCCGACCCGTCTCCGCCCGCACCGACAGGCCCCGGCTCGGTTGGCTCATTCGAGGACGGCTCGGCTGACGGCATTGGCCCGGGTGTGGGAACAGCCGACGGCGATGGCATCGAATTGACGGGGATTGCCTCGGTTGGGTTAGCGGTGGGCGTCGTCGGGGTCCCGAGGCTGGACTCGGCGCCCGTGTCTCCAGATGGTGACTCTGAGTTACCGCATGCCGTGAACATCGCGAACGCCATCGCGGCATAGGCGCTGAGTGATGTTGAAGATGATGGCTCGAACATGAATTTTTATCCGGGTCAGGAAAGCTAGCGCAGCTCTTGCGCGTTGATCGCGCACGGAATGGATGACCGTTCGTTGAACGGCCCGTAAGCGAAAAAGTCCCACCATTTGCTCTGAAAGTCGCTACGAGTTTTCGCCTTCCGCCCCGAGCGCCATTTTTGGATGACCCATCCAGGATCGGAGCGTTTCGGAAGCATGCATGAAGGATCTCCGCGGCCCTTCCATCCATGCTGGGCTGTTGTATGACCTGCCCCGCACCTGACGTGCTGCCCGGACCGCAGCGTCGGTGTGTCACAATAGACCGAAAACGGAGTGAATGCCCGAATGCGCCAACCAGACCACTCGAACCGCCCGCTGTTGATTGCAGCCTGTTTAAGCCTCACCAGCTCGCTCGCCGGGTGCGCCCCCGAGGACAACGGTTCGAGAAGCAACGTCGCGATCCCGATAGGGGCGGACACGTCCCCCACCACATCGGGGCCGGGCACCTCCGTGGCCCCTCCCGCTGTCGCTCCTGCCCCAGTCGCAACGACTCCACCGGGCCCCAGCGGTGTAACTCCGCCGGTACAGCCACCCGTCGGCACCGACACGCCACCTCCACCGCCCGTAGCACAGGAAATGGGACCAGCTCCAGCAGGCTGGTCCACCTGCTCCATCTGCCACGGTGCTGAGGGCGAGGGCGTCGCCAACTTGGGCCCCGATCTGTGGCACCCGATTGCCGGCTACTTCGAGTGGGTCGTGCGCAACGGTCGCGACGGAAACCCGGACCTCATCGCTGCGATGGCAGCCATGGGACCGGAGTTCATCTCAGACGCGGATCTTGCTGCGGTCTTCGAGTGGCTGTCCAAAGCGCCGAAAGCAACGACCGGAGAGGGGCTGTACTCGGACTACTGCTCCAACTGTCACGGGGCCAACGGCGGGGGCGTGGCAGGCAAGAACATCACGATGCTGACAGATGTGATCGCGACCATCGTTCGGACGGGAGCTCACCCCGGAGAATACGACAACGTTGCTGAATACATGCCGTCTTGGACCCCAGAAGAGTTGACCGACGCCGAGGTGCAGTTGATCATGGACTGCGTCGTGAGTCTGGGCGGCATGTAGCGCAGCGCTATTTGTGAATCCACCAGATGTTACGGTACCGCACCGTGTCCGAGTGGTCTTGGAGATAGAGGGGGTGAGGACCTTCGGATTCACCAGCAACGCCCGCTTCCGTTGGCCCAGGCACGTCCACGTCGTCCTGAACGAGCTGATCGTTGAGCCACGCCGTAACTCGGGCGTTTTCAATCTTCGAACCGTTCTCGAACCGAGGAGCGGTGAAATCGATCTCGTACGTGTTCCACTCCGAGGCGGGCATGCAAGCGTTCACCAGAGGTGCACTCACCTTGTAGATCGCGCCGCAGCCGTCGATCTCTGGTGGTCGTCCGTACGAATCCAATACCTGCAACTCGTAACGTGACTGCAGGTAGATCCCGCTGTTGCCGCGGTTTTGTCCAGTTTGGTCCGCGCTTTCGTCGGGACTCGCGAACTCGATGTGCAGGAATACGTCTTGGTGCCAGTTCGCTTCGTTGGTGACGATGTGATTTCCTCCGGTGGGCATCACTTCCATCGAACCTTCGTCGGGATACTCCGTCCAGTTCACCTCTGACAGTCCCTGGTTGTAGGGTTCCCAGGCGTCGAACCCGCTACCATCGTACAGAACCACGATTTCACCCGTCGTGGGCGCGTGGGGACCCCGGCCATCATCGATGACCGTTCCGTCCGTACCCCCTGCGCCACCTGCGGCCACTTCGGACGGTTCTCCACCCACGCCGCCAGCGGCGATACTACCTCCCGATCCCTCGCTGGGCGCGCCCCCCGCGGCCTCAGTTGAAGTTCCGCCTTCGCCCAATTGCGACGACGTACCTCCTTGTCCCCCGGCTCCACTCGCAGCCCCTCCTGACCCGCCAGCTCCGCCACTGACGGGCTCGCTCGCGGTGGGCTCTGCCGGACTCGGTGTGGTGTCCGTCATCGTCGGCGATGGCGTGGACGCGGACTCCGTAACCCCAGGGCTGGGCGTCGAGGTCGGGCCGGGTGCCACGGTGGGATCGGGTGATACGGTGGGATCGGGTGTTACTGGGACGCTCGGCGTGGGCTCACTCGGAGTCACTGCGCTCTGCCGACCGTCATCACCCCCGGACGTTTCGCTGCAGGCGAAAGCCACCAGCAAGCCGAAGCACAAACAAGAACGCGAGTGTTGCACCGTCGGAAGCTGCCCCGAGACCCCAGGATGGTCAAGTGGGCATCCCTCACCCTCTCACCACGAGCGAACATCATGACCTGAGCCGAATTTGTGCACTCAAGTTTAGCGCTTCTCGTAGATCGACACCAAGTGTTTGCGCGCCACGTTGAAACGCCACAGGCCAACACCCAGAAGCAACACGCCCGCGAAGACGACGACAGCCGCGGTGAACGCTACCCACGCGCCATCGTCGAGCGTCAACTTGTACAACGTGGCGCCCGTGACAACGAGCATCAGTCCCGTTCTCACGTAGGCAAGCAATGTCCGCTCGTTCGCCAACACGGTACGATCACGTGCGAGCACATCTCTGAGAGTCAGCTGAGATGGTATCAGACTGTCGTAGGGCATGGGGAGCGCCGCAACCATCGCGGCGGGAGGCCGAAGTGGCCAAGTTTGTTCATTGCCGACGCCCGCCATTTTGACGGAAACTGTAGACCATGCGCGCCCGGTCCTGCTTCATGCTGTCGCTCATACTGGTGCACGTGGTCGCTTGCTCGTCGGCCACTCGAGAGACGCCCGCCCAGTCTCCTCCCGCGCCAAGCGCCACACCAGCCCCAGAACCCGAAGAGGTGCCCGAGCCGGACCCCGCCCCAGAGGACTCGGAAGAAGACTGGGACCCCAATCGCCCTATCGACCCGCGCGGGTTGCGGCTGCAACTGATGTATGTCGTCGTCGACCGTTCCGCGGTCTGCCCGACCAAGGAACAAGCCGAAGCCCGCGACTGCGATCACAGCGCCGAATCGGCTAGCGAGGGTCTGCGCCTCAACCGCGGAGAGAAGGTCACCGTGATCGCAGAGCCGCCACGAGCGGGCTTCCGCCGCGCCCTTCGAAGCGAGAAGGCTGGAACTCTACCCGGCTGGGTGGCAGCCGCCGACGTTGCCGAAGAACCCAGTCTCAGTCCCCTGGATGCGTGGGATGAACTGCCCCAGGTGCGAAAGGCCACAGATGTTAGCCGCATGCCAACACGCGACGTCGACAGGCTTCCAATCGGCACGCTGGTGAAATGGCGGCGCGTCAAGGCACCGCGTTTCGGCAAGTTTGATGGAGACGTCGTGCTGTATTGGGAGGCAGAGCTGGGCGGAGGAGTCGCTTTCTCGTTGCCGCCCCCCAGCCAAACGAACGAGTACGTGGCCCGCCACAGTTGCTTGCTCTCAGGGGAATGCATGAACCTGGACTACACGTGTGATGACGCGTACTGCGATCGATTCTCTGTCCTGGCGCGGGCCACTGGGCGCACGGTTCCGCCTCCTCCGCTCGGGGGCTGGGCATACGGGCAGACGCCGGTCCCGACCTTCAAAGTCATCCATGTGGCTGATAGGCACGGCATCTTTCCGACTCCAGAGTGACGGGCGACGACTCTCGGCTGGTCCCGCGGCCTAGCTGCGACCGCGGGCTTCACTCGGGTCGAGGCTGATGGGACTCAATCGGGATTGAGATGGTCCGCTCGCGCGTTTGGCCGACGCAATCTCCGCCTCCGCGCAAATCAAAGGACGACGGACACACTGTGACTAGAATGCGCCCCCAAATTGCCCGTGATTCGGCGGCTGCTCCAGCGTTCGCTCGAACGCCCTCGGAGTCCAACGCTGGACGCTACCGTATTGCCGGCGGGCCCTGGTATGGTCGAGGTTTCATGCACCAAGCTTACTCCTTCGTGGTGTTGCGCCACCTACTACCGCTCTTGGCGGTCACTCTGTTCGTCGGCTCTTTTTGTGGACAAGCCCAGGCCGCGACTTGCAGCGGGCTCAAGAAGGCCGCTGCCGAAGCGGGCCTTTCCGTCCAGGGAACCAAGTGGGTCACCGTCCCCAAAGGTCACGAGTGGCAGAAGGCGTTGCCACTGTACAACGACCTCAAAGACTATGACGTCGACCTGCTTCCCTTGCACTGTCGCCAGCTGGCACGGCTGATCAAAGGCAAGGTGACGGAGATTGTCTCGCAGCACGCGGTGTTGCTGCGAGTTCGACTGACAGGGGATGCGTACCGCGTCGCGGACAGGCTCACGGTGATGATCGACAACCAAACCGTGGAAACGAGCGTGGACGAGTCCGACAAAGGATTGCCGTATACCGCTGGTCGCCATGAGGTGAGCATCGAGGTGCCCACCCTCAAACGTGACGAGAAGGTCGTGATCAAACCCTCATTGAACGGCTCACTAGTTCCCGTCGGTGGTCAGGGGGACCGCTTCGCCCTCGACCTACCTCCAACGGCAGAAGGCGGCACACATGACTTGGCACTCAACGTCACCTTGGTTCGCCGCTGCGTATTCACGTTGCGAGTAAACAACGAAACGGAGCAGAACCCATCAAAGCGTGCGGTGCTGGTGCTACACGGAGCAAGCTCCATGCCTCTGACATCTGGTGCCGTGCGCGTAGCGGGAGGCCGGCACGCCCTGGAGGTAGAGCTGGAAGAAGACACCCGGGTCGATGTCGCCATCGATGGTCGCCAGCTGATCCCCACCGATGGCGGCCCCGTCGAAGGCAAATCTTTGCGCTATATAGTTCCTTTGGAATGCCCTAAGGGGCAGGATCAAGGGCGCGCGTCGCTCGTCGTCAGCCTGCCGCAAACCGAAATGCACGACAACGGCAGCGGTGGAGGCGAGGGTGGTGGCATGCCGACGTTGTTCTGGGTGGGGACTGGCGTCGCGACGACTGGAATACTGATGTCCGGTATCAGCTACTTCGGGTTTCAAAGCCCGGCGGACGACCGAGGGACCAAGTTGTTCAGCGAAAACGGCTGCGGAACCGCAGCTGCGACCTGTGATGCCGAAGTGCAAAGCCGGGTCAACGCTGCTTGGGACGAGAGCGACTCCGCGGGTGTTTGGACAGTGACGGGGTTGATCGTGGGAGGCGTCGGCGCTGCCGTCGCGATCACTTCGCTGTTCTTCGACGATCCTGCGGACAGTGATCAGGAATCGGCGTATGTCCAGGTGCATCCCAGCTGGCAGCCAGGGCAGTACGGACTCACCGCCGTGGGGCGCTTCTAGTTCAGCGCCGAGTCAGAACGTTCCGCTCACGCCAACGCCGGCAACCCCCGGTGAGACGATGGGATAGATGCGACTCTCCCAGTCATCCTCTTCTTCCTCGTCGAACTCTTCTTCCTCAGCGGGCATTTCGTACTTGTCGGGGGTGACGAAGAAGGACGTCACGATCCCGATCACCCCAAGCCCCATGAGCGTTGCCGAGGTGCCGCCACCCCAATACCGCCAGGCGTCAGCAGAATCCCAGGCGTCTTGGATATCACGCTCCGGGCAGTCGATCATCGAGGCCACACAACGCGACGCGAACAGACGATTGCCTCTGTCGTCGTTGGTGGCCGCGCTCGAAAGCGAAACGATCAGGCCAACTCCACCGGCCGCCGTGAACCCAACGCCCGTCCAAAACCACCCAGGATGAAACGCCGGCTCGCCGTCATCCTCCTCCACTTCGTCGTCCGTGCCCTGGGCTTTGCCCCCAACGCTGGCAGCGATGGGTTCGCCGACTACTAGCGGGCTGAACTTCACCCGGATTTGGTGGATGGGCACCGGATCGTGATAGCTGGCCTTGGGGTAGACCGTGACCTCGCCCTCGATGTCCTTCTTTTTAAGATTGCCGTCAATGGTGACCGTCGTCTTGTACCCGCGGGGAGGAACGATATCCAAACGATGATGGGCGGCGGGCAGGATGCGCGGCAAGCTGGTCGTGCGCCGCGTACCGTTCCAACGCAACTCGTACCCTTCGATGTCCTCTGGCTCGACGGTGATGGTGACTGACGGATACTCCCCGAGCAATTCCCGAGCGGGGCGCACACAGCTATTGAAGGCCGCATCGTTCAACGCCGCCTGCTTGCTGGAACTGAGCGGCTTCGACCGCCCTTTTTCGGACTTGCCCGACAGCTCCTCGGCACCCATGGACTGAGACCAGGCGTAGGAGATGCCTGAAAGCACGTCCCACGCGGCTCGCCAGTGATTCCACAAGCTGTCGCGCTCATCAGCCTCGAGGACAGCTTTGTCTTGCAGCTGCAGGGCGATCTCGATGTGAGCCTTGGCGTTGGCCAAGAGGATGTCGCACGAAGGGTTCGTGCTGTGTTGGAAGTAGTAGTCCGTCAACTCGACAACGGCTTCCAAGTACCCGGGGCGCTGGCGCTCCATTTCGCAGAGAAGCTTCTCCGCTACCGCTTTGCGAAATCGGGTTTCAGACAGTCGCGCGTCGATCTGTTGATTGCACTCCTGCGCTCGAGCAGCGAGCGGCGCCAGCAGTACGACGCAAAGGATGCACAATCGGAAAAGCCACCTCATCGGAATGCCTCGAGGTCTTTGAGCTCGGGCAGGGGCGCGAAGCTGATGTTCTTGTGACGAAACAGGCGGCGCGACGCCGGGCTTCCGCGCAAGGGGGGTTCGGTGTAGAGCACATTTCGCCATTGGTGTTTGGGCGTAACGCCCTCGTGCTCCTTGGGCTCCACCCGAGCAAACTTCGGCTCCTCGAGCACTGGGCACTGCCCACCAGGACTGGGCGGTGCGATTCTCGGGTTGTAGTGCAACCGGTGCGCCTCAGCTGGGGCTGGATGACTCGAGTCATACTCAGGCGCCGATCCACCCGCGGAGTAATCCACCCAGTACTTGCCATGATCGCGAACATCCACGTGGACGTGCTCCTGGTTCGGGTAGAAACCGACACCGACATGGTCCTTGAACTCGGGGTGCGTGCTGTTGAGAAACAGCGCGTAGGAGGCGACGTCAACGTTGTCGATCCCGAGGAGAACTACATCTACCGCTTCGCCGGTGAGATGGCGCGACGACTGTTTCTGAAATGTGCTGCATTTTGCCCCGCCGCTCTCGAAGCATCGAAAGCCGCTGACGACGCACAGCTGAGCGCCCTCGAATGTATCACTCAAATTAACAAGCAACTTCACCAGCAGCTCTGGCAGAGGGATCTCATCAGCCGCTTTCTGATTGAGCGGAAAGTTCAGCACCCGCTTGATAGCCCTAGCGGACTCCTCCGGCACTCGACCCGAGTCATCGATGGGACTGAAGTTGTTCAGACGACACTTCTCTGCCCCGAACTTTTGTCCGCAGTTACTCCGCGGCACGGTATTCGCTATGCGAATCACGCCGGGGTTCTTGGAGCGCTCGTACTTTTCGGCGATGACCCCCGGCAGGTCAAGCAGCGACCCAGGAGCCGCCACCGTTGTCAGAGTGAATGCTGTTACGAGCAGTACGCACAGCGCGGCGATGCTTGACGTCGACTTCATGGCTCGGCGCGCATGATAGTGCGCTCGGCCTAGAGGTAAAGCCTGCCCTCGGGACGGTCTGCTCAGGAAAAGAACTTGGGCGGTGGCGTAGGTGGTGGCGGTGGACCCGACTGCTGCGAAGGTCCACCCGACTGCTGCGAGGGTCCACCTGACGGTGCCCCAGCCGGACCTCCTGACGGCGGTTCAGAGCGCCTCCTCGATGGGGGCGGCGGAGGCCGACCCGAGGGCGGCGGTAGAGGCCGACCCGAAGGCGGCGGTGGCGGTCTGCTAGGCGGCGACGCGGGACGTGGGTACTCGGGGCCACCAGACGGCGGATATCCAGGCCCGCCCGGCGGCGGATAACCGGGGCCTCCCGGCATCGGCGCGGGCGGCCCGCCCGGCGGCGGGTAACCGGGCCCGCCCGGGGGCGGGTAGCCATGACCACCCGGCGGCGGATAGCCAGAACCACCCGGCGGCGGATAGCCAGAACCACCCGGCGGTGGATAGCCAGAACCACCCGGCGGCGGATAGCCAGAACCACCCGGCGGCGGATAGCCAGAACCACCCGGCGGGGGCGCAGGCGAACCACCCGGCGGCGGATAGCCAGAACCACCCGGCGGCGGATAGCCAGAACCACCCGGCGGCGGAAAACCATGCCCCCCCGAGGGCTGATACCCAAGCCCACCGGGTGGGGGGTACCCAGATCCGCCCATCGGTGAGGGGAGCGCACCGGCAGGTGGAGGGGGGGGGACGGAGTGCGGCGGAACCGAGCCTCGACCTCCGGCGGCGATCCGCGCTTCCTCCTCCTGCAAGGCCACATTGACGGCACTCGCAATGCGTTGTGCCAGCTGAGCTGGCGCCACCTGGGGCGCGGCCAGAACATCTCGACCGACGAGCTCGACTTGGGGGCCGTAACCCCTGAGCCATTGAGCCGCCTCGAGTTGGTAGGCTGCATGACGGACCAAGTACCGCCCCTTGTGAATCAGGTACTGATCGATCAGCGTCTTTGCTTTGGCGCAGTACTCATCGACGTCGAATGCTTCTGCGGCCCCTGTCTCGCTGCCAGCGCCGGCAGCTTGATGCGGAACACGGGCCACCAACTCGACGATGTAGGCGGCGAGATAGGCGCTGCGCTCGAACTCCTGCGCTTTGTCCGTCGACAGATCGGCGTGCAGCGCGGGAACCGTCATGGGTTTGCGCAACTGCTCGTACTCCTCCTTCAGGGAGTCCACTCGTGCGGTGCGCTGTTTGGTGCGATGCGGTCCTCGGTTCTTGTAGAAGTCTTTCCACAGGTCGATGAGTCGCTCGAGCGCCGCAAAAAACGCCTGTGGGTCTTCTCCGGCCTTCTCCGCGTTCCACCCGCCGGTATCAAGCAGTCGCAGCAATTGCGAGCGCCGGAAG
Source organism: Polyangiaceae bacterium (assembly GCA_050298815.1). GTDB lineage: Bacteria > Myxococcota_A > Polyangia > Polyangiales > Polyangiaceae > SZUA-265. Next base: position 467,254 of record JBNKUV010000010.1, read on the forward strand.
TTCCATTTTCCTGACGCCTGGTTACCTGGAATGGCAAGCGCAATACCCGCCCGGGCGCTCAAGCGTAGCAGGTGGACCAGTAGCAAGTCGGCGATCAGCACGTCGCGCCAGATGCTTCGCAGAGTTTCGTACTTGAGCGCGTCTCGCTCGCCCCGGTTGAACGACATCTTCGCTCGCCACGCGGGCATCGCGTAGCCGCGCAGACTCATCAGGAGACGCGTCTTGCTGTCGAGTTCCACCGACGGCTCGATGAGCAGCCGCGTCAGTGGAGTCGACCCATGTTCGTAGAGAATGGACGCGGTAGCCGTCTCCGGCCCGAAGTCCTTGAGCAAGCAGTGATGGCTGAGCGAGCCCATGACCGCATCGTAGCCAGTGTGGAATTGGCTCAGAGCAAGCAACGTTTCGTCTTCAGGAAGGACTGGTTGCGGCTTGCTTGCCAGCTCGACCAACTGCTGCCACTGGGCGTCGGTGGGGGCAGCCTCCGTCGTCGGCGCACGCTCCGCCGACCAGACAAAGCTCGACAAGGACTGGTCAGGAATTCCCAACTCTGCAAGCAGCATCGCCAGCACCTTGGAGAGCGATTCCAAGCGGTTGGTCGCCAGAGCGTTTTGACTGATGCGCGCAGCCTCGCCTGACATCCAGAGACTTTCGAAGTTGGCCGAACTGAACGTCTCTACGCCAACCCGATTGACTAGGTCCTGCCACATCGCGCTCAGACTGGCTTCGCTCTGGCGCGAGGAGCCCTGGCCGGCATTGGCAAGGGCCGACAGGATCACCGGGAGCGTGTGACCGATGCCCCCGGATTGCCCGCGCGGCGAGGTGTGATCGAGCAACTGAGCGACGAGCTCTTGCTCGAGAAACGCCTTGCGGTTGTAGAACGAATTAGCGGCGAGCGCCTTCCTGACGGTAACCCAGACCTGGGAGAACGACGCCCAGCTGGCAGCCTCGGCCGGGTTCGACCCAGTGTAAGCCACGTGGATACGGTTGAAACCATAGTGGCCAAACGCGTTCAGCAGTGGCTGAACGCCGTTTAGATCGCTTGCCACGCGGTGCGAGAACGCAAGCGAGCCCCGACAGATCGGGTGAGCTAGTGCGGCATTGACGAACGAGTCAGCGCTGTTGCCAAAAGCACTGACCAAGCCCTCCGATGCGCTTCCGCGCAGCGCTGTCTGATAATCCGCCAGCAGCAGTGGGTCCGGCGCGGTGGCTTCTCCGGGCAACTGAGGACCCAACTGCGTGGGATCGACGCCGTCAAAGACGATGAACCAATGAACGCCGTCACTCGATACGCCAGCGTTGCGCATGTGCTGCGCTAGCTTGGTGGCCGCGGCGACGTAGGCCCCGATGACCATCACTCCTTGAGGACTCTGAAGCTGCCGCTGATCGAATAGAGCGATGACGCAACCGGGACGTTGGCTGGTAATTATGTCGTCGCACAAGCGCACCATGGCCGCATCGGGAGCAAGCTCCGCGGCGTTTGTCTGCGATTGGTAGTATGCAGCCGGTAACTCCCAGCACATCACACGGCACATGGCGCTGGGCTCGCAGATCGCCATCATCTGAGGGGTCGTGACGGCTTCCTGGGTAGGGGCCCCGCTTTGCCATTGAGCGCGCAGCTGACCCAGGTCGATACCCAGGCCGTGGAGTGAAACAGCCGGGCAAGCCGCGTCACTCGCGAAAAGCCACCGACGGACACCGTGGTTGGCAACGATGACGGCATGCTGGTCACAGCCCCGCACCGCTGGGAGCGCTGTTCCGCTGGGCGGTGGAGCAACCGGTGCGGGCGGAAGGACGTTCGGGGCATAGCGCATGAGCCCCTCGTGGAACCACGGCGCTCGACGCGCCCAGAAACCTAACAATTGCGCCACTGCCAAGACCTCGGAGCGCCCCTCAGGGAGCAACGCGTGCGGCACGCTGGGGGCTTGCGGCGCAATCAGCATGATCTCCGCTAGCAGGTCCAAGAGTGGCGGCGCTGCGGAAGCATCTGCCTGCCAATTGACAGCCTGAACCAACAGGAGCTCCGACTGCTGACACCGTCGAGCACGATCGAGCTGGTCCAGCTGGACTTGGAGCACGGCTCGGTTGTTCTTGGCAATCCTCTTGGCAAAGACGGTGGCGTACTGCGCCAGCATGGCATCGAACAAGAGCTCCGTCTCGCCAACCTGGCCGTGCAGAGTCGCGCCTTGCGATGTCCCCGTCGATAGCTGCTGCACCGAGGTGCCAAACACATTGTGCCAAGAAGCGGCATCCGCGGCGAGCGGGGGAGCAAAGTCACGCGGTGTCTTTCGAGCAATGCCGCGGAAAGATACCTGCACGAACTGGTTGAGAAGAGGCAACCAATTCTGCCCCTCACACGTAACGTTCAACTCCTGCCACAACACAGCGGCGTGCCCAAGCCACACCTCTTGCTGCTCGCCGTCGACCCCGTTCCACGCTCGATACACCTCGGCCCAGGCCCGGAACACCGCGCTCGTAGCATGCTGCTGCTGCCAAGCGAACAGGGCGCGCTGCTGATGGTCCCTTAGGCCTTCCAAGGATAAGAGCGGAACTTGGTTCATCGACACCTCACGTACACAATACTTCGCGAGCCCATCCTCAGCGTTGTTGATACACTCTCAGCCCCGCGGCGGCATCGTCCACCACGAGGACCAACTCCTCATCCGCGCCCAAGGTGAAGGGACCAATGGTGGTTTCGAATCGACCAGGTTCGGGATGTTCCAACGGGAGCGCCCGCAGTTGAGGTAGGATGTCGGCTGGCCCCGTGCCCCACATGAGCTGAGGCTCGAGGTCGAAGAGTACCTCACAACGCAGATTGATTGGCGCCCCCGCGGGCAGACGGAACTTGAAACCACTGCCGTCCGGCCATGGGTCAGGTTCGAAAATCTCGATGGGCTCCAGCGGATCCTCGTCGCGTTCACCCATGATTGTACGCGTGATGCCCACCGTGCCGCGCGCCAGAGCGTCCATCCACAGAAGCAGCTCGCTGCCCGTCTTCGGTGAGATGCCAAGCGCGGCAACATAGTCAGCCAAGCCGACGGTTCCTCGGGCGGCTGCCGCGCGGCGAACGATCGGATCCGGAGCTAACATCGCGTTCGGTCCGCCTTGGCTCGCAACCGCCAAGAAACAGAACCAACTCCGAAGCTCCACCGCTAGTGCCGCCAAATGAGGCACCGCGGCGTCCAGCGGCGTCGTTGGCGCCAGAGCAGCACTGCATTCCAGCGCAGTCAACAACGGCCCCAAAAAGTGTTGCGTCTGCGCGTTCAAGCGCAGTTGCTTGTGCACTCTCGGGTCGCCGCTTGCCAACAACGCCACCAAGGCGGTGGCTGCCTCAGCCAACTCGGCTCGCAGCTCGTTCGCTTGCGCGAGCGCGCCGAGTGTGAACGGTAGTGGAAGAAGCCGTATCCCTTGCTCAGCACTCCACTCCGCCAGGCAGACTCCCCGAGCATGGTTCGCCGCCGCCTGCTCCCAGTTGGCGTCGGTCTTCCCGCCGCCATCTGCGAAGCTTCGCGCATACAAGTTGAGGTAGCGATTGTCCCCGTCAGGGGGGACAGCGAACGATTTACGCGGAGGCGGCAGCTCGGCCAAGAACCCGCCAGGCGTGAGCACCAAGAGGTTGTCGATGTCGAGAATGCGATTGTCGTTGTCGAGCAGAATGCTGTTGACGGTTTGCTCGCTGCTCGCGTTGACGTTGATGAAACGGCCGCTCGCCCCCGCACCGGCAATCGCCGAGGCTGTCGCTTCGCGCGCTGCGTCGGCGAGTTCGAAGAGATGCGCGGCATGCAGGCGACTGCCATCTCGGAGATCCTTCCATTTCAACGTCTTTTCCACGGGCTCTCCATTCGGTCGTCAGTTTCGTTGGCGGCACCGCCAACGAAACTAGAAGGTGGCAGAAAACTGCGCCCCCATCGTTTTGGGACTCCAGTGCGGCACCAAGCGTACGTCCTGTAGCAGTGTGTCCTTCGAGCTGGCAACGTGAGTCCCGCCCTGAGCATTCGAGAGCTTCGGGGGATCCTTGCCGCTTTCGAGCACGAAGAGGCCGACGGCTGCGGTCAGCACGCCGACCCCGGCGACGATGAAGCCGGCGTTACCCCAGACTCTGGCGTCGTCGGCTTCCTCCCAGAGGTCATCGATGTCTTCTTGGGCCTCTTCCGGACAGTAGCCCATCTCCGCCGCCTCGGGGAAGTCCAGCTTGTCGCAGTCGTTGTCTTCGAACTTCTCGAGAGCTTTGTCATCGATCTCGGAAGCATCGAGGTACTGCAAGATGCCGTAGACGCCACCGAGAACGATCAAGCCCGCACCAATGGCGATCACGTAAGGGCGCGCGGGGTTTTCCTTGGGACCGGCGGCAGTACGGAGCTTGAAGCGCAGCGTCTTGCCTGGCTCACCCCGGAGCATGTAGACCGTCTCCGATGGCTCCTCGCTCTTGGGCTTGAACTTGGCGTCGTTCAGCTTGGCACCCAGACGAAACCATCCGTCATCGGTTTCGATTTCCGGGTGACTGACGACGAGACGTTGCTCCCCCCGCGTCTCATCCAAGCGGATCGGCTTTTCGGGATTGACGGGGACTCCGTCGAGAACGAACGAGACAGGAGACTTCTTCGGACTCAGTGTGATCTCCAGCGCCATCGGATCGGGGATCTCCTCCCCCTTGACGTTGACAGAAATCTCGTAACTGCCGGACTTCTCCGCAGCGATGATGAACGTCTGGCTGTTCTCGGTCTTTTCGTGAGGACTGAGCTCAGCCCCGTTCAGCTTGAATCCCAACGTCAACAGCCGACGTACCGGAGTCGCCAGGACCACAGTCAATTCATGACGACCACGACCGGGCGTCGCTCGGGTGCCCTGAATCGGCTTGCCGTTGATGAACAGATCAGCGTCCTCGTCACTCGCTTCACCTTCGAAGTTGAGGGCGATGTTGAGAACCACCTCGTTTTCCGACTTCTCTAGCTCGGCAAGCAGCTTATTGATGCGACGGAGCTCTTTTTGCGCCTCCCCTTTGAGCACGCGAGCCTTCCCCGTGCACTCGGGCAGAACCTTGCCCACACCGGACATTTCTGACGACAAGCTGCTCTGCGCTTCCAGCAGAGCATCTTTGTCGGTTGCGTTGACGGACTGAGCGGACTTCACGGCACCGCGCAGATCTTCCAAGCCTGGGCAGGCGGCACGAGCGTGTTGAGCCGTTAACAACAAGCAGAGGGCGACGAGCAAGCACCAGGGGCCCTGTCGCAGCGCACGCGTCAATCGACATTGGTTAAGCATGTTCATTTCAGCGATTCACCTAAGTTGTTCGGCGAGCACATCGCCAAACCCACCGTGAGCAGCGCGCCGCGAACGGCTAGGGCCCCCCGCCAACGCACGGAGCGTGAGCTACACGAATGTTGCAATCTTCATCTTCAAGCTGGGTCCACCCCATGTACAAGCACTCGGTTCGTTTGCGAAGGCCCTGTTTTCCTGGGCCCAGGCTGTCATCGAACTCGCCGGCACGGGGCTCCTGCACCTCGCGGCAGTGACTCAGGTTCGTGGACTGGCTTTTTGACATCTTGACGTACTGACCGCCGTCGAGAGCCCCGCAGCTGTCGTTGACAACCAAGTAATTGTCAACTTCGGGTGCCGAACAGCCGGCAAAGCCCCAGCCGTCGTCCGTGGGGATCAGGTACCGCACTGAGTCTTTGTCCAGCACGCGGAGCGGCACCGGTGGCTCTCCGGGCTGGCTTCCAGGAAGCCCCTGCTGGAACGAATCGAACACATTCTCGGCCGCCAGTGCCTCGCCCTTTTCGCCGCTCTTCGGAATGCCGCGGCCCGTGACAGCCCCGAGGTTCTCGAGCTGTTGGGGATTGAGACTGCTGCTTTCAAGCAGTTGGGGGGGGGCGCCGTCTGCTTCGGTCGGCATCAATAGGACGTAGGGCTGAGGCTCCTTGTCCCCAAGCAGACTCAGGAGCGGGTACTTGCCCGGCGCCAATGGGTACGTCTTGGAGCTCAGTGGGGGGGTCCCGGTTGGACCGCATGGAGCCGCCATCAGTAACGCCAGGTTGGTGGAGGTCCACGACAGCCAGAACTGGGTGGGCGTAGTCTGCCCGGAGGGGCGGGCAACGACAGCGTTCTGATACTCCTCGTTGAGCAGCGGGATACAGCCGGCAAAAGGCGCCAGGCTCAAGTCGGCTTGGTGCGTATCCCCAGCTTCCGGCGACGCTGCGGAGGCGACGAGCATCGTTGGCCCGGGCGCCAGCGGCTTCAATTCGACGAGGATGGTGCCTCGTCCCAGCGACTGGCTCCCCAGTTTCGTGCTCTGGAGCTGCGGGGACAAGCTCTTCAGAGTCAGGCCCCAGCGCTCGGCCGGAGCTGTGATGACACGTGTCTTGTCGCTGTGGAAGAGGCCACCCGATTCGTCGTCCGCATCTTCTGCGGCGGGGAGCACGACCATGAAGTCCCCCGCATCCGTGTCCGCATCCACGGTGGGAATGCAGCATGGGTTGTCATATTCCGCGCGGCGCCAGACCTGTGCCCCTTCCGCTCCTGCAGCGTTCTTTGCGTACGCGTTTCGCCACGCGAGCGCCGCGTCGCGCAACGACTCGTGATGACTCACCACGTGCCCCAGCACCTTGGGAGGAAACACATACGGATAGGCCAAGCAGCCCAGGCCGGATACGAGCGCCAATGCCAACACGCCCCCCAAAACGTACGGCCACACTCTGAAGTGAGGCGGGCCGAAAGGAGGAAGGGCCTTGCCGAGCGGTTTGCTCCAGTTCGGCGGGTCGAGCTGATCGTCGGGAAGGCTCATGGTCGCTGGGCCGCGAAGCTAACGAAAAGCGTTGCCATAGTCCATCCAGACCAGGCAGGGAGAATGCGCTGACACGGATGAGGGCGCTTGCTATCGTCCGCGCCACCCCAATCAGCCGAAGAGGGAGATTCCAAAGGTCCGGTGAAGAGCTGTTTGTTAATCTGTGCGCCGCGCGTCTCGGCGGGCTCGCCCTTCACTCGGCCCCTGAGCGACACTGAGTTTTTCCATGAGGCGCTCACGGCACCCAAACACGGGATAGAGCTGCTTCATCCCACCGCGACCGGGGCACCATCCTTTCCCTTTTGGGTGGAGAAAAATGGCGCTGGGGACCAGCTATTGGTGCCCGATCGTCGGCTGCAGAACGCCTTTCAGTCGCCAAGCCGCAACGAAGGGTTGCTCTACCTGGAGAAGCCCTCCCCGAGCGACTTGCGGCTCACCTATGGCGGCGCGCGGTACCACTATTCCCGATTGGCGGCCGCTGAGTTCGAACTGCCGGACTCCATATTCTTCCGCAGCGCGGGGCTTTCGCTAACGAACCGCCTCTTGCGAGAAGCACGGTTGGCGAGCTCGGAACTCACGCCGTGGCAGGTGGAGGTCGCCAGTCCGAACCGCCCGCCCGAGGGCTGGATGAACCCGCTCTTGATCCGCCTGGACCTCGGCGGTGATGCGTGCATGGAACCGCCAACAGGTGCTTTGCCGAGCGACACGCGCGTCGTCTTCCGGCAGCTAATGGAGCAGAGCGATCTCCTCGGGATCGTGCCAGGGTTCGAGGTAGAGGACGACGTGCGCTGGGCGGCATGGCGCCAGTTGCTCGCCCAGGGGGCCGGTCCACTCAATGGCGTCGAGCGACTCATCGCAGGAGGTGCGGATGCTCAGCTAGTCCGGGAGGGCTCTAGCCCACTTTGGTCGTTCGTGGCGTTGGATGCTCTCGGCGGGGTGTTCTCGTTTGATGGGCACGGCGCCAACCGACGCCAAACGGCAACCCGACTCACTCCGCTCAATTACCGATGGCACGCACCGGAAAGGCTGGCGCCCAATGCTTGCTGGGTCGCAACAAAGCTCGTGGACGCCTGGGGAAAGGGACGTCCGCTGGTCGGAGCAGTGTCGGAGGAAAAGCCGGTCCTGCGGCGGAGAGTGAGAACGCAGCGGACCGAAGTGCTGCCGAGGTTCGCTCAAGCGCTGACAGCGAGCCCGAAGGGTACTGCGCTCAGCGCTTCATCCGTGATTGCGTTTCCCGGGCGGACGCTCGCCGTCCTGCCACGCCGCTTCGCCCCTGCGGCGCTTCAAAAAGCCACCAGCTCGGTGGTGGCCTTCATTCGCTTGTGCGGGGAACTCGAGAGCAACTCTGAGGGCGGGGTGAAAGTTATCGCAGACTTTTTCGAGCGTCTTTTCAACGAGTTCGAGGCGCACGCCGTGCCGTTCGCCTCACAGCTTCACCTCGGGTGGATGCGCCGAATCGGAGAGGAACGACTTGCTCTGGACGCCGCAGGACTACTGAACGAACTGTCCAAGCGCTATGTAACGCCGCGGTCACCATTGCTGGTTCAGCTCCCAGATCCAGAGAAGCGTGGGGAAGCGCTGTATTTCGACCCTGTTGCGTGCGTGCCGAGCGGGGATCGAGCGCTCTTGTGGGGCCTGCTTCGCCCAAAGAACTCAGAGAGCGAACGAATCATCAGTCTCACCCTGGGCTGGTGGAACAGCTGGCACGAGAGTCTGTTGGACGATCCTGCCGAGGTCAGCTTAGTATTCCGCGCCGCAGGCTTCGAACTGGGACTCTCCACGCTGGGGGGTGCAGACCTCGGAGGGCGACCATCTTCTTCAGGGGGTGGCCAGGTCATGCGATTCTCCGTACCGCTGTAGCGCAGCCCTCCAACAAAGGAACATTCTATGCCGAGCGCCCCAAACACTTTTCGCGATCTCATCGAACAGGCTAACGCGCTAGCGAAAGAGAAGAAGCAAGTCCTGGCGCTGGCTCACCTTTACGTGTTGGTGCTGCGTGGCTTGAAGGACAAGACCGCTACGCACGAGGCAGCGGCTGCTCGGATCGAGAAGGAAATCCTTCCGCAGCTCGACAGGGCTGCTCGCGGTTATTCAAACACCCAAGAGGTGGCCACGTTCGCGTGGCAAGACGCAGACAGAAGCTACAGACAATACGCACGCAGTCTCGATGGCGATCCTCCGCTCGCAGAGTCGGTCTTGGGTTGGTTGCTCGGCGTAGATTTTTCGGACCCATCTCAGAAGTGGTGCCGGGAGGCCTGTCGCCGCAGTGGCGTCGTCGGCGCGAACAAAGAGAGTGACGACTCGACCGTGCCTGAGCTGGGCTTCGGGCGCCCCCTTGCTGCACCAGAACTCAAGGCGATTTCTTCCGAGCCGCTGTACGGACGTAATGCCGAGCTCGCGAAGCACCTGGGTCTATTGACTCTGGCCCTGCAGCAAAACGCCCACTACCTGCTGGTGGGGAGACCTGGCGTCGGGAAGTCCTACTTCCTACGGCATCTCCTTGCTCGCGCCGTGAGCGGACAGGGCGGCGTCTCAGCCAGCGGCAAACAATTCTTGTTGTTTGGTCGACGCGACTTCTTGGGCTCAGAGACGGAAAACAAGGAGCGATTTGGTCGCCTGTATACCTATCTCCAGCAACACCCCTCGGCGATCCCCGTGTTCGACGAGTTGGAGCACGTACTGCGCTATGCCCCGAATCTCTTGGAGCACTTCTCGGCAATGTTCGGCGGGTTACTGGCGGGGGGTGGTCGCACGTTCATACTCGTTTGCGACAGCAGCATCGCGAGCAGCACGCCGCTGCTCAAGGGGATCCGCCCCTGTCCGTTGCCGGCGATGGCCGCCGCGGACACACGCCAGATGCTCCTCGAAACCCACCTTCCCAAGCTCTGCGAGGACAACGGACTGAAAATCCAGCCATCCGCCGAAGCCTTGGTGGACGCACTCCTCAATACGGCGCCGGAGCGCTACCCCGGCCGCTTCATGCCAGAGATCGCGCTGCACATCGCAGATAGCACGGTCAACCGAGCGCGAAACCGCATCAGCTTCCTCAAGCAGGAGCCGCTCGACGCGGCGAACGTCGAGGACCTCTGGGCTCACATCGTGGATGAACAGGGATTGAACCCGGAAGTTTTCGGTACGGATCCGAAGGCGTTTTACAAGAACCTGAAGCACAAGCTGGTCAACAAGGTGATCGGCCAGGATCACGCAGTCGAACAGATCAGCTCGGTCTTGGAAATGCAATCGCAGCGTCCGCCCCAACGCGCACCCCGCGGGCGCTTCCTGTTCGTGGGTCCCCCCGGTGTCGGAAAGACTGAGCTCGCCCGCTCTCTGGCAAAAGAGCTCGGCTACGGAGACGAGGGTTTCTTCGTGTTCAATATGTCCGAGTACTCATCGGAATCGGCCCGTACTCGATTCATGGGGGCCGATCCGGGCTACGTCGGATTCAGCAATACGCGCACTATTTATCAGTGCGTGCGCGAACGCCCGGCCTGTGTGATCTTGCTCGACGAAATTGATCGCTCGGATGCGAGCATTCAAGACATCCTGCTGTCGATCATGGAGGGCGAGGGCAAGGACGCCGAGGGACAACCCGTCTACTTCTCCCAAGCCATCTTCGTGATGACGACCAACCTCGGCCAGGAAGCCGTGCAAGCGGCCTATCAAGACGTCACGTCCGGCGCGATGACTCGTGAGCAACTCGTCGAACACTTCCGGGATGAGCAGTTGCGACGATTGGTGCTGGAAGGCGCGACTGACGAAACGGAGGTCGCGATGCAAGCCGAAGTCGACAAGCTGGTTTCCGACGCCAAAGCGCAATTTGCTGCAGCACAAAGCTCGGGAGACGAATCCCAGAGCATTCAGGCACTCGGCCGATATGCTGATTTGAAGGAATTGCGGTCGCGCCTAGAGCGTAGCATCCGCACGAGTCCGTTGGACCGTGCCTTGTTAGACCGTATTGATTTCATATTTCCGTTCTTCCCCATCAAGGAGCCAGCCCTCTTGGAGAAGATTTTGAATCTCAAGCTCAAGTCCTTCGGGTGGGAAGACTGCCCGGAAGACATCAGGCAAGCCATTCTGGCCCAGGCGGTTGCTCAACGTGAGTCGGTCCGTCCGCTCGAGCGCCTCATCAAGAGATATCTGTGTAAGGAAGCATCATGAAAGCAAAGGAACGCAAGGCAATCCTCTCATCGTCAAACAACCGCATGGTCATCATGGGGTTGTTCAATGCGACCGGCTGCGCAAGCACCCCAAGCAATGGCGTTACTTTTGTCGGGGCAGCGGGGGATCAGAGACCCAAACTCACTGTCCCCGATTTCTTCGAGCAAATCGCCCCGGAGCTTCGCTACGTCAAAGGTGAGAGCGTTCGGATCGGCAGCACCGCGTTCAACTCGTTCAAGTTGAAGACGCCGGCTGCGGCCGGCGGCGTCGGGCACGGCCAGGCGATCACTCAAGACAGTCCCCTGCTCCAAGGAGCAGACAGCACCAGCGCAGGCACGACTGCCAAGCAGTGGCAGGATGCAGGCGGACGCCTCTTCAAGTCCCTGCTCGAAGATCTGGACGAAGTGGTGCGCTTCGCTGATGGGCGCTTCTCCGCAGCGACACTCAAGCTCGCTCGTCGCTACATGGTGGACTATGCGGACTCGCAATTGCCCGACGACAAGGTCGACCGAGCAGATTGGGAGCGCTTGAGCTTCGACCACGCAGCGTCGTCTTCGATCCTCAACTACATGACATGCTATCGGGCAGACGAGTCCAATGCTCGAGCCGAGGTGGGCAAGGCGCTCAACGCCCACGCCGAGGGTGAGACCGCACCCTTGAACCCGGATCGCGTCAAGCACCTCATCGACGGTCTGGAACGCTGCAAACGCATCGCAGAAAGCGGCGCAGAGGACGACTCCTACCTGCAGGCGATCTCGAAAGACCGTAACTACGCCTACCTCGCCGACTACGCAGGCTCCAAGTACGGCATCTCGGTGTCTGGGGCGGGCGCGAAGGGTTTCGTGGCGCACTATCGCTACTACCTGCAGCGGTCGAACGCCGTGCACCGCTTCGTACGAAACGGCTCTCTACACTCGTACCTCTTCCTCTGGCTCGCAGGAAAGTACACGCCGTTCGAAAGCGCGGAAGAGTTCCCCGTCGTTGCCAAGGAGATGTACGAACTGGGCGTCGAGGGGCAAGGAGACAAGCGTATCCCCGGCGAAACCCGTGAGGAGCGCCTACGCAACTACCAGATCGTCCGCGACGCACAATCCACACTGGATGAGGAGCAGCGGGCGACGTTGCGCGAGAGCAACGTGTACGAGCGCCTGGAGACCGTCCTGCAGGAAGGCATCCTCGAGAAGCTGCAGCCGGAACGCACCTTTCGCCGCGAAGCCCTGAACAAGCGCAACCGCGAACTGTTCGTGGCCCTGGGCCAGATGGCAGGCGGCAAAGCTGGGCAGATCTTGAACCAGGCAACGGACCGCGCCGAAGCGTTGTCTCGCGTCTACCGTGCAGTTAAGAACGTTCGAGGCAAGGAGGGCGAGGTTCTACAGCCTGACGCGTTCGAGAAGGCACTCAAGCGCGTGCGCAGCACGGAAATGAAAGCCTTTGTGGATGGAATCATTTCGGACCTGCCCAAACTCGAAGGCCCCGAGCTACAGAAGGCTGTTTGCGAACAGGTCGTCAAGGCAGTGGCCGTTGAGACCAAGACCTTCTTCGACACGCACTGGGTCAAGGACCTCGACGCGATCGACGAAGAGGTTCGCGCTCTCGCTGACATCTACGATCTGCGGACCAAAGTGGACGTCGAGCGCCGAGCTGGGGAATCGCGCGGTATGCCGATGACCGTGCTCACGCAGGAAGAGATCAGCATCTTGGCACCGGTGGAAGCGACCCAAGAAGAGCGCGCCACCTACGCGAAGAGTATCGAGAAAGCAGCGGGCGCGGCGGGCGTGACGGGCGGCAAACCCGCTCCCACGGCCCTCGCCATCCCGACCCAGCTGGAGGAGCTCGCCAAGGAGACGTGCGAAGGCGCCATCAAGGACAAGGAGGGCAAACTCCTGGCCACGATGAGCGCCGAGCCCGAGCGGGGCCTGATCACCGCAACGTTGGCGGATGAGATCGACGCCAGCGAGTTGCTCAGCGAGGATGCGTCCATCGACTTCGGTGACCTCACGGACCTGAAGGTCGTCGATCTGGAAGGTCTGGACCTGCAGCCCTTGGTCGCAGCCTCTGAGGAGAAGGCCAAGAAGCTCGAAGGCACGGCGGAGGCCTTCGGCTCCTATTCAGAAACGCAGACGATGCTGCGCAACAAGTACGTGGAAGACCGCACGACCAAGGGAGACAACTCGTTTACCCGAGGCGCACGCGCTCTCGCACTCGGCGAGTACATGGCGGCGACGCCCCCTGAAGAGAGCAATCTCGGCGTCGCGGACCTCTCCAATGTGCTCGGCATTGCGCTCGACATGGTGGAGCACGTCGGCGAGGTGGACGACGGCAAGATGTACAAGGCCGGCGTGACCCTACCGCCAGACGTCTTGTCCCGGATGAACCTGAGCATGCACTACCCGGTGAACAATGCCAGGGAGTTGAGCAGTGTTCTTCAGTACCACTATGGGCAGTGCGAAACCTTGGGCGAGTTGTCCGAGTACTTCGCCGAGCTATCCTCGATTCGGACTCTGTTTGAATCACTCCAAGGCAGCGACGTCGAGGTGACCGTCTACAACTGCAAGGTTGCTGATCACGCTGGCAAAGCACGCGGCCAGGTGCGTCAGGCTCGCGACCTATTCGTCGTCAAGGAGCACCCGGTCGTCGCCTACCTGACGGCGCAGGCCGAGCCTTCCGGCAACAGCATCACGCAGCTCAGCCAGCGTGTCGCCTCGACGCTCAAGCGCCGCAAAGACGACACCGCCGCCCTTCAGGTACCGGTCGTGGTCACTCCGGCTCAGGTGGACGCGGAAGGCTCGATCTTCCCGGTCGTCAGCCCAACCACCCTGCCGCTCCCGAAGCTGGCGCTGGCTGACACAGATGCAGCCGACGAAGACGATGTGATTCCCTGCACCAAAGCCGGCATCGATTCACACTTGGCGCTCGCAGCGTCCCTCGTCGTGTCCGGAGCAGGCCCCGAGCTCGGCAGGATTGTCGACATCGTCGATGACCAAGCAGAGAACGTGGAAGAATCACTCCATGTTACCCCGCAGGACGGCCAGTTCCTGACCGAGCTGATGCGCGAAGGCTGGTTGTCGATGGCTTCGCCGCTGTGCGCGCAACTCTGCATGGCCAAGTGGTTGAACGTCTGCTTGCTCGACGAGCCGCAAACGGAAGAGCACTTCACGACGCTGCTCAATTCGAACTGCCTGAACGCGCTCAAGGGTCCGTCCGATGCTAAGTCTGGCGACTACCTGGTTCCGGAGCTGTTCCACGGCTTGGATACGAAGAGCGTCAGCAAGAGCAAAGACGGATTCTTGCTGTACATGCCGCAAGTCTTCGAAGGGAAGAACAGCGCGCCGCTGGCCGGCAGGACTCAGGCCATCGCGCTCAATGCCGGCTCGCTCGGTGTCCGCGACAAGGCATCGGGCAAGCTCCAAAACTTCGGGGAACTACCGTTCCTCACCACCCTATCGACGTTGATGGCCAGTAGTGGTGGAAGCGACGAGTCAGACGAATGACGCAAAGGAATAGAAGATGACATACACGTTACACGAATCTAGCAACATCATTGGGGGCGAGTCCTTTGAGAGCTTCTGGCTGTTCGTCCGCTTCGGCATCAATGAGCAAACGAAGCAGCTACAGATTCAAAGAAGCGGCAACTACTTCGCCTTTTACGGTTCAGCGACGAGCAACTCGCGCGATTTGGACCTGCCCGAGTTCGGCGACGAACCCGGACAAGTCCAGTCCAAGAACTACGAACTGAAGGGCAAGAACGACCTCGCGCTCGGCCTGAACTCGCTGGCATTGCAGGAGAGTCGGTGCGCAGACATGAGCAACGAGTCTTCTCATCTGCACCTGTTTCAGTTCTTGGCAACCCCTGACCAAGGTCCAGAAACTTGGTTGGACGACGGTGGTTGGAACGCGACCTACGAAAACCGGACGATGAACCATCGCCCCCACGAGCGTTTCGTACCACACCTCATCACGTTCGGCGATTGCTCCGAGCGCGACTGCTATTGGACAATGTCTCGTGACACCCAGCTGGGGACCGCGCGCTTCGGTGTGGCCCTGCCGTTCTTGAAGAGTTCACTGATTGCCAACGTGCTCAAGAATGCGGGCGAGGAGTGCCCGAAGCTCGAGATCACCGTCAACGAGCAGAAGTGGTCCGCGTTCGACAGTGCACCGCTGCCGGGTAACCCGACGGGATTTGCAATGGTATGCTCCGGTGTCTTCCGTCAGATGGCCCTCAGCTCGGAGATCGAGAACTGGCACAAGATCACCTCGGGCACGCCAGCGGCTCAGGAAATTCTCGATGCGCTGTCCGTGTTCGCTGAGCGCCGTGGTCGCAGTGAAGAAGATCGACAGCAACTGCTGGAGCGATCCCTGGCGAGTGCCCACATCACGGAAGACAACTCCGTGGTGCAGGAGGATCCGCGTCATCCGATCGAAGTTCTCTACATCGATCAGAAGTTGCTGCGACCCACCGAACGCATGATTCAATACAAGTGACCAATACAGGGACGAACGCCGCTCCCTAGAGCGGCGTTCGTTTTTTTGGAGGAGACGTGCCTGAATGGCTGAAGTAGAGCTCAATGGCACTACTGCGCCGGTCGACGCCATCGACTTGACCCTCGCTGAATCGGCGGGTCCCATCATCGAGCTGAGCCTGCCTGCGAATCATCCGTGGAAGCTCGAGGACAGCAATGTGGTCATGGGCCTGCTCGGCGCTCGCGCCGAGATCAAGTGGGACGAGCAGGTCTTGAGCGTGCGGGTGACTGGTTTCCGTTCCACAACCGGTGGACGCGATACCCTTGTTGGCATCGTGTTGCCCGACGAAGTCCTGGATTGGTTCGAGCGACGACGTACGGACGATGCGGCAGTGCAAACCTTGATCTACCAGCGACAAGAAGCGGATGCGAATGGCTGGGCATTCGTGCGGCGTGTACTGGGAGATCTCTTTGCAATCCCCCACGGCGCCGAGGCGCTGGACGATGCCCTACCGGTGGGCACGTGCATTCTCAGAGCCGCTGGCTGCGACAACCTCGCTCACTTGCAGCGAGTGTTGGGTTTGCTAGCCACCCTACCCACCCGAGCGTGGGGATGGTGTGCTTTCGACACGGAGCCAGGCGAAGAACCGATGCGCCTCCTCGGTCTCGACACGCCTGTGATGAATCTGGATGAGGGGTGGTCCCCCGGTGACTTGTCGAACATGCACTTGCCACACCGAGCTGCAGGCAATGCCCACGGCAATCTCAGCCGCAAGTTCGGCAAGCTCGAGGCGCCAGTTGCCGCCACCCTGCTTCGGCAATTGAGTCGCATGGGAATTGATGAAGCGGCAGATGGGCTCATCGAGGAAGCCGATCAGCTGCCGTGCTTACCGAGGCAGATCGGGGTGGGTGGCATCACGGCACTCTGTTACCGACTAAAGTATACGTTCGACTTTCGACAGAATGCCGTCGACAAGGAGGACCCAATGGTGAACTTCAGCGCTGAGCTCGATTTTCGCCCCCTACCCGGCACCCCTGGGTTGGCCGCGCGGTCCGTCACGCTGAAGGGCTTCTTCAGTGCCTGGGATGAAGCTTCCGAAAAGTCGCGGATCCAACTGTTGCCTCAGGGAGACCCCTGGCGCCTGATGGGCGACGGGGATAGCCCAGACGTGGAGACCCCCGACTCAGAAAAGCCTCTTGTCAGTATCTCCGTTTCACCTTTCGTCAGCAGGGGCAACTTCGCCGGTTTCTACGTCGCGCACCAAGCAGACGATCCCATGATCCTGCAAGTGCGGGACGCTGAGATCCCCAACATGATTGGAATGCAGCAGACTTTCGCAGAAGGTCTCGAAGGGGTGGAGCTAGTCATCAACGCACCCACCGTGTCCATTTCTGGACTGGAAAAATCGGTCGACCTCGCGACAGCGGACGGCGTGGCAGTGGACGGTGCTGCGGGCACAGTCGAAGTCTTCGCCAACCAACACGTACGATTGAAGCAGAAGGTAACGACGACTGACGAGAGCACCGTGATGGATCACAGCGCGAAGGTGACCGGTCACTGCGAGGTTGACGGCGATACCAAGATCGGCGGCAAGACCGACATCGAAGGTGACACGACAATCGCGGCCACCCTCGAAGTCGGCACCTGACGTCCACGGCGGGCACACCGGCGTGGCGCCGCCCTGCAACGGCAAGCTCCACGCCGGGGGACCCTCCCACCTGACCCCGACAGCAACCATCGGCGCTACTTGCTCGGTCCCTCGCTTAGCGGCCTGACAGGGAGCGCCGCCGCCGGGCGGTCAATCCGTTCCGAAGCGTTGATCGCATCCAAGTCATCTGCCCCTGGCGTGTCCGAGACGGCACATGCCTGCAGACACACTCTTCGAGCAGCAAGATGACTCGCAAGTCGTGGACTTGCTGCATCCTCGTCCGATGCGGCGCATCGATCCGGCCGCCGCGGAGCTCGCGCTGGTCATGGCGTTCGCTGGGGGCACTTCTGCTGGCCTGTTTACAGACCTGCTATCGCGAGCGCGGACCGCGCCATCGAGCTTTCACCCCAAAGCCTACGCCGAGGATCTCTTCGTCAAAAACTTCGTCGTCGAGTGTTTCCGACCAGAGATCGACAGTGCGAGCCCACAGCTGTGCAATGAGCATCTGCTCAGGCTCCTTCTGCAGCCCCCTCTGGACCGCAACACCGTCGACTTCCGTCGCCACATCGTCTGGGAGTTGATGCATCGGCCCGCGCTCAAACACGAGCTCCAAGGACTCTACTCGGCACTGAACCGGCTCCGATCCGGCTTAGAAGGAAGCGGCGTGGTCGGAGCCGAGGTCGGTCACCGTCGGCAGCTGCGCATACTCGAGGCGCTTTCCGAGGTCATCGAGCGCATGGCGACCGGCTTTGAGAGCGCAGCTTCGGGTTTGCGAAGGATTCGGGCTTTTGGCCAGCGAGTGAGAGAAAGTGAGCCGTTCATCTCGCTACAACACCTGCTGCAGTACGACGAGGGTTTGGCTGCAGTCGACTTTCGGGTCGGCATCGGGGCAGATGGGAGAGTCAGGAAGCTCGAGCTGCTCCAAGTCAACGAGGCAAAAGACAACACATTCGTCAGTCCGCCGTGGCAACGCTGGTTGGCCAAACTCGAACTGTTTGGACGTGGGTTCTCTTTCAGCGATGGGGAGGTATTGGCGCGCTTGTTGGACGCCATCTTCGACGGAGTTGGCCCTGAAGTATTGCCACTGGTCGAGCTGTATGGGGCCATCGAATTCTACCTAGGCGCGCTCGGCTTTTGCCAGCGTGCTCAGGCCGCCGGGCTCGAGGTGTGCTTGCCCGAGCTCATCGCAGCCGATCAGCCACGAGAGATGTTGGGGTTGTTCAACCCCTTACTGATGAGCCGCTGCGTGCCGGTACCCTGCGACATCCGGCTCGATCGCAACGACAGCACTGTGCTGATCACGGGACCAAACTCCGGAGGGAAGACGCGTTTGCTCCAGTCGCTGGGGCTTGCCCAGCTTCTCGCCCAAGCCGGACTCTACGTTCCAGCCCGATCCGCCAAGATGGCGCTCGCCCCCGGACTGGTCGTCTCACTGATTCAAGAAACGACCGTGGATCAGACAGAGGGGCGACTTGGGATGGAGCTGATCCGCATTCGCGGACTGTTCGAGCAGCTTCCACGTGGCGCCATGGTGATCCTGGACGAGCTGTGCTCCGGTACCAATCCATCGGAAGGCGAAGAGATTTTTGAGCTCGTGCTCCGCATGTTGGAGCTACTGCGCCCACAGGCGTTCATCACGACACACTTCCTGGATTTCGCCAGCCGTCTGGAGAAGCGACGCCAAATCGACGGACTCAGGTTTCTCCAGGTCGCCCTCGGGCCCAAGCTGGAGCCCACGTACCAGTTTTCCCACGGCGTGGCCGAAACCTCGCTGGCGTCCCACGCCGCCCAGCGCCTGGGAGTAACAGGCGAACAGCTTTTAGCTCTCATCGAACAGAACCTCGGGGCGTGAAGCGGGAGCTAGCGTGCCAACATTCTTGACCAATCCGAAGATGCCTGCGGCGTTGACCCGACGCATTGAACGCAGCTTGGGGATGCGCAAAGCATCCACGCCACGTCAGAATGGCGCAATAGTGCTCTTGCGTGCGGTTTCGGTCAGTCTGCTGATTGTAGCAGTGGCGAATGTATACTGGCTGCACCAGCGTCAAACCCAAGAGTTGGCCGAAGCTCGGCAAGACTTGCTCACCCGTGTGGAACGCGAATCGGCCGCGCTCACCGATGACGCGGATGTCTTGCTGCAGACACTGCAACGCTGGCTCATGGAAACGTCAGGCCCGTACCCAGGCGACTTCGTCGCTCCCGAGTTCCGTACTTCGGAAGGTCTCGCGCAACAGCTGAGGCGGCCCACAATCTACGTCCGCGGACCCCTGAGTAGCTTCAGCGACGAGACCTCCATCGGACGAACAGCAACGGAGTCGCGCAAGGACGCGCTCTTGCTCTGCCTGCTGACGCCGCCGCAGTCTGATCAGGAGCACGTGCTCTTCGAAAAAGTACGTGCCGCCTATCGCGGTGCCCACGAGTTACACGAGGCCGAACACGTACAACGTCTGTACGCGGCACTAACCGGCTTGCCCGTATTGAGCGCTGATTGGGCGGCCCGGGTGCAGGCAGCGGAAGATGTTCGCGCTGTACAGTACCTGTCGGAGCTGTTTGCGTTGGCGCCAATTCGGGAAGCACAACTCGCCGCGCGGAGCGAGTTGTTCATCTTCGCCAGCGACGAGTCGAAAATCGGAGCCGGGCCGTCCGAGTTCGATGGCGCCAATCGCCACTACGTGCGCGTGCACGTAGTGGATCTGGAGGAGTCCAAGGTGTTGCTACGCCTGCGGCGCATCGTCGACCCGGCGTGGATTTCCGAGCGTCAGCGGCAGCGCTACGCCAAGGGCCTCAATGGCTGCCGACTGGCAATGGAGGTTCGACAGGTCGCGCTAGCCGCGAAATGAATGCTGGTGTCAGCAGCGCATCAGCAATGACGCGGGCAAGTCGCATTGGAACGTGTTGGGAACCACCCGCCGTAAATCCCTAGCCTTCACGTCTGCGTTGGCCCGGACCTGCGCTTCTGCAACCATCGTCGCAAGACGGTCCCGGCTGTTCCAACCCAAAGGGGCTGGGGAAGAGGCTTGCCTCAATGGTCGGAGAATTCGTGGCGATGCGTGAGCTTTACCAGCACCGCAAGGAGTGGAGAACTTCAGCCTGGCCACGACGGGGCCGAGGAGACGGAGCTACCTCCTCTCGGTTACCGAGGGGCAACCAACTAAGCACCGGCAGGCGGTCGACCGAGGCGGGCAGAACTCCCAACCTACGCCGGGCGGGCCTGGCGTCCCCACGCCGCGGAGCAAGTACGTTCAGTGGATAGCCACGCTGGGCGGGCCCTGCCGCTGCTGACCCGCCGGACCCCTGGCAACTTGCTTCAAAATCCCGTACAAACTCGTCCGCGCCGGCCGGGGGTTCCACCTTCGAACGGCTCGCATACCTGATTCAACCACGTGGGCCCGCAGGTCAACATATGGCGCAAATTGGTATTCCGGGGCGCGCCAAGTCCTAGTGCCTGGGGAGTTTCATTTCACGCCTGAATCGGGCATGGTCCCGCAAACGTTTCCAGAGGCCGGCGTCCAACCGCATGCCGAGACACCTCCACCAAGAATCTGATCCCGGAGATCACCAACAATGCAGACAATCGACTGGCTCGTCGTTGCAGCCTACTTCGCCCTCTTAATTGGCATCGTATGGCGCTCCTCCAAGAAGCAGGACACATCCGCGGACTACTTCCTAGCCGGCCGTGACATCAGCTGGTTTGTCGTCGGCTGCTCGCTGCTCGCATCCAACATTGGCTCGGAGCACATCGTAGGGCTGGCAGGCAACGGCGCGACCAGCGGCATGGCCATGGCCCACTGGGAGCTGCACGCGTGGATCATGCTGCTGCTCGGTTGGGTGTTCGTGCCCTTCTACTACCGCTCGGGCGTGTTCACGATGCCCGAATTCCTGGAGCGTCGCTTCAACTCGAAAACGCGCTTGGTCCTCTCCTGCGTTTCCTTGATAGCGTACGTTTTCACGAAGGTGTCGGTCACCGTATTCGCCGGCGCACTGGTCTTTCAGACGTTGCTCCCCGACACCTTCGGAACACCGGACAACGCGTTCCTCGTGGGCGCAGTGACGACCGTTGTTCTGACTGGTATCTATACCGTTTTTGGGGGCTTCCGAGCAGTCGTCTACACGGAAGTAGCTCAGACTGGTCTGCTGCTCTTCGGCTCTGTTTTCATCACGATTTTCGGGTTGGGTGAACTCGGCGGGTGGAGTGAGCTCAAGGCGATTGTCAGCGAAAAAGCGGACACGTTCGCGCTGTGGCGGCCCAACACCGATCCAGACTTCCCCTGGCTCGGTGTCATGATTGCGTCGCCAATCATCGGTATCTGGTACTGGTGTACAGACCAGTACATCGTGCAGCGAACCCTGGCGGCCAAGAGCCTCAAGGACGCACGGCGTGGTGCCATCTTCGGGGGTTTCCTCAAGGTACTTCCGGTCTTCATCTTTCTGATTCCGGGCATGATCGGCTACGCACTCCACCAGCGCGGCATCATCACCATCCCGTCGGACGAGAACGGCAAGGTGACCGGCGACATGGTGTTCCCCACGATGGTTGCCTCCTTGCTCCCCGCAGGTCTGCGCGGCATCGTCGTGGCTGGCGTCCTGTCCGCCTTGATGAGCTCGCTGGCATCACTCTTCAACTCCAGCGCGACGCTGTTCACAGTCGACATTTATGAGAAGTTCCGTCCTGGTGCTTCTGAGAAGCGACTAGTTTTTGTCGGTCGCTGCGCCACGGTCGTGGTCGTAGTCCTGGGTCTGATTTGGATCCCGGTGATGAAGTTCATCTCGGGCGGTGGTCTCTACCAGTACCTACAAAGCGTACAGGGTTACTTGGCTCCCCCGATCACCGCAGTGTTCTTGCTGGGTCTCTTCTTCAAGCGGATCAACGCGCGCGGCGCGCTGTGGGGCTTGAGTGCTGGCTTTGTTCTAGGCATGACCAAGTTGACCGTCCAGGCGCTGTGGGGCGCCGGTGTGATCGCCGACGGCGGTCTCTTGGGTGCGATTGGAGAGCTCAACTTCCTCTACGCATCCGGCTGGCTCTTCCTCATCAGCATCGCCATCGTCGTTGGCGCTTCACTCAGTGCACCGCCACAGCCAGACGAACAGATTGCCGGCTTGACCTACGGCTCCATGAGTCCGGAACAAGAGAAAGAGAATCGCGAGAGCTGGGGCATGTGGGACGTCCTGGCGAGCGTCGGCGTGATGGTGCTCGTGGTCGGCATCTACGCCTACTTCAGCTTCTGGGTCTGAGGCGCCAAGACCGCCGGCGAGTCCCCTCACGCAGCCGGGCTCGCCGTGTAGCGTCACTTCCAACAAGCCGTATCTAGGCTCGCAACGAAGGTGGCGCCCGCTTCTGGCAGGCTCGAGGCTTCGAGCTGGAAACTCGGGGCAACGTCGTGAAAGAGCTGCCCACGGCCTGACCGACACTCTCGGCGCGGACGCTCCGAGTCTCGGACCAAACAGCACTCAGCGAATGGGGGGAATGCGTTGCGCCCGGTACACGAAGTACCCCTGCCCAGCCGGCTCGCTGGAGTACACTTCAAGCTCGAAGACTACTTCATCCCCCATATCGCGGTCGATCTCGACGATGCGCCCCTGCAGCCGCCCCCTGCCCACGTCAGAGTTGACGATGCCATCAATGCTCAACATGCCGCCGTAGGTCGCCAGAACGTTGTTGGACTGCGGCTGCAAGTCTGCGTCACCAACGACGATGGAGAAATATCGGTTCGATGGGTAGTAGTACTCCCAGACTTGCTCGATGGTCCGCGCTTGCTCATCGATGCGGTACTCGACGACGCGGGATTCCGCTTCCGAATCGGAGAGAGGGGCTGTGCCGTCAGACGGACTGGCGCGGTAGTTTGCGTTGTCGAACACGAGGATGCTGCCATCCGGAGTGATCTCGGGTGCGTGCTGGTGGTACGGCCACTCGAACACGTCGCCAACTGGCTGCA
This sequence comes from Polyangiaceae bacterium, assembly GCA_050298815.1. GTDB lineage: Bacteria > Myxococcota_A > Polyangia > Polyangiales > Polyangiaceae > SZUA-265. Next base: position 490,232 of record JBNKUV010000010.1, read on the forward strand.
AGAGATACTGCTGAAACGGTTCGCTCCAGTTGTTGTGGTTACCGAGGATCCACAGCAGCTCCGAACCATCACGCTTCATCTTGAAGATGGCGTCCTGGTGTCGACAAGAAACTATCAGGTTCTGCCCATCGTCGGCCTCGATGATGGCGTTGGCATGGGCCCAATCGTTCGGCGTCCCCAACTCGACGTGGCTATTGAGCGAGTCATAGGCAATGCGCCCGGGATCGAGCAGGTCCCGAAGAAATATGCGTTGGACTACTCCATCGACAGGATCGAGCTCGATCAAGACGTCGTCCGTGACGTTGACCGTCTCGAGCTGATTCAGATCGTCGTAGTCCGTGGGAAACGCCTCGGCCGTGACTGTGCGATTGCCCAACGTCCAAAAACGGCCGCTCTGTGCCGGCGACACCTCGTGGTGATAGTCCGCGTCAGCTGGATCCGGTTCAAAGGCAAGACTCACGTTGCCGAGCAAATCCATGACAAATACCCAGCCCGCGTCCTGAAAGAGCAGCTGGCCATCGGGGAGCTGCCGACTATCCCATGCCGCTCCAGATGGCATGTACCAGACCACCTCCCCCTGCTCGTCGACGATGATCTGGTAGTCCCCAGACATGCGCGCCGGAAACAGCGTGTGCCCAGGCTCCATTCTGTCTGGTATCGATGTCAGAAGGTTGATCTCGGGAAACCCCTCGGGCAGAGGTGCCGTATCCACGGAAAGAACATTGGACTCGAAGACTTGCGCGTCGTCAGACCACAGCCTCACGGTCACATCGTAGTGTTGTCCGGGCTTGAACCCGACCAACGGGAGTCCGTGCTGCAGGGCAGCTTGTTCGAAGGTGACGGTCCAACTCTCAACACCGGCAACCTCCACTAGCGCCGTCGTCTCCACCGGCGTAGTGACTTCCAGCAGCGCTGCCAGCGGCGTATAGCCGCTGGGGTCCAACGTTAGGATGGCGTCGACCGTCTGCGGTGGCGAATCTGGAAGTGCAACTTCCTCTTCCAGAGGCGGCTGGGGCACCTCGGGCTCGGCCTCCGTTTCACTCATGGGCGCTGATTCACACTCTGGATCTGCTGCTGAAGCTTCCGCAGCGGGGGCTGCGTCCGTCAACGCAACGGCGCTCGGCGGCTGCGCGGGTTGCTCAACTCGTGCCGGAGACTCGACGTCGTCCTGCTCGTCAACATCCGCGGCGGAAACAGCGCCCGTGGGCGAATCGGCTTCATCCGGGGCGGCGCCGTCGACCAGTCCAGGATTTGGGTTGCTCGAGCCTTCGCCGCATCCGCAGAGAGACAGCGCCAACAACCAACTCAATCTCCTAACCATTCAACCTTCCCTAGCAACCGATAATGCGCCGGGCAATCTCACCTCTGCGGGGGGCGCGGCGTCCCTCCCAGCTGAGCGTCCCGGAGAGAACAGGTACGCCCCAATTGGTGACGCCGGAGGCCACTTACCAGGCACACAACCTTCGTCAGCCGCTGAACTAGGTCGACGGATCATCGCGTTCCAGACCCTACACAGATCCACACCAGTCTGATGGGACAAATCCGCCGGTGGTGTTCTCTTGGAAGCACTCCTGCACCGTGAACCGCACCCACTGCGCGGGGCCGCAAACGCGAGCGTGCACCGCGAGGCGCGCACTACGAGTCGCGACTCACGTTCCGGCAACGAATCAACTCCGCTGCTGTTGTGCGCGGGTCCGGCGAATCTGGCTCATACATTGGCCACGTGCGGCTGCCTGTTGCTGCTCGAAACGTGCCTCCCAGTCGGCACCCCCGCCCCCTGGAATAATGGTTCCGATTCAGTGTCGCGGGCGCGGGTCACCACAGCGATAGTACGTTTGGTGAAATGAAACGGACGCTGATTCACGGTGAGCTTCGCGCCAATCTAGACGCCGTTCAGCAGAACACGTCGCGGGTCGAGCACGTCTACGTCGACCGTTCAGCTGGGCATCGCACGACGAGTGCACTAGGTGATCGCCAGCCCGGTAACGCTCTGGGTCGGTAACTTGTAGCCCCCCTCGGGAACGGCCGCGGGCGTGCCTGCCGCTTCCAGTATCTCAAGCGCCTCGGTAACTGCGGAGTCGACGCTAGCAAACACTTGCAGACTCGCGACTCTTGGATTGAGCCATCCGACCGCCGTCAATACCCCTCGCATCAACGGACTGGTAATAACGACGATGTTGCCCAGCATTTTGGCATCCATTGTCGCATGGTTCCGCGCGCTCATCTCCGCCCAAAACTTCCTCATCTCCGGGCTCGTCCGTGTCGAACGACTCGCGTCGTGGACGTTCACGACGCGCCGACCGTACAGCGTCTCGCGCTCGATGATGCGCTGAATCGTCTTCTCGTACCAAGTGCCGACTTGCAGGTCGACATCACCCATGAAGCTCGTAACAATCAGAGGCGAATAGCGGTCATCAATGACGATCGCGCCAGCGGACCCCTCGATGCTCTCCACCATGCGGGTGACGGTACGATACGACGATGGAAAAGCAACGCCGAAGCGCGCGGTCGGCGTTCGAAGGAGTGCAATGCGCACTAGAACGAAATGGCTCGGCACGTTGCGCGCGCGGGGCGGATGGGTGACTTCGCACGGGCAGTGCGACGCGCCTTCCAGAAGCGAGCCCCAGGTGCTAGTCCACCCCGTGGTCGACGGCGCCCTGCATCTTGTCCTCCGTATTGACGCCGTGGCATTTCTTTCGACGTGCCTGCTAGCCGCGTCATGCTCGGGCAGCTCGGAAACCGAATCCTTGCTGGGCTCGGCTCCCAGCCAAGCAAGTGCACCGGCGGCGGACCCAGACGAACCACTCACCGCAACATCGTCCACGATGAGCGGAGCGTCGCCAAACACCGGCAGCACGACGCCGGACTCTCCGGAAGCGCCCGCGAACGTTGGGAATGCGTCAGATAGCGGCGGCCCGAATTCACCGACGCCAAGTGACGGTAGCTCGGGTGCGCTCGGCGGAGCCAGCGTGCCAACTCCAACTGGAAGCGGGAGCGCCACCGAAGGAGCGTCGGCGACAGGTGGCGGCGGCTCGACGGCGGGCGAGAACGGCACCGGGGGCACAGCAAACCCGTCCGAGGTTGCCAATGGGGGATCACAGGCCATGGGTGGGGCCGATGTCGGAATGGGTGGAGGTAGCAACCCGCCGGCAGAGGTGGCCTCTCCCAAAGACCCGAAACTCGAGGGAAGTCCGACGCGCCCTCAGCTGTCAACCTCGGTCGAAAATGCCTTCACCATCACCCAGTACCTCCGCTATGTCGGCGACGTCGAGGTTGGTCTGATTGAGGACCCGTGGGACCCGACTGCTGGAACAGACGACCTCGCGGGGTTTGAAGCGACCTTTCGCGTCGCAGCCAATGGGGGAACTCACCCGACGATACAAGCAGCTATAGACGCCGCGACACAGATGGGCGGCGACCAGCGCATCTACATCGCGGTGAGCGCTGGCACTTACCGCGAGGTGGTGTGCGTACCCTCGGCCGCGCCACCCATCACGTTGTACGGCACCGGCGCCAGCGCCTCAGCAACGACGATCGTCCACAACAACTACTCGGGCAAAGCGAAGGCCGCTGGCGCCAGCGCCAACCCGTGCAACCCGAACACCAGCGGTACGACTTTCGGAACTTCCGGCAGCGCGACCTTCGCCGCCTACGCCGACGAATTTCACGCAGCGAACCTCACGTTCGCAAACGACACCGATGAGACGGTCGCCAGCGGCGGCGTGCAGGCCGTCGCACTAATGACTCAGGCTGACCGAATTGTTTTTGACGACGTGCGCATCCTGGGCAACCAGGATAGCCTCAGCGTGAAGACCCCCAGCGTCGCTCGAGTGCAGCGCGCGTACTTCAAAGACTGCTACATCGAAGGGGATACCGACTTCATTTTTGGCAGGGCGACAATCGTCGTCGACCGTTGCACCATTCACAGCGTCACCAACCGAACCACGAGCGGTGTTGTCGCAGCGCCAAGCACAGATGCTCGAAACCCGTACGGAATGCTGTTCGTAAACAGTACGTTCACAGCGGACAACGGCGCCGCTCAGGGCAGCCTCCATTTGGCCCGCGCCTGGGACGAAAGCCAAGTGGACGTCGACACGTATAAGGCGAACGTCGCCACCGGCGTGTACCCCAACGGTCAGGCCACGTTTCGCAACTCCACCTTGGGCGCCCACATTCAGAAAGATGCGCCTTATCGGGATGCAGCCACGACCGGGCGCCCCTACAGCTCTGTCGCCAAGGACGCCCCTGCCAATCGTTTCTACGAGTTCAACAACACCGGCCCCGGCGCAACCGACTGAGTCTTGTCGAGGGACGCGGCCAGGTTCGTTCAGGCGCGTATCTCTGCCAGCGGAGACTGGTCGACCTGAGGGTCTCCAAACCCCGTCGTGTCCGCGATCCCCATGGCCTCGAGCACGTTGAAAAGCACGGAAGCGTGGTGACGCCCCCCGCCGTTGATATACGTGCCTCCACGTTTCAGATAGCCACCTGCCCCACCACTGAGCACGAATCGCATGTCCGTTCCGTCGTGCACCACGGCGTCACCCATGTCCCGGGCCCAAACCATCAGCGTTTGGTCGAAGAGGGTGCCGTTTCCATCTGGGGCGGGCGTCTCTTTCAACTTGGTCGCCGCCGCAACGAACTGCGTTGCGAGCCAACGCTCGACGTTGACCAAGCGCGTGCGCGGATTATCGGAGTGCATGAAACCGTTGTGCCAGTCGCCCGGAGCACCTACCTCGGCAATGTTCACCTGAGTACTTTGGTGGTGTCCGAATTGCACGGCTGCGACGCGGGTTAGATCGCAGGAGAAGGCATTGATGGCCAAGTCCATGTGCAGCACGCTGTTGGCCAGATCATCGCCGCCCGCTCCGGGATCGGCGGGTGTCGTGCACTCGACGGCCACCGGCTGCGGCGCGTTCTGTTGCTCGACCTGTTGCGCCAACCGCTCCTCCATCTGCCGCAGGGATTCCGCGTGGGCCTCGAGTTTGGCTCGCTCTTCGGCCCCGAGCGTCTCAGAAAGTTGGTTCAGCTCTCCGTTGAGCGCGTCCAGCATCGACTGACGTCGTCGAAGGCGAGCTTCTGCGGGCGGCTCCGCCGATTCGCCGTCTCCCGGGAACGCGAAGTCTCCGCCGCCGAAGATGGCGCCATAGGCCGCAGAGGGAGAGAAGATTGGCGTGATCGCTCGATTGTCCCGGTAGAACGTCGTTTGCGTCTCCGCGCTGACGCCGCCCAAGACCAGGTTCGGGATCTGGGTATTGACACCAAGATTGCGCAGTTGATCGCTGGCGAACTGTTCCATGGAGATGAGCGGCGTGCCGGAGAAGCCGGCTCCTGTCAGCCCCCCCGGTGCACCATGACTCGACGCTGTCCCCATGCTGTCCAACTTCTCGATGATCACCAAGTCCTCATTGAGGGGAGCCAAAGGTTCGGTCATCCGACTATGAACTATACTCGACGAAGACGAACCAACGGGTGACCACACCGCAGGTTCCGTACCGTTAGAAAAGAAGATGAACAAGTACTTGGCCGGACCAAGTTCCGTTTGTGCATGCGACGGAGTAACGAATCTGAGGTAAGGCGCAAACAGAGCGCTGAGTCCGGCGGCCTTGGCAAAATCTCTACGGTTGCATCTACGCATATCGTCTCCGGATCAGTCTGAGACTCGTCGGGTAAAGTGTGGTGCGTGCAAAATCGCAAACAGGGTGCTCTGCAGCTTGTAGCCATCAGCCGCGGATTCTCGGCGTATCGCATCGTGGTTGCACTCCTGCTCGGGCCATCCCTCTCGCCCATAAGCGTAATACGACCAGTAACGAATCAAGCAGGAACGCGCTTCGTCGCTGGTGCTCAGGTGGTCACTCAACGACTGCAGGCCGTCGAGCGGAACGGGCCCACCCAGAACACCGGTGAGCTCACCCGAGGCATCGATCGCGGTGCCAGACTCCTGCTCCCGATAGCGTCCGAAGGCGTCATACCGTTCGAATGCAAACCCGATGGGATCGATCAGAGTGTGGCAACCGGCGCACGTTGGATCCGAGCTGTGCTGCTGATACCGCTCACGATTACTCGAGAAGACGGACGACGTATCCAGGTTGGTGTCGAGATTTTCTGGCACGGGCGGCAGGTCTTGACACAAGAGCCGTTCTCGAACGATCACCCCGCGCTGCACGGGCGAGGAGTTGTCCGGAAGTGAGTGTTCGGTCAGGAACGCAGCGTGCGCCAAGATACCCGTCGAGCGGCGCCCTTCCAGGTTGACGCGTGTGAACGTATCTCCGCCAACGCCACCCAGGCCGTAGAGCTCCGCAAGCGGCTGATTGACCATCGTGAAGTCCGCCGAGTACAGGTCACCAATCGTGCCACCACTTTGGAATACGTCAGCGAAGAAGCTCCGCGTCTCGTCAAGCATGGCTTGCCGCATCGGATCGGTCAGCTCATAGAGCGCTGGGTCCTTGGCCTTCTTGAACAGATTGTCGACTTCCAGCCAACCGTGCACGAAGTTGGCCAGTGCATCTTTAGCCTCCTGGCGGCCAAGCAAACCGTACACCTGTTGATCGATATCCTCTTGGCTCGATAGGCGTCCTTCAGCGGCAACGTTCAGTAGCTGGTCGTCAGGCGGGCTATCCATCAGAAAGTACGACAGCTCGCTCGCGATCTCGTAGGGGGTCAAGCGGTACTGGCCGGGGTTCTGCGGGTCCGGCTCCCCCAACTCTCGCCGGTACAACAAGTAGGGCGATTGCAGCATCGTGCTGAGAACCACGTACATGCCAGCTTCGAAGCTAGGCTCGGCCGCGAACATTTGCAGATACGTCTCTGTCTGCGCAGAAGTCAGCTCCTGACGAAACGCTCGACGGCCGAACTCGCTGAGCACCTGTCGGTGGCAGGCCTCGTCGTGTGTCGTGCAGGAAGCTACCTTCCAAATTTGATTCTCGATAGTCCAGGAAGCGACACGCTCGGCGTAGTTCATCAACAGCTCAGCCGACAGATCACTGACGAGCGGAGCATCCGCATCGACGTGAAATCCCAGTACGGCGGGGTCTGAAAAAACGACTTCCTCCGGGTAACCTTCACCAACTAGCGCGGTCAACGTATTGTCGTACTGAGTCGACGTCAGGCGACGAATCAGCCGCGGCCCGGGCGTGTCGCAGTCCGAGAACGGCAGCGTTGGGTCGGACGGGTCTAGCACCGTGGGAGTCTCACCCGGCTGCGAGCTGGGAGTACCGCCCGGCGTGCTGCCATCGCCTCCGGTCACGGGATTGTTCGACTGCCCTACGTTGGAAGGATCACTTGGGTCACTCCCGCCCGTTGTCCCTGACCCGGGTTGACCGGGTGTCGGCTCGCTCGGCTCCGCAGAATCGTCCGTTGCTGGACCCGGGCCAGAGGGCACGCCAGAAGAACCGCCGGACGTGTCCGCCGAGTCATCCGCCAAGCCCTCGTCAGTCGCGCCTAAGTCCCCGCTGCAAGCAGGCAAGAGCAGCAGCGCCGTGTATGGCAGGTATCGCAGGTATCGCCTCATCGTCGTTCGCTTCGAATACGGAGAGAACGAACGATAACTACCGGCAGCCGCGAAGCGGAGTGATCGATCCGATGTACCCAGGCGTGAACAAAAAGTTGCACCCCAACGACAACGCGCGTCGGATTGAGCGCACAGGTGAGACACTACGCCAGGGTGAAACCGTTTCCGAACACCGAATACTCGGTGGCAACCCCTCACCCCTGCGACGCGAGCGTGGCAGCGGCGCTCGCCCCCAGCGCGTGCAGCGCCTCCCCCGAATCCGTGGCCCACTCGAGAGTACAGCGGGGAGCGCGACGCAGACGGACGCGCGGAAGCGACGCACCGTTGAGCCGTGTTGAGTTTTGGGGGCGTCTGCCAGTCTCATCGAAGCGAAAAATATCTAGCCTCGGAGAACACGATGGAATCCAAGATCCGTTACGGTGCCCTGCTGACTGCGTTGACCGTCGTGCCCGCCTGTGGCGACGACGATGACGCCAGCGTCAATTCGACCAACGGCAACGCAGGCGCGGAGGCGGGCGCCACGACGGATGGGGCCCTCGGCGTCGACGCGCCGCGAGGCGAGTTCGACGGCGGATTCGGCGGAACGGCTCCCAGCATCAGCATCGACGAATCCGACGTATCCGAGCCCGAGCCCGAAACGCAAGACGGGCCCAACGAGGAAAACCCCATCATGGTCTGTGACAGTGCGGTCGGTGTTGGTGAAAGCATGATGATTGACGACTTCGATGACAGGGACCTCGAGTCTCTGGCCGTCGATAATCGCGGCGGGGGTTGGTACGCATACGACGACGGAACACCGGATGCGCAGCTCTTGATGGGTACCGAAAACGACGACTCGACTGAAGGCGCAGGCAATGGCGTGCTACAGGTAATCGGAGACGTTTTCGACGACTTCTCTGGTGTGGGGGTCGTGCTGCGATGGACTGAAACCGGTAACGAATATTGCTCCTACGACGCCTCGTTGTACGAAGGCATCACGTTCTGGGCGCGCGGGCGCGGCAACGTACGTGTGGCTTTGCAGAACCCTTCCGTACGCTCTCGAGAGTTCGGAGGGGAGTGCCCAGACGATGCGGGCTGCTTCGACTCCCACGGCACGAACATCCTCCTGACGGAGCAGTGGACGCAGTTCCAAGTCTCGTTCGCGGACGTCGACCAAGCAGGTTGGGGCCTCGATGTCGGCGAGTTCGTGCCCGATGAACTGTTCGTGATCGAGTACCAGTTCACCCCAGGAGTCGACTACGAGTTGTGGCTCGATGAACTCGCCTTCTACAGCGCTGACACCCTGCCCGCGGATCCCGACCAGGACGCCTCGGCCGCACCGGATGCGTCGACCCAAGCCCCGCAGGAACAACTCGACGCAGGTACGCCGCGGGTCGAGGCCGACGCATCGGACCTGGACGCAGGCCCCAGCGACGCCGCCCCTTGAGCGTGCGAGTGAAGCCTGGTTCGACTTCGGGCTCGTTCACTCCTTCGGCTGATCGACACGATTGGGCACGAACTGCGAGGCTACAAAACGCCGAAGGCGCCGGACAGTCGTCTCGGCGCCTTCGGTGCTCGCCCGCACGTGAGTGTGCGGGGTGTGCTCGCTTTAGCGGATGTACCGATTGACGATGTTCTCGTACAGCTCCTGCTGACCACTCGTGAGTGGGACTTCGCCGCCTGCGTTGCCAACTTCTGCCAACTGCTCGAGGCTCAACTTGCCAGCCTCGAAGTCCGCGCCCTTGCCGCCGTCGAACGAAGCGTAGCGCGCCTTGCGCATCTTCTCGAGGGGCGACTTCTGGATCAGATCGTCTGCAATCAAGAGAGCGCGAGCAAAAACGTCCATACCACCGATGTGGCCATGGAACGTGTCGTTGAGGTCCGTGGAGTTGCGGCGACGTTTGGCGTCGAAGTTGACGCCACCGCCTTGGAAGCCACCCGAGCGCAACAGCACGAGCATCATCTCGACGGTCTCGTTGATGTTGTACGGAAACTGGTCGGTATCCCAAGCGTTTTGGTAGTCGCCACGGTTGGCGTCCATGCTGCCGAGCATGCCAGCCGCTGCAGCGACCTCCATCTCGTGCTCCATGGTGTGCCCGGCGAGGGTCGCGTGGTTCGTCTCCAAGTTGATCTTGAAGTCCTTGTCCAGCCCCCACTCGCGCAGGAAGCCGATGACGGTCGCTGCGTCGAAATCGTACTGGTGCTTGCTGGGCTCCATCGGCTTGGGTTCGACGAAGAACGTGCCTTTGAAGCCCTGAGCGCGTGCGTAGTCACGCGCCATGGTGAGGAAGCGACCGAAGTGATCCAACTCGCGCTTCATGTCGGTGTTGAGCAAGCTCATGTAGCCCTCGCGGCCACCCCAGAAGACGTAGTTTTCGCCACCGAGAGCAATCGTGGCGTCGAGTGCGTCCTTCAGCTGAGCCCCCGCGTAGGCGACGACGCGGAACTCGGGGTTGGTAGAGGCGCCGTTCATGTAACGCGGGTTCGTGAACAAGTTGGCGGTTCCCCAAAGGAGCTTGACGCCGGACTCATTCTGCTTCTGCTTGGCATACTCGACGATGTCGACCAGGCGCTTCGACGTTTCGCTGCGGTTGGCCCCCTCTTCGATGAGGTCCACATCGTGGAAACAGTAGTAAGGCACTCCCAACTTAGTGATGAACTCGAAGGCGGCGTCCATCTTCATCTTGGCACGGGAGAGGGCGTCTTTGCCATCTTCCCAGGGGAAGTCTAGGGGACCGGGCCCGAAGGGGTCGTGACCCTTGCCGCAGAAGGTGTGCCAGTAGCAGACCGCGAATCGGAAGTGCTCCTTCATGGTCTTGCCGGCGACGACACGGCTCTCGTCGTACCACTTGAACGAGAACGGGTTGTCTGACTCTGGCCCCTCGTAGGCTATCTTGTCGATCCCGGGGAAGTACTCTTTGTCGCCAATCACAACGCTCATAATAACGTTTCCACTTTCACTTTTGGGTGAGTCCGGGTGGCTGCGGTGTGGGAAGTCTCACTGGACCGCGTTGCCCCGGAGGTCGCTTGCCGTCATCGCCAAACGGAGAGCATAGCTCCAACCGTCGCGAACCTACAGCGACGGGAAGCATATCACCAGCCCCAGGCAGGCGTGTGCATGTTTTTCCGACGCGACTCGCGCTGTACCGATCCGCGACCACGTCTGTGCGCGAGGCGTCGCGCCAGGGACACTTTCAATGAAATCTCGACAATTTTCCCGCCACGCTTTCGGCGCCGACCATACCGGCGCCTGACAATCCGGGGAACGCCGCCGAGTCGCCCAACCGGCGGCACCTCCCGGTTGAGGAGTACCGCAGGCTTGCAGCCCACGTTGGTGGGTCGCCACAACGGTGACTCCCTCGGCAGTTCCACCCGGCACCGTCAGCCAACCACGGCGCGTGCGAGGGCGAGTAATCACCGTGGATTAACACTACTACCCGCGGGTCCTGACGCTATTTTGCCATTCTCTGTGGATGGCTGGCTCACCCCAGGCGGCGTTGGGACCCCACACCGATGCCAGCGTACCTGCTCGCTGCCGCCGGGGGTCTGCTTCGGACCAACGGCTGACGCTACTTCGGGCTCAGTCACGAGTGACCGGTACTTCTCTCTTGATTTGGCTTGGGGCCCGCTTCAAAGTATTGACGACATTTCCGATTAATTGAGTAGGGAATACGTGTTGATTGATTTGGGCATCAGTCTGGGCAGCTTCGCAGCGGGCATTGTTGTCGGGCTCACGGGCATGGGGGGTGGAGCCCTGCTGATGCCTATCCTGGTGCTAGGTTTTGGTATCCCCGAGTTGGTGGCCATCTCGAGCGACGTCGTGGCCGCCGCCGTGATGAAGCCGGTGGGCGCGGCTGTTCACTTGAAACACGGCACCGTGCGTCGCGACCTAGCCCTGTGGTTGATTATCGGCTCCGTACCGGCGGCGCTCTCGTCGCCGTACCTGCTGCTCCTCCTCGACGACGCGGGTCAAGCGAAGTTGTTCTTGCGCCCCATCATCGGCGCGACGTTGCTCGTCGCGGCACTGGCCATGGTCGCCAAAGCCCTACTGCAACGCGCCATCAGCCAAGCCGGTTCGACATCGATCGCGGGAATGCCGGTCCGACCCCTCCCGACCTTGCTCATCGGTGTTCTCGGCGGCCTGGTCGTCGGAATGACGTCGGTGGGCTCGGGTTCGTTGATGCTGGTGCTGCTGATGTTGCTTTATCCGCGAATGACCGGCTCGGAGCTCGTAGGAACCGACTTGGTGCAGGCCGTACCGCTGGTGCTCGCCGCCGCGGTGGGACACTTGATGTTTGGGCAGATTGATTGGTGGCTGACGGCAAGCATCGTGCTGGGCACCGTACCCGGCATCTACCTCGGGGCGAGACTCTCGGCCAAAGCGAAGGACTCGCTGATTCGGCCGATCCTGGCGAGCGTGCTGTTGGCGCTGGGACTGAAGCTGTTCAGTATGCCGACTTCGGTGATGGTGCTGGCAGGCGTGACCGCGCTCACGGTGTTGCTTCACAAGGAGCGACAAAACCGTCGTGTCGCGGCCGCGTAGTCCCGGCGTTTGAGGCGCGCACCAATCCGGGTGGCGGCAACGCCCTGCACCCATTGGCGGATGTCCGAAGTCGCCTGGACCTGAGCTAGTCTCGACTGTTCGCCACCTCCGGCGTGTCTGCCGAAACTTCCGAAGAACAAACATCTTAGCGGCAACCGCCCCGGCCACTGCAGGAAGTCCGGCAGTCTAGATTGCCGAACTTTGGACTTGCTGCGGTCGGCCAGTTGCGCCAAGCCGTGGGCCCGGCGCTCTTGGGCGCCTCCGAAAGGCCCCATGGCATCTTCCGACTCGACTGCGGCCGCTACCCTGCGCCGCTTGCTCACCTTGGCGTGGCCCGTCGTCATTGCCCGCGCAACACAAGCGGTGATCGGGCTCGCCGATGCGCTGATGGTCGCTCCGCTGGGACAAGCCGAGCTCGCTGCCGTGACCACGGGATCTCTGAACGCGATCTGTATCTTGATTTTCCCGATGGGCACCGTGTTCATCGCACAGAGCTTCGCCTCGCAACTGCGTGGACGAGGTGACTGGGTGGCCGCGCGACGGTACGCTTGGTATGGCTTAGCCTTGGCGCTGGCCGCGGCGCTCATCAGCGCGGTGTGTATCCCCGTTGTGCCAATGGGGGTTTCGGCATTCGGCTTGCCACCGTTGGTTGGCGACGCGATGTCAACCTACCTGATGATTCGGATGCTATCCGTTGGGCCCGGGGTCGCGACGGAGGCGTTGGTCAATTGGTATGGCGGTCTGGGCAACACGCGCCTGGCAATGATCTGTGGCTTGGTCGCCATGGTGGCCAACGTGGCATTGAACTACCTCTTGATCGAACCGCGCTTCGGCCTTCCTGGCTACGGGGTGGCGGGTGCCGCCGTGGCGAGTGTGTTGGCGTCATTCATCGGCTTCTTGCCGGTGGCGTACGCATTCGCGCGTGGGCTCGGGTTCGAACGGGCGACCACCCCCGTTCGCCTGCAACTGCGCGAGTTCTGGCGCATGCTCCGCTTTGGCCTCCCCAACGGCGTCAACTGGTTTCTGGAGTTCGGCGCCTTCGTCGTCTTCATCAATCTAGTGGTTGGCTACTTGGGCACGGCCTCGCTCGCGGCGTTCAACGTCGTGATGCAACTGAACTCGATTGCGTTCATGCCCGCGTTCGGCCTCTCCTCGGCGGGTGCCATCCTGGTCGGCGAAGCGATTGGCGCAGGACATCGCGATCGCGTCGCGCAGTTGGTGGTCTTGACCGCCAAGGTTGCCGCCGTCTGGATGGGAAGCGTCGGTCTTGCGTACTTGCTCGCCCCCGAGTTCTTGCTTTCCTTCTTCCAGGCAGACGCCGAAAGCTCGGACTTCATCCGCATCGGAACCCAAATGCTGTACTACGCCTGCCTTTGGCAGCTTTTCGATGCGCTAATCATGACATTTTCGGAAGCGCTCCGCGCGGCGGGCGATACCACTTGGCCGATGTGGCTGCGCATCATTCTTGCGTGGGGTTTGTTCACACCTGGCGCCTTGATCGCGGTCCGAAGCCTGGGAGGCGGCGTGCCCGCCGTGATGGCGTCGATCATCCTCTACGTGGTGCTATTATCTGGCTTGCTGGTGCTGCGCTTCGCCTCCGGTCGCTGGAAGACGATCGAACTCGTGGAGCCGGAAATCGTCGCGCCGACGTGAAGCGCGGATCGGGGGGCAGCCTTACCAACGGCCACAATCGCAGAATTGCTGCGACTTGCCCAAGCCAGCCGTCGCCGCGATTCTGCGACGAACCTTGGATTCGGCACACTAAAAGCCGTAGGCGGAACGGGGATGGTTCAGCGTGATGCTGCTTGTGGGAAACTTCCGCGTCAGAGTTCTTGCCGTGACCGGACTTGGGAGCTCATCCTGCGTCCCATGGCAGTGCCCGCAATCCCCAGTCTCGGGGACTGTAGCCATGGGGAACTGTTGGGGCACTCCAAATTCGTCCCACCCGTGGAGCACGACGCTCAGTGGCGTCGCTAAGGCGGCGGGATCACCCTCCAAGAAAAAATTGCCGGCTGCGTTGGTTTCGAGCGCAAAGGTCTCCAGGTTCCCATCCGTGATGACCACTATGGCACCTTCCACTCCGTAGCAGTCGTGCTCTTGAGCCGTGCTGGCGTAGACCGTCCCCCCCAGCTGCAACGGCGGGCCGTCGTTGTCTTGATGGCAGCCCACGCAGTTCTGCCCCGGATGCATCTCAGGATGCCCGACGTCCCCACCGATCCACTTCTTGCCCGAAACACACTCGGCGGTGGGTGTCACTTCCTCGGAGATGCTTTGGCACCCGAACACCGCTCCCAAGGCCACGCTGGCAAGCAACACGCGGCCCGAAACTGCTGTGGCGACGGACTTCATGGATTTCAAACCTTAGCCCGAGGGCGCTACCGCGTACAACCCATTGGCAGCCGAAACCACATCATCCCAAAGCGCCGACCGTTCCGCTAGCACGCATTCCCGCTGCGGTGCGCATTGGCTGCGCTCGTTTTTTCGGCTGGTGGCTTGTAGCTTGTGGCAAGTCTTGCTTATCGTGCGTGAACTCATGCGACTGGCTTTCACTGCTCTCGTACTGTTTCTCTCGCTGGTCACGTGGAGTTCCGACGCCGCCGCGTATGCGTGGATGGTGCGCCACGGCTACGCCAAGTGCGGCTCCTGCCACACCGATCCCAGCGGCGGAGAGACCCTCAACCACATGGGCCGGGTCACCTCACAAACCCTGCTGAGCCAACAGTGGGGCGACGATACTCAGCCCAAAGAGAGCTCGGGGCTGTTGTTTGGCTTGGCAGAACCGGATTGGTTGCGCCTGGGGGGCAGCGTGCGCGGCATGGCCATCCATGATGTCGACTCGCAAGAGACCGTCGCCTTCCCGATGCAGGCCGATGTCTACGGAAGCTTGGACTTTGGCGGTGTCGTAGGCGGCTTCAGCCTCGGTGCGTCGCGTGCCTCCGGCAGACTGGAACACACGGACAAGGCTCTCCTCGTTGGTGAGCTCGAGCGCGGAAACTTCGTCGGTGTTAGCCGTAGCCACTGGCTTGGCTACCGTTTCGACTCGAATTTGATGATTCGAGCGGGTCGGATCGCTCTCCCGTTTGGTCTGCGGGTGCCCGAACACACCTTGTGGGCACGAGATGCCACGCTCAGCGACCGCGAGTCGGACCAGCAGCACGGGCTTGCCGTGGCTTACTGGGGCGGCAACTGGCGTGGAGAGTTGATGGGGATTGCCGGTAACTTTCAGCTCGGCGAAGCAGCCGCCAGGGAGATGGGCTACGCCGGCTACCTCGAGTACCTCTTCAGTAGCCGAATGGCGTTAGGCATCAGCAGCATGTTCGCCATGTCCGACATCGGCCTGTACAGCAGACTCCCAGATGCCCAGCGTCAGGCGCATGGCTTGACTGCGCGCTATTCGCCCGTGCCTCTATTGGCGTTCATGGCGGAAGGCAATGTCCTGGTGGAGTCGCATCACGACCTGGGCTACGTCGGCTTGCTCGTGGCGGACGTCGAGCCGTTGCAGGGACTTCACATAGTCTTCACCGGTGAGGTCCTCGATCGAGGGGCGCGCACGGAAGCCACCGAAGCAGGGGTGGATGCGATGGGCATCCCACTGCCGCCGATCCCGTCGGACACGAGCGAGAGTCCCGGCAATGGCGAGGCGCGCCTCGGCGGCTGGGGTAGTCTCATGTGGTTCCCCTACCCGCACTTCGACGTTCGCTTCGATGCGGTGGCCCGCGCTAATCGGCCGCTGCAGCTCCAGGCGGTCACTCACTTCTATTTTTGAGTGTTTCCCGGGGTCTCCCCGAGTACGCTGCGTCCTCCGGCCTTGGGGAGGGCGCGAGCCCCTGGCTGGCCACGTTTTTTCTCGAGCCCACGAGCCCGAACCAATCGTTTTGTCAGCTGAGAGGTAACAGGATGGAGACTGCAACAAAGAGCGTCGACGAATTGCCGCGCCCCTGGCTGGACCACTACCCTGAAGGCGTCCCGTGGGACATCCCGACGGACAAGTACAAGAACGCGATCGAGCTGCTGGAAAGCACCTTCTCCCGATATCCGGACTCGCCGGCCGTCGAAAACCTCGGGCGGACGCTGACCTACCGTGAGCTTGAGGAGCAATCGGAGGCCTTGGCTGCCTACCTCCAACACCGCGGCTTCGAACCGGGGGACACCCTCGCGATACAGATGCCCAACGTCATCCAGTACGTGGTCACCCTGTTCGCTGCGATCCGCGCTGGGTTGCGCATCGTCAACCTAAACCCACTGTACACGACCTCGGAGATGCGGGGTCCGCTGAAGACGACGCGAGCCAAGGGCATCGTCATCCTTTCGAACTTCGCGTCCAAATTGGAAGAGCTGCTACCCGAGCAGCGCTTCGACCTAATCATCGTAACACATCTCGGTGATGCGCTCCCGCTACCCAAGCGACTGCTCGTCAACGTGGTGGTCAAGCACGTCAAGAAGATGGTACCTCCATACACCGTCCCCGGCGCGGTTTCCTGGAGCAATGCCCTGAGCGCGGGACGGCAGGCGCGCTACAAGCGCCCCGATGTGGCACCGGAACAGACCCTCTTCCTCCAGCTGACTGGTGGCACGACGGGAGTTCCCAAGGCTGCCGAACTCAGCCACAGTAATATCACCGCCAATGTGGCCCAGTGCGCCGCAGCGTTTCACATGCTCAGGCCTGGCCAGGAGGTGCTGCTTGCGGCGCTGCCCTTCTATCACATCTTTGGGCTCACGGTGAACTGCCTGTTCATGGTGTCTCTGGGCGCCAAGCTCGTGTTGATCACGAACCCAAGAGACATTCCGGCGTTCGTCAAGACGATGATTGCCACGCGGTTTACGGTCTTCCCCGCGTTGAACACGTTGTTCAACGCCCTGATGAATCATCCCGATTTCCCGAAGATCGACTTCGGCCCGAGCAAGCTATTCGTGGCCGGCGGCATGGCTTTGCAAGAGGCAGTTGGCGCTCGCTGGCTGAAGATGACAGGCAAGCCTATCCTCGAAGGCTACGGTCTGAGCGAGACGTCCCCGGTCATCTCTTGTAACCTGCCCGCCACCAACAAGGCTGGGAGTATCGGGCAACCGTTCCCCAAGACGGATGTGGCCATCCTCGATGACGATGGCGGACTGGTGGCGTTGGGGGAACGCGGAGAAGTCTGCGTGAAGGGACCCCAGGTGATGCGCGGTTATTTCGAAAACCCCGAAGAGACCAAGAATGTCTTCACTTCCGACGGCTGGTTCCGCACGGGCGACATCGGTATCCTGGATGAGGAGGGCTTCATCTCCATCGTCGACCGCAAGAAAGACATGATTCTCGTTTCCGGATTCAACGTGTTCCCGAACGAGGTCGAAGATGCCGTCGCCAAACACGCCGCCGTCCGCGAGTGCGCAGTGATCGGTGTGCCTGACGACAAGTCCACCGAACGTGTCAAAGCGTGTGTCGTCTTGAAGGAAGGCGCGTCGGCGACTGAAGAACAGATCATCGAACACTGTCGCTCGCATCTGGCGGGCTACAAGGTGCCAAAGATCGTACAGTTCTACGACGACCTCCCAAAGACCAACGTGGGCAAGATCCTACGACGCGAGTTGCGCTGAACTGGTTCCAAGTCAAGTCGTGGCGGTCCATTCCTCCGTGGATCGGAATACTGCTGGCAGCGGGTGCGAGCTACCTGGTGCTGCTCGTGCCCGCCGCTGACCGATACTCGCCGCCGCCTCCACAGGAAGCTGCCTTTCGCTGGAACCGCGACGAGTTCTTCGCCGAACTCGAAAGCCGCTTCGACGCAGCGCGCGCTCGTTCTTGTCGCGAGTTGCAGCCCGAACTACAACAGCGCCGCGCGCGGTTGTCCACGCTGCTGCGAACCATTTCCGCAGATCCGGCCCCCCCCAGGCACTTGCAGGAGCTCCTCGAAGAAGTGCTCGCGACGGGGCCACTCTTGGCGGCCTGCCCGGATGAGTTAACCTGGTTTGCTCCCTTTCAAGCAGAGCTACGCGCTGTGGTCAAACGTCGAGTCGGCGAAGATCCCCGAAGCCTCGTCTATCAACTGCTGTACGGGTCTCGTGCTGTCCTGGAAGAAGCTCAACTGCAAGGCCCCCCGCCCGATCCTGATGTCGTCCAATACGGCAGCCAAGTACCGTCAGAGACGCCTTCTTTGGAGGTACATGGCGTCACCTTGCACAGTGGCGACATATTGCTCTCGAGAGGGGGCGCGCCGACTTCAGCTCTGATCGCGCGGGGCAACGATTTCCCAGGTAACTTTTCCCATGTAGCACTGGTTCACATCGACGACGGACAACTCTCCATCGTCGAGGCTCACATCGAGTCAGGCGTCCAGATTTCTTCAGCTGAAGACTACCTGGCGGACAGGAAGCTCCGAGTCTTGGCGTTGCGACCATCCGCGGATCTGCCGGAGCTCCAGAAGGACCCGATGCTACCCCACAAAGCGGCGACCACCGCCCTCGAGCGCGCTCGTGCAGCGCACATCCCCTACGACTTCGCGATGGACGTGAGCGACTCGAGCAAACTATTCTGCTCCGAAGTGGCGTCGAGCGCGTACGCGGCCTTCGGCGTCGAACTCTGGTCACAGCAGTCTACGATGTCTGATCCTGGCCTGCGTGCGTGGCTGGGAAGCCTCGGTGTCCGGAACTTCAAGACACAGGCACCGTCGGATCTCGAGTACGATCCAGCGCTCGTGGTCGTAGCTGAGTGGCGCAACCCCGAGGCCTTGTTTGACGCTCACGTCGACAATGCCGTCATCGAAGCGTTGCTCGACAACGTGAGCGTGCCAGCGCCGCTCCCATACTCAATCGCTGGCCTGCCACTGGTGCGCGTGGCCAAAGCTTACAGTGCGTTCATCAACACGCTCGGCCTGGTGGGGCCCGTGCCCGAAGGCATGACCGCGACGGAGGCTGCCAGAGTGCAGTACTTTTCGCGCTACCACGAAAAGGTACGGCAGGCGCTTCTCGCTCGCGCCCAATCCTTCGAACAGGACAAGGGCTACCGCGCCCCATACTGGAGACTCGTCGAAATAGCCGATGAACTGGTTCGGCGTGACCCCCTGTGACCCACGCTTCGGCGCTGCTCGGTGAGCTGATTCGCCCAGCGCGCTTACCATCATCTGACCGTCAAACAACGAAACTTCAGGCGCGTGCGGGTTGTCGCCTTGCACATCCTCGCCTACGAAGGGAGCGGCTACTTCTTTGATTGGTCGGGTTATTGGATGATCATCACCCACGTCTTCAACGTGCCCACTTCCGTGTTGCTGATCGTCCAGGCCAAGAAAGCCGCCGCCAACGAGCCCGAATTGCTACCCGACTATGCCCAGCACCTCGACGACTTCAACGACAACGAGCTCTACGGGCGTCGGCTCATTCCAGGCGGCAAGCGCTACTGGTGGTGGTGATCGGCACGTGCGCGGGAGTTGCATCAACAGTGCGGGGACTACGTGTAGATACTCGACGAGTGCTAGCGGCTACGGCTTCGAGAAAGATGAGCCACTCGACGTGATGCGTCGGCGGACCCGACATCGTGAACAGCGAGACCACGCTCTCGAGTTCGCCCGCAACGCAGTCGCCGAGAGGCGTTGGCACCTGCGCTCGCGCGTGAACGTGATTCCGATGTCACCGCGGGTGAACGCGCCTTGCCGCCGAGGACTAGGGGTCCTCCACCGCTCCATGTGTGGTACGCTCGTCTGCCGAGCACCCAACGGATCGAGGAGCGATGATGCCAAAGCACAAAAAGACTCTCAAGCCACCCGCGGGAGGGGAGTACTTCGGTCCGAAGGACTTCATCATCATCATCGTCATCGTCTGGCCGCTCGCCGTGCTCTACCAGTACGCGCTGCACCCCGACGACCCGAATCCCTCAGGCCCCTCGATCGCGATGGTCCCCATGTCCATCATGTTTCTATTCGCGGCGCTGCTGGGCAAGTTGATTCGCCCAGCGGCTTACCATCATCTGAGCGTCAAGCAACGAAATCGCAGGCGGGTGTTGGTGATCGCGTTGCACATCCTCGCGTATGAAGGCAGTGGCCACTTCTTTGACTGGTCGGGCTATTGGATGATCATCACCCACGTCTTCAACGTGCCCACTTCCGTGTTGCTGATCGTCCAGGCCAGGAAAGCCGCCGCCCACGAGCCCGAACTACTACCCGACTATGCCCAGCACCTCGACGACTTCAACGACAACGAGCTCTACGGGCGTCGGCTCATTCCAGGCGGTAAGCGCTACTGGTGGTGGTGAGCGGCGCGCGCGGGAGTTGCCTTATCAGTGCGGGGACTACGTGTAGATACTCGACGACCCTTGTGCGTCCCTGTTGAGATTCGTCGATCGCATCAACTCGTACTCGAACTTCGCGTTGGGGTCGTTCGCTGGCGGTACTGGAACCACTAGGTCCCTATCGGGACCGAAAGGCTTCAGTCGGAACGTCAGCTTGGCTAGAGTGAGTGGCATGCGTTGCACCTGGTTGCGAAGGGCTTGGTCTTCGGGAAAGATCGACCACTCGACGTGATGGGTCGGCGGGCCTTGCGTCGTGAACAGCGAGACCAAGGTCTCCAGTTCGCCCGCGAAGCGATCCCCGGAGAGGTTTTCGAACTTGGGATTCTGCGTGAACGTTATCCGAACGGTACCCCGCAGAGTCACCTCGGCCGAACCCTGCTTCCAGGCGATGTCGGCGTCGATGTCGACACACGATTCGGGCACCAACCGGGAGGGCAGGATCTCGACCGTGGGGTCACTCTGCATGGGATTGGTGGTGCGTACACCTCGAACGCGATACGACCAGATGAAATTGTCGAAGCCGAGTTGCTGCCGCTCCAGGCTCTGCAGACCTTCCCCCGCCCAGTGATTGAACTTGTTGCCCGCACACAGGGCGATCTTGGGCGCATCGTGGGCCTCGCCGTGCTGGTTTCCGAACACGCTGTGCTCGACCATCTCCTCCAAGTCGTCATCCTGGAAAAACTGCGCGGCCACGATCGGCGCTAGGATACCGACCGCTGTCCCCGCGAGCATCACCCATCCGGGCGGACCGGCAACTGCGAATATTGAGGCAGCCCCCGCCCAAGCGGCGATGGCACCACCGAACACAGCTCCGCCGCCAACGACGAGCGCCACATCGCCTTCTCCGTTGTCGTTGGCGTCAAGAGCGTCACTGACACCCGCGGCAATGCCCAAAAACGCACCCGCAATCCCCAAGTACTTGACGACGTTCGCGCCGGTAGCACCAGCGGCGAGCTGATCGGGCTTCAGGAAGAGCTTTGCCACGAACGGATCTCCTATGAGAGAGAGTGCGGCGGCACCGGTGCTGAGAAGCCTCGTGGGCACCTCTTCTTGCTTTTTTTCGATGGCGACGTTGAGGGCCATCAACGAGTAGCCAAAGCTGGCGAGATTGAGGACCCGGCCGACGTGCCCGACATCGAAGCCGCTGTTGGCAAACCGTGTCGAGAACTCGCCGGGCTCGGCATTGATGGTCACCTCGACGTTGCTGACCGAAAATGTCTGCCCCTTGTCCACCCAGGTGACGAGCTTCTCAACACCGTCGATCGTCACGCGTTCCAGAAAGAAGTCGTTTCGCAGGTGGTACGCCCAACGGTAAGCGGTCAGGCCCGCTTTGCTCCGAAGCGCACCGCTGGCGAAGTCATCCAGCTCCTGGCTGGAGATGATACCGCCCGCGGCATCCCCAACCTTGGCCAGGGAAGCACGTGCCAGGGCTTTGGTCGTCGCTGCGTACAGACCGAAGGCAGCGTTTCCTCCCGTCAGCAGCGCGGGCTTCTCCCAGCCTTCCCGCGGCTCAACTGTGGCCTTCTCCGAGAAGATGAAACGCTTCGCGAGCTCCTCGACGCCATTCTCCGGGGTCGCGCGCTCGACGCCGTCAGCCTGGATTGGAAAGCGGTCGGCGATGCGAACCCACAATTCCTCGCCCAGTTCTGTCGAGAGCAGTAGCTCGTGAATCGAGCAGGTGACTTCCAGGTGGCGCCCGTAGTGCAGCTTGCCACGCTCTACCGTCCCGCGCGAGTCCTGCTCGAGCAGGTTCCACACCGGCGCTGTCGTCATTCGGATCAGCGCCAGCGCGAAATCCTCGCGCTGGCGTATGCGCTTGCCGAGCTCGCCCTCAGGCTGATTCGGGTCCATATCCCGCAGGAAGTTGTCCAAGCTGCCTGCACCCGTCTTGAGTTTTCCGGAGAGGTTCTTGCCCGCCTTCCGCAAAGCGTCGAGCTGCAGTGCGAGCCGGTGCTTGGCCAAGCGCTGCTCGGTTTCTGCCGGTTCGTCCTTCACGCCAGCCCTTGGGTCCGTGAAGGAAACTACCCGATTGCAGCGAATTCTGAAGGTTCGTGATAGTTGGGTTCCGACTTCGTACGGATCAACGACCTGAACCGCGGGGCGCAGATCTGGCGACGGCCCGACGTCGTGCGTGCCATCGGGCCCAACGAACAGTGTTTCCGAACCCTTCTCGAGGCTGACGATTGGGAATGGGGTGATGTCAGATTGCTGGGCTAAGGCTTGCTCGGTGTCGGGCAAGAGGGGGTGATCCAAGCACAGGAAGAAGTACTTGATGTTGTCACCGCCTCCCGAGGCAGTGGTCGACAGCACGACCGTTTCCTCGGGTTCCGACAACAGTTCGAGTCCGTCAGAATCAGTACCGATCACCGAACAAATCCCTGGAAAGCCGTTGGTCTCTGCTGGGGGGACGATCTTGAAGATCAAGGGGCGTTGCCACGGGTCGCCGCCACCGACCTGCTCCGCGAACGCGTACACGTACTTGTCGACCAATGCGCTTGGGCCGACACCCTTGCCCATGAAAGGTCGAACCAACTGCCCGTCGTCGCTGACGGCGAAGGAGAACGTCGGCACGAAAATGAACTCTGCGCTAATCTCTGACATCGACACGTCCAGGGGCTAGAAGGGTTCTCCAGCTTCCTCGTAGATCCGCTGCATCTCTCGAATCTCCTCGATGTCACCGGGTTCGCCGAGTTCGGTCGCCGACAGTGTCGAGGCTGAGGTTTGATCGAGCTTGTCAAACGGAACCCTCCGGAAGATCGGAATCTTCGTGCCATCTGCCAGTAGCAAGCTCAACGAGTAGGTACCGCTCGTCTGTACCTTGAACAACAGCTCGCGTATCCCGCCGTCGGTGGTTTGCGCCTCGCTTGAGCTCTTGGCGATGCTCCAGCCGCGACCATCCGGAGAAAGCACGAACTCGAGCTCCCGCGGCGTCGGTACGCCGGGAGTTGGCAGGAGGCGCAGCACGTAGTCCAGTCGGTCCCCGGTCAACGTCTCGATCGGGTCCAAGCGGAACTTGTCTGGGTCGTAGAGGTCGGAATTCTCGGGATCCGTCTCTGCTTGTTGCAGGTCCGGTTCCTCACCCGGATCGAAGAACAGGATCTCCACTCGGCGGTTCTGCTGGTTCTCCGTCGAGTCCTCGCCCTGCCGTTCACGCGGATGGTGCTCGCTGAAACCGAGGGAGCGACGAGCGTCGTCTACAAACTCCAACTGATTGCGCAGGGCGGTCGTTCCGTCGGCGTCCTCACCGAGCTCGGAGCGCAGAGCGAACTCATAGATGTCGAACATCGCGCCCCAGGTATCTTCGCCAATCGAACCGTCCACACGTATCTCGGGCTCCGCGGTGCCTAGTTCATCTCTTGCGACGTTGTATTGAGCTTGAAAACGCTTCAGTGGCTCGATACCCGTGAACTCCTTGTCGTCGATCTCGCCCGGGTCGCAGTCGAACAGCTCTGGAAAAGCCCTCGTGCACCACGAAAGGACTTGTTTGTAGTCGGCTACGGTGTGTCGCGCGTTCGCGGTGTCCACAAACAGTTGCCTGTCCCCCAGCAGCAGGGCCAACGCGCACTCCGCCCGTTCGTCGCTCAGTGCCAGGTTGAAGTCGACCGTTCCAGTCGTGTCGGTGTGACCGGCGACAAACAACTTCTTGCCGGACGTCTCAGCGTTGTACCGCAGAACGGTCGCCACCATGCCCACGCTGGAGAGCGCTTGATGTGATTCTTTGCTCGGATCTTCACCCTCCGGAAGGACGACGGCACTGTTCGTGCGAAACAGCGCCGCTTCGAACTCCAAGAGCTTGCCGGCCTTTCGCTCATCAGGCTCTTCGTCGCCCGACTCCGCGCCGTCAGCAGCTGCGTCATCACCGACGTCGCCTTCCTCGCCTCCTGCGGTTTCGCCGTCACCTTCTCCAACACCCGCATCCTGTCCAGGACCTCGGAATAGAAGTTCGAAATCGTACAACCCCTCCTGCTTCAGATTGTCGAGGCGCAGAGCGCCCTTGTCCCCCGTTTGCACTGCGAAGCTATCGCCTTCGGGCGAAGTGATCTGGGCGGTGGCGTTTGCCACCGGTCGCCCGTCTGCATCAACTAGCGTGAACGCGAGCCACGGCGCCTCGGGACGTTTGACCGGAGGTCGAATTTCCGCATCCAAGAGCTGCACGACAGCCTCGCCCTCGGCACGAATGCCATCGACTCGCGCAGCCCCGGATGCCGTCAACGTATGAGACGACCGTCGACCGTCAGGAGTGGCGATCGCGACGCGATGCTCCGCTAGCTTGTTGCCGTCGACATCTTCGAGCACAACAGCGACGAAATGGGCGATGTCATCTGCCGTCTGGCTGCTGGCGGCTGTGGCGGCGTCGGACCCCACCCCAGGTGCATCCTTCTCATCACCGGTTTGCTCAGTGGCGGGAGGCTGCCCAGAAACTGCAATATCTTGAACCTGCGTGGCAACCGCCCAAGTCCCCGTCTTGACCACGACGGGGTCGGGAACCCCCGTCGCCGGGTTGACGGCGGGCACGACACTGGCAACAAAGGTTCCGCTCGTGGCGACGGTGGCCACGGGCTGCTTCACATCCTTGACTGAAGCACTCATCGTGCCTGGCGTGACCGCTAGAGTGACCGTCAACACCGAACCCGGAGTATCGAACCCCGGAGCGCTATACAGTTGCCCCGCCCCTTGAAGCCCAGCCAACAGGATCTCGGATTCCCAGACGACGAACTCACCCTTGGCCTTCATCCGGTGACTGGCCATGGACGAAACCGTGAGCCTGACGGGAGGTACCATCCAGCGCCAAGGCGGATCTGGGGTGAGCTCTATCTCGTCCCCATTTACTAGCAGCGCGTCCATATTGATTTCGACCAGCCAACACTGATCATCCTGGCAGAAAACATCCTCGCTCTGCCTTGGGAAGTGGGTCGTCAATCTCAATCGCAGGCCGCATCAGGGACTCACGCAACTCTTCAAAGTATGCATAACGCTCACAATGGCCCGATTGTTCCCATCAGGGGCTCGACGGGAGATGGCTCCTGAGCAATCTAGGCCCCACAAAGTAGTTCCCGTCGTCGAGGACTGCGCACCCGAGCTTGACCGATTTCGGTTCCGCCCAAAATGTCTGCGCACCCGAGCAAAACGGATACTGGTCCTGTCCTCGAAGAGTATCGGTCCCCCCGTCCGGACAATGGGTCCCGCGGCTTCGCTAGGGCACGAGCACTTGGTGGCGTCCGTTGAAAAGCCCCTCCGCCAGCGCGAAGAGGTTGGATGTCCCCATGCCGCGGGTGACCGTCAGGATGAGTGAACCACCGAAGTCGAAGGTGTAGCTTGCCCCGCCGCCAATGGTCGTTTGCCAAGGATAGTCGAGACTGTCGTAGACTTCTCCGTCGCGAAGCAGCGTGACACTGCCGGTGTTGCCACTTTCCGTGGAGAAGGTGTACGTGCCGCTTGGCAGATCCTCAGACACAATCAGTTCTTCGACCAAGAACGGACCGTACGTCGCGCCTGCCACGATTTCGATCGGCGCTGAGATTTCGACGACGTGACAGCCATCCAGAATAGAGTCGTCGAGCGCGCTGAGATCCTCTTCCAGACTCGACCCCAAATCCAACTCGAAGAAGCCGCTGATGACCAGGGTTTGCTGCTCACCGTCGATCAACGAAGCATTAACATCGAATTCGAACGCCTTGATTCGAACGCCGTCCTTGAACAAGTATCCGAGACCCGCCGTTTCACTGTCTTGAGTAAACCAGTAGGACCCCGAAGCGAGGTCTTCCGCTGCCCGAAGCGCATACAATGTGTATCCACCGTACGTCCTCCCGATCTGCAGCGTCGTCTTCGCCTCGCAGTCCGAAGACGGCTGCGCATTTTCCTCTCCCGCGTCGCCCGCCGGCACGGGGTCGGGCTCAGTCGCTCCCCCATCGTTGCCAGCGGTTGCAGGATCGGAGTCGGTCGCGCTGTCGTCAGTGGCACCCGCGCCGTCGGTCGCGCTGTCGTCGTCGGGCGCTGTGGCGTCAGCGTCACTGGCACCCTCATCCGTCTCCGAGTCGACGTGGGTGGTGCTGTCGGTCGGAGACGAGCTGGTTGGATCCGACGGGGACTCGGTGTCAGAAGCCACTTCCTCGATAGCAGCCTCGGGTGAATCACTGCCCTCCGCAGAACATGCGCAGTGAAAGCATGCACTGTGCAACAGAAGAGCCGCACAAAGTGGCCACGTACGAGGAAACTTGTTGGGCATGGGTCAAGGCATATACCCCCGCCTGCAATCTGCCGCACGCCAATTGGCGAGAGACCGATGACCGTCAACTCATCCAAACAATCGTGGGGTGGTTGTCACGAGCACATCGGAGGAGAACACCGGAGATAGAGCGACTTTGGAACTCAAAGCACGCCCTCAGCGTGAGCTCAGGGCGAAGGCGACTCCCTCTGCGGGAAACCCAGGACTGCGTCCCGGTAGTGTCCTGTTGACACGAACCATAGTGTACTATTGACACTATTTAGCACTTGCGCTAGCTTCCCGCTCGATGAAAGCCGCTGTTCGCTACGCCTACGGCCCTCCTGAATCGATTCGCATCGAAGAGATCGACAAACCAGGGCCCGCCCAAGACGAGGTGCTGGTGCGCGTCGCCTGCGTCTCCCTCAATGCGTCGGACTGGGAGTCTTTGACGGGCAGCCCTGCATACGCGCGCATCTGGGGAGCATTTGCACCGCGCTTCAAAGTCCTCGGTTCCGATCTGACGGGCACGGTCGAGGCCGTGGGCTCGGGCGTTACCGAATTCTCGCCTGGTGACCAGGTGTTCGGTGACGTCATGGGGCACTTCGGTGGCTTCGCTGAGTATGCGGTCGCACCGAGCCGCTTGTTGAAACGCAAGCCATCGGATTTGACGTTTGAGCAGGCCTCCACGTTGTTGCAATCCGGCTCGATCGCAGTCCAAGGACTGTGTGATGCAGGCCACCTAATGTCGGAGCAACACGTTCTCATCAATGGCGGCGGTGGCGGGTCGGGCACCCTTGCCATTCAATTGGCCAAGCACATTGGCGCGCAGGTCACAGCTATCGACAACCACAAGAAACAAGATCTCATGCGTCGCTTGGGCGCTGACCACGTATTCGACTACGAGCAAGGGCACTTCACCGAGCGCAGCGAGCAGTATGATCTGATCTTGGACCTGTTCGCGACACGTTCCCCCCTGCAAGCGCGAAAAGCCCTCAGGCCAGGTGGTCGCTACCTGGCTGTCGGAGGCAACACAAACCGCATCTTGGAGCTTGCCACGCTCGGTGCAGTCCTCTCGCCCTTCGGCAAACGCCTGGGAGTCCTCACGGCACGCCAGAACGTGGGCGTCGACAGGATCTGTGACTTCGTCCGACGAGGGGTCGTTCAACCCATCATCGATCGGACCTTCACGTTACAGCAAACGGCCGAAGCGCTGCGCTACCTGGGCGAGGGCAATGCCCTCGGCAAAGTCGTCCTCGAGGTGTCGGACCAGAACTAGGGTTGTCTCGAACGTCGGTGTGCCGTCGCACGGTTTATCCTCAGAAGAGTCAATTCGGAACGACGACCCGCACCGACCGGAAACCGGCCCCTCACCGCTGTGGCGTGACCCAGCGGGTTGTGCTGAACGCGCGGCGGTGAGTGCCGCTTTGTGGCACCGCGACAGGTGCCGCGGGTAGCGAACGCCCCTGTCAAGCGCCGCGCGGGAGCGTTCCGGCACCACCTCGTGGAAACGCGGGTAGCGCCGGACCCAGGGCAGACGCCTCGCGAGTGCATAGTGGCACTGCGTCATGGATTGCGGGTAGAGAAAGACCCAGTACAGCGGGTCGCGATGAACATCGCTCGCCTGCTCGCCGAGGTTGACGCAACACAGCAGGCAATCCGAGCGCCGCAAAATGGCACAACCGACGCGGAAATTTTTCCAGAGCCGTGCCTTTGATGGTGTGCAATTGGCGCCCAGCTTGAAAGCGTTGCCGGCCCCCGCCGTTTCTGCGTGCCCCTCTCGCTTTCGGGGAATAGGTAAACTCATGGAACTGCGACGACGTACGCCGTTGATAGTGTGGCTACTGCTGTCAGCCTGCGGAGAAGACCCCAGTGACACGACGCCCATGCAGGAGCCATTTGCGATGCCTACGGGACCAGACGCGACCTCCAGTGGGATTCCATCCGGAGCGATACCCACGTCCAGCGAAACCCCGATAGCGACGACGCCTCCCGCACAGACCAACAACGTCCCTTCGCCCATGCCAATCCCACCTCAGATCATGGAAGAGGACATTGGAATGCCTCCGACGGCTCCAGAGGTCCCCGAGACGGAGGCCCCGACCGCAGACGACGTGGCGACGGCCCCGCCGGATCCAGAACTCACCGACATCGAGCCCGAGGACACGGCATCAACCGATGAAGAAGGTACGCCTCCTGAGGAAGACTTGCCAGACCAGGACGACACAATCACCGAGGACGCGACGGACCCATCACAAGACCCGATCGGCGAAGAACCTGAAGACATCTTTGCGGGCCACTGCGTCGTACAGCCACTGACGGACGAGTTTCGGCAAGCTTACGACAACCTCGATCCGTTTTATCAGAAGTACGCTGACGCCGATGGAATCCCCATCATCTCTTCCCTCGAACCCACAGACGAAAGTCTGGAGCGAGCATGCCATCTGGTCCTCGACATGTTGTCAGCCCGTCCGGATGTGCATGAAATCCTGATCGATGGCTACACCCGGTTTGCCATCATCGGAGAGAACGAGCTCACCAACGACATCCCCGAGTTCTCGTACTTGCCCGACTCGGTCAACCAACGAGCACGTGGTCTCGGAGGCACGCCCGCGGCATCGTGCGCCGAGGAGAGCATCCTGTGCAACCGGCAACTGGACCCTTGGCGGGGTGAAGGGATTTGCGTCCACGAGTTCGCACACACCATGTCCTTGGCGGGACTCTTCGTGGCGGATCGAACCTTCGAAAGGCGCCTCAGTGAGGCCTACGAGAACGCACGCGACACAGGCCTGTTCGCCAACACCTACGCGATGGAGAACGCTCAGGAGTATTGGGCTGAAGGCGTGCAAGATTGGTACTACACCAACCTCGAAGCCGATCCGCCAGACGGGATCCATAACTGGGTGGATCGCCGAGAGGAGCTCGCGGAATACGATCCGGCCCTGCACGATCTCGTGGCGGAGTTTCTGCCCGATGAGCCGCAGTTCGTCGACTGCTACTCCGATGAATAGACACGCCAGGCCCGAAACGGGCTAGCCATTCCTCGGGAATACGAGCACTTCTCTTGCGCGAGTCGTCAGCGTCCGTGTGTTCGCGCTTGAGCAGGGGTCATGCCAGTCCAGCGTTTATATGCGCGATGAAAGGCGCTCGGTTCGGAGAAGCCAACCATGAACGCAACCTCACTGATACTGATATCGGGCCGCCGAAGCAGGCTTTGACACATCTCACGCCGCAATTCTTCGAGTAACGCCTTGTGGCTCGTGCCCTCTTCCGCCAGCCTGCGATGCAACGTCCGCACGCTCATGCGCAAGTGCGCCGCAACCGTCAGTGCGTCAGTGCTGCCGCCCGACAGCTGAGATGACAACAATTCACGAACCCGATCGCTGAGCGTGCTTATCCTCGGCAATCGATCGAGCACTTGTTGTGCGTGTTGGTCCAGAACCGCACAAAGACTCGGATCGGATTCCACCAAAGCGACCTCCAAATCCGTTGTCCGGTAGACGATCCCTCTGACATCCGAGGAAAAGCAGAGCTGACACTGAAAGTGTCGTTCGAGGAGCGTGGTGTCAGCGGGTTCTGGATAGTCCAACTGGACCTTCAATGGATTCAGTCCGGGTTCCGTGCAGCTTCGAGCAAGCCTCACTGGGTTGCCCAGTATGAAGTCTACAGGCGCCCGAGGAAGGCTCCGGCGACCGGGGAGCACATGCTGGAGCAGCACTTCGCCATCACGCTCGGTCATCTCGAAACGGGCAACATCATGGGCCACTCGAAAGTATCGAATCACGCGATGGATCCCCTCTCCGACCGTGCGACTCTTGCGAAAGACGTACTCGATGACGCCAAGATCTCCTGGCCTCACCAGGGAGCTACAGCGCAACCCAAAGTCCGGATCGCGAGTCAGCTCCTCGGCGGCTTGCCACAACTTCACGACCCGGTCGTGCGGCACCCTGCAATCTGGATCCAAAAAGTCCGATCTCGTGAGCTCCGCTGCTCGCAGGGCCAAGCTCGGATCCACTCCGGCCGCCTCGAGGGCACCAATGACGGGGAGCGCGTTTCGCGCGACGACGCCAGCTGGGTCCACCATGACGCATCCATACCAGTGGAAGGCAGCGACGTCATCGGTCCTTCAAACGCTGCCACGCTCGACGACACCAGCGCCTCAATTCTGCGTTCGCTCGCCGTTAACCAATTCTTCAATGAAGCGCGCGAAGTTCTCGACAGCGCCCGGCTTGAATATCGCTTCGGCGAGCTGTCGCTGTGGTGCCAACGGTGAGCGCAGCAAGTCTCGCAGGTGCCCGATATCGTCTGCTCGGCGTGCCGCCCCGGCGTTCACGAGGCCAAGCACTGCCTCGTGACCTGGGAGCGCCGCAACCAGCGTTTCTAAACCTGCCGCGAACCCCTCGAACAGAGCGGTCGAATACACACCGATCTGCACGTCCGCCTGAGCCAGAGCATCATAGAGATCACCGTACTCCACGACGCGAACCCTCGAAGCAGCAAGCTCGGGGTAGTTTTGTTTCCAACTCAGGCGTTCGGAGGGGTGGAGCTTGTATATCAGCTCGAATTCGCTGGTCGGCAACTCTTGTGCAAGCGTCGTTGCCCATTGGCTCAACTGCACGCCTATGCTGGGTTGAGATAGAAAGAGGACGCGTCGTTGGCCAGCTGGCGCCGAGCGCTCGCGTGCTCGGCGCAGACTCCGATCGAGGTGTGCGTACCCAATGGCGCGCGTCTGCGAGAATGGTAAGCCGGGAGTGAGGGAGCGCCAGAACTCTCCAAACAGCAGCAGGGTGTCTGGCAGAGTTGTCGGACGGCGGCCAGGGGCCAGGTTGTACGCTAGGTGCTCTGGTCCAATCAGCCCATGCTGAATCTCCACGGTGGGGATTCCGCGCATGCGCGCGGCACTCGTGAATGGGAACACTCGATGGCTATAATGAATCACGTTCAAGACGACCTTAGGTCGAGCGCGGTCCAACAGACGACCGTAGTAGTGACCAACTCCGAGTTCGCGTCGTACGGTGCGCTTCGCCAGCTCGACAATCGGCCGGACAGGTACTTCAACGCCGAACGCCTGTCCCAGCGCAGCGCAGATTTCGCGGAGCTCGACCCTCTCATTTCGGTTCAGGCCACACCCAAATCCGTGCCTCAGGTAAACTCTGAGGTTACCAAGTGCCATCGCGGCTTCCACGTACTTTAGGCCGCGCGTTTGGTTCGGATGGTAGTGTAAGCCCTGAAACCCCTGCTCGACCACGACTCGAGAGTGGGGCAGTCCGTCGAGCAGGGGTTCAGTGTAGTTGCACTGCCAAGCGCCATCGAAGAAAATATGCCGTGGATGATTGAGCACCAACAGGTCAACGGGATTGATGTTGTTCCAGCGCAGGCGGTCGAGCGCTGGCATCCAATGCGACGGACGCGGCGTGACCCAGTCACGCAAGGGCCGCGCCTTCCACGACCCATGCCGCTCGCCGTGTAACCCCAGGTACTGCAGTAGTATCCCGAACACATCGAACCTCATCGGGTGCCAGTACGACACTCCTGCGATGGTCCGATCCCACAGCTGCCAGGCCTCCTCGAATTCGATGAACGCATCGTGTGCTTGGCGCACGGTGACCGACGAGGGCTTCACGAGGTTCGCTCTGGCTTTCTTTGATACAGCCGGTACCCTACCCAACCACACAGCGCGAGTACTGGCAGCTTCACGAACGCGAGAGCGAGCATCGAATCGTCGAGCCAGCGCTCAGTGAATGCCACGCCCAGCGCGACGAGCGTCGCAATGCCCAGTGGCGTCAGGATGGCGCTGATACCTACAACGCTTTCCGCTAGCAACCATCGAGCTATCGCGTAATGCAGCACCATCAGCAGAGCGTAGCTAGCGAGCGTCGTCCACGCGGCGGCGACCATGCCGTAGGTTGGTATCAACCAGTAGTTCAGTCCAACGTTGACGGCTCCGGCAACCAGGGTGGCTGAACTTATCCATCCTGTTCGGCGTCGATAGAAGGAGTACCCCGAGTAGATGGTATAGATGAAGACGAAAACGTAGCTGAACACGACGATCGGAATGAGGTCGAGAGCGGCGTAGAAGGACTCGTCGGCGAGCAGCACGACGATTTCTCGAGCGAACGTGGCCAGGACGACGGCGGCTAGGCAGATGTAGACGGCGTAGGTGCGCGCAAGCTGTCCGATCGCTTCGTACTGGTTACGATTTCTGTGACGAGTGAAGATCGGAAACCAAGCCTGGTTGCAGGCCGTCACCACGGTGTTCATCACCGAACCTACATCGTATGCGAACGAGTAGTGTCCCGACTCGACGGCCCCGCGGAGCTGATTGATGATGATTCGGTCCGAAGTGTTCAACAGGTATCCGGAAAGTGCGTGGGGAATGAGTGGCACGCCGAAAAGGAGAGCGTAGCGGAGATGCTCACGATTGAAGTGGCCTGGTTTGGCGAGAAAAATGAGGCGCATTCCCAGCCAGCAGGCGAGGACAAACGCAACCGTTAGGTTTCCGCCGATGACACCCCAATGGCGGTCGTGGTCCAGAGAGTAGGTGATGCTAACCGCCAACACCAACACCAGCGAATCCTTGACGACGGACAGCCGGGCGAACGCTCCACTCCTCTGCTGAGCCACCATCAACTTCCACGTGAAGTTCCAGGGCACCTGCAGCGCGGCAGCGACCACACCCGCAAAAAATACCAGCGGCGCAATCTCGAACAGACCTGCAAGCGGCTCCCGCGCGAACCAGAGTACGGTCAACAAGAGCGTGATGAAGGCGCCGAGGAATGTCAGACACGTCTGGAGGAACGAAGGAAAATCTTCGGATTCTTCAAGGTAGTAGCGCGCAACAGCGCTCCGCAGGTTGAGCTCCGTAAGAACGCCGAAGAGTGCGGCGATCGAGGAATAGATGGCAACGACGCCGTAGTCACCCGGCGTCAGCAGGCGCGTGAGAATGCCAACGCTGACGAACGCCAGAACTCCACGAAACGCGCTCGCAGATAGGTAGTTCGAAGCGTGGCGCAGTAGATTCCGTTGATCGGCGCCCTCGTTGGCAGACATGGCAGCTCCAGAACTTCAACCCTCGGTCATGGTCGAGCACCGCTCGATGTACACCGACGTGTTGGGTCCCTCCACCCGTTGGATGAAGCCAGCTTTTCTCCTCCCATCACAGATCCCACTTGATCTGCTCACGCTTGAGCTTCGCGCGCTGCGCTTCTTCGACTGGGAGTATGGCCGCCCGTTTTGCCCCAAGCGCGAGTGCGACTTCGCGCACGTCGCGGCAGAGACTCCGCAGTGCGTCGGGCTCCAGGCTCGCGGCGTGATCGGTTCCTTTCGCCGTCCTATCGAGGGTGAAGTGGCGCTCTATGTGACTCGCGCCGAGCGCCAGAGCCGCAACGTCAGCCGCAGTACCCAAGTGATGTCCCGAAAACCCGATCGACCTGACCTGCGTGCCATAGCGCTCGATCAATCTGGGGATCTCCAGGAGACAAACGTCTTCGATCGCCACAGGATAGCCTGACGTGCAGGCGTAGAGCACGACATCCTGAGCGCGGTCGCGGGCACTAACAAGTCTTACGATCCGATCCTGTTCCTCTGGAGTCGTCATTCCTAGCGAGATGTGGATCTCTCCCGGAAACTCCGCGCACAATAATTCAAGCAATCGGCGATTGAGATTGCAAGCTGACGGGACCTTCAAGAACCGTGGTTCGATGGAGATCATCTCGCGAGCCGATGTGAGGTCCCACACACTCGTCGAGTATTCGATCTTGTACTCTTCACAATAGGCCTTCAACTCGCGGTGTTGTGCGACGTCGAACTCCAAGAACTCTCGATGCTCGCCGTAGGTCCTGCCAAACGAAAACGCTTGGTTGGGATGCGGCGCACCGTACTGCTCTGGAGAGAGCAACTCCCGCGAGTTGCGCTTCTGGAACTTGGCGACGTCGGCTTTGGCGTGAGTGGCTGCTACCCGGATCAGCTCGAACGCTTGCTCCATTCGGCCTTGATGGTTGCAGCCTATTTCAGCGATGACGATTGCTGTCATGACGAACGAGAGTCCGCGCTTGTGAACGCGGACGAAAATCCGTGGGGGGTAATAGCGCACCGACGTCGTTGTTGGCCAGCCCCGTCGAAGCGCATCCGCAAGGCTCCTCCACTCCACGTCCAGCGCCATCGCGTGGGCCCAGGTCGCGTCGGTTGTGCCGATGCAGTGGCCTAATACCGTTTCGATTGGTGACACTTTGGCGGCGCCCCAATCGCAAAGGCCTTGATTTCCAATATTTTGCCCCGAGCCAGCAAAGCCTGCTCCGAGGACGCCCGCGTCCCGCAACGCGCCGTTGTCCGCGTCAGCGCACTGCTTCGACGTAGAGCGAGTTTGCCGGCCGGGTGCTGTCGAACAACAACGGATGAGTCATCGGGGCGAACAGCGACTGCCCACCACGGGAGGTCCAGACCTCAGAAAATCCCGCGTCTTTCAGAGCGCGAACAACCTTTGCCTCGCTCCACCAATTGATGTGATCGCCTGGAAAGTCAGGGCGGAATTGCAGACCCGCCGTCAACCAATCGAGCACGCCCGCGGCGTCATCCCGACGGATGCGTTCTCGAACCTCATCGGCTTCGACGGGCTCTGACTGGTTGACGTAGTACCGACAGCGTGGAGTCGCGATCTCGCGGACGAGAAAGTCCTCCAGCATGACATCCGAAGTCGAGCCAGCGGTGCTCAGCGGGCCTTCGAACCACGGAACTCGCCATCTCCAGTAGTCTAACTTGCCGAGTTTCACACTCCGCAAAAGCAACATGGCGTCTGGACAGGTGACACGTATGCCACCACCAGGCTCCAGGACTCTGTACGCTTCGTTGAAGAGGTTCTGCACGATGTCATCAGAGACGTGCTCGATGGTGTGGCTCGTATAGACCAACGCAAGACTTCCACTGTCAAACGGCAGGGGAACTTTCTCCGTCAGGTCGTACTGGACGAAGCCCGCTGGTTGCTGCCTGCCATACCATTCGCTCGCGTAGTCGACGTTGGTCCACAGTGGATGACGGAACCGGCCTGCACCAACGTTGACGAAGGGTCTCCTTGCCAGCTGTGCGTCGGAATAACCCTCGTAGCGTGCGGCATCTTCCCTGTCTAGCTTGCCAATGGCACGGCGACACAGTGTGTCGAGCGAATGAAGTATCTGCATGGTGGGTGGTCGGTAGCAGGCGAAACGCCACGCTAACCCATCGGCAGCGTTGAATCAACGCGCCTTCCCGGGCGGATCCGCTTCGGGGTCAGGCATTGCGGTACGCGTTCACGCTCAGGCGCGTCGACGGCACGATGGCGTGGCGGCGACACACGGTAACGTGATGCAAGCACTGTAGTCTCTGTCGCGAACGCGTGAGCTGGGACAATAGCGATGGAAAAGTCGACTGCACGTCTGAGAAGCGTGACCGAAGCCGGTTCTTCTCATCTCCAACGCGCGGCAGCCCTCGCCAGCCCCGGAACTCTCCACAGCTGACGAAAATCCTGCTGCGACAGCGATGTAGTTGTGGTGGACGGACGCGCGTAGAGTGATTGCAGCGGTTGCAGACCGCCTGCGGGCGCGCGAAGCGACGAATGCAGCCGCTGTTCGCAGTGTTTTCGCACACGCACCGCAAATTACATCTGCTGCAGAGAATGGAAACGCGTCCGTATCGACGAATACCTCGGCTGTAGAGAGCATTGTTCCGTCGGTAGTGACCTCTGCCACCGATGTTTTGCGTGTTCTCGCGTCCGTGATCGTCTCTGCCACGACTGCAGTCGCTCCGCGCGCGTTTTCATGCAGTGGTTTGGGTTGGGCCCAGCCACTTTCGTCGGTGCGCGGCTCCCTCCCCCCGCGGGTGCCCGCTGTGCCGTATCCTGGCGTCTGAGCTCATTGCGGGCGGTTCTCTCACGCCCGTGGGATCGGGTTCGGATGCTGGGTTGGATTGGGAGCGGTCTTGGGCTCGGATCGCGGGGTGAGGGCGAGGCGTCAGCCCACTTCTGGAGTGCCCGCCAGCCACCGGCTGGAGTGCTGCTCACGCAGCAGGGGGTGCCGCATGATCCGCTCGAACAGGCCGAGCGGGAGCGCCAAAATGACGAGGGATATCGTAGCGGTCTGAAAGAAGATTTCCATCGATGCGAGGATACCCAAGTGCAGACCGATGATTGCCCAAAGCGCGTAGAGCCGGAACTTCGGGTGGAAGACGAGCACCGAGCCCAGTTCGGATACGAGGCCCGTCGTCAGGAACAGAGTGCCTGCCCAACGATGGTCCACGATGAACTGTTGAACCAGGTTGAGTCCCCATTCGCCACTCTTCGAGAAGGCGTCCGTCTCCTTGTTGTACACCCACAGCGACAGATGCTCCCCCAGAGGCCAATCGAGCCCCGCGACAGCGAGTTTGCAGAGCGCTGCCGAGAAGTAGCAAGTTCCGATGCTGAAGAAAGTGAAACCCAACGCAAAGCGCCGAATATTGTGTGCGCCGCGAAAGGCGACGTTGGCGATGCTGAATCCGAGCAACGCCATCCCTATCAGATTCGCACTGTGCGGGATCTCACCCAAGCAATACCGTGCGGCATACTGGAACAGCATCAGCCCAAAAGCGCAAGCGTAGCCCCAGCGAAACAGCCCCAACAGACCGGCTACCGAAAAGAGGCCGATCGCCACCGCATTCACCCAAGGCACCCACGGATTGAGCATCCAGCCTAGCGGCAAGTGGTGGGCCAGGCCAAGGGGATGCACGACGGCCTCAACGTGCTGGATGTAGTCCGCCCAATTCAACACGGTACTGGTGATGGCGTATGCGATGTATGCCTCGAATACCCGAAACTTCAAGACCTCACCGGGTGTCGTTTGCGACTTGAAGTCAAATATCTGAAAGCTCTTGAACATGGCTGACTCCTCTACGTTCAACGCAAGTCCGGGTGAACGCGTGCGCCTTCGGGTGCAATTGCCACTACGGGTTGGAATTGAAGCGCAACCTCACCGGGCTGCTCTTCCATGAGATGGCCCGATACTCGGACGAAAACAAGACGCTTGTCCGCAAGCTCTGGCCCCGCCATCTTTCGGAGCGATTGCACCGCTCCGTCGTCAAACCGCTCTGCCATGCTGATGAACTTGGCTAGATCGATGACGTTGATGCCGTTCTTGCCGGCAGCAAACGGACGACCCGGCATGTCCTCCCGCTTGCGCGGGGCAAAGTCCAATTCAGCAAGCTCAGTCTTGCTGAGTTCGTAGACAGCAGACCGTGTCCAAGGCTTGCCCGCTTGGCTGAACATCGGGTAGATGCTGAACGGGAAGAACTCTCCCTCGTGGGTGGCCACAAGGGCGACGTACACCGCAAAGACGACACCCAAGATCCGTCTTGCACGACGACCTAGGGCGAAAGCACTTTCGGAACCATGGGGTTGACTCGTCGCGTCTGACATCGCGCGCACCCTAATACCGAGCCCAACCCGAGCCAAGCCGATCATGGCCTCCCGCGGCTGAGGTGAAGTGTCGCGCGATCCGGCAGCAGGAGAGCTCGTCGGCGAAAACCCTGAGAGGGTCGGTTCCCACGGGGATCGCGCAGGATTCGCCGCCTCAAAACCCCAGGGGCTGCGCGGGACATTTCCGCGACTTTGTTGCCATCTAACTACTTCCGGGCACCGGCGAACGATGAGACGCTCACGCAAAGCATGCCGGGTGTGGACCGAGCCGTGCTGCTTCGAGAGACGGTTGGCGGCCAACCCAGCCGCCAGCCCTTCGTCTCAACGGCCATCCTGTTGTGGGCAGCGATGCGGCGACGCCAAGGCACTATCGGGGTGTCGTCGCAGCGATGAGATCAGCGCAGCTTAGTACCCACAGCGTAGCGTCGAGCGGGTTGACCTCGCTCTCGGTCTTACCCGAATCCAGGCAGCGCATGACCTCCTCCGCCTCGCGGCGAAAACCGACGTGAGCGGGGAGCCGCCAGGTGGATGCCGCACGAGACAGCGCGCGTTCGATCACGTTGGGAGAGCGTGCGTCTCGCGGAATCACCTCCAACCAACGGGGTGATAGAAGCGGCCTGCCTAGCCGCGCGCTCGCTTTGGACCCGACAACGAGCGCGTCATTGCCCAGTTCTGCGCTGACACTAGCCGCCACAGACGCTACGCAGCCCGGATAGATCAGCTGCGCGGCAACGGTCTCGTCCCCACCTGCTGAGTGCTTCCTGGCAAACCCTTCCACCCGCTCTGGCACGCCGAGCAAGAAGTGCGCGAACGACAACGGGTAAACGCCGAAGTCCAAACGTGCACCTCGCCCCAACTCCGGTCGTTCCACGCGCGATGTCTCTTTGGGCCAGCCAAGTTCGGCGCGTAGGTAGTGTATCTCCCCCAGTTGACCCACTTGCACCAGTTGGCGCAAGTGCTGCACGAGCGGGTGAAACCTCATCCACATCGCCTCCATGCAGAAGACGCCGCGCTCACGAGCCGCTCGAGCGATGCGCACGCCTTGCTCGTGGTTTAGCGCTAGCGGTTTCTCGCACAGTATGGCCTTGTCTGCGTCGACAGCCGACAGACAGTGCTCCAGGTGATCGCGCGATGGGGTCGCAATGTACAGGACATCCACTTGATCGTCGGCAAGAAGTGCCGACAACGAGTCACACACGGTGTCAATTCCATGTTTGCCCGCGAACTGTCGCGCGCGGTCCAGAGAGCGCGAGGCTACAGCGTGGGGGACTCCCTGTTCCGTGTTCCGAAGTTGGCGTACGAAATCGCTCGCAACCTTGCTCGTTCCAACGATGCCCCAGCGGTAGCGCCTACGCGACATGACTACCGTCCCGCTCAGCCCAGCCAAGGCAGCGGTTGGATTGGCTCGAAACGCGTGTGGATCTCTCGTCGCGCATTGTCCGGGTCCGGATACTGCAAAGCGTTGATCAACTCAACGACATGAACGCCCAAACGTCCGTCCAAGCGGCACGGGCGGTCTTCACGAATGGCGGCAGCGAACTCCAGCGGACCGAGGCTGAAATCGACTCGCTTTTTTCGGTTCACCAAGTACCGCGGGCGCTTCGTGGCGTACGGGTAGCGCCTTCGGAAGCGGAACTTGTCGGGAGGCTCCTGCGACAAGAACGGCAACGCCGCATCCAGAGTGCGGATCACATCCTCCATCACTTTCTCTGTCTTGGCGATCAAGCCGCTACGTCGATGGCGGTACCAGTGCACCGGCGAGGTATCATCGCGAAAGTGAGTCACCGACAGCCAGCCCTCTTGCCCAACGAGAAGGAATGACTTCTTTCTGGGCGCCAGATCACCACACGTCACCCGAGCCACGAGGCGGGACTGAGCGAACTCCAAGCAGCCCACTGAAAAATCGGGCGCCATCGTGTCTACCGCGATCCCCTTGTCTGGAACCTGACACGCTGCGAACCCCGTCACCGCAGAGACAGGCCCGAACATGGCGAGCAAACACGTCAACAGATAGCCGGCGTGTTCGAAGGTGCAGCCGATCTCAAACTCGTCTTTGGCTGGCCATGGAGTCCCCCTTTGGGTTTTCCAATTCCAAGGAGCCTCGTGCGGTGCAATCATGCCAGCGTCGAAGGTGGCGTACGCAAGCAACGGTTCACCGATCGCACCGTCTTGAACGGCCTTCCACACAGTCTGCGCGGTGCGTCCTAGAACGTTGCATGGGGCGCACGCCAAGCGCACCCCATGAGCGTCGGCCAACTCCAGTAACTCAGTGGATGACTCGACGTCCATAGCGACGGGTTTTTCCGTATACACGTGCTTGCCTGCACGTAGGCAGGCGGAGGTTACCTCGAAGTGGCTTCGAGGATTCGTCAAGTTGAGCACCAGCTCCAGCCCGGGTTCCGCCAGAAGCTCGTCGAGGGACGAGCTTCCTCTGACGCCAAAGAAACTGGCGAACGATGCGGTTCGTTCAGCGTCCTGATCGTAGGCGGCAACGAGCTCCAATTCGCGACAGTGAACCAATGTGCTCATGTATTGGTCGGCGACAAATCCGCAGCCGACGATGGCAATCTTCATTGAGTGAATCCGTCAGGTTTCTCGAGCCGTGCAATGCCCATGGCCGCGCGCCACGAAGGAGGCCAAGTGTACACACGGTGCGAAAAGCACTGCAAACGATAGTGCGACAGCGGGCGCGAGTCGCGGTCACGCGCGCAACTTCGCGGCTCGAGCCAGCCTGGCAACGGGTTCTCTTGCCTTCTGACTCCGAACTGACCGTCGAGGCTCTTCTCCAGTGTACCTCATCTCGCGGCGTGGCAACTGGCTAAGACTCCTCCCTCGCTGACTCCCTTCGTAGGCGTTGGCCAAGATCATCGGCAGTGCCAAAACGACTCCCGCCACTGGGGCAACTTGCTCGGGCGAGAACCCGATGTCGGAAAGCACCGCCCCCACCAGGCCATCGATACGCAGGCAGTTCCCGCATCGCTCGAGAGTCACTTTCTCGAGCTCGGCAGCGAGCGCCTCGTAGGGACCCGGATCCGTCCCAGAGCGCGCCCGCCATTCGCGAAAGAAGGTGACTCGCTGGTCTGAGTCGCGACCGACGTCACCGAAACCCGACGGGGCTTTCCTGGACGACCAAATCGCTCCAACGCGCTCCAACGGTTGGTCACCGAGTTGCAGTTTCAGTTCACGTAAGCCCTTTGCGGCAGCCCCCGCGTTCCAATAAGAAAGGACCGAAGGTCCCGTGGCGATGGTACCCGCCGCCACGCCGGTCGAAACGCGACCATGACACGCGGCGAGCTGAATCAGTCTCAGGAGCCCAATCCCGGGGTCGCTCGCCATCATGCAAGTAGTGAGGTGATCGAGGAGCTGGCAAGCACCAGAGTCCAGCTTTGGGCCGCCAACGCTCAATGACACGAGCTGCCAGTAGCTATGTCCCAGCAGGTTGCGAATGTCATGGCCTCGAAAGGACAACTCGATTGGGGAAACGCGCCCCACGTAGGCATCCATGGCGTCCTTTGAGCTAACGGGAGACATGACGGAACCTCGGAACGTTGATCGGATAGTTTTCCATGGGGTCCTTACGCCTCGTACCCATCTCGGCCAGCATGCAAGGGGACCACGCCAAGTAGAGCGCACTCTCCAGCTGCCAGCTCTCTGTCAGGCCGCACTCGTATAGAACCGAGAGCGCCGCGGAGACGCGGTCCAGTCTAGGAAACCATGGCTGAAGCGCTACCTCCGCACACCCTTCAAACAACCGAACGAGCTCGTCACTCGACGTCTCCTCGGGTCCTGTAACCCCCACAGTGGGGACACCACCGGAGCGAAGCGCTTGGAGCAATGGGGCCCTGTCGGCGACGTACGCCTCGGCTCGCTCGGCCAACGCCGCCGCGCCCGCCGCCACGCTGCTAGCGTGATTGCGGGATATGAGTTCGGCGAGAATGCCCAGGTGAGTGGGTGCACTCCCGGCACTGAGCGGCGCCAAAATCACCATTGCGCGGCGCAGTGCTTCGCTCGTACGCGCGGATGGCTCCTTTCCGGTCATCGACATCAACAGGAGGTCGACGAACGAAAAGTGCGGGACCAAGTCGCTGAGCACCTCGAACCCCCGGATGCGTGGCTCTGCATGCCGCTCATCGACGACTCTCGCGTCGAGCTGGTTGGCGAAGCTGGGATGATCAAACCAGTCTGTTTCACTGTCTGATGTTATGGAGTCTGGTTGTTCGCGTCGCATCAGCTGGTTGCTTTGTCCTTGTCCGACTTGGAAGAGAGGGCTATCGGCAGGCAACCTCCCCGCCGCTTGAACGCTCGGCAACGGCTGCTCGCTTCCGATGCGAATTCGCTGAATCACGGCTACCGTTACCTTGTTAGAGCTACCACCAATCACGACCGGGCGCAGTGGGAGCTAAACCCCTATCTCTAGAATTGGGGGAGAATGTAGCTCCACTGCAAGACAAACACCGCCAGC
The DNA here is from genome assembly GCA_050298815.1 of Polyangiaceae bacterium. GTDB lineage: Bacteria > Myxococcota_A > Polyangia > Polyangiales > Polyangiaceae > SZUA-265. The sequence continues at coordinate 532,598 of JBNKUV010000010.1, forward strand.
CCAAAGAGCAGACCCTTCCCTTCTATGAGTTCTCCCAAAGTCGCCGAAGTATCGTTTGGACTCTCAAACCCAGCATCGCGAATTCTTGGATCGGCCCCCGACCAATGAACAGTCATCGAGGCACGGGTGCCCAACGCTCACTGCTGGCAGCGAATAGCCAGAGCGAGTCCCTCAGTGTTGACTAGTTCGTTTGCGGGTGTCGAAGCTAGAGCATTTCGACGTCGACCAACGCGACACCAGCCAACCCGGTTTCGCCGACACGCTCATACCGCGGCCAACAAATCGCACCAGGTGAACAAAACTAACCAAAGCGAAAAACCCGCACCAAGTGAACAGAATCAACCAAAGACCCCCAACTCACCCACCACCAACCCCAATCAGCCCCGATAAACTGCAAAAAGTTAACCGACAAAAAAGACACCCCACACACAGCCATGCACTCAGTCTCACGCCGACCTGACGTATCCGAACGAGCATTACCGTCGGGACCTTGGCTACTTCGCACGTCCAGGTGCAATCCGACTGGAGACGTCGAACCTGCGCGACAACCTCCCGCAAGCACCGCCAGGCGTCGGTGTGTCACCGCCCGCAGCAGCCCGTCACCCGTGCAGCCCCGGCGAAGAGTTGTAGTTCGGCCACGCGTGAATCTGACAGGTGCAGGCGCAGCTGTGCTAGAGTCCCGGGTCACCAACCTGAACCAGGGACTTGCTATGAAAACACTTTGGATACTCCTCGCAGCCACGGTCCCCATGGCCATGACGGCTTGTGGCGGTCAATCGTCAGGCGCGGAAGACAGTAACGACAAAGCGGAGATGGGCAACGAGGACTCAGAAGGGGACGACGGCTCTGAAGAGTCAGAAGGGGCCTCCGGGAGAAGCGACCAGGACGGACCAGCGCTCGATGACCCGTCAGAAGACGTCGATTTGGACGGGGATGTGGACGAAGATGACGCAGAGCTGACACGTGTGTCTGAGGTCTTCGAAATCGAGCTCGAGGACGTCGACGGTGACGGCGACGTAGACAACGAGGATGTCGCGGAACTGGTCAAGGACGAGTACAGCGACATGGACGAGGACGAGCTGGACGTCACGGGTGACGGAAAGTTCGATGAGGAGGACGTCGAGTTCGTTGCAGAGCTGACCCAGGAGGACCTTTCTACGGACACTGCATCCAGCACCGGGAGCAGTGGGGGAGTCACGATAGCTTCGCCAGGCGTCGCGGTACCGCCGCGTGGTGCCCCCGTGCCAATCGGTGCTTATCCTGAGTCACAGGGGATCCCGGACCTCGGGGAATGCGCGGAAGACTACCGATCGGCCGCCACAGACTACTGTGATGTGGGCTACACTTGTGAGTCCGGCTACATGTGGGGCAGTTGCTGGAACGAGGGTAACGACATCCTGTACTGCGATTGCGGCGGCGAAGGACAGACAGGCTATGGCTACGCGAACTACCAGCTGATGGACATCGCCACGGCAGACGCCTGCCAAACGCTCATGGACCTGTGCACCGCAGAAGAGCAGCCCGAATTCTCCGGCGAGCCAGAGTGCGCACCTGAGTACCAATCCGCCAGCAGCGACTGGTGCGACATGTCACTGCGTTGTTCCCAGTCTGCCGAGCTGGACGGAGGAGCAACGGCGCTTTTGTCGCAGTACGAATCGGTCAGTTGCTTCCTGGACGACGAGGGAACCCGGCACTGCGAATGTTACGGATCTCAACAAGGGAGCATGCAGTTCGACCTCCCCGACCAGAGTGGCCTGGACACCTGCGTGGCAGCCTTGGACATCTGCGACTCTGCGGAAACTCTAGAGACCGAGGAGCCGGCGGAGTGCGAAGTTGCCTATCAGTCTTCGGGACAGGGCTGGTGCGATGCGCAGCTCGCCTGCACCAAGCTGGCGATCGCTGGGGATGTCGAGATCGAGATCGCTGAGGCGGCGAGCATCAACTGCCAAGAGATCAGCGAAGGCGTGTACGCATGCGGGTGCTACATCGGTGGGCAGTCGACCAGCTTCGAGTTGGAGTCGGACGCGACCACATGGGAAACCTGCAGCGCCGCCATCGACAAGTGCGCGCAGTAGTCTGAATGAAAGATCGGGCGCTCAGGATCCCCCCTTGGGCGCCCGGTTTCGGCCTCCTGCCTCGACTGTTGTCGCCGAGCTGAGTCCCAACCTAGGAGCTAGCTTCCAACGTCGAATGCGACCGAGAGAGAGTCGCCGCCTAGGGTGTGGGACTTTTCCCACCCGACAGCTTGCAGGTCACTAATGATAATGATATTCATTTCTCTCTGAACTCCCGACTTTCCCGTACGGGCCAAAACAGTTCGGAATTGCTTAACAAATCTCCGATCCCCGGTTCTCGCAGGGTCGCCGACCTCGGTTCCAACAGATGAACGCTGCCAAGAAACCCCACCCATGGCTTGCGACTGCGACCCTGGCGATGGGTCTCGTTGCAAGTCCGACCGGTGTCACGTTGCCCGCTGCAGTCGAAGGCGACACAGACTAGCTAGAGACTCGTCATGGGCACGACTGAGACATCTTCCTGGACGGACCAGGTACTACGCCCGATCGATGGGGCCTGGCTCGGAGCTTTCCGAGCTTTGTTTGGCCTGGCCATGTGTGTGTCGATGATTCGCTTCATCGCCTACGGCTGGGTGGAGCGCTTCTTCGTGGTGCCAACCTTTCACTTCAAATACTGGGGGTTCGGTTGGGTCCAGCCCCTGGACCCAGCCGGGATGCAAGCGCTGTTCTGGGCGCTGGCGGCGTTTTCGTTGTGCGTTGCGTTTGGCTTTTGTTTTCGGGCTGCCAGTTGGCTTTTCGCCGTTGGCCTGACCTACATCCAACTGCTGGACGTCTCGACCTACCTCAATCACTACTATCTCGCGTCGCTTCTGTCGTTTCTGCTTGCGGCGTCGCCTGCTGGTCGCATCTGGAGCGTCGACAACTTGCTGGCCAAGAAGCGCAACAGCCAAGTAGCCGCGTTGTGGTTGTACCTGCTGCGCTTCCAAATCGGGACGGTCTACACGTTTGCGGGTCTAGCCAAGTTGAATAGCGACTGGCTGGTGCACGCCCAGCCTTTGCGCATTTGGCTCGGAGCGAAGACACACCTCCCGATCGTTGGCCCTCTGTTCACCTTCGATGGCGTGCCGCTGGCCATGAGTTGGGCCGGATTCCTCTTCGACTCGACCATCGTGCTGTGGCTGTCGTATCGTCGTACCCGCCCTTGGGCCTACCTCGTCGTGCTGACGTTCCACATCATGACGCGGGTGCTGTTTCCCATCGGAATGTTCCCGGTCATCATGACGTTGGCTGCGCTGGTATTCTTCGAACCGGACTGGCCGCGTCAGCTCGTACGCCGCTTGCGGCTGATGGGGACACCCTTAGCTCGTTGGTATCTCGGACACGACTCCGCAGCGCTTTCAGACGCACACCGATTGCCAAAGGCGGCAGACATGTCGGCTGCCCCGCATCTTCGCATGAAGCTACGCTTTCAGCGCATGGGCTCCCTGCTTGCCGTCGCGTACTGCGGCGTTCAGCTAGCCCTGCCCCTGCGCTTCTTGGCGTATGACGGGAACGTTCTGTGGCACGAGCAGGGCATGCGATTTGCCTGGAGAGTCATGCTGCGCGCCAAAGGCGGGAGCGCGCGCTTCGTCGTCGAGGAACTCGGTATGGGGCGCAAGGTTTACGTTGATCCGGATCACTACCTGACTGATCTCCAAGTCGCAGAAATGGTGAGTCAGCCGGACCTGATTCTGCAGCTAGCTCACCACATCCAACAAGACTACGAACAGAGAGGGTGGACGGATGTCGCGGTGCGTGTGCAATCGCGCATCTCCCTCAACGGACGCCGAAGCAAGGCCCTCGTTGACCCGAACGTCGATCTGACATCTCATCGCGACGGGTTACAACCCTTGGCGTGGGTTACCGAAGCGCCGCCCGAACCGCCCCATCACACCCGACCAGTCTTGTGAACCAGTCCTTGCCCTGAACCACAAGCTCCGCCCTCTCGTGATTGGCGAGCAAGCGGCGCGGCAAAGCATCATCATGCCCGGCCAAACGTGAACATGTCGCCAGGGGACTGAGTAGGTGGTGCTAGACGCAAACTGCACAGTGTCGCACATCCCTCCGAGACGACCGGCCAGTGTCACCCCGTACGCGTAGCGCGGGGGTCACTCTCGTGGAAGAATACGACTCAGAGCCTAGACTTACACTCGGGGCGGCCTTCACCGCTGGCACGCAGCGGGCAGGTCAAACTGGGACGCCGCAAGCAGCTTGCCGGCACCATGAGGGAACGCATTCAGCACGTGGAATCGAACACCCATTATGACCTGCTGAGGAACCGCCGTTAGGCCAGTAAGAAGGGTAGCGTGGTGTCTGAAGACGAAAACGAGCGTACGACCGAAGTGACCCTGAACACCCTGATGAATGTGGTGCGTCGGGAAGCGCGTGCGTTTGGCCGCCGCAGTCGCGGATGCGCTGACGTCGAAGAGCTTGTCGCGGCGGGAGGACTTGGACTCGCCCAGGCGTTGGAGCGCTCAAACCCTGACGATCCAGGCTTCCGCGTGTATGCCCTTCAACGTATTCGGGGCGCAATGCTGGATTACTTGCGCCAAGCGGATCCGCTCGGTCGCTCGGAGCGCAAGGCCCAACGCCTGGTAGCCCAGGCCCGAGACGATCTGCGAGCGATCCTGGGCAGAGAGCCCGAAGCACACGAGATCGCCCAAGCAGCGCAACTGGATGACGTGGCCTACGAGCACCTGCGGCAGTGCGAAGAGCGCCGCCAACGAGTCGCAGTGGTCAACACGTTGCGGCCGACTGCTGGAGACAGCTCCGACGTGTGGTTAGCCCGAGACGGTTCGTTGGATCCTGAACAGGCAGCGATGCACCATCTAGATAGTGAGATATTATCTCGCCTGACTCGACAACTAGACGACCGAGCGCGTCTCGTCATCGAACGCCACTACTTCGAGAACCTCGCCTTGAGCGAAATCTCCAAGGAGCTAGGGGTCTCGCCGTCACGCGCGTCGCAATTGCTGCAGCGCAGCCTGCGCAAGCTGCGCGAGATCTCCGACGGGGACGGCCCCAGCAGCTAGTGAGCTGCAAGCTCTCGCAAGGATTGAAGAATTGCGTCTCGATCAGGAGCCGTCCGCGTCTCGTGGCCAAGCTGTTGCGTCACCTCGTGTCCGCGACCGGCAACCACGACGCAGTCGTCAGGTGCCGTCGACGGGAACTACCTACGCAGTTTCAGACAGTAGCTCACCACCAAGCATCAGCTGCTGCGCATGATTCTGGAGGCGCTCTAAGTCGCGCTCAGAGAGCCCGATGCCGCGAGCAACCTGGGGCAAACGACCCATCAGTCCTTCATCTTCGAAAGCGACACCACACTGCGCTGCCAAGCAATCGGCGATGAACACAGCTGCCGCCACCGGGTGAGCGTGTCCGCCTGCCTCTACCTGGTGGTGCAGTCGAATCACCAGCTTGACGTCGGGAGGTAGCTTCCACAGGCGCGCCACGATCTCGCCGCACGACGCGTGGATCTCTTTGAGGACTGGCCAAGCGAACGTGAACTCGGGTTTGTCAGGCATGTCGCGTGCCTCCGCGAGGGCCACAATCGCAGCCGCCGTTCCGACGTCATGTAGCAAGCCGCACAGATAGGCGTAGTCGTCGAAGCCGATGGAATGACGACACACCAAGCGAGACAACTCGGCTACGAGAGTGGAATGACGCTGCAGCGTTTTCATCGGCTTGTCGTAGCCGGGGGCTCGAAACACACGCATCTCCATAGCCGCTCGAAAAAAGAGGTCGGTCACCCGCGATAGCCCAAGCCGCACGATAGCAGCGTCCAGGGTCGGTGGTCCGCCGCCGCCGGCAAGCGCAGCACTCTGGGCCATCTTCAGGACCTCGCCGGCGAGGATTGCATCTTGGCTCAGTAGCTTGGTGATTTGGGCAACCGAGACCCTCGGTTGTCGGCTGAGAGAAAGCAACTCCGTCGCGACCGCAGGCAGCATCGGCGGTCGATAATCTGGCGCACGGAACGTGGCCACCAAGCGCTCCTTCAGTTTTAAGCCAAATCTCGAGCTTGGAACTCCTTCGGAGATCTCGACGGTACCTCGACCGTACTCAGGATCGGTTCTCTCAGTCACGAAAATCTCCAGGACGTGAGAACGGCACGGCGTGCGCAAACGTTGAGCGTTTATTTGAGGCTGGGAGATCAATTCGTTGCGTTCGGAACCGTCGTTGGCGGAGGAAGCACCGAGGTAGGTGCCTCGGGACCTCATCGCTGAGTGTCGGCTTTTGTGATCCAACGCGTCCCTTGACGCAGGCCATGAGCTGGGTCCTCTCGTTGGAGCAGGTTCCGCGGACGGTGAGTCAGGCGATGTTGTCGATCTCGTCGAATCCGGCCACTGGCGAATATCGAACCCACAGCGAGCGGGGGCTACCGCGAGGCCATCTTCAAGTCAGGCGTGACATTGTAGTCGTGCGTGAGTATCACTCGATCAGAAACAGATGATCTCGCTCGAACAACTCTCACATGATGAAGCCTTCCGCATCCTTTCAGTCGCGAAAGCAGAGCTAGAAAAACGGGGGAAGGGAGCAGCGGTCGCTGTCGTGGATACGCACGGCGAGCTCTTGGCGTTTTTGCGAACGGATACGTGCCGGCTATCCTGTATTGATGTCGCGATCAATAAGGCCTACACCGCCGCAAGAGAACAGAGTGAGTCGAAAGGCCTGGGGGACTCCTCCAAGCGCGAAGGATTCTCGCTGACCAACTTCGGCAATTTGCGATACGTCAGCTGGGGCGGCGGATCGCCGATCTACTCAAATGGCCAGGTAGTCGGCGCAGTCGGCGTGAGCGGTATGTCCGAAGAAGAGGACATGGCAGTGGCAAAGCTGGCTGCGGAACTGTTCGCCACCAAATAGCGAGCAGGGCGTCGCGGCGCCTCGCAGCCGCCACACGAGCCTGTATCGAGGGCGCCGCGCGACGAGCTCAGCTCAACACTTGGGGTCAGCCTTCCCGCCAACCCCGTGATACGCTGGCCCCGATGCTTCTGTTCCACAAGAGGTTCCACGAACCACTGACCAAGGGCGAAGTCACATTGACCTTTCGTCGCTGGGACACCCCGCGTGTGAAGCCGGGTGGTCGCTATCGTTGTCACCCGATCGGGGTGCTGGAAGTCGACACGGTGGACAAGGTAACGGTGGGGGACATCACCGAAGCAGACGCGAAGCGCTCTGGTTTCGACTCGGTCGAAGCATTAGTGGAGTATCTCGGCACTGGACCGAAAGGAGGGGTTGCAAAGGCCACCGAAGTCTTTCGAGTCGCACTGCATCACGCTGGTGACGGCGACCGCATAGCGTTGGCGATGGACGATGAGCTGTCCGCCGAGGAGGTCAGCGCCATCACCAAGAAGCTCGCCCGACTCGACAAAGAGGAACCGTGGACGATGCAGACCCTCGAGCTCATCCGAGCCAAGCCCCAAGTTGCCGCGCGAGTGCTGGCCAAAACACTCGGGCGTGAGCGCGACCCCTTCAAGGTAGATGTACGAAAGCTCAAACGCCTCGGCCTGACACAGAGCTTCGAGGTCGGCTACGAGATTTCCCCACGCGGGCTCGCCTACCTCAACGCGTTGGGCAAGACGCGCGCATGAGTGGATTGCGACCTTCGTCGGACTGACATGGATCCAGCTGCCAGAGCTTCGACGGCTTGACGCCAGCAGTCTGAGCTGTTTGGGAGGAAATCGCGCGGCGGGTCCCACGGAGAGGCCTGATTTCGCGAGCCCGCGACTGGCGTGTTGACGCGTCGCGAGCCAGTCGGCATCCTGCCCGCAAGCAAGGGGAAACCGATGACAACGCTCAAGTTCTGGACGTTCGCCAACGCGACGATTGCGCTCGCCTGCGCCTGCTCTCACCACGTCCGTCTACAGGCTCCCGACACGTCGCCTGGCGCTCGCTACAGCTGTGACAAGAAGAGCGACCACTGTCAGCCGGCAACACAGGACGTACCCTCCGACCTGAATCCACACGGCGTCAGCTTCGTGAAGCTACCGCGTCAGTGCCAAGGTCACATTCACCAGATCGTCATTCTCGATGCGGACAGCGACGATCCCAAGGTGGACGTCACCTGCGCACCCATCGAGCAACCCATCGAAGAAATGAAATAGAACAACCTGCGAGGTCACCATGCCGGACTTTCCGTTCACCGAGGTCAAGTCATTGACCCGCTGGAGCAACTATTCGGGTACCATCGCTCCGCGCCAGGTCCCCCTCTACTGCACTCCAGACGTGCTGGGCCGAACCGGTGCCGAAGCGCCGCGAAAGCTGAAGCGAGTCGGCGACGCGCTCAAAGCCATCCTCGCTCATTGCTTCGAGACGCCCGACATGACGCTTCGAGCCATTGGTTCTCGCTGGTCCTTTTCTCGCATCATCGAGCCCGGTCAATTGATCGTCGATCCGGCGAACCTGAACGCCATCTTTGAAGTGAACCCAGACTGGTTGACCGCAGACTACAGGGCGCGACAACGACGGGGCTTCAAACCGATGCTCGTCCAGGGAGGAACGCAAATCGCCAGCATCAACCGACGGCTACTCGAGCGGGGACTCGCGCTTCAGACTTCGGGAGCAGGTGATGGCCACCGCATCGCCGGGTGCCTCGCAACCGGAACCCACGGCTCGGCGCTCAACGTCGGCGCGGTTCACGATACGGTGCTGGGGTTTCATCTGATAACCGCACCTGATCAGAGCATCTTCGTTCAATCCCGTACCAACCCCGTCTGCGACGACGCCGTGATCGAATGGCTGCGCAGAGAAACGGGCCTGTTCGTTACTCGGGTAGACGACGATGAGCTGTTTGCAGCGGCTCAAGTTTCCTTGGGAGCCTTGGGCTTTGCTCACGCCGTCGTCATCGAAGCAGAACCACTATACTCGCTTCGAGGACGCATCGTGAGCCGCAACTTTGCTGACGCGGAAGTGTGGAATGCCCTGACTGATCTCGATACGCGGCGCTTTCATCCTGATGTCGACCAGGCACCCTTTCACTTCGAGATCATTTTCAACCCGCACCCGATCGAAGGTCGTGCGGGGGCATTCATAAAAATGTTCTGGAAGGGGTCGGGGGATGCCGCGCCCCATGAGTCGCCGATGCCGGTCGCTCCCGACATGTCATCAGACGCCATGGACGTCATCGCTTCGCTCTCTCAGGCACTCGATGGACCACTCTCGAGCCTGGGTGTCAGACTCGCGATAGCAGATCAGCTGGAGAAGAGGTACAAGCCAGGCGACCGCTCCCCACAGGTCCCGGGAATGGTCTTTGGCCCCACCGGGTTGCCTCCAGGTCATGGCGCCAGCACCGAAGTAGTGGTCGAGCTTTCCAAGACGCGGAGGGTGCTCGAAGAGCTCTACGCGATACTGATTCGCGAAGGCGCGCGAGGTAATCATCTGCTCGGCGCCGTTGCGGTTCGCTTTGTTCCCAGAACCAACTCACTGCTGGGACTGAACATTCGTCAAAACAACGCCTATATCGAGCTACCGAGCATTCGCAACGCCGAGGTGTTGGACATTTATCGCCAATGGTGGAACGCCCTCGATGCCGCCGGCATCGACTTCGGTTGCCATTGGGGGCAGCTCCACGGGATGAACCCAGACAGGATGGACAAGTACTTCAAGGAGCGTGTGGCGCGTTGGCGCGCAGCACGTGCGCGGATCCTGATCGACGAGACGAGTAGGCGCGTGTTCTCGAACCCGCTGTTGTCCGAGGTGGGCCTGGACTAGAGCCGCCGCTTTGTCGGAGCGGTCCAAGCATTGCCAAGCTGTAGCACGCCCCGGAACCACCCCTACGAGTTCCTAGCCCCCCAGCGTCGAGGTGGTCGCTGCGACCGGGGTCTGCGGGGGCACAGCTCGAGATAGCGGGGATGCCCTACCTCGTGGCAGCCAGCGTGGAAAGGACCATGCAGGGAGCGCCTAATCGAGGACATGGTACGTTTGACGCTCCCAAAGACCCTGCGGGATGGGGTCTAATCGGATCGTGAAGACGGTTGCGAATTGGTTTCGTTTTGCAGGACGGACGCGGTGGGGGAAGACCTGCATGGCGTTGCTTGCGAGCGGTTGCAGCGACCCGGGCTTTTCATCGGCCATGAAGAGCGACGCCGCAACTGCCGCAGATGGGGGGGGTGACGCGACAACGGTGCCAGTACCTGAACCCGCGGTGGGCGTTGATGCGGGGGAGGGCGTTGATGGGGGGACGGACGGGTCGACGGACGACCGAGCGTGCGATGAGGAGGAAGCGAAGACACCTTGTGGTTTGAACGAAAGAGGCACATTGGAGCGCGAGTGTGTCGATGGCCGATGGCGCGATGTTGGCGACTGCGTCGACCTCGACGTGTGCATCGACGACGATGAGCGGGTCGGAAAGAGCAAATGCGGTCTCAACGGGCGCGGACGCATAGTCCAGCACTGTGATGACGGACGGTGGGTGAACACAGAAGCGTGCGACGACGCGGACGAATGCATCGACCAAACGACTGGGATCAGCTCTGACGCTTGCGGCTTGAACAATCGCGGAACCACAGCGACAGAATGCACGAATGGGCAATGGGAGCACTCTGACGAGTGTGACGACCCTGACGAGTGCGTCGATGGCCAACAGCTATCCACTAGTTCCCCATGTGGTTTCAACGGCGCTGGATACTATGCTGAGCTTTGCGACGGTGGCCAGTGGGTGGAGCAGGCCATATGTGTCGACCCTGACGAGTGCGCGGAGTCTGATACACGCGCTGGGGAAACGCCGTGTGGCTTAAACGGGCGCGGTCGCCTGCTGGAGTTTTGCGAAGACGGTTTGTGGTCACAATCGGACATCTGCGACGATCCGGACCACTGTACTGACGCCTCAGAGCAGGGACTGAGCTGGAGGTGTGGGCTCAATGGAAACGGCGTTCTCTGGCAGACTTGCGTTGAAGGATTGTGGCAGGACGACCACTGCGAAGACCCCGATACCTGTATCGAAGGCTCGAAGACGACATCGACTACCGCGTGTGGCCTGAACGGGCGCGGCTTCGTCGAACAGGCTTGCATCAACGGTGCGTGGCAGCATCAGTGCAAAGACCCTGATACTTGTGTCGACGGAGAGGCGCGCCCGGATGACACGCCGTGCGACGCTGGGACGGCCCAGCAGGTGTGCACCGAGGGGAGTTGGAGCACGGTAACCTGTGTCACGCCTCCACGATGAGTAGTAGGCCGACGCTTAGGACAACACGGGCGCGCTCTCAACCACATCGACTCGCGGGATCGTGAGATGGCGAGTGGACTGAGTTCCGTGGTGTTTGGAACCGCTTCCGCATCTTCTCGTTTCTGCAGAACTGCCCGCTTCGTGGAGACCTGGGCCACTGCGTCCGGTTTTCTGGCGACCGCGCACATTTCTGGCGATACTCCCCGCATGAGTGGATTGAAGATGAGCGGAGACGGGCGCGTGCTGCGTGGGAGCCTTGCCGCGCTGCTGTGCCTTTTGGCGAAACCTGCCAGCGCCGATACGCTGGCGGAAGGCATCGTCACCGACCAATTGGTGATGGACGATGAGTTTGTCGTTGGCGTGAGTCAACCCACGGCCGTCGCGTTCGTGCCGGACGGCCGCATGCTGATCACCGAGCGAACCGGGGCGGTAGTGCTCAGGACGCAAGATGGCACCCTGACGACCGCGGCGACTCTCGACGTAGACTCCGTGCATGGGGAGCGCGGACTGCTCAACGTATTGCCCCATCCCGAGTTTGAGGACAACCACCTACTCTACTTCTACTATTCTGCGGGCGAAACCAACGGCGGCAGCAGCGCGGATCGCCACCGGGTCGTGACTATTGAGTTGGGGGATGACAACCTCTTGGACCTGAGCACGGAACAGATCTTGCTGCGTGATCTGCAGGGGCCAGCGAACCACAACGGTGGCGGTCTGGCCATCCACGGTGATTACCTCTACGTCGGGACCGGTGATACCGGCAGAAACTCGAACGCTGCGCCGGGCGAAGGCTTGAGCAATTTCTTCGGCACATGCCTCACCAACGCACAAGGAAAGGTGCTTCGCCTGCACTTGGACGGCAGCATTCCCGAAGACAACCCCTTGATTGGACAGACTGTCACCGCATGCGGTGACAGTGCCGGGGTCGAACCAACAACGACGTCAGACTCTCCCCGAGAGGAGATTTTCGCCTGGGGCTTTCGAAACGCCTTCCGGCTATGGGCCGATCCTCAGACCGGCAATGTCTGGGTCGGCAACGTTGGGGAAATCACCTACGAGATGATCCAGCTCGTGCCACCGACGGGCGGTGTGCACTTTGGGTGGCCTTACCGCGAGGGCAACGAAGGACTGCCCGCTGATACGTGCCAGACGACGACACCCAACACCGGGAACTGCGTGGATGCAGTTTACGTCTGCGAACAGAGCAGTGGGGGTGCCAACGTGCCTCCAGACAACCCGGACGTCCCCAATGATTGCGACTCCATCACCGGGGGCCTCATCCTGGATGACTGCGCTTGGCCAGAGGAGTTCGCCGGCAAGTATGTATTTGGTGACTACACGAGTGGCAACGTCTGGACGCTACCACTCAACGAGACACGGGATGGCGTCATCGGCGAGCGCGAGCCGCTAGTGGACACCGGCAACGCCGGTCCGGTCCAATTCTTCGAATACGACGGCGCACTATACATCGTTGCCCATGCGGGCAGTGGACACATCACCCGAGTCGCCCCAGCGACTACCAATTGCGAGCCGGCACCCACATCGGACGCGGGTGCGCCCATGAGCGACGCGGGTGCACCCATGAGCGACGGAGGATTGACGCCAGCAGTCGACGCCAGCACTCCGGACGGCACTGAAACGGAGACGGACGTCAGCCCAGGCGACACCGACGTTTCGGAGACAGACGCCGACACCGGGAGCTCCACCGATACCGCAACACCCACCACAGACACAACGGCAGACACCGACACCAACGAGCCATCAGACGGCGCCGAGGAATCGGATGTCAGCAGCGATACCGAGGCACGTGACGCTGGAAACAGTTCTTCAGGGGGCACCGACGACGACTGCGACTGCTCGGTCGTCGGTAAATCGGCACCATCGGGCAGCGCTGTGTTCTGGGGCCTGGCTGCCTGCGTCGGTTTGTTGCGCCGCCGCAGCGTAGCTCGCCGCGAGTGAACATTTCGTCCTCACCGCGCCACCCCGACCCAGCAGGCTGGGAGGCCCGTCCCACGAGGGAGGGCCTCCCGCTCGAGGACTCAGTCAGAGGCGTCGGCTGCGCCGGCTTCCGCCGGAACACCGGCATCGCGTGAGCTCATCGTACCGCCGTCGGTCGTTGGCCCCGCATCTGCGCCGGCGTCAACGTCGTCGGGACACATCGGCGCACTCGATGGGCTCGCGTCGGAAGTCGCAGTAACTTCCGTCGAAGTGATGGCCAGCTCTTGGAAGAACAAGTCCAGCTGGTGAACGTAGTTGCCCTCCTCGGGATCGGGCGGGGTGATTTCCTCTTCATCGAATGCGTACAGAATGAAGGAATACGAATCATTGACGCGCTCTTCACCGAAGCAGTGGGTCTGCCACGACGGACAGGGACCGAAAAATGATGGCTCACGCGGGGGGCCTGCCCTGAACTGCTCGCCGCCCTCCAATTCGTCAGGGAACTGACCCTCGCTCAGCGCTTCGGGAATGCCGTCGAGGGATACTGGGATATTCCACGCGGCGTAGTGATACCCAAACTGTGGGGCATCCGGGAGCAGGCTCGTATCCACGAACACAAGAGCGTAGCTCAGCGTGTCTTCCGGGGCGCCTGACCAGTTCAGCTCTGGTGAAATGCTGTCGCCAAACGGCTTACCTTCGCAGGTGTACTCCTCTGGCAGTGCATCCCCATCGTCGAAGTCTGGGCTCGATATCATGAAGTCAGACGAGGATGCATCCTCGTCTGTGATCTCGGTCTCTTCCGTTTCCTCGATGTCCGTCTCCTCGGTAGGCTCCACCTCAGTTTCCTCCGTGTCGCCAGTTCCCTCGGTTTCCTCCTCGTCGGTCTCCTCCGTCACGGCGCCGGAGTCCGGATCGCCCGAGTCCGAATCGTCATCGCCACACGCAACAACCATGGCTCCAAGCAACAGGGAACAGGTGAATGATAAGCTGTATTTCATAAGTACTCCCTTTCGACCACCAGCAAGCCGCTGGTGAACAGGGTCCCCGATGCCACATCGCGGTTCAGTTCGTCCATCACCAACGACAGCGAACCCTCGACAGATCAGGCCCGACTCGCGCGAGTTTCAGCACCCACCTCAAGCGAGCTAGCGCTCGTGGTCGCTGGAGCGAACTATTCGCCCGACAGCAGGAATCATGGAAATTCAGACACCAAAACAAATACAGAATGGCGGGAGAATCGCGAGGAACGGGATGCCATCAAAGCTCGGCAATCACACAGCTGTGGCTGGGCAGAACCAACGACGCCCCTTCCCATCGAATGCCGGCGTCAGACACCATGCTCAATTCACGCGGAATCCTTTCCAACGGAACAACTCGTTCATCGTGCGAGAAATTGCAGGCGACGACAAGACGTCCGCGGGTCATCGTTAACCACCTTCGCTCCTCGTCGAACTTGACCACGACAGCCCGAAGCGCGTCATCCGTCAGCTCCGAATGCCCCTTTCGCAGTGCGACCAAACCGCAATACCAATCGAGAATATCCTGGTGACCGGTGTACTTTAGTTCGTTCCAATCCAGTCTGGATCTCTCAAAGGCTTCACGAGCCTGAGAGTCCAACGATTCGCTCGTTTCCCAGCCGAACGCGATGAATTCGCGTTTGCGTCCCGCTCGAATGGCACGCCCGAGGTGGGCCTCTGCGTGGTCCGTGAAGTAGTGAAACGGCGTCCGAGCTCCCCATTCCTCTCCCATGAAGAGTTGTGGAACGAATGGGCTCAACAGGGTCAACGCAGCCGCGATCTTGAGCTGCCCGGGGTTCTGACGACTCGACGATCCGTCCGCCCGCGGACGATTACCAACCTGGTCGTGATTCTGCGTGAAGACGACAAACTGACTACCCCTGAGCCCACCAGAAGCGTCGCCCCAAAAACGATCGCGGTATGCAGAGTACTGCCCCTGGTAAACAAACCCTTCGCGCAGAGCGCGGGCAATGTCGGCGATATTCCCATAGTCAGCGTAGTAGCCCGCAGCTTCTCCGGTCAACACCGCATGCAGCGCATGGTGCAGGTCGTCCGCCCACTGGGCGTTGAAGCCATGGCCCGCAGGCGGGGGGCGCACGACGCGCGGATCGTTCGTTGGCGTCTCGGCGATGAGCACGAGGTCCCGGCGTTGCGTCTCGGCGAGCGCTTGCACCTCCTCCGCCACTTGCCGCAAGATGTGGCGCGCAGACTGATCGATGATGGTTTGAGTCGCATCAAGGCGCAGGCCGTCGAAGTGATAGTGCCGCAACCAATGCAGCGCATTGTCACAGATGAATCGACGTACCTCGTGGCTACCCGCTTGGTCGAAGTTGAGGGCCTCCCCCCAAGGCGTGTGGTAGGCACTCGTGAAATAGGGACCATACTGCCCGAGATAATTCCCACTGGGCCCCAGATGATTGTACACGACATCGAGCAACACCGCGATGCCCGCGAGGTGACAAGCATTGACGAGTTCGCAAAGTCCCGTTGGCCCGCCGTAGCTTTCGTGCGGAGCAAAGAGCGCAACGCCATCGTAGCCCCAACCACGATTCGTGGGAAAGTGCGCCACCGGCATCAGCTCGACGTGAGTGACTCCGAGCTGCTTGAGATGCGGAAGGCGTTCGATCGCCGCGCTGAAGGTACCTTCAGGAGTGAAGGTGCCTACGTGCAGCTCGTAGATGAGCCCCTCGGCGAAGGAACATGGCCGAAACCCTGCATCGGCCCAAGGGAAAGTGTCGAAATCGACCCACGCAGACGCTTCGTGAACGCCTTCGGGTTGATGGGCGGATCGCGGATCGGGCAACAAGTTACCGCCATCCAGACTATGTGCGTAGCGTTGTCCGGGTTGGATACCAGTGTCGGTTACCTCAAACCATCCGCCCTCGAGCTGCTGCATCGGAATGACACGCTGCTCCTCAATGAGGACTAGGTCCACTCGGGTGGCTTTGGGCGCCCAAACGCGGTGAGAGGTCGACAACGGCATGGCTCGCACAGCCTCTCCAAAACCTAGGCGCGTGTCCCGACAAATCTCCGAGCGTCTGCCTGGCGCGCGTACTTGGCCCACATCCTGCGGAATTGGTCGCGAGTGGTCGTTTGGCGCAGGCTAGCCGTCGGCGATCGCGCCCGCTAGGCGCGCTTGAAGCGCATCGACCATCGCATCGCGAAACGCCTTGAGTCGCGGACTCTTGCGCAAGTCGTCGTGCACGAGCACCCAGATGTCGAACGCGGGCTCGGGTTCCGTGACGCGCACCAGGGTGGGCTCAGCGAAGAAGCACGGCAACTGGCTGAGGCCCAAGCCTCGGGCGCACGCAGTTCGCTGCAGCGCCGGCATCGGCCTGTCGACGTCCGAGATAATCGCATCGAACCGTCTCGATAAGAGGCTGGACTTCCTCGATACGGCGCTGGCAGGAAGCGCCAACTAGGGACAGGTGGGCGATTGGGTCAGCGTCACGCCGCGTGCGATGCCTTGACGTCGAACGAAGTCCGCGCAATCGAGGTAGCCATCGGGCAACTCGGCGAAACAAACGCAGGTCGGCACGCCATTGTCCTCCAGACCGCGGAAGCAACAACCGCTGCTTGCGTCACAGATGCTCTGTACATCGGTGAAAGGACATGGTTCGTAGCAAGTGCAAGAGCTCGCCCCATTTGCACAACACGGTTCTGGGTCAACTGGACGACACAGCTTGAACAACGGCCCACGGCCATCCGAATGAATATCGACGCAGGCGGAGTTCTCAGGGCATGGGGCGGCGTCGTTGCAGAGGCGGGTGCATTGGAGTTGCGAGCAGAAAAGGCCTTCGGCGCAGTCTGAGTATTCGGTGCATCGCGCTCCCTCGAGATGAGTGCCTTTCTGAAAGCAGGCGGTGGTTGCATTCAGTCGCGGAACACACCACTCGGTGGTGTCGCAACCGCTGGGAGCATTAGACGGCCAAACGTAGCTGCATTCCGTCTCGTCCAGTACGGGTGCCCGAGGCCCGAACGTAGGACTTGCATTGGGCGAAGCTACTGGGGACCCAGTCGACCCGTCACTGCGGGCGGACTCTCCGTCAGCGCAGGCACTCGCGACAAACAGAAGACAAGCGCACAGAGAGACCAGGGCGACTCTACCCAGCACTGAGCACACGATTCTTGGTCCACCCGACAAGGATTCACCCCCCCCAAACACTCGTGACACTCCCGCGGATCGCGACACCCATCCCAGGCCACGGCGGTGCTGGCGGTTCACCGACGAGACCCCGTTCCGTGCAAGACATTCCGAGACCGAACAAGAAGGCGTTCGTGGACAAACCCACACGAAAGGTGTCGCGCAAGGAGTAGTCCACCCCCCCGGAGAGCGAGGGGAAAAGGACGTCCTCAACACCACATTGCGGATGGTCCGGCAGTTGAATGTAGTCACCGACGCCAATCGCAGCTTGCAGGTATGGAGTGAAGAGCGCGTCGCCTAGCAAGTACCAACGACCCGCCAGCCCCACCGTCGTCGCAATCACAAAACCGTCATCATCAGGAAAGAATTCCGCGAACGGCATCGGTCCTGTCTCCGGGCCGCGCGCCTGCCAGTCTAGGCGAGAGTGTTGCACGCTGATGCCTAGGGCGCCGTACTCGCCCAAGCGCAGCATCGGTTCCAGCGCGAGGTGCAGCCCCGCCGCTGCCAAGGTTTCATCCCCATCGGTGGGGTAGACAACGCCCACGTGCGCTCCGAGTTCGAGCCTGGGGTAATCGTCTGTCATGCCATCGTATCGCGCCGGCTCTGCCTGCGCGGGTTGCGACGCACATACCACTACCCACACGACAAGGCGGCATCGCGCGATCGACTCCACGACCGCAACCTATCACACTGTCCGTGCGCCGCCCTGGCTCACTGCAGTGGCTGAGCGAATTGTGCAGCGGGGCCAAGTGAGTCAGGATGAGAACCTCGTGAGTCGATGCTTGCCTTGCGCACTCGTGGTGCTCGCCTGTACCAGGCCCACCCAATACGCCCCCAACCCCCTCCGGCCCGCAGCAGAGATACGCGACGGCGCCGCCAACAGGGTCGCCACGACGCCCGCCTGGAACACCAACGCTGTGATGCGGCAGCTTGAACGAATCGCTCGTTCAGTGCGGCTCTCAGAGTACTCCTACGACGTCCTCGTCGACGAATCTCGCGGCTACTATCAGTTCGATTGTTCTGGCATGGCCGGATGGGTCTTGTTCAGAACCTCACCCGAAGCGTACGCAAGCGCCGACCTCGTGACCTCGGGGCGACCCCTGGCCAGAGACTTCCACACGGCCATCGCATCCATCCCACCCCGACAAGCGCATGGCGGGTGGTACCGGGTACCTAGTGTCGCGGAGGCGGTACCCGGAGACCTGATTGCGTGGCTTCGACCCCTCGAGTTGGATTCGAACAACACGGGGCACGTCGCGTTCGTCGCATCCGAACCCGTTCGGTTGTCAGGATTCGAGAATGGTTTTCTCATCCGCGTCGTCGACTCTTCTGCCTCGGCACACGCGGATGATACGCGAACCGCGAGTAACTCGGACGGGTTTGGCATCGGGACCATTGCGCTAGCCACGACTCAATTTGGGGAGCCAACGCACTACAGCTGGGCTGCCCATCTCGACCGTTTCCATCGCAGCACCATCGTCATCGGCCGCCCTCTTCAGTGAGAGCCGGGGCGCCGAAGCCTGATGGCTTGCCCGCATCAGGCAGCGCAGGTGATGGCGCAGCAACGTCGCCATCTGTACGGTATAGCGTGCGAAGGCTCGCTCCGAGAAAGAACCCACAGGCATCCGCAGGTACTTCGGTGTAAGTTGCCGAGCTCATGGGCAACGCGAACATCAACCCGTGGCTGTTGCTGACACCACTCCTTCCCAGCGCGTTCTGGTCAAGCTCGGTCGCCCATGCACAGGTGCAATCACCACCCATACATCGCGTACAGCCAACAAAGCCCGAACCCCAACGCACTGAATCGTTTACAGAATACCGCCACCGCTTCTTGAAAGGCGAGCCGGAGGGGGATGAAGGCACCAAGGCTCATTCGCCGTTGGCCGTCTACGGACAACTCCTCGGATCATCCGTCGTGCTTGGCCTGGGCGTAGATCACCGACCCGCACCTGCGCTCTCGGTGCGCGGCGGCGTTGGCGTCGTCGCTCTGTGCAGCTTCGAGTGTGCCGTTGGCCCGACCTTCTCGGTAGGTGGGAGCGTCCTCGCTGGGAGCGGGAACCACATGTTCGAGGCGGGCGTCGAGCTGTTCCTCGGGGTCGTCGACCTGGACGTTGCGGGCGCTGGCGGTCCCATGCTTGGCTATCGCTACCAGCCGCGGGCAGGGGGCGTCTTCTTCCGAGCGACGGCGCAACTACTGATTGCCATCTTGGACGACAACGAACCGATCGTTTTACCCTATCCAGGACTCTCCATTGGTTACGCTTTTGAGGGCTGAAGGACAGTGCCACAGCAGCAGGTAGTCTCGGTAGTTCACGCGGACATCACGCAGCTCTATGTTGACGTCATCGTCAATGCTGCGAATGAACGCCTGCTTGGCGGAGGGGGTGTGGACGGCGCAATCCACCGAGCTGCGGGCCCCGCCCTGCAGGATGCGTGTCGAAGACTCCCGGAAGTGTCTCCTGGCGTCCGCTGCCCCACTGGACAGGCGCGTCTGACCCCGGGTTTCAACCTCCCGGCTCGATTCGTCATTCACACCGTAGGACCGATCTGGAGTGGCGGCGCCAGGGGAGAAGAAGCGCTGCTGGCCTCGTGCTACCGGCAAGCCATGTTGCTTGCCACGCAGAGTAAGCTACGGTCCATCGCGTTCCCGGCGATCAGCTGCGGAATTTTCGGGTACCCGCCGTCAGCAGCAGCGAGCATCGCGGTGCGCGAAGTATCGGGTTTCGTCCGCGCCACTCCAGAGTTCGACCAGGTGTTGCTCACTGCCTTTGACCGAACGTCGTTCGATACCTTGTCCAACGCCGTGATGGAATTCGACGCCACCTGACAGCCAAACCCTGATTGTCATCACGTGTGGCCCACTCAGGATCGGGTGGTCCGTCGGCGACGCGCGAGGAGCGCCAACGCCAGCAAAGACATGAACCACTCTCCACCAACACGCCGTTGCTTGCCGACACGACAACCGCATCCGTCTGAGTCGTCCCCTGAGCTGAGGTCCGGGTTCTCCGGTGCGCCCGCCGGGTCGACAGCGAGGCCCGGCGTACTCGAAGTAGGTGGTGGAGAGGGCGTCTCCGAGCTCTGCGTTGGCGCGGAGTCGGATTGACCTGGCGTCGCCTGCGGGGGATCATCCGCTGGACCTGGCTCGGGTCTCGGCGCAGAGATAACCCCATCCCCACCAGAACCGCCTGAAGGCAGGTCAATCGTGTTTCCGCCCTCGCCGCCGGCAGGGGGGATGTCTATGGGTGATCCTCCGGCACCCGATCCGCCGGTGCCAGTTTCAGGTTCGGAGGTACCTCCGCTGCCGGACTCCGAGCCCCCTTGCCCATCTTGGCCGCCGCTACCTTCGTCGACCGGCTCGCTCGGGGTGTTGGACTCGACACCGAACTCGAATGCGCCCAGGTCGGGGGCCTCCCCGGCGAAGGGAAGCCCCTCGTCCTGCCCCACGTCAATTAGGTCGCTACCTTCGGCGAGGCGCATGAACCCGACGTATGGAAGGCTTCCGTCGGCCTGTCGAGGGCCGTCAGCCCCAGAGTCCGAAGTGCTCACGAAGTCGGAGTCATTGACCGTCACCCCCAAGGACCACGAGTTCACGGTGTCGTCGATTTCGTCCAGGGTTGCTCGCGCCAACGCCTCGCCCGAGCCCGCTGCGAGGTTGTTCTTCAGGTAGTGCTCAGCTCTGCCTTCGTCGGCAAGCAAGTCGAAATTGCGGGGATTGTTGAAGGCGGTGTTGTTGATCCAATCGATCCCGCCCTCATGGTGATTGGCATAGAAGCCCTGAGAACGATTGCTGAACGTCAGGTTGAAGCGCACCACATGCCGGGGAATGGTCGCCGGGATGTTGGTGGTGAAGCCGCCAGCCTTGATACCAGCGCCATTGCCAGCAGCGCTGTTACTGTCTGGAACGAAGCCGTTTCTGAACGCCCACGAGCCTTCCACCGTACAAACGCCCGGAGAGTTGATGAAGTCAAACCCGTCGTCGCTGTTGTACCAAGCCCGGCAGCCTCGAAAGACGTTCCCCGCATCGTCCGTGTGGCAACCGAAGCCATCCGCGTTCTCGCCACCACGATCGGGATCGTAGTTGTGGTGAGAGTCGACGTTGAGGACGAGGTTGTTCCCACCGTCTTGAATGAATAGCCCTGGGCCTTCATTGTGATGCAGGTTGAGCAGCTCGAAGATGTTGTTGCTGGCACCATTTTCGACCCGGATACACCACGATTCATTCTGATCGACGAGGATCTGCTGGACTCCGGTCAGTTCGAGCCCACGAAAATGAAGCCAGTCGGCGCGCACGGAGAACCCACGAATGCGAGCCTGAGGCGTCAGGTTGTTGAAGTCGAACACAGGGACTTCGCCCGGATAGGCGAAGTAGTTGATGGGCGACCCCGCTTGGCCACTCTTGTCAAAAAGCACGCCGATGTCCGAATCGCCGCTGAACTCGTAAACCCCACCCCGAAAGTAGATCGTGTCGCCCGGGGAGGCTGCCTGTTGACCACGGGCAGCGGTGGCGAAAGGGTCGGCCTCAGTTCCAGGGGCCGCATCACTACCGTCCGGCGCAACGTAGTATTCGGCAGCCAATGCCGGGCTGGGCGCGAGCAACGCCACCATCGTGGTCCACGTGCCGATCGAGTTTGAGGTATGCATTTACAGTTCCTTCAGCAGACGCCGAGAAACGTGAGCCTGCCACGGGCGGAGAAACGTGTCTTGTCGCTGTGCCTGGCCCACGCTGCTATCTGGCGCAGAGCGATCGCTCGAGGCCCCAGGGCGGCCCAACACAGCGGGCTGGTCCTGCCGTATCGGCTTTTTGCGTTGCTGCTGCGACGGCACGCCAAGAGCCGAGTAGAATCCAGCAGCGGGCACGCCCTCGTACTGCCGTTCAGTCGAGAATGTCTTCGAGGGCTTTGAACCAGTTGAGAGCCATACGCTTCGCTCCCTCGTCGTTCGGGTGGACACAGTCATCAGCCTCGTGCGCATCCGAGTCAGTCCACAGGTCTGCGATGAACACCGGCGAAGACACAGACGTAACCGTCTCCGCCCATCCCGGTAGAGCTGTTACCAATTGCTCAGCGTTGGTGGTACTCGCATCGTTGGTGCAGTTGTCGGTGATGATTCGGTGGATTTGGGCAACCGCAACGACGATGCTCGGGTTATGTGAACGCGCCTGTTCGATCAGGGTAGCGTAGTTATCCAGAATGGGCTGCACAGGGGCGCTCCCGCCCCAAACGTCGTTCACACCGAGCTGAAGCAAAATGAGGTCGGGGTTGTGGTTCGCCACCAGCGTCGACATGCCAGGAAAGCTCTGGTCGGCAAAGCAGTTCGGGACGGTGAACGTCTCCTGGGTGTACTGCCCAGAAGTGGTGCAGCTGACGGCGCTGTGGCGTATGCCACCACCGCAATCATCCCCGTACTCCCCAACAAATTCGTAGTTGGTGATGCCGACACTCTGGAGCTCTTGATCGAGGTACTTCTTGTAGCAACCAGGCCCCGCCGAGATCGAGTCGCCCACGATCATGATACGCGGTGTGGTAACCGTCGCCGGGAACACAGTGCCGTCAGTCGTCGGCGCGTTTACCGAGGGCGCGGTCCCACGCGACGAAGGCTCAGTAGTGAGAGTAGGAGGCGCTTGCGGCACAGTGGCAGTCGCCTGTGGGACGCCGGGCCGCCCTCCTGAAGCGCTGGTTGACGTGACGCCCGTCGGCGGGTTGGACGCTGCCGTTGGATCGTTTGACGTCGTCGGCGTCGGGGCTGGCGGCGGCGCCGTGTCGGGCATGACAACCGTGGCTTCTCCTGATGCTGGCGCGGTACTCGCAGGTTGCCCGCTTGTGCCCGGGCTTGGCATCACGCCGCTCAGGCCCGACCGTTCGGAACCTGTACCGGTCCCAGTGCACGCACCCAACGGCAGGACGAGTACTGACAGACATACGAACACGCACAGAAAGGACAACCGCCATGGGACCGGCATATGGACAATGATTATTCGCTGGGGTGGGCTGGTGTCCAACGGACTTGCCAGGGCGACGCGAGCAGGACGGAGTTGTGCGTTCCTCCGGCAAGCACCCGCCAGAGAGCACTCACGCACGGGGCTGCGCTTGGGTTTCGCGCGCTCGCCCCACGCTGGAAGGTCGCTTGCTCATCCACCCCCGGTCTTCGAGTTCACCACGCAGCAGCTTGCTGAGTTGTCTCTTGCTGGCGACGAGACGGTCCTTCACCGTCCCGCGAGGCGTATCCAGCATCTCCGCGACCTCGTTCACAGAATAGCCGAGCCCGTGATGCAGAATCACTGCTTCGCGGCGCTCTGGGCTGAGGCGAAGCAGCAAGGCGTCGATGCTCGTGGGCTCCTCGAACGAGACTTTCGCGTCAGAGCCCCAGGGTAGAGCGTCCGGAAGGAGCCAGCGAGCGAGCGTACCCCGTCGGTGACGCTCCAATCTCGCAGTGCGAAGGGCACGGCGGATGGTGATGCGGTCTACCCAGCGCTCAAAAGAACCCTCAAACCTGAAGCCTGGGGCATCCCTGAGGACCTCCAGCAGAACCTGTTGAGTGACATCTTCGGCGTCTGCATCTGCACCGCACAGGGATCTCGCAAGACGTTTGACTCGACCGTACATCAACCGCGCAACAGCATCTCGCGCGGCTGGGCGCTGCTCCGCCAGGTCACTGATTAGCTCTGATGTTGATCCATACTCTTGAAGCACATCGGTGGATCGCTCGGGAGCCTCAGATTTTGGCAAAGAAACGACCCAATCGAAAACGTTTACAGTGACACGAACGAAAATCACCAATACCCAGTCTCGGCGGGAGAAAGCCCTACAAACAGCAGGCAAATTCCCCCATCAAGCTAACTTGCCGTTAACCCAGAGGACTAGTTCGAGTGAGTCGGTCGGCAACCTCTGAGCGGTCGCCCGCACGGTCACTTCAGGCTGCAGTCACCCGTACCACTGACCGCCTTGATGAACCTATGAGGTGTCGAAGTTCGGTTCCTCCGCACCGGACCAGGAGCAGGGTACCCGCTCACGCCAACAACGCGTCCGCCCTAGGCCGTCAGTGGGCCATTCTACGGCTTGACCGACGACCCGCTGGGTGAGCTGCCGCCTCGGCGGATGTCGCCGCTCGGCCCGCCCCATCGTCGGCCCCACTGTGTGCGTCCGGTAGTCGCAAGCGCTCCCGCTCCGAGCACTGAGTGCACGAGCCCGAGTCACCCAAGAGCGGGTAATCGTATCCGTTCGACGTATCACCGAACCTCATGGTCGAACGAGAGCTTGGCGAGCCGTCACTTTTGTCCATCCAGTTCCGCGCAGCGCTGCAACGCAGGTCTCGCCTCCGGTCCTCCAAGACCCTGCCGGTGGAAACCTTTCCTCTCAGTGCAAGCTTCCTCAGATACTGGAACAACTATGGCCTGATACGAGCTGCGGCGCCGAGCGGCCGCTAGAGCCGGGGCGCGCCCAGCAGCTCGCCAACACGAGCTCGAATGCCGACGCAAGACCGGGAACGGTTCCAGCAACTGCCGCTGCGCGGCGCTTCGAGGACACTGTGGAGCCGCCCGACCCATCCCTGAACGGACTGACGATAAGGCGCCCCCCATCCTGCGCGCTGATAGAACGGCCCCGAGGGCGCCCTGCAAGTTATCACCCTGCTGCAGCTACTTGGGAGCTGTGTGGCGTGCTCGACAGGCGGAACGCTTGGCGGCCCCGCCGCGATTCACGGCATAGTGGTTCCGGCTCTCCGCTTCGGCTGCTACTCTGCTGGCGAATGCCTTCCTGGCTCCTCGCCGCTCGAGTGCGCGCCCAATGCGCAATATGGTTTTGCCTGGCGATGGGTGCGCGGGTTTTTAGGTGTTCAGGGCGGGCCTCGGCATTGGCGTCAATTTGGATGGCCGTGCCCGTGTCATGGCAAACCCCAGCATCCGGACAGACCCAATCTCGGGTGGCACTCGACTATGAGATGGGGCTCGACGTCGAAGACTGTCCGTCGCGCGCGGAGTTCGAGCGCGACGTCCAGCGCCAGCTCGGCTACGACCCATTCCATCGGGACGCTCCGCGCCACCTCATCGCCCGCACGTCTCCCACCCCATCAGGATTACAGGGAAGCGTACTGTGGCAAGACGAAGACGGCAGGCAGCGGGGGGAGCGTCAGCTCGACGTCAACCACCGAGATTGTCGCGAGTTGGTGCGCAGCATGGCGTTTGCCGTTGTGGTCCAACTGCAGCTTCTCGATACAGGTCCTTCGCCCGAACCAGTCGAGCAACCACCACCGCGGTCCCCACCAGAGCCTCCACCGCCGCCTCCACCTCCTCCGCCTGAGCCCGAAACGACTACGGTTCAGCTGCATGCTACGACCGACGAGGAACGTGGTGGCTGGCACATGAACCTGGGGCTGGGTCCGGCGGTGGCTGCCGGACTGGGGCCGAACCCCAGCCTGCTGGCGCGCGTGTTCGTGGCAGTTCGCTATGAGAAGTACTCGTTGGAACTCGGTGGTGCGGGCAGCCTGCCGTCCACTTGGCGCGCGGACGACGGCCGCGGTTTCGAGAGTCGAGCGCTGATGGCGACGGTGGCGCCGTGTTTCCATCACGCTCGACTGAGCGGATGTGCGGTCGCTCATCTCGGACAGCTGCGTGTGCAAGGAGTGGGGCTGGACGAGCCGAGTACGCCCAGCGGCTTGCTGAGCCAGGCGGGCATTCGCCTCGGTGCCTCCCAGCCAGTGGGCCCGGTGCTGGCGACGCTACACGTCGAGGGCCTGGCGGCGCTCACGCAATGGACCGTTCTAGTGAACGAAAGCAGTGTCTGGAGCATGCCGGGGGCGAGCTTTCGCGTCGGGCTCGACTTCGGGTTCCCCCTCCAGCTCTCAGCGGCGGAGGACTGAGGGCGCGCGGGCCCTGACCACCAAGCGGGTACGTGGGCAACCCGCGTCGAGTAGCGGTCCGCCCCCCGGACCAGCTGTTTCGAGGGTTTCGGCTGACCACCGTACGTCCCAACCTGGGTCGCCCGCTCTCATTTCGTGATCTGGCGAAGGATCGAGGGGTCAAACGCATAGATGATGGTGCGTAAAGCATGCCGGTCGGCCCGGAACACCGCCGAAATGACTGGTACGGGCTCCGCTTGATTGCGTGTGTCCACAAAGGTGAATCGTGAACGCAGCATCCAGCGCAATAATCCCCCCCCTGCTCACCAGCGGTGACTGCAGGTGCGACTTGCGGCATGCTCCACTTGCTCGTTTTGGCAAAAACCCTACCACTTTCCGCCTCGGCGCCGCGCTGCCGCGCATTCTCCCTTCTCGTGAGGAGGCGGCAGTGAAGCTGTCGACCTCCAGACCTGGGCAGAGCCCAGAGCAGGCCAGCCATCAGGACGTCGCAGATCACCAGGACGTCAAGGAACTGTTCCAAGCGCACGCACCGTTCGTGGCGAAGTTCCTTTGGCGCATGGGAGCTCCGGACCATGAGATCGAGGACCTCGTTCAAGACGTCTTTCTGATCGCGCACTCTCGGGGTGGGTTTGTCGAGCGCCAGGCCAAGGCGACGACGTGGTTGGCGGCGATCGCCTTCCGTGTTTGGAGCAGCGAGCGCCGCCGGTTTCGGCGCCACTCGGAGCTGCCCAACGATACGGCGTTGGCCCAAGCGCATGACGAAGGCCCCTCGCCGGCGGAAGCCTTGGCCACTGCGCAAAGCCTGGAACGGATTCGAACGGTTCTGGACCAAATCGACGAGCGCTCGCGCGCCATCCTAATTCTGGTCGACCTCGAAGGAACGTCCTGTGTCGACGTCGCGGAGGCGTTGAGTGTGCCAGTCGGTACAGTCTACTCGCGTCTTCACAGCGCTCGGAAGCGGTTTGCCCGTGCGTACGACAAGCTCTCGAAGCAGCAGGGCGGAAGGGAGTCCCATGGGTCTCGATGAGATTCCGATTAGGCGTGATGCCGGACGGCAACTCGCCAAGCGCGATACGCAAGCGCTCGACAGGGAGCTGACCAGAGCCTTCCGCTTCGAGCGAGCCCAGTTGCGACTGGAAGTTGCGTTGAAGAACGGTCTGGGCGAGCGCGAAGCTCTGCGACTGCAGGAGCTCTCCAAGCCTCTTCCGACCTGGGCCAGATGGCGACGCAAGCTCAACCAGCTCCGTCCATCGCTGAACGTGGGTGTGGCAGCGGCTGCGTTCGCAGCCGCCGCTGCAGCAACCGTGGTCTGGAGCAACCTGGACCCGCCTGAGCTGGAATCCACTCAACTTCTAGCCGCTGCTGGGCAAACCCACTTCTATCAGCTGGAGGATGGCAGCTCCGTCGAACTACAGCCGGGTGCGCAGGGTCGGCTGTCGCTGGGAAGCGACAGCGTTGCCTTCGAGCTCGACCGTGGGGCGGTGGAGTTCGAATTGGCTCCGGGTGCCAGACGGCAGTGGCGTGTGACGGCCGATGAGTACGAGCTCGAAGTCAGCAACACGCAGTTCAGCATCGACTATCAACCCAAAGAGCGCTTCACGGTCGAGGTCGAACAGGGCAAAGTCGCCGTCCACGTACCGCAGCAAGAAACACCGCTATTGTTATCCGCTGGCTCCCGCTTGGAAGCGAACACGGAGGAAGTCAGACTGCACCACGGGTGGTCGGTGCACACAGCACTGGCTGCCCCGACGACCGCATCGCAAGCCGATGCGGATGGGCTACCCCAGGAAAAGGCACCCGGCAACGGCGTTGATCAACGGCTCGCCGACGCTCGGGAAATCCGGTCCGGCGGGGGCAAGACCGGCAAGACCCGGCCGCAGAGCAACGCGGATGAACCAAGCACCGGCAAGCCAGAGCGCGCAGTTTCGCGACCGGCGAAGCCATCCGCGGCTGCAGAGACTCCTGCAACGACGCCCGCCGCGGCGCAGGAGCTTCGATTGCTCCGCCGCGCCCGTCGGGCCACCGCGAGCAGGGACCATCAAGCCGCGCTGAATCTACTCGCGACGCACAAGCGACGCTTCCCGCTGGGTCAGCTCACTGAGGAGCGCGAGGCGCTGCGGGTCGAGGCACTGCGTGGGCTCGGCCGCGACCGGGAAGCCCAAAAAGCTGCTGGGGAATTCCGTGAGCGTTTCCCCAAGAGCGTGCTGTCGACCCAAATGCCCGGCAAGTAGGCCGCGAAGGCCGCGCGAGCAGTGGAATTCAGGGCAGTGCACCGCTGCGCTGAATGGGCGTTGTCGTCGTGGGGACTTCAATAGCAGCGACGACGTGCCATGCACGCGCGTGGCTTAACGTGTGGATTAGAGATTTGCGGGCTCATTCAACAACCGGACACTGTCGGGCGAAGGGAACCGGTCCACACACCATTCATGAGTCAGCGCGTTGGTCGGCTGTAGCGCCGCCACCCGCCCGATTTGACCATGACGTACTGGCCAACTCCCGGATTTGCCTCGTCCAGCGAACGCTTCGCGACGCCACCGCTGCGATCTGAGCCCAACGTTTATACAACACCCAGGGCTGGGGACTCGCCAATCGCCGTACCGCAGCGCAGTCTGGAGAAGCAGCGCGAGTCGGATGTTCGCCACGCGCTGGTCGGGCAACTTTACGATCGGGTCCGAAAGCTGGCGTGTTCCCTCTGCAAGACGGATGTTGAGGCAGACGATCTGACGCAACAAGCGCTGCTGGAGCTCCTACGCGCCGCAAGTACATTCAACGAAGAGTCGAGCTTGGATCGCTGGGTGGAACGAGTAACGGTCCACTGCGCTCAAGGCGTGATGCGCAAGGAGATGCATAGGAAGCGCCTCTTGGAACGCTGGCTGATCCCGGGGAGCACGCCGTGGGGGGCAGAGAACAAAGTCTCAGCGCGTGATCCCATCGATCTGGATGATGCCCTGGAAAAGCTCCCAGCAGAACGCCGACAGGTAATGATCATGCGCCACGGCTATGGCTACACGGTCGACGAGATCTCTGAGATGTTGGAGACTCCTCGCGGAACGGTCAAAGACCGACTCGTTGCGGCTAAGAAACAGCTGAGGCGTGCGATGCGCGCCGAACTCGCGGATCGCGGGTGGCTTGAGGAGCGCCCGCCGTCCATGCCACCAAGCGCTGGCGACGAGGACCTGGATGCCAGTGCAACAACTCCAGCACGGGTCTCCGCTGCGCTGCCGAACCTGTCGCGGCTGGCTTCCTGACTGCGCCAGGTCGACTGGATCCAGGAACGCTCCAAGTCGTTCTCAAGCAGCCCCATGTCGTGAGCAAATTGCTGGGCGCGATTGAACGCGCCTGAAATTAAAGGGACATTTTCCTGCGTCCTGATCGCGCTGGGCGAGAACAGTCAGTCGCTGTACATTTGCGCAGTGCTAACCAGAGTGCCTCGGATCTGCTGCCTCGACCTGGATACGTTCTTCGTGTCTGTCGAGCGCCTACTCGATCCCTCGCTCGTCGGAGTTCCCGTTGTAGTCGGTGCTCGCCCCGGGCAACGTGGCGTCGTCCTCGCATCCAGCTACGAGGTACGCGCGATGGGCGTACGCTCCGGTATGTCCATGACGGAGGCTTATCGTCTTGCCCCTGATGCGACATTCATTCCACCGCGCCACGACACATACGCTCCGTATGCTCAGCGAGTGAAGGAAGTTCTCGAGCGCTTCACCCCGGCAGTGCAGGCGGCGAGCATCGACGAATTCTACCTCGACTTTCACGGCTGCGAGCAACTGTATGCGGAGCCAAGCGACACCGGTGCTGACGCTACGTTGGTGCGCGTTCTCCACGGCATTCACCGAATCATTCGAGACGAGATCGGACTGCCTGCGAGCACCGGCGTCGGGTGTACACGAGCAGTCGCCAAGGTCGCCAGTGGTTTGGCCAAACCCAACAAGGTGCTGCAGGTGAATGATGGGCGTCAACTTGGATCGGGCGTCGTCCTCATTCCCGCGGGACGTGAACGCGCTTGGTTGGGGTCCCTGCCCTTGAGACGTTTTCCGGGGATAGGACCAAAAGCGGAACTGCGATTGAGAACCCTGGGACTGCATACCATCGAGGATGTCTTGTCGTTGGAGCCTGGCCCGTTGCTGGACCAAGTTCGAGGTGTGCGAGACCGCTTGCGCCATGCCATGGACACGGAAACAGCAGACCTGGGCCGGGACCGTCCCGCGTTCCAAGAGCACGATCCAATGGGATCGACTGTGGGCTCCATTTCCAACGAATGCACGTTCATGGCCGACCTTGCCGACCACGACGAGGTCGATCAGCGGCTGTTGTCGTTGGTCGAGCGGGTGTGCTGGCGTGCTCGCAAGCGAAGCGTGCGGGCGCGCACGGTAACTCTGAAGTTGCGCTACCGCGATTTCAGCACATTCCAACGTTCCTTGACGACCCATCCCACCTGTGAGGATGCCGTTGTGATGGCAGTCGTACGAGCGCTGCTCGCCCGGGCTTGGAGCAGGCCAGCGCCTATCCGTCTGCTTGGCGTCGCACTGTCGAACCTATCGGGGCCAGACCGGCAGCTCGAGCTGCCGTTCCCGACCATTGACACCTCCCCATCCCAAGCAATCGACCGAGTCCGTGCCCGCTTCGGATTCGCCGCAATCCGTCGAGGCCGCGCGGGACGTGTGGAACGGTGACTTGCAGCGCGCTACGCCGACAGAGCCGTCGCGGTTCCTATTTGGCCAGCTGACGTGGGCGTTTCTGGCGATCGCAACTTTTCCACTCCGAGCGCTCCGCGTGCGGAGGGTGACCTCGTGGTGCAATAGGCGGTAACTTGCAGCCAGATAGGCGTCTCTGCGCGGGATTTCGCTCGCCCGATAGCGGTTTTGGGAAAGCGCAACCTTTCGCCAATCTCATGTGCGGCGATGGACGGAAAATAAACGACAAACTGACCTATTGCACCGCTGAGCTCCGCATGACTAGCTGAACGCGTGAGCGTCGACCGCAATACTATCCCTGCAACCCGCCCCGCCATGGCGGGACAACGATCGGGTGACCGAAACAGTGCCACGAGGGTATCAGGCACGAGGCCAGCCGCAGAAGAGGGGCGATCGGCGAGTGACCAGGCACACGCCGAAATGGAGCGGGCCGTCACACGTGGAAAGTGTACGATCCTCAGCACGCGCACGACCGAAGATGGCACGTGCGTTCAATGGTCCGGGTGGTTACTCAACGGGCACCTCGTATGTCAGGCATGGTTCCGCTCAGCACTCGGTCGTTGGTCCCGCGGACCATCCTTCGTCGTGCAAGAGGAGTCTGTGGCGGACCTTCGGGAAATGCTGAACTCACAGGTCACCAACGCTGGCGAATAGCTCAGCCTGATGCATCAGCTCTGCGAGCGTGTGTCGGTCGATGCCCAGCGCGCGTCGGGCGGCGTCGGTGACATCGGTTTCGAATTCGCCCGGCACCCCAACTCCTATCTCGTTCGCGAGTGCGTCTGCTAGCGCCACGAGCGTCGAAATCTGCGGTCCGTTCTCGGCATCTACGGTGTGGTGGTGAGCTATCACCGCCAGCTCGCTATCTAGCCCCCAAATGGTGAACAGGCGCCGAGCAAGAGCCGAGTGGTGGCGCACCAGAGCTGGCCACGTCACGTCGAGCTTCGGCCGAAACGCTCTTGGGACTCGTTCGGAGAGCGCGACGAGTCCAGCGCAGATGCCCACATCGTGGAGTAATCCGCCCAGAAACGCCTGCCCGACGTCCGCTCCAACGACGACGGCCAGCATCCGCGCGATGTACCCCGTCGTGACACTGTGGTGCCTCAAGAGCACCATCGCCGGCTTGTACCCGGGAGCGTTGAAGACGCGCTCAGCCACGGACACCTGCATGAAGAGCTCTCTGACTCGATTCAAACCCAGTCGAGCGACCACCTCTTCGAGAGAAGTCAGATGGATCCCTGCGCCGTACACCGGAGATGTGGCCAGGCGCATCAACGACGTGGTGAGCCGGGTCGCCACGTCCGGCAGCACCGGGGGCTGGTAGGCGCCCCCGCCGTCGGGCGCGCTCACCGACATTGTACCCCCCTCACGCGAGCGCCCAGCCCGGGGCCTGAGTGCGTTTACATGCCGCCATGTGCTCGAACGTGCTAACGCGGCTTGAGGATTTTCCAAGACATACAGCACGCGTCCCGATTCGAACCGCAGATGGAAAGCCCGAGGCTGCCACCCTGGTTGCGGATCGCGCTGACATCGCTCACGGTTGTCGACGTGAGGTTTACGCTTCCAAGGACTCCTTCTTGGGCCTGGTGCTGCGCGGTCGTTTGCAGCATGGCTTGTTCCAGCGCGGTCGGGGACAGCGATGAGCAATCTCCGGGTGAGGGCTCGGAACCGCGTGCCGATGCGCCGGGACAGGAACCCGCGCCCGACGCGGACGACATGACACCATCGACGCAGGCGCCCAGCCCCTCTCGAGCAGACAGCTCCCCAAGCGACAACACTAACGGCGACTCGGACCCAAGCCAGGCTTCGAACCCGGCCTTGTCGCCATCAGCCAATATATCGCCGAGACTCACGCAGACAGAGCTGAACAACTCGTTGCGCGACCTGCTCGGCGATGGCGAAAACCCCGCTTCCGTCTATCTCGCGGAAGACGAGTTTTCCCCATACGACAACGACGCGACTCGACAGACCGTCTCAACGACATTGATCGATTCGATGCAGGTGCTGGCGGATGACGTTGCGTCGCGCATGGCATACGACGCGGACGCTCGTGCCGCCTGGATGCCTTGCGAGCCGAGCGGCCCCCGTGACGAGGTCTGCTTTGAGGCGATTGTCCTGTCCCTCGCACGTTCGTTCTTCCGGCGGAGCGTTTCTACGGACGAAGCGGCGCCCTACCTAGCCTTGCTCGACTTTGCCGAGGAGCGGGACGACTTCTATGTGGCGGTGGAGCTGCTCCTGAGCAGTCTGATCCAGGACCCGGAGTTTCTGTACCGGCTCGAGCGCGGTACCCAGACGGGACAGCTCCTTCAACTCGACGACTACGAAATCGCGACGAAGCTGTCCTTCTTGCTCTGGGGCACCACCCCGGATGCCGATCTGCTGCAGACAGCGGAGTCCGGCATGCTGGCAGACACGGACGGCCGCCGACAAACGGCGGCTCGATTGCTCGATCACCAGCGTGCCCGAGACCAACTACACCGCTTCCACGCCATGTGGCTCGGCTACCGCGCGATCCCCCACGATGCGACGTTGAACGCAGCCTTCCAATTGGAAACCGAAACACTCATCGACCGCGTGGTGTTTGACCAACCAGACAACTACCTGCGGCTATTCCAAAGCGATGAGACCTACCTGACGGGTTCATTGGCAGAGCACTATGGGTTACCTGCGCCAGACGGGGGAGAAGGCTGGGTCACCTACCCCAGTGACAGCGGGCGGGCGGGCATCTTGTCACACGGCAGCGTGCTGTCCACGTTCAGCAAGTTCAGCGACACCAGCCCAACACAGCGCGGCATTTTCGTGCGTACTCGACTGATGTGCCTCGATGTTCCACCTCCTCCCGCAACGATAGACGTCGATCAGCCACCTGGTGGACAAGAGGCGGAAGGAGACTGCAAACTGGACAGATATCGGGCCCACCGAGAACAATCCGGCTGCGCCGAGTGTCATCAACTCTTCGACCCCATCGGCGAAGGACTGGAGAACTTCGACATGGCTGGGCGCTATCGCAGCCATGACGACGGCAACGAGGATTGCGAGATCAACGCAACGGGCACGCTAGAGGGCTTCGGAGACTTCAACGGTCCCAGAGAGCTCGCTGCACTCTTGATCGACAATGACCTGATCCCAGGGTGTTTCGTGCAGCAGTACCTCAAGTACTCCCTCGCCAAAGGGACCCTCACTCCCGAAGAGACGGAACTTGCCACGGCACTTACCTCAGACTTCGAAGACACTGGGTTCTACCTCGATGAGTGGCTCCTCGAGTTCGTCAGTCAAGATCGCTTCGCCCAGCGGGCCCTGGATACTCTGCAGGAGAACACGCCGTGACCCGACCGCCCAGACACCACGTCGCCCCACGAAGGCTTCAACGCAGAACATTGCTGCGCGGACTCGGCGGCATTTCCGTTGGTCTGCCATTGCTGGAGTGCATGCTGGATAATAACGGCGTCAAGCTGGCGGCCGCTCAGGATCCCGGCTTGCCGCAGCGCTATGGTATCGTCTTTGCTGGTCAAGCTATCGGCGGGGACGAGTGGGCCAAGAACGCCCAACGCATCAACGGCGAGTACTTCGAAGAAGAAGGACATTTCATCGCGCCTGCGGACGTGGGCGCCGACTACGCGATCACCACTCCGCTGCAGCCTCTGGAAAACATCCGCTCCGAGTTTTCGATCCTCAGCAACATGAGCATCCCCTTCAACGCCAACTCCGCGGAGGGGGCGGATGTGCCTGCCGCAGGCGCCTACCGAGACTTTCACGGCGGGGGCAAGAGCCCGCTGCTATGCGGCGTTCGCTCGACGAGCCCAGACTACCGCTGTGGGGGCATCACGTCGGACCAAGTCGTGGCAGAGCAACTAGCCGGCACCACCCTGCTAGATTCGCTGGTCTATCGCGCCCAACCTTCGTGGTACTTGGCTGGCAGCAGTTACGCCGGGCGACAGTACATTTCTTACGGTCCCGGCGCCGAACGCATCGAAGCCCAGGTCAGCCCTTTGGTGGCCTATCAATCCCTTTTCGACAACTTCACACCGGAACAAGGACAGGACGCCCAGGCCACCCATGACTTCCGCCAGCGGGCCCGCCTGAGCGTGCTGGACCTGATCGGCAACAAGCGGGACAGAGTGCTGATCGGGCTGAGCCAAATCGATCGCCAGCGCATCGAGCGCCACTACGACGAACTTCGAGATCTCGAGAGCCGCATCGACGGTGCGAGCCAGCTATCTGCGGGCAGTTGCAGCCGACCGGGTATGCCGGCGGACGACCCCGCCATCGGTGGCGACAACTCGGGCTCTGGCTCAGACAGCATCGCCACCAACACGGGCTATAGCGATGAAGCAACCCGAGCGCGCCTCCTCGCAGATCTGATCCACATGGCGCTGGTGTGTGATCTATCGCGTGTGTTCACCCTGCAGCTCACGGTTTTTCAATCGCACATGAACGTGTTCCAGTTCACTTCGGACATGGGCCTACCCATCCGCGCCGATCTGCACGAAGTTGGCCACAACGGGGACGCTGACAATCGAGGACAACTCGCCGTCAGCACGTGCCTCAAATGGCACGTAGGGCACTACGCCTACTTGCTCGAGAAACTCCACGGCACCCCCGAGGGCGACGGCACGGTACTCGACAATTGCGCCATCCTCTTCATGCCAGAGGCTGGGCACGGCACACAGCTCAACGACGCCGAATCCGTCAATCAGACACACTCCGTCGAGCAGATGGTGCTGCTGCTGGCAGGCCGAGCCGGAGGGCTCCAGCCCGGGCGCCACATTGACGCCAGTGGCTATCACCCCGCGCAGGCTTTGATCAGCGGCATGAGAGCAGCCGGCTACGAAGCTGACGAGTTGGGTGAGGTGAGCGGGTTCATTCCCGACGTCTTTGGGGTTTGACAGAGCGCGGGGCAGTGACGCCCACGCCGAGTGGGCACGGAACCTACGTGCAAGATTCCACTGACCCGCACAGGGTCGACGCGCTGGAAAGGCCCGCGTGCGCCTCTTTTTGAGCACGCAGAGCGACTCATCCGTAAGTAGAGATGTCTGGCGCCCACGCGAAACGTCGATTGGGATCGCGGTGTATACGGGCTGAATACGGAAAGAATGCGCGGCAATGGGGAAGCGCTTGCGTGCGTGCTCCAGGAAAATACCCTGCACAAGGTCGCTGGATCGCGACTTCTGTCCGCCGGACGTTTCTGGGAGAAAAACATGTCTGTTAACCGATTCACCTCCTTCCTTCTCGCATCAGCGTTGGGCCTTGGCGCCTTCGCTTGCGGGGATGACTCCGGATCCAAGTCCTCAAACAACCCTACAGATCCGATGGCGGATGCGGGAGCCACCGATGAAGGCTCCGAAACCGACGAAGGGTCGACGGATGATGAGGGCACCGACCCAGAGACAACCGACGCCACTACGGACCCCCCGGAAGAAACGGACGGTTCCACCGACGGCACCGACACCGACCCGGAGGAGCCATCGATCTCCGTGCAGCCGGAGCCAGAACCAGAGCCGGATCCGGAGTTGCCGACAGAACCCGGCGACGGCGAAACGGAGTTCATCTCCGAGCTCTCCACCGCCGGTGGGAGCACAGCCGCCGTCGGCGGGATAGGCGGCGCCAACGGCGGCGCCGTCAGCGCGCCATCAACGGATGCCACAGGTGCAGACGGCGCGGTCGAAGCTGCCCCGACACCCACTCCTGCCCCGGCAGACCCGGTGATGTCCCCGACGCCCGCTCCCGAGGTAGATCCCGCACGAGCCATCGCAGAGGCCGACATTCTCCAAATCCGTGACGATACTCTCTATGCGCTTTCGACGTACAACGGTCTGACACTCATCGATATCAGCAACCCCACCGAGCTGAACCAACTCGGATTGTATCGCACGTTGGCAACGCCCTTCGAGATGTACCTCGAAGACGAGATCGCCATCGTCCTCTTCAACGACTCGCAGACGTACATCTACGATGAGGACTTGGGCACATACCGCTGGCAAATGAGCAGCCGTGTCCAGGCGTTGGATACGAGCGACCCCCGCAACATCCACGTCCTTGGAGAGTTCACGGTGCCTGGCCGCATCACGGATTCGCGGCTCGTGGGGGAAATCATGTACCTGGTAACGGAGCAGTGGGCTGGCTGCTGGCGTTGTGAACCCACGCCAAACACCACCGTGACGTCGTTCGATGTATCGGATCCGAGTGACACGACGCAAATCGACCAGCTCCAGCTGCTGTCTCCCCCAGACACGTATACGGGGGACCGCACCATCGCCGTTTCAGAGGACCGCATCTACGTTTCCGGCTGGGAGTGGCGCACCTACGAAGCCGGCCGCCAGCAAACCGGCTCCATCACCGTTGTCGACATTTCCGACCCCGCGGGGTACCTCACCGAAGGAGCGAAGATCGATCTCGGGGGCCAGGTGAGCAATCGCTGGCAAATGGACGAGTACGAGGGCGTGCTTCGAGTCATCAGCCAACCGGGTGGCTGGGGCTCGACCAACCCGCCCGTCGTCGAAACGTTCCAGATCAATTCTTCGCTGGACCTGGCTCCGCTGGGAAGCCTCACCATGACGCTACCCGAGCGCGAGAACCTACAAAGTGTTCGGTTCGACGGTGAACGCGCCTACGCAGTCACCGTGCTGCAGACGGACCCGCTGTTCACTTTCGATCTCTCCGATCCGGCGAGCCCCCAGCAGATGGGTGACATCGAAATCCCGGGGTCGATCTATCATATGGAACCGC
The DNA here is from genome assembly GCA_050298815.1 of Polyangiaceae bacterium. Lineage (GTDB taxonomy): Bacteria > Myxococcota_A > Polyangia > Polyangiales > Polyangiaceae > SZUA-265. The sequence continues at coordinate 570,181 of JBNKUV010000010.1, forward strand.
GCGGGGATCGCGTCTACGCGATAGGTTTCGACCAAACCAACGAAGTTGGTGCGCTACACGTCTCATTGTTCGACGTCTCCGACATGGAAGCACCGGTCATGTTGGAACGCGTCAACTTCGGCGGTGACTGGGGCACTTTCGCAGAGGACAAGGACCGTATCCACAAGTCGTTCCGGCTCCTGTCCGAGCTGGGGCTGATCGTGGTGCCGTTCAGCGGCTACGAGTACGACGAGCTCGGTTGCCAAGCGGAGCACCAGAGTGGCATTCAGCTCGTCGACTACACCGAAGACAGCCTCGACATACGTGGCGTTGCTGCCTCCATCGGTCGGGCGCGGCGCGCCTTCGTGCACGACGATTCGTTGTTTTCCGTCTCTGATAACACCGTGCAGAGCTTCGACATCGAAAACCGCGACGAGCCAGTAGATCTGGACGTAGTCGACATCGCGCGCAACATCTCAAGCACTCGCGTCGTCAACGACCACCTGATGCGCTTCGGGGCGGATTGGTACACGAACCGCACGATCTTGGACATGACCCCGGTCGAAGACGCGGGCTTTGCTCAGCCCCTGGCGGAAGTCAACCTGAGCGAGCTATTCGGCGAGAACGAGTACAATTGTACTTCCGCGATTCGGTGGACGGGGCAAGTCTTCGTGCGCGGCAACTACGCGTACGTCCCCCGCTTCGAGTACACGTATCGCGACGAGGATGGCGCCTACGTTTATGAGAATCAGCTGACGTTCTACATCGTGGACATGACCGATGGCGAAAACCCGGAGCCAATCGGCAAGTTCTCCACGGAACCTGCGCTGAGCAACGAGTACATCGGGTCCATCACGCAGACGGACAACGCGTTGCTGATTGGGCGTACGCGCTTGGTCCAAGTAGCGATGCCCAACCCGAACGGTTCCCCGCAACCAATTATCTCGACGGTGCCCCAGTTCTCTTACGACATCATCGACTTGCGGACTCCAGAAGCACCCGTACACGCCAGCACGTTTGACGTCCCTCGCCTGCTTGCAGACTACGGATGGGGTATGCCGATCCCATACTGCGCGATCGACATGTACTGGGGCTGGTGGGGGGGCTACTACTACCCCTACTACTATCCGTTCTATTACTACGGCTATCCTCGCGGCTACGGCAACGCCCTCGTATCCGGTGATATCGTCGCGAGCCAGCACTATGAGGTGGTCGACTACGCGGGTCGCGTCAAATACTACCTCGACCGTATCGACGTCAGTGACCCAGAAAACCCGCAGTTGCTAGAACCGATCAACATTCCGGGCAGCGTGGTGCACTTCGATGCGGATGACAGCGAGATCATCACCCTAGACTACGTGCGTGACGTCGTTCCGACCGATGACTTCGACGCCTGCTATCAGCTGAGCCCCTACGCGTACTTCGACGAACGCCTCGGCGAATGCAACGTATTCCAGCGAACGCTGAACTCGCTGACCTTGGAGGATGACAAAGCAAGACGCCTCAGCAGCGTATTGATTGACGACGAATGGCGGACGACGGCAGTCGCCGTGAGCGACGAGCGGGTCTTCCTGACCCAACAGCAGGTCCCCGATCCAGAACAACCGACAACCACTGCCCTACTCCCCAAGCGCATCAAGGCCTACCGAACGACCGCCGACGCAGAGTTCCAGGAGATCGCCAACGTGCCACTAGAGGAGGAGCTGTACTACCCCTATGGCAACAGCGGCTTACGAGCGCGCGGTCGTCGGGTGTTTGATGCCAGCCCTGGCCAAATGATGGTACTCGACACGGTCGATGCGATGTCACCGCGCGTGTCGCGACACGAAATGCCCGGCTACGCGTGCAGCGCCCTCGAGGTCGCCGACGACAAGGCCTATTGCGCACTCGGAACACGCGGCGTGGAGATATTCGACCTGGCCGCGGAGTGAAGGCGAAGGAAGCGGTCGGCCGCAGCGCATCAGGTCGTCCAATGTGGGCGCTGGGGGCGCTGGACCGCACCAACCAAGCGAATACCGAACCGTTCTTGGCGTGTGGGAGGACGGTCGGTGTTCGTTCGCGACGTATCGCTTCCAGGTGCGGAGATCCGCTCCGAACGCAGGTTCGTGAGCGGTTTTCTTCTGGCCAACAACCGGAGGTTGCACGTCCCGGTGCCAGACCGTAGGGTCTTCTCAATGAAAGCGGGCACGTCTATCGTCGTCGTGGACGACGACTCCGTCGATCAGATGCTGCTGAGGCGAGCGTTCAAGCATGCCGGCGTCACGAACCCGGTCTTCACTGCTTCGGACGGCGAGAAGGGCCTGGCGCTGCTCAAGGGGAACGCGGGTAGTCCCACCGTGCCGAAACCGCGTCTCGTGTTGTTGGACCTGAACATGCCACGCATGAACGGCCACGAGTTCTTGGATTCCATCCGCGGGGACGAGGACCTTCGCGATACCACCGTGTTCGTCCTGACCACGTCCACGGATACCCGAGACGTCCAGCAAGCCTACGCCCGTCAGGTGGCGGGCTACATTGCGAAGGAAGACGCAGGACTGAAGTACGAAGCCCTTCTCGAATTGCTCGATTCGTACTTGGACGTCGTGGCATTGCCTAGCTAGGGCGCAAAGTGGCGCTTCGGAGTTCACCCGCCCCATTGGGTGAGGGCGGGCGAACCCCTGCGCTGATGCGCCCCTACGCCAGCTAGCCCTCTTTTTCTCGGGGTTTTTGACAAACTGACCATTAGCCAGATCTGGCCGCCGCGAGCACTTTTGCCGCTGGCGTGACTTCCTCCAGACCGCGCCTGATGGTGATGGATCCTGGAGGTCCGTCTCCTCGTCGCCCCATGTGCCCGCCGACCATGGCGACGAGG
>JBNKUV010000011.1:0-161357 GCA_050298815.1 Polyangiaceae bacterium
CTCGCGTGGCTCGGCGCATGGTCGACACCGGTGTGCACTTGGAGCAGCTACGCCTTCCGGAAGTGCCAGCGCGGCGTTGGACCAGCCACAAGAAGCTCACGTCCTTCAAGAGCTCGCCACGGATGCGCTCGGCGCCCCACGTCTTGTTCTCTATCGCCATCCGTCGAATCAGCTCGATGGTTTGATGACAGATTCTTGCTTCGGCACCCTTTCTCGGTCGGGACCGACGCCTCCGCACCACGCGGAATCCCTCGCGACGCCAACGAAGGATGGTGCTCGGCTTCACCAGCAGCACGACGTTTCTCCAGTCCCGGGGGAGCAAGTGTGCCTCACGAGAGTTCGTGGGGAGTGGGGCGGAGGCCTGAGCTCAAACGGATCGTGACGGCCGAACCGCGGAGTGATGGGGCCGAGGCGCCCTTGCCACCACTTTTCCCCCTGCACAGGTCCTCACCAGCTTGACGGTTCTGACAGTTCGTTTTTGCCTGTGCCCGACGTCGAGCAGCCCCATACCCCCTTCAGAGCAGTCCGTCTTCCTGCGCCATCTCGCGCAAGCGCGCCTTGATGCGTTTGAAGCGTTGGCGAAGGCGTTGGGTGCTTTTGGTGAGCTCCGCTTCGCTCAGGGTTAGGGCGGCATCTCCGTTCATGACGAGTGCCAATTCACGCCAGGGGAGGGCGCGATCGACGCGGAGGATGAGGAGCGTTTGGTCGTCGTCGGGGAGTCGTTCTCTGAGGGAGCGCACGCGGTCTTTGGCTTCGGTTCTGACGAAGGCTTGGGTGGTGCTGCGCACTTGGTCGACGAGGGCGGAGAGCTCTTGGTGTTGGGAGAGGGCGAGGTTGCGCTCGGCGCGGTTGTGGGGTGAACGCTGGTGGCGGGCGAGCGCGTGGCGGGCCAGGGTGTAACACCAGCCGCGCAAGCTGCAGCGCCACTCGAACCCGGGCAGACCCCTCCACATCTCTTCGGCGAACACCGAGAAGATCTCGTTGGCGTCCGAGGGGCGGGTGCGTGCGACCAAGAAACCCATGAGCTCCTCGCCGTAGGCTTCCAGGGCCAGAGTCGCGGCTCGCCGGTAATCTTGCGCCCGACAAGCTTCGTGCATCGGCTCCTCGAGGGCGCTGCGCTCGGGAACGGCCCCACGTTGCTCGCTCATGGGGCGATGCTTTCTTCGAGCCGGCAGCGCGACGCGATGAGTGGGAGTTGGGGAGGATTGGCTGGCATGGCTTGTCACGCTCGTAGGAGGACCGCCGCAGCGGGTGTGACGAGACTAGCGGCGCTTTCCTGGGAGCCTGAACCGATTTATCGGCCGCGGGACCGTTCGCGTGTGTCACGAACCGCTCGGGGCGTCTCTACCGAAACGGTCCCGCCGAGAGGCGGCGGGGTGACGGCGGTTGAATACGAGGAGGAAGAAAGCGATGACCAAGCCCCCTGTGTTAGCTTCGAAGGCTCGCCGCAGCCACGCGCGGGCTTCGGCTGCTTCGGCGGGCGGAATGGCAGACTCATTGGCGGATTCATCGAAAGGCTCATTGGAGAGGAGCCGTCTTGGGGATAGCTCCTCGGCAGAAGCCGACAGCATCGATTCGCTGATCCGAGCCGCAGCGCGAGCGCCAGGCAGTCGCTTCACCGCTGAGCTCAGCGTCGGCATGCGACTGCTCGATGGGCGCTTCGTGATCGAACGCAATCTCGGGCAGGGGGGCATGGGCGCAGTTTACGTGGCCCACGATCGCGAACGCTCGGGGCCCGTCGCGCTCAAGACCTTTCTGCGTCACGACGCCGACGCGGTGTATCGAATCAAGCAGGAGTTCCGTTCCCTGGTCGATGTGCTGCACCCCAACCTGGTGCGGCTCTACGAGCTCTTCGAGGACGCGGGGCGCTGGTTCTTCACGATGGAGCTGCTCTCGGGGAAGCCATTCTTCGAAGTGCACGCCGCCGACACCGAGAGTGCCGCGAAAAGGGCACTCGGCGAGCGCTTCACGCAACTGTTCGCCGGCATCAGCGCGATCCACCGTGCAGGCAAGCTGCACCGCGATCTGAAACCCAGCAACGTGCTCGTCACGCTCGAAGGGCGAGTCGTGATCCTCGACTTCGGTCTGGCTTCGGACGCGACCCATGGCGGGGTGGGGCAAACCATCGGCGATAGCGTGAGCGGCACGCCGGCGTACATGGCGCCCGAACAAGCCGCCGGGCACCCCACGACCGAAGCCAGCGATTGGTATGCCTTCGGAGTGATGCTCTACCAGGCGCTGTGTGGTCGCCTGCCCTTCGACGGACGTACGGGCGAAGTGCTGGTGGCGAAGCAACAGCGAGACGCGCCGCCGCCGTCGAGTGTCAATTCCGCGGTCGATCCCGCGCTAGCGCAGCTTTGTGTTCACCTGCTGGCGCGTGATCCGGCAGAGAGGGCGGGAGCGGCTCAGATTCAGGCCGTGCTGGCCGCGTGCCAGGATACGCAACTGGCGGGCCCTGCAACGGGAAATGCTGCGCCGTCTGATACAGCGGGGCCCCACACGGCGCCTCCCAGTACTGCACCCGCGAGAGCGAGCGATCCGCCGTCGGTGTTGGAGCAGAGCTTCGTCGGGCGCGACGCCGAGCTCGGCGAGTTGCGTCGCGCCTACGACGACGTCGATGCACGGCGGCCGATCGTGGCGTTGCTTCCGGGTCGCTCCGGCATGGGCAAGACCATGTTGATGGAGCGCTTCTGCGCGGCGGTCAGTCAGCAAGGCGGCGCCCTCGTCTTGAGCGGGCGTTGTTACGAACGGGAGAACGTGCCGTACAAAGCGATCGACGGCGTGATCGACGTACTGAGTCGTCACCTGCGTCAGCTCGAGCCCGAGCAGGCCGCGGCGCTGATGCCGCGGGACGTGCAGCTCGTCGCTCGCTTGTTTCCCGTGCTGTCGCGGGTGCCTTGCGTGGAAGCCGCCCCGCGACGGGATCTCGCGATCGACGATCCGCAGCAGCTGCGGAGCCGTGCGTTTTCGGCCCTGGCGGAGCTCTTGGGCCGCATCGCCGACAGGCGACGACTGATCGTCGCGCTCGACGACCTGCAGTGGATGGACAAGGACAGCGCCCGTTTGATCCTCGGCGTGCTCGGTGCAACAGAGCCGCCGAGTCTGCTGTTGATCGCGAGCTATCGTGAGGAAGAGTTCCAGAGCAATCAGGCGCTGGCGACGTTGCGCAGTGATCTCGAGGAACTGAACGTGCACACGCGCAGCGTTGCGGTCGCGCCGCTTTCCGACGGCGACGTGCGCAAACTGCTGCGGCAAGCGCGGGGCGGTGTTGCCGAAGAGCGCGTGGTGGATGGTTTGGCGCGCGAGGCCGAGGGCAGTCCGCTCTTCGCAGTACGCTTGGCGCAGTCCCGGGCTGGTGCGGACGACGCGGCCTGTCTGACCTTCGACCAGGTGCTCTCGGCCCAGATCGGTGAGCAGTCTGCAGATGCGCGAGCACTGCTGCGCGCGGCGTCGCTCAGCGCGAGCCCGGCCCCGGTTTCGGTACTGCAGCGGGTTTGCGGCGTGCACCAGGCCGGTGATTCCATCGCCGAGCTGCGGCAGCACAAGCTGATTCGCGCGCTCGAAGGCGGAGGCGATCCGCGGGTAGTGGCGTATCACGATCGCATTCGCGAGTCTGTCGTCGCGTCCCTCGACGCGTCTGAGAGCAAAGACTTGCACGAGAAGCTCGCCACGGCCTGGCAGTCGCAGCCCGACGTCGAGCCGGAGACCCTCGTCAGCCATTGGCTCGAGGCGGGGCAGCAGCGCAAAGCTGGTCCGCTCGCGCTGCGTGCTGCACGACAAGCCCGGGCAGGCATGGCCTTCGATCGCGCGGCGTTGCGCTTTCGTCAGGCCCTGTCGCTGCTCGAACCCAAGGGCGACGAGCGTCGGGAGCTACTCATCGAATTGGCTGAAGCGTTGGGGGCGGCGGGAGATGGTCCTGACTCTGCGGACGTGTACCTGGAGGCAGCAGAGCTCAGCTCGACCGAAGAACGCAAGACGCTGCACTGGAAGGCGGCTGAGCATTTGTTGTTCTCCAGTAACGCACCCGACGCAGCGCCGCTGCTGTTCGAAACTCTTCCGGAGCTGGGTGTGCCGGTGCCGGGTTTATGGAGACGGCGCATGGTGGTGCTTGCCGAGTTCGCCAGAGTTGGCATGGGCCATACCAACCGAGTACGGCTCAAACCCGAAGCAGCGCGAGATCCCGACGTCGCGCGACGCTTCGATCTTGCCGTGGCGACGTCGCAAGGGCTCTGGTTCAGTCCGAACAGCGAGCTCTTCATGTACTTCGTGACTCTGGCCCACGGCCTCGGCGGACTCTCCGGTGAGCCAGGGCGGGCTGCGCACGCATCATGTTTGGCTGAGCAAGCCAAGCACTTCTTGTTCGGCGCCGATCGACGCACACTCCTGCAACGCCTGGCCGAGTATCGGGAGGTCCTGGCACAGAGTACCGAGCCGGCGGCCAGAGCTCATGGCTTGTATGGGCTCGCAACCACGGAGCTGCTCATCTCGGATCTGCGTCGAGCCGCGCAGGACTTCGAGCGGGCGGCGCGTGAACTTTCGGGGTTGCCTGGCGCTCTGGCGCACTTGGCGCTCGCTGCCAGCATGATGCAGTATTACGCCTGTTGGAACCTGGGCGATTTCGAAACGGTGCGCCGTATCGGGCGCGAGGTCCAGGCGGCGGAAGCGCGCGGCAACCGCACGGTGCAGAAGAAAGGGCGCATCGCGATGATCCGTCTAGCGCTGGTGTCCGATGATCTCGCCGAAGCGCGCAGGCAGCTCGAACTCTGCAACGACGTGGTGCCCTGGGATCGACCAGGCATGTTTGAAGCCGAACAGCTGGAAGTGGCGGTGTTGATCGAACTCTACGAGGCCAATCCGGAGGTCGCCGTCGAAATGTGTCGCGAAGCTGCGCCAAAGCACAAGCAGAACATATTCTGGGGGCACGTGGTCCCGGGTTACTCCCAAGCGCTCGTCGAGTGTGCTGCTCGGGATCCTGCGAGCGCCCGCAGTCTTCACCGGGAGGCCGAGCGTTTGGCGCGTTGGTACGAGCGCAAGCTGGCGGATACGGTGCTAGAGCCCATCGTGACGGCAACGCGCGCCGCGATCGCGTTTCAACGCGGTGAACACGACCGGGCTTTGACGCTGCTCGCTGAGGTGGAGGAGAGCTTTGCCGGGCGCGAGATGGCCGCGTATCGGGAGTTGGCGATGCGGCAGCGAGGATTGCTGCTCGGTGGTGACCAGGGGCAGCAACTGGTCGCTGAAGCGGACAGAGCACTGCGGGCCCGGGGCGTCAAGACCCCCGAGCGCTTCACGCACGCGCACCTAGCGGGCTTCCGCAAGCTCAGCGAGTCGAGCAAGCGCTTGCCGTCGGGTTCGTGACGCTCTTCAAACCGCGACCGCGTCGCGTAATTCCCGACGCATCGCGAGTTCGCACTGCAGGCGAGCGCTCTTCTCGCCCGATGCGAAGCAGGGTTTGATGACGCCGAAGTTCCCGACGCAGAGTGCGCCGAGGGCCCAGCGCACGATTTGGCTCTTCGAAAAGGCTTTGGAAGGCTCGATTCGTCGAGTCATCACGTCCAGGAGGCGCGGGTGCAAGGTCGGATCTCGTTCGAGCTTGGAAACGATCAGACGGGTGACTGCATTGTCGTAGCCTGGGGTGCCCGTCTCGCGCGCAAACTCGGACAGGTCGAGGGGGACAAGAGTTGGTTCGACAATCTCGAGGATATCGGGGTGAGTGCCTCCCCAGCGGGACCTGAGCACGCACTGCGGTGTAACAGCTACCCCCAGACAGTGAACACTTGAAACCCGAAGCCGGCATGGCAGGTGAGTTAACCTCGATCACCATCTCCTCTCCCGCGCTCCACCGATCGGATTGATGGAGCCGACGGTCTGCCCGCCCGAGCGCAGCGTGAACGTCACTCCGCCCGAAGCATTCGAGCCCGTCTGGTCTTTGGCGGGGCCCTCGAAGCGCACACGCATGCTGATGGTGTGACCCACCAAGCTGGCCGTCTTGAACGAGCAGACCGGCACCTCGAGCAAGACCGAGCTGCCGGTGGCGCCCTTGGTCTCCGAGTCGAAGGGGACCGCCAGCACGAGATTGCTGGAGTCCGACGGATCGGGTTCGATCGTCATCGCCCCCTTGTAGGCGGCGCTGCTGTCGTTGATGACCCAGCTCTCCAACGTATCGGACTCGAACTCCCACAGGCCGCAGTGGACGAAACCGTCGGAATCTCGGGGACAGAACTCGTGCACACCGGCGGGGCACTCGTTGGCGCATTGACCACTGGCACACACGGCCACGGCGTTCGCTTGCTCACAGTCGTTGCAAGACGACCCGCACGCACGCGGGTCCACATTCTCACGGCACTTGCCCGCAAAAGCACCCGTCGAGCACAGATGGGAGGATGTGCCGCATTGGCATTGTCCACTGGAACATGACAAGCCAGAGGCGCATGGCGTGGCGACACCAGTTTCGCAACACGCTTGACCGTAGGCGCCGCAGCCCCCGCACGAACCTTCGAGGCAGGCCCGCGTGCTGCCGGCCTCGCTCGGTGTCGGGCAACTCCCACCGCAGCTGCCGCAGTTGTCAGCATCCGCCATGGGATCGATGCACTCGTTGCTACACAGTAGTTTTCCTGCGCTCGGGTGACCAGGAACCCAAGCGCGGCATGGGCAGCCCAGCAGGTGAAGAACATGATACCCTTCGGTGAGGGACCGAAGTTCTCATTCGTGATCGGGATACCAAGTTTGGTGTTGAGTTTGACCGCGCAGCAACGGCTGTTGGCGCTCGGGTTATCAAGACTGCAGTGCGCACGCCTAACATGAACGCCCATTGTGAACGGTTTCTTCGGAGCGTGAGGGCAGAGTGCCTAGACCACGTTCTCACTATTGATGAGAACCACTTGCGGTGCACCCTCGCTGAATACGTTGCATACTTCAACAATTCACGACCGCACCAAGGGCTCCAGCAACGTATTCCGGGTGACAGGTCCGGAATTTCGCCCAACCAAGCTGGTGACGTTGTTGCGATGCCGGTTCTCAATGGGCTTCATCATGACTATCGCAGGGCTGCGTGATGGGAGGTGCACCCCGTACTGTTCCAAGACTCGGCCCGATGAAATCCGGCATCAAATCACAGCGTTTACTCGGCCGTGACGAGGCACGTCACGGCCGACTACGCTCCCTCCAATGAACGCGACCTCCAACTCTGGGTCGTAGCCATCGCGGCTTGGATCAACCGCAGCCAGCAGCAGGTCATCGACTACCTGCTGGAAGAGAACCGGGTGCTTCGCGAGCAGCTCGGGAGTCGGCGGCTGAGGCTCACCGATGCTCAGCGTCGCCGTCTGGCTGTGCGCGCGAGAGCGTTGGGTCGAAGGGCACTGGCGAGCATCGCCTGCATCGTGACGCCGCACACGCTCCTGCGCTGGTACCGAAAGTTGGTCGCCAACAAATACGATGGGAGTCGACGGCGCCGTTCTGGACGACCGTTGACGGCGTCAGCTCTGGCGAAACTCGTTGCTCGCATGGCGCAGGAGAATCCGACGTGGGGCTACACGAGGGTCCGCGGCGCGCTGTACAACCTCGGCCACGAGTTGGGGCGAAGCACCATCAAGCGCATTCTCGACGACCATGGCATCGAGCCGGCTCCGGAGCGCCGCTAGCGGAATCCGTGGGCGAGCTTTCTCAAAGCCCATTGGGGAGCCATCGCTGCCGCCGACTTCTTCACCGTCGAGGTGCTGACGACCCGGGGCTTGGTCCGATACGCGGTGCTGTTCGTCATCGATCTGAAGAGCTGATCGACCGCGTGCACCAGGGAGCAGCCAACTCGAACAGCAACGCGCCGGTCGAGTGTCGGGAAAGGCTTGGAGGAACGCTCAAGTACCACTACCGAGACGTGGCGTAGGTGGGCGGATCGAGTTTGGGGACAGAACGGCGTCAGCAGATCCTCCGGCTTGCTGTTTAGTTGTCCTCACCGCTCACAACGAGTTTTCGTCGTTCGTTCGCGACGACACCCAGCGACGGACAACGAGTATGAAAGTCGACTAGTCAAAGTCGCTTATCCGGCGCTTCGCTCACGCATCGCATCGCCGGCACGGTGATGCTTCCGGTTCCGCCGCAGTCCCGATCCGACTACCGTGTCGAATCGCCGAGCAGACACAACGCTCTCAATCGCCTGGCACTGGACGGTGGCATGGCACCTACCCCCACAGCCCGCGGGCACTGTTCCAACTCCCGATGCCCATCCGACCGGAGGTCAGCGCAATCCCGATGAACCATGGCTCTCAAGTTTCGGTCGCGCATGCAATTCTAAGCATTTTGGAGGCCGTCGGGGTCGATGTCATGTTCGGTGTGCCCGGGGGACCGCTGACTGGCTTGTTCGAAGCGATGCGAGAACGCAACACGATCCGCCTGGTGATCGCGAAGCACGAATCGGGCGCTGCGTTCATGGCCGCCGCTCATGCACGCGTCACTGGCGCCTTGGGCGTTTGTGTCACGACGAGTGGCCCGGGTGCTACGAACGCGCTGACCGGCGTTGCCAGCGCGTTTTGCGACTCCATTCCGCTCCTGCTACTCACAGGTCAAGTGTCGACAGATGTCTTTGGCAAGGGCGCTATCCAGGAGAGCTCTGTGCACGGCGTGGATGTTGTTTCCGTGTTCCGACCTGTGACAAAGCTGTCCGCGATGGCGCCAACTGCGGGTCGTGCCGCAGATCTACTCCGGACTGCCGTGCAGACGGCGCAGTCTCTTCGGCCTGGCCCCGTGCATTTGAGCCTGCCCGCCAACATGCTTCGGGCCACCGTTGCTGCGCCGGATGTAGCGTCCTGCCCGAAACGTCTAGCTCCGTTGGGCGTTGGAGACGAGCAACTCGACGAACTCGTCGACCTGCTCCGCAGCTCACGGCGACCTTGCATACTCGCAGGCCATGGCGTCTCGGTAGCGGGTGCTCATGACGAGCTGCTAGGCGTCGCGGAGGTAACCTCCGCCCGCATACTCACGTCGCCCAAAGGCAAGGGCACAATCGCCGAGACGCACCCACTCGCACTCGGTGTGTTGGGGTTCGGTGGCCATGACGAGGCTCGTGAGTACTTCACACGGGAAGCAGACTTGGTGATGGTGGTGGGGAGCAGCCTCAACGAGTTCGTTACCAACGCCTGGACGCTCACGTTTGCGCCGTCGGCGAAGGTCGCCCAAATCGACATCGATCCCACGAACATCGGCAGGAACTACCGTACGGACGTGGCGGTCGTCGGAGACGCAAAGAGCGTGCTGCGTGCGATTGCTCGACGCCTGTCGACGGAACCGACCAAGGCACATGGCCATCAACCATCACGCGTCGCTGCCCGCCATCAACCTTCGTCGCAACCTCAGCACGATACCACTGGAACCAGGGCTAGCCCGGACAAGCCCCTCAAGCCCCGGAGATTGGTGGAAGAGATGCGCGAAGCGATGCCGGACGATGCGCGCTTGTTCGTCGACAATGGAAACTCGATCCTGTGGTCCACCCGCTATTTCGAGGTCCGCGCGCCTCACACGTACTTCATCGACTTGGGGCTCGCATCGATGGGTAGCGCGGTTGCTGGCGTGGTCGGGGGAGCCATGGCGGCCCCCTCCAGGCGCTGCGTCGCTCTGGTTGGTGATGCCGCATTCGCCATGCACGGGTTTGAGGTTCACACCGCCGTGGAAGAGCGGCTGGACGTGATTTGGGTCGTCCTCAACGATGCTGGCCACGGCATGGTGCGACACGGGGACACGCTCATGCACGGCGCACCGCTAGGTGTCTCGGACTACCGCGTACCCATCGATGTTGCGGCCACAGCTGATGCGATGGGCGCTCGCGGTCGGCGTGCGGACTCCCACAGTCAGTTTCGCGCGGTGTTTGGGGAGGCCTTGCGGGAGCGCGGACCTACGGTCATTGATGCAAGGATTGACAGCTCAGAGACTCCGCCTGCGCTCATCCAACGCGTCCAAACGCTTTCGCGTATGCTAGCTGCAGGACGGCACGTCAGGTCGCCGCTCGGGGGGTGACGCCCCTACCCTAGCAGGCCCCTACGCTGGATCATGCTGTCTGACGGTGAGGCACGTCGCAGAAGCCCAGACCTCTCAGAGTGCTCAGGAGCATCGCCCCATCGAAACTCAACCCCGCCGGGGGATTCGACACCAGAGCCTCTTCGACACTGCTGCGCACGAATACCTTCTGACGCTTGCTAGAAAGCATGAGGATGGCCACCAATGCGCTGCGCTTGAGGCTTGGGGCGAAGCCCCTGCCTTCAAACACGGCAATCGCGAAGTGGAGTCGTTCCATTACCCTGTCCAGAAGGGCTGCCTGCTCCCGCCTGAAGGCTTCCCCTGGCGGGGGACTGTCCTCCGGCATGATGAAGAGGCCCACCAGTTTATCGCCCTGCTTGCTCGCCGCGTCTGTCAGCGCTGCCAGGTACTTCGCGGGATCCCCGGGTTGAGGATCGCCCCATCGAACGACAAACAGACCGCGTGTGACGTGAAGCTGGTAGGACATCGGAGCTGAGACATGAGGATACTGCTCCACCATCGGCGTGCCGCCTTTTTTGGGTAGGAACGACCACAGCCCGGCCGAGAAAATCGCTGTCGGCGGAAGACGCTCACGCCCAGAAGTCGTCGAACACGTACAGATCGGAAGGCAACGTCCGACCCGCGACCACCTTGTCACCTTGAAATCGATACATGACGCCGTGCTCACAGTCTAACTTCCGACCGTTTCGACGTGCGCTCAAACGCCCCCACACGAACAGGAAATCACCATCGAGGGCCGTTGCCAAGGGAACGAGGTTCAAAGTGCCGTCGGTAAGACGCCGCGCCAGGCGTAGCATGTCCAGATGCGCGACCACTCCTGTCGTTGTGCCAGCAAGACAGCTGCGTCCGGGCACCGTGTAAACGAAGTCGTCCAACACGAAGTTGAGTACACCGGTCAAGTCATCCTGGTTGAAGCGATCGATCATGTGCCGATAAGCGGCGACACGCTGGGAATCCGTCGTTCGAGCATTCATGGTAATGAATGTAAGCGTACCCCACTTCAGGGGCCAGTAACCAGGCATCCGGAACCTAGACTTGGGCTGACGGTCGGGTATGGACGCGCGTACCGCACCATGATCGTGTTGCGCTCGAGATCATGACCCAAGTTGTAGAGAGCACCTCGGATCCGAGTGTAGCCCCACGTGCCGTTCTCACATTCCATGCGATGAACGAGCGTCACCAAGTCAGCGTGGCTCGTGGGTCGTCCTGCTCCTCGCCGCTTGCTCCCGTCGTACTTCCTAGCCACGAGCCTGGAGTACGAGCGCAGCAGCGTGCCAGGTGTCACGATACAAGCAATGCCAATCAGCGCCCGTAGACCCAGAGCCTTCGCGCGCACTGCAAGTCTCCGACGCTGTGCGTCAGACAAACGTAGCCGGCGCGAGCCTAGCTGCTCACGCAAAACACGGGCACACTAGGGGCTACGGTCCAAATCGTGCTGTGTCGCGGGCGCGTGGGCGGCGGCCGTCGACCTGGTGGCCCAGGCTCGGCACCCCAGCGTGGAAGCGGAGTCGAATGCCTTGCTACAGAACGCTCACGACCGCATTGAGGCTCGAGGTCAGTGAAGCTTCCACCTCTGCGAGCCGGGCATCGGCGTCTGCAAAGAGGGACAAGCCGCAGGCAGCCCCCGCGTCAGCCAGGACCGCAGCGCGCTCCCGCGCGTTTCGGTTTTGCGGACGGTGCCTGACTTCAAATCGGGTCCAAGTCCCTTCAGTGGCCCGTTACACAGACAGCTTCCCACCAGCTTAGCCTTCGCGGTGCCAGCGAAGGATGGTGCTCGGTTGCGCGAGGAGCTTTCCTTTCGAGCGATGGGTTGGTGGATGCGGACGATGGCGTGCTCTCGCCAAGTCAGTGTTGATCAGTCGTGGCGTCAACTGTCGTCACGGCTTCATCGGGCATCGGCGCTGCGGCGCGTTCGGATCGGGCTTGGTCAAGCCACTGCTCGAAACTGAGGCCCTTCTCCTCATCAGCGATCGTCCAACCTGGACCTGTGATGGTTCCCTGAGCAAAGGGATCCACGTATTCAGAAAGGTCGGGGACCAAGATATCGTCGGCGGTCCACTCGGCCCGATCGGGACCAGGTGAAGCAACCATCACGTCCCCCTCCGGACACGTGACTGTAAAGGGACTGCCCCAAGGATCTTTTCGGTCGGAGGCGCGGTCGAGCACTCCGCGCTCGACCAGGGTATGAACATCGGGACAGCCCGTCCCTTCGATGAGATAGTGAAGAACAGCCCTGCGCAGTTCGTAAGCGTTCATCTTCGCAGCTTTCAGTTTAGCTTCCTCGTAGCGTTCGAACGCCAACATCGTCGCCCCGCCTGCCACCAAGGTGAGGATGGACACCGTGATCATCACTTCGACGAGGGTCACTCCCCGGTGCAGATGGGTGCGAGGCAAGGACATTCTACCTGGAGAAACGGTGTGCTGCGAAGGAACCCCCGGCTGGCAGTGCCGTTGGACATGTCGTGAGGCGAATCTCGAGTGGAGGCAAGGACATTCGACTTGGCAAAACGATGTGCTGCGAACCAGGCACCCCCAGCTGGCGGTGCCCTCGGACATGTCCGCTCAGGTGATGCGTAGCGTCAGCCTCGGTCACTCGCTGGCCAGAGCGAACCGTCTCAGCCTGGGGAAGCTGGCGTTCACATGCGGCGGCCCCCAACTCCCGTTCGACGGCACCAGACCGCGATCCACTGGTTGCACTCGACGGATCGCACCTCACTCGGACTGCGTGTGGGGTCAACCACCACAGGATCCTCGAGCAGGAGAAGCTTTCAGCGAAGCAGGAAGCGCTCGCGTGCTTTTCTCGTTTTCATTCTGAGAACCGCGGAAGTCGCGACACCCATCGACAGGAACAATGGCGACGGGCGATCATCAGGGAATGCAGATAGGGGGTAGAGGGATGGGTGATCGTTCTAACCAGCGTTCCGCTGCTTTGCTGGCGGTGGTGGCCGTTTCGACGTTCGCGCTGATCGGCTGTGGCTCCGAGCTCGCACTGACCGATGAATGTAGCTCGATGGCGAGCGGCGAGGTGTTTTTCGGTAGCTGGACGTCCACCAGTCCCGGCTCTGCGGAGGGCAACGCGCTGTTGCTGATGGAGGACGAGTTCCACGCGTGCAACCCTGGAGCCAGCGTCCACACCGTGGAGTTCGAGGGCAAGTTTGAATTTCTCGACGTCCTGGGGCGCATCTTGGGCGTGGCGCCCGAGCCGGAGCCCGGCGCGCCCCCCACCCAATCCGCCTCCGCGCGCTACCCGCTGGGCAGCGAACCTCGTGTCGACGTGATCCACCTCAACTCGGGCTGGGACGTGCGAGGGCTCACTCCTTGCGGCAAGGATGGGCCGAAGCGTGGCCTGCTGCCGTTGAGTTCCGTTTTGGACGAAGAGACGCTGAACCGCCCCTTCGCCGAGCACCTTCTGGACGTCTGTGACGGTGAGCTGTACGCCCTGCCCATCGGCACCCACCGCCTCAACACGCTTTACGTCAACACGAGTTTGCTCGAGCAGGGGGGCTCCAGCGAGGCCGAGCTGCGATTGACGTCGGCGGACGACTTCGTGTCGCTGGTGAGGAAGCTCGACGCGGCCCTCGTGCCCTCCCGGGCGCCGAGCGGTACGACCGGTGTGGGGACCGCCGAGCCCGCGGACGGCACCCGTGTCGAATCTGTGCTCGCCATCGGCACGGCTGAAGATTGGGCGCTCAGCCTGTTCGCCTTCGAGAATGTCATGGTTGCTCACTTGGGGCACGACGCTTACGTGCATTTCTGGATGGGTGACGCCCGCGTGAGCTCGGAGGGCCTACAAGAGGTCGAACCGCTCACCCAGCTTTTAGACGCGCTCGCGGCCTACGCGCCCTATCTCCAGCCCGACGCAATTTCGGCCCAGGCAGCGTTGGAGCGTGTCCGTCAGGGACGAGCCGTGTTCACGGTGATCGGGGATTGGCACGAGAAAGACCTGGAGGACAGTGACGTCCTGGCCATTCCCTTCCCCGGCACTCGAGACGTGCGCATCGAGTCGGCGGATGTGTTTGCCATCGCCAAAAACAGTCCCAACCCGCGGGGCGCGGCCGCGTTGCTGAAAGCCGAGACGACGCGACGCATGGCGCAAGCCCACGTCGAGGCCAAGGGAGGCGCTGCTGCCCGAACGGATGTCGCCGTCCCGGACGAGGGGGTGCGGCCGTTGCCCGCGCTGCCGTCGTTCATCCCGAGCGAGCACTTCAACGACCTGGGCAGTAAGCTGTCGGATTGGATGCGTGACGTCGTGAGCAACCGACGGAGCGACGACGACTTCATCGCATACGTCGCGGAAGAATACTGTGCTCTCGACGAAGCCAACGACTGCCATGAGAAAGGTTGCACATGGGGCACGCCAGACTGTCCGGTCCCGCCGGCGCATTGAAGCTGCCGGATCCGCTTCGCGTCGCTCGCGTGGTGCTCGGCGTCGGCTGGCTGCTGTTCGCACAGCCCGTCGCCGCTCAGTCCTCAAAGTCGAACTGGTTGGAGCTCCGCTTGCCAGCGCAGTGCGCGGTGGATGTGGAGCTGCGCACTCGACTAACCCGTAAGCGTCATGTCGGCATGTTCTCCAGGGTCATCGTCGAGGCGAAGCCCGCGGGCACACGTCTCGACATCGAGCTGGAAACCCATCGCGACGGGCGACGCTTCGCGGAGGAGTCGTGGGCGTCCAGCTGTGAGGAGCTGGTGGAGTGGGTCGTGTACACCTTCGCCATGTTGCAGGACGAGCTGCGCCGGGCTCGGGAACTGCGCGTTCCTTCCGCACCTGGCGCTGTGCCGCCCCCCGACAACGACGACGCGCAAGCGACGCCGACGGCAACGCCGCCCAACGCCGACGGTGCGTTCGGCCACGGCCTCGACGACGCGGCCATCGACGGTGCGTTCGACAACGGCCACGGCAACGACGACGACGCGGCCATCGGCGGTGCGCGCATCGAACACGGAGCGTTCTCCAACCTGGGGCTGTTCCTAGCCGCTTCGGCGCAAGCGAGCAGCGGACTGCCTAGCGGATCGGGATTGGGTGCGGGCGCTTCGTTCGGGGTGGCCTCACCGTGGCTCCGAGTCGCAGCCGTCGGGATCCGTTGGCAGCCGTCCCCCCTGCCTCTCGACAACGGTGAGGATTCTGTGACCTGGAATCAGACAGATGCGCGTCTGAACGTGTGTTGGCAAGAGACACCCAAACCCTTTGCGTTGCGCTTCGGCGCCTGTGCGGATGCCGGCTGGCGCTGGGTCGACGTGCAATCGCCGCTGCTGACCGATGCAGCGCAGAATGCGACCAGCTACGGACTGCTAGGAGCGTCCCTTCCCATCGCGTGGGTGCTCCCCGCCGGCTTTTCGGTGGAGGCAACGCCGCAGATCTTGATTATGCCCACAGCACCTCCCATCCGCGCAACGCCGTTGACTCCCGACTTCGCACCGCAGCACGTCGAGTTGTCCTTGGGCCTGGGAGTGACATGGACGGCCGGGTGAAGACCGAACGCCGTGCCCCCTGCCATGGGACGACCGCGTCGAGCCATACCACACGGCGGCCGTCAGCGAGCAGCGACCCAGCGTCGGGCATCTTCGCACGGCCAGCAGGCGCGCCCTCGACGCCGCTCGCGGGCAGCTCCCGCACAACAAGAGGAGTCGAGGTGACACAGGACACCGTTGGCAAGTGCTTTGAGACGTGGGGGCGAGACATCTGGCGCCTGTTGTCGATACTCGGCGTGCCCGAACGCGAGTTGCTGGATGCGACCCACGACGTCTTTCTGACGGCGCATCGACGTTGGGACGATTTCGACGGCAACTCCACCCGCAAGACGTGGCTCGTCGGCATCGCACTCAACGTCGCGCGCAACACGCGCCGACGTCACGCGCGTGTCGGGGAAGATGCCGCGCTCAACGGTGTCGATACGGATCTCGCCGCCGAAAACCCCTCGCCCACGAGCGATCCCTTCGAGATGACGGCCCGCGCAGAATCGCTTCGGTTGCTCAAGCGCTTCCTCGAACGCCGCAGTGCCGTCGAGCGACAGCTCCTCGTGTTGTGCTTCGTGCAGGAGATGAGCGTCGTCGAGGCCGCCGCGTTGGTGCAGCTGTCGGAACGCAAGGCGCGCTACACCCTCAGCCGTGCGCAGGAGTGCCTGCTGGCAGATCTACAGCGCCACCGAGCCCGCGACACCTGGAGGCTGCGATGAGCCACCCGAACGACTTGAGCGCCCTCTTCGAAGCGGCGCGCGGACAGGCGTCGCCCAGCGCCGCGGATTGGGAGACACTGACGGAGCGGTTGCAGCCCATGCTTCGCCCTTCGCCGGAAGTGCCAGGTCACCAAGGCCGACCAGACCCGTTGAGTGATGGCGAGCAAGACAACCCCGAGGTGAGTCACCCTGAGCTGGGCGAACACGGCGGGCTCGACTCCGCGTTGACCCATGCCGGCAGCGGTGCGGTGACCTCGAAGGCGCTCCTGACCACCCTCGTCGTCGGCATCGGTGCTCTAATCGGGGTGGTTGCCTCCAGCAACTGGACACAGCCAAGCCCACCGGCCCCAGCCAGCGCATCGCTGTCCTCCCATCAGGAAGCTACGCTCACGAGTCCCCCAGCGCTCGACGCCACATCGTCGGCGCGCACCGGGGATGCGCCGGCAACTGTCCCCGGTGTGGCGACCACGCCCCTCGCCGAGCGCGAGGACCACGCGGGCCCGACCTCCGTCGCGGTCCGACCTCAAAACTCACGAACGCTGGAACCAGGCCTTTCCCAAAGCGCCGCTCCAGCGGCGAAGCCTCCGGTTAGCCCAGCGGCGGCTAAGGCGCGCCCACGACCCCCGACCGCCCCCGCGGTGCGTTCACCTGCGAACAGCCTCGAAGACGAGCTCCGTCAATTGCGCCCCGTCGAGACGGCGCTGCGCCGGGGTGAGGCCCAACGCGCGTTGCAGCTCCTGCAGCACGTCTCCGTGCGACGTTTGCAGAGCCATCGGGCGGCGTTGATGGCCATTGCGACGTGTCGCACCGGCCAGCTGCAGCGCGGGCGCCAACTCGCCCGCGTTTTTACCGACAAGTGGCCGCGCTCGGCGTTCTCCCTCCGAGTCGCCACCGCCTGCGGCTCCACCCCGAAGGCGCGCGGTTGGTCCGACGACTGAAGCGATGACTGTCGCGAGTGGGGAACTTGCTGGATTTCTCACCAAGCGCACCTTCGGTGCCGCCTCCCGATTTCGAACCAATCCAAATCACGCGGCGTCGTTTCGGCTCCAGTGTTCCGGGCGAACGGCAACTGGTCATCATGGCGTCGGGCAACTTGGCAACGACGCACGGCGTCATCAACCAATTGCAAGACGACATCGACAATCGAGCTCCGCAAAATCTGTTATCGATGACCAGCATTCACGCAACGGCCGAATACGTGGCACGTACGTCGTTGGCGCAACAGAAGAAGACCGGAGGCGGATCCGTCTTTTCGGCGACCTTCCTGCTCGGTGGACAGATCCTCGGCAAGCCGATGGATCTGCTGATGATCTACCCAGAGGGCAACTACATCACCGTTTCCGAGTACGAACCGTACTTGCAGATCGGCGAAAGCAAATACGGCAAGCCCATTCTCGATCGTATCATCACGCTCGACACCGACCTGCAGACGTGTGCTCTTTGTGCTCTGGTGTCGATGGACTCCACCATCCGTAGCAACCTGAGCGTTGGGCCACCGATCGACATTCAGGTATACGAAGCCGATGCGCTGCAGCTGTCGAGTCGCTACCACCTGACCGAAAGCAGCGAATATCTCAGCCGCATCAACAGCATCTGGCACGAAAAGTTGATGGACGCCTTTCGGCAACTTCCACCACTCCAAAGCGCAACGTCGTAGATCCCCTTTGGGAAGCAGGTTCTTGCAGCATGTACCGCTCGCAAAAACACATCGGGGTGTTCTCCGCGGCGATGCTCGGCGTTGGATCCATGGTGGGCGCCGGCATTTTCGGCCTGCTCGGTCAGGCTGCCGCTATCGCTGGCAGCGCCGTCTGGGTCAGCTTTGCAATCAGCGGTGTCATCTCCTTGCTCAGTGGGATTTCGCTTGCGCGTTTGGGAGCGCGCTATCCCTCGGCGGGTGGGCTCGTGGAGTACTTGGTCCAAGCATTTGGTGACGGGTTGTGGTCGGGGGCCCTGGGGCTCATGTTGTACCTTTCAGGCATCGTGGGCATGTCGCTCGTCGCGCGAGCGTTTGGCGCATACGGCTCAGCTTGGCTTCCCGAACACTGGCGCGCTTTGGGCACGCCCGTGCTTGCCACGGGGATCATCTTCACGCTGATGCTCGTGAATTTGGAGGGAGCAGGGAGCGTCGCAAAGCTGGAGAACCTAATCGTCGGCGCCAAGTTCCTGGTGCTGTCGGCGTTTGGTATCGTCGGCGTCGCGGTCGCACAACCCGCGCTGCTCGCCCCGAAGAATTGGCCAGAGCCCGGCCCGATCCTGTCGACGTTGGGGCTGACGTTCTTTGCGTTCTCTGGATACGGCGTGATCGCGAACACAGCCGAAGACATGCGCGATCCACGACGTACCTTGCCGCGGGCGATGCTGCTCGCAATAGGCTCGGTGATCGTCATCTACCTGCTGGTCAGCGTTGCCGTGTTGGGGGCACTCGCGCCGGAACAGGTCATCGCCAGCAAGGACTACGCGCTTGCTGCGGCGGCCCGACCGGTATTTGGGCCAGTCGGCTTCGTGCTTGTCTCGATCACGGCGTTGGTGTCCACAGCCTCTTCCCTGAACGCCAATTTGTATGCGGTCACCAACATCGGCTACCAAATGTCCAAGAATGGTGAACTCCCGCACGCATTCGGCGAGCCTATCGTCCACAGCCGGGAGGGACTGCTGTTCAGTTCCGTGCTGGTGGTCATCTTCGCGACGACACTCGATCTCGGTTCGATTGCGGCGGTGGGAGCCGTGGTCGTGCTCATCGTTCAATCGGTGGTGCACGTAGGGCACCTGCGCCTGCGGCGCGAAACCGGCGCTTCACTGCTGCTGTTGCTGGGCGCTGGTCTCGGCACCATCGGGGCCGCATGCCTGGCGCTGTGGCGCCAATTGCTCCACTCACCCCGGACGCTCGGTGTGCTGGCGATGGTGATAGCCGGCTCTTTCGTCGTCGAGTTCGCGATGCGTCGGTCAGGAAAATCGCTGCGCGCTCGCAGTGTGCCGATGGCGCCCGCGGCGTCGGATCAGAAGCCGTAGATCGCGATCACGTTCCAGTGCGACATGTCCACCTCGTTCAGAACGAAGTTCGGCTTGGCCTGCCCGCTCTCGAAACGCAGGCCAGTGCGCAAGCACGCGGTCGCCTCGAGCGGCGATGGCGTGGCGCGTGATGCGTCCTTGCGCGGGCGCGCTCAAGCGCTGAGCAGGTGGGTCAGCCGCGTTGGATCTGCGTAAACGAAGACCCGCGAAATCCTGCCAGCGTCGACCTCGATGCTGAGAGCGCTCGTCAGCACCTCACCTTCGAGGACTGCAATCGCCGGGCTCCCGTTGATACAGCATTCGCGTAGACTCACTTCGGCCACGCCGCGAGGCGTCACGCTGGCGACGAAGGCGGCAATCTTGTTGGCTCCGCGAAGCGGGCCCGGGAGATTCCTTGCCCCCCCAAAGCGGCGCTCCGAGGTGCCGGCATCCACCACCAGAGTCGCGTCGGGAGCCAAGAGGCCCAACAGCGTATCTTTGTCGCCGCCGCTACACGCACGAACGAACGCGGCCAGCAGCCGACGATGTTGCTCCTGTGAAACGTCCAGCTTCCGTTTGTCTGCGGACAGGTGGTGTTTGGCCCGTTTCAGCGCTTGGCGACAGCCGGCCACTCCGCGCCCCAGGAAGCTAGCGATCTCTTCGTGCGAGTACCCGAACACGTCGTGCAGAAGAAGCACCGCGCGCTCCAGGGGCGACAACTTCTGCAACAGCACCAAGAACGCCATCGACAACGTATCCAGAGATTCCAAGCGCCCGAAGCCGTTGCATTGCAGGTCAATAGGCTCTGGAAGCTGATTGGCGAGTTGCTCACGTCGAACTCTCGCCGAGCCCAGTTCGGATAGGCACAGGTGCGTGGTCGCCTTGAGCAAGTACGCCTTGGGCTGCTCCACCTCCGCCTTCCTGTTCCGCCACCGCAGCCAGACCTCCTGCACGATGTCTTCGGCACGCTGAAAGTCGCCGAGCATTCGATAGGCATGGGCCAGCATCTCGGCCCGATACTGCTGGAATAGCTCGACATCCGCGCGCGTGGAGTCAGTCCTCATAGCACCGCCTCACAACGCCCTCGCAGGTAGCCCACAGCCGTCGAGCCGGGCCGACATCTTGCACGGTGGGGCTCGCTTCGACCACCGCCGGCCTGCCGAGCCGCGACTTCGTGCCAGGCGACCGCGCAGACCAACGCCGTACTGACAAGGATCCGAACGCGACTCACGACGCGACCTCCAGAGCGTTGGCTGACGGCATGACGGCTTGCCGTGGGGAGATGTCTCGAACCCAGTTCTCGATCGCATCACCGACGACATCTGGCCCACTGAGAATGGGAAAGTGATGGTGGCCCCGAAGGATTCGAACCCTCGCCTGAGGAAGCTCGCGATGGTAGTGCTCTGCCGCACCGAGGCGACACATGGGGTCCTCGTCGCCATAAAGGATCAGGACGGGCAGAGCCGCGAAGCTCTGGCGACAGCGCCGAGCGGCCTCAACCATGAACGAGTCATCGTCCGCCATCTGACGGAACACGTCGATGATGGCGTCTCGAGACTGGGGCGTTGGAAACTGCTCAGCAAGGACCCGCCGCTCCCAGGCACCGAGCGAAGTCCCCTGACTTGCGACGAGACGAGCGAGCCAATTGTACTTGCGGTTCAACCACCGGCTGAATCTGGAGCCCACGACATGGCGCAACATGATCCGCACTAGCTGCCTCGAGCGTTCCAGCGGCAAGGCCACCGTGCTGGCGATGACCACCCCGGAGAGGCGGGGGAGTAGTGCAGGGCTTGCGTGAAAGCCGATACAACCACTGGAATCGTTGAGATAGAGGTGCACTCCCTCCAAACGAAGCGCGGCGCAGAACTCTTCGACGAACGCGGCGTAGTCGGTCAAGCGATGGCCGAAGCTCGGCGCTGCAGTTGATGTGCCGAAGCCCGGAAGATCTGGTGCGATCACTCGATGCTTGCTCCTCAGTCGGCGAATCAGGCGCGTGAATCCCAAGGAAGTGAACGGCGCTCCATGAAGTAACAACACCACCGGACCAGAGCCTTCGTCGATGTAGCGGATGTGTCCACTGCCCAGCGCCGCGACACGGGTGTGGTGACCGAAGAAGTGGGCGCCGAGTGAGCACGTCGGCTCAATTGCAGTGGGTGATGATTCAGAAGTCGAGTGCATTGCGTGAAACCTCCGACAGCAAGACGAAGTGGCCGTCGGTTTCGTGAACTGAGACCCACCAGGGATGCCACGGCGGCGGTTCTCTCCGACTGTTCGGCCGAAGCATGAAAGGGCTGCGCGGCTGGCCGCGGAGCGCTGCTGCGCCTCGTCCCCGCTCGATCTGCGCCTGGGCCGTCGGCACTGGCGCTGCCCGCGGTCCTCGTCAGCGCGGCGGTGTTTGCTAGCTGCCCCACACGCTGACGCTGGCGTTCCTCATCGCGTGGGAACGTGATGCGCGCGCCGCCTGCAGCGACCTCCGCGCCAGGCTCATGGGGCGGCGTAAGCCAGCTGGACTGCGCTCGTCAGGGCATCGCGACGAGTGACTGGAGTTGTCGGATTTGTCGCCCTGCACTGGCCCGTCTGGAATCACGTCGTGCCGGTTTGGCAGGTCCCGAGGGCAGACGGCGGGCACGTCCGCATCGTCGTGCCTGCGACGCAGACGTTCTTGACGTCGCACGCCACGATTGGCACCCGGGAAATCGAAACCCGCCGAGTACTATTTGCGCTACGACCAAGCCGATGGGAGTCACGACGGCAACCGACTAGCAGCCGTCTTCTCGGGGGGAATGCGCTTCGGTGTCCAGGAGCGTACAGCACGTGTCCAAGACTGGCACGTGCCAAAGTGAACACGGTAGCGCTCTGCTTTGCATTTCTTGCGCTGAGACGATGGGCGTTGATGGTAACCCGGTGCATTCTTGGTGCTGAAGGTGGTCGCGTGGCCGACCATTAACACAGCGCGTGTGCCCAGGATGGGTCGCTCAATCCCCCTAGCGAAGCCGTGTGCGGATGGTTAGGATTCAGCTTGCCGACGCCCAGCGGCAGGAGGGGGCGCAGACGGCAGGCTTGAAGTCCTCGATCGAGATACAGCCATGGCTCAGATACACGATCCTCGCGTCGGGAAAGAACTCGTGCGCACCAATCAAGCCCTCCGCATGTCGAGCGAAGTGCAGCGCATCCTCTGCAGCGCGGAATCTGACGAGCCGCTACCGGCCGACGTATGTCGGGTCGTCGTGCAAAGTGGGCCCTATGCTCTGGCTGAGTTGGGGTTCACGTCAAACGGAATGCTGAGCGGCTACGCTCCAGCGGCCCAAGCGGGGGATGATGGCGGCTACCTGGCGTGGGGAACCCGAGCGGAAGGCGCATCGCCGGTCGCCTTGGCTCTCGAGACACAGACCGTGCACGTTGCGCGAAACTTGCTGGAGCTACCGTCACTGGCCGACGAACGGAAGCGAGCCCCCAAGCAATTGGCGGCGATGGCCGCGGTGCCCGTGGTCCAGGGAGGGCAGGTGTGGGGCGTGTTGCAAGTGTACGCTGCCGACACCGACGCGTTCGGCAGTGAAGAGGTTCGGGTGCTCGGCGACTTGGGGCGCGATGTGGCCGCGGGGTTGTCGAGGGCTCGAGAGTGTCAGGAACGGACGCGTCAGTTGGCCGAATTGGAGGCATCCAATCGCGAACTCCGGCTACTCAGCTACGCTCTCGACAAGGTTTCAGATGCCGTCTACCTGATGAGCGGCGTTTCGCCGTTCTTTCGCTACGTGAACGAGGCGGCGGTCCAGTCCCTCGGTTACACTCGTGAGGAGCTCCTCTCTATGAGCGTGCTCGACATCGATTCGAATCTGGACGAGTCGAATTGGGCCGGACTGGTGCAAGCGATGAAGGAGCTAGGGCATGGTCGCGTCGAGTCGACCCACATCCGCAAGGATGGGAGCACCTTTCCCATCGAGGTGACCGGCAACGTGTTCGACTTTGAGGGGGACCTACAGAACCTGGCTATCGCGCGGGACATCACTGAGCGCAAGGACGCGGAGGCTGCTCGGCAGGTCCTCGAGGATCAGTTGCGTCAAGCGCAAAAGATGGAAGCCATTGGGCAGCTTGCTGGTGGTGTCGCTCACGACTTCAACAATGTCTTGCTCGTGATTCAGATGGTCGCTGGCATTTTGAAGGAGAATGACCCGGGCGATACGACAGGCAGGGCTCTGGATGAGATCATCGCCGCCACCGAGCGGGCTGCCAACCTCACGCGACAGCTGCTCGTGTTCAGCCGCCGGCAGGTGGTCGACCCAGTCAACATGGATCTAGCGGAAAGCGCGCGCGACATGTCGCGCCTGCTGGCTCGCGTGCTGGAGGAGCCCATCGCGCTGGGGATCGAGATCGAAGAAGGTCTGCCGTTGGTGTGCGCCGACCGCGGCATGATGGGGCAGGTCGTGATGAACCTGGCGATCAATGCTCGCGATGCGATGCCAGGTGGCGGCAAACTCCTGATCAAAGTCGAGTCCACGCGTCGTTCGCACCCGAAAGCGGCCGCGGATGACGAAAGCGCTCTGTACGTCTGTTTGACGGTGTCGGATACCGGCACTGGGATCCCACCGGAGGACATGAGTCGCATCTTCGACCCGTTTTTCACGACGAAGGCCGCGGGCAAAGGCACCGGACTGGGGCTCGCGACCGTGTTCGGGATCGTCGAGAGTCATGGGGGGTGGATCGACGTCGACAGTGCCGTTGGGGAGGGGACCAAGTTCAAAGTCTTTCTTCCCGCGGTCGAAGGGAACAGAGCGCCATCCGTGGTTTCAGAGGAACCGACCACGGCGCTCGAGGGAGCTGACACCGTACTACTGGTAGAAGATGACGTGGCGGTCAGAGCCGCGACCAGCACGGCGCTACGGAGGTACGGCTACCGTGTCTTGGAGGCCGAATCCGGCGAGGCGGCGGTCGCACTCTTCGAAGAACGAGGCGACGATGTGGCCCTCTTGGTTACCGACCTGGTCATGCCAGGCAAGCTCTCGGGTCGCCAGCTGGCGGAGGCGATATCCGGGCGAGCGCCGGAGCTCCCGGTACTGTTCACCAGTGGCTACAGTCCCGACTTCAACTTCTCTCTGCGATTGCCCAAAGGACAACAGCTGCTGCAGAAGCCGTACTCGCCGTCGACCCTCGCCCGAGCGGTGCGCCGTTGTTTGGACACGATGGGCGAAGAGTAGGGTGTGCGTCGGTCACCAACGACGTGGGACTCGCCGAGACTTCCGTGGCTCGCGCTTCAGGGACCTGATCCTGGCGCGCTGGCCCGAACGGTATCAGTCGATGCCGCTGCTTCGGGCTCTGAAGACCGTCTACACGACGCCGCGAGTGTACGCTGATGAGACCACTCTGATCGACCCCCGTTCGGGGCGTACCTGGCCGACGTTGCAGCCGCGGCTGGTGTCCGCAGAGGAGCGGGTGGCGAACGCCTTGGGCACGCAGCCCGACAATGCGGATGCTTCGCCAGACGTCGAGCAGTCGCGTGCCTTGCACCTCCCGGCAGCCATTACGTCAGCGGCACCTTAGGCCCGCGCAGGGGAAGGGTGATGGTGAACTCCGCGCCGGCGTCGGCGCTGTTGCTGGCGCGGACGGAGCCGCCGTGTGCGGCGATGATCTGCTGGACCACGGGGAGCCCGAGGCCCGTGCCTTGGGGTTTTGTTGTCTTGAAGAGCTGAAAGACGTCGACGCCCTCGGGCAGGCCCGGGCCCGTATCACCCACGACGGTGACCAAGGATTGACCTTCCACGTGGCCGCGTATGAACAGCGTTCCTCCGTCGGGCATGGCCTCGATCGCGTTCTTGAACAGGTTCAGAAACACCTGCACCAGCTTGTCCGAATCGGCGTGGATGGTGGGTAACGATGCTGGAAAGTCGACCTCGACCGACGTTGCAGGTTCAGCGTGCTCGCGCACGTGGGCGTCCAAGACGCGAGTGACGAGACTCGCCACGCTGACGTCTTCGAAGTGCAGCGGCCGTCTGTGGGACAGCGAGCGAAACTCCTTCAGCAGCGTTTCCAAGCGCCTTATCTCGCCCATGATGTTCTGCATACCCTCGGCGACCGTCGTCGGTGCGTCGACTTTTCGCAGGCGATTGCTCAGCAGCTGTGCGTGGAGATACATGCTGTTGAGCGGATTGCCCACCTCGTGAGCAAACATCGCCGCTGCAGTACCGAGACCCGCGAGCCGCTCCCGCTCGAGGAGCTTGGTCTGGAGTGAGGCACGCTGAAGAAATCCGCTCAGCTGTGTACTCACGGCACCCACGAAACGGTCGAATTCCTTGTCGTGGAGCCATTGGTCCGCCTGCCCGAAGAGTACCAAGAGGGCGCGGGGGCGTTCGTCGACGAAGATCGGCTGCAGGTACACCGAGGTGTGCTCTGGCTGGTGGAAGCCGCGCACGCGGAGTTGCTCCTCCGGTGCTCCATAGAGCGAACCTTGCCGGGCGCTCTGGAGCAAGTCGGTGATCCAGGCTCGGCTGCCGCGTGTGCCTTCGGGCTCTGTCGCGCTGGCCAACTCGTCGCCCTGGCACCACGAAAAGCACGGTGGTGTCTGCTCCGGCGGGTCCAGCATCCAGTACTCGAGTCGGCTAGCTTCGGCGAATTGGGCTGCGCTCGTCAGGGCTTTCGGGAAGACGTCGCTGATGTCACCGCTCTTTGCGAGAATGCTGATGAAGTCGTACTGGGCCTGCAGGCGTTGTCGCGAGCGCTCACGCTCTCGCAGCAGGTGCCATTCGCGGAGCGCGCGTTCGACGACGTGCGGTAGTTCGCCGAAGGCCGCTTCGCTCTTGATGACGTAGTCCAATGCACCTGACTTCATCGCTTCCACGGCCACCTGTTCGTCGCCGTGGCTGGTCATGACGACGATGGGTACCGCTGCCCGTTTCTCCGGAAACAGATCCGTGCCTCGACCATCCGGCAGCCGCCAGTCCGATAGAACCAGGTGCGGATCGGACTGCGCCAGCAGCGCGATGGCTTCCTTCACGCTGGAGGCGACGAGAACTTCGTAGCGCTTGCCATGCGACTCGAATGCGCGCCGCGCGAGCTCCGCGTGTGCCTCTTCGTCCTCGACGACGAGTACTCGTACGGGCTGTTCCACCGCCGTGCTCACGTTGCAGGCCCTTTGTTCCAAACTAGCCAGAACAAGCCGAGGTCCCGCAACAGGCCGCTGAACTTGGCAAATTCGATGGGTTTGACCAGGTAGGCGTTTGCGTGGTGCTCGTACGCCCGAGCGACGTCGGCTTCGGCCGCCGAGGTCGTCAGGATGACGACCGGAATGCTCTTGAGATCCGGAGTTTCCTTGAGCTGGCGGAGCACTTCGAGTCCGTCCACCTTGGGCAGGCGCAGATCCAACAGGATGACCGCGGGCCGAGGAGGACGGCTGTCGGCGTACTCGCCTCGAGCCGACAGGTAGTCCAGCGCTTGGGCACCATCACTCAAGTGTTCGAGCCGCACACGATCGGTGAGCTTGCCAAAGGTGCGCATGACCAGCTCCGCGTGGTCGTCGTTGTCCTCGACGAGGAGGATGGTTTTTCTTTCGGTGTCCTCGTTCATCGGTTCGTTCCTTCAACCGGTAGTTCGAAGCAGAAGCTCGCTCCGTGCCCGAGACCCTCGGATTGGGCCCAGACGCGGCCGCCATGGACCTCGACGATGCGTTGCACCAGCGCCAGCCCGACACCGCTGCCCATGCGGCTCGGGTCGAGCTGCTCGAAGAGCCCGAAGACCTTTTCGACGTAGTGAGGCTCGATACCCATGCCGTTGTCCCGAACTGCACAGCGCACGGTGCCCTCTTCCTGTGTCGCGCTCACCCAAACCGACGGTTCGTCGCCATCTGCCCGAGTGAACTTGATGGAATTTTCGATCAGGTTCTGCAGCACTTCTCTCAGGCGCAGGCGATCGCCGCGAACGGACGGCATGTCGGCCTGGATCTCCAGACTCACCCCGGACTGTTTCAGGGGCCCGCGCAGCAGCTCGCGCACCTCCTCACTCAGCGCCGTGAGGCTGACCGTCTCCGGAGGATTGACGACACGTCCGATGCGCGACAGCTCCAAGAGCTCATCAAGCAGCTGCTTCATCTTGTCCGCTGCGTTGGCGACGCGCATCATGTCGCTCTGCAGCCGCTCGTGGTCTTGGGCCTCGATGTCCTCCTGCATCATCATCAAAAAGCCCTTGATGGTGATCAGCGGGCTCTTCAGGTCGTGCGACACCGTGTAGGTGAAACGTTCCAGCTCCGCGTTCTTGCTCTCCAGCTCGCGGATCAGCAGCGCCTTGGCTCGCTCGGCCTCCTTCACGTCGGTCAGGTCGCGCGCGATGCCGAGGAAGTAACGGCCTTGTCCGAGCCGCGCCTCGGCGACCGACAGGTGCATCGGAAATTGGCTGCCATCCTTCCGTTGCCCCAGGACGTCGCGACCGATACCGATGATCTTCCGCTCTCCGGTGGCGACGTAGTTGTGGAGGTAGCCGTCGTGATGATCCGCGAACTGAGGCGGCATCAGCATCTTGACGTTCTGGCCGATGACTTCTTCTGCCGTGTACCCGAAGAGCCTGATGGCGGCTGCGTTGAAACTGGCAACGGTGCCTTCGACATCGATCGCGATGATACCGTCCACCGCGGCGTCGACGAGGGCCGCCAGAATGGCGTCGCCGAAGCCCAGTGCGGATTCAGACGGCGGCGGGACGGCATCCGAAGGCACGCGGGGGAATGTAGGTAAAAGTCGTGTCCACTGCAAACGGTCATCGAGTGTTCCGCCAGTGTCGTGGGGCAAAGTCCTACAAGCGGGGTGAGCCCGAGTGATTGGGAGCCCGGGTGACTTTACCGTGGGAGGCACATTCACCTCGTTTGGTCGCTTCCAAGCACTCGTAGCCAATTGGGCGCCAACGCGCAAACGGGGCATCCAGCGCGACTCAGCGGCGCAACGTCTGCGGTCGTCGTCGCAAGCCCGATGGGAGTGAGTGGAGTGTGTCCCTGTTCGCCCGGACCATGTACGGGTAAAATGGTGCTTGCGCATGCGTGGGCAAGTGTCTGGCACGCTGATTGCTGGTGAGGGTTATTCAACTCAGAGGTTCGCGCTGTGTCTGCTGCTATCGTACCCGTATCCACCTCGTCCGCTCACGGTCCGAAGAAGTCCATCACGACGCTGCTTCACGGTAGGGTCATTGCTGATAGCTACCTCATGCTTCGGGTGATCGGCGTCGGGGGAATGGGTGTGGTGTACTCTGCTGAGCAGCTGGCGACCGGGCGTCAGGTGGCGGTCAAGGTCTTGAGGTCGGAGCACCGCTCGAATGCGGCTGCCAAGGTCCGCTTCCTCAGGGAAGCGCGTCTGCTCGGAATGCTGCGGGGCAACTATCTGCCCAGGATGCTGGACGTCGGAGAACTAGAGGATGGCACGCTGTACACGGTGCTCGAACTGCTCGACGGCCCCAGCTTGCGTGGTCTTCTGAAGGACCGAACCGTCGAGCCCACACGCGCCGTCGACCTCCTGCTTCAGGTGTGTGAAGCCGCCGCGGAGGCACACGATCGTGGTATCGTCCACCGCGACATCAAGCCAGAGAACGTGGTGTTGGCGTCTATCGCCATCGATGCGCTCGATGGCATGGTCGTCAAGCTGGTGGACTTCGGGATCGCGAAGGACGACCAGGGGGCTCCTACGCGCGTTTCGAGCCGCTATCTGCTCGGTTCCCCAGAATACATGGCTCCCGAGCAGCGCATCGCTCCCGACGCGGTCGATTCCCGCGCCGACGTTTGGTCCATGGGGGTGCTGCTGTTCGAGCTGCTGTGTGGAGAGCTGCCGCCGAACGTGACTCTGGGAGGTGATCGCGGTCGTTTGGTGTTGGTGCCGCCCATGCCACCTGGCGTTCCCGAGGGGTTGGAGAAGGTGATCAGCCAGTGTCTCGAGCGGCGTCCCGAGGACCGCTTCCGAGACGGGCGCGAATTGGGGCAAGCCCTACTGCCGTACGGAACTGCTCGGTGCGGTGATCGTTGTGGGGTGTACCCCCGCAGGCCGACGCTCCGGCAGCGCGACCAGTTGCCTCGACCCCAGAGTTCTCGACACGAAATCCCTCCGTACAGTGGCATGCGCCGCGTCGTGCAGACCGATGCCTGCGATACGTTGCAGGAGTCCGGGATTTGCGGCGCAAGAGTTTGATTGAACAGGCAGGGAGAGGGCCCGCGGGACGTCAGCTGGCGCTCTCGGGGGCTCTCTTTTTTTTGTCCTGCCGGCGGCCCACGCTTCGTCACTCGTGGGCCCCTCCGCCATCGGAAGGCTCTCCGAATTGGCCGGTGGCGATCGCGTAGCGCACCAGATCCGCCCGCCCGCCGAGGTTCAGCTTGCGTTGCAGCCGCAGTCGGTAGGTATCGACGCTTTTCTTGGAGACGGCGAGGCGAGCCGCGACCTCCTTGTGCGTCAAACCGAGAGCGAGCAAACGAAGGACCTGCGTTTCGCGCGAACTCAGGGCCACGTCAGCCGCAAACACCCGTTCACTGAGCTGTGGCGCGGGCAGTTTGCTGGTAGGAGCGAAGTACGTCTGCCCTGTCGCGACGGCGCGAATTGCCGTCAAGAGTTCACGCGCTGCCGAGCGTTTGACCACGTACCCGCGGCCACCGCGGTCGACCACTGCCTGCAAGTGGTCCGAGTCGTCCAATATCGTCAACACCAGCACCTGGGTCGATGGGCTTGCTGCGCGCAGATCGGTGATGGCGCCCAGACCACCGCCTGGGATCAACAAGTCGACCACGGCCACGTCCGGTTGGCAGCGTCGGGCCTCACGAATTGCGTCACTGCGTGTGGACGCCCGACCCACCACCTGCATGTCGGGCTCCCCGGAGATGAGGGCGCTCAACCCATCCAGCAAGATGGCGTGATCATCCACGAGGAGCACTCGAACTGGGTTCGGCTCCGGTTGACTGACTGCCCTAAGCACTAGCTGGACAGACTAACCGCTTTCTGGACTGGAGCTCAAGGGGATGCTGAGGCCGACCATGGTGCCGTTGCCTGGGCTAGACTCCAGCGTCAGTGTTCCTCCAAGGAGCTGAGCGCGCTCGCGCAGGCCCGTCAATCCCAAGCCGCGCCGTCCACTCTGCGCCGTGGGTGGACGTTCCGGTTCGAAGCCACATCCATCGTCCTCCACGAGGACTCGCAGCGAATTGGCGTGGCGATGCAGGAGCACGTTGACGGACTGTGCGCCGGAATGACGGGCGACGTTCGTCAACGCCTCTTGCACGATGCGGAACACTCCGACTTCGACGTCTGGGTCCAAGCGCTCCCCGTCGTCGAAGCCGACGAAGTGGCAGTCGGTCTTCACTTCGTGGGCGGCTTCGAACTCCCGTAGCGACTCTTGCAGCGCTGCCGGCAGTCCGAGTTTTTGCAGCCGGTAGGGGTGCAGTTGGTTGACGAGAGTCGTCACGTCCTCCGCCAACCGTTCGACGCGTTGCTGTGCGTCGCGCTCCAATCGTCGGGCGTTTTGGAGATTCTGGGTCTGCCCCAGGCGGTGGAGGTGGACGGACAGTGCCGTCAGTTCTTGACCTATGTGGTCATGCAGCTCTCTCGCCAAGGCCCGGCGTTCGTCGTCTCGGGCTCTCACGAGTTGTTCCACCAAGGACCGTTGAATCTCCTGGTGGAGGAGCCGCTCGGACTCGTCCTGCAACGTTACCAGGACCAGGGGTGTGTCATCGGAGCCCTGGTTCAGGCGTCGCGCGTGCACGCGGCACGTGCGCTGCTCCCCGTCGAATCGGGTCACTCGGACCAGCGTCTCTTCGTCATCAGGTGCACTTGCTTCCACAGCGTCATCTAGGAGTTTTCGCAGCAGGTCTTTGGATTCGAGGGCCGCCAGACCGAGCAGGTCGCGGCCGACGAAGCCTGGTGCGTGGAGGCCGAAGAGGCGCAGCCATACGTCATTCGCCCACTGCAACCGATATGCTTGATCGACGACTCCCAGAGGTTCGTGCAGCGTCTTGACGATGTCTTCGAAGTAGATGCGGATACTGCTGCTCGGCGCTGTGCTTCGACCTGCTTCTTCGAGCTGTTCATACACGAGTGCTACGGTACGCTCCCAGACGGGAACCATGTGGATGCGAAACTCGCGCGCGATTCCTTCGTCATCGACGTAGCGAGAGCGTGGAACGACGTCACCCGTGCGGTGTAGAGCGGAGGCAAGCCCACGCACTTTGAGCTCCTCGTCCGGCAACAGTGGAGGCGCGCTCCGTTGTGGTCCGAGCACTTGCGCGACGGGCTGCCCCAAGTGGCGCTTCAGGTCGAACCCCGCAGCGCGCGAAGCTTGCGCATTGGCGTACACTAGACGCAAGTCATCCGCGTCCTCCGTCTCGGCACGCCACAACGTCACACCGAAAGGCAGCCCGTCCAGCGAGTGCTCCAACAAAACCAGACTGTCCATACGAGCGTTCCGCGACGTGCACGTCATGTGCCAGGCTTCGCGCGGTCCACGCGCCAGCTAGATCTGCAGGCACCCAGGAGCTCGGCGCAGGCGCTGCGGCGATTTGCTTCGAGGCTTGTCGGATTCGTCGCATGTGTGCCGATGTGTCTCCCGCGGTCTTGGGGCCGCGGCATGTTGGCACGCCCCGTGCTGTGCAGGCGACACTGCAACACTCGCTTAACAACTCGGAGGTGGAGCATGAGCTCATCACGCCCAAGACTTTCACAGACTCTACTGCTCGGTGCCATCAGCAGCTTCCTCTTGGTCACCGGATGTGGAGACGGTTCCGGCACTCCCTGGCCGCCGCCGTCGAACGACGAACCACCGGCCGCGACTGACGGCGACTTCGAATCCGCTCACCCGGGTGGTCCCGGCGCAGCGCGCGACATCGGAACGGATGAAGTCGATGGGGCCAGCGGACAGAACGCGGGCGCCGCGACCCCTCCTTCAGGCGACGACACCACGTCGGACGACGTCAGCCGCGACATCGAAGAAGCGGACATCATCAAGCTCGAAGGCACCCGGCTCTACGCCTTGTCTCAGTTTGGCGGATTGAGTGTGATCGACATCGCCGACCCGAGCGAGATGAGCTTGATTGGGCGCTTCAAGGTCACGGCCACGCCATTCGAGATGTACGTCAGAGAAGGCGTCGTCATGGTGCTCTACAACGGCTACGGCGAGTACGCTTTCGACGAGGCCGACGACACTTGGACCTTCTATCAGACCAGCTACGTCATCGCCGTCGACACCAGCGGCGAGGCCCCCGAGGAAATCGGGCGTTTCCACATCCCTGGCTACATCTCGGACTCCCGGATCGTGGGCGACGCACTGTACGTCGTCGCCTTCGAGAGCGGCTATTGCTGGGGATGTGGTGACGAGCCGCGCACCAACCTGCTCTCTCTCGATGTGGCTGACCCGACGGACATCGAGCAGGTCGACGAGTTGAGTTTCGAAGAGCGCGAACAGACGTACACCTGGCGTCGAAGCGTCGCCGCCACCAACGAACGCATGTACATCGCTGGCCCCTCTTGGGGAGAGGACGGCCCGGTGGGTTCGGAGATCCAGGTGGTCGACATCAGTGATCCCGGTGGCGATATGGTGTTGGGCGACAGTGTGGTCGTGCAGGGTCAGGTCAACAACCGCTGGCAGATGGACGAGTTCGAAGGGGTGCTGCGCGTGATCAGTCAACCGATGAGCTGGCGCACCAACGATATGCCGCCCCGCATCGAGACGTTCAGTATCGAGTCCTCCGAGTCGCTCACGGAGTTGGGGTCTGCGGCGATGCAGATCCCCGACAACGAGAGCTTGCGCAGCGTTCGCTTCGATGGTGAGCGCGCGTACGCCATCACTGCCGAGCAGATGGACCCGCTGTTCACCATCGATCTCAGCGATGCAGAGATGCCGCAACAGGTGGGGGAGCTGGAAATGCCGGGTTGGGTCTATCACATGGAGCCCCGGGGCGATCGCCTGCTGGGCCTGGGCTTCGATCAAGGCAACGAGGACGGTGGCATCACCGTTTCGCTTTTCGACGTCGACGATCTGAGTGCACCCACGATGATCGAACGCGTGAACTTCGGTGGTGACTGGAGCAGTCTGCCGGAAGACCAGGACCGGATCCACAAGGCCTTTGCCGTGTTGGAAGAGCACGAGCTGCTGCTGGTGCCGTTCTCGGGCTGGTCCTACGACGAACAGCTGGATGAGCAGGGGCTCGATGAGTTCTGCGGCTCCGGCCGGTACGTCTCCGGAGTGCAACTCATCGATTGGAAAGAGGACACTCTGCAGCTGCGGGGAGTGGCACCCGTGTACGGTTCGGCGCGTCGAGGTTTCATCGAAGATAACCGTCTGCTGACGATGAGCGACGACCGCGTCGAGAGCTTCGACATCGACGACCGTGACCGCCCCGAATCCTTGGACCGCGTGTCGTTGGCGTTGCAGGCTGATCAGGTTGCCGCGCAAGGTGATCTCGTGGCTCGCATTGGCCAGAACTGGTACGCGTCCAATCAAACAGAGCTGACCATTTCGTCACTCGCCGACGCGAACAATCCCGATGCCGGCAGAATCATCGAACTGCCCGACGTTCAGGCAGAGAGCTGCTACTCCAGCAGCTGGATCCGCGACATGATGGCGGCCGACGATCGCGTCTACGTGGTCTACGAAGAGTATCGCTGGGATCGACAAACCGAAAAGGACGAGCAGTCCACCCGCATCATCACCGTCGACGCATCGGACCCGGATCGAGCCGAGGTGCTCGGCGTCGGCACCCTCGGCTTCCGGCCAGGTGGCGGCTACGGCTACACCTATGGCATGGTCGAGACGGGGCGCGAAGTGTTGCATCGAGGCTCGACTCTCATCTTTTCGCAAGCCACTAGCGACTGGGACGACGATGCGGAAACGTTCGAGTTCGCATCCAGCATCGAGGTCGTCGACATGAGCGACCCCGACGCGCCCGAGGTACAAAGCGTCGTGCTGCCGAACTCCAATGGCAACACGGGGCTGCAGCTCGTTGGCGAGCTCGCAGTCAGCAGCTACTTCGTCCAATCCCCGACCAACCCGGACGTCGTGCGCTTCTACCTCAATCGCGTCGACCTGAGCGGCGACGAGCCCGAGTTGCTCGACGCCGTCAGCATCCCCGGGTCCCTGCTATCGTATGACGACGACACAGAGCGTGCGCTGACTCTCGAATACTCCTTCGATCGTGAAACAGCGACGCCGCGAGAGTGTTACGAGGAACTGGGCGGCGTTTTCGAGGCGAAGAATGCCGCTTCGGACTACGACTACGAACGCACGGAAGGTGACTGCGTGTTTTTGATGCACACCCTCCGCCTAGTCGCGATTGAGGATGGCAAGGCAACCATCGAGGATAGTCACGCGTTCGAGCGCGGGACGTTGGTGGCACGAACCGCACGTGGAGATGACCGCCTTTTCATCGCGCCCGCCGCGTCCTACTATGGTGCGGTAACCGGCGGCGTGGGCGTCGCCGTCGACGTTGCAGAGCCAGGCGGTGGAGCGCTGTTCTGGGGCTACTACGGCTACAACACGTTCGAAAGCTCGACGGCACCTCTGTACGTGGTCAGCGGTCTGAGGAGCGGCGAGCTTTCCGTGGGCAGCATCGAACTCGAAACGGGTCAAGACTACTACGGTAGCTTCCAGCGCTTGGAGGCCAGCGGTGAGCGTGCGGTGGTGGCTACGGGCTTTGCGGGCAAGTTGGCCGTGGTCGACGCTGCCGAAGTGGACTCGCTCCGGGTCGTTCGCGATGTCGACGTCTGGGGCTCGGTCAGTGATCTCGTGGTCAGTGATGGCGTTGCCATTGCGGCCATGGGTTACGACGGCATCCAGACGATTCGCATCAACGACTGAGCAAGTGGGTCGCGGGGATGGTAGCGCCTCTTCGGAGGGGCGCGTCTGGCGACCCTGCAGCGTAAGAGCAGTCCCTTTTCGTAAGCGCGATTGTGTGGAGGAGCCCACCCAAGAGGCAAGGACAATCGAACTGGCAAATTCCTCGACCTGATCCCAAAAACGTCAGAAGGCTGCGGGAGCGATTGCCCGTGCTCCAGTTGCCGCAAGTTGCTCTGAAGAACAGACCGCACATCTCGCCTGCCACGACTTCGATCGCCGCTGAAACTTCGACGAGGTGACAGGCATCCAGAATGGAATCGTCGAGCGCGCGGAGGTCCTCTTCCTGGCTCGACTCCAGCGGGGAGGTGGCAGGGAATGGAACTCTGACTTCCAATCCGTGCCATTGGCGGCAAGATCCACCGGTGCCAGCCAATCCATCACCTCACTCGGGCAGGACGCACTCGAAGGTGCCGTCACTTCCTGCGTCCCCGCTAGCGTCGAGCACGTCGGAACGCAGGCAACTGTCCGTGTTCGATGTGTTGCCGTCGTCGCACTGCTCCTCGTGGATCTCGGTAAAGTCGACGGTCGACGCCGTGGCGTCCGGCATGTTGTGCAGATACGGCGGGTCACAGTACTCCGAGGGAACGCTGCCGGCGGGTGGTACCTCGAGTCCGTTCGGATCGGCAGGGTTGCATGGGTCGTGATGGATAGGATCGTTGTTGCCTCCCCGCTGAGCGGTCATCGGGCCCGTGCCGTCGGGGTCGTCGAGGGATTCGGCGGTCCAAAGATCCGTCAGCTGCTCGCCATCGCTGCAGACGTTGTAAGCGCACGTGGACAGGCAGCTGTCCGAGTCGTCGGTATCCGCATCGTCACACTCTTCGAGGGGCGCGTCGTTGTTGGCGTCCGTGATGTAGATGTAGACCGCACCGTCGCCGCACACATTCCACATGCAGTTGCTGAGACAGCTATCGTGGTTGTACATATTGCCATCGTCGCACTCCTCACCCGCGTTCACGTAGCCATCGCCGCACTCGTTGAAGGTGCATGCTGACGAACAGAAACCACCGGACCCGTTGTCGTCCCCACCGTCGCAGGATTCGCCGCTGTCGATCACGCCATCGCCGCAGCTGGGTGCCACGCAGTTCGTTCGACAGCCGTCGGCAACCGAGTCGGAGTTGGCGTTGCCAGTGTCACACTCTTCGCCAGCCTGGGTGTATCCGTCACCACAAGCGGGAAAGGTGCAGCGAGCGGTGCAATCGTCGTTGGCGTCGTCACAGTCTTCGCCATCTTGAACAACGCCGTCGCCACACGTCGGGAGCGTGCAGTCGGTGGTGCAGTCTGCACTGCCGTCAGGACCGTCGTCGCACGGTTCGCTCGGGCCGTTGTGGCCGTCACCGCAAACGTCGTACATGCAGGTCGCCGTGCAGGATGCTTCGGGAGCGCCGTTGGTGTCACCGAGGTCACACTCTTCGTCGCCATTGACGATGCTGTTACCGCAAGCCGGCTCTTGGCAGGCGTTGGTGCAAGCGTCGTTGTTGATGTCGTTGGCGTCGTCGCAGTCCTCACCAGGATCCACGATGCCGTCACCGCACTCGGGCGTCCGACAGTCAGCCTGGCAGCCGTCGCCGTCCTCGGTGTTGCCGTCGTCACAACTCTCGCCAGGGCCGACGTGACCGTCACCGCAGACGTTGGCGGTGCATTCAGCGGTGCAGCCGTTGCCGTTGGCACCGTTGACCCCATTGCCTTCGTCACACTCTTCGTCGCCGCCGACGACGCCGTCACCACAACTGGGCAGCTGGCACGTCCTGCTGCAGCCATCAAGGTCGTCGAAATTGCCGTCGTCACACTCTTCGCCGTTCTGCACAACGCCGTCCCCACAAGAGGAATCGTAGCCCCTGCAATTGGCCAGGCAGGTCTCGCTGCCATTGGGGCCATCGTCACAGACCTCATCGGGACCGACGTGTCCATCGCCACAAACG
This sequence comes from Polyangiaceae bacterium, assembly GCA_050298815.1. GTDB lineage: Bacteria > Myxococcota_A > Polyangia > Polyangiales > Polyangiaceae > SZUA-265. The sequence goes on from JBNKUV010000011.1 coordinate 36,932, forward strand.
TTGTCTTTGCAGTCCTGTGTGCAGCTGGCACCGTCATCACCATTATCGGATGCGTCGTCGCACTCTTCGCCGTCTTGAACGAATCCGTCCCCACAACGTGCGCTTTGGCAACTCTCGGTGCAGCTATCTGTATTGCTGGCGTTTCCGTCGTCGCATTCCTCACCGGCCTGCAGCACGCCGTCCCCGCATTCCGGAGGTCTGCACAAGACGCTGCAGTCCTCGCTGCCGTCGGGACCATCATCGCAAGTTTCGTTCGCGCCGACGTGGTAGTCACCACACACGTTGCGCTGACAAGTCTCCGTGCAGCTATCCCCCGTGACGCCGTTGTCCGATCCGTGGTCGCATTCTTCGCCTTCTTGGACGATGTCGTCACCGCAACGCGGCTCGTCGCAAGTGTTCGTGCAGTCGTCGTCGTTGCCGTCGTCACAGGCCTCGCCTTCAGCAGCCGTGCCGTCGCCACATTCGCTCGGATCTGTGGCGCTTTCACCGCTCTCGCCAGCATCCGGCTCTGTCCCGACAGACGAATGCGCCCCACAAGCGAACACCAGCGTCGCCGAGGACAACATGGCAACTCCGCGAATCGTCCACCTCTGTATAAGCTTCACTATTTACGTTTCCCCTGAGTTAGCAATGCACTGGTGATAGCTCGCCAACCCGGAACCGTCAAAGGCGCTCTTCCCAACGGTTTCGCCAATCGTGGTGAGACAGTGGCCTCCTCGCGGAGAAACGGTCGACTCGTCGTGGGTCTTCGTATGCAGCGGGGATGGGAAAGTCGTCGGGTAGCCTCGAGCCGCATCCCTGCTTGGGTTGTCTGCGCCAAGGAAATTTGAACGGTGGCGTTGTTCACCCCAACCGAGGACAGCTCGCTTTCACGCTTCCGTCGCTCAGGCGATTGAGGGCGGCCGCTCACCCCGGTTGACGCCAAGAGGTGCTGCCGTCAGACTGACGATCATGAGCAACCTTGCTTCGGCGAGCCACCAGCGTCGCGAACGCAGCGAGGTCGTCAGGGCATCGTTCAGCCAGACGCAAATCCGTTGCAGTTTCGCATTCGTTCTGTGCGCTTGCGTCGATGTGGGAAACCCTTCGGGCTCAGGGGACGCGTCTCCTGTCGGCGTTTCCTCACCGCCAGCATCGGCGCTGCAATGTCTCGAACACATCGTCGTTCTTGGCGAGAACCATCTCCGCACGGTGCTCGACGAGTACGTCGACTATTTCAGTCGCTCCCGACCGCATCAAGGACTCGAACAACATATTCCGCTGTCGTCGACGATGAACGACGGCTCCGCTTCGAGGATCGTCGTGCGTTCCGTTCTCGGCGGGCTTCACCACGACCATGGGTGGGCGGCGTGAGCCGCGGATGAACGAGGTAGCCAGGAGAGGCCTACATCGCCCACTTGGTGCGAGTCGCGGTGGCGGCAGCTTTTGCGCGATCACGGGCGCCCTGAAGGTCCGCTTGGTTGATGTCGGGCCGGGGAAGATCAGCCTCTTGCCTGCAGGCTTGGGCCGATGTTAGCTGCTTCCTGGGATGCCGGCTGCGCCGGCTGGTGAGGAGTATTCGTTGCATCACGGTGCAGAGTTCACAGTCGTCATCATCGCGACGCTGGCATTGCTCATCGGTGTCGCCACTCGGCTACTGTCTAGCTGGACGCGCTTTCCGTACACGATCGCCATGCTGTTGCTGGGGATCGCCGGCGGCTTGGTCCTCGAACACAGACCTGCGGCTGAGGAACAGCCCATGCTGCTGGAGCTGTTGGCGCATGGGACCCACGTCTCCCCCGATCTGATCATCTTCGTCTTCTTGCCAGCTCTGTTGTTTGAGAGCGCCTACGCGATCGATGTGCACGTCTTCAAGAACAACCTGGGTGCTGTGGTGCTGTTGGCCGTTCCGGCACTTCTCGTCGCGACGGGGCTCACCGCGGCGCTGATGGTCGGTCTGCTCTCGGCTTCCTGGGCTTGGGGTTGGATGCCCGCTCTAGTCTTCGGCGCCCTGATCAGTGCTACGGATCCCGTTGCTGTCGTTGCGATTCTGCGCGAACTCGGCGTCTCCAAGCGACTTGGTGTGTTGATCGAGGGTGAGAGTCTCTTCAACGACGGAACGGCGATCGTCGTCTTCAGTGTGTTGCTGGCTATGCTGACTGGCGAGGCTCCCGAGTTCCACGCTGGCGATTCGCTCCTGCGGTTCGCCTGGGTGGTGAGTGGTGGCGTCGGCGTCGGCTTGCTCTTAGCCTTCTTCGTTTCAGCCTGGATGGAGAAGTTGTTCAACGATCCGATGGCCGAGATTACGCTCACCATCGTGCTCGCCTACTCAGCGATGATCATCGCTGAGGGGTTGCTGCACGTCTCGGGAGTGATGGCGGTGGTGACGACTGGCTTGTGGATGAGCAGCGTCGGAAAAACTAAGATCAGCCCAGAGGTTTCTCACTTCCTTCACCGCTTCTGGGAGGTGCTTGGCTACATCGCGAACACCTTGATCTTCTTCTTGGTGGGCATCGTCATCGCCAAAGAGCTCGAGATGCTGAGGGCAAAGGACGTGGTGCTCATCATCGGCGCCTATCTCGGGGTGATGGCGATCCGCTTCGTGTTGACCTACGCTTTTCGACCCCTTGCCGACCGTTGGAGCGATGGCGTCTCGACACAGGATGCGGCTGTCATGTCTTGGGGCGGGCTGCGCGGCGCCGTTTCGTTGGCACTCGCTTTGCTCGTCTCGCAGAACGGGCTGGTGCCGCCGCCTCTGGGCCGCCAAGTCTTGCTGATGACGGCCGGCGTCGTGCTGCTGACCATCGTGGTCAACGGCACCACGATCGCAAAGCTACTATCGTATCTTGGCTACGACAAACCGCAGCTCAGTGCCCTCGTGCAGCACTTGGGCGTGCGCCAGATGGTGCTCGACGAGGTTCTCGACGCGTTGGAGGAAGCGCGCCACCGCCCCGAGCTCCGCACGTGTCGTTGGAACGAGGTCTTCGAAGAGCTCACCAAACGGCGGGACGAGCTGAACGCTGAGCTCGCGGATGCCACTCGGCAACTCCAGACAGCTCCCGAGCATGAGCGCAGGGTGGCGGTTTGGCGGAGGGTTCTGTCTCTGGAAAGCCAAGGCTATTGGCTAGCGTACAACTCAGGCACGCTCGGCGCATCCGCCACCCGCCTATTGATCCGTGAGGTGAATCGACAGCTCGATCGCATTGCGCGTGGAGATTGCGGCCCCGCGGCGAGTCGCTTGCCCAAGAACGCGTTGCGGGGCTGGCTCTTGGCACGCTGGTTTGCTGGCGACCAGAGAGACTTCGATCGCTTGCGGCTGCGTTTCGACGTGTCTCGTGCTGAAGCAGCTGCGGCCCAACGGGTGCTCGATAGCCTGCACGCTTTCCAGGGGGTCGCTCCAACGCTGCTCGACGAAATTCGGGCGACCTATGAACGCTACCTCGTCGATGCCAAGGAGAGGGTGGAGGATCTGCGCACGAATCTCCCCGAGGTGGCCTCGGCTATAGAGACCCGCTTGGCGCGACGCATCGAGCTCAATCTCGAACGCGAGGGCTATGAACGGCTCGCCCACGACGGGATCCTGAACGAATCCTCTTTGCACGAGGCACTGCATGAGATCGAGCACACGATGGCGCTGCTCAAGCGCAGCCCGACAAGAGTGCCGATCCCGGAGACGGCGGATCTGGTCGCCAACACGCCCATGTTCGCTGGTCTCGATGACACGGCTCTGAAAGACTTGGCCGATCTCACGAAGGAGTCCGTGGTGCCCGCTGGAGAAGCGATTTTTGCCGAAGGCGACAAGGGTGACAGCATGTACGTCATTGCTCGAGGCGCCGTGCAGGTCTTCAAAAACGTTGCTGGCAAGGAGCTACTCGTCGGGGTGCTCGGTGGTGGCGAGATCATTGGGGAGATGGCCTTGCTCTCCGGGCAGCCGCGTACCGCCACAGCCAAAGCGAAGACAGCGGTCACCCTCGGCAAGCTGTCTCGAGCGGGTTTCGAACACTTGATGGACAGCCAGCCGTTGTTGCGACAGTCCATTTGGAAGGAGTTCACCTGGCGTCGTTTCGACAACGAGCTACGCGCTCTTGGGAGTCACCAATACCTCGAGCGAAAGCAGCGCCGCGAATGGCTCGAAGCCGGGCGAGCGGGCGTGGCCGACCAGGGGCAGAGCCAGGAGCTCGACACCACTGAGACGCTGTTCGTTACGACGGGGACTGTGGAGTTCGACGGGCGGTCGCAGCGGGCACCCTGTCTGGTGAGGGGGCGTGGCAAGGCGGTGGCTGCGAGTGCTTGCCGTTGGGTCGTCCTGGGGCCGCCACCAGCCGCGTTCATGCGGAGCAGGGCGGGCCTGTCAGAACCTCCCGTCTCGAGCTTGCTCGTCAGCGAGTGACGTCACTTCCGACGCACCTCCCTCCAATGGGATCCGTCGTCGCCTGCGCAGATCTCAATCTTGTTCATCAGTTGCGGCAACACTGGTTCGGACCTAGGCGCGCACGGAGGCAAGGACAATCGAAGTGGCAAAACGACGTACTGCGAACATGGAACCCCCGGCTGGCAGTGCCGTTGGACATGGCGTGAGGCGAATCTCGAGTGCCGTTTTGCTCCTAGCGCTCCTCGACGAACCCTTCTCGCGTGCTCAGGAACACCAAGAAGATGGACCAGTGCACCCCGTCGCGATCGGATTGTTGTCCGCAATCGGAGACATCACTCGATTCCCCACTCCTGCAGGACTCAGCTCCTACTTCGGACTGACACCAAGCACATACCAGTCAGGCGACACCTGCTATCATGGCAGACTCACCAAGCGCGGCAGAAGTCACGCGCGCTGGTTGGCGATCGAGGCTGCACAGGCCATCGCCAACAGCAGTGTGCCGCTTGCCGTCGCTTAACATCGTGTCCTTCGCAAGAAAGGTCACAACGTCGCCGTCAGTGCCTTGGCTCGGCAAACTCGTCGCGCTCGCCGGGCAAGCGACAAGAAACTCCGGGAATCATCGTTCACCACGCTCCTGGGTTACGCCGCGCTGCTGAGGAAGAACAACGTACGCTTCGTGTCGGGCTCGACCGAAACAGCCGAACTGGCTGAAGAGGTCTTGGGCAGTGGCATCGTATTTTCGGCCTCCGTCGGCTACGCCTTCTGAAAAACACCGCGCCATTTTCGAGAGCAAAGTCGCCCCCAGCGGCGGTGTCGTCACCGTCGTCAAGCTGGACTTCTTCAGCGAGTGGCTCGACGACTACACCTGGGCGCAAGCGGTGATCAGTCCCGATGACCACGCCCGAGCAGATTTTCGCCGTTCCCGAACCGGAGTGAACAAGGTCCACGAAGTGGAGCTTTTCACGGAGGACCACGGTCGGCGAGCCCCTGCGAGCCGGGGCGCCGAAGGCGGCCAGTCTCAGCGGTTGCGTGTCAGGGTACAGGAACTGACGCCAGCCATCCCACCCTCCCCCTCACAAAACCCTGTATTCACCACGGATTCGCCGAGTTCGAGCGCTACTCGTTCCCATGCGCGCGGGGTGATCGCTCGATCATCTCGTTAGACGGTGAGAACGCGGTACTCTGGTCGAGATGGCTGCTGGAGTTCTTCCGTGAGTGTGAAGCTGTTGATCGACGGCGTGGTGCAACAGACGACCGTGCTGATCGCGCAACTGTCGACGGCTGCGGGGATCCGAGCGCCGCTGTCTCACGTCGCGGACCAGGTGTTTCTGTCGCTGGCCCGAGAGATCGAAGCGCAAGGTGTGGGGCGCAAGGTAGCGGCAGACATGTTTGGGATGGCTCTGCGCGCGTACCAGATCAAGGTCCAGCGCCTGACAGAGAGCGCCACCACCCGGGACAAGACCTTGTGGGAAACCGTGCTTGAGTTTGTGACCGAGCAGGGGCCGGTCGTCCGCAGTCGGGTGCTGGATCGGTTTAGCCTGGATGGCGAACGGGAGACAATCGCCGTGCTGACCGATCTGGTGAACAGCGGCTTGATCTATGCTTCGGGGCGGGGTGCCGCGTCCATCTACAACGCCACCTCCGCGACTGACCGCGAGCGGATATCTCGAGAAGCCGATGAGAACACCCGCCTCGGCATGGTGTGGGGCCAGATCTACCGCAACCCTGGCATCGACGAAGCGTCGCTCCGCGCGCAAGTCCGATCTACGGAAGAAGAGCTGACCGCCGCCCTAGCCCAGTTGATGGCCGATGGACGCGTTGAGATGGTCCCGAACGTGACTCAGACAGGCGCACCCACGCACCTCTCATCCGCGAGCGCGCCGCAGAACGAGCCGCACTACCGCGCAACGAACTTTCTCGTGCCTGTGGGCACGGACGTTGGGTGGGAGAGCGCGGTGCTCGACCACTTCCAAGCCGTCACCCGCGCGATTGCTGCAAAACTCAGTGTCGGCAAACTGCGCTCGGACACCACGGACACCATCGGCGGGTCAACGCTACGTTTTCAGATCACCGGCGAACACCCCCACCGCCAACGCGTGCTGGGCACCCTCTCCCGAGTCAGAGCCGAGCTCAACGCCTTGTGGCAGGAAGTCTCAGATTACAACGACGCGTATCCCATCGATCCTGAGGAACGCGTCGACGTGTGTTTTTACTACGGGCAGAGTGTGCACGGCGCAGAGCCCGGCGACGATGACTCTCTACCCAGAGCGGGTACATCACTCACCAAGGAAAACCATTGAAGAACTTGACCTGGACTTGGATCGGGCTACTTGCCCTCACGTGCTTCGGCTGCGGCAGGACCGAAAGCTCAGAGACCGGCGGCAACACGAATTGGCTCCAGCGTTGTGAGCGCGACGCTGATTGCTCTGGGGACTACGTCTGCGGCTCAGGTCTGTGCACCCTACACTGCGATACCCGAGCGAACTGCGATGCCAACGCCCGCTGCGATACGAACGCCGAATCGCTACGCGGTACTGAGTGCGGCGGCGATCAACCGCGCGCCACCTGCGTCTTGCCTTGTGAGGAGAACGACGACTGTGCGTCCCATGACGCGCAACTCTCGTGCATCGATGGGTGGTGCGGGCTCGACCAGAGCGAGTGCCACGCAGTCGATACCGGCGAGGTGACCGGACCGATTGGAGCCCCTGAACCAAGCACGAATCCGCCCAGGTGTGCGGCCGATGCATGCTCGGACTGCACAGACGAGCCAGCGTGTACGAACGCTGATTGCTTCTGGGACACAGCGGTTGTTCCTGAGCCAGTGTGTACCTTCCCGGACGTCACCCTCCTGCCGAGCGAGTGCGAAAACTGTCTAGCATCTGGGGGCACATGGCAACCCAACGAGTGTACCACTGATTGCGCTCTCCAGGACAGCGCATGCTATCGCGACGCCTGTCCAGCAGACTGCTCCATAGAAAGCTGCGCGACGTGTTTGGGCCGAGAAGAGTGTGAGTCTGCTGGCTGCACCCATGACACGAGGGGTCAATTCCCCTTCTGCACCCAGACAAGGACCGACCCGCAGGGTGTAGACGGGGGCCCTAGCCAAAGCGGCACCGGGTTGGACGCCGGCACACCGGACGGACTCTCAACGGCGGAGGCGGGCGGTGGCCCCGCAACCACCGAGCCCGACGCGGCACCAGCACAGAACGCCTGCGAAGAGTGTTTGGCGTCGGGCGGCACATGGCAACCTCAGGTCGAAGAATGCACCGCCAATTGCGACATTCAAGATATCTCGTGTTTCCGTGACCAATGCCCACCGGCGTGCGGCGCCGACACCTGTTCGAGCTGCTTCAACGAGGCCGAGTGCGACGACGCAAGTTGCTTCTGGGACACGGGCGGGGAATTCCCGCTGTGCACGCAGCCAGACGTGGTCCCCCTTCCCGCGAACTGAGAGTCGAGCCTAACCCGCGGCGGCGTGCGGCTGCCAGAAACAGCAGCGTGCGGCGACGCCTGCCCATCCAAGATGTGTGCGCCTCGGGTAGGCAGCCCTACCCGCTCAACGCTGCCACTTGAACACACGATAGAGATACACCGGCGCTGGACCCAACAGCAACGCGCCGCCAGTGAGCGCCGCCGCGAGGTACGGCAGTATAGCGAGGTTGACTGTTGCTTGCTCGAGGGTCATGTCCGGCAGTAAGACGTGTTGATCCACCGACGCGCACCAGCCGACGACCACCAACGCCACTTGAGAAGCCATCAAGAGCCGCGCCAAGGAGAAGCGACGAGTCCGAAGGGCCCACACGCCGGCCAGCGCGCGCGTCGGAGCTGAGCCTGCCGGCACGCTGCTGGGGTCGCCACCAAGAGCGTGTTCTTCCCATCCTCTGACACCGCCTTGGTGCGACTGCGGTCGAGCTCAGTTCGGAGTCGTCCAGAGAAACATCTCGAGAACGAAGAGAAGCCCGCCAAGAACGAGCCCGCAGAGGAACGACCGGCACCCGAATCCGCGGTGCCTGAGGGCTCACCCAGGCTCAACATGGAGGACGCCTGAGAGCGGCGAAAGCGCGCGTCGGCAGTGCCTGCAAGATGCTTTGAATGATTGTCGACCGCGGCGCGGTGGTCGCTGCTAGCGATCACCGCCGACCACGGGCCCACATGGGTCACGCGGCATCGGCGGAAGCCGCCCCGTGCGCTAGCGCGGAAGGCGTCTGGCAACCGACGATGGCTGGAGCGCGCTGCACGAGTTCGTCGTTGATCAGCGCCTCCACCATGAAGAGGGCAAAGTCGATGCGACGGGTGAGGTTGCTTTGGAGGGCGGGGTCCCCCACGTGGTCGCGCCAGATGGGTAGCCCTTGGCTCGGGCCTTCTTCCAGATCGCTGCCGCGCACGACCGTCCAACGACGATCGCTTTCGAAGATGCGGCGCGTAGCCTCAACCTGATCGTCCAGATCCACCAAACGCAGAACGCGGCCGAGGACGCGGAAGATGCGGACGAACCAGAGCAGCTTCTTGCTGTAAACGTCTTTGCCGTCGCGAGTGATGTGCCAGCCGCAGGAGAACACCAAGCGCGCATCTGGTTCGGCGAAGTCGAGCACGGCTTGGGCCGTCCCCGCCGCGTAGCTATCGACGCCCCAGGGCACCAGCACTGTGAGCACACCGTCACAGCCTTCGACCGCGCGCCGGATGACGTCGCGGTCGTTGGTGCGCCCCGGCACGATGGTGATCTGGTCCTCGAAGCGCTCGAGTTTGCCGACGCTCTTCTCCCGGCACACCCCTACCACTTCGTAGCCACGGTCCAACGCGTGTTGAACCATGTACTGACCTAGCTTTCCCGATGCTCCGACGATACAGACTTTCATACTCTCTCCTTTTTCCGCCACCTGCTCCTGTTGGGGAGCGAGCTCCTGGTGGCAAGGGGCACGTTCTACCCACGCGATAGTGGCGGGTCGATAGGCAGAATGTGCGTCTCGCTCACGCCGCTACCGAGGCCCGTTCGCTTTTGCCATGGAGGATTCGAGCCTGGCCAGGTTGGCTACTATCTACTCTCGGACTTCGAGTACGCGAACAGCGACTCGGTATTTCCTTTCGCCGACGTGGCGGTCGTGCGCGGCTGCTGCAGCGATGCGGACTGCGAAGGACTATCACCCTTTTGTGGCAGTCACACGGCGCCCCACTGCGTCTGCGTCGCAAGCGACGCGCTTTGAGTTCGTCTTCCGGGTGCAGTCCGACGCATCGAGCTCGTTCATCCTGAGCTACGCAGGCACCCGCCGCGGGGCGGCGCGGCAGCTCACGGGCTCCCGCAACCGAAAAAAAGCTCGGTTTCGCGCGCGCCAGGCTTCCATCGTCAGCGCGGTCGCCTTCACGACGAGATTTTCGCCTGGTTCGACGCCCGTGGAGCTTCGGACAGCAACAACGTCACTACGGACAGCACAAAAATCGCTCTCTTGATGGTTGTGGGAGCTCCCGGCTCGTTGTGGAAGCGGTGCGGGTGGTTGTGGAAGCTCTCTGGCCCGCTGTGGAAGCTCCGCGATGGCTGTGGACGCTCTCTGGCCCGCTGTGGACGCTCTTTGGCCCCCTGTGGACGCTCTCTGGCCGGCTCTGGGGGGTGTACCCCGAAAGCACTTCCTCCTGAGCGACCCAGAACACGCAGTAGCCGGCGGAGGCGAGAACGCGGTCGCGTCGCGCGTTATCGCCCGGAGTGCCAAGCGCCATCGACTTTCCACGTCAGGCGCTACGGATGCATGGTCGCTTGCAATGTATCCCTGCCGCACCGCTTGCCTCCGGAAGGCAACACCCAACGGCGGTCGACCGGTCTCCACTTTTGTCCGACCGAATCGCAGGGTAACCACGTCGGCGGTGGCACAGTGGGACATGCGTTTCACTCCCTCACGGTTGTCGAACGCGTGTTACGTTCTCTGCATGTTGACGAAGCGAGGCGAACGAAGATTCTCTCACAGGCGCTCGTTGTCGACGAGGCCTACCTGGTTCTCTGCCGCGGTGGTCGCTCTGGCGTGTTCCTCGGAACACAGCGCTGCGGACTCAGCCATGACGGGACACACGGCTCCAAGTTCACCTGAAACCGCCACTCCCATGACCCCTGGCCCGATGCCACCCGCGTCGCAATCGACGGGCGCCGCCGAGACCGCGCCGCCCGCTGCCGCATCCTCGGAGCCAGCGCCACAACCGTCGACACCAGCCAGCGCTGCGTCCTCCTCGACCTCAACGCCCTCGGCAGCGGGCACGACCGCGGGAACCACCCCACCCGCTGGCGAGGGAGAGCCTGACGTCAGCGGTACGGACGAGCAACCCGCCGCGCCAGAGCTCGGGCCCGATGGCTACCCGGCAGTATGCAACGAAACCCGGGAGGTGGATCCGGCGGCTTCTCAGCAGCTCACGGTCCACCTTTCCATCGAGTTCGACGGACAGCCACTGCTCTACGGGGAGCCGAATCCCTTGCCGGATGGTGGAACCATCATGCCCACCAACTTTCGCTTCTACTTGTCTCAATTCGAACTGACTCGAGGAGACGAGCTCGTCGCTGCCACGCTCGTGGACTCTGCCGGAGCTGCGAAGCCGTATGGAGTGGAGCTCATAAACACCGAATCTCTGGACCCACCGGCCTTCCAACTCGCCTTCCCGCCAGATACCTACGACGGCCTGTCATTTCTGTTGGGCCTATCCGTCGGCTGCAACGGCGCTGCCGCGGGCGCCCCTCCGCTCGACGAGGCGTCTCAGCTGAAGTGGCCTCACACCCTCGGCTATCTGTTCCTACGCTTCGAAGGCCAGCTCGATGAACAAGCCGATCCGACGATCCCGAGCGCCGTTCACATGGGGGCCGCCTCGGGAGATGATGGGGGCGCCCCGAAGTTCATCCTCAGCACACCCATCAGCGGAGGGACAACTGCGGTCGACGTCGTGATGTCCTTCGACGCTCTGCTGGAGGGCGCCGCTTGGGAAACCGATCTATCGGACTTCTCGTTGTTGCCTCCGTCGCCGCCCACCATCGAAGAGGAAATCTACGCCGGGGAGCGCTTGCGCCGAGCGTCAGGCGAGATCGACCTGTTCTCCGTGCGTACACCATGACCCATCGCAGCTGTGTTCTGCTCGTAGGGGCTCTCGCCGCCTGTGGCACGGAGGGCGGCGGCGACTCCGGCCAACACCCTGACCAACACTCGCTCATGCCCTGCGAAGCGGGAGGCCCGTTGGCGGCTCTGCCCCAACCCGCAGGGTTTTCCACGCCGGTCCTCGAGACGGCTCCGCCAGACAACGAGTTGACCGAGGAGCGAGCGCAGCTGGGAAAGCGGCTCTTCTACGATCCCGTTCTCTCGAGGGACCGCACCGTTTCGTGCTCCACCTGTCATCGGCAAGAGTATGGGTTTTCGGAGCCCTTAGCATTGACGGAGGGCATCGATGGCCAGCTTGGGACGCGCAACACACCTCACTTGATCAATCTTGCGTGGGTCAATACTGGCTTGTTTTGGGATGGGCGGGCAAGCACTCTGGAGGAGCAGGCGATTCAGCCTATCGAAAACCCTTTGGAGATGGATCTCGCAGTGGATCGAGCTGTGGACCGCCTGAAGGAAGACGCGAGCTACGTCAGCGCCTTCGAAGAAGCCTACGCCGCGCCCCCGAGCAGCGAACGCCTCGCCGCAGCGATCGCAAGCTTCGTGCGCACCCTCGTCAGCGCCCAAAGCCCCTTCGACCGGCACCTGGCGGGAGACGACACCGCACTGAGTGCCTCTGCAAGACGAGGCTTCGAGCTCTTCCTCAGCGGAGAAACCGGCTGTTTTCACTGCCACTCCGCCGAGACGTTGACGAACGACGGCTACTTCAACAACGGCACATTCATGGAAGGTGGCGATGTCGGCCGCCAATCGTTGACGGGGCGCACGGGAGATCTCGGCAAGTTCAGAGTGCCCAGTCTGCGTAACGTCGCGGTGACGGGCCCGTACATGCACGACGGCTCCGTCGCCACCCTCAGCGACGTCGTGGAGCACTACTCAGCCGGTGGCAATGGACACCCCAGCACGGATGTTCAAATCGAGCCCCTCGACCTATCCAAAGCTGACAAGGACGATCTGGTTGCGTTTCTTCAGTCCCTCACGGATGAAGAATTCCTCACAGCACTCCGTTTCCAACCGTGTGCGCCGTGAAACGGCGCCTAGAAGAACCTAGAAGAACCACAAGAGAAATGGTGTGCGAAGCGTGTGACCTCGTGGAGCAACGCTGGCTCGAGTTCCACGAGTACGCCGTTCGCGAGCACGAGCTCAACTACACCGCCGTTCGCTGACGCCCCCGCGGCTGATCGCAGACTTCTCGTCACCTGAAAGCTCGTCGGAGCTGTGGTCGTCTTCCGCGATATTACCCTGCGGCATCAAACCGAGGATCGACTGCGCAAGGCTCTTTCGGAAGGCACAGCGCCACAAGGAGCAGTTCCTGCGGGAGAACCCGAGCCTGCGCCAGGAAATCGAGCACGTGCGTGGGTTGTCGTCGGGGCATCTCGTGCAGGCGAGCGCACAGGCAGCTTCTAGCCTCGCGCAGCCGCGCGGCGAAGGCCCAGATCGGCTCGAAGTGCGGCTCGTTCGCTGTCGAGACCCTGTTGTACTGTAGGTGCACGGCCCCGTCGCCCAGCTCCGTGAGCCAGAAGTTGGTGTCCAAGTGATGACGGAGCCAAGTTCGCTCCGAGTGCCGTTCAATTCCCAAACTGCAGACTCAGCTGACCGAGCGGGGTTGCTGGTGTATCTGGCGGTGGCGACTCGGGTTGTCGAGAATGTAGACGCCGTCGAGGTACAAAATCAACCGCAAGGCGGAGTCCACACGCTGCAAGGCGCCAACGGCACCAGTTCGGCCAGGGTGATGGTCACCGGATCGGGACCACAGTCGAAAGTGATGACTCCCCCCAGCGCGATGGTGTTGATCGATTCGTCTTCGGTCCAACCGGATTGTTCGGTTCGCTAGCGCGCGGGACGCGGTTCAGTTGATGGGTCTTTGGCGGCTGAACACGACAACCCAGGTTTTTTTCGCGTATTGAAGGAGCTGGTCCACTCTGTAGTTGGGGTGTCCATCGAGGTACTCGAAGAGCCGAGACTCGACGATGCTTCGCGGCCTGAACGGACTTCCGTCGAACAATTGCGCGTCGGGGCTCTCGACTTCCATGAAGCACAGCGCGGCGTCCGGAGCTTGGGCCTCGAACCACTCGGCGTCCCACTTCGCGAGGTGAGGGCCAGGGCTTCGAGCCAACACGCGGTCGTTGAGTGCTCCGAGATCCACGATGTGACCGCGGTATTCCCAGCCGAATCGACCCACGTCGAGCAGCGCGACCCGCGGGAAGTGTGCAGCATCAAGTCGTTGGGCGATGGCTTGCATCGCTTCCGGATTGGTGCGCTGGTGATCGTTCATCGAGAACGCAGCGTACAGATTGCCGACGAGACAGGCGCTCAGTGCCGCAACGCCAATTCGCCGGGCCACTCGATGTTCCTCCGCCACGGCGGCGCCGACCATGAATGCGAAAGCCATGTAGCAGAACGTGAAGCGACGGTAACCCGGCATCCAATCGCCTCCAGACCAGACAGTGCCCAGTAGCATGACCGCAGCCGCTAGTGACAGCGCGGTGTATGCTCGTCGATGCGGCATGAGAGTGAACACCGCGAGACCCACGACGCCCAACCCCTGAGCCAGAAATTCCACGGCCTGCCACGCTCCCATGGCTGGATCTGGTGGCTTCGCCCAGAACGTGTTGGGCAGCAGCTCGCCGTAGAGCATCCATCGAACAGCGAGCAGGCTGCTGCAGCCACCCAACCACGCCGCTGCGACCTTCCACGCTTGCCTGCGGGGTAGCAGTAGAATCGCGGAAAAGCTGAGCAGTCCACCGAGGAGCAGACCCTCTGGGCGCGTCCAGACCGCCAGCACGCTCGCGAGTGCCAGCTGGCGCGTGGCTCCACGCTGTCGGGTGCGCGCGTCGGCCATTCCGACGATGCCCACGGCGGATGCCAGTGCCCATAGGCCAGTCTCGAGACCGCTCACCGCATGAAACGCACTGGAGCCCGACGCTGCCAGAACCGCACCGCAAGCCACTGCAGCGAGTCTTGTCGAGACCCTGGGCGGCTGCCCCATCCGATACACACCCGCGACCAACCAGCCGCAGGCGGCAAGCCAGAGCAATCCGCCTAGCAAGCGCATCAATCCAACGGGGTCGCTGCCAGTCAGCCCGAACATCGCCGCGGAGAGCAGCGTCCATAGGGGGTTGCTGACGCCCTCGACCCATTCGCCTCCTGCGTTTAGCGAAGGCGTCCCCGTCTCGACCAGGTTGCGTGCAAAACGGAAAGTGATCCAGGCGTCGTCGATGGCGTACTCCGGACCCATGAAGCGAGCCAGTTGGATTGTCGCGAACAACCCCAACACGAAGAACGGCCACGCGGAGTCAGCCATCCGCCGCCAACCGATGGCGACCTCGCGGAGGCGGAGGTTTTGGACCCGCGGGGCGTCAGCCATCAGTCATCGCACGAGGGCACCCTTGCCGAGCGCAGGCTGTTACTTGGCTTTGACGGGCTGAGTTACGCCGTCTGCAACGGGCGAGGTGGGCGAGTTGAAGTCCCTCTTGCCGCCAGGCAATGCGACTGGTGACGTGGGCGAGTTGAAGTCCCTCTTGCCGCCAGGCAATGCGACTGGTGACGTGGGCGAAGGAAATTGCTTATCGCCTCCGGGTAACCTACTGACCGGGACCCCCGCCGCTTGCATGGAGGGGCCCTGGGCGGCCGCCTTCGCTGTTTCGGCGTTGGCGTTCTTCGCCGCACCAGCCTTGGGCTGCTCCGCTTGGGCGGGCTTCTGGTCGCTGACTCGAGCGGAATCTTCTCCAACGGCTGCCCTTTCCTGCGACGGCTTGTCCGCGCTAGCGACCGTGTCCTCCGAATCAGTCTTTTTCTTGGTTTCGGGCTCTTCCTTCGCTGGCGCCGACGCTTGCTCGCTTTCGTCTGTACTGGGCTTGTTGCACGCGAACGCGAGGGCAAGGCAGCTGGAGATGATTACCGCACGTGTCATGATTCCTCCGGATCAGTGGGTCGTTGGGGAAGAGCTTACAGCAATCTCATGATCGTGCAGGCGCTATCCCCACTCTACGATCCGACGGGATGCCAACTTCCCCAGCAAGATCGCTTCGATGGGCTTCCCTCGGAAGCATCGTGCCCCAGTCCGGTGCGAAAATGGGAGTTCTTCCGGCATCCTGCGAGCTTTGTTGTTTCCACAGATCCCAGCGCTGGTCGCCCTCGCCACGTCATTGGTGCTCGCCTGGGAGGGGTTTAGACTTCCAATCGACGGCGACGGCGATGGCGCCAGCCGGACGGTGCTGGACGCTTCAAATGCAACACACCACGCTTGGCGGCGTTCATCTGTTGGAGTCGGTACAACGCGCGATCGTACGCGCCTCGAAACGCCGTGGCGGTCGAACAGAAGCAAGGGGCGGACGCGTGGGGTAG
The DNA here is from genome assembly GCA_050298815.1 of Polyangiaceae bacterium. Lineage (GTDB taxonomy): Bacteria > Myxococcota_A > Polyangia > Polyangiales > Polyangiaceae > SZUA-265. Next base: position 52,748 of record JBNKUV010000011.1, read on the forward strand.
GCTGCTACAATATGCGACGTCCTACCACTGTCGCTCATAGCAACCGGACTCGAGAGCCTGGACGGACTGCAGGACTTGGAGCACGTGGAACACGCCCTCAACTTGGAGGAAAATCCCGCCCTTTGACGGACCTAGCCGTTCTGGAAGGTCTGACCGGCGGCTCCATATTGGTCGTCGGCAACACCAGCTTGCCGGCGTGTGAAGTCGACTGGCTGCTCGCGCACTCGAGCTGGAGTACCACATACGCCAGGAACACCGATGACGACGGCGAGTGCTATAGGGGCTCCTTCTCCTCCGCAATTCCAAGACAGCGCGGAACACAGTTAGTATTGGGCCCCGCTGACCCAGTTTTCGCGGTGACAGCACTGCTGAGGGTTCGGGTGGCGCTGCTGCTGTCGTTGGCGGCCAGCGCCTGCGCCGCCAACAAGAGCGTGCTCCCTTCTCGAGTTGGGGGAGGTGGGCCGCCAGCGGGCTTTTGGCCCTCGCCTGGAACGTCCACCCTGTGGCGCAGCCAGGGCGGCTACAGCGAAGGGGACGACGATCTGAGAAGCGCCGCGATTCGCCTCGCCGACGAGTTGCGGGACGCTGGCTACGACGAGCCCACGCGGCACCGGGAGCCCCCCACACTGATGGAGGGCCTCGGGATCCCCACCGACTTGACCGAATGGCACATCCCTCCGGACGTCGAGCGATCCGCTCGCGAGCGCCTCGGGGTTTACGTGTACGTCTACCTGCGCCAAGATCCAGAAAGCGACATCGGCAGTGCTGTTAGCCTGAACCCGAGCACCGCCCTCGGACAGCAGATGCTCGAGCCACTGCGCACGCTCGCCCCAGATCTGAGCCTGCCGACGCTCCCGGAGTGATGGGGCTCACTCGGCGCGCCGGCTTGTTCAATTGTCGTGGCGCGGGTAACCCTTGCGATACAGCTCGACCAACACCGGCTCGCAGATGCGGTTGATGGGCGTCGGACGCTGCCCCGTATCCCCCAGAACGACCGACGCTACTTGCGACGGACGGACTCCATCCCCACCGAGCAATGGTTCCCGGAAAGTTGGGATCGTAGTGTACATCGCGAGTTCCAAGCCCCCCAGAGTGCCTTCCCCGATCTGCTGACGTCTGATAGCGTTCGCGCAGGAGGGTTTCATGGCAAAAGTACTGGGCGGTCGTCCTCCGCCTCCGCGCGATTCTCGGTTGGGAGACCGGTTCGAATTCGAAGTGGAAGAGTCGCTCCGGCAAGGCCTGCCGGAGGACTACTTCGTCATTCCCAACGTGCTGCTCGTCAACTCTCGCTCCAGTTCAGGCGGCAGAGGGGGGAAGCGTAATGAGCGGCGCGCACAGCGCAAGACAGATAGCGACCGAGAATTGGACTTCATCGTCGCAGGGCCATGCGGCGTGACTGTCGTCGAGGCCAAGGCGTGGAATGACGTCGCGGGTCCGTTCTTCGGCGAGTGGGAGCGACGCAAAGCGTGGGGCGGGAAAGTCGCGCAATGTGATCGTATCAGGAGTCCGTTCGAACCGCGGACCATGAAGACCAACCTCGAACGCGTACGGAGTTGCGTCAACGACGTCTGGGAGTTGCGTGGTTACGGAACGGCGCACGGGGTGGTCGTACTTCCTAAGGGGAGTCGTATACACGTCACGGACAACCAGGGCCAGGAAGTGCGTCGGATGGGACGTCACCATCTCGTGACTTTGGATGAGCTGCCATCGACCATCCTTGGCCTGCAACCGCCCCAGCATGAGGATGGTCGCCACCGCCCGAGACTATCGAGTCGAGATGTCCAGCGCTTGAGTCAGTTGTTTCACGCTGGCTCCCCGACTGAGTCGCCGCAAGTTGGAGCGTACACGAAGCGTGGCAGGCCATTGGATCGTTGCCAAGCAGTCAATGGAGTCAAGTTCAGCTGTTGGGAGATCGTTCACAACGAGATGGGCTGGGTTCGAGAGGGTAAGGCCTACGACTTGACGGCACTTGGTACCGCTGATCGCCAGCAGTTCAACGAGCAAATAAAGCGGCACGCCGCCGTGGGACATTCGATCGAGCACGCCAACGTTCACGGTATTCTCGATATGTTTTTGCACGGTGACGAGCTGTGGGTGGTTCAGAAGCGCGTCCCTGGACGGCGCCTGCACCGCATCATCGAGGCCAACGAGCAGGGGATGCTCTCACCACGCCAGGTGCTTCGCGACATCGCGGCGGGTCTGGAGGCATTGCATCAAGCGCGTTTCGTGCGGCGCGAGCTATCTCCAATGTCTGTGTTGGTCACGGCAGACGGTCACGCTGTGCTGACTGATTTCGAACTCTCCAAGTCGTTGGATGGCGGTCCCACGGTGGCCGTGGACCAACTCTGGCTGCAGAATCCGTACGTGGCCCCGGAGGTCCTAATCGACGCGCACCATGGGGCCCCGACGGCGGACGTTTACAGTTGGGGCAGCGTTGCGTACGCACTGCTCACGGGCAAAGAGTACGATCGCAATCCGAACCCGGCCGCAATGCTGTCCAAGAGCCGTGCCGACGCTCAACTCCGGGAGTTGGTAGCTAAGAGTCTTCAACTAATTCCAGAGCGGCGCCCTCAGACGGCAGCGCAGCTGCTCTCCGCTTTGGGTTGAGTTACGACCTCGATGTCAAAGAACTCGAATACGTTCAGACTGGACGGCAAGAGCTACGACATTCTGGACCGCGTGCGCTTGCGAGGCAGCGCCTATCTCGTCGTTGAAGAGTACGGGGGCGGGCAGGGCGGAGTGCTCAAAGCAATCGACCCTCACCGGAAGCGTCTGGTTGCCGTTCGTTGGCGTGACGGATCGGACAAGGGCTATCTACCGGCGTTGCGGCGTGCGGCCCACGACAATCCAGCGTTTCCCATGATTCTCGATCATGGCAAGAGGCAAGACAAGCACTTCGTGGTCATGCCGTGGGTGCACGGGCAAACCTTGGCTGCTCACCTCAGTCGCAGGCAAGAGGAGCGCTTTAGGATCTCTGCAAAAAACGCTCTGCAGCTGACACGGACTTTGGCCCTCGGTGTGGAGCGACTCCACAGCAACCGTCTGATTCATGGAGATATCTCGCCGGCCAATCTGGTCGTCAAACGTAAGCCGCTGCGACTCATGCTCATCGACTTTGGAGCGGCATGGACGGCTGATATCGCAACGCATCGAACGAACCAAGGCAGCATGCGCTACGCCGCACCCGAGCGGATCTTGGGTCATGAACTGGCTGACGAGCGGGTGGATCAATACTCGATTGGGACGGTGCTGTACGAGATGCTGACTGGCAACATCCCGTACACGATAGGGGGTATGGCCGCCAACGATCCATCGCCCCCGCCGCTCGTGCTTCCCCGCACGCTCAACTCGGAGAGTTGGCCCGCGCTGGACCAAGTCGTGGCCCAAGCGGTTGCGCTCGATCCAAATCAACGCTTTGGTTCGTCGAGGCAGTTCGTCGAGGCGCTCCGTGATGCGGAGCGACGCCCCGCCTCGACAATGAACGGCTTCAAGAGATTCTGGTCCGAATTGCTTTCACCTTTGGGAGGTCGCCCCTGATGAGCGCGGAGCCAAAACAACGGCGGGAACACAAGCCCCGGCACAGCACCCAAAGACCCAGGAAACGTAGTCGCATGCTCGCTGACCAGGACACTCCGTGGGTCTCGGTCGGCACACTCAAGGAGAAAATGTTTTGCGATCGCGCCGCGATCATCGTCAGCGAGAGCAGCCAGGACCAGGATGAAGACGGTCTGTTTGCGTTCGGGCAGTACCGAGCGGTGCCTCTCTACACGCTGCAGGCGATATCCAGGGCGTTGAAGCAGCGTCTGCTGTGGCTAGCGGGTTGGACATGCTTTTGCGGACTCGCACTGATTGTCACGACCACCCTGTTGGCCCCGCAGCAGGTTGTGTTCAGCATCCCCGTGCTCGTGATCGGCGGCTTTTTCTGGCTGAAAACTCTCTGGCATGTGCTTCAGCTGCTGGGTCAACAAGCGAGGGCCAAAGCGGCGCGTTCTCGCGTACCAGACCTGGACAAGGACGAAGTTCAAGACACCTACTGGTGGGGTATGGTCGCGGCGGGCTTTGACGTGAAACGTCCACATGAGGCCCTATCCGATCGGAACTGGCGAGTGGTGGGTAAGCCCTGGCGAGTACTCCAACGTCATCAGCTTCGCATTCCCGTCATCCGTGTGCGCATGGAAGACCCGAGGATCGTCAAACAACACTTCGCTCGGGTTGCAGCCTACTGTCACCTCCTGGAGAAGACGGAACCCGGCGTCTCGAGTCCGGGTGGCATCATCCTCTTTACCCCTGGATACGACGGGAAGTTTCTACCGAACAATCCCCGTTCATCCAGCACCTTTCACGGCGCGGTGGTGGACACCCGAGAGCTTCTCAGTCTGCTCCGGGACCGTCGACACACGCCAAATCCTCCGGCTACGGGGCGCTGTTCAGGCTGTCCTCATGGGCGCCCAGCGAGTCGCAATCGGGGTTTCAGCTACGAAAGCGAGTGCGGTACGCGTTTTGGGTGGACGCCGCCTCACAACCGCGCCTTCGAAAAGGGACTACGCTGATCACCCATCGTCGCGTCGGATGAACGTCGGTCTCGCCAAGCTTCGGTGCGATGCACTTCGCTCTGTGCTGGCTACTTGCCTCCTCCGCAGCAGGATCGTTGAGAAATCCGGCAAGAACAAGTCTTGAAGGTACCGAAAGTCTGCGCGACATCGCAGGTCGTGTTCAGCGTCGTTGGAGATCGAGTCCGGATGCGGTGCGGCGCGTGGTGGGGAAAGTCAGTGCCGGGCTGCGCGAGGCGTGTCTACCAGCTCCGCTAGTCGCTGGCTTCGCTCGCGACCTCTTCCGCACCGTGACCAGCTGATGGTCGAAAACGCGATGCTCCGACAACTGGTGAAGCCGAGTACCATCCTTCGTTGGCATCGCGAGGGCTGCCGCTTGACGTGGAGGTGTCGATCTCGATCGAGGAGGGCTGAGGGACCGAAGATCACATCATCGTTCTCGGCGGGCTTCACCACGACTAAGGTGGGCGGCGTGAGCCGCGGACGAACGAGATAGTCAGGACAGGGCTCTGGGAATGCAGGTGCGCACCGCCACCGACAAGGGACCACGGCTCTGCCGCCAGTGCCGCAAGTGCCGCCAGTGAACGAGTGCGCCCAAATGGGCGAGCACGCGCTCGCTCATTTAGGCGACGTCGGGGTGCTCGCTGCGGATGAGCTCGAGATCGGGCATCAAGTCGAAGAGCGCGTCCACGAGGTCGGCTTCGAAGGCCACGCCGCGCTGGTCACGAAAATAGCGCGCGACCTCCGAACGCGACCACGCTTGCTTGTAGCAGCGCGCGGTCGACAGCGCGTCGTAGACGTCAGCCAAGGCGACGATGCGCGCTTCACGGATGCACTCGGTCTGAACCAAGCCATCCGGATAGCCGCTGCCGTCCCAACGCTCGTGGTGACTGCGAGCTACCCGCGACGCTAGGTCGAGCAGCGGGTGTCCAGTGCCCTCGAGCAGCTTGCCGCCGATTTCAGCGTGCCGCTTCATGATCTCGAACTCTTCTTCGGTGAGCCGTCCTGGCTTGGAGAGAATGCTATCGGGGATCGCGATCTTCCCGACATCGTGCAACATCGCGACTCGACCCAAACGCTTCGCGTCGATGGCAGAGTGGCCCAGTTCCTCCGCCAAGCGCCGGGTGAACTCCCCCATGCGACGCACGTGCGCGCCCGTTTCGATGTGACGTAGATCCCAGGCGTGACTGATCTGTGTCGCCAACGCAACGGGCAGACGCTCCAACAGGTCCGTCACGCCTTTGGGCTCGGAGCTCTCGGTCGTTGCTGTGGCCAATCGAGCAAGCCGACGTCCCGTTCGCGTGTGCGCCAATGCCAGACGCACCTGAGCTTCGAATGTCAGCGGATCTGCCGGTTTGCGCAGGTACGAGGTGGCGCCTCGGCGCAGCGCCTCGTTCATGTCCGAACCCTCGGTACTGCCCGTCAACACCACGATGCCCACGTCGGGGTCGAACTCGCGAATGTCACTGACCAGGTCCAGACCGTTGCCATCTGGCAACGTCAAATCGACGATAACGACGTCGGGCCGCTCCTCACGCACAAGCCGCCGCGCATCGGCGCAGGTGTACGCCTGATACACTGAGTGCTGATCTGCGACGAGGTGCCGCTGGAGCCCACGACTGGCGACGGGGTCGTCCTCGATGATGAGGACCTGGCCGCTTGGCGAACGTTGTTCAGAATCGTCGACAGAGAGAAGCACGCGTGAGTGTCCAGGGTTCGGGCTCGCCCGGCCAAACCCAGGTCGCACCTTGCAGACCTACAAACGACTCCGCGTCGTCGGGCATAAGGCCAAAGTGCGCCGTCAACGCAATTGCTGCGGACACCACAGCGCTGCGGAGGGGCTTGGGAGAAACTCCAACTCGCACCTCGGGTGGAGCAACAGATATGACAGATATTTACCTATCGCTGCGTTTCTGCGGCCCGGGATGTTCGGAACGGTATGGCAGGTTTGCTCACTTCGAGGCAGAGCGCCGCTTGCCGAGCGACCTCGTGGAATCGAGTGCTGAAGCGTGCGGCGGCTCGGGCGTCACCCGTTCAGAGTGCAGCGCCCAACGCCCCTTGACAACTCAGGAGAGTGTACTAACCACCTGGTTCAACCGTGTGGTTAATTCGATGAGCGGCCAAGAATCGGACACCAAGCAGCGCATCCTCGCGGCGGCAGAAGCGGAGTTTCTTGCTCGCGGCTACGACCGTTCGCGCATGCAGGCGATCGCCGACCGGGCACAAATCAACAAGGCGATGCTGCACTACCACTTCCGCAGCAAAGACGAGCTATTCGCTCAAATATTTCGGAACAAGGCTGGGATCCTATTTCCGAAGGTCGAGGCGAGCCTGCGGCAGGAGCCTGACTTCATTCGTTTCACCTGCAGCTTCATCGATCTGTACATCGCGCACCTGATCGAACACCCATTCTTGCCCTCTTACTTGATTCAGGTTTCCACCAATCACGTGGAGCTGCTGGAGCAGGTCAAGATCGACTTTCCGAAACGCTTCGTTGCCGCTTTCGAGGCAGCGAAGACGCGCAAAGCCATCCGTCCTCACGACGCAAAGCAGTTCGTCGTTTCCCTGCTCGGCATGTGTGTGATGCCGTTCGTTGGCAAGAACTTGGTCAAGGGCTTTCTCGGTCTCGACGAGCGCGAGTACGACGCGCTGCTGGCGGAGCGTGCCGAGGAAATCAAACGTTACGTCGTACTGCTGTTGACGCCAGCGCGTCGCCGCAAAAAGGAGGTCTAGTATGCGCTTGTCTCGCGCCATCAGTACGCTGCTGTTCTTCAGTTCGAGCAGTCTCTTCGTCTGCTCCGTGCGAGCCGAAGACGAAGCATCGGTAACGCTGGAATCGCTGCTCCAAGCAGGGAAGCGAAACCATCCAACACTCGCCAAACAACCGTTGCTCGACAAGTCTCGAGAGCTATCGGCATCCCGGCTCAACCAAGCCTACTACCCCCACTTGTCTTTGGGTGGAAGGGCTACGTGGCAGTCGGAGGTTACCTCCGTGGACGTCCCGATACCGAACGTCAACATTCCGACTCCGCCGCAGGATCAGTATCGTGCCACTCTCGATCTGAAGCAGACCATCTGGGATGGCGGAGTCACCTCGGATCAAAAGCGGGTCGTCGAAACGCGAACCCAAGTCGAGCACGAGAAGGTGAACGTCGAATGGTACCAGGTGCGGGCTCGTATCCTGCAGCTCTACTTTGCGGGTCTCGTTCAGCAGGAGCTCGAGGCCCAAGCACGGAGGCTGTATCAGCACTTGGGCACCGTCGTCGACAACGCTCGTCTTGCCCTGTCCAGTGGCATTTTGACGGAGCGTGATGTTCTGTTGGCACAGGCCCAGCAACTGCAGGCGAGTCAAGCGGTCGCCAGTGCGCAAGCGGAGCTCAGCAGCGCGAAGCAGAGCTTGGCACGGCTCGCCCTCACTCAGATCGCTCCGAGCGCAGTGCTCGCGGCCCCCCCAGCGACGTGTGCCGTGCAGTCTTCGCGCCCAACGCGCCGCCCGGAACTCGATTTACTCGATGCGCAGAATGCCGTGCTCACTGCGCAGGAGGAGGCGAGCGAGGCTCCCGATCGCCCGCGGATCGACGCGTTCGCCACGGGCGGTTACGGCCGCCCCGGATTGAACATGCTGAGCAACGAGTTTGGGTTCTACTTCATAGGCGGCGTTCAGTTGACCGTGCCTCTGACCTACCTCTACTCCGGCAGCAGGAGCAACGATCGTGAGCAGTTGGCCGTCCAACGCTCTCTCGTAGAGCGCGAACGGCAGCAGGTGACTCAGCAGATCCAGCTCGAGCTCGAAGCGCGAACCAGCGATTTTCACCGGCTCGATACGCTGATCCGTATCGACGACCAGATAGTCGACGAGCGCGAACGCGCCCGCAAACAGACCGAGACCCAGCTTGCACTGGGCACGGCCACGATGACGGATCTCATCAACGACCTGACCCAAGAAGATCAAGCTCGTTCACAACGCGCGGTTCACAGCGCGCAGCGGAACCTCGCGTGCCACCAACTCTCGCTGATCCGAGGCGAACTATGAAAGACCAAGCCAGAACCCCCCGTCTTCTCCGTCGTTTATCAGGTGCTCTCGTTGCCGCCAGCGTCGTCACCGGACCGGGCTGCTCCACCGAACAGACGGGACACGATGCCAGTGGAGTATTCGAAGCCCGCGAGACCATCATTGCCGCGGAGATAGCAGGGCAAATCGTTGCCATGCCGATTGAAGAGGGGCAGACGCTCGAAGCAGCTGCGATTGCGGCAGAGATTGACTGCAAGCCGCTCATCTTGCAGCGGGAACAGCTGTTGGCCTCCGAGGCGGCAATCGATGACCGTACGACGGAAGCCAAACCCCAGCAAGAGATCCTACGTGAGGAACGTAGAGCCACGCAGGCTCAGCTGGCGGTGCAGCAAGAGCAGCTGGAGGTGCTCGAACGCGAACGTCAGCGTTTCCAGGCGCTGGTCGAGGCCAAAGCCGCGCCTGCCAAGCAATTGACGGACATCGAAGGACAGATCGGGATTCTCAAGCGGCAGATGGCAGCGACCAAGAGTCAAATAGCCATCGTCAGGCAGCGGAGCGCTTCCTACAAAGAGCAGGTCGACCTGCAAAACCGTGCCGTCAAAAGTGAACAAGAGCCGACCAAGGCACGCATTGCAGAACTGGACGACCAGATACGCAAGTGCAAGGTGGTCAACCCAATCGCCGGCACAGTACTAACGAAATACGCCGAGCAGTTCGAGTTCGCCACTCCTGGCAAGCCGTTGTACAGGATCGCAGATCTGAGCAAGATGGAGCTACGGGCTTACATCACGGGAGATCAGTTGCCCCAAGTGAAGCTCAACCAACCAGTGCGCGTCTTCATCGATGCGGGGGAGAGCGCGTTTCGGGAGCTGCCAGGGACCCTGATCTGGGTGTCGGACAAGGCAGAGTTCACTCCCAAGACCATTCAAACGAAGAGCGAACGTTCCAACTTGGTGTACGCGATCAAGATCCGCGTCGAAAGCGACGGCTCCCCCAAGATCGGCATGTACGCCGAGGTTTCCTTCTAACTGGAGAGTGGGTCATGTCCGCAGTCGTAGTTGAGGGGTTGACGAAGTCCTACGGGAACGCGGCGACGCCTGCGTTGAAGGAAGTATCCTTCGAGGTGATCGCGGGTGAAATCTTCGGTCTTCTCGGGCCAGACGGCGCGGGAAAGACCACGCTGATGCGCATCTTGACGACGCTACTGCTTGCGGACCAAGGACGCGCCAGCGTGTTCGGCCATGATGTCGTGCAGGACTTGCACGCAATTCGCAGCATGGTCGGATACATGCCGGGGCGCTTTTCCCTGTATCAAGATTTGTCTGTCGAAGAGAACTTGAGCTTCTTTGCGACGGTATTCGGCACTACCGTCGAGGCAAACTACCACCTCGTTTCCGATATCTATGGTCAGCTCGCTCCGTTCAAGAAGCGTTTAGCGGGCCAACTCTCTGGTGGAATGAAGCAGAAGCTAGCCCTGAGCTGCGCCTTGATTCACGCGCCGAAGGTGTTGTTTTTAGACGAGCCGACGACTGGCGTCGACCCAGTGTCGCGTAAGGACTTCTGGGACATGCTGGGCCGACTGCGGGACGCTGGCATTACGATCGTCGTATCCACACCGTACATGGATGAGGCGGCGCGCTGTGACCGCATCGCTCTGGTCCAAAAGGGGGAAATCATCGCTCTGGACACGTTGTCAGCAGTGATCGAGCGCTACGGGGTCGAGACTTACGCCGTGCGTGGGGAACCGCTGTTTCCGATTCTGCAGGATCTGCGCGCCTATCGGGGAACCCAATATGCGTTTGCGTTCGGAAGGGAGCATCACTTGGTGCTCCAGCCTGACGCGGGCGGTTCCGACGAGGTGCTCGCCTACTTGCGCGAACGGGGACATCAGGACGCGTCCATTCGGCGCATCGAGCCCAACATCGAAGACGTCTTCATCGGCCTCATCCACGGGCAAGCCAATGACTGAATGGGTCATACAAGCCGACAAGCTCACGCGCCGATTTGGCGACTTCACGGCAGTCGACGCCATCGATCTCAACGTCGCGGCAGGCGAAATCTTCGGCTTTCTCGGTGCCAACGGTGCGGGTAAGACCACGGCCCTGCGCATCTTCTGTGGATTGCTCGAACCCACTTCGGGTAGCGCCAAAGTGGCCGGCTTCGACGCGATGACTCAGTCCGAGCAGATCAAGCGACGCATCGGATACATGAGTCAGAAGTTCTCTCTTTACGGCAAGCTCACCGTCAAACAGAACATCCGGTTCTTCGCCGGTATCTACGGGCTGCCACGCGCCGAGGTCAAACGCAAAACTACCGAAATCGTCGAACGGCTGGGGCTCACGGCGGCAGCGGACACCCTCGTCGACGATCTGCCGTTGGGATGGAAGCAGCGCATCAGCTTCGCGGTTGCCACCGTGCACGAACCCAAGATTGTCTTTCTGGACGAACCCACGGGTGGCGTCGACCCGATCGTGCGCCGCAAGTTCTGGGACATGATCTTCGAGGCGGCGTCTCGTGGAATGACCGTGCTCGTGACGACCCATTACATGGACGAAGCCGAGTACTGCGATCGCATCTCCATCATGGTGGACGGCGCGGTCGCCGCAATGGGCAAGCCGTCAGACCTGTGTACGAAGTACCAAGTCGATTCGGTGGAGGACGTATTCGTTGCGCTCGCGCGCAAGGCGAGGCGCCATGGCGACTGATGAGCCGCGGCACGAGCTGCGGGTCAGCGCTGGCAAGATGTTCTTCGCGTTCGCGCTGAAGGAAGCCAAGCACGTGCTGCGCGACCGTCGCAGTTTGCTCATCTTGCTGGGGCTACCCGTCGTGATGATGACGCTGTTCGGATTTGCGCTTTCCAACGAGGTGAAGAACAGCGACTTCGTGGTGCTGGACCGCGTGCCCGATGCGGCCACCATCGCGCTGACAGACCGCATTTCCGAGAGTAGCTACTTCACGTTCGTCGGCCGGGTGCAATCCGAGACGGACATCCACGAGTGGTTTCGACGCGGCGATGCGCGCCTAGCCTTGGTTTTTCCCACCAACTTCGACCACGACTTGCATCATCTTGGTCACGCACAAATCCGTCTGGTGGCGGACGCTTCCGATCCGAACACGGCCAGCGTGGTCACCAACTACGCTTCAGCCATCATTGCTCAGTTCCAAACGGAAATGGTGGGTGCCTTCGCGCCGAGCAGCGCAGGCGTTGGAGGCATCAGCGTCGAAACCCGCATGCTCTACAATCCGCAGCTCAAGAGCAGCTACATGTTCGTGCCAGGCGTCATGACGCTGATCCTGATGCTGCTGGGCGCCATGATGACGTCCGTGTCGATCGTGCGTGAGAAAGAACGCGGAACGATGGAGGTGCTTCTGGTATCGCCAATCAATCCGTTCATCTTGATCGTCGGAAAGGCGATGCCTTACGTCGCCCTGTGCCTAGCGGACGTCGTGATCATTCTTGCCTTGTCCTACGGCCTACTGGATATGCCGGCGGGAGCAAACATCCCACTGTTGCTTGGCGAGAGCCTACTGTTCATCGTCACCACGCTGGCACTGGGCCTCGTGATTTCGAACGCGGTTCAGCGCCAGCAGACAGCGATGTTCATTTCGTTGGTGGGTCTGCTGATGCCGGCTTTGGTGTTCAGCGGGTTCATGTTTCCGATCGAAAACATGCCTGTGGCATTGCAGGTCATCAGTCTGGGGGTGCCGACGAGGTGGTTCTACTTGATTGCCAGCAATTTGATGATCAAGCACCTCGGGTTCATGGCTGTGGTCCGGCCGACGATCGTTCTTGCCGGCATGACTGTCGTGCTCTTGCTGATCGCCTGGCGAACGTTCAAGCAGCGATTGTAGGCCGAAGAGGGAGCCAAGCCATGCGCAACTTGTACTACATATTGCAGAAGGAATTTTCGCTCATCTTTCGCGACAAGGCCATCCTGCGTCTGATCTTCATCATGCCAGTGATGCAGCTCTTGTTGATCCCGTTGGCGGCGGACTACGAGGTCAAGCACATCTCGATCGCCATCATCGATCAAGACCGCTCCAACGACTCCCAGCGCCTAGTGCAGAAGGTCGGCGCATCCAACTACTTTCGCATCGTGGCAACCCCACGGGACTACAAAGCGGGAATGGTCCTGATGGAGCGTGGGCAGGCGGACATCGTGCTCACCATCCCACCGAACTTCGAACGAGATCTGGCGACCAGTGGGCACGCATCGCTGCAGCTCGTCGCCGACGCCGTCAACGGGGTTCGCGCGGGCTTGGGCACCAGCTACGCGGTGGCGATGGTCCGGCAGTTTCAAGGCGAGCTGCGCAGCCAAGCACCGTCGCAAGGCGGTATGGCCCCTCCGCTCATCGAGGTGACCTCAGCAAGCTGGTACAACCCCCACGTCAACTATCCGGCGTTCATGGTGCCTGGGCTGCTGCCCATCCTGGTGACGATGGTGGGTGCGTTTTTGACGTCGCTCAACATCGTGCAGGAGAAGGAAGCGGGCACGATCGAGCAAATGAACGTCACGCCGATTCGAAAATACGAGTTCATTCTCGGGAAATTGATCCCGTTTTGGGTGCTGGGCATGGTGTCGATAACCCTCGGGATGGTCGTGGCGAAACTCGCCTTCAACCTCTTGCCGGCGGGTTCCTTCCTGACCATCTACCTGTTTTCGGCGATTTACCTGGTCGGCGTTCTCGGTATCGGCCTGTTCATCAGCGCAATCACCGACAGCCAGCAGCAGGCGACGCTGATATCGTTCTTCGCGATGATGGTGTTCATCTTGCTCGGCGGCTTGTACACGCCGATTGAGAGTATGCCCCCGTGGGCGCGGACGATCGCGGCTTTCAACCCACCGGCATACTTCATCAGCGTAGTTCGCGCCGTCTACATGAAGGGCAGCACCGTCCAGGACCTGTTGCCCACGCTGCTGAAGCTCGTCGGTTTCGCGGTGGTGTTCAACACGCTCGCCGTTTGGAGCTATCGGAAGCGCACCGCGTAGTACTTCGGTACAGTGCGGCCACGTCCTGCTGTCTCGCTGCCAGACCAAAAAGGCACAGCCGCTCAAAGCCCTCGCCGAACGAGTCCACACGACGCGTGCACGTCGCTAGATCGCCGGGGTAGCAGCGGCTCGCCACATCCTGCGGATCGCGTACTACGTGCTGCGAGACGGCCCAGTCTACGAGCCCGACCGCTTGCGTCCAGCTTCAGAGGCAGCGTAGGCGCCTCAGAGCAGTCTCTACCGGAGGCCGCCACTTCCAAGGTTTTCGGGAACCAGGTCGCAATTGTCCTTGGCTCGTCGCACGCGGCGAAGCCGTTGGCAAGATTGGCCGGTTCCTCTTCTCGTACGACAACATGTGCCGACACGCCTCGATCGAGTCGAGCACGCATTGAAGTATGGCAGACCCTGGTTTTGGGCTCTCCGAGAACCTTGGATTGTCCGTTCCCGCGTACGGTTGCCCCAAACACTCGAGACCGCTGGCGTCATGCTTTCGCATTGACGTCCGGGCCGAAGTGCGACCTGAACCCTTGACGGCCATCATAGAAGGACAATCGAACTGGCCAGTGCAGCGTCGACGGCGGCGCGAATGCGCGCCACCACCTGCGGAAGAGCCGACAACACTTCCTCCTCAGCCAACCGGAGCATCCGGTAACCGGCGGCGGCTGGCACAGCGGGCGCAGCCGAGCTGAGGCGCGTAATGGGGTGCGACGTCGAACGCCATGCGACGCACACATACGGTGTGCGGGTCGTGTATCAGCGCACATCCTACTGTTCCGGAGCGTATCTGCCGCCTCGCAACAGTTGCGATGTTTGTCGCCGTCTCCGTCTTCCGACCTTAGGGACCGCTCTTGATGGCCGTCCAATTGCGGAGGTGGAGTTCCTCTTCGCCCGGAGGATCACGAACTTGAACACGACGAAAGGCGAACCCGACTTCCGATTGCTGTTCGAATGCACGGCGGAGCCAACCATCGTTTTCGACACGCAGCTCGACGTCATCGCCGCGACGGATGCGTATCTGGCGTTTGCTTCGGTCAGTCGCGATCAGTTGATCGGCAAGAACATTTCGAGTCTGCTTTCCGAGCCGGACAGGATTGGCACTCTTTGGACTGACGCCATGCGCGCGTCGCTAGAACGAGTACGGCAAACCCAAGCGCCCGACGAGGTGCCCGGCATCCAGCGCGTCACGGATGCGGCTGCTGAACCCGACGGACACTCCGCATCAGAACGACTGTGGACCGCCCGCAACACGCCTGTGATGAGCGACCTGGGCGCGCTGCGCTACATCATCCACCGGGTCGCGGAACGGACGCTCGAGCCCGCGCCGCATCGCAGAGGCGCTACCGACGTATCTACGAAAGCGCTCGAACACTTCTTCGAGCGCTCGTTGGACATGTTCTGCATCGCAGGGCCCGACGGAATCTTCAAGCGCGTCAACCCTGCGTTTGAAAGCCTCGGCTATACGCAGCAAGAGCTGTGTTCCCGCCCGTTCCTCGACTTCGTTCATTCCGAAGACGTCGCCGCGACGCTGCTCGAAGTTGAAAAGCTCTCCCACGGTCAGCAGACGATTGCGTTCGAGAACCGCTATCGCTGCAAAGACGGCTCGTGGAAATGGTTAGCATGGACAGCCGCCCCTGATGCGGACGGTACGGTGTATGGCGTCGCCCACGACATCACCGCTAGAAAGCAAGCCGACGAAGCGACGTATCGGAGCAACCAGTTTCTGGAGGCCGTGCTGGAAAACATCCCGCACATGGTCTTCGTCAAGGAAGCGACGCAACTCTCTTTTGTTCGCTTCAACAAGGCCGGTGAACGACTCTTGGGTGTCCATCGAAACGAGATCCTGGGAAAAACCGCCTTGGATCTATTCCCCAAAAGTCAGGCAGTTTCATTCCAGACCGATGACAGAAGAGTTCTGACCGCCGCGAAGGTCGTCGACGTGGCGGAGGAGATGATCCAAACCGAGCGCGGGGAGCGCATCCTTCATACCAAGAAAGTCCCGATCACCGACATCCAAGGGACACCGCAATACTTGCTCGGAATTTCCGAAGACATCACCGATCGCAAACGACTGGAGGAGGCACGCACGCGACTCGCTGCCATTGTCGAAAGCTCCGACGATGCCATAATCAGCAAGAGTATCGATGGTATCGTCACGAGTTGGAATCGGGGCGCCGAACGACTTCTTGGCTACAGCGCTGAAGAAATGATTGGCCGTCCCCTGCTAGACACCTTCCCCAAGGATCGCGTTCAAGAAGAGGCGTTCATCCTCGACCGAATCCGACGAAACGAGAGCGTGGAGCACTTCGAAACCGTCCGGATGCACAAGAGCGGTCGAGAAATTGACGTATCCGTCAGCATCGCCCCCGTGCTCGATACCGATGGCAGGGTCGTCGGCATCTCTTCGATTGCGCGGGACATCACAGCCCACAAGCAGTTTGCGGCTGAGCGCGCCCGCGCGGAAACCCGCGCCACGACAGTGCTCAACACCGTGCACGATGGCATCATCGCCATCGACGAGAAAGGCACCGTATCCACCTTCAACAAGGCCGCGGAGAAAATCTTTGGCTACTCGTCGGATGAGATCGTAGGTGCGAACGTGAGCGCTTTGATGCCGCAACCCGATCAAACGCGGCACGCCGGATATCTCAGGCGCTACAAGGAAACCGGAAACGCGAGCATCATCGGCAGCGGCCGCGAGGTCGTCGGACAACGCAAAGACCAAACCCTCGTACCGCTGGAGCTTTCCGTCAACGAGATGTGGCTCGACGGTGAACGTTCCTACATCGGGCTGCTGCGTGACATCAGTGATCGCAAAGCTGCTGAAGCGGCGCTGGCGGAGAAAACCCACGAACTGGAGGCGGCCGCCCGCGTCGATCGCATCGGCGCGCGAGTTCTCGTAGCACTCAACACTCAAGATGACTCGACCGCTCCAGCCGCCGAAGTGCTGAGGGTGCTTGCGGAGGAGGGTGGGTATCGTCCCCTTGCTTTCTTCGAGTACAACGAGACGCAAGAGACTCTGCATCGCGTTGCTGCCTCGAGCCTCTCTCCCGGCACACAGAAACGGCTTGCGATGGGTGAGGGGTTGGTGGGTGAAGCTGCAGAGCGGCGCAAGCCGTTGTTCATGGATCCACCACCCAATGGAGATTTCAAGTTGGACACCGGCGTGGGGTCGTTGGAAGTTGCCACACTGTTTGCAATTCCACTACTGCATCACGACAAACTTCTTGGGGTAATCGCTGGAGGAACGCAGACGCGTTTGTCAGAAAAGGAGCGAGGATGGCTGACACACATCGCCGGACAGACGGCTGTAGGCTTACATGCCATCCGCCAGTTCCGTGAGGTAAAGATGCTTTCAGCACAGCTCAACGAGCGCTCGTTGAAGGTCGAAGCTCAAAACCGTGAACTTGCACAGGCGAGTCGTATGAAGTCGGAGTTCCTGGCCAGCATGTCCCACGAGTTGCGCACGCCACTGAACGCGATCATCGGCTTTTCCGAAGCGATGAAGGATGGCCTCTTGGGGCCGCTGGAGACAGAGCAGCACGAGTACATCGTGGAGATCTGCGAAAGTGGTCGGCATCTATTGTCGCTCATCAACGACATCCTCGACCTATCCAAAGTCGAAGCTGGCAAAATGGAGCTCTGCCTCGAACAGGTGGATCTGCGATCGCTGGTTGGCAACGCGCTAACCATCATGAAAGAACGGGCCAGCAAAGGCGCCGTATCCCTGAACCACAGCATCGCCACGGACATCACTTCCGTGGAAGCCGATGGCCGAAAGCTGCGCCAAGTGGTCTACAACCTGCTCTCAAATGCAGTGAAGTTCACGGCCAAGGGGGGAAAGGTGCAGGTCAACGTGACACGCGAGAAAGACCAAGTGGTGATAGCCGTCATCGACTCCGGCATCGGTATCCGCGAGAAGGACCTAAATCGACTGTTCCAACCGTTCGTACAACTGGATGGCGGCATCGCACGGCGCTTCGAAGGAACCGGGCTTGGCCTGGTCATGGTCAAGCGTTTGGTGGAGCTTCACGGCGGCAACATCCACGTCCAAAGTCGTTTTCGTGCGGGCAGCACATTTACGGTCAAGATACCCCTCAAAACGTCGGTGGCGACGCGACGTGCGTCGACGATGAATGGGCTAGGAGCCGCCACGGACTCGTGCCTGGCGCCACCACTCAACGCCATCGATTCGCCACTTGGCGTGAGTCACACTCACCACATCCTCGTCGTGGACGACGACGAGGCGTGCCGCGACCTCATGAAACTGTACCTGGAAAACTCAGGCTTCCGCGTGAGTCTCGCGGAGAGCGCAGAGCAGGCACTCGTGGCCGTGCGGGCGACGCGCCCCGACCTGATCACGTTGGATCTCGCAATGCCGGGAATGGACGGAGGAACATTCCTCGCCGACTACGTTCAGACGGATCAACTCCATGGCATTCCCGTTCTCGTCGTGTCAGGCGTGGTCGATCCCGAACGTGCTCTCGGATTCGGTGCCCACGCGGTCCTCGCCAAACCGGTCGAACGTCACGCACTGGTGGACTTGGTTCAGTCGATGCTAGAAGACAGAGGGGTCTCTAACCCATACATCGTCGTCATCGACGACGATCCGAACGCGGTCGAACTGATGACCTCCTACTTCGCGACTCAATCCGTGGAGATGCGAAGTGCGGTCGGTGGAGCAGAAGGGCTTGCCCTGATCGAAGAGCGCTGTCCAGACTTGGTGATTCTAGATTTGATGATGCCAAACGTCAGCGGTTTCGAAGTCTTGGCTCAACTGCGGAGTCGTCCTGAAACCGCTGACCTCCCGGTCGTCATCCTCACTGCCAAGGAACTGTCACTGGGCGAGCAGAGCGAACTGAACAGCGTGGCGCAGGCTGTGTTTGCCAAAGGTGCGTCCGCGCGGGGTGACCTGGTTCAGAAGGTGCGGAACCTGCTCTCGGGGAAGCCAAGTAGAAATAACAGTCAGGCCACTTTCGTATGAAGCGAGTTTTGTTGGTAGAAGACAATCGAGCCAATCGTCGACTGATCGGCGATCACCTCCGGCGCGTGGGTTATGAAGTTCACGAAACGGGAACCGCGGACGAGGGGATCGCGATGGCTTTGTGCGAGAACTTCGACCTTGCCGTCATCGACATTCAGCTACCCGGGACAGATGGGCTGACCGCAACTAGTCTGCTGCGCTCCAACCCGAAGACACGCAATGTGCCGATTTTGGCGGTGACTGCGCATGCCATGCGCGGCGACGAGGCGCGCATTCGCGCCGCCGGCTGCGATGGATACGCCGCCAAGCCGATCGACTACAAGGAGTTCTTGGCGTCTGTCGAAGAGCTCATCAGCGGCGAGCCGCAGTCTGCCGCAGGTGAGGCAGGATGAACAACCGCGCTGCACGTGTACTCGTGGTCGACGACGAGGCACCCAATCGACGGCTGTTCAGCGACTTTATTCGCCGCGAAGGTTACGAGCCTTTGGTCGCCTGTGGCGGTCGCGAGGCTCTCGAAATTTTGGCGTTGGAGGACGTGGACCTAGTTCTGTTGGACCTGATGATGCCCGAAGTAGACGGGATGACGGTGCTTTCGGAATTGAACCGTCGCCAGGTGCTGCCGGCGTTGCCGGTCGTCATCGTCTCCGCCCACGAGGAGCGGAGGGTGCGTATTGATGCCCTGGCCGCAGGAGCGACGGACTTCCTCACCAAACCGATCGATCGCTTGGAGGTGCTGACCCGAGTTCGCACGCTAATCGATCTCAAACGTCTGCGCGAGCAGGCCGTCACGACGGCCACGCATGAGTTGCTGGGAGAGGTGAGAGAGGCCGCTGGGTCCCTGCCGTTGGTCCTGTACAGGACCGGTTACCCCGGGGATCCGCCCGTGGCCGACAGCTGGGTGATCGGTGATACGCAGCGGTTGCTGGGCTTGACCAGCAAGGAGTTCAGCGACCCAACTGCGTGGTTGGAGTTGCTCTCATCTGACGATCGCGACGCCTATCACGAGGCGCTGCAGGATGTGGCCCGAGGTGCCATCTCCACCATCGCAACGCAGTTGAAGTTCGTACGTCCGAAACGGAGCGACGCGTGGATGATCAACATTGCGAACTTCGACCGCGACCGTCGTCTTCAAACGGGTGCTTTGCTCGATATCACGGACCAGAAGCAACTCGAGCTCAGCCTGCTCCAGTCTCAAAAGATGGACGCCTTCGGGCAGCTCGCGGGCGGAATCGCTCACGACTTCAACAATACCCTCGGAGCCATCGTTTCGTTTGCCGGTTTCATACGCGAATCGCTCCCGGCAACGAGCCCCATCCGTGCGGATGTCAACGAAGTTCTCAAGGCTGCGGAAAGGGCGGCGGCGCTGACGAGGCAACTCCTGACGTTCACCCGACAACAGCCTAGCCATGCGAGCCCCACCGACCTGAACGAGCGCTTGGGAGAGCTCACCAACTTGCTCCGCCGAACGTTGGGCGACCACATCGAGCTGATCGCCACGCCAGCGGTGAAGTCCGCGGTGGTGCGCATCGATCCAATTCAATTCGATCAAATCGTGCTCAACCTCGCCGTGAACGCGAGAGACGCCATGCCCAATGGAGGCAAGCTCAGGCTGCTGCTGGAGCACTGTTCACGCGCGGTCGGCACTGCTTCAGACGCGGCTTGGGTTCGGCTCACCGTGACCGACACCGGACACGGTATGGATGCGGACACCCAGCAGCGCATCTTCGAGCCGTTCTATACGACCAAACCCCAAGGCAAAGGAACGGGGCTGGGCTTGGCTACCGCCTTTGGCATCGTGTCTGGGGCGGGGGGCACACTCGAAGTTGAGAGCGCTGTTGGCAAGGGCACGTCGTTCATTTTGGAACTTCCAGCCACCGGCGACCGCGTGCAATCTCAGCGAGAATCGGTTCGTCCCCACGCTCCACGGGCGCAAGGTGAACTAATTTTGGTAGTTGAAGACGAAGAACCACTGCGGCGGGTGGCCACACGGGCGCTCGAGAATGCAGGTTTCACCGTCCACACAGCCGGCGACGGAACCCAAGCCCTGGCTCGACTGGACGAGTTGGGACCATCGCTAGCCGCGGTGTGGACCGACGTGATGATGCCCGGGGCAACAGGTTACGAGGTGGCGGAGAAAGCCGCGCGTGTGGCCCCGCAAGCAAAAGTGCTGTTGACGTCAGGCTATCTCGACAACGTGACCCGTCGTCATCAGCAAAGCAATCTTCCGATTCTGTGGAAGCCCGTCAAGCCGAGTGACCTCGTGCGGGCCGTTTCCTCGGCGATCAAGGAAGGGGCGGACCCCGAAGCACCAGCTTCCGACGCGGTGCTTGCCGCCGCAGACACCCAATCTGCTCTAGAGACGAAAGGCGAAGATGCGGTCTTGTTGGTTGAGGATAACGACCCTTTGCGCACGGCGATGGCTCGCGCCTTGACGACGGCGGGGTACCTCCCGTGTACTGCGGGCGGCGTAGCGGAAGCATGCGCCCACCTGGCGGCAGGACTGAACCCAATCGCAATTCTTTCCGATCTGACTTTGCCCGATGCTTCCGGGGTCGAGCTGTTGCGCTGGGTGAGCGCGCATAGACCAACGCTGACGGAGCGAGTCATCATTCTTACAGGTGGAACCAACGACAAGGACGTTCTGAACTTTCTAGATGCCGGCAGGTACCCTGTCTTGGAGAAACCTTGCGCGCCTGACCTGCTGCTGGGCAAACTCGCCGCGCTCCGCGGAACGGCCGCGCCGATTGTCACTGGAACGCCGCATTCTCAACGGCGGGGCCTCGCGTCCAACCGTTTTTCGCTGGCTGAGGGCAGTGTCTTGTTGGTCGAAGACGATCCCTCCACCGCATCCGCGTTTCAGCGGATCCTCAAAGAGGCCGGTTTCGATCCCTACCTGGCAGGCAGTCTTGGTGCGGCCCGAGAGGCTCTGGATACGCGCGAGTTCGATGCTCTGGTGTCGGACTTGCAATTGCCTGATGGAAGCGGTCTCGAGCTGCTACGCACGCTTCGAGGAAACCATGCCGACCTACCGGTCATCCTCATCACGGGCGCGCCCTCGGTGGAGTCGGCCGCCGAGGCCCTGCGTGGACGCGTTCGTGAGTATCTGGCAAAGCCAGTGACTGGTGAGGAGCTGGTTCAAGCCGTCTTCTCGGCGGTCGAAGGAGGTCGAGTTGCACGGCTACGCGCGAAGCTATTGACCTCTCATTACGGCGGCGACGAACTGCTCTTGGACATCCCCGATACTCAACAAAGCTTCGCGCGAGCGTTGGCCTCGATTCGCATGGTCTACCAACCCATCGTCCGTGCTCGTGATTCGTCCATCTACGCGTACGAAGCGCTGTTGCGTTGCGGGGAACCGTCGCTGGCCTCCCCCATCCGCTTGCTGGCCGCAGCCGAGATATTGGGCCGCACCGAGGAACTCGGTCGAGCGGTGAGAAAAGCCATTGCTTCGACAATCCTCGAACACTCGGAGCGTCTCGAGAGCATCTTCGTCAACATCCACCCTTCCGAGTTGGCGATGGGTGTTTTGATCGACTCCGAAGATCCACTCCTGCCCGTGGCCTCGCGGGTTGTTCTGGAGGTTACCGAGCGCGCGTCCATCGAAGCGGGGCCGACGCTCGAAGCCATACTCAAGCAACTGCGGTACCGTGGTTATCGTTTCGCGGTGGACGACTTAGGACAGGGTTACGCCGGGTTGACGAGCTTGTTAACGCTGCAGCCTGATATCGTCAAGATAGACATGTCGCTCGTGCGAGACGTCCACAGGGCGCCCCTCAAGCGCGACGTCATAGAGGCGCTGATTCATATGGCTCGACGCGCAGGAATCGCTGTGGTGGCCGAAGGTGTCGAGACGGAAGAGGAACGCCGAGCGCTCGCGGAGCTCCACGTTGATCTCCTGCAAGGCTATTTCTTTGCGAAACCGGGACCGCCATTTCCGCAGCTCAATCCAGAAGCGAAATGAGGTCCGTGACACGGCGCAAATCGAAACCACAGAAACCCCAATCAAGCCGGACGGCGAGGCCCGATGAAGCTTCGGTTTCCCAAAGCATTGGTCGGCAAAAGGCGCACCAACAAGTCCTCAGGCGTCAGCACGCTCGACATTCCCATCCTTCCACGCTTTCTTGAACTCAAGCAGCAGCGTACCGTCCGGACGCTGAGTGAGTCGCTCCTGCGAGATGGGAGGTCGAATGGTCACGGTGTAGTTGTAGCGCCCGAACGCTGACCTGCTGCATCTGTTTCTGCGCCGGCCGTCCCGACCTTTGGGCCTGCGCTCGGCGCCTTCTGGGGTGTCGTCGGGTTGCCCCGCAGCAGATAGTCCCGCGCCGACCACCGTATCGTCCAGGTCGATCCACACGAACCGACCGCTCCCTCGGCGCCCACGGAAGCCAGCCCAATCGCATACTTCGCAACGGCTCGCCTCGTTCCGGACTTTGCGTCGGCTGCCCATGCAAAATGTGCCGGTCCCTCCGTGCCATCGTTTCCGAACCCCACGGGTATTGCATAGCGGCCACAGTCGTTCATGATGGCACCCGAACCCACCCATCTGGCCTGCAGGCTGCCGGTCGGGCGAGCGTGGAGCGAGCAACACAAGGCTGGCAATGACTGACTACGGTTTCGACACGACACTGACCGATATCTCCTTCGACGAGGCGGTCCGCCGCGTGACGGATGAGCTGAAGAAGGAGGGCTTTGGGGTGCTGACCGAAATCGATGTGCAGGCGACCCTGAAGAAAAAGCTCGACGCGGACTTTCGGCCATATCGCATCTTGGGTGCATGCAATCCTGTCCTCGCCAAGCGAGCTCTCGAAGCGGAAGCGGACATTGGCTTGCTGCTTCCGTGCAACGTCGTGGTCCAACAGGCAGAGACGGAGGGTGCCGTTCGCATTTCCATCGCTGATCCGAAGATGATGTCCGTCATCGTGCGCTCCGAGCCGGTCAACGCTGTCGCCAACGACGCTGAAGAGCGGCTGCGGCGAGTGATGACCGCGCTCGCTCAGAAGAGCTGACCCCACGCCACGCAGGCGGATGCTAACACGTCAATCGCCCGGGTCCCTGCGGCCCCAGGCGATTCGTATCGGCGCGCGACGGCAGTGCCAGTGGCGATGGCTCAACCGTGGGCTCGCTCCAAGCTCGACGACGACTATCGGCCTCGGACGGCTCCAATGCAACCTACCAACGGACCGAGCCATCAGACGATATCGAGGACCAGGGATGAAGAGACCCCTGCGAGCAACACGACCCAGCGCGTTCAAAGCGGGGGTCGACACGACCGCATACAGCAAGAGTGCGTACGTGGCGCGCACCTGCATCGGGAACGCGAACGGACAGAATCGAACCATTATTGCATTGCCACAACGTCGATGGCGAACCGCATCAAAGATGAACGGGTTCTGCAACCCTGCGGTCGAGAGCCCAAAGTGAGCGAGGGCCCATCGCCGCTCTGCCCGACGACACCGTCGAGGCGCTTCTTGCCGACACGGACGAACTCGCCGCGGTTCTCACTCATCATGTCGTCGCCGGCTAGGTCCTGGCGAACGCCATCGAGGATGGCGCTCAGTTGGACACCGCGTTGGGTCCGTGGTTGGAGTTTTCGGTTAACGGTGACGGGGTCGCGATCGGTGAGACTCGGTTCGTCAGTGCTGACATTGCGGCGAGTAACGGAGTGATTCACGTCATCGATCGGGTACTCTTGCCCCCGAACAACATCGCGACCATCGCCACCATGACCCCAGAGCTCTCCACGTTGGTGACGGCGCTCGACGCTGCGGACTTGGTCGAGACTCTCGACGGCGAAGGTCCGTTCACGGTGTTTGCTCCGACCAACGCCGCTTTCGAAGCTCTGCCGGAAGGAACGCTCGATAGCCTGCTGCAGGACACGGAATCGTTGAGCAACGTGCTGCTCTGCCACGTCGTCGGCAGTCGCCAGCCCGCGGGTAGCGTCGTGACTCAAGAAGAGTTCATGATGCTCTCCGGTCAGCCTGCAGTGGTTTCGGCGGAGGACCGGGGCGTGAGCATCGCCGGGGCTCCCATCAGCACCACCGACATCGTCGCACGCAACCGTGTAGTTCACCTGTTGGATGCGGTCATGCTGCCCCCTGCCGAGTGATAACGGAAGCGCAGGTTGTGAAATGGCCAGGCACCCCCGAGGGGGGCCTGGCCATGATCCCTGTATGGCGCGCAGCGGCTAGGGGAGCCAGCCGATTTCCGTTGCCGTCTGTGTCCCGACGGAGAGTTCTTCCAGAGTTTCTGGGGGAACCTCCGTTCCCGGCGCGAGCACCCGATTGCGCGCCATCACGTCTGCTGTCAGCTGCGGGTAGAGG
Organism: Polyangiaceae bacterium; assembly: GCA_050298815.1. GTDB lineage: Bacteria > Myxococcota_A > Polyangia > Polyangiales > Polyangiaceae > SZUA-265. The sequence goes on from JBNKUV010000011.1 coordinate 77,602, forward strand.
GGACGTTGCTCCGGGTTACCGAGCCCCTCGGGGACTTGGGTGCGACCGAACTCGTCGTAGCGATCGGATGCACCGAGTGTGTGCATCAGCTCGTGGGCGACCACGAACAAACCGAGGTCGACTGTTGAGTCGTCGAGCTGCACGCGCGCGATGCCGATGCGCCCGCCGTCTTGGCTGTAGCCTTCGACCTGTTTGCGTTTAGCGTCGGTGACGGGTTCGGCGAAGACGTAGATGCGTGAGCCCAACATGCGGGTCGGTACGTGGGCAGCTTCGTCAACTTGCGAGGTGTAGCGCCACAACTCGTAGCTGTAGCGCAAAGCCTCCCACAGGCCTTCGCCTTGCGGCTCGGGGGGCCGCCGCTTGACGTACACGGGGCCGTAGGGCAAGACGCGGATCATCGGCTGTTCTGCGTCGCGATAGCGAGCAAACTCCCCAGAGAGTCGTTCACCCAAGGCGGAGGCGCGAGCCGCCAGCGACGCCAGCACGTCTTCGTCCACTCCACCCTTGCCCAAGTCGAGCACGACCATTCCGACGGTCAATGGCTCTCGCCACAGGTTGCGTGAGTGCCTCTGTTCGTAGTCGATCCAGGCGTAGGCCAGCACACCCAGAAGTATGGCCGACAGGAGCGTGACCCTGACGTAGAAGAACTGGGACCGACCCACTCGCGACAGGTAGCGCGCCACGATGGCGCTCGCAAGCAATCCGTCTTCATGCCCAGGCAGGAACGAGAACGTCGCGTCCTCGTGCACCGCGCTCCATTGAAGACGTGCCCGGAACTGGATACCGAGTCTGGGCGTTCTCCCTATGGTCGAAATGAGCGAAGCCGACGCTCTCTCACTGGATGCTGATGGAATCCAGCTCGAAGCCCCCTCGCACCACGAACACGCGCATGACGACAACCCCTGCCGCGAGCAGCGAAGGACTGCACGTCCTCCGCTTTCCAGCCGCCGAGGTCCCACGCACGAGTTCCGCCGCGAGCGTCGTCCGGGTCACATCACCCCTGACCTCGTAGTCGGAGCTTGCTTGTGAGTGTGCGAGGAGGGCCCTGGCTGAGCTCGCCCAGGGGTCGACCTCCGCCAGAAACATGTAGCGCATGCGCTCTGCATCGGAGTTCTTGTGTAGCCCTCCGGGGTGCACGAACGCTCCTGCTTGGCGCGGCACCGGCAAAGAGCACGAGTGGACGCGAAGTGGAACTCCGGCGTTTAGCAGGCCAGCAACCCCGAGCCGACAAGCCTCCACGTTGCCGCGATGATGCGGGCCCAGTGTGCCAATCGACACGTCGCACTGCGAGTAGTTGAGCATCCTAGTTCGGGCGTTATCTCCTAGCAGTATGCCTTCATTGGGCAGCAGCCTCTGGCGTCGATTCGGTGAGCGCGCCTTCTGCAGACCGCCAGGGGGTAGGAGATGGGAACACCCTGGTTGCAAGGATCAGCCTTCAATGCCTCATGCAGGGCCTCGGGGGCGAAACGCCGACTACACCGTGCGCCACGCCAGGTTTCATCCAAATCGTGTGGCTCGTGCCGAAGTGCCGAGTTACTCTTCTCCAACCAAGCCCGGGCGAGGCAATTGAAGAGGAGAGGTGGCGGCGATGAGTACCGCGATGCGAGCAGCAGCAACACATGCCCAGCGAACGATGAGTTGGCGCTTGTACGGGGCGACATTCCTAATAGCTCACTCATCGAAAGAGCCAACGGATGCCGACTACGATGATGCACTTCGGGGCTACCAAACGCATCTTGGCCACTTCGATGGAATTCTGATTTCGTCACTCGGCGGAGGGCCGAACTTCGCCCAGCGCAAGCGCACGACAGAATTCTGGCGCGGCAAGTCCATGCCACGAACAGTGGTGATGACCTCATCTCCGCTAACGCGCGGCATCATCACGGCAATGAACTGGTTTCTGACGGAATCGCCGATCCTCGCCACGTCGTTTGCCGACTACGAAACAGCGCTCCGGCACCTCGGTGTGTCGCCAGCGCGAGGAAGCGACGTAGAAACCGCCGTCAACGAGCTCCACGGCGGCCTCGGGGACTGAGCGTCGTCGGTGAGGGGCGCTGTCAGTCACCACCCGACTTCCTGCGGTAGTCGGTAGGCGTCACTCCCACGACGCTGTGAAAGGCGCGGCTGAAGGTGGCTGCGCTGCGGAATCCGACTGCGTACGCGACTTCCGCCGAGGTCGACAGTTGCGTCGGCTGGGCATCGAGGAGTCGTCGAGCACTTTCGATGCGTCGACGACGAATGAATTGTGCAATCCCCTCCTCGGTGGCCTCGAAGAGTTTGTAGAGGTATCGCCTCGAGCAGCCGAGCCTCTGTGCAAGCAGCTCCGGGGTCAGCTTCGGGTCGCTCAAGTTGGACTCGATGAGTCCCTGCGCTCTGCGCAGAGCCAAGCGATTGACTGGTGGGTCCTGCTCGGGTCGCACGGAGTTGGTCCCGAACACCCGGGAAACCTGTTCGATGAGGTGCGACTCCACCAAGGCAAGATCAGCGTCGTGCTGGCTGCCGGGTCCCAATCGCAGAAGAATCGACGCAGAGATAGCAGCAAGACCGGTGCTTGCGTCGACGGACGTTGCTGTGCGCCCACTTTCCGTCAACCAGAAATGTTCGAGAAGTTGGCAAGGGACATTCAGCAACCTCTGCCGAAACTCACCGTGAAATTCCAAGCTGAAGGGGCTGCGACTGTCACACAGTACGAGTTGGCCAGAGCCGATGTTTGCATCACGACCATGCTGATTGACGGTGACTGAGCCACGCTGCAGTAGCGCAACGGTGTAGAAATCCTGTCGAGCGTACTTGACGTGCTCGCTGCTGCGAAACAGCGTCAAGCGGCCCGTTGCCTCGACGTCCAGCATTGAGCATTGAGCCAACGGCCACGATGCAACTCTGGCTCGGAACGACGCCACCTCGTCGGTGCGCGCATCCCCGATGCCGAAGCGCTCCGAAACGAGTCTGCAGAACGGGAGGAAGTCCTCGTGCACGGAGGCATCCTAGCTGTGTCGAAAGCTGACGTGCACAAAATCGCCAAACACCGTGCACGGACTGAAATCTCGGCCAGCGCGATGGAGCTAGCCTTCACGTCCCCCCCCACAACCAAAGGAAGTGACGAGAATGCGGACATCAAGTTTGTTGAGTTTGCTTGGCGCAGTGAGTTGGGTGACCCCGGCCGTAGCAGCTCATGCGCGCTGTGAGTCTCTCTACGTGGATGTAGCGACGACACCTGGGGCGACGACGGATCAGGCCGTCTATGCAGAATACTGCGCTCCGAGTCACCGCCCGCCGCGGGCCTTGCAGATCTTGATTCACGGTGGGAGCTACGACCACCGGTACTGGGACCCGCCTGCGGAGATATCGCGGCATTCCTATGTCCAACACGCCACCCGCCGGGGCTACGCAACGCTGAATCTAGACCGCGTCGGCGTTGGCTACAGCAGCCACCCTACAGACCCTTCCAATCTCGACCTGCATGCGGGTGCGTTCACGATTCATCAGCTCGTCACGAAGCTGCGCGCCGGAGAACTGCAAACATCTGCGTTCGGTCCGTTGCAACCGGAGATCATCCTACTGACGGGCTTTTCTTTGGGTTCGTTCATCGCCACCATCGAGTCGGCCACGTACGACGACGTGGATGGGCTCATGCTCCAGTCTTATTCTCACGTCGTCGGCCCAGCTGGTGAGGCTTCTTTCAATTTGGCGTACCCTGCGAACTTCGAGGCACGTTTTTCCGGTCTCGATGACGAGTACTTCACGACGCTTCCCGGCGTGCGACCACAGCTGTTCTTCCACACCGAGGGGGTGGCTGCGTCAGTGCTGAACGCGGACGAAGTCCTCAAACAAACGTATACGCTAGCCGAACTCGTCGACATTTTCCCGTCCCTTGAAGCCTCGTTTTCAGTAACGGCGCCGACCTTCGTCGTGGTTGGAGACTATGACCTGATTGCGTGTGAAGCTCCGACTTGCAGCACGGCGGGGTCGCTCGATGACGAGTCGTCGGCGTTCCCTCAATCGGTGGACTTCTCATATGCCATCATCCCGGATGTCGGGCACACCATGAACTGGCACGACAACGCACCTGCGGTGTTTCGAGCCATGAGCTCTTGGGCGAACAGCTTCGTCGAATCGATGTAGCGTGGGTGTGTCACGCCCCGCATCCCTGGTGTCGTCCCAAGCTCGCCGTGGGACGAACGACTCGAGCGGGCGCGCAGAGGGCGCACGGGGTGGCATCCTCCTTGGGAGCGAAGCTGAGTTTGACGCCAAACACCCTCCACCTGCATCTCGAGCAACGCCGCTCGGTCAGATGAGTCTGCAGTTCGACAACTGAACGGCGGTCTCGGCAGCCCCTGCTGGGTCCGTCCACGCTCGTTCGACTCGCTACCGAGTGTCGGGATCGAACGCGCGACGCACCTAGTGCAACGGGCTGAAACAGTGCCTGCGGCACTGTTTCGTCAGAGTCGCCTCGGCAACGTTCGTCCGACAGACAATTGGCGCAAATGGCCGCAAACATCACCCCCTCAGGCGTGGCATGCCCCGTGCAGTCGAGCTGAGTATGTCATCGAGGGTGCCGCGTGCGGCGCAATCCGCCATGCTCTGCTTCGCCTCGTTGGCGTGCTCCACGCTCCTGCCCGCTTGTGGCTGCGCTGCGGGTAGCGCGGGTAGCGCGGGTAGCCGCGAAAAGCAGGAAACGGCGGGCAGCGCCACGTCTGGGGACGGGCCCAGCTTCGTCACTGCTTCCGTCTGCGCAGAATGCCACAGCAACAGTAGCTCCGCGGATGCCATGCGGGACCCCAATGGCGATACCGTCGGCTTCTTCGACCTTTGGCAATCGAGCATGATGGCCAACGCTGCGCGGGACCCGCTCTGGCGCGCAGTGGTGTCGGCCGAATCCGCGCTTTTCTCGGACTCCGAAGACGTCATCGAGAACACCTGCATGCGCTGTCACGCGCCTATGGCGGCGTCTGGTTCGGGCACCGCGTCGCTGGACACACGGGCCGACGCCGCGGATCTCGGACGGGACGGCGTCGCCTGCGCTGTCTGTCACCAGATCACACCCGAAGGACTGGGTACGGAGTCGAGCTTTTCCGGCAACTTCGTTCTCAACGAGGAAGCGCAAATTTACGGCCCCCACCAAGATCCATTCGCCATGCCAATGGAACGCTTCAGCGGCTTCACGCCGACACAGGCAGACCACGTTGAGTCATCGGCGCTGTGCGCGACCTGCCACACCCTACGAACGCACTCACTTTCCGTCGAAGGGAGTCAGACCGGAAAGCAACTCCCCGAGCAGACCCCCTATTTGGAGTGGAAGAACTCCCAATACAACGACGAGAGCGGCAGCCCTGCCGGGCGCAGCTGCCAGAACTGCCACATGCCGACCCAGACCGATGATGGTATTCCCATCACTACGGCATTGGCGCGGCGCCCGAACGGTACGGATTTCCCTCCCCTCACCCAACGCTCACCTTACGCACGCCACATCTTTGTGGGCGGCAATACGTTGATCCCTGCGATACTGCGCGACAACGCGGACGAGTTGGGCGTCACCGCGCCACCCCAAGCCTTCGACGAAACGATCCGCCTGGCAACATCGCAGCTGCAAAACGACACCGCCAGCCTCTCGCTCACGACGACCTTCACAGCTGAGGGCACGCTGACACTCGACGTCTCCATCGCGAATCTGACCGGACACAAGTTCCCCACCGGCCACCCCGCGCGGCGGGCCTGGCTTCATGTCGTAGTAACCGTAGGCAATGAACGAGTACACTTCGAGTCGGGTGCCGTGGATTCAGCGGGACGATTGGTAGATCAGAGACTCCAGCTCCTGCCAAGTGAACTCCCTGGGGGCCCGGTGCAACCCCACCGCACGCACATCGCCGGCGATCGCGACGTTTACATCCTGGAATCGGTCATGCTCGACGACGGAGCGAAACCCACCTACAGCCTTCTCCGCGGCTCGGCCTACGGCAAGGACAACCGCCTGCTGCCAGCTGGGTTTTCCTACGACCATCCAGACGCGGCATGGACCTTGCCAGTGGGAGTTGCGCAAGACGCTGATTTCCTTCCGGGCGGCGATATCGTTCGATTCGAAGTGGACGTCAGCGGCGTCGCGCCCCGTCGCGCCATGGCAGAATTAATGTATCAGCCTTTGTCCGCACGCTACGCAGCAGAACTCTTCGAAAACGACACCCCCGAGGTTGAGCGCTTCCGTCGTATGTACGAAGCAGCCGACCGAACACCGGTAGTGGTAGCTCGCGCCGAAGCATCTCTTGCCGGAGATTGAACGGAAAGGACTGACTGGCGCTCGGTCGAATCCAAGCTGGAGCGCCTCGTCGTCACCACCGTTTGCTCAAGGATGTGACGCCGGCCGCAGACTATCGCCAACGACACGGGCGGCGCAGCTCTCGCAATAGAGCTCTCCTGTGCGGCGGTGCATCCTTCCCGTGCTACCGCTGGGCATCGGGGCACCGCACCCATCGCACACCGTGGCGACGTCGAGGCGCTCCAGACTGTAGCCTTCGAGCTTGGTCTCACGACCGTCCACGAACAACCCGCGGGCATTGGATTTGACGATGTCGGGACGAAAGAGTTCGTCGTTCGCCTCCCAACGGCGTGCCAAGTGTTCTGCGATGCCATGGCGTCGGACGCAGTCGAAGAACAATTGCTGACGGTAGTCGAAAAGCTCATCCGAGATGATCATCCAATGGTGCGCGTTGAACGGGCGCAATCCGAAGTAGTCTTTCGTCCCGGAAACGACGTCGCGCACGAACTCGTACTGCTTCTGAATCGCTCTCTCTTTGGTCACGCGGTGAAAGAAGGGCGCGAGTCGCGGATCGTCGTACACACGCGTGTAGAACTCCTCGAGGATGGCACGCAGGAGGTTTCCTTCACCTAGGGCCCGCCACAGCTCGGCGTCGGACCGAAGCTTCGCGAGCACTGCCTTGTCCGTCGGGGCTTGCGGCTCTGGGCCCTCGAATGGGTCGGCGTGGATCCGGCTCCTCTTCGCTCCTCGAGCTAGTGCTCCGGCGCGGCCCGCCGTTACCGCAGCGGGATTGCCGCAGAGGAACACTTCGTACTCGGAGAGATCCGCGTGTCGTCCCAGCGCGACGTCAAGTGCCCGCCCGGCGCAAGTGTGCTCCGGAAGGGTGGAGTCCTTCAGTTCAGGATCGGAGACGCAGCCTGCGTAGGTGAAGCTCCCGTGTTCACTTGCCAACAAACTGAGCTGGTGGTGCAGGTAGAGGTCCTGCGCGTTGCGGGCGCCGTGGTAGAGGTACACGCCGTCGCGATGACCCCGCACCAATGCCGCCCGGGCGATGCCACTGAGAGGGGCGATGCCCGTCCCAGTGGCGATCAACAACAACGGGCGACCGTCGAACGTCGACTCGTAGGTACAGGCTCCGAAAGGGCCACGAAATTCGATCACCATTCCGGGCTTCACCGTGGACGCCACCCAGGAGGACACTTTACCCTCAGGCCAGTGCTTGATGTGTACTTCCAGGAAGTAGTCTTGCTGGCGCAGGCTCACGATGGAGTAGGTTCGCCAATCGCCCTCTGGTCCCTTCAGGTGAATGAACTGGCCGGGCTCCCACGTGACGTCGAGCCCTGTTTCCAGGAGCAGTCGAAACACCGTCGGGGAGAGTCGTTGCTTGTCGTGCACCAATGCGCTGGACACCCATTGCGTCATGTCTGGGCGGCAGATGCTCAGCGCGCCACACTCCGTCGCGACGCAAGGCTTGAACAGTCCCGCCTGCACCAACTCTGTGCGCAGACCGCGCTGAGCGACCGGATCGACCTCGCCCTCCGTTACCTGCAGCGCACAGACGTGACAGGACCCACGTCTGCACGAGAAGGCCACGTTTGCTCCGCCGCGCAAAAGGGCTTCCAGCACGCTCTCACCAGGGCGCTTCTGGTAACGCATGCCCTCAAACGTGATCTTGACGTCGGTCATCGCTCGTCGTGCCAGTGTACCTGCTTCGCGGAGACCGCCAACTCGCCATCGCCTAGCATCAACGCGGGGCGTGGTGGGATAGGCAGACCCGTGTCGCCGGCGGGGTCTTGCTCGGGGCAACCTCTCCGTGGGCGCCGAGAGCCATCCCCAGAGCACCAGCCACCAATAGCAGGCACGCTTCGAGTGATACGCCGCAGGCGAACGAACCCAATAGACTCGCGCCGACCGCAGCGACGCACATTGGCGGAAAATGCAACCGCTTCATACTCGTTAGAACGGCTAGCGTGGGGCGTTCGTGAAGGCCAAACAGGGCTTACCCGAGCGGTTTCAGCAAAGACGGACGACGTCAACCCGCTGCACTCGCAATGGATGGGGCGATGCCAACACCTCGACGCGCAAGTCCGAGCTCATGAACCGATGCATTCAAGGGGCGGAGCGGTCCATGACGAATTCTCTGCTAGCGGCAGGATTCGACGGAAGCAACGGGTGGTCGAAGTGCCCGCAACCTCGACGTCGCTAGCCTGTTGACGCATCACGTGCAGGCCCCCGTAACTGTTGGTTCCTCATGCCAATTGGCAAGGGCTACTGATCCTCCGCAAAACGCTCCAGGAAGTCCATCTGTGACTGCGACTGGATGTAGGTGGGATTGACGGCGCGGACGGTTTCGATCGCTTCCTTGGCTGATGCTCCTTCGTAGATCAGGTAGGCCGCAAGGACGGTCCCGGTGCGGCCGATACCCGCGTCGCAATGTACGGCGATCGCGTTGCCGGCCTTCAACGAGCGCTTCATTCCGGCTAGCACGCGAAGGAGCGGCCCTGTGCCAGGAATGCCCATGTCCTGGATGGGAAGGTGGCGTCCTTCGATGCCGATGGAGCGCAGCGCACTCGCTGGTGCAGGGTTGATGGTGAGTGATATCAGGACACCGATGCCGGCGTGTGCGATCGCCTCCAAATCGCGTTCGACCGCTCCCAACAGGCCTGGCCGACCCATGCCTGCCAGTTTACCCTCCCGGAGCCAACGGAAGTGGCTCGGCAGTGGCGGCGGTTGTGCCTCGGGCCAACAGTTGCCCTGCTGCATGAAACGCTCCGACAAGCTAGTCGGCGGACGGTCGAACACTTCTTCGGTTGGGCCCCGCGCTTCCAGCCGTCCAGCGCAAAACAACAAGACCTGGTCCGATGCCTCGCGTGCGAACGCCAGATCGTGCGTGATCAACAACGTCGTGCGCTTGCCGCGTGACTCCGCTAAAGCGCGCCGGAGGTGGGGTCGCGCGCTTTCACTCACCCCCCGCAGTGGCTCATCGAGAAGTAGCATCGCTGCATCAGAGTCGAGCGCCCGCTCCAAGACTTCGGCTTGCGCGACCCGGTCTGCGGCACCCATTTCCCGGGACGTTTGCGGCACGAAACACAGGTCTTGGCGTCGTCCCACGGGCTCCCCCCGGCAGAGCCAGCGACCCGAACGGGTCCAGCCGGCAGGTAGCGGCCTGCCAGCCACCTGCGACAGTAGTACACTCTTGCCCGTACCTGCGGGGCCCAAAATGGCAACGGTCTCGTCGGGCTCGAAGCTCAGGTTCAGATCCCGAAGCAGAGGTCCTCTTTCCGTTTCGATGCGGCCATCGATGATTTCGAGCATTGGGCTCATTGCTTAACTCCCTTTTCTAAACGGGTGGCTAGTTGCTCGGAGATCGTGGCCCCGGTGATGTAGCCGTAGAAATGGTCGGGCTGGCGCTCGCGAGTCCACTGGTGCGTGCGGCTGATGTTCGCCGACATCAGACCGGGAACGGGAGCACTGGCGACGGTGCGATCGTGGTTACCAGCGACGATGCGAAGGGCCCGGCTTCGCAACATGGCCAGCGTTTCTGTCGGTTCCGCGTTGTAACCCACGGAACCCCCGAGGCGCACGCGCATGTCCTGTACCAGGGAGTCGAGGAAGTCCAATACCGTCTTGCAAGCAGCCAGATTGGCATGAACGTCACCGAAGACTCCCAGTCGCATCATTTGGCCGAATTGCTCGAAAGGTTGACCCGATGCCGCAAGCGCTAGGCGCATCGCACGCTTGCGTTGAGCAAGCGCGATTTGGCAGCCGTGCCCTCCATACTCTGAATGGACGACTGATCGAGCGAATCCACCAGTCCGATGGTGTCGATATCCGCTCTTGTGAGCGCCGTTGGGATCGTTCGTTCCAAGCAGGCTAGATAGGACTCCACCGCGTCGGGCCAATCTCGGTACTCGTCCACCCGTTTGAGCAGGCTGTGCCCGATCGCCGGGAGCCGGTTCGAGAGCTCGATGTCGTCGTCGACGTAGTAGGCCCGATCACGAACACACGCGAAGTTGCTCGGGTGAACGTCCAGGGCAAGCCGTTGCCGCGCTGCCAGCTGCATCGACTCGACGGCGACGTTGGCGAACGAGACGAGACCCTCCGCAAGCAAGGCGCCGTTGCCCGTGTCCACCGCGAGGGCCATTGCGGAACCAAGTGTGCTGACCCAAGGCGCGATGGTCCACAGCCAGTGTTGGCCGCTGGAGTCTTGTGCCAGCGTCAGCACGGTGTCTTTGACCATCAGTCCGCCGAGCAGAATCTTGCGGCGTGCCAAGTGTAGCAGGGCCGTACGAGCGCTCTCGACGTTGTCGAAGGCTCGTCGAGCTGAAGTCTTGAGGCACCACGGGCCAACCTCGACCAGGCGAACATCGTCCTTGCCGCTGCCATCTGCCAACCCGTACCTACCTTCGAGGTCCGTGCGCTCGATGACTTCCTTGATCGGGATCTGACGGATGATCTGCCTGCCCGTGGCGCTCGGCCAGATGTGGCCGCTCGGTACCTCGTCACTAGGCAAGGGAGCGCTCGAGACGTCCAACTTGACCGGCGTCCTACCGTTGAGGGGCTTTGCGCTACTCTCGGAACTCGAGGCGGCTTCGCGAGTTGGGGTCGGTACAGGTGCCGCCGTCGTTGGGTTGGTTTTCGGCTCGCTTTCGCCTGGCTGCGGTGGTGGGCTTTGAATCGTGGAGTCGGCTCGTGGATCTCGAGCATCGTTCGCCACTCGTGCTGTAGGTGATGCTTGGGCGTAGCGCTCGAGGACCACATCGACCCGACTCCGCCGGTCGGTGACCTCCTTCTCCTTGAGCTGGCGGACGAGTTCCTCGCCGTTCAAGATGGCGCCTTCGAGGGTGCTCAGTCCGGCTTCCAGAATCTGCTGTTGCACGCCTTCGCAGGCGGTTCTCACCGCCAACACGAGGGTCTCTCGGACTCCAACTCCATCGTGGGCACGCGCGCCGACCCTGGGGGTTTCTGGCGGCAGCCCGAGAGTGACGAGGAGCTCGTCCGGCGACGACGCCTCGGGGCGATCTTGTTTGTTTGCCTGCAGCACGATTGGGACATGGGCCTCGGCACGCAAAGACCGCAACAGGAGTTCATTGTCCTTCACCTTCTCGCGATCGCTGTCAGCGACGAAGACAACGACGTCTGCCAGCGTGAGCAGATGCGCTCGACGCTCTGCTAGGGCAGCCTGGCCTGGTACGCTCATCAGCTGGCAGGACATCGCGTGACCTGCAACCAAGCCACCGTCGATCTGCAGCCAATCCAAGTAGAGAGTTCGGCCGCTGGCGGACTCCGTCGAATACAGCTCGCTTCGCCGCTTGGGAGTGAATACCTTCTGCAGCTGCTGTAGATTCGTCGTTTTTCCGGCCAGTGGTGGGCCGTCGTAGACGATTCTCACGAACAGCTTGCCGGTCTGTTTGTCGAAGACGGCCATCTTCCTGCACGCAGCTAGGGCGCACCGGGGCGCGCGACGCCCGTCGCCTGCCGTACCCCGTCACGTTGAGAGAGCGCACGCCGCTCACAGCGGAGTGCAGGAACGACCGTGGCTCTCCTCCAAGTTCGCGACGAGAGTCACCGCTCCGATGCGGTGCTCTTGTCGTCAGGCAGCAGCTGCCTTTTCTACCGCGTCCAGCTGACCTCGCGACTTGGTGAGGACCATGCCGAGGTTCGCCGAAATGCGACAGACGACACAGAGGACCAGATCTTCGTTGCGTTTGCAGCGTTGAAAGACGTGTAACAAGTTATCAGAGAGAATGATGATCTCCTGAAAGAAGTGGTGACCGTCGTCCTTCACGCCGCGGATGCGTTTGAACGTCTGCTCGATTGAAGAGACGTTCGGTCCTTGAAAGAGCTCGCCAGTAGCCGCCGCCACGAGGTCGAGGACTTCCTGCGGGTGACTGTCCAGGGTCTTTACGCCCAGTAACATGCCAGTTTTCATGTCCACTAAACCTGCGGCCACACACTCCGGCACGGAGGAACGAACGGCGACTAGTGCATCATCTAAACTCATGAGTTAAATTTCCTTGGTTTTTGGGTTCGGGGTACGAGGGGCTCGACTGAGGGGATCGATGCTTTTACCCGTGCCCATCTCATTCCGATGTTGGTCGTCTTCCTGGTCACCAGCATCGTCAGCGCCTTGCCCACTCGAGGGTCTTGGCGAAGTGGAAGTTGTGCTTCGACGTGATGCGGATCTCGTCGAAGTAGTGATCGCCATTTTCTGGCGTGCCGCGATGAGCGCGCACCATTGGCTCGACTCGACCGACGTTCGGCTCTCGTATTATGTCCATGGTTGCGGCCGCCACGACCTCGTTCAACGTCTGCGTGGACGACGAGAAGTTGTGAATGCTGCTCGGCATTCCAGTACCCAGCTCGATCACTCCACAGGCAATCGCTCCATCGACGTTCCTGCAAGCGTCATCTATCTTGCTCACTACTTGATTCTACCTGTCGGGTGCGCGCGACGCGTCAGAGCGTTCGTCGCCTTCTGCTGCTGCAATAGATAACGTCGCCTGGGCAATTTTGATTAGGGTTGCGCCACACAAAAACTTCTGGCGGCCGGACAATGGCGCGTACGGGCTTGTGCAGCGGTGTGGCTCACCGGTGCTCGATTTGGGAGGGCTGGGCCTGCTGCGTCCAGTGAGTCACCTCGGAGGACAGCGGTGTCCAAGACCCCGCGCCTGCTCGGAACGCTCGGCGATTTCTGGCTAAGAGATCTCACCGGTGCAGTCCACGTCGCTCGATTGTGCGCTTCCGGTGCTCGAACAGCTCACGACGCTCCTTGTACAGGAGCTTGATGGAGACACGTTTCGACCGAGGCAGATCACACGTTGCCGTGAGCGAGGCGCTGATTGCGGGCCGCGAATCGTCGTTGGAGTCCGCAGTGTGCCGCCCGCACACGCAGCAGCGCCACGACGGAAGCCACCGGCGGCCGAGGGCTGAAGCACGCCATTGCCGGCGCCGGTCGGGGCGTTGCACTGGCCCAGCGCGGACAGCGGCGTGCGGACGGCGCCGGTGCCTTCGAGGCGGCCCCGGCGCGAGTCGAAGTGTCCGCAACGTCAGGCGCTCGAGTCACGTCCCACTGACGCCGACCTGAGGCTGGCGGGAGGTGGCTGCGTTTCGAGAGTGATGCTGCGGCGGTGGTTCTGAGCGACGACCCCGAAGTCGGGTTGAGCCCCGAAGCGGAGGCGATGACCCAGCACTGCCTCGAACCAATCCTCAGTGCGGGGTCTGGGTAGCACCACGGCGTTCGGCTTGAGTGGTGTCTCTGGTGAGAGGTTCAACTCCGCACGAGCCGGGCGCTCTTGCCCCCAAGACGCGAGCAGGTAGGCCCGGTGCACTTCCAAGTGTTCGGCGACACGCTCAGCGAAACGTTGACGAGAGGCCTCAGGCAGCACGAACGCGCCGTCTTCGCAGCGCAACACATCCAGTAGCAGCGAGACGAGTCGGGGGGCGGGTGCCTTGGCCAACAGTCGTCGGGCCTGTTGGGACATGGCGTCATACGCTGCGTCCGAAGGAAGCTTCGGGAGCAAAACCCCTCGAGGGGAGTCTGCAGCAGAGAGCTGCTGCGTTCGGCGTTGCACACGCTGTCGGATGTAGTCGTTCTTCGGTGTGGCTTCGAGCGGCCCGGACAGATCTCGAAGCAGGGAGCGTTCGGTCGCGATGTCGTAGCACTCCCAAGATAGGCCAAGAACGATTTGCCGTGCGATGGCTGTGGCGAGCCGCTGCTCTGCGGACGCGGAATCGGGCGCGAACGGTGCAGCCGCCCCGTTCAACAGCGCCTGAGTTGCTTGTCGGATCATCGGTGGGGGACCGGCGCACACTTCGCTGGCGCCCAGAAGAAGTCGGCGTTCGTGAGTGAACGCAAGCAGGTTTTCGACGTTCACCTCGCGGTGGTTCCCTTCCAGCTCCTCCGTGATGAGGCCCGTCACGACGCCGAAGAATCCGGCAGCGAGCTTGTGCCCCACCGCCAGGTGAGCCGGAACGCGCTCAGCCCCACTCGACAGCAGGTGACGCGCCGGACCGATCAGGAGGTGGACCAAGGGGGGAAGCAGCGCTTGCCAGCGGTAACCGTCGACGTCGAGGGCAGATGTGAACGACTCGATCTCGGACAGCATTCGAGGTAAGTAGCGCGTGATCTGCGCCAGAGCGGAGACATTCATCGGCTTGCCACGTCGCTCGTCACGGTATGGGCAGCGACGCAGATCGATCGGAACTCCCTGCTTGACGCGGCTCGGTGCTCGGCGTTCGCTTACCGGGCGACCCTCATCGTCCACCACGTCGTCCGCATCGAACAACAGCCCTCCGACGCAGAAGGGTTGACCAGACCGTACTGAATTGAACTCCGTTCCCACCGCCGTGCGTCGCAACTGCCGTTGGTGCAGTTCCCCTCTGATTGAGAATGGACGACCAAGGCTCGCCTCGCTTTAGCGCGAATGATTTGCGTTCCGCTATGAGCCAGTTTCGAGCGGTTGGTGGGGCTGAGTTATCTCCGTCGGCGATCGAACCGTTTCGGAGCCAGAGGTGAGTTCCATTGGCGGTTTTGCGGCAAACAAGGGTGGAGGTGCGGAGCAGCGCGCCGACGGTACGTGTCGCGTACTTTCGGTGAACGTGGGTGGAGTGCGTCCCATCATCGTGCGGGGCCAGGAAGTGCCGTCGAGCATCTTCAAGCACCCCGTCTCCAGTGCCGAAGTAGCGGAACGTGGGCTGATCGGCGACGCCCGTGTCGAACCCCGGAAAATGGGCGAGAAAGCCCATGCGCTGTCGGTCTATTGCAGTGCGAATTACGCCGCCTGGAGTCGAACGTTGCAAGTGCCCCTGCATTGGGGTCAGTTTGGTGAGAACCTGACACTCAGCGGACACCTGGAGACCGTGGCGCGCATTGGTGACGTGCTGCGCATCGGTGACGTCGTCGCTCAGATCACTCAGCCGCGTGAACCCTGCCGTAAACTGGACGCGCGCATGGGATTCAAGTTCAGTCGCCGCTTTCTCGAATCCCGAAAGGTGGGCTACTACTTGCGTGTGCTGCAAACGGGTCGCGTCGCCCCCGGGGACGAGGTGACCTTGCTGGAAACCAACTCAATTGCGCCCACGGTCGATGAGTTCGTACGGGTCGTCTACTTCGACTACTGGGATTGGCTGGGGCTCGAGGAGCTGCTCCGAGCCCCCGAACTGCCCTCCGGCTGGCGAGAGGTGATCGGTGCGAAGCTACGGCGAGCGAAGAGCTCGGGTGGATGGTTCGGATTGCGGCCTCTCCTGATTCGGCAGGTGGAGCGTGGTTCCAATTTCGTCAGCGTCGAGTTGACGTGCCCACGTGGACGTGAGCTGCCTCCCGTCGCAGATGGCCAAGAGCTTCCCGTCGCTTTCGGAGACGACGTTCGACAGCGCATCACGCGGGTCGCTTTCAGGATCACCCGTGCGAGCTCCAGTTGCTATTGCATCTGCGCAAGCGGGGAAGGTGGCAGTCAGCGGGAGGCTCGAGCTGGGTCGCAGTGGCCAGACGAGCTCGTTGCTGGGACGACGATCATGGCGCGGGCGCCGCGCCAGCGCGAGTCCGGGCATGGGGATCGTCGGCGTCTCGTCGCCGCTGATCGGAGAGGCTAGCAGCGCCGGTGCCGCTCGACGGCGTCGGTAGCGGGCTTTGGGCCTGTCGCAAACCGCCAACGCGCAGCTCCGAACGACGAACGCCCCACTGGAGGTGGCAGTACTCGACCGTGAGGAAGGTTCAGCGAGCGGCACGCGCTTCTTGTGGGGAATGGTGGGTGTACGCAGCCCCAACGACAGTGGCGTTTCACATCAGTGCTCCTTGGTGGTGAATCGGCGTCAGGGCATGCGGCAGCGTTGCGGGGTGGCGAACGCCGGCGCCCTACCTGACAGCTCGCCAGACTTTGTCTAGTACCTTGACGCCAGTGCGGTATCGCGGCTCGGCGAAGTGTAGCGATAGGGAGCGAAAGCGGCGGATTGGCGACGGGCTCGGTTAAGCGGCTCTCCGCCGCGCCCGTTGTAGTTACCAGCAGAGGACGATCATGAGCGGTGCTGGGATGGGAAGGACGCAGGGCAAGAGCTTCTCAGACCACCACCGGCGGTTGCTGGCGGTAGCGCAGGTGGGGCATCTCGAAATCCGCCAGCGGCAGAAGCGTATCGAGCGGGCAACGACCCGCATGGCGCGAGCCACGTTGCTGGTGGAATGCGACAGTGCGATCGGCTGGTACTCCGCGAGCTGCAGGGAAGAATCCCGGACCGGCTTCGAAACACACCGACCGACGAGGCCGCTGGGCAGTCTCTGTGGGCGGATCTCCAGGCCTCGGTGGAGATGTTCGGTATGGTCAATTGTCGCCAAGAACTGCTCCAGCACGATGCGATGGTTCTGCGGGATCTACTGGCGTTGGATGACGATGAGCTCAGTTCGCGGTTCGTTGAGCTACTGCACTCCCTCGCAAGTCGTGACACCGAGCTCGACAAGATCCCGCAGGCTGGCACCATCCCTGATCGCCAGCGGGGACGGGCCATGATCAAGCGAGTTTGGCAACAGTTGTCGCGCCAAGGAGGGTTCTAATGCTACTCGACAAGAATCTGGCCAGGGCCCAGGAAGTGATCCCGGGTTGTTTGGCTGCCGCCTACGTCGACATCGGCACAGGCATGCTTCTGGCCATCAAAACAGTGGATCCGCACCCAGAGGAGCTCCTCGACACGGTGGCCGCAGCAGCCGCAGAGTTTTTCCAGGGGTCGAGCGTCAGAGCAATCGACCGAGCTTTCCGTCACAGCGGGGGGGCGGGTGACGAGGGGTCTCACTCCGTCAAGGAGATCGTAGTACTGAGTGACAATCTGATTCACGTGTTCTTGCGAGCCAGGGGAAATGCAGAGCAGGTTGCCGTATTCGTAACGCGCGTGACCGCCAACCTCGGCCTGGTGCTGGTCAGGGCACGGCAGGCCCTGGCGGAAATCGAGCACGTGGCGTAGCGCTATCGCGGTGGGACGGGCGACTGTGGGAGCCTCACGCGGGGTTGTCTGCCGGGTGTTCTTGCGCCAGGCGACATGCACGTTGCAGATCCGCACGGGCCCGACCAAGCAAGACTTCGCTGCGGCGCGCTACGACATAGCATACCCAGGTGGATTCGGCCTTTAATGCTCGTAGCAGATAAATGTGTTCCCCGGTCGACAATACGACGTCCTCAGCTGGGCCTCCGGTGAGATCCAACGCGTTGAGCGCTTGCATTCCCGCCCAGGCGACGCCCGCCGCCATCGGCGCGCCTTCCCACCCCTCGCAATGTCCACTCACTCGGTCGAGAACCGCAGCAGAGATAGTCCCGCGAATGGTCATGAGGTTGGCCAGAATTCGCCTGGCATGCGCCGAGGGGCTTTCGCGGTGTAGGAAAGCGTTGGTCCACGCGTCGCCAGAATGCTCGGTTGGGAACAGTGTGGTGGGGGGCGCGGCAGGCGTGAGTTGCTCGGACGTCAGCAACTCCTCCAGCCGGAAACAAATATCGCCGTCGTGGCCGCGAAGACGAGCGGGGATGAACAGCACCTTAGGTTCGGCGCTGCGGAGCACGCCATGCAAACGTCGTCGAATCCAATCTCGACTCACGTGTCGTAGTCGCGCGTGATCCAAGAGTCCCCAGTCCACGAGGATCTTCTGGAATCCGCGACCCGTCTGTCGCGCCTCCTCCAAGACGGCGTGGAGATCCTCCGACGACACTCCATCTTCAGATAGAGCGGTCCGAAAGGCCGCGGCGTCATCCGTGCTCGACACCCAGCAGATTCGACCGTCGTAGAACAACACCTTGGACACGCTCTCACCGTCCCTCACGATGAGTTCCCCGGAGCCTTCCTCTTGGCCGCTTCGCAGCCCGTCGAGCACCACCTGCGAGGCATCGCGGCGGCGCCCAACTCGTCGTCGCGCAGCCCGCATTCGGCTGAGCAGTAGGTCTGGCGCTATCGGCTTCTGAAGGAACTCGTCTGCGCCGACGCGGATCCCATTCGCCAGCTCTGAGCGGCCTGCCTTGGCGCTCATCAGTATCACGTAGGGTGGAGTCGCTGCCATTCGTTCTCGAATGATGCGACAGACCGCGAAGCCATCCAGCTCTGGCATCACCCAATCGAGCAACACTATCCATGGCCCAGGGTGTGCTGCGAGCTGTGCCAGCGCGGCAGCACCCGAGTCCGCCTCGTGGATGTTCTCGTAACGCGTCGCGAGGACAGCCCGAATGTTCTCGCGTGCGGAACTCAGGTCATCCACGATCAACACCCGCGTTGTCGTATCATTTCCGGGAGCGGTGTCCGCAGGACGTTCTCCAGTTACCAATTCCAATTCAATAGCGCTCCTTGAGCCCTCCACGCAGCCCTACGACCAAGTTTCGGGCCAACTATAGACGGGCAACTTCCTCGGAGCATGCACGAGCCTCTTTGGTGGGCGAGTTTGAATGAAGACTGTCCTTTCTCGACTCCACTCAGGACAAGCCTCTCTTCGCGCACCAGCGATGGGTTTACCAAACGCCATTGCTTGCTCCTTCGGACTCACACCGAGATGTGTCGCCGCTCGGGGCTCTGTTTGAACTTCTGGACGGCTTCCGCGAGAGTTCGACTGTCTTACTCTGCCGTGGCTGAACAATACTATACATTGACACGGAGGAACCGCAGCAGCAACAAAGCTCGTAGGTCAAGCAAGGCGAGGGCTCGAATTGCGGGGCAGGTTTTTCGAGTTTGGGGGTCACGCGGACGCAGGCGTTGAGGACGAGGGCCGGGGGAAGGCAGTTGTTGCGCGATCGCAAGCGCCGTTGCGGGCGAAGTGAAGAAGACAGCTACGCTATCGTTGCGCGCAACCTTTGCACGTTTGACCACCAACGCTGGCCCGAGTCGCGTTCACGCTGAACCAGTACACGAGGAGGGCGACGGCCAGTCTTTCTCAGCTCGCAGAGTCTGCCTTCGGGATCAGCGCTCGCGCCGACGCACGTCCAAGCACCGCTGCCGATGTCGCAGCCCCACTACCCAACTAGAGGCAAACCCCAGGAGTGCCCAATGAGCGAAGCAAACCCAAGTATCATCTCCCACCTGTCGATCGGCAGCAACCAGTTCGACAGAGCCCTGTCCTTCTACGACTCGGTGATGCCAACTCTCTGGGGGCACGACAGGTTATGAAGTTCGAGGGGGCTGTCGCCTATGGTCGGGCATGTCCGGAGTTCTGGGTGCAGAGCCCAACCCCCGCACCTCCGCAACGGGCAGGTCTTGCAGGGCAGTGTCTCTGTCAGCGATGCGCCCAGCGATCTCAGTCGTTTCTGCACGGGTTGGCGTTGGCAGATTGTGGAACGTGAGCCGAATGTCGTAGCGACTCGCAGGGGAACCCACGCGACCCTGACCATTAGTCTCATTTTGTCGGGCGCCTCATTGCCGCGTGGAGCTGGGCCGCCGGTGCCAGCAATTCCAGGCCGCGGCGGATGGTGATCGACCCAGGTGGGCGACCGGAGGATTTGCCGGTGTAGCCCCCGATTTCTGCGACCCAGCGTGTCGCCTGCTCGATGGTTGGCACAACATCCGGAATCACTTCGTTCCGTTTCTTGTTTTGTCGCTTGAGTATGGTCAGCGCGCGGAGCGCCGGCTCTGTGAACTCGACACTGGCTGCCGCTTCTGGCTTCGTTCAGGGAAGCAGCTTGATGCGTTCAACTCGTACTGCCACGGAGCTGAGGATGGTAGCCCAAACCCTGACGGCTTGCTTGGTCCTTAGCTGCGTCTGCTCCACTTTGCACGCGCCGCTCTTCCAAGTCTTGTGCATTACCTCGATGCGCCATCGCTGCGTGTAGCCATTGATTACGTGCCGAGCATCTTCGAATGTCGACACGGTGCCGTTGGTGAGCAAGTGCCAGTTCAATGTGGCCTCCCCAGGGGGACATGTCCCGACCTCGTGGGTCCACACAAGGTGTAGAGGCAGTTCCCGCAAGAGCCGACTGTTCCTCTCATCTTGGAGGCGTAGCGTCACGCGCTGCCAGTGCACTGCCATGCGTGCCGAGCGAGCTTCGCGGTTGGGACCAGCGGCTACTTCGAGGAAGTATTCGCCGCGTAGTTTCGAGCGTTTGAGACCATCGTACAGGTACTCTGGCTCCTTCCCGCTGGATTCTAGTCGCCGATTGCAGGAGCTGCGGACGGTGAAACGATGGTTCGTGCTCATTAACTTGAGAAGTACACCCTGGCCGTCACCTTCCCGATCAAGAAGAAACCACAATGATACCCCAGCCTCATCAGCTAGCGGGGCAGAATCATCAATGACCGTTAACCATCTACCAGTCTCCTTGTCGTAAACGCTGCGTCGACGCGCATTCCCCTCCAACAGGGGCGACCAACCAAAAATTCCCATTCCCTTGAGGAAAATCTGTGTCCTGCACAAACACACAAAGTGCGATGTGATCAATGCTCAGCACGCGGTCGCTCCGCGCGTCAGCGCGGCTGCGCGCGTCAGCGCGGCTGCGCCCGCCATGCCAGCCACCATCGACTTCCACAATCAACTGCGCGGCGCAGGCGTAGCAGTCCACAATGCAACCCAGAAACACTACCTAACCACGGAAGATAACGCACAGAAGTGAACACCGCAGCACCTACCACAACACCGACTCTCCGCGCGACGGCTCATGCCGCATGCGCCACGCCCGCTGCCGAAGCAACTTGTACTGATGTAAACTAACTAACCGTGACCGATGAACCATGCTGACCGCCAAGACTCCGCCGACACATTCACCAGGCGCAGGCAGCGTGCCGCGTCACAGTCGCCATCCGTCGTTGTCGTGACAGAACCCGCCGGCGCGGCGCGATGGTTGCGCCGCGCTCAGTGGCGGGCGGAGCCCTGGAGGGCGGTACCCTCGAGACCAGGCCCAGCCCAGGCGTGGAAGACGTTCCCCGACGCTTCGGCGCCACAACCTGACGCCAACGGCGCCCTTCCCCCGGCGCCCGCAGCTCGCAGGGCGAGGACGGCAAGGGGCGAAGCGGGCCGCCAGTGAACACCAGTTCTGTACAACTCATCCCCCCCAGCAGCGGCCCGGTAGGGGGCATATCCTGGATAGAGCGTCGGTCTACGGAACCGAAGGTCGTAGGGTGCCCAATGCCTAGAACTTCCCGTTCTGATTCTTCCACTCGTCGGCTGGTGCGATCTTCGAAATGGTGTTCCAGCGTTCAACGATCTTCTGATCGGCGACCCGAAACAAGTCGTACAGACCAGAATGAACGCCAGTTTTGGTTCCCTCGCTCATGCACAACACGAAATTTCCCTCTGCAAGAACACGATGAAGATGTCGGTATGCGATCAGGGGCCTGCCGTCCGGCGTTGACGACTCCATCATCGCCCGGAGTGCGTTCACTCCGTCGGGGATCTCTGGATCATGTTGGATCAGGTCTTTGGCGACATAGTCATCAAAGAGGTCCAGTTGCCGTTCCACAAGCGCCTTTTGAACGAAGGTAGCGACAAGGCTGCGGTTGGTCTCGGTAAGATTCAAATCGGTGACAGCGGTCTCACCATCCAGCATTCCACGGCCCGACGCGTTGGGCATTTGTTTTTCCTATGTTGTCCCAGTGTTCAACGGCCTTGCCATCCTCGAACCGGAACACTTCAAAGGCAACTTCCACGCCATTGAAGTCGTATTCGTTGTGCGCAAAGGCGAAGTCACCGTCTTCGAAGACACGCACGAAAGTCACGCGAGGGTTCGTCTTTGCTAACCGAGCGAACAAAGCAGCCAGGCCGGGACTTCCTTCGCCTGTCCGTGGATTGTGCTGAATGTATCTGTCTTCGTTTACGATGGCCGCGGCCTCGGGATCGCCCGTTTCGATACCTTTCAGCAGTTTCTGAAGTAGCAGTCTTTTTGATGACATGTGTTGGCGTTCCTGACTCTGAGCCGCCGCCCCCCGAAGCCGGTGATCGGAACAATGGGAGCTATCTCAGCGGCGCGCGGGATCCAAGTGAAGCACAGTTCGGGTAGTGTTTGTACGCCTCGCTTGGCCAACCTGCGCAAGGCGCACCCGAGGGATCGAAGAAGGGACATACACCCACGGGCTACGAACATGCACACCGGACTTGGGAATGGGTGGGAGCGTCAGGTCGAAGTCCAATCGCACGGTCGTCGCGTCCTGGGGCGGCTAAGCTGTGGTTGGCAGGGCACGGAAGAGGATGCCCTGGATTCAGCTGCTCGGGTGGGCGGCAGCGCGAGTAGCCTCACGTAGGAGAGCTGTCTTGTTATCCGTGGACACGCTATTCAGAGAGCCCCACTAGCGTCGGTCTGTGGTTGGCAGTCATCGGGACAATTGCAACGGTTCTCGATGTTGTCGCAAACGCCATCGCCACAGGCTGAGCAGATCGCCCTGCTGAGGCCGCCAATGGTACAACCCTCGGGCAGGTTGCCGGCCGTCGTGCCATCTTTGGAAGGGAAGGTATCCTGGATAGTGACAAGCGGGTCGCAGCAAGCACCGCCGACAACCCGACGGTCGAAGCCTTCGCCAAGCTCGAGACAACGCCCGTGGTCGCCGTAAATGGTGCCGCCGTCCGTCAGGTCGATGCAGGACGTGCCTGGGAGTTCGTTGGAGCGTCCACAACAGATGGGGTCGCCCAAGGAGGTTTCACGCAGGCATGGGGCGGCGGGGGAGTCCTGAACGGTCCCGTCCACGACTTCGCACCAGGGAATGTACCGAGCGATGGCATCACTGAAAGTTGGTGAGACGTCTTCGGCGCAGTCAGCGCGGTGATCGTCCCAGGTTTCGCAGGCAGCTTGAACGTCGGCCAGTTCAATGGCGAGAACGCAAGCGTCCGGAGTGTCACCGCCGAGCGGGAACTCGTTGGCTGCATTGGCGAACCGCTGGAGTCCGTGGACGGTCCAGCCTTCGCCCTGGAGGTCGGACGCAAGACCCCAGCGAATGAGGAAGACGTCACCATGCTCGTGGACGAGGCAGCCAGGCTCGCGCGGGTCGGTGAAGACCTGGGCGTCACGAGTCTCGCAAGCGTCATCAACGGGCTCGGCG
This sequence comes from Polyangiaceae bacterium, assembly GCA_050298815.1. GTDB lineage: Bacteria > Myxococcota_A > Polyangia > Polyangiales > Polyangiaceae > SZUA-265. The sequence continues at coordinate 100,829 of JBNKUV010000011.1, forward strand.
TGATTCAGACAGTGATGAGAGGAGTCAACCTGGTAGCCGAGCACCTTGGCGCAGTCCAGCAAGGAAGGCGCGTTGTCTGAATGAGCATGCGTAGCGGTGTCGGGCGCGGAGCGATCTTCGCACCCGACCGATAGCGCGAAGACGGCTAGGCAGAGAGGGCAACAGAACGATACGCTTTGCAGGCGAGATGATCTTGAGAGTGTACTGGCGGAAAAGCCGAACACGACAGACATCATACCGGAAAGGGCGGATTGGGCAAGCGACGATCCCGGCGAGACGGGATTGGCGGCGAGGAAGAACGCTCGAGTGCAATGAACCGAGCGTTGCTGGAGCAGTTGTCAGAGCCTCCAGGTCTCGAGAACGCTGGCAACCTCGGATGCGACAAGGGTCCGAGCGTCGTGACGCTCATATCCTTGAGCCAGGAGCTGGTCATAGTTGGTCTGCCGGTGGCGAGCATGTGCATGGACCGCCAAGTCGATGGCTTCTGGGCTCAATGCCTTGGCATCTTTTGTACGACCGATGCGACCGCTGTACTTTCGACAAGCATGCTCGGCGATCTCGTTTTCGCGGCCGTCTGGGCATGATGGGTAGCGCTGGCGCACGGCAGCAGCGAACTGGGCGATGTACTGTCGGTCACGGTCGGCCTCGCGGGCAGCGCGGCGGTCGTTGCGAGCTCTGCGGAGCTCCGCATCTTCGAGGGAGGATGCTTCGGCTTTGTCAAGCGCGTCAACTTCGACGAGGAGTCCCTGGCGTTCGTAGCGTCGGCGTGCACGACTCCATTTGAGAACGACTGCGCTGAGGGTGGAGAGCTTCTTGGCGCGACGGGTAACGGCTGCGTTCCCCGATGGCAAGAACTCAAGATGATCAAGGTCGGCACAAGCCAGACAGAGAGCATCCCGATCCTCTCGAAGGGTGATCCACGCCGAGGAGCCGAGGTCGGCGTCACACTCAGCGCAAGTCGAACGCCGGGTCGAAATGAAGACCTTTAGCTCACTGGGTGCAGCAGCCATCGCGACGGGCAGACTTTGCCACACCCGTGCGGCGGGCACCAGACGGTACTCGGTGTTTGGTGATTGGCTCAGGACCAGAGAAGGGCCAAGAGGTGGGCGAAGTCTTGTGACATCCATTCTGAATGCCAATGCAGCGGATGCCCGCTCCGACATGTGCGCGCTGGGCGCCGTCGCTTACTTTCTGCTGGCTAGTGCTCCGGTGTTCGATGGCAAGAGCGTGGCGGAGGTCTGCAGTCGGCACCTGCACGAGGAACCGAAGCCCTTATCGAGATATGGTGTGCAGGTCGCGGATGAACTCGAAGGTGGTCGTTATGGTTTATCTCGCCAAAGATCCTGCTCAACGACCCCAATCCGCTGCAGAGCTGCAACGGCGTCTGGCGGATTGCTCCGTCGGCAGCTGGACCAACACCGACGCGGAGCAGTCGTGGCACGAATACGGGCCTCGCTGCACCCCACAGCCCGAGACCTTCGAAGTCTCAGGTGAAACCATGGCGGGCGACGGAGCTCAGCGCCGGGTGCACACTTGAAACTGGCACAGGTTGTAAAAGCGCTACGCGCCGATGGCCCGGCCTTCGGGAGCACCTCTTGCTCTGCTCAAGAACGTCCGGAAGGACGGCACCCGTGTTCTCGCGCTCGAGCCGCATGCGCGGGGGGCAAATGCGGCAGCGGCTCCCCTAGCTGCTAGCTGAGCCCCTTGGCGCGAGCGCGCCAAACCTTGCGACGAATCGGAACGCGATCGGGTCGGTCCGCAGGCGTGTTTCGAGTGCATGCTCTGCAAGGTTTGGCGTCGACGAGGCCAAGTCTTCCTTGTCGCCCCGATGTTGGGGCGGCTGAGACGCCGGCGCCGTTCGCGCGCTCGGCAAGCCACAGAGACTGAAGCCAGGAGAATCACAATGTTTCGACGAACCCAATACACGCTGGTGGGAGCTGGGATGCTTTCGCTGTTGTTGTCACAGCCTGCGACAGCGCAGGAGGAGGATGTATCTTTCGAGCCTGTGTCTGAGATCACGGGATTGGCGGGCCAGACGACCGTTTACCTTCAGGACAGCACGCTCGAGGTCCATCACGGAACCCGTGAACTACGGGCATCGTCTAGCGACGGTCAGAGCTTCTCGATGAGTTACGAGCCCGACTCTCGGCGCCACTTCATGAAAGTAAGCGTCAACGGGCTGACTCACGTCGCGAGCGTCGACGAAATTGTCGAGGGCCGCGTTCGTCTGACACCGGAATTCGAAGAGGCGTATCGCATCTTCCACGCGTCGGCTGCGGGCTCGTACTTAGGAATTCCGGAAGACCCAGCGACCTTGTTCGACGTCACTCCGGGCGAGGGCGCTGGCTGCGCCGCGGCCGGCATCCTCGTCGGTCTCGGGACCGCAGGTTGGGGCGGAGCCATCGTCAGCGGCGCTTGTCTGGCGATCGCGGCCAATTGGCATGTCGATTGGTAATTTAAAGCAATCAATAACCTCTGAACCACCATCAAGAAAGCTGATAAATTCGATGAATACCAACCTTTTCAAGAACATCACCGCATGTGCCACGTTGGCTGTGAGTGTCTTTTTGCCGAGCGGCAGCGCCTTCGCCACCCAATCCCCAGATGGCCTTCCGCCAGATCCGATGGACAAGATCCTGAGCTCGCTTTGCAAATACGCTCCCAGCATCTGCCCACCCGGGCACTTTCCCTATGCCGCGGGCACGTATCACCTGAAGGACGGGGACCTGTCCTGGTACGTCGAAGCCGAACCAGGTTACCGCCGCGTGCGAGACTCGGAAGGCAACGAACTCGTCGTGGAATGGGAGGGCGCCGTCGTCGGCTCAGCGTACGAGCTGAACTACGCGATCAGCGCGAACGAAGAGACGTACTCGGGCCGACTCGACCTATCGAAGGAGATGGACGACAAGGACGCTGAAGAAGTGCGTCGGCTGGGACAATTCGTGCTTGATGTCTCGCCGCTGGAAACAAAGGATGGGTTCTTCAGCTGCGTGGGGAACAGCGTCGTGCCACTGTTCCCATTCATCACCATTGTTGCCGGCTATTGCTTGGCGACGAACCTCGAGCACGATTGAGCGCCTTGTCCCCGGGCACGCCCGGGGCGCGCACCAGCATTCGGGGAGACGGGTTGCGGTTGCGGCCCGTCTCTTGCGTACTCAGTGGCACGAGCGGAGGACGTCGCAGGCGGCTTCACCCGCTGCCTGCGCCTCGAGGTTGCCCGTCGGTGCGGTTTCCAGGAACGCTCGTGCATCGCTCAGCGTCATCTCGCACGCTGCCTCGTCAGGCGTCGGGATGAGCTCTGCGAGTGAGTGGCTGACGCAGGTTTCGAAATCCTTGACCGTGGCGGCGCAGTTCGAAGTGCCGCGCAGAGCGTCGTCGCACTGCAGTTGCACCCTGGGTTCGGTGCGAGCCTCCTCCAAACATGTTGTCAACGCCGCTTCGCAGTCTGCACGGTACGTCACGTCGCTCTCGGCAGTGATGCTCGCGATCAACAGCGCATTGAAGGCACATTGAGCGAGCACGACAGGCTCCGAGTCGGCGTGCGCCTCCAGTTCGTCGCACAAGCGCTGCCACTGCTGCTCGCTGAGCGAGGTGACGAGAGCAGAGCCGTCGAGCGAGCTTCGGAAGTGATGGGGCGCGACGAGTTCTTCGAGCGCCCCGTCGTGCTGTTCACCGCCATCGCTAAGCGCGTCAGCGCTTCCTGGCGCTTCGAAACGGCGCGCGCCTCCGTCGGTGAGCGTGGAGACGGCGCTGCTCGCATCCTCCGAGGCGCCGGCATCGCTCCGAACGGCGGAAGGAGCGTCCCAACTGCCGGTATCGGTGATCACTTCGTCACGCTGCGGCGACCCCGCATCAGGGCTGCACCCGGAACCCACCGCCGCCAGCGCGGTCACCGCCGACAACCAACGTCGCCAACGCCAGTTGGGATCCGTCGTCGAGCTCGACATTAGGATGGCCTACTCACTTTGGCTCGTGTGCGCATGGTTGCTCTTCGGTGGCTCGACTCGTCGAAAGACGTTTGCTCAACGCAGTGAGATTTTCAAGTTCGGCGCGCGGAAGCCGGTCCTAGGAGGAAGGACAGGTGGCCATCCCACGCGTTCCATCGCCAGTAAAAATGCTGGGCGAGGATCGCGGACGTGTCGGCGATGGAATGGGACGCTGGCGAGCTACCTGCTATGTTCGACGTGCGCGAAACGCAAGGGGGCGTCGCGCACGACGATATCTCAGGAGGAAGAGTATGGATCTGGTTGCAGCGACAAACGGTGGTCGAGGTGCGTGGGCGTTTGCAGGTTTCGCGTTCTGCTCAGGATTGATGTTCGGCTGCGCTGACGCCGACCCATCGTTGGATGGGGATGTCGGCATGAGCAGTGACGCGGTGACGCAGAGCTTCGCCGTTCGCTGCTTGCCGCAGGTCGCGACCTACTTCGGGGGCGGATCGAGCTTCGGGTACGGTTCGGGTCTGGTCGCCGACGGTTCGGGTTTCGCATGTCCGCACGTTGCCGGCTGGGAGGGAACACTGCGCAGCAAGTTATGCGTCTACGACCGGCAACCGGGGGAGGCCGACAGCCTGTCACCAAACGAAGTCGTTGCCGAGTTGGAGGCATTGGGAGCAACGTTCGTCATCAACACCTGCGATCAGCCGATGCAGGCCGTGGAACTGATGGACGAACCCGTGGAGTTCGGTCAGGCCGCGATGCTTTCGTCTCCGAACGAGTTGGCGTTGGTGGTCGAGGACAAACCGCCGCTGCCCGGCGGGCAGGGCGGGATCGACTACGGCTGGGGTCTGAAGGAGGCCAATCACCTGTTCCTCTTGGCGAGCCCCTCAGGAGCCAGCCTGAACACGCAGATCGTGCTTCATCTGAGCAATCAGCCGTTTGCGCAAGCGAGCGCGACTGGCTTCAGCGGTAGCGTCAATTACTCGATCCCCGCCGCGAACAATCTGTACGCGGTCTGGGTGCCTATCAGCAACAGCGTCAAATCAGCACTTCTGACGTGGAAAGTAGCCGGCAACGACAACGAGATGCAAGTCCCGCTTTATTGACGGGCCGCCGTCACGGCACGAGCCAGCGAAACGCTGGCGCTCCCTTGTCAGCGCCAGCGCTTCGGACCTGCCGCTGCGCAGCTTGATAGGCCGCTCCGACGTTGCCTGCGTGAGTGAACGCCGAGGCAAAGGCCAACGAAAAGCGCATCGCGTGGCCGTCTTCGACGGCGCTTAGCGGTGCGATCACCGATTGGCTGCCCGCCAGCAAGTAGGCTTGGGCGAGCCCGATGCCGACGCCTCCGGTCATCGTCGCGCTGGTCGCCCCGTCGCAAGCACTGAGCAGGACCACGGGCGGCACGTCGCGCCAGGTCAGCACGTCGCGCACGGACAGCTGGCCCCGGTTCAGTGGTAAAAACCCATCCCAACCCTCCACGCCGTCGAAGCGCGCGTGGCCCGCGTAGTGCAACAAGTCCGTCGTCCGTGCCGCGCGCTCCAGCGCCTCACGCTGAAGCTCGTGCGCGCTCAGGCGGCCGATCTGAAAACCGTGAGCTGCGTAGCGCGCTGCGACGCGTTCGGCTTCGCGAGCGACACGGGGCAGATCACCGCTGCCGTCGGCGGCGATGAGCACGCGCCGTACGGTCGGCTCCGTCCACTCCGAGGCGACGTCGAGCGCGTATGCGACAGGCATCTGCTCACCGAGCGGCTGGCCGTGAAATGGCAATGCGTGCACGTCGACCTGCTCGAACGCGCCGTGGCCGAGGACCGTCAAGCGTGAGGTGGTTGCGAGTCGGTCCTCGAACGGCGCGATCCAGTCCGGCGTGGTGTCCGCAGCGTGGGATGCGTACGTCAAGCCGTCCTCGGTTCGAAGAAAGCCGTGCCAGTGTTGCTGGCCGCGGATCCACATCAAGAGCGCCTCACCAGCGCTCGGCGTCCTGAGGGGAGAGTTCGCTCGTCCAAGTGCCGCATCCGAAGAGAGGATTTCACGAAGGGCGCGTTGCGCCGTTCGTCGTGCGCGGCGGAGTTCCTGCTGAAGCGCTTCCAGCTCGTCTTGGGGTATCGTCTTCAGGCGCTCGGAGCCGGCGTCGAGCGCGCTCCTCGCCGCGAGGATCTGTTGCCAAGCCTTCGTCCGCTCGGCTGTGTCGTCGGTGTGCGTTGGAACGGCCTGCACGAGGGCTCGACGGCGCGCTCGCCGAGCCACGTCGAATGCCCGACCGTGCTCACCCGTCGTCACGAGCGCGTCGACGAGCCCCTGTGAGCTCATACTGCGCAATGTCAGAAACCCGAGCAGCCCGCTGTCGACTCGCACCGCGGTGATGCCCGAGTCCACCAGCCTTTCGGCTTCTTCGAACCGCGCGATCGCCGCTTGGGTGTTGCCTGCCTGCAGCAACGTGCGCCCGAGTCCCTCCAACGCACGCCACTGCACGTCCGGCAGCAGGCGGCTTTCCGCGTGCTGCCGGACGTTTTCGAAGACGCGCTCTGCTTGGTTCGAATCGCCGCCTCGGAGTGCGAGCTCGGCGGCGAGCACTTGCTGCCAAACCCAGTCCTGGCTATCGCCCTCAGCGTGCAACGACTGTTGCAACGCGCGTCGTGCCGCTTCGTCGTCACGACGCTCCAACGCGCAAAGACCGAGAGCGACATTCATCCTCGCTCGTGACGCTAGCTGCCGATCGGCGCAGCCATCGGTCAACGTGCCGACGGCATCGGTGAGGTGTCGCTCGGCGTCCGCTAGGTACCCGCTTCGTTCGCTCATCCAGTAGGTGAGTAGTTCGTGCCAACCCAAAGCCGACAGCACGACGCCACGGAAGCACGCCGACTTACGGGCGAGACCGGCGTCGACTTCTCGCTTCAGGTGCTGAATTGAGCGCCAGGGTCGCCCCTCGTGGGCTTCGACGTACGCGTGGGCAACGGCGATTCGCGCCCGAAGTTGGTCCGCGCCGCGTCGGGCCCAAGCCGTGGCTAGTGTGTAGGCGCGCCGTGCGTCAGGCCACTTTCGCGACGCGTTTTCGAGGACTCCGAGCACGTACCGAGAGCGCGTCTCATGCGCCACGTCGATCACGTCGCGCGGTAACCCTCGGACTCCGGCGGCGCGTGCCAACGACCGCCGTGCTGCTTCGAAGTCGTGGTTCGTCGCCTCGATGAAGCCTTTGATGACCCAACGATGATGGCTCTCGGAGATTTGCCCAAGGCGCTCCGCGTGTTCGGCACATTCGGCGAGGGTCGCCGCGGCGGCTTGCCACTGCCCGAGGCTCCACTGATGCCGCGCCAGCTCACGCAACACAGCGACCCGTTCAGCGCCGCGGGCAATCGGACGCCGCCGGGCGAGCGCTTCGACCGCTTCGGCCGGGCTCATCTCCGATGCGGCCTGCTCCCACGGCCAAGCGACCTTTTTCCGCAGTCCGAAGCGTCGGCGAGCTGAGCCGAGCTCGAGCCAAAGATCGGCGTCCTTTTCGAGACGCAACTCCACGCGCACGACGAATCCCAAGCCGCTGCCGTCCTCGTCGTCACCGAGCCACTGAACCTCGGTGGCTCGCACGTCGGCCGTCGTGTGCAGGCTCGGTTTTGTCGTCGGCGCGTCAGCAGGAAGCCAGAAGGCCAGTTCATGCACCTCGGTCGAGGGCAGTTCGCACGTACCGTCCGCCATCAACGGCGTGCACCCGGTGACCCCAACCGTCAGCCCGCGCGCCCCATCCTCCGACTCTGCGGCAACGCACAGCAACGCCAACAACGGCGCCAGCCAACGCCGGTGAGGTGTCCAACTGAGCGGAACGAAGCGAGCCATGCGAGTTGTCCGCGCCTGACGTCAATCGTGCGATGGCGGCATCTGTCCGGGACCTGTCGGTCGCGGTGGAGCGGTCGTTGGCGCAGCAGGATCAGCCTCGGCGGCGACCCAGTGAACTGCCAGCGTGTAGCGGCGGTACGCCATCGAATCAGCCACCCCGCGGACTTGGGACGCGCTCGGGGCCGGAGATCGCGCAGCGCCAATCATGAAGACGAGCTCGGCCATTCCAGGGCGAAGTGCGCCTGCCGTCGTGGTGTCGAGCTGGACGACCAGACTGCCGCCGTCGGCCCGGGTCACCACGGTGTCAGGCAGCGCATCCGCCGGGCGGGATCTATCGAACACCCAAACGTCCGCAGCGAACTCATTCCGCGTTTCCGCGCGGAAGATGAACTCCAACGTCCGGCCCAGCGTCAGCCTGCGGGGAGTTCCTTGCGGGGACTCCGCCGGCGCGGAACGGAATCGGGCGTCTGGGTTCGGAGCGTGCAGGGCGTACGTTGGTAGGCTCGATTCGGAGGCGCCATCGGTGAACGCGTACATCGCGACGCCTGCCGCAATCGCCCCACAAGCGACCAACGCTGCGGTGCGACGAGGTACGAGGCGGCGCGGCGCGCGCACGCGTGGCTGCTCCAAGCTGACGGCCAGCCTTGCCACCAACGCGTCCTGCTCCGCATCATCGAATGCTCGCAGTTCGTCACCCAAGTCGGCGTCCAGCGCGTGCGCTGGTGCCATGCTGTCGACAGCCTGGGCTTGTTCGGATTCCATGGCTCCCAAACGCTCCAGCCATTCGTCAGCACTGACGTTGCTCATGATAGGCTCCTCCACATTGGTACGACCCCTCGCGCCGGTGTACTGCTGGCATCGACCTGGCGGGATTCTTCTTCCACGCGCCAGTTGTCAACCAACTTCTTCAGGCGACTCTTGAATGTGTACGCCGCGTTGCGGCTGATCTGGTGCCGCTCGCACAGTTCATCCATCGGCAGGTGCTCGACATACAACGCGCGGAACAGCTCGTGACCGCGAGGGCTCAGATGACTCTGCAAGTGGTGCAAGAGCAACTCGAGCTCCTGTCGCGCCTCGACCCGTTGTTCACTCGAAGCATCGTGACTGGCCCTCTCGACGATGTCGTCACTCGGCTCTTCTGCCCAGGCGCTGCGGCGACCACTGCGCAGAATGCTTCCGGCTTCCCGCTCGGCGACTAGACCGACGAAGTTCGCCAACGATAGACCTTTCTTCGGGTCCCAACTTCGGAGCACACGAGCGTCGCGGTCGAGCAAGGCCAGGAACACGTCGTGAACCAAGTCGATGAGATCTTGCCGTTGTGGCTCGTTCCCGATCCGCCGCGCCCGGTGGTGCAGCACCCGCGCCACTCGATGCCGAACGATCGGTGTCATGGCACGCACGAAGGCGTCTCGCGCGTCATTGTTGCCGGCGAGCACTTGTGAGAGCGCTGCTCGGTCGGTGTTCCCGCTGGTCACCGCGTGGACCCTAATGCAGCTCCAAAGCCCGCGCAAGGCGAAGGCCCAGCCGCCGACGAGACACAGCGGTCTTCGCCGTCGGCGTTCTGCTGAAGCGGCAATGTCGCCCAAATTGGGAGATTGTTCGAGATTAATCGCTATGGACTACCGCCGCGTTTCTCGCGTTCAGGTTCACACGCGTGCTGCATGGGACGAATGCCAGCGATGGCTCCCACAGAAGATCACTCTCCTCGTCCGCAGGCTGGCGCGGAACAATTCAAGCCTGTTCGAGCCGAGCAATCTCTTCGCGAAAGTAGCGCTGCTCGGGTTCTTGCTGCGCCAGATCGAGCGCTCGGCGAATGACTGATACGGGAGTTCACCTGGAACAGCAAGCGCTACCGGGGGAGCCTGTTCGCCATTGGGTCTACTCTTCCCGCTGGGACCGGCGAGCGTTTGACAGACCGCAAATCGAGCGGCTGGGCCGCTACATTGCACGCCCCCGGCTTTCGCAAGAGCGGCTCACCCGCCGTGCGGCGGCTGTCTGCGTTGGGTCGAGGTCGCTAAGACCGAAGCCGCCGCCCACAGACTGATGGTGCAGCTCGGCTATGCGCCACAACCGCCACCGAGACCGCACTCCGCCCCGCTCGGTCAGCTGCGGTTGCCGTTCGACCATTGAGCGGGGACTCGAACGGAACTCTCCTGACAGGCATGCCACGTCGGTGCGGTCGGTGTGGGGCAAGGCCCCATCTCTTTCTGCTTCACGCGCCCCAATGTGCTTCACGAGAGTTCGTGGGAGCTCACGGAGGCCCGACCTCGACCTGATCGCGATGGCCGAACCGCGGAGTGAGATGGACTCACTCCCCCTGTGCCACCTGCACACGTGATCCGACGCAGGAGAACAAGAAGTGCTTGTCGCCGTCGCGGATGTTCATTCGGAGCGGGAAGAGAAGCGCTGCATCGGGGTTCGTGGGAACAGAACGGGGGTTGGTACAACTGGGATCGGGAGATCTGCGAGCCGCCAGGGACCTGCCAGCCATCGCCAGACTCCTGAGCGAACCCGGGCTCGTACCGGAACCTCCACCGGGTTCGCCACCCGTGCTCCTCGGACAGATGCCGCTGCCGTTCAGCCGAGCCCTTCACCGCGCCACGGGTACCGACCCAACCGACCCGATAGGACCAGCTGCGCCCACCGCTCGCGAACTCTCACACACTCACCGCATGGGCATTTCGTAGCGAAATGTGCGGCGGATTCTGCCGAACCCGAATTTCGTTGCCAGCGGCGGTAGGCGGTCGGTTCAGCCATGCATACGATGCCGACCATGCACTCTTTCGGTCAACAGGGAGCCCGGGTCGCTCTGAGCTTGGCAATTGGCTACTACGCCCCGCCGACGCTTGCGCAAGAGCTCTCTGCGTTCACCGTGCCCTGGAACGACGACAGCCCAGGTCCAACGAGCCTTGCCGAGCTGAACCAGAATGGCCCGCTCGAGCGAATTCGCGTCGGCGACGACGCCCACCTCCACACTGGGAGCAAACGCGTTCGGCTATGGGGAATCAACTGCACGTTCGACGCCTGCTTTCCAACGCACGCGGAAGCTGAGCTGATCGCTGGCCGGCTGAGGAAGTTGGGGATCAATGCAGTGCGGTTCCATCACATCGACCCGCCCTGGGGTGAACGAGGAAGCCTACTCATCGACTACCAACACCCCGATGGTACTAGCCGGCACTTCGACGATGAGCGGCTGGACCGGCTGGATTACTTCATTCACCAGCTGCAAGCTCGAGGTATTTACGCTGACCTCAACCTGCACGTCTCCCGAATGTTCACAGAGGCGGATGGCTTACCCGGATTCGTCGCCCCCGGCGAATGGTTCAACGAGGAGGTCATGCAGCAGCAGAAGGTCGTTGCGCTCTTCAATCCGACGGCCCGTGCTCTCAACAAGGAGTTCGCAAGCGCCCTGTTGCTACACGAAAACCCTTATACGGGGCGGGTGTACGCTACCGACCCGGGAGTGGCCATCGTAGAGGTCCTCAACGAAACGTCGCTCATCATCAGTGCGAACACCGGCCGCCTGGAACGGTTGCCTCGGGTTTACCAAGACGAGCTACGTCTGCTGTGGAACTCTTGGTTGACCGATCAGTATGGTTCGACTGAGGCGTTGACCATGGCCTGGGGGGTGTCAGCGCAGTCGGTAGAGCTGTTGACGGACGCCGACTTCGCCGAGTTCGATCAAGGGCAAGCATCTTGGGTGGTGTCGGTCCAGGACGAGGCCCAGGCAACCGCCTCAGTCGAGCCACAGGCAGACGGAGTACGAAGTGCACTGCGGTTGGAGACGACCACACCGGCGGCGGAGGCCTGGAAAGTTGGCGTTTTTCAGTCGGCGCTCAATTTGGTGGAGGGCGAAACGTATACGCTGAGCATTCGCGCCAAGGGGACGCCGGGCAAGCCCTTCAGCATGGTCCTGACGGAAACGACGAACTTCACCAATGTTGGTGCGTTCTTCAACGGCCAGCTCAGCTCCGACTGGCAGGAATATCGCAGCGTCTTCATCGCCACGCCAGAAGCGGCAGCGGGACCTGTGCGCTTCGAGATAACGGGCCTAGCAGACCAGATAGGCGAAATCTGGATCTCGCAACCTTCGCTGATGGAAGGGGCTGATACGATACCCACTGACGAGACGCTCGAAGACAGCACCATCGCATTGCTCCTCGGCAGTGGCTCGCCCTCCCAAACCGCACGTCGGGACTGGTATCGGTTCTTGCTGGAAACCGAGCACGACTACTACACGGACATGCGCGAGTATCTCGCCAACGACCTCGGAGTCGAAGCGCTGCTCATCGGGACCCAAATGTTCTACAGCCCGCCGTCCGTGCAAGCGCAATTCGACATCATCGACACTCACAGCTATTTCAACGATGTCATGTTTCCCTCGGGACAACCCGATCCGATAGACTGGATCATACCACCCGAGGCGCAGGTGACCTCGCCCCCTGGGCTCGTGGGCGAGATTGCAGGAGTGGCCGTGCGCGGGAAACCGCTTTTGGTCACAGAGACGAATGATGGCGAACCCAACCCCTTCAGCGGCGACACCCCCCTGATCGTCGGAGCCTATGGCTCGATGCACGACTGGGATGGGATCTTCCTGTTCGACTTGGGGCGCCGCACGGGTGACTTCGTCGAGGACCATAGCGACGTCGGCACCAATCCGCGGCGCCTGGCCAACCTGCTGGTGGGGGGACGAATCTTCCGTGGCTACGATGTCGAGGCTGCGAACAACGAACTGCTCGTGCCCTACGACAGTGATATCGAGCTCGGTATCATCGAGACGCTCAACCCGACGTGGGATGTTGCTCAGGCACGCCGGGCGGGCGTCCCCCTAGAGGTAGCACTACTGAGCAAGCTCAGACTGGACACGACTGTCGGCGCCCAGGCATCCACATTGCCAGACGTCTCGGGTATGAGCCGGTTCGAGTCAGATACTGGCCAGTTGGTATGGGACGTCTCCGAAGCGGATCGCGCGGTCATTTCGGTCAACACCCCACGTACCCGGGCACTGACCGGCTTCACCGACGGCGCGAGCTACACCCTCGGGGACGTGACCATCGAACCCGCCATGACTCGGCGAGGCAGATCGAGCATCGCTCTTACGCTGCTTGAAGGGACGTCGTTTCAAGGCGATGCGCGGGGTTTCATCACTGCGGCGGGCGACCAGCAGAACACTGACCAGCAGTGGACGGACGCGACGGAAAGCTCAGTCGCCGATGAATGGGGGCACGCTCCAACGCTGATCGAAACCATCAACGCGACCATTACACTCACGCGGCCGGCCAGCGAGGTCCGCGTTTGGGCCCTTGGCCCCGAAGGGCAGCGCGCCGCAGAGTTGGTAGTCGGTGGTGACGCGACGAGTGCGCGCTTCATGCTGGGTAGTGCTACACCCACCATTTGGTACGAGTTGGAGTTGGGTACCGCGCCAGCACAGAGCGGCGCGGCGCCGTTGACGGATAGTTGCGACGACTTCTGCGCTGCTTCGGGCCAGAGTGCCAATCCTTGCTCCAACGATCGCTTGGATTGCCTCGCGAGGTGTCAGCAAGAGCACGCGTGGGCACGGTCGCGATCGTGTGACTGTCGAGCCCAGTGGGACGCCGCGGTGGCCTGCGCGACGGCCGCTGGCGAAGGCGCATGCAGCGGGGAAGACTGGCTCGACGTTACCGCTTCCTGCGGCCCTGAGGTGACCGCGTTGGACGTCTGTTACGGCTCTGAGGTATTCTGTCACGGTTGGCAGCGAGTGCCGCTCGATGACTTCGAGGACGGGGACGGTAGCTTCGTCAGCCCGGTAGGCTTGATGGGAGATTGGCGCTGGCAGCTGTCGAACGACTCGACCGCAACTCCCGATCCACCGCTGCCATCGCAAGCAGGCTCCTCCGGGAGTTCGCAGGCCATGCACATCGCCGGTACCCGCGGTGAATTTGCCCAGCTCGAAGCGGCATTCGACGGTGGTCCCGCCGACTTGTCGGCGTTCGAGGGCGTAGGCTTCCACGCGAGAGGCCCTGGCACGCTTTCGGTCGACTTTCCCTCCCAATCACTCGTAGCGGCAGAGCAATGGGGGGAGATTCACCAAGTTCAGCTCAAACTAACAGACACGTGGGCGTACTACGAGGTGCCCTTTGAGGCTGCGATATCTCCTTCAGGGAACGCAAGCACCCCCTTGCAGACTTCTGAGCTATTGAGCATTCGTTTCAGCCCCGCACCTGGAAGCTTCGACCTGACCATCGACACGGTGGCGCTGATCGCGGCGCCCGATGCCGTGCTGGACGATGGCGCCTCATCCCCACCCGACGACGCGCCAGGAAACGACGATCGAGCAGACGACGGGCAGCCTCCCGAGCCGGATGCAGGTTCCGTGCAGCCGCCCACGACAGTCGACGAGTCAGACGAGTCAGACGACTCAGTCGACGAGTCAGACGAGTCAGACGACTCCCCCCTCGAGCCGCCAGGCCTCGACGATGATGACTCAACGGCGAGGGCGGACGGTCTGACCGACGCGGGGACTGACCCCACGAGCCCGGACCAGGCGGGAGACAACGATGGAGGCTGTGCGTGCAAACTGGCAGCGAACTCTAGTCACAGCCACGAAGGCCGCCCGCCCTGGCTGCTGCCATGGCTCGCACTGGTGCTGCTGATGGGCAGGCGCCGGCGAACAGAGCAGCCCTATTGGCACTTCTCGTATCCGCCCATCACGCAGCCCTGCGATAGTCATGATGAAGCCCATTGAGAACCGGCATCGCAACAACGTCACCAGCTTGGTTGGGCGAAACTCCGAACCTGTCACCCGGAATACGTTGCTGGAGCCCTTGGTGCGGTCGTGAATTGTTGAAGTACGCGACGTATTCAGCGAGGGTGCACCGCAAGTGGTTCTCATCTACGATGAGAACGGGGTCTAGGCACGCTGCCCTCACGCTCCGAAGAAACCGTTCACAATGGGCGTTCATGTCAGGCGTGCGCACCGCAGTCTTGATAACCCGAGCGCCAACAGCCGTTGCTGCGCGGTCAAACTCAACACCAAACTTGGCATTCCGATAACGAATGATGAACTTCGGCCCCTCACCGAAGGGCGTCACATTCTTCAGTTGCTGGGCTGCCCATGCCACGCTTGGGCTCCTGGTCACCCCAACTGAGAGCACTTCACGCGTTCCAACGCCCATCAATACGTCGTCCTCATCGGTACCGCGAATTACGAAACTTCCAGGCGGACAGTCGAGTTCCGTTAGAGACTGCGAGAGACTTCTCGTCGGCTCTCGATTCGAGCTGTCTTGCTGAGAGCACGCAACACCAACGAGGCAAGAAACGGTGGTGAGGACGAGCGAAAATGCACTGCGATGATTCATCGAATGGGACCTTCGAACAGACACGCACCACGCTTGCCAGTGTTCGGTTCCAGCACCAATGGTGTTTTGGGCCAGCGACCTTGACCCACCGTTCAACGCCGATGCCACCCGCGTAGCGTCACTCGAGCTCACCGGTGCCGTTACGCGGCGACCTTCGAGGCTGGGCACGAGCATCAACAACGGGGTGCGGGTCTGTGAATCATACAGGTTTCTGCCATGGAAGCGTTTTCCATGTTCACCGAACTCCTCTTCATGGTCACCAGAGACCATGAAGAGGGTTGAGATGCTGAAGAACAACATGTGGGATATTAGTGAACGAGAGCACATCGCTCGTCGGGCGGGGGTGGAGGACGGACGATGGTGTGGGCCTTGGGTGTGGGCCTGTTGCACCGCGTGAACGGGTGAGTTGATGTCCAGCCACTGAAGAGCTAGCCTGTCCAAGGCCTGCGGTCATCAGCGACATGTCCAGCGGGTAGTGGCACAATGCGCACGAAAGCATTAGCAAGTTCGGGCGCATTGACAGGAGGAAGATGAGGTTGTTCAGAGGAGAGGTCCTTGGCTTGGTATTGGCGGCGTGTAGCGTGCGATCGGAGCGCGCCGCCGAGTCGGATACTGAGGCGGCAGAGATGCTGGGAGAAGAGGCAGGCGACGACGCGATGTGCTGTTTGGGCGCTGGGGCGAGCGACGTCTGCGCCGACAGGCAGCGTCTATCAGAGTGCACCCGCGCCGGGAGGTATGCGTTCGCTGCCAACGGATGCGGATACTCGATTCTCATCCGATCGTAGGTTACTATGACCAGACGACTGGTGAACTAGTGGGCTCGTGGTACTTGGACGACACGACCAACGTAGTCTGCTCGGGGACGGTGCCACCCGGATGCCGTATCATAGACGGCGACGATTCGGACATTCACAACATGGACCACCTGTGCAACTCGATTGATGGAGGGATTGCGTCAGAATAACATCGGCTTCACCCGATTATCAATCGACGAAGGAGCGAAGGGCTCCTGCTTCAAGGAAGGGAAGGAGAGTGATGCGCTCCGTGATGACGGGAGCATGGCCACCGAACGGGTCAACATCAACACCGACCCGCGTCCCAGCACTCCAATCGTGCAATGCTCCACCGGAGCCGACTCCGGTTGGTTTACTTGCTGCCGGCACCACGTGCGCAGCCGCGCTCCACTGTTGCGCTCGGCGTCCAGCGCCCAACTGACCTTTGGATCGAGCTCTGGTCTCACCAAAATCGTTAGGACGACGACGCGCCCCACTTGCCCCGGCGGAATCGAGGCTCTCAGATTCGAGCTTGACGGAGGCGCAGCGCGTTACCGATGACGGACACCGAGCTGAAACTCATGGCTGCTGCGGCGAGCATCGGCGACAGCAGAACCCCGAAAAATGGATACAGCACGCCCGCCGCAGCCGGCACGCCCAAGGTGTTGTAACTAAAGGCGAAGAGAAGGTTCTGGCGGATGTTCGCGATCGTCGCCTGGCTCAATCGCCGGGCCCGCAGGATCCCTCGCGAGTCGCCCTTGACCAGTGTGACGCCCGCACTTTTCCATCGCTACGTCTGTGGCTGTGCCCATGGCGATCCCCACGTTGGCGCGGGCCAGGTCCTTGATCGGATCCGCAACGCCCATGATACCCCCGAGTGAGGCAGCACATCAGAGGTCCCCGAGTAACGCCAGGCACCGCGATTGTGCCGACTCGAACGCTAGTGTCCCGTACGCGTGTGCCTCTCCGTGCCGACGGAGGCCTGCAAATTTCCTTCCGCAAGGATAACGCGATGTTTCCGGGGCCCTACCAATACACATCAGCGCAGGCGGGCATGTTCCAGGCGGTGGCAAGTGAGTCGATGCCTCCTTGAACTCACTTGAGCGCGCTGGCCTGAGCAAGCAACGGAAATTGCGAACAATGCCAGTGTCTAGTTCTAGACAGGGAAGAATCATGAAAACGGCGACAAGACTATTAGTACTAGGAAGCCTGTTTGCGGCCGGCTGCTCCGGCGAGACGGGCAACAGTGACGCCCAGCCGATGCCCAGCAGCTCGCCGGTACCGGGCATGCCAGGTGTCGACAACCCGATGGCCACGGCGACGCCGACGAACGCCATGGGGCAGCCCGTGACCCCCCCCGGTGCCACGCCGGAAACGGGTACTCCCACCACGCCGACGACACCTGGAGTGCCGACGGAAGAGGAAGCACCGCCCGCAACCGGTACTTGCCAGGTCGGTGTGCCGGTGACCAGCCAGTTTCCGCGCCTGACGAATCGGCAGTACGACACCGTGGTCGGAGACATCTTCGGGGTTGCCGCTGGCAATGGGTCTTGGTCTGCCTCCTTCGAACCCGATTCGAACGGTGAGCTGTCGAACACCCAGTGGGCTCAGTACCAATCGACCGCGGACGAGATCGCCGCCGCCGTCATGACGACCCCACTCGGTACGGACCTGAGCGCCGCGGCTTCGGATCCTGCTGCCCTGGAAGCGAACATTCGCAGCCTCGGCCGTCGGATGTTTCGTCGCCCACTCACGGATGACGAAGTGGCGAGCTTCATGGCCCTCGCGGACGTCGAGCCTGCGGGCACGCCCGATGAGATCGCCGAAGCACTCGTCTACACCATGTTGATCTCCCCATCATTCCTGATGCGCACGGAGTTGGACGCTCCGGAAGAGATGGTACCGGGGACTGAAGCGGCACCGCAGAATGCTTTCAAGCTTTCGAGCCACGAAGTAGCGAGTCGGCTTTCGTTCCTGATCTGGAATTCGGTCCCGGACGCCGCGCTCGAGGCCGCAGCAGATGCCGACGAACTGCAGACGAAGGAGCAGGTCGAGGCTCAAGCTGCACGCATGTTGGGCGAGGAATTTCGGGACAAGGTAACGCCGGTGATCGTGGCGGCGCACCGATTCTACGCAAACATCGACGAAACGTCGTCGGTATCTCGCTGGGGCAAGACTCCTCACGACTCCTCGCGGTTTCCTGAGTACTCCGAGGCGCAAGACGCACCGCTGTTGGCTGAGGTCGACCAGTTCTTCGCCGAGGTTGGCTACGACGGGCAGTTTGCGGACCTCTTCCTCAGCAACGTCGCGTACGTCAATCAAGACACGGCGCCGCTCTATGGCCTGGACGCCGCTGCGTACGGGCCCGAGCTCGAGCGGGTGGAGTTGGACCCGATGGAGCGCCCGGGCTTCCTCACGCGTGGAGCATTCTTGAGCTCGTTCGCGCACGAGCGGGACACGAGCCCGATCCTTCGCGGTGCGTTCCTGCTCACCCTGATGGGCGCCGAGATCGGCAATCCCGACCCGGCCGCTCTGCTGACACCGTTGCCCGAGGGCAACTACGCAACGAATCGGGAAGCCGTGACCGCGCTGACCAGCGTGGACCCGAGCTGCGTGGCCTGTCACCAGGCGGTCATCAATCCCCCCGGCTTCGTGCTGGAGAACTACAGCGCCATCGGCACCATCCAAACGACGGATCCGGAGTACGGCGGCATGATTGACACTGCGGTCGACGCCGTGGCTTTCCCGGATGGTGCCAAGCCCATCAACAATGCACACGAGCTGATGACGGAGATCGCCGCAGGCAGCCTCGCGAAGCAGATCTACGCACGCAAGTGGGTTGGATATGCGACGGGGCGACCGACAAACGATTTCGACCAGTGCACCGCCGAAGCCATCGCCACCAAGATCGGCGCCGGGGCGTACAGCCTAGCGAGCGTTCTCGCCGACATTACGCAGGCTGAGTCGTTCAGATACAGAGTTGCGGCGGAGTAACACCAGCAGAGTGACGGATTAGGAGATTCCCATGGAAAAGAAGAAACTAGATCGACGACTGTTCCTCCGCGGTTTGGGCGGAGCCGCCATTGCAGCTCCATTCCTGAGCACACTCGGTGTTCGAAGCGCGATCGGTCAAACGGAGGCGGCAGCGCTGAAGCGGGTGATCATCTATTTCTCCCACTACGGCTGCATCACGGAAAAGTGGTTCCCTGCGAAATCCCACGGCGAGCTCACTTCAGCGGACTTCGAGGAAACGAGCCTCGCAGCGCTGAAAGACTTTGCCCCCAAGGTGCTGATGCCACGTGGTATTCGCGGCATGAACGAGTGGACCTTCGGGCGCGAGTTCGGACAAGAAACGGATCCCCACAGCCAGGTGATGGGCTCCTATCTCACCTCGGCTCCAGTGGACCGGACCTCTTCCGGGCAGACGCTGGGCGGCGGGCTCGACTTCGACAAGTTGAACGCCATCCCATACGGCCGCTCGATGGACCACTACATCGCCGACCAGCTCAATCCCGCTGGAATTGGCCCTTTGGTGGCTCACTTCGGCGGCGCCAGGACCGACTCGCCTTCGACCCTCTCGTACTCCGCACCGCTGGAGCCGTACCGCGGCGTTGGTTCTGCCTCGCAGATGTACTCCAATCTCACGAACCTCGGGGCAGCCGACCAAAGCGCAGCCCCGATGAACGAAGACACGTACCGAGTCGTGGCTCGTGGCCAGAGCGCCGTCGACATCGTCAGGGAAGACCTCATGCGGTTGCAGCTCAATCGCATGAGTCAAAGTGACGCTCAGAAGCTCGAGCACTGGACGGAACTGCTACACCAAGCAACGACGACCGTGCGCACGGCCCTGTGCACCGAAGAGCAAGCAACCGCACTCGGTATCAGCGATGGCGGCGGAGGCGGAGGTGCCGGAGGCGGCGGCGCCGCTGACTTGCCCTCTGTCGTGCCTGGTATGATGGACTTGGCGGTGATGAATGCCCTATGCAACCAGAGCGCCATCATCATGCTGCAGATGCCCGGCAACTTGCGGATGGGCTTCATCGATGGCGTCGACGGCAACACCGATAACCACGGCCTATCCCACCGTATCGGAAACGCCAACATGGGCGGTACCTGCGTATCTGGCGTGCTCGACATGCTCGAGAAGATGGACATCTGGTACGCGGAGCAGTTCGCATACCTAGTCAAGCAACTCGACAGCGTTCAGGAGACGGACGGCGCCACCCTGTTGGATAACTCGGCAACCATCTGGCTCAATGAGCAATCCGATGGCCAGGCGCACAACCTGAACAACATGCCCATCCTCCAATTCGGCAGCCTCGGCGGCTACTTCAAGACGGGTGTGGCCGTCAACGTGGACGGTGGTGCAGCGGATCTTTCGCGCGGCAACAGCCTGTCGCAGTGCGGGGATAACGACGCTTCGATCGGCTCCTCCGAGGTCCAGACCACGGGTACCGACAATGCCCTCGCCAACAAGCCGATGACCAAGTATCTGTACAACCTCATGAACGGTCTCGGCGTCAAAGCCAACGCCGATGGCTTCCCGGAGGTGGGCGGAACGGAGAAGGTCAGCAAGTTCGGCTGGACCGATGATCAACAGCAGTTTGCAGAGTTCGTCCCCAACAGTGGCCAGGGCATCGCCGACAAGCCCCAGGGTACGTTCATCGACCCCGGTGAATTCGAGGATCTGCTCGCCTAGCAGCGGCCAGTGGTAAACGCGCCGGCAAGCGGCGACAGCTGAGCTGAGGGGGCCCCAAGGGCCCCCTCACTCGTTTCAGGCAAGCAACAAAGAACCGCGGGGGCCCAATGGACCCCATTGTTCATTCGTGCGCCTCAGCACACGCGGATGCGGCTCAATCCTGAGGGGCTCCCGCCTCGATCCACATGCGCAAGCGCTCTCGGTTGTCGTAGGAGGAGCAGTTGTTGTAGGATCCGTCAGGGGCTTCGTAGCAGCCGTACGGCATCTGACTCACGGTGCCGCACGTGCCAAAGAGCACCAAGTACAACGCACTGTTGTCAGGCTCCCCCGGGACGACGAGAGTGCGGCCTTCGCAACGCTCAATGGTCGCCGTCATCAGCGTCTCATAGAGAGTCTCGTCGTTCCTGAACAGCTGTGGAAGATCTCCGCCCTCCGCATGGCAGTCGAAGCAAGGAGCGATGGGTCCGGTTTCCGTGTCGAGGAACGTCTGGACTTCGGCAAAGGTCATCGCTTCCACTTCAGGTGGGGTTGGCTCATCCGTGGAGGCAGGAGTGGGGGCCGCCGTCGGCGCGGGCTCCGGCATCGTGGGCGCAGCTGGCGCAGTCGTGGTCGGTGCGGGGTCCGGCATCGTCGACGCGGGTGGTGCCGTCGTGGTCGGTGCGGTTGGAGGGGGTTCGGCCGTGATTGCGCCGGACGCGGGCATCGCGGGCGCTGAAGGAATAACTGGCGCAAGCATAGTCGAACCACCAGAATCGGAGTTCGTGACCGATGGCGCAACGGTCATCGTGGGCCCCGTGGGCGCCGACATCATAGGATCGTCATCGCCCGTTCCGCCGCACGCTGCACAGAATGCAGTGCAAAGGTTGGTGAGCAGCAGTTTCCTGAGAAGTGTGGGTACGTCTTTCATGGCGTGCCTATGAACCTACTTGGAATCGCTGCCGATGCAACTCGCTGCATTGCCGAAGCGTCCCACGCGGTGGTGACATTTTCTTGGGTCGCTCGATGATGCAGATTCGATCGTTTGCCGAAATACGAATCACGACTTCAGAGGCGCGCCCAACGGCTGCACACCAGTGACCACGAAGCAGCTCTGGCCCTCGATCCTGCTCCTACCGACTAGTCGACAGCGTCCCTGTTGCGAATGCGAATTGTTCCACGCCCCGTTCTGCAACAGTGTTTGTCTCGAAAGTCCACGTACCCCCCGAGGGAATTTCTACGTCCGTTGTCTTCGTGGCCACCCCGAGAGGACGCCCCACCTGGTTGACGGGAAACACGGAAACGGCTGGCTCGGTGAAGGGCGCGTCAGAGGCGTTCGCAACGACCCCTTGGAACGCAACGCCGTCAACGGCCTCCAACGCTCGAACGTCGTTCACGGTGAGACCCAAAATGGGGACTGCGTCATCGATCTGAAAGGCCGGGAAACGATGGCCCAGCGACTCCACGTCGGCGAGCACCAAGCCCTCGGGCAAGTTCGTGACAGCGGCCATCGCCGTCTCGCCCGGGGCAACACAGGAGATGGGTGCGGGGCTTTGGGCGAAGCTATACAGGCGTCCGCTTTGCACGGCTCCGCTGGCGGTGCCGTGGTGCTCTCCCCCTGGGCCATAAAACTCGACCTGAAGGGCCGCACCGCAGAGTAGCGACTCCCCCTCGTTGCAAACACCAGCATACAATTCGAGCCCATCGGCGCCCTCCTGAAGCGTCGAGGCGAACAGTGTTAGCACCCCGGCCACACTATCGAGGGGCAGATTCGGTAGCCGCGGGGGCTCAAACAACATCTCGGCGGGGACTTCGTTCAACGTCTGGCCGCAGGGACCATTCACCCAAAGCGAGCCACCACCACCACCACCACCATCCGCTACTCCATCGGGCTTGTTCTGTTCCGCTCGTTCCGAACACGAAACCCCCAATGCTAGCGAAACTCCAGCCACGACAGCGCATGCTGCGGGCCGTGCCCGTCGGTAGTGCTGCGCGTTCACATGCTGCGTCCGGGCCGTCCCGTGCAGGCGGTATTCGTTCACTGAGTTCGCTTGGTGGATACTCGGTTGGTATCACGAGCCGCACATTTCGTCGACGCGGGGTTGGCCCTGCGCGGTGCCGACGAAGCGCGCGCCCGACGTGCACTTCCGCAGGTGTGCTGGCTACATCGCTCGTCTGCCGCAGGATCGTTGAGAAATCTGACAAGAACAAGCCTTGAAGATGTCCGATGTCTGAGCGACATCGGGGTCCGTGTTCAGCGTCGTCGAAGCGCGGATTCAGAATGAGGTGCAGCGAGTCGTGGGGGACGGTCAGCGCCGCGCTGCGTCAGGCGTGTCGTCGGAAGCGGTCGCCATTCCGGCCTTTGGACAGAGGTCTTCTGGTCGCGCTAGCGAGTCGGCTCCCCTACTGGTGGGCAAAGCTTCCGAACCAAGATCTCTCAGCAAACCATCGAGCTCCTTCGGCGGATCGCGACGGAGAGCAAGACGTGGGGTGCCGAGCGCATCCGAGGCGCGCTCTTGACGCTCGACATCCGGGTCTCGAAGAGAACGATCCAACGGCATGTTCGTGGCGCTCGCCCGCAGGGAGACGGGCAGAGCGGGCGTACGTTCCTACGAAGTCACACGATCTGGGCGTCCGACTTCCTGCAGCTTCACGACATCTGGTTTCGACCTCTCTTCGCGTTGTTCATCGTTGACGTGAACACCAAAGAGGTGGTCCACGGAGTCACGCGCGCACCGAACGAATCCTGGACGGCTCAGCGACTGCGCGAGGCCGCGCCGTTCGAGCGTGGGCCACAGCCTCCGATGGCACCAGAAGCTACCGCAGCGTGAGGTGGCCCAGAGCTGCAACTGCTCGCCAAGCACTGTGCACGACGTGGAAGCACGTGCACGGCTGGCGGGACTGAGCTGGCCCTTGCCCAAGTAGCTCGACGACCCGGCGTTGGAGCAGAGGATGTACCCCAAACGCTCCGGCCAAGAGGTCAGGCCGATGCCCGACTTCAAGCAGATCCACATCGAGCTCAGAAGGCGAGGAGTGACGCTCGCTCTGCTCCCCGACGGCTTGGGCCACACGCGATTTTGCGTTCTCTATCGCCAATGGCGTGGTGAGTTCGAGGTGAGCATGCGTCAGGTAAACAAGCCCGGCGAGTAACTGTATGTCATCAAGCGCGTGCTGGTCATCCCCATCGGCGACGCTCCTCATCAATCGTCCCCGAACCGGAATCTGCGCGTGTCGCATGTTCGCCCGCAGGCCATTCAAGCCACGCCAGCGGGCGACCTCACCCCGGCGGTTCCCAGGAAACGCCTCACGCGAGCGCGCTGACGCGCGCTTCGAGTTCGCCACGCCGCAGAGCATCCGACTCGCTTGGCGCGTTTCAGCCAGGCTCTGAAACCAGCTGGCGTGATGTGAAAGAGCCTTAGGCTACCTGCGGCGTCCAACTCTGTGCCACCAACGGCCAGTACTGCGCGGAAGAGGCCCGCATACTGGACGATGGGCAGCTCTATCTCCTCACGAGGCGTTGAGTCCCAGGGAAATACGCAGCCCCCACCCCCCCTGCAACCAGAGCAGCCCGGTGTGCCATTGGGCACGTAGCTGATGCGTTTGGGCCGATCCGCGGCCGAAATCAAACATGTCCAGGCATCTCGATTGTATTGAAATGCTCCCCAAGCCGTGACCAATCGTTTGCCGCCGCGCTTCTCCTCCGGCAGAGCGTTGAACGCGACCGCAGGTCGTGCATACGTTCCTCCGCTCTCAGTCTTGGCCATTTGAACGACGGTCTTGACGAACACACTGCCGAGTCGCTGCTTCTTGGCGAAGGCTTCTATGTCCGGCAGGGCAGACCCACGAGCCCGACGCGTCCGCGCGTAGCTCGGAAGACCGGGCGGGCGCGCGCTCGACCTTGAACTGGGACCAGTTGATGAATGCCCACGCAGCATGTTGCGCGCCGCATTGCGCAGGAACTTCCACAGCGCTATCATCTCTGCTGCCCCAGGTTCCCCGACCACAATCGCCCTTCCGTTCCGCTTCGGGTAGTGCATGAAGAAGCCCAAGTCAGCCAGCTTGTCGGAGTCTTTCAGCCCAGCGGCGATTGCTCGCTCAAAGGCGAGTGGCCACATCGCTGGCCCGAGCGCGATCGCATCTCGAACCGTAGCGGGGTACCGCGCTGTCCATGTCTCAAGTTCGTCGGAAAACCCGGAGAACGGACTCAGGCGCCCTGCGATATCGATGGCAGACCCCAGTCGCGAAGCTGGTTTCGCTAGACGCCGAGTGGACATGAAACGGCGTTCGCCTTTGCCCAGTGTTCCGTGGGACGGGTACACCTCAGCTCCCACCTGAGAGGCGCGCCTTGGCGCGAAGGAAATAGTCACTGGGGTCGAGCAAATTTGATGGTCGACCCTTTGATTTGTACCAGGGCTGATTCTTGATGGTGCCCGAGGTGTATGTCTCTACGTGGAGCATATGGGAACCGGTGTTGCTTCGTCCGACTCGGGTTAGCGGCTGACCCGCTTTGACCCGACTGCCAGTGTCCACGCCGAACTCGGTTGAGCCGCCCATCTTGGTCTCCCCGAGCAACAACACCACGCCCGAGTCAGTTTCGACGAGTATCGCGCCCGTTCCCGCGTAGAACGTTTGACGACGCACGATCGTCCCGGTTTCGGGGGCGACGACCAAATCGCCGGGATCAGCGTAGAGATCTATCCCTGCGTGATAGCGTGCGCCGCTGCCGCGCCGCGCCATGAACGCTCGGGATGCGTTGCCATGAAAGCGGCCTCGTTCATCCTTGTAGGCCACCTCTCCGAAGCGACGATTCTTCGACGTTTGGACCGGGAAGAAAGGGCGCAAAGCGCCCACAGCAAAGGGAACGCCGCGTTGCTTTGGCGCAATGAACGGGTGGTTGAAGAGGATTGAACCCGCCGGGCGTTGGCCTCCACGGTTCTTCCCTGACCCCCGTGCACCGGACTTGAGCATCTCAGTAACGTTGAGGTGCCACGCCAACCACTCGTCGCGCAGCCGCTCGTACCCACGCTCTGCGCGTGAAATCGGCAGTCCAACCCCGCCTTCTCCCCTCAAACGCTCGGGATGGTGCAAATAGAAGGCGATATTGGCGAGCACATTTGGATCACGGATGCCGTGTTCTATCGCCGCACTCACAGCAATGTCCCAACGTGAAGGCGTGCCTTGCACCTTGCCGAACGCCTCGCGAACGCTACTCGGGAATGACGCCACGCGGAACTCGTCATCTATTTCCAAGGTCGCTATCGAAAGCGTGTTCGCCTCTGGAAGTTCCCACTCGGGAAAAACGAAAGCAGTCATGTCGGCCGATGACAAGCAATGGCCATGCCAGGTCCAACTAGCGACGACCGCGAGGTATGCCGCTGGGGCTGGTCACCCAACGCAAACTCGAGCTGGACGTTGCACGGTTGGGCACGGCAATTGCTGTCGCAGCCCGGATGCGCCAAAGACGCGAGGCCTCATCGCTCACAGCAACAGAAAAAGGCCGTCCGAGAGTGAACGGCTCCTCCGCCAAATTCGAGGAGGGCGCATTCCCGACCGCCCAGGCATTGAAGCGCTTCCTCGACGCTTCCCCAACTCCATTCCACTGTGCTGCGAACGCGGCATCGTTGCTGCGGCGGGCCTCCTTGGAAGCACATCAGGGTTCGGGAGCGAAGCTGGGAGATGCAGGCTATTTTCTGGAGGGTGGCAGCCTCGTCGCGTGGCGACGGGGTCTCAAGCCGAGCGCAGGCATACGCATCATCGCCGCCCACACCGACTCCCCAAACCTGCGACTCAAGCCGAATTGGCTGACTGAATCCGCTGGCTATCGCCAGCTCAATGTAGACGTCTACGGGCGAGTCCTCCTGCACACCTGGTTAGATCGAGACTTGTCCCTCGCCGGTAGGGTGATCCTAGAACAAGATGGGCGCCTGCGCTCAAAACTCGTGAACGTGAAGACGCCACTTTGCCGCGTACCTAGCCTCGCCGTTCATCTCGACCCAGACGTCAACGAACGCGGACTGGTCTTGAACAAGCACCTTCACATGTCCCCTATCCTCGGGCAGGACACGCCACACCGCGCTGCTTTCTTGCGTGAGCTGAGCCTCCAACTCGGTATTGACCCGCGAGCGATCCGAGGCCACGACCTTTGTCTCTATGACAACCAACCTGCGGCCATTGCTGGACTTGGTGGGGAGTTCATCCACTCGGCACGACTCGACAATCAAGTCCATTGTCACGCAGCGATCCGTGCCTTGGCCCAACTCCCAAAACGCCTGGATGCGACGTGTGTCGTGGCCCTTTTCGACCACGAGGAGGTGGGAAGCCTGAGTGGTAGGGGAGCAGCCGGAGAGCAGTTGAAGCACGTGATACAGCAACTCTCCGAGGACGGTGTCGAACGTAGCGGAGTTCTAGCCAAGAGCCTCGTGTTTAGCGCGGACGCCGGGCATGCACTGCACCCGAACTATCAAGAGCGCCATGATGCGACCCACGCGCCAGTGCTCAACGGTGGGCCCATGCTCAAGACCAACGTCAATCAGCGCTACGCAACGGACGCCATTGGTGCAGCTATCGTACGACAGCTCTCGAGGCAAGCGAAGGTGCCGCTGCAGGAGTTCGTCAATCGCCCTGACCTGCACTGTGGAACCACGATAGGCCCTCGGCTATTCGCCAAGCTCGGCATCACCACAGTCGACGTGGGCGTACCGCTTCTGTCTATGCACTCAATTCGGGAACAGGGGGGAGTTGGCGACCAACGCTCAATGCAACGCCTTCTCTCTCATGCCATGACCGTACCGAAGTTGCCTGCCGTCCGCCCGTCATTCAAGGACTGAAGCAATGTGCGAAGTCTGCTTCGCTTGGACAGGAGACGCCGTCGTGTTTGGCGAAGTTCACTTCACGCTGGGCCCTCCTCTCTGCTGCACGCTAGCGTCTAGCGGCGGCCAAAAGAGCGAAGGCAACGCTTGGCATGAAGCCTGCTTTGATGCGTTCGTGGCAACGGACCATTTGGTCGAACGCCAGAGCTGCTTGGGACATCGCACCCAGAAGAGGAGACCACCGGCATGTACGAAGATGAGTACGATGAACTTGAAGCCATTGAAGCGGACTTCGAGGACGAATTCGATGATGATGAGCTGGACGACGACGAAGCGGACGAACTTGCCGCGGAGTTGTTGGAGATAGAGGATGAGGAGGAGCTCGACGAGTTCTTGAGCTCCTTGGTGAAGAGCGCAGCACGGGCAGCACGCGGTTTCATTGGCTCGAGTGTGGGCCGGAAGCTGGTCGGAGCTGCCAAAGGACTCGCCAAGCGCCATCTTCCGAGCCTCGCCGCCAAGTTGGGTGGGCACGTCGGTGGTGGTTTGGGTCGGCGTCTCGGACGAGGCGTCGGTAACTACGCCGCGTCCAAACTGGAGTTCGAAAACGAATTCGAGTTTGAGGCTGCCAAGAGCGTGATCAAGGCGACCGTCGCTGCGGGCAAGTCGGCTGCGAGGGCGCTGGGCGCTGGCCCCTCTTCGGCCGTCGCACGAGCTGCGATGAGCAAGGCCGTTACCAAACACAACCCCGCAAAAGTCACTCAAGTTGGCCGCAAGTCGCGGGGACAGTGGCTGCGAAGGGGCAACAAGATCGTTCTGCTTGGAGCGGGCTGAGGCACGTTCGAATGAACTAACTACAAGGAGCAAGTCATGCACGACTTAGACAGCACACGAATCGGTACCAGAGAGTACGACGACGAGCTTGAGGATGAGGGGATGTCCTTCGAATATCTCGACGATGAGTTCGAGTTCGAGTTCGAAGCAGACGACATGGACGAACAGTCCGAGTTGGAACTCGCGGAAGAGCTCCTCAGCATCGAGGACGAACAAGAGCTTGACGAGTTCATCGGGAAGCTCTTCAAAAAAGCCGTTAAGGGCGTTCGCAAGTTCGCACGTTCAGGCGTAGGAAAGGCCCTGGGCGGCGCGCTCAAATCTGTCGCCAAAGCCGGCTTGCCGCTTGCCGGTAAGGCCGTCGGCAACCTCGTTGCCCCTGGCATAGGGGGTGTCGTCGGAGGACAGCTCGGCAAGTTCGCCAGCAAGTTATTCGAGATGGAGGACTCCGAATTTGGTTCGGAAGATTCAGAACTGGACGCCGCTCGCAAGTTCGTTCGGATGGCTACAGTTGCCAGCCAGAAAGCAGCCCGCCTCCCAGCCTCGGTTCCGCCAAAGCATGCCGCCCTGATGGCCATCAAGTCCGCTACCGACGCCACCACGAGCAACAGGCCAAAAACCAGGAGCGCGAGTCCCGGCAGAAGCCGGCAGGGCCGTTGGATTCGTCGGGGCAACAAGGTCATCTTACTGGGGCTTTGATCACGTGACACTCTCGGCGCGAAACCTGTTGCGACACGAGGCCGAGTCATTGCTGGCGCGGTTGGGTACGGTGCAGCTGTTTGGGCTGCACATGCCCATGACCGCAGCGGCGGCTCCATCCAGCCAAGTGATCGCTGCAATAGACAGCCACTTGTCGCGCCAGCGCCGAGACCTCGAACAGCTGGGGCAGGCACTCATCATCTGGTTAGACTCGAGCGACGGCAAGAGTAGCACCGCTTCCGTAGCCCAGGCGCGCCTGGCGAAGTACCGCTTGCGGGTAAATGCCATGCTGACCGAGGTCGACATCTATAGCGACGTACTGACCCAACGCTCGGAACACGTTCACGGCATTTGGCTTAGCGCTCTCGATGCGACTGCACAAGACATGCTGGCGCGCTATCGAAAGTACTTCGAGGCACCGCCAGTCCTTTGTTATCTCGACCGTGGTCACGGAGCTGCGATCCGGCGTTGGGCCACACGCCTGCCTGGCGGCAGCCGCGCGCCGGTGGCCGTCCTGCGCGTACCGAGAGAGCGCATGGTATCGACCGGTGTCGCTTCCTCGCTTGCTCACGAAGTCGGTCACCAAGCAGCGGCGTTGATGAACCTTGTGCAGACAGCAAGAGCTTCACTCGAACAATTCCAAGGGGCACGAGACCCAATCATTGATCCATGGCGTTTCTTCACTCGCTGGCGCTCGGAGATCTTGGCGGATTTGTGGTCGGTAGGGCAAGTCGGGATCTGCCAGACGGTGGGGCTCATGGCGGTGGTGACGCTACCGCCACCCGCCGTATTCCACGGGGGGATCAGCAATCCGCATCCCATCCCGTGGATACGAGTGCTCATCAGTGCCGCAATTGGCGACGCGTTGTTTCCTCACCCCCAGTGGGCATTGCTGGCCCGAGCCTGGCGTGAGCTCTACCCACTCGCATCGGCGACTGCGCGGCAACAGAAGCTTCTTGCCGCGCTCGAAAAGGAGCTCCCGAAGCTCGCCGCAACTCTTGTTGAGTTGAAGCCTCAGGTTCTGAGGGGGGCGAGCTTGAAGAGCATCTTGAGTACGCCCTCCAAACAGCCAGACGCGCTGCTCCAAACCTACGCAAGCTGGAAGCAGCAACCGAAGTTGCTCGCGCAAGCGCGCCCATCTGAGGTGTTCGCGGTGCTCGGTCAAGCGCGCGCCATGGCACAGATAAACCCAACTACCGAAACCCGGATACTGCTTGAGCAGTTCCCACACTGGGCGATGCGCCAAGTGCTGGTCCCCGAAACAAGAGTACCAAGCCCGGCACTGACTCGTTTGAGCTCGGTGGCGGCATAACGATGGAGAGCATCATGGCGGATAGAGACAAGGCGGTCGAACAGACCTTCAACACCATCTGCGGCAAACTTCACGCCGCACAGCTTCAGCTTCCCAAGGCGGAGCTGTTAAATCCCTTGATCGAGAAAGCCTACGCAGCAGCGGATGGAGCCGCCAGTTCTAAGGAGAGGGAAGACGCACTGCGTGTGCTCGTCAACCAAGACCTGAGGCCAAACCATGGCGACGACATCGCCAACCTAGTAGCACGTGTACTACTCGACGCATTCAACCGCACAGCCGCGCCAAGTGCAATAGACGACGTGTTCGCCGGTACAGACGACGTGCGCACTGGCCCGGTCGAGCTGCCAGAGTCGTTCACTTCAGGCGGCGCCCAGCAACTCTCCGGCTTCCCGCTCCGACCCGATCAGGCCGCCCAAGTCCGGGGCTACATGGGCATGCAAGGCTTCCCGATGGGAATCAAGCTTTCCCCGACCATTCCAGAGCCCGATGATGTGCGTCGCTTGTTCTGGAAGACGCTGCGCAATCGTTCGGACGCGATCAGCTTCGAGCGGTACAGCGCGTTCATCGACAGCGTGCTTTGCTGTAAGACCGCCAGTGGAGAGGCGCTGACCCAAGAGGCAAAGGACCTTCATGCTCAACTCGCCTCGCGATCACTCGCCTATGGCGCTGACGCTTATGAGCTTCTGAAGCTATCCACAGATTCCTTCTTGATGCACGAAGCTGGCCTGTTGAACCCGATAGCCCTGGAAACCGGTAGGTTCACGTTTGGAAATCACGCCAAGTTGTCACGCGGCCTGACCAGTGATGACGAAACGGGCCACATCCCTGGCAGAGCTGGTCATCAGGAGACAATTCAGAAGCTCGCGTTGGACCTTCGTCGCGAATATCTCAAGGCGCTGCCTGGTGAGATCGCCCCGGCGGGTAAGACGCTTCCGTACCTGAAACTGATCATCGCCCAATTGGATGGCCTCCCCACGAAACCGGACGAATGTCTGGGACTTGGCGGCGACTGCTATGGGATCCTGCGCTCTCGGGTTCAATACCCCTGCATGTTGGAGCTGATCTGGTCCTATTGGATGGAGGAGTCGGGCTTGGTGCAGACCATGAAAGCCTTGAGTCTGAGGTTTCAGAACAAGCGCTCCCGCAACCTCAGAAACCCCCTCGAGCGCATTGCCCTCGATCCGCTACGGCCCCTCAGCAACCTCCTTTGGGGTTTCGTGGAAGACGAACCAGCGCGCCTGAGCCTGAACCGCCGCGTACACAGCTACCGGGAGCACTATGGCTTCCAGATCGAGGGCAAGGCCGTCGAAAAGCTGCAGTCCATCGATACGCGGCGCGGATTCATCGCGGCATTTCACACGCTTCTGAACCTGTGCTCTACGTTCTTTCGCGAGCTAGACGACAACACCGTCACCCAAGACGGGTTTCCCGTACTCAACGCGTTGAAGGAGGTCCACCTCCTCCTTTGCGAAGGCATGCACAATCAGTACGGCGATCTGCCGTGGCAGGCTCGCAAAGAGATGCTGATGATGCAGTGGCTGACGGCTCGCCCCGAAATGCAGCAGTTCCTGGGTGGTCGCGTCATGGTCCCCTACCGTGAAGACTGGATGGGCCGTGTCGAGACCATGCGACGTATGCAGGGCTGGGGTCATAAGCCCATCAACCACTATCGCGACCTTGCAGTTTTCGGTGAACTGCTCCTACTGAGCATTCGCTTCGGTAGCTGGGTGGAAGTCGACAGCGGTTCGGTTGCAGCCGACTGGGCTGTGTTCTTCAGAACCGAAATCCAGAGTTACATCCATGCCTATCGCTCGTTGACGGGAGTTGACCTCACAGGCGACCAAGTCAATCACCAAATGCCGTCAAAGTTGCTTCGGCGCGGCGCGTGAACGACCCAATCGCCGAACGTGACGCCAAAGCGGAACATGCACAAGCCGCGCATCGACTTCACGTCGGCGCACTACTTAGGGATTCGCCACAGGAGTGCTGATCTCGGGCATTGGAGTGAGCTGTCATCAGGGCACCCGGCGGTGCTTGGGCAACCGCCGGGTGCCAAGCAGCTCGCCCAAAGGGTGGCTCGGCTCCAAGGTTTGAACGCCGGCATCGCTGGCGCCTCGACACTCCACTTGTTTCACGATTTGCTCTCCTGGCTAGCGGAGAGGAGGGGGCGTTTCTTCCTCGATGAGCACGCCTACCCAATAGCCAGCTGGGCACTTTGCGCTACGCCCCAGAACCACCTTGCGGAGCGGTTTCCTCATCAGGACACCCACCAGCTAGCGGCCCAGTTCCGGAGGCAGCTGCGTGTAGGAGAACGACCAGTGATTCTTACCGATGGCTACTGTCCCACCTGCGGTCGGCTTGCTCCGTTGAGAGCACTGTCCGAGCTGGCGCGCGAACATGCCGGCTATTTGGTAGTCGATTCGACACAAGGTTTGGGCTTGTTGGGCGCCCGCCCGTCACGCAGCGACCCGCTTGGCGCGGATGGCGGCGGTGTTCTGCGTCACCAGGATCTACACGGGCCCCACGTCGTCAGTATCGCGTCACTCACCAAGTCATTTTCAGCACCTGTTGCCGTTCTCGCCGGACCGGGGAGGCTCGTTGAGCAGCTCTCAGCCTTAGGCTCCCAGGTGCACTCCAGTCCCCCGACCACCGTTGTGCTGAGGGCAGCGATGAGAGCATTGCAGCTGAACGAGAGGATTGGGGTCACTTTGCGCAGAAGGCTCGTTCAGCGCGTAACTCAGCTGCGATGCTCACTACGAAATCTACCATGGGTAGGGGGCAGCTTTCCCTTGCAGCTCCTCCGTTTCGGCGATGGATTGACCGCCGAACGTGTACATGAGCGGCTACACGCACGTGGAGTTACAGCTCTGCTGCTGAAAGGTCACGATGGTACGCCACAGATCGGCCTTGCCATCAGTAGTTCACACTCCAAGGGAGACATCGACACCTTGAGCATGGTTCTGAAAGATCTCACTAGGGTGCGTCCAGTGCGCTGTACACCTGCGGAAAGACGTTTGTTCAGACTTGCAGGGTGTCTCAACCCTGTGTACGACACTCAGGGCTCCGGGAGGTACGGTGACAGAGGGTGACGAAGAGCATTCGCACGCGGCATTCGCAGCTTCGGTTGCGGTGATGGATCATCATTGTGACCAGCAGACTTTGACGGCCGTCTCCGATTTCTTGAAGGCCAACGGCATGGTGACTGCCCCCGCTTCCTCACCCCGAGCGGCTATTGGTGTTTTGGTGTTTGGGGACGACACGGAAGGACTAGCCGAAAGGGTGCTGGCGAGCGCTCAGCAGGGAACCCATTGGCTCCTGGCTGTAGGAGCGACCGATGCGGCTCTTCGCAGCGAACTCAAGTGGCGTGTTCTCGCCGCGGGAGCGACCGATGTCATCAGTTGGTCGGGTGGGTCCCAGAAGCAAGCAATCCTGGGGCGTTTGAACAGATGGAGAGAAATCGAGAAGTTCGCCACTTCCTCGCGAGTAACGAGCCAACTAGTTGGTAATAGTCAGCGCTGGCGAGCAGCACTCCGCTGTCTGGTCGAGATAGCACGCTTTGGTCGTGAAGGAGTACTCATCACGGGCGAGTCGGGTACGGGCAAAGAGCTCGCGGCACGTCTGATACATGCGCTCGACCCACGTGCCAACGCATCTCAGTTGGTCGTAGTAGACTGCACGACGATTGTGCCCACACTTTCTGGCAGTGAACTCTTTGGGCACGAGAAAGGAGCGTTCACCGGCGCTTCCAATGCACGCGACGGCGCGTTTGCGCTGGCCGATGGTGGAACCCTATTCCTGGATGAAATCGGCGAGCTGCCGTTGGCGATCCAGGCTGAGCTGCTTCGCGTCATTCAGGAAGGCACCTACAAGCGCGTGGGCAGCAGCACGTGGCGCAGCGCCAACTTCCGGCTGATCTGCGCCACCAATCGAGACTTGACGTGCGAAGATGTGTTTCGGAAGGACCTCTACCATCGCATTGCTTGCTGGCAATTGAAGCTCCCGTCCCTCAGGGATAGGGACGCTGATATTCTGCCGTTGTTCCAGCACTTTGCTTCCCAGTGCGGTTGCGCAGGGGTCGATTTGGACGACAGCGTTCGAGAGTTCTTGTTGTGCCGCGAGTATCCGGGCAACGTACGCGAGTTGCGACAATTAGCGACCAGGATATGCCGCAGGCATGCCGGTGGTCCCATCACCGCTGGCGACATACCACGGGAAGAATGGCCGGCGGTCGACACGTCTGCGGGCTCGACATTTGACACGTCCCTGGTTGCTCTCGCGCAGCGGGCCCTGTCGCTTGGTATGGGTTTGAAGGACACTCGCAAAGCGCTCGAGGGCGCCATGATCGCCACCGCTATTGACCAGTCGGGCTCCATTCTGAAAGCAGCGAGGACACTCGGGTTGACAGCTCGGGCCTTACAGATGCGCGCCGCCACTGACCGACGTGAATCTGCCCCACCACTCGGTTCCGACGAAGAGAACTGCGCGCAGTCGGGCTGATCGGACCGCGCTAGCGAAGCGGCCTTCGCCCGTGCAGGCCGGCACCACGAATCGAACCCCAAAACAGCGCCAGGTATGGGTGGTACGGGTCTTGCTCACCACCGGTTGGTGCGCATGGAGACACAAATGCCGGAGTTGTCGTTGGCTCGCGAGTTGCTTGCAGTCAGCTCGGAGAGCGAAGTCGCGTCGTTAGCAGCAGCACTGGCGCCGCACCCGCGTTGGAAGCCTGCGCTACAGGCGCTGGTGCGTCAAGGCGTCACCGTGGTCAACGACCCAACCGCGTCAGAGCTCGGAGTCCACCCGGGATTGCGCCGAGCCGCACTCATCGTGGTGCGGCGCACAAACAGCCCGCGAAGCCGCGCTAAGAAGGTTGCTCAACTCATCAGGTACGTATCCGGCACGCTTGCTCATGCACATCCCAAACTGGCCACTGCGGGCGAGAGTCAGCTCAAGCGTGCGGTCCTCAGCGGAGTTCGCAACGCGCTGGCACGCCCGACCGGTGGCTCAGGGGAGGCCGCTGACACTCAGCTCTTCGACGAGGTAACCCGTCGGAGTCAATCAAGCGGAAGGCGATTGCGGCGCCGGAGAACAGCCACGCGGCGCCTCGCCGCGAAGCGCCGCCTCAAGGGCCGACGCTACAGACGTGGCCTCGTCGCTAGCGCCGGGCTCCCCCCATTTGTCCGAGTCCAGACAGCTTCGCCTGTGCTGGATACCTTGGTCGTAACCGGCCTGCGTCCAGCGACGGACCATGGGCACTGGCTACGGCGCGGCGCAGACGTGGTTGTTGTGTATGACGATGCCGAGGGGAAGGAACGGCGCAAGCGGTTCCAGAACATTCACGCCCGTGTCGCAATAGGTCATTGGCTCCGCCACCCCGAGGGGGCTGAGCTAGTCGGCGTTTGACCTACTTGAAAGGAGTCTACAGAGTGTACGAATCGATTCAGCGCCGAAGGCGCGCCGAGCGTTGGCAGAGGAGCAGTCGGTGTCCAGAGTGTGGCACCGCGCCGTCCAGATACATACAACGTGGAACGTGGACCCGTAGTGGAGATGACCTGATCGTTCATCTCGCACAGAGAACAGGAGCCGCGCACCAGATCGAACCCGAGCTCCAAGCCGAAACACTACCAACCGTGAGGTACGGTTCGCGTGGAAGCGCCGTCCAGCAGCTGCAAGCAAAGCTGAAGACGGCTGGATTCGACCCTGGACCTATCGATGGCATCTTCGGGAGCGGCACACGCAGCGCGGTCCGCCAGTACCAGTCGCGGCAGGGTTTGAGCGTGGACGGTGTCGTCGGGCCAGCTACCTGGAGCGCTCTGAACGGCGCTCGGCCCCAACGTGCTCCGACCGTAGTCAGTCAACCGAACTGGGTGCTTCCGCCCGACGTCAAAGCCACCGGCGAAGCACAGTACGTGCGTCGCGACCCGGAGCCTGCCTGGGACAACGGT
Source organism: Polyangiaceae bacterium (assembly GCA_050298815.1). GTDB lineage: Bacteria > Myxococcota_A > Polyangia > Polyangiales > Polyangiaceae > SZUA-265. Next base: position 136,964 of record JBNKUV010000011.1, read on the forward strand.
GCAAACTGTACCCGTTTCACACCCGGCACGGACGCGCTCAAACAGTATATTCAAGGTAAGTTCGCGGGGGTGCGCTCAATTGGCGGCTACAGTTGTCGCCAAAACTCTGCCAGCCCCAACCTGACATCGGTGCACGGAATTGGACGCGCCCTGGACATCATGATCCCGATGGTCAACGGCAATGCCGACAGCACCCACGGGGATCCGATCGCGAACTGGCTGGTGACGAACGCGGAGGCAATCGGCGTGCAGTACATCATCTGGAACAGAACCCAGTGGAGCGGCCATCGTTCCGGACGCAAGGACCGCCCGTACACGGGGCCAAGCCCCCACACGGACCACATTCACGTTGAACTCAACCTCGATGGGGCTGCCCGCAGGACCCCTTGGTTCGCCCAATTTTGAGACAGGGACTAGACAGCGGTTCGCGGTCGTCGAGTATCGCCGCCATCCCGGCGCAAGTCGTGGGCGCGACGAGACCTGCAATGCCGGGGGCTCCGCGACGCCCGGCCGAGCGAGGGCCGTCCGACGGCGGGCGAACTCTCGCCACGCCTTCGGAAAGCAGCGTCCTTGCCTTCCTGAAAACGCACTACGAGCCACCCTTCCAGGACCCCTCCCCAGGGGCAAGGAGCGCGCAGGGGCCTCCTGAGGGATAGACGGACCGACGACGAACTAGCCTGATAATGTTGACTAGTCAGTCCTCAGCACCTTGTGCTGCTCGTTAACTTGCGGAGACATCGCATGATACCTGTAGGCGGGTGGGGAAAGGCCCTGCACTGGTATACCAGAGTTGGAACCGCGCGCTCGGAGTGGCGCTCGTGCGAGTAAACGCACTGTCACATTTGACTCGCTGGCTGGGAATGGGGGACTCGTACCGCCAACGACACCGATCGCCAACCTGCGAGGGGAGCTCGTTCCAACAGTAAACTTTCGGCACTCGCCGTTCTCTGCGAATACCTTTGGGTTTCTGGCATCGTGTTGGCTACTACTCGCGGCGCTGGCGTCGAGCGTACTGACCGGCAACGGGTCTGATGGCACTACGCCGAGTGACGGCTGCTCGTCTGATTTGGAGTGCAAAGCCGCTCGCATCTGCGAGGATGAGCGATGTGTTTACCCAGAGGGGCACATTCTGACGGGTGGGGCGGATGACGGCGGAGTGGCGCAATCTGTCGATGACGCCAGCTCAGACTCGACGGACGCCTCCGGTAGCCGTGACATCGAAGCGGAGGCCAATTCTGATGAAACGGACCCGCAACAGACTGACAACGCGGCGGGGCTGGAGCTGTATGAGCCATCAGCTACTGGTCTATGCGATCGGAGAGGCGCTGACGCTGACCAAGGATTCGTGTGCGGCGCGAGCGATAGCGGACGTCACCCACACCGCAGCTGCCGTCGGCCTGCTGGGCGCAGCGACCCTGACGCCCACACTCGCGCGCAATCGTCGTCATCGTCGAGAGTGCATGCGCCGCTCCGCAGTGTGCACTTGCCCTGCTTCGTGCATAGGTACGACGGCCAGCAGTCGGAGTCCTGGTACAGACCACAGCGCCCATCGCGCAGGCCACAATGCCCCCATCGGGGTTGCAGCAAGCATTGGACCTGACGTCGTGGGGGGCGAGCCCGCTCGTGGCTCGACGGAGGAGGTACTGCGCCCACTTCTCCCACAACCCCCGCCCGACGGCATCTGACGCGACGAGAAGCTTGGCGCCGTGCGCAGACTACGACACACTGGTGACGCGTTCGTCGAGGAGACGGTAATCTTCGGCGCGCGGGAAGTGGTAACATGACGCAACAGGTCAAGGGGAGTTGGGTGGATTCGGGGAGGGAATATCGAGCGGCGCTCGTGTTCTATGGGGGCGTCTCGCTCGCGATCTACGAAAACGGGGTCGCGCGAGCCTTCCATGAGGCGGTTTGTCGCCGGAGCGTATTCGCGCCGCTGCTCGACTTGCTCGGTGGACGCTTCGTGGTGGACGTCATCTCCGGCTCCTCCGCTGGCGGGATCAATGGCCTGCTACTGGCAGCCGCGCTCGAGAGCGGCGCGCGCTTCACGAGCACAGCTGAACTGTGGCGACGCGCAGGCGGCTTGGATGACCTGCTGCGCAACCCGACAGAGGCATCACCCGTTTCGTTGTTGCGTGGCGAGAGTTACTACATCGAGCAGCTACGCAACGCCTTTCGCCAGCTTCTCAATGGTGACGACCGGCGTCAGTCGCTGCAGGAGCTGTGCCCGAAGGAAATCGACGTATACGTGACCGGCACGGATCTCTCTGGGTTGGTGGATGAGTTCGAGGATGGTGCGGGCAGCAAGGTACAAACCAAGACTCACAACCTGGTCTTTCACCTGAAGCACCGACGTGACCGGTCTCGCCTCGGGGTCGACGCGCTCGACCATTCCACCCTCGATGCTGTGGGTGAGGCGCAAATCGCGCTCCAGGCAGACATCCTGGCTAGTGTCTCGCGCATCACCTCCAGCTTCCCCGGTGCGTTCCCTCCGTTCACTTGCGCCGAGTTGATCAAGAACTCGCGCCCTGACGCCGCGAGGAATACCGCGCAGCTGGTGCGCACGGCGCTTCAGCGAACGTCTGGCAGCCCGCTCAAGGAAGGCGATCCGGATGATGCGGATTTCAGTCGGGATCACCCACTGATCGACGGCGGCGTGTTGGACAACAAGCCGTTCGACCCTGTACTAGATGCCATCTTCGAACGCATGCCAAACGAACAGGGTGCGGCTGTCGACCGCACCCTCTTCTACATCGAGCCGGACCCCGTCCGCTTCCAGACCGCGCTGGAGTTCACGCCCCTGGCCGTCGCAGTGAACTCCATCGTCACGCTGCCGATGTATGACACCATCGTCTCCGATGTCGGGCGCCTTGAGCAGCACAACGCGAAAGTCGCTGAGTTCAAGCGCACTCGGCGGAAGCTCCGCAACCATCCCCCCACCCGGGGCGCGGAGCCCGGCGATGCAGCAACGCTTTCGTACTTGGTGGCGGTGCAGCGCTCGGTCGCTTGCATGCTCGTTGGTGTGGGCCCGACGGAAGTCGACGCCTGTCACGGCGTTGACGAGGTGCTGGAGAAACTTCCCGGGGTTTGTGAACGCGCGAGCTTCTGGCATCAGCGCGATGTCGATCTCGGCTTTCACCTCAGGCGCGCCTACGACAACCTCTACGGGCACACCGGCACGCCACCGGCCGTCGCGCACGAGCGGGGCGCCGAGAATCCCCGCTACGCGGTGGGGCGAGTGATCAAGGGGTTCAAGCTTTTGCGCGACGTATGGCTGCGAGTGGTGAGCGGTCATTTGCGCCGTAACGAAGATGATCCGCTGTCCCGTCGATCATTGAGGGCGTGCCGGAAGTGCCGGCGCGAGGGGGACCTTTCCCCTGAGTCGGACGCGAACCTCGGACGAGCAGTCGAGCAGCGGTATGAGTTGTTGGAGACTTATCTCAGCGCAGCGTGGCTGACGCCCGAAGAATTCGACGGATTGAACGATGGGGACGCCGAGCAGCTGACGAGTAAACACTTCACAGAGCTAGCGATCAAAGCGTCGTCATGGCTCGAGGCTCAGCTGCAAGAGCCCACCGCGACCCACGACGATTCGCTCGCGGCGGTGCGCTGGCTGAACAACATCCTGGCAGTCAGCGTGACGCCGGAACAGAAGCAGCGCCTCGAGCAGTTCGCCCACATCGATCTCGCGATCTATCCCTCTGAACTATCGGCGGGCCTTTATGAGCTCGACGAGGTAGAGATCGTGCGCATATCGCCCGGGGATGCCAAGCTGCCACCCAACCTCGGGGCTGCGGACAAGATCACCGGCGACATGTTGGGACACTTCTCAGCGTTCCTTCGTCGAGACTGGCGAACCAACGACATCGCCTGGGGCCATTCCGATGGGCTCTGCCAGATAATTCAAGCGCTGCTATCGCCGACTGGGTGGGCAACGATTGCGGACCGCTTGGCAGACCAGCAGCTAGCAGACGCGTTGGCCAAAGAGTTCGATATGGAAGCGCTGTCGACACGCCTTGGCGAAGGTCGGAGCAAAGAGGTATCTGGGCTTCGCAAGGCATGCGAGCGGGTCGAGACGGCGTTCGTCGCCCTCAGGGACGCTCCTCGAGAAACTGCCACGCAAGACGAGTTTCGCAAAGCTCTCATCGGAGCAGGTCAACTCGCTGCCATGGGAGAATACGTCGACTTGCTAGTGCACGACGCAACGGCACAGAACGCTGAATGGCGTTGGCATGCGGGACCAGCACGCCTGCCCGAGCCTGGCGCTAGCCCGCTGAAGCAAATCGAGGGCCTGAAGCTCGGGAGCAAGCCCATCACGGATGAGATTCCGACCAGTCTTCTGATTCAGTACGTCGCCCAGGCAGGGTTGTTGCTGTGGGGCATGCTAGGCCACACCTTCAAGTCCAGTCGGGTCGTCGGCGGGCTTTCCGATCGCGTTGGATCAGTATTCAAGCCCGTGCTGTGGTTGGTGTTCCTCCTCAGCAGGACGATGCGCACCGAGCGCGCCCTGGGCGCGGCACTGCTATTTGGCCTGGTCATGTTCCTGTTCGGTATTGGCGTGGCGGGCCTGCGATGGGGCGCAGCCGGCACGGCTTTTTTCGGCCTGGGCGGTATAGTGCTCGTGGCCATGCTGGCTCGCCTGCTGACGGGGCGCTGGCGCCACGCCTTCATCGGGCTGCTATTGCTGTTGGCTGCAATCGTCGTGAGCACTCCCATCGTGAGCAAGACAAGAGAGACGCTCAGCGGTTGGCTAGCCGATGCCGCGTCTTGGGTCGCCGGCGACGAAAAAGATATCGCAGGCGAGTGACCGGAGGCCGTTTCCCGTCACTGTCCCACGCCGAGGTGGCCCCAGCCTACCGATGAGCGGTAGTAGACGTAGTAGCCGCCGTCGATCTGCGCCGGGTACGCCCAGGAGCCGAGGTAGGTATTCGTTGCGTCCGTGCCGTTGACGTCGACTTCCGCGGTGTTCCAGCTGTTCAGATAGCCGCCAATGCTGTCGTTGAAAAAGTAGCAGGTCTCGCCCACGCCGTCGATTGAGGTGGGCGCGGCGGCGTTCACCACGTTGCTACATCCGCTGGGACAGGTGCAGTTGCTGGTCGTCGCAACGCACTGGTTCATGGCGTTGCAGGTCTCGCCGGTATTGCAAGTGCCGCAGTCGAGCGTGCTGCCGCAGCCGTCGTCGAGGCCGCCGCATTCTGCACCCTGTTCGGCGCAGGTGCTGGGTGTGCACTGGCCACACTCACGAACGTGGGCGCTTTCGGCTGGGCCGATACCTGTGGGTGCGCTGCCTCGCGTCACCACGATCTTGTCGACGCGGATGCCGTCTTCGCGCCCGAAAACCTGTATCGTGTGCACACCCGCACTGCCCACACTGATAGTGCCGCTGCTCCAGTGGAAGTTCGGGTTGTCGTCGGTGAAGTCGACGTAGGTTGTGTTGAGGTTGCCGTCGATGGCGATCCAGATCGAGTCCGACGCCCAGCCGCTGCTGGCCGTCGGCGCCGCACGAACGTACATCGTGTAGCTGCCCGTGGTGGTGAAGTCGACGTCGAACTCCATGCCCGGTGAGGACGCCACCACGTTGCTCGTGTACGTGCTGCCGTTGTCGGGGGTCAGCTGCATCGCGCTGCCGTTGATGGTCCAGTTGTCTGAACCCAAATTGACGCGGCGGTGGAAGCTCTCGGCTTGCATCACGACCTGGCCGTCCAGCTCCTCGAAGGGATCGCCGGGGCCTCCGCTGCACTTGTCGTCGCACGGGTCGGGACAGGGCCCGCCGCAGTCGATACCTTCCTCACCCTGGTTCTGAATGCCGTCCGAGCAAGTGGCGCAACTTCCGTTGTCGATGTTGTCGCAGAGGTAGGCATTGCAGAAGTCGTTCGTGCAGGGCTCGGCGTCGTCGCAATCGGCATCGACCTGGCACTCGCAACTGCCGTCATCCTCATTGGAGCATTGGTTGGCGGTGCAGGTATCAGCGGTGCAGGGATTGGCGTCGTCGCAGTCGGCGTCGGCTTGACACTCACAACTGCCGTTCTCCACGAAACTGCAGGTATTGCCGGCGCAGCTATCATCGGTGCACGTGTTGCCGTCGTCGCAAGAACCGCAGTCGAGCGTGCCGCCGCATCCGTCGTCAAGCGTTCCGCACTCGGCGAGAGCAGCCGCGCAGGTCGTCGGCTGGCATTGGCAGATGTTGCCGACGCAAGCTTCGCCCACGGCGCAGCCGCCGCAATCCAGGGTACCGCCACAATTGTCGCCAATCGCGCCGCACTCCACGCCTAGGTCATAGCAAGTGTCAGGGATGCAGATGGTCTCGCACTGGTTGGCGGCATTGCACGCCTCGCCGGTGGGGCACGTGCCGCAATCGAGCGTACTCCCGCAGCCGTCACCGATGCTGCCGCACACGGCGCCAAGGATGGCGCACGTGGTTGGAACGCACACGCATTGGTTCGCGCCGTCGCACTGCTCGCCAGCGGGGCAGCTGCCACAATCGATCGTTGCTCCGCAACCGTCACCGATGCTGCCGCACTGGGCGCCGTCGGTGGCACAACTGGTCGGCTCGCAGGGCGCACAGTTGAAGGCCTCACCGCCGACTCCCGAGGGTGCAGGGGCGCTGGCAGGTAGGACGGCGATCTTGTCGATGCCTAGGCCATCTTCGCGGTTGGCGATCTCTATCGTGTGGCTGCCATCCAGGGCGACGACGCCACCCCCGCTCTGGATCCAGAACCAACCCGAGCCACTGTTGTAGTGGTTGTTCTGAGTGATCCAGCTACCGCCATCCAGACGGTGGTAGAACGAGTCGTTGTTGAAGTCACCGTCACTATCGATGCGGAAGTACATCGCATACGTTCCGGCGTCGACCGTGAAGGTGTACGTCGCGTGATCGGTGCTGGACCCATCGTAGCTCGCGGCGACCGTGTTCCCTAGGTTCGTGATGTGACCGTCACCGGAGTATCCGGCGTTGGTGGTTTGCAGCGTCGCGTAGCCGCCAGTCACCGTCGTGGGACACTCTGTCTCGAGGTACGCGAGGTCCGTGGGCACGCATTGGCCGCAATCGACGGCACAATACAGTTCGGGCTCGCCGTCGCAGTCTTCACTCTCGTGGCAGGTACCGTCACCGCAAACGACGGGGCAAGTGCCGCAGTCCAGTTCACAGTTAGCGCAGTCTTCCGTTTCGTCGCAAGTACCGTCGCCGCAGACGGGGCAGGTGCCACAGTCCTGCTCGCAGTTAGCGCAGTCTTCACTCTCGTCACACGTGCCGTCGCCGCAAACGACGGGGCAAGCGCCACAGTCCTGCTCGCAGCTATCGCAGTCTTCCGTCGCGTCGCACGTGCCGTCGCCGCAAATGACTGGGCACTGGCCGCAATCGTGCTCGCAGTTGTCGCAGGTCTCGCCTGGGTCGCAGGCGCCGTCCCCGCAGCTGGGGCACGCTCCGCAATCGACGGCGCAGCTGGCACACGTCTCGCTGCCGGTGCACGCACCGTCGCCGCACATCGCAGGACCGCTCGAGCAACAGTCGGCGGCGCACGTCGTGCAGTCCTCGCCAGTATCACACGAGCTGTCGCCGCATGTAATGGTCGTCTGATAGCAGTCCGCGTCCGGGTCGCCGTAGACGTCGAACTCGTAGAGCGAATGGCCGTATAGGGTGGTTCGTGTGTGCCCGTACATGCGCACGTAGCGCCCTGCTGCTGGTGTTAGTCCGAGCTCCTCCGTGATGTCGTCAGTGCCGCCATCGCCGTTGGTGGTCGAGTAGATCGTCGTCCACGGACCGGCGGCGTTGGTGGCCACGTCGATATCGTAGCTGGCGCTGGCCGCGGCCTCCCACTGCAGCACGACCCGACTGACGCGATTCGTGGAGCCCAAGTCCACCACGAGCCACTGCTCGTCGGCGAACGAGCTCGACCAACGCGTCGACGGGTTATCGTCGACCGCCTTGTCCGCCTCCAAGCCGGTGGACTCGATGCTAGACGCCGTGGCCACGATGGGCGTGAGAGGCCCAGTCCCCAGGCAGCACACACCGCGATCGGCGTTGGAGCAGAGCTCGTCCGTGCCGCAGGCATCCGTGGTGCACGCGGTGCCATCGGAGCATTCCTCCTCGGTTGCGCAACACGCCGCGGCGTCGTTCGAGCACTGGCCAGTGGCAGGGTCGCAGCTGTCGACCGTACAGGTTCGACCGTCGCTGCAGTCGGTGGCGAGATATGAGCAGACGCTAGCGCTGCACACGTCCGTGGTACAGGCATTGCCGTCGTCACAGTCGGCGTTGCTACTGCAAGCCATGTCCGCCGAATGAATCCTGAGTGACCACGCCGCAGCCGCCATCGCGCTTGCCCAGTTGATGGCGTCCTCCCGGCATTCCCACGTCTGACGTCCAGTGTCGTTGAGGTCGTAGCGCTTGAGTGCCGGACCGAAGCTCGGGGTCACCCCGTCGTCGATGCCGCCGTTGCCCGAACCGCCCAAGCGCGCTGCCAGCGCTGTGAACTGTTCGTTCCCCAAGTTGTGGGGGCCACCGGCCAGCGTGCCGTGGAACCACTTGCCCGTTGCGTCCATCGCGCGATCGTGGACGTGCTGTTCGGCGTATGCACCAAAGCCGAGCAGGAAAGATACCCGCATTGGGTTTACGCCGAGGAGGTAGTCCATCAGCTTCGTGGCGTACATCAGGTAGCTGCGAGCGGGCGCGCCGCGCTTGACGGATTCTTCGTAGGCGGCCGTCAAGATGGCACTGTGCGCGGCGACACCACCGTTGGAGCCCCAGAACACCGTGCCGCCGTCCGCGATGAAGAACGGATAGCTCTGGCTATCCGCGTTGGCGATGATCTGATCGGCATAGGCAAAGAGATTGTCCCGCATCTCCTCCACGTCGGCGGCCGGCAAGGCGTTCGGACCGCTGCACGTCTGGTGTGCCGCGAGAAGACTCAGTGTGGCGCACCCGACCTCTTCCTCCATCGCGTCGCCCAGGTCGATCTCGGTGCCCCAATCACACGGACCTGCCTTCTTGTAGTCAGGGTGCGACGTCAAGACCGACTTGTACTTGTCGATCCCCGCGCTGCTCTCTCCCATGCGGCAGGCCGTGAGGTACATCTCTGCTGCGGCGGAGACCTTGTCGTCGTCCATGTCCAGATCGGCGTAGGCCCCCGACCCTTGGTTGAACCCCGGAGACTCGCCGGGTACGTCCAAGTCGGTGTTGGGGATATCACGATTGGGCGACTCTGCTCCTGTGTAGTCCGCGTAGTCGGCATGCTTACCCGTCAAGCGCCCGAACAGTTCCTTCGAGTAGCTCCAAAGCTGGCTGGAGTACTGGCCCGTCGTCATACCGTCGACGTTCGTCAGCTTGGTTCCGGCGGGGTCTTCTGCGCGAAGCAGTCTCGCCGTCATAGCCATGTTCCGCACGGCGCTATAGGCCGGCGCAGTGCCGGGCCCCATGCAGAAGCGCGGCGCCGTATCCTGATCGACGTTCACCCAGTCGGCCCAGCTTTGACTCGTGCACTTGCTGGCGGTCAGGTGCAGCCGCGTGGGACTTGAAATGTGCTGGCCGATGTTGGGGGTCGCGCCTCGAACCCACATCGTGCCCCACGCCAACTCGTCGAGCCAGTCGGGAAGTTCGTTGTCACTCTCGTCGATGTCGAGCACGAAGTCTTCGATGGTGACGCCATCCGGGCCCTGCATGCCTCGGGTTCGCTCGTAGGTGTTGCCGATGAAGAAGGCCGCTGCTGCGTGGCTTTCCATGTACTTGCCGAAATCACCGGCGTCGTACCAGCCGCCCAACACGTTGAAGCGCGCCGAGGTCCAGCCGCCGAACGCGGGCAGGTCGACGTCCACCGCGTGCCCAATGCCGTGGCTGCCGCTGTTGAACTCCGGCACGGCGCGCCCCGAGAAGTTCGTGTCGAAGCCGGAGCGTTTCCAGTACAGGAACTTCATCGTAGCTTTCGACAGCGCGCCCTCGCTCGTCACATAGGGATCGTCAGCGATGCGAAAACTGGTGCTGGTCGTCGCGCTTCCGTCGATGGTCACTCGCACCGTGTATCCGGTGCCCAGCGTCGAGAACTCGCTGAAGTCAGCATGGTAGACGGCATCGCCAGAGTTGTCGTCTGCCGGCTTGTAACTGATCTTACTGGCATCCCCCGTCCATCGAACGGCGCCGCCCTGCAAGACCTCGACGCTGTTTTCTGGGGCGCTGCTGCCCGACGTGTCACTCGTGACGAGGATGGCGACTTTTGTTGCCCCCGGCGGATACCCTAGCTGATTGACGACGAGGGTGGGCGACTGGCTCGCGACCGCTGCCTGGGCGATGGTACCGACCGACGTTGCCGGTAGGGAGGAGTCATCTCCGGACGTGCAAGACAGCGCCAGTACAGCGCCCAAGATGCCAGTCCACTTCAGAGTCACGAAGTCCTTGCTCACTGGTTCTTCTCCTATGTCGCCCAGCTGTTCAGTTGCTTTGGCTCGGAGTTCACCCAGGTTGGCTCTGCGGAGCGCCCTTGGGTCGAGGCAGGCGTCAGTTCGCACGAAGTGCTCGAACGGCGCAACCCCGCCGACTCGTCGCCGTGTCGATTGCTCCTCGATCTAGGCCAGGAGCTCGGCAGACGCGCAACGTTTGCGGCCGCGCGTGTTTCCCCGCAGCACCTACCGGAGGAAAGGTGGGCTAGATGTGAAACGAGTCGGGGGATTGTTGCGCGGTTGACACCATGTGGACGTCCACGCGGTGAAACACCCGGGTCTCTCCTGCCATCGGCATGGGTTCGCGATGGTCAGCTCTTTGCTCGAAACAATGCCACGTTCACCGTCGAGATCGGAGCGATGCCCGCGTCAAGCATGCGTTGCAGAAACGGAACGGCGTGGACGAAGACGCGCTCACCTTGGTGGACGCTGTACTGCGTGTCCCCAAGAAGCTCAAGGCCCAGGTCGGTGCAGCGCTGCAAGCGATCGAGGACAAGGGGTTGGACAGCGAGTGGCGCGAGCAGTTCGTCGCAACGGCGCGAACGCTGCCGGATGAGGCCGGCTCTGGTGAGCGCCCATGGCGGTGGTTGGAGATCTGAGGAGCACCCGTTCTGGATCGTGCCCCCGCCCAAGAATGGCGTGCGGGGGCCCCTCCGGCGAGGAGATTGCCGTAAGTCTAGGACGCGGAGGGCTTCGCGGCGCACGCTCAGCGACCCCGCCACGGGCAGGGCAGCAAGCGCAGTGTCTCTGGCGGACTCGGGGACCGCTAGTCCGTCCTAGCCGCTCAGCGAAGGATCTGGCCCGAAAGCCCGCAAGACGCACCCCCATCGTGTAGGGTTGGCGCCGTGCGGCAAGCAAGCGGACCTTCAGCTCGGGCTCGAGCAACACTGCTGGTGCTCGCCTGCGCACTGGCTCCGTCCGGCTGCAGCAACGACCTCGACGAGTTGTTCTGCGAGCCTGAGTGCCCCGAAGCGGCTCCCGACGCAGGCGGCGACGGCGCGCAGCCTGCAAGACTGCTGCCGTTTCTCCCGGATCCGAACGCCGTGGATGAGTGTGCGGAGTGCTTCGAGAAAAAGTGCGAAGCGGAAATAGCGAACTGCTTCGAGGACGACGCTTGCACCTCGCAGCTGCAGTTCGCGTCTGAATGCGACGACCCGGGCTGTTTCGAGGAGTACCGCGGTGAGGCCGGAATGGCCGGAGCTTCTCCCTTCGCGACGGACACGCTGGCCTGCAAAAACCGCGAGTGCGCCAGTGAGTGCCAGGTCGGCCTGAACTGGGCCTGCGTGGGCGACTTCCGCTGGCCCAAAGCGACGGTGCCGTTCATCGAACAGCGCGTCCGCTTTGGCACGAGCTTTCAGGCGTTCGGTGTTGGCAACGACACGGGGGCGCGAGCTGCTTTGGCCGGGGCGAGCGTGAGAATTTGCACGAGCTTCATCTGCGAGACTGCGAGCCAAGTGCTTGACGCCTCCAACAGCGCGCTAGTCCAGCTGCCGACCGGCAACAGCGATGGAACGTTCAGGGGGTTTTTCGAGGTCGAGGACGATGAGATCGGCATCGTCGGGACACACTATCGTGTCTACTGGCCTCCGCTCGCGCGCCCCGGGGTCTCCGCGATGCCGATTGTCCCAGAGAGCTACACGGGCCCAGCGTTGGCGTGGCTGCCGTCGCCGGAGCTTGCCGCGCTATGGGTCTATGTTGGCGACTGCACTCAGACGACCCAGGGAGCACGCATTCGCGTCGAGTTAGGCAACCGGCCCAGCGAGCCAGTGGCATATGGCACGCCGGATGGGCTGAGCCTGGAGGCGCTCGAGACAACCGCCGGTGCGGCGTTCTTTCCCGCACTCAGCGTCTCGCCCGCGCTGTCGAGTCTCCCGGATTCCGAAACGGTCACTGTGCAGGCGGTATGGCTGAGCGGACGAGAGCCTGTGGAGGAGAAGGTGGTTGCCCGGCGCGAGGTTTCGCTCCGCAAGGGCTGGACGACCATCGTGTACCTGTCGCCCCTCGCAGTGGGCGACTGAGTGAACGAGCGCAATTGTCGGTCGGCTTTGCGAGGGCCAGTGATTCTTGGCTGCCAGTAGCTCGAGCCCACGTCAGTCGGGTTGGCTTGCCGCTCCGGCGTCGGGGGGCTGCGCAGTGTTTACAACGGACCCGCCGTCTGGGCCGAGCGCGACGCCCGGCAGCTCGGCGCCCAGCTCTGCAAATGTACAGCTGGCGTCGTCCACTACGATGTGGTTCAAGCTCGGCAGCGCGCACAGGCACATGAAGGCGGCAGCGCTGACATGGCCCGGCAAGACCCGCAGCTCCAGCTCTTCGGGGGCGTCCGTGCTCAGCCCGGAGATCGAGTAGGCCAGCGTGTGTGCCCTGGGCTCGCAGAAGGTTCGCGGTTGGTCGGCCTGGGCGCGGTAACTTCCGGGCTCCACCTCCAGCAGCATCACCCTTCCCTCGACAGCCAACTGCGCTGGCGGCAGCTTTCCCTCGCCCGTTAGCGTTAGCTGCCCCCGCTGGCGAGCAGCCCGTCAGGCCCGTGGAAGAGCAGGGTTTGCCCGTCTGGATAAGGCACGTGCGGAAAGAAGGCGCCTAGGTCGACCTCGAACGCGATGCGCCCGGGTTCGGCCTCAGTTGCTCCAGCGTTTGCCGAAGCGGCGTTTGCCGAAGCAGCGTCTCCCAAACCGGCGTCCCGCGAGGTGGCCGGCCCCGCGTGCCCTGGCACGGGGAGGAAGAGGTCCGCCTGGGCGCGCTCGAACAAGACCGTTAACTCGAGAGGTAGCGACGATGGCAAGAAGACGTCACCCGACTCCACGCGCAGCGACCTGACCGCCGGCAGATAACCATCCTTCGAGACCGTGACGGTCAAGTCGGAGTCTGCCGGGACCTCGGACAGCCGCGGGAGTTCGCCAGCTGGCGTGGTCACGCAGATTGGCGGGACGATGGCATCAAACGGCTCGAAGGGTGAGTAGGCGTCTCGTCGCTCGATGACGCAGGTGATGGCGTCGTCTATCTCCTCGGGCGCGCTCCACGCGACGCTGCCGTCCTCCGCCTCTTCCAGGGTGCGGTGGACCACACGGGGCAGTTCGATGGTGACGAGCCGCGGCTTGACGCGAAGGCCGGCGTCCGCGGCGGTGGCGTGTGGGGCCTCCGGCTCGTCTGCCACGTGCTCCACGCTGGCGTTCTTGCTCTCGACGCAGGCCGAAAACAAGCTGAGCAGCCACAAGGCGCGGAGCATCCACATGTTGGCGAGGCTACACGAAACGGAGTTCGTTGGGGCTGCGGAACGTGCGCTGTTGCCGCCACCAGAGTGAGGAGTACGGTGGTTGGGCAACCGCTACCTCGACGCGCCCTGGCTCGAAACGATGCGCAGCAGATCGCCCATCGCGTAGGTAAAGTCGAGGTTGTGCAGGGCGAAGCCGCCTCCGTTTTCTTCCCAGAACGTCTGCAATTGCTGCGGCGTAGCCAGTGGCTCGCGCGGGTCGTCCGCGATCACGTCGATTTGCAGGCCGCCATTGGCTCCGCATTCGGCGGTAAGAAAGTTGGGATACGAAGTCCAGGCTTCGTCCACTTCCGCGGGAACGGGCAGCCCCACCTGGCTGGACACGACGATGTCCGCCAGGGTGCCCTGGCCACCAGCGAGGGCCGCAGGGTTGGTGCAAGCGCGCTGGGTACCCTCAGGGAAGAACACCTCCTCGGGACGCGGCGTTTCGAGCCCGGCGGCCTCACTGTCGTAGGCGATCACGCATCCCGTTTGAGTTTCGGTCTGACACAAGGGGAGGTTGTCGAAATTGCCCCCGACAGCCTCTCCCTCGGGCACCACCACGCGACCCACGGGCCCGACCAAAAGGCCCGAGATCAACTTCGAACGCATGGCCTCGTCGTGATCGAAGCGATCCTCTAGCAAGCGCGTGAGCATGTGGGCGCCCTGAGAATGGCCGATGACCACGATGTCGCGACCGTTGTTGTCGTGGGTCATGTAGTGGTCGAACGCCGCGAAGACGTCGGCGTAGGCGACCGCGAAGGGCTCGGTCGTTTCGTAGTGTTCGCCCCGCCCGAGTGCCTCCAAGTACGTGCCGATGGTCATCTGGCGATACAGCGGCGCGAACACGCGGCACACACTGCGAAACCACGCCCCCTGACTCAAGAGCGCTGGGGCGATGGCGCTGATGTCGACCAGGTTCTCGGTGTTGCCGGGTTCGTCGCGCAAATCGACCGTCGGGTAAACGTAGAAGCAATCGAACTCGGGCTCTTCGAGAGCCTCGTGAGTGACGGTCGTGAAGCTACCGTCAGCGTTCACCTGTGTCGCGGTCAGATCAGCGGTCAAACACAGATCGTCTTCGGGGTTCGCGCCGCACAGCCAGAGGCTTGGGTCGTCGTATACCAGGGAGCCATCCCCGGCGGCGCTGTCGCTGGCAATGCCGTCTGCAGCAGGGTCAGCCCCGGGTTCGCCGGCGCCTTCACCGACTGCGAAGCCCCCTTCGCCGGAGGTCTCCCGCGGTGTATCGCCAGCCGAGCAGGCCACGGCCGACAGCGCGAACAGTGACGCGACGAGGGCGCCAAGCCAGAAGCGAACACCGCATCCGGCACGGTTGATTGAAGTCTCATGAGCGGCATCGGTTGATTTCAAGAGCATGATGGGTCTCCCTTGCGTTGCCTCCGCAGAGCACCCGGCGTGATCGCTCGTGGTGCTTGGAGTGCACTCGGGAAGAGTCGGCTCCGGCGAAATGTGACCTCGATTGCGCCCGATTCTCAGCAGGCTCTCCCGGCCGTAGCAATCCGTGCCCCCCGGCCCCCTACTGTCGTGGATCTACTTGGCGGTTCGGGCTCAGCTTGCTGTTGGCTGCCTGTGGCGCGTCCAGCGGGGGCGACGAGGTCGGCGGGGAGACAGACTTCCTGAGCATCTGCCAGGATACGGCGGAGTGCGGCGGGGAACTCATTTGTGCTTGCGGCATCTGCACCCGACCGTGCACGTCGACCTCCGAGTGCTCGGACGCCCCAGAGGGCGTCTGTTCCGTCGACGACACGGCGAGGAGCCTCGCCGCCTGTGGAGCCATTCCGGGTGAGGCGCTCTGCGTCTTGTCACGAGCAACGCCCAGCAACATCGACGAACCGGATGGGGGCGCTGCGGCTCCCGAGTGGACCGAGGTCGAGCGAGTGGACCGCTTCGAACAGGAGTCTTTTTCGAAGATCTGGGGCTCGGGGGACGCGTTGTGGGTCGTCGGGCAACAGGTGCAGCCGGTCACCACAGGACCAGCGGTTGGTACGGACGAGCCGCCGCCAGCCAGCAAGCTACGACGAATGGACTTGGGGGTTGCGTCGGGCTCTCGTCAGTGGGAACTGGTGACAATCTGGACGACTGGTTTCCGTGGTCTCATCGAACACTACGATGGGCAAGAGTGGAAGACAGTGCGCGTTCGCGACGACCACACCAGCACGGGCCCGCTTGCAGGAAGTCCGGAACAAGGCCTGTGGATGCTGATGCAGGACCTCGAAGATGGGTACGACAAGCAGCAACTGCTCCGTCTTCGCGAAGGTGACTGGGGCGAGTTCTCTAGCAAAGATACGACCGACGACAACCTGATGGACCTCTGGGTTACCGACAAATGCGAAGTCTGGGTGGTGGGCAAGCAGATCGCTCGTCTGCGCTAGCAGCCCGCGGTGAAACGGACTGCTAGCGGCCCCACCACCGCGCCACCGAGGCAGCCGTACCCCAGCTCGGTGCGAAAACCCGAAGGCCCCTCCCTCGGCTGTCCATGACGCGCGGCATCAACCGAACAGCTGGAGCATCCGGTCCGGGCGCATACGACCGGAGCCCGGCCTGACGTTTGCGCCTGACGCGGCAATCCAAGGCTCAGCACAATTCGCGCCAATGCAAGCCACGGCGCAAGCACCCGCAGCGGCGCAACAGCACTTCGTTGTGAGGAGTACCGGTCACCGACGGCGCCCTGTGGTAGGTTTCCGCCATGACGGCTCACGTGTTCGATGGTTGGCGCGGCTGGCTCCCAGCGAGTGCCGCGTTGCTGCTTTTGGGCTGCGGCGCCAGCGCCTCCTCGGATCCCGGCAAAGCCGTCCGAGGTGACCGCAACGATGCCGAGAAAGACGAGCAGTCCGCGTCCGGCGGAGCCGAGGACGAATCGGCGATTCTCTCGGAGGACGACGCAGCCCAAAACAGCAACACCGGCGACGCCGAAGCCGCCAGCGGCGGCGCGACGCCAACGAGGCCCTCCGGGGGCAACACGGGATCCGCCGCGGATGGTTCGGAAGAAATTGACACGCCGGCACGTCCGCTCGACGACGCCCCGCCTGACATACCGGATGGCACCTCGACGGCGGAGCCCCCCGTTGACGACCCACCTGGCCTGACCCCCGCCCCTATGCCAGCTCCCTCGCCACAGGACACTTGCATCGCACCAGCGCTCGCGAGCTTCGCGGAGATCTCCGAGCGCCTTCAACGCCTGATCTGGGGCAGCAACGACGAGTTCCTCGAGCCCGGTTCCCTCAGTGATGTTCCCCCGAGCGAGCCGCCGCTTCCCGACCTCATTCGACGACTAGCGGCGCAAATGCTTCGAGACGAGAGTAGGGGGCGCGTGGGCCTCAAGCGCTTCGTTCATGATTGGCTGCAACTCGACCCCGAACGGCTCTCCATGGACGACTCCCTTCTGCGAAGCACCTTGGAGTCGACGGAGCGCACCCTCGATTTCCTACTGTTCGACTCCAGCGCACCTTTGTCCGCCTTGTACAGCGGGGACCAAGCCGTGGTGAATGCCGAACTGGCTACGTTCTACGGCGTCCCCGCGCCAGACGACGAATGGGGCATCGTTCAGTTGCCCGAGCCCCGCAAGGCCGGCCTTTTGGGCCAAGCCTTTTGGCTCAACGCCCACTTCCACCCCGCCTTCCGCGGCGTGGTCGTGATGGAGCGCCTCCGTTGCCGGGACGTACCGCCCGATGCTCCCGACCTGCCTGAACCATCTCGGGAAGAGTCTGCCACCGACATGACTCGACGGCAGGCCTACCAGCTCGCACAGGCGGAACCTGTCTGTTTTGCTTGCCATTCCCTCTTCGATCCTGTCGGCTTGACCTTCGAACACTTCGACGAGTGGGGCCAATACCGAACCACGGACAACGGGTTCGACGTCGACGCGACAGGAGGCTTCCCAACGACGACCATCGAAGTGGATGGAGCGGCCGAGCTCGCAGCCGCCCTCGCCGGCGAACTCCGCGAACAAACCCATGCCTGCATCTCCATCCGCGCCTCGGCCTACGCGATGGGTCTGGACGAACTGCCCCCAGATTCCGTCGGGAACCGCGACGAGTGCTACGCGATATCGAACCCCAAGCTCGCCGCCCTGGAAGACCCATTGGTTTCCGAGTGGATCCTCGAACTCGTCACCAGCCAGCTGTTTCTCTCCGGCTATTGAGCACCTGGGTCGGCTGCACCTGCTTGTTCGGCGGTCAAGAACAGCGAGCGCTGAGGCAGAGGCGGTGGCTGCTAGGCCGCCGGGAGACGGGCAAAGCGGGCGTACGTTCCGACGAAACCACAGGGTTCGGCGCCAGCTTCGATCGCTTTGCAGAAGGTTCCGACGTTTGCGTCGTGAAGACGGCGATCCGCGCCCCGCCGATGAACGCCGTGTGCGAGCGCTTCGTCGGAAGTGTTCGTCGTGAGTGCCTCGATCACGTCATCATCCTTGGCGAAAACCTATGGGGGGGGCGGCATGAGCCGCGGACGAGCGAGGTAGCCAGAACAACGGCTCGAACCGACCACGCCGTGCAGGCGCAGACGCTCAGGCCGTTTCTCCACGACCACCCGCTGACACACGAGACGTCATTCGAGGGTAACGGCAAAATGTCGACTGGGTCGAGCGTGTAAAGTTGAGTCACCGCTGACTCAGGTGCCCGCCCGCCTCGGTGGCACACTGGTCCACGGGTGATCCATGTTATGGTACGCGCATGAAACGGCGCGTGGTAACGCTGATGCGACGTCTGACGGCGCTGGTGGTGGTCAGTTGTGTCGGGAGTGCCTGCGGTGCTCGCAGTCAAGGGGACGATGCCGGTGAGAACACCGGCGATCGCGCGCCAACGGGCAGAGAGCCGGCAACCGCGGGGCCTGGGGCTCCAGCAGGCCCTTCAGACGAAGCTGTCCCCGCTCCGCCGGCAGAGCAGGCTCAGCCCCTGGGATCCGCACCCCCGATCCCGCCGACAGAACCCGGTTCAGCGGCGGCCGGTCTGGAGGTAGAGGCCGACTGGCGCGATAGGATCGATGAGCCCTGCAGCAGCGATCCCGAGTGTGGTGTCGGACTGTTTTGCCGCCGCGAGGTTGGTGATTGTGATGGCGACGGGACGTGTCAGAAGCCGCCGGCTGGCTGCCAAGAAACGGAGCTTCTGGCTTGCGGCTGCGATGGGCGCACGTATCTCAACGGCTGTACCGCGATCTCCGTCGGTATCAGCATCGCTGCGTTGGAACCTTGCAGCCAGGCGGACGGCGGAGCAGTCGATGTGGCCGAGCCGTGCGCGGCGAATCGGCCCTGCGAACGACGAGACTTGTGTGACACGCGGGCTGTTGAAGAGCCGACGGCATTCTTGCAGGGCATGTGTCGCACGGCTGACGAGATCGGTTGTGATGCAAGCGTCATGCTGTGTGGTGAAGACCGGAACTGGCACTCCGAGTGCGACGTGGTCATCGACGACATCCAGGTTCTGGAAGAAGAAGAACCGTGCATCATTCCAGAGACGTGCCTGATTGACGGGGTGCAGTACGCGCATGGGGACCGCGTTCCGTCTGAAGACTGCAACATATGCACCTGCGATGATGGTGACATTCGCTGCACTCTCACCCGCTGCTAGTGTCTCGAACGAGAAGTTCGAGAACCAAAGAAGGGGTCGTGGGGCGAATCAATAGGGCGGCCGTAGCCGAAGAATTACTGTGACTTCCCCAAACCTGGAGTCGCAGCAATTCTGCTACGGACTTTGGACTCGCACACTAGAGTGTCCGGGATCACGACAACAAGTTCGGCGCCAGCTTCGATCGCGTTGCAGGAGGCGCCGACGTTTGCGCCGTGAAGACGGCGCTCCGCGCCCCGCTGATTAACGCTATGTGCGAGCGCTTCGTCTGGCGCTTTCCGTTCTCGGCGGGCTCCATCATGATCATGGGTGGGCGGTATGAGCCGCGGATGAACGAGGTAGCAAGGACAGGCAACGGTCATTGGAGGTCACATCGTGACGCGCAACGTTGCGGTGATTGCGTGCAGCGTGGTAATGTTGGCGGAATCTACTTTTGACGTCATCTGAGAGGCCTTGAATTGCGAGAAGCTTTTGTCCATGTGGCGGGGCTCAGCCTGCTTTCAGCGAGCACGGCTTGGGCGTGCGGAAACGAGTCCGAGTGCGATGGCCCGCAAGGGGAACCCGCTGACGTCGAAACCGCGCCGGGCACCTATGACGGGTTCGAATTGTTGGAGTGTCCAGAGCGACCTTCGCCCGACTTCGAAGTTCGTGGAACCGGGCGGATGTGGTTCATGGGAGTCGAGCCCGGCGCTGCGGACCGCTCGGAAAGCCTCGCGGCGTTTTCTTCCGACGTGATCGAGCCAGCGATCGCACACATCGACGTGGTGCAGTTCTTGGGCGGAGCCGGGACCACCTGCGCGGGAATCGGGCCTGCGATACTCCTCAAGGACTGGAACGACGTCGACGCAGTCGTTTCTGCGGTGGGAGGAGCGCTTCGGGATGAAGATCTTCGCGAGAGCGTCGGCATCTCGGTGACCGGCGATGTGTGCGCGGAATAGCTCGCGGGGAGCTCAGTCTAGGTATCAAAGGCGATTTCGGAGCCCTTCCAGCTGCTGCGTGGTGTCCTCCCAGGCCTGTGCCCCAAGCGCTAGCGTAGTTCCGTGAAAGAACGTTCGAACCGCTTCGTGCGCGCTGGATTGCTCATGTGCTTCTGGTGACATAGCTAAAAGAACAGTGGCTCTTGAGCAACTGCGGGGCCTCGCTCGAGCCTTCGGAGTGCGCTCTTCCAGAGCGTATCGCTGCCGCGTGCGTGGGTTTCGTCGAAAACGACGCGCAGCGCTGTGCGCGAGGAATGGCAACGCTGTTGAAGAGCACGGTCGGCCAGCTCCTGCGAGCCGAGGCGCCGAAGGTGGCCAGTGAACCGCAAACTCAGCTGACCGAGCGGGGGCGCTGATGCGTCGGGCGGTGGGTGTGGAGCAAGGGGAACCCACGCGACCATACAACGAGTTCGTCGATGTACTGCGCATGCAGCAATCATCCGCTTGAACGCCATGGTCGCAAACGCCACCCCGTTCAAGTCCGGTGAAATGTCTGGCATCAGGTGGTTGTCGACTTCTTCGTCGGAAAAGTGATTGAAGATGACGTTGCTAGGAGCAAGCGCAGTGCGGTTGGTCTCGTTGGCGATCACCGCGTCGGAGAGCGTGATGGCGCGGTAGGCGTCCGCGAGCACCCCTTCCGCTTTCAGCCTATCCTCCGCGTCAGAGTGCACGATTAGCCCGCCAACCATACCGCGGGACTTTGTAGAAAGTCACAGGCCCAGACCGTGTGCTTCTGCATGAACGTTCACCAGGGTTGCCCATCCCGCGGTGGGACAACGCCACGAACATGGCGTTGGATCGTTCTCATCGAAACCCGAATGCCGAGCTTCAGGAGTTCGCCACGGATGCGCTCGGCGCCCCAGGTCTTGTTCTCGAGCGCCATCCGTCGAATGAGCTCGATGGTCTCCGGAGATATCTTTGGCTCCGGGCCTTGGCTCGCTCGGGAACGACGCTCCCACACCAAGCGGAAACCCTCGCGGTGCCGGCGAAGGATGGGGGCGGGCTTCACCAGGAGCACGGCATTGCGCCAGTTCGGGAGATAGCTCGAAAGGGCGACGAGCAAACCTCTCTCCAACGGCCGGAATGCCGGGCGCCTCGCCGCACGTGATGCCACAATGAGTTGCTGGCGGAGCGTCACTTTTCGACGATCAGCTGTTCGCGCGTGCGGAAGACATCGCGAGCAAGGCCAGCTGTCAACGGAGCCGGTCGACACGCCTCACGCGGCCCAGCACTGACCGTCACCACGACGCGCCGCAACGCATCTCGGATTCGAGCTCTCCCAGAAGCCGAGTCGCTCAGCTTCCTTCGTGTGACCAGCGTCAGATGATTCCATTGGCCAGTCTCGAGGGCGTGCCGGGCACAACCGTCAGAATCCACGCGCTGCACCGCGCCAACGGCACCAGTCAAAGCGTCGCTCACACTCGACAAACCCAGCTGTTTCTTCCCCGCCACTTCAGCGAGCGTCCGAGCTCCGTGATGACGGCAGCGAGGACCTCGGCACACAGGCGCTTGTCGTAGCCGAGCAAAGCACGAAATCCCCAGGGCAGCGAACAGATCCAGTGGCGAACCGGCGCTTCTGATAGCACTCGGTGCTCCAAGTGCACACCGGTACCAGCCATGCGCCTCGCGACGCAACCTGGACAGAACCCTCGACGTTTGCACTGAATGCAACGAGCCGCGAGTAGCCACAGCTGCGGTGCAGCGCGCTCTCCCTCGTCCGGTTTGCCGTCGGCAGGCCCGAGACGCCGTGCCGTCAGCGAACGACCATGCGCCTGTCCTCGGCGCCGGTTCTAACTTCCTCCCAGAACGATAACCCCCAAGCCGGACTGAGCACCGGCCTGGGGTCCGATAGATTCACTTTTGTCCGCAGATCGTGCCGAGAGCAGACACTCATGAACATGTCATCGACTGGCTTCCGGCTTCTCCATGCGGCGGTGTTCGTTCTACTGCAGGGGCTCCTCCCAAGCTGCAGCGGGAAGCGCGATCCTCACTATGACAGCGAGAACATTCCTGGTGTCATCCTGATTGACGACGGAGACGACGGTGACAACACGACGCTCAAGAACGGGCAAGGGTTCATCGGCTTCTGGTACACCTTCGACGATCGTTGCGACTGCGAGAATGGTGATCCAACCGGAGAAACGACGCCAACACCAGCGCCGCTCGGCGGAGGCAAATTCAGCATGACGCGCCACTCAGCCCCGGGGGGCGTCGCTCTCGCGCCGGAGGGAGAGCAGAGCGCCAACGCATATGGCATCCGCGTGCAAGGTGGCGGACACTCTACCTTCGGAGCTGGAGTGGGGGTGGGCCTCAACAACCAGTCCGGCAGCTTGTTGCCCTTCGACCTGCAGACTCAGGGGTGGAACGCTTTGCGCTTCTGGGCCCGAAACGGCGTCGGGCCGGTCGAGTTGCGTGTGCGCGTCAGTGATGTTTACTCAGAGCCAGCCGGCAGCCATTGCCAGCCCCGTCCCGAGGAGCAGAGCTGGTGCGATGGGGGGTGGGATGGGGAGAGCTGTGCTAAGCAGGGGTGCTTCGACTCCCCGACCACGACGATAAAGGTTGGCACCGACTGGAAACTGTACGAGATCCCGTTTTCGAATTTGATGCGCGAGAATTGGGGTATTCCGCGCGACGGCCTCGACAGTCCGCCGCTCAGCTTGGCAGCGGATCGGGCCTACCAGGTTCAGTTCGCGCTGCCGGCGAACGTACCCCAATTCGATCTGTGGTTGGACAACGTCGGATTCAAGCTGGCGAATGAAGACGGCGAATGAGTGCCCCATCTCCGCGGAGTCGAAAGGGTTCGGGCCTTTCGAATGCAGAGACTTGGCGCTTACGCCCGGTACTCGTCGAGGCCGTGCGAGGAGTTCGCTGTAGCGCGGCCCCCCGACGCACAGCCGTCAGCAGAGGCACTTTGCAAACGCTCGATTGCCGGCCGCAACACGGAGGCAGTCACCTGAGCCACGCAAGCGGACCATTCAGAGGCATTGATGCGGCCACCGGCGTGCAACTCGTCGAGCCGCAGGTCGGGGATGTTCTCCGGCTCCGGCGCGTGGGCAAGTGCCGCATCCAGCGCGGCGAGCACCACACGGCGCGCGAACGCTCCGTGCTTGGCGATGGCCCAAGCCACGAAGCGCCAAGCCAACTCAGAATGACGCAGTTCGTCTTCCGCGATGCGTTCCAATGCTCGTCGAACGGTGGCGTCGGTACAGTGGCGAGCTTGCTCGGAGACGATGGCGGCAGCAATGGTTTCACCGATGCAGCCTTCGTGCACCGCAGCGCGCAAGGTGTCGGCAAGATCACGTGGTGAAAAGCCGCACGCGGGCAGATTGCCAGGCCCGTGAGCCTCGCCCGCAAAGTGGCTGGCGAGACCGAAACAATGTCGCGCATGTTCTATCTCGTCCAGACCCGCCTGTTGCGCGCCACGGACGAGCTCCGGCGGGGCACCGAGTTGCATCAGTTCCAGGGTGAACACGGCGAAGGACGCCACGGAGGCGTGTTCCGCTAGTGCATCTATCAGCCACGCTTGACCGAGTTGTTGCGCAGCGGCTTCACTGACGCGCCGGCAATCGGGCGCCACTGTCGTCCAATCGTTGCGCCGCGCAGCTGACGCAACGATTGCCACGCCACGCACGACGAACGGGCGGCCGCAGCAACTCAACTCACAGGCCATGTAGCAGCACTCACCGTTACCCTGAGGAACGCCAGGCCCGACTGCAGGATTGCAGCACCCGGTGGCTGTCCACTCGGGTTTCATGCAATCGTTGTCGTCGAAGCCGCTGGCGATCGCCTCGTCGGTTCGCGGCGGATCTAGCGGGATCTGCCCTGTGCCGAACTTGGCTTGCCGCTCCATTTGTTCGCGCGTCATGCAGAACTCGGTGAGTGGGGATGAGCATTCCAGAACGTCCGGGGGCGGCTCGCTGGGTTGTGGACTCTCGGAAGGTTCCCCAGTCGGCTGGTTCTCGTCAAGGGGCGTCGGTTCGGATTCTGTTGAGCCGCTCGAACTGCTGGCACCACAGGCGGCGGTTGCCAGCAGTCCCCCGGCGGTGATTGCGATCGTGATGCGGGCGAGGAGTGCAGGACTAGAGAGCGAAGCGGCCATGAGCTATTTGAGCTCGGCGCGACTGTCCGTGCAAGCTGAGCGCTCGACTTTGTAGCGCGATGTGGGTGAC